>NZ_QJJM01000001.1 GCF_003201955.1 Blastomonas natatoria
CCAATACTTTGTGTCCGAAGCTACGGTTTACCGCCTGCTCAAGGCCCACGATCTGATCACCAGCCCGGCATACGTCGTGGTGAAAGCGGCTGATGTGTTCCATACCAAGACGACCCGGCCGAACGAGATGTGGCAGACCGATTTTACCTACTTCAAGATCATCGGGTGGGGCTGGATGTATCTCTCCACCGTGCTCGACGACTTCTCGCGCTACATCATCGCCTGGAAGTTGTGCACCAACATGCGGGCCGAGGATGTGACCGACACGCTGGATGTAGCGTTGGTCGCATCCGGATGCGACAGCGCCACGGTGTTGCACAAGCCCCGGCTGCTCAGCGACAATGGTCCCAGCTACATCGCGGGCGAACTGGCTGAATACATCGAGGCCAACAAGATGAGCCACGTGCGCGGCGCCCCGATGCACCCCCAGACCCAGGGCAAGATCGAGCGCTGGCACCAGACCCTTAAAAACCGCATCCTGCTCGAGAACTACTTCCTGCCCGGCGACCTTGAGGCCCAGATCGAGACCTTCGTCGAGCACTACAACCACCGCCGATACCACGAGAGCCTAAACAACGTGACGCCCGCAGACGCCTACTTCGGCAGGGCACCAGCCATCATCAAACAACGCGAAAGGATCAAGCGACAGACCATTGAACATCGGCGCTTGCAACACCGTAAGCTCGCCGCCTAAAACCCAACAACAGACGAGGCCCGCACTCCGCTAATTTACGCCGCGACCTGTGCCAAATGTTCTGACGACGGACAGCCGAGCCGGGTGGACACCGAATTCGCCATCGCTGCCGACCTGCGGCGCATTGGTGACAGCCACAATCCCAACGACCCGCATTTTGCCGAGTTCAAGGCAATTCTGCTCAAGCGTTATGGAGTCAGCAAGGTCGAGGACTTGCCGTTCAACTATCGCGGCGTGCTCGCGCAGGAAGGCGAGCGGCTGACCTCCGGACTGTTCAAGCGCTATGCTGCGCGTGCCGCCGATATCCAGAATGCGCAGGTCGATCGGCTGACCGTGCTCGGCGTGATCAGCCCGGCGCTCGCGGTGCGCCGCGCCTCGATGACCGGCGCTGCGACCGATCTTGGGACGCATCTGGCGTTCCTCGCCGCCGCCGAAGCCTATCGCTATGACATGGTGCAAAAGCTCAACGGGCTGCAGGCCACTGCGGTCGCCAGCGCCGACGATGCGGCGCGCAGCAAGGATCCGATTGCCGACCGCCGTACCCGCATCTCGGCGGATTTCTGGAAGTCTATCCCCGATTTCGACTTTGCCGCGCCCAGTCCCGCCCAGCGCGCCAGCGCGATGGCGATGCCCCTCGCGGTGCTTGGCCTGTGGGTCGCACTGGCCCTGGCCCTGTTCGCGGTCGCGAGCCGTCGCCTCGAGAGGGCACGCGCATGACCAGTATCTCGCGCGAAATCTGGCTAGTGCTGCGCAGCAGATCCGCGATGCTCGCGCTGCTGCTGCTCGCGATCTGCGCGAGCGCCGCAGTCGGACTTGGTCTTGCAAGCGTCGCGCGTGATCGGGCTGCGATCGACCGCATGCTCGCTGGGCAACCTGTCGAGGAACGCGCGCTTGAGGCATTCGTGGAGGATGCTGGATCGGGCGCCTATTACGGGTTTCAGCCCACCTGGGATGCGCCATCGGACCTTGCCTTTGCCGCACTGGGCAGCCGCGACATCGCGCCCGCCATGCTGCGCGTTCGCTCGCTGGCGCTCGAAGCGCAGATTTACGAGAACGAGGCGGCCAATCCCGAACTCGCGCTGCCGGGCCGGTTCGATCTCGCCTTTGTCGTGATCTATCTTGCGCCGCTGGTGCTCATCGCCTTGTTGCATGATCTGTGGTCGGGCGAGCGGGAAGCCGGGCGCTATCATGCGCTCGCCGCGCTGCCGGGGGCGAACCGGCGGCTGTGGAGCGCGCGCGTACTGGTGCGCGTTGGCGGTGTTCTCCTCGCCCTGCTGCTGCCGTTTCTGGTCGGCGCGCTGATCGCGGGCACTGCACCGCTGCGTGCGACAGGCTTTGCCGGGCTGATCGTGCTGGTAGCGGTGCTTTGGACTGCGATCATTCTGGTCGTCGCACGGCGGGGCGCGCGGTCGGCGGTGCATGCAGCATCGCTCGCAGCGATCTGGTTCGCGCTGACGCTCGTCGCGCCTGCGGGCGCGAATCTTGCCATCAATGCCGCGGTGCCGGTGCCCGACGGGGCAGCGCTGGCGCGCGAGAATCGCGAATATGTTCATGCCGGATGGGATCGTCCGCGCGACCAGACGATGCGCGATTTCCTCAAGCTCTATCCAGGGCTCGCCCCAGGTGCGGCGATCCCGCAAACCTTCAGCTGGAAATGGTATTTCGCCTTCCAGCATCTGGGCGACCTGCATGTCGCCGAGGAATCGCGGGCCTATCGCGAGGGGATCGAAAGGCGTGCCGAGCTTGCCAAGGCTGCCGGATGGCTGTTGCCGCCTGCAGGCCTGGCCCAGGCGATGACCGCACTGGCCCGCACCGATGTCGCCGCCCAGCTTGACTATCAGATGCGCATTCGCGCTTACCACCAGCGCCTGCGCGAGTTCTATTATGATTATCTGTTCAGCGAAAAACCTTTCGGCCCGGAAGACCTGCAGCGCGTTCCGCGCTTCGATCCTGCTATCGGCGGCTAGTCTTTCCCTTTCGTCCGCGGCGCAGGCGCAGCGCGTCACCGACAATGCCGCTGCCGGGGCCGAAGATGCGTTCGGCACCAGCATCGGCAACGAGCGGGTCGGGCTGTACAGTGGTAGCGACGTGCGCGGCTTTTCGCCGGTCACCGCCAACAATATCCGGCTGGAGGGGCTGTATTTCGACCGTCCGGCCTCGTTCACCGATCGCCTCGTGCAGAGCAATGTCGTGCGCGTCGGTCTGACCGCGCAGAACTATCTCTTCCCCGCGCCCACCGGGATCGTCGATTACAAGATCCGCCCGGCGGGCAATGATCTGGTGGTCAGCACCATGCTGGGCCTCAACAGCTGGGGCGGCGGCAGGCTGGAAATCGACACACAGATACCGGTGATCAAGGACAGGCTCAGCCTGGTGGCGGGCGCAGCCGGTTTTGTCGACGAGCTCGCTCCCGGCAACCAGTCCTTCTTCGGGTCCTATGCGCTGGCAGCGCGCTGGAAGCCGGGGCGCAATATCGAGGTGATCCCCTTCTGGAGCCGGATAGACCTGTACAATCGCGAGGCCGCGCCGCTGTACACGCCGGAAGGCGCGTTCCTGCCGCCCAGGATCGAGCGACGGAAATTCCCCGGACCCGAATGGGCGGACCAGCGCAATACGGTGCAGCATTACGGCGCGCTGACCAAGGCGGGGCTGGGGAGTGGCTGGGATCTGGCAGCGGGGCTGTTCCGATCGACGTCCGACAGCGCGACCAATTTCGCGACCAATTTCACGGCGCTGCGCCCCGACGGCACGGCGGTGCGTCGCATCACCAGCGACCCACCGCTGTCGCTCGCCGGAACCAGCGGCGAATTGCGGATCAGCAAGAGCTTCATCGAGGGCCCGCGCCGTCATACCCTGCATGCCGCGCTGCGCGGGCGCGAGCGGGTGAGCCGCTATGGCGGCGGGGCATCGGTGACCTATGCGCGGGCGCCGGTCGACGAGCTGCTGGATGCGCCCGAGCCCGATTTTCGCTTCAATCCGCAGACCGGCGAGACGGTGCGTCAGGCGATTGCGGGCATCGCTTACGACGGGCGCTGGCAGGGTGTCGGCGGGCTGAGCGTCGGACTTCAGCATACCTGGTATCGCAAGCGCGTCGATCGCCCCGGCGCGCCGCTGGCGCGCACCGACGATGAGGCCTGGTTGCCCAATGTCACCGCGTCGATCGAGGCCACGAAGCGGCTCGCCTTCTACGGCGGCTTTACCAAAGGGCTGGAAGAAAGCGGCATCGCGCCCGACAATGCCGCGAACCGGACCGAGGCGCTGCCCGCCATCCTGACCAGCCAGGTCGATGCCGGGCTGCGCTGGAAGATTCCGGGCGGAATGAGCTTGGTCGCGGGCCTTTTCGATGTGCGCAAACCCTATTTTGCGGCCGACAGCGCCAATCTGTTCCGCGAACTGGGCGATGTCCGCCATCGCGGTGTCGAACTTTCCGCAACCGGCACTCTGGTGCCCCGGCTGACCGTGGTGGCAGGCGCGGTGCTGATGAAGCCGCGCGTCACCGGCGAAGCCGTGGAGCAGGGAAGAGTCGGACGCAGGCCCCTGGGTCAGCCTTCGCAGATCCTGACGCTGTCCACGCAGTATGAAGTGCCCGGGCTCGATGGCGTGCAACTCACGCTCAACGTCACGCATCGCGGAACCCGCGCCGCCGATACGCGCAACCTGGTCATCCTGCCCGCGCGCACGATCGTCGATGCGGGTTTTCGCTGGCGGTTCGACCTGGGCGACAATCCCGCGCTGCTCAGGGTTACGATGCTCAATGTCGCCAACACCTATGACCTCGCGCTGATCGGCAGCGGCAGCTATCAGGTGAATGCCCCGCGACAGGTCACGATGTTCCTGACGGTCGATTTCTGAAGCGGCAGCCCGTCTGTATTGACGGCGGCGTTGCCATTCTTGTTCCGCCTGTTGGTCTGGTCTATCTGGCCGCAAGCCAATCAAGGTCTATCGCGGAGTTCTCAATGCGCCATTCTGTTTTGCTTGCGTCTACTGCCCTGCTGCTGGCTGCCCCTGCATGGGCTGAAGAAGGCATGTGGTTGCCGGGACAGACTCCCGCGCTGGGCGACAAGCTGAAGGAGGCGGGGCTTGAGCTTGCGCCTGCGGACCTCGGCAATCTCAAGGTGGCGCCGCTCAACGCCATCGTGTCTCTGGGTGGGTGTTCAGCCTCGTTCGTCAGCCCCGAAGGGCTTGTCGCGACCAATCATCACTGCGTCTATGGCTCGATCCAGTATAACTCGAAGCCGGGCCAGGACTATCTGACCGATGGGTTCCTCGCAAAGACCTATGGCGACGAGCTTCCTGCGGCGCCGGGATCGCGCATCTATGTGATCGAGGATCTGCGCGACGTTACGGCGGCAATGAACAAGGGTGTGACCACCAAATTGTCGGGGATCGAACGCTACAACCGGCTGGAAGCGAACCGCAAGGCGCTGATCTCGGAATGCGAGAAGCAGGCGAACCGTCGGTGCGACGTTCGCCCCTATTTCGGCGGGCAGACCTATTTCCTGCAGCAGCAGCTCGAAATCAAGGACGTGCGGCTGGTCTATGCACCGGCGGGCGGTATCGGCAATTTCGGCGGCGAGACCGACAACTGGCAATGGCCGCGCCATACCGGCGATTTCGGCTTCTACCGCGCCTATGTCGCGCCGGATGGTTCGTCGGTGCCCTATGCGAAGGAAAACGTGCCCTACAAGCCCAAGTCCTGGCTGAAGATCGCCGACAAGCCGCTGCGCGAAGGCGATTTTGTGATGGTCGCAGGCTTCCCCGGCGTGACCCAGCGTCACTGGACCGCTGCCGAAGTGCGCCATAACTTCGAGCAGGTCTATGCCACCGACCAGCAATTGCGCGCCGATTATTCGGCGGCGATCGAAAAGGCAGTCAAAGGCAACAAGGAGGCCGAGATCAAATACGCTTCGATCCTCAAGGGATCGGACAATTACAAGAAGAAGCTGCTCGGCGAGATTGCCGGGGCCGATGCCATCGACCTGCTGGGCCGCAAGGACCGGGCCGATGCGGAATTCCGCGCCTGGGTGGCTGCGGATCCGGCGCGCACCAAGATGTACGGCCAGGCGCTGACCGATCTCGACGCGCTGGTGGCGGAGTCCAACCAGGCGCGGGTCGACAGCCTGCGCCTTGCCACGATCAACCGCGCGCAGCTGCTTACGTCGGCGCAATTGCTGTATCGCTGGGCCAAGGAGCGCGAAAAGCCCGATGCCCAGCGCGAGCCAGGCTATCAGGATCGCGATCGCCTCTCGATGCGCGAACGGCTGACCCAGGTCGAGCGCCGCTTCGATGCGGGTGTCGACCGCGTGCTGTTCGAACAGGCGCTGGGCGAATATGCCAAGGTTGCCGCAGACAAGCGCAACGCGCCGCTGGAAGCGAAGATCGCCGAGATCAGGATGGACCGGCTCTATGGCGATACCCGGCTTGGCAATACGTCTGAACGCATCGGCTGGATGGACAAGCCGGCAGCCGAGTTCGAGGCCTCGAGCGATCCCTTTATCCAGCTCGCCGTCGCTGCCTATCCGGGCCAGAAGGCTGATGAGGACAAGGCCAAGGAACGCGCCGGTCGTCTGCAGGCGGCACGCTCGGCGGTGATGGCGGGACAGATCGCCTTTGCCAAAGAACAGGGCCGCACACTCTATCCCGACGCCAATGGATCGCTGCGCTTCACCTATGGCAAGGTGATGGGCAAGCAGCGCGACGGGCTGATCTGGACGCCGTTCACCACGGCCGAGGGTCTGGTCGCCAAGCAGACCGGCCGCGGTGAGTTCGACGCGCCCAAGGCCGCGATCGACAAGTTGAAGGCGCGCGATTTCGGGCGCTATGCCGACGCGAAGCTGGGCACGCTGCCGGTCGATTTTCTCTCCACCGTCGACATTACCAACGGCAATTCGGGGTCGGCCACGCTCAATGCGCGCGGCGAATTTGTCGGTCTGGCGTTCGATGGCACGCTTGACGGCGTGGTGTCGGACTGGTCGTACGATGCCGCGATCAACCGCACCATCCATGTCGACAGCCGCTTCATGCTGTGGACGATGGACAAGGTGGATGGCGCGCAGCGCCTGCTCACCGAAATGGGTGTCGGCCAGTAAGGTTTCCTGTCAAGGGCAGCGCTATTCGGCGCTGTCCTTGCGGGTGCGGAACAGCTCTCGGTCTTCGGGTCCGAACCCGCGCCGCCAGATCACCCAGCCATAGACGCCCAGAATGGCGGGGATGCCGAAGGCGAGTTCGGCCCATTCGGGCAGCTTGGTAAAGCCCCAGCCCACGGCGGTCGCTGCTGCCCCCGCCCATACGAGGGCCCAGCGCCAGCCATTGACCGGCGCACCGAGCAGCTTCGAGAGCAGCCGCGCCTTGACGATCGAAGCGAAACCGAGGGCCAGTGCCAGTGCCAGCGCGACGCTCGCCGCCTGGAACAGCGGTGGCAGGCCCAGCGCCTGGGCGCTCAGGATCAGCGCGACGCTCAATCCGCCCTGCAGCGCCAGCATGGCGAGCGAGATCATCAGGTTGCGGTGGCGCGCGATATAGACCAGCGCAGCCTCGCTCACTGCTGCAGTTGCCGCGACGACCTCTGCCGCCAGCAGAAAGGCCAGCGCGCCCGTACCTCCGACGAAATTCGGTCCCACCAGGCCCATCACCCCTTCGCCCGGAATGCCGAGCGCCAGGGCAACGCCCAGTTGCGCGGCAATGATCCAGAAACCGACCTGGCTGACCTGGCGAGCGATCTCGGCCATCTTGCCGCTCTGCAGGTTGCGCGCGATCACCGGGCCCAGGATGGGGTCGAAGCTGGTCTTGAGCTTCTGCGGCAGACTGGCGACCTGTTGCGCGATGTAATAGACGCCGACCACCGCTGGTGCTGCGAACAGCCCCAGCACGGCAAGATCGAGGCGGCGGCTGCCCCATTCGATCGCATCTGCAGCGGCCAGCGGAGCGTTGCGCCGCGCCATGCGGAGCAGCTTGAGCGGGCGCGGCATCCAGCCTGCAGGCATCCCGTAGTTGCGCAGCATGGGAATGATCGAGGCGATGAATGCCGCCACCATCGAGGCGATATAGGACAGTATCAGGCCGTCGGTCGGCGTTAGATAATAGAAGATCCAGGCGGTGATGCTGATCGTCCAGGGCTCGATGATCGAGCGCGCGCGGACCGTTGCGGCTATGTCGAACCGATAGGCGAGCGCCGCCAGCGCCACGTCCGATCCGGCCACGGCAAAGATCACCAGCGGCAGCAGCCGGTCGATCTCGCCTGCGGTGCTGTTGGGGAACATGATCTCGGGCAGCAGCATCAACCCTGTCGCGGCAATGGCCGAGGCGACGAAGCTGACCAGCATGCCGTCGGCGACCACCTGGGCGTGGGGACGCGACGTACGGGCGAGCTGGGCGGCCAGGCCGCGCTTCAGCCCGAGCGTGGCAAGCTGCGCGGCGAATTCGACGACCAGAATGGCATAGGCGAAGCGGCCCAGCGCCTCGGCTCCGTAAAGGCGCCCGGCGATGAAAAGAAACGGCAGGCGCGCCGCCAGGCGGAGCAGAAAGCCGAAGAAATTGGTACGCCCGCCCTTGGCCAGCGCCTGGATGTCTCCGCCCTGTCTGGGATCATCGCCCGATTGCGCGGCGGCATCCGGCCCGGATGCAGCATCCGGTGACTCGGGTCTGTTGTGCGGCGGCGATGATGTCAAAACAGGATTTCCAGGGCCAATCAGGCAAGCTCTTAAGCAGCTTTGCGGTGCTTTGGCTAGGCGGCGCGTGTCCGGGCAGCGAGCGCTGCGGCTCCAGGAAAATTTTTACAAGGCGTTGCAACCCTCCAACGCCCCACCCGTAGAGGCCTTCATGCATTGTGCATCAACAGGGAAGTGGAGCGAAATATGCGTAAACTGATTCTCACCAGCGTCGCCAGCATCGGCCTCATCAGCCTCGGCGCGTGCCAGAGCGAACAGGCCGACCAGGTCGAAGACCAGGCCGAAGCCCAGGCTGACGCGATCGACGACATGGCCGATCAGGCTCCGACCGAAGCCCAGGAAGATGCCCTGGAAAACCAGGCTGACGCGGTGGAAGCGGCTGGCGAAGAAAAGGCCAACGCAATGGATGACAACGGCGAAATCGCTCCCAGCGAAGTTCCCGGAACCACTCCGAACCAGTAAACCTTCCCCTTCGAAGGTAACAGGCGGCGGCGGATCGAAAGGTCCGCCGCCGTTTTTTGTTTGTCATCACAAAAGTCATAGAGATGCATCCGAAACGGACCAATCAGGTGCTGTGAACAGGCTCAGAATGCCAGCCCGTGATTGACTTGTTGGAAAATGTTGCTGATATGTTCTTGCCGTTTTTCCTGACAGGAGCGGCAAGATGCGGGATTCGGCGCATGGGCAGCAAAGCGGCTTTGCGATCTGGATGCGAACAGGGCGCTGGCCGAATCCCGAGGCGAGCGCCGGGATCGAGCGCAAGTTCAATCCTTGGCACGATCCCGACGACGGGCGCTTCACCTTCGCAGGCCAGGGTCGGCATCATGGGTCGGGCGGCGCAAGGTCCGCGGCGACGGCACCACGCAAGCGTAGCTCGATCAATCCAGGCGGGGGATCATTTGGCGGTGCGGGTGCCAGTGGCTCGTTCGGAAAGCCGGCACCGGTCAAGCCAAAGCCTAGGCCAGCGCCACAAAAGCGCCGGCATCTGCCGGGCAGTCTTCCTGCCAAACCCGCTCCATGGCCAAGGCCCCCTGTCAGGCCTGCGCCAGTCCAGCCTGTCAGAACGCCTCCGCTGCGACCCGTCAAGCGCAACGGATATACATATCACCTCGATAAAAGGGGCGACCCGCACGAAATCGAGGTTCCGAAGCTGGGCACCGAAGCGAAGACGCCACGCTCACGATCGGCGCAGCGGAATGCGGGCAAGCCTGACCGGCTCCCCACCGATGACGGTGGTCATTTCATCGCACATCGGTTCAACGGGCCCAATGACGCCTTCAACCATTTTGCGCAGGACAGGTCGTCGAACCGTGGCCGTTACCGCGTGGTCGAGCAGATATGGGCCGACGCTCAAGCCGAAGGCAAGGATGTGTCGTTCAAGATGAAGATCGACTATCCAAAAGGATCAAGACGGCCTGACTTCGTCCATATCTGGTATAGCACTGGAGGGCCGACCATTTATGAAAAGATAGATAATCGGCCCGGCCACTCACCAGTCAAGCTTAAATCACGGAGGAAAAAATGAGCGACTGGATGACCGAGATGGCTGACATCATTCATGATGTCGCTTGCAATCTTGTCCGCAAACATGGAGCCGACAATCGAGGAATCCTCGTTTTGGCTGACCTTGACGGCGGCGTCCGTTATTCGGTTTATGTAGGTAGGCAACGATTTGTGGAGTATATCTTCGTCACCGAAGACGAGTTCACAAATGTCGATCTTCTCAATGATCTCAGGTTCGTGCCACCACCTGACAAGGTGCCGCTGGGAATCGAGATTTTCATCAAGGACGGAGGAGCATCCTCAAAGATCGTGTATCCACAGGATGTGCCCGAAGATCAGCTGCCTTATGATGACCGAGAGTCATTTGTCATTTCCTATTTCGGGGATTTTCCGATCAGATATCCGCCCATGCCCAGCGACGCGCAGAAACTTCCTCGCACGGGATGGCGTACAAAGATGCGCTGAGCGACGGGCAGAGCCGTGCCTAGCGTACGACAGGGGGAAACAATGTGGAACGTGGGGCCCAGGCGATGGAAAGGCGAACTGATTGCTGATCTCGTCTCGACCCTGCGCGCAGAGAGCAGCTTCAGTCCCCTCGGCACGCTCCTAATTGCAGCGGTCGAAAGCCGATACATGAGCCTCGCGCGGTTCTTGGATCGTGGCAGCTATGTCGCTTTCGCTCAGCCCGATTATGAAAAGTATCGCGACACGCTGCTAGAGCTCTGGGCCATGGAGCCGCTCAGCAGCCGCTGGGACGAAATGCATTGTCTTGTCCGTGGCGGCGACACGCGGATCACGTATCTATACCCCGAGGATATCGTGACCGACGTTCCCGAGCTCGACCGCTGCTGCGACGCAGCCCAGGCCGTGTTCGGCTTGAAAAAGATCGTTTTTCCGCACGGTCGTGGCAGCACTCAGATCAGATAGCGTTGCCGATACCCATCACCCGCTGTTCCTCAGCGCCGTCGCGATCGCGTTGATCGAGAGCTGGATGCCTTCGGAAATGCGCTCGTCCGCCTCGCCTGCGCGGTGGCGCTTGATCAGCTCGATCTGCAGCAGGTTCAAAGGCTCGATATAGGGCAGGCGCAGGCGGATCGAGGTGTCGAGCGCGGGGTTGTTCGCCAGCAGCCGCGGCTGGCCGGTGATGCTCAGCAGACTGTCGTGCGCAGCGTTCCAGCCTGAGCGGATTTCCCCGAATACATGCTCGCGCAAGGCCTCGTCGGGCACAAGTCCTGCATAATGACGCGCGATGGTCATGTCCGATTTGGCGAGCACCATTTCCATATTGCCGAGCAGCGCCTGGAAAAAGGGCCAGCCCTGCGCCATCGCGGCGAGCAGCCCCTTGTCGGCAAAGCCGCCCAGTGCTTGTCCCACGCCATACCAGCCGGGCAGCATGATGCGCGCCTGCGCCCAGCTGAATACCCAGGGAATGGCGCGCAGATCCTCGATCCGCTGGCTCTTGGAGCGGCTGGCAGGGCGCGATCCGATCTTCAGATCGGCAATCTCGCTGATCGGGGTAGCCGCGCGGAAGAACTGGTTGAACCCTTCGGTGCCGTAGACCAGATCGCGATAGGTGCGGAAGGCATCGCGCGAGATCATGTCCATCGCGGCGGCAAAGCGCGTCTCGTCGGCCTCGCTGACCCCGTCATGGTCGAGCGTCGCGATCAGGGCGGCCGAGGTGATCGCCTCGAGATTGAGCTCGGCACTCTCGACCGTGCCGTACTTTGCGGCGATGACCTCGCCCTGTTCGGTGATGCGGATGCGGCCCTGCACCGTGCCCCTGGGCTGCGCGCGGATGGCGGCGAAGCTTGACCCGCCGCCGCGCCCGACTGCGCCGCCACGGCCGTGGAACAGCTGCATCGCGATGCCGGTTTCGGCGAAAACCTTCGCCAGCGCGCGGCTGGCATGGTTGAGCGACCAGGTGGAGGTGAGATAGCCGCCATCCTTGTTGCTGTCCGAATAGCCGACCATCACCTCCTGATAGCCGCGCGCCTTGACCAGCGCGGCGATCTCGGGCAGCGCGAAATACGCGCGCATGATCTGCGGCGCGTTCTCCAGGTCGCCGATCGTCTCGAACAGCGGAACCGCCATGATCGCGGCCTGCGGTACGGCACCGGGGCGATAGAGACCGGCTTCCTTGAGCAGCAGGTTCACCTCGAGCATGTCCGACACGCTTTCGGCCTTGCTGATATTGTACGCGGTGATCGATTGCGGCCCGTACCGCGCGTGCGCCTGTGCCGCTGCCTCGACGATCGCGAGTTCCTTGACCGTTTCCTCGCCATAATCGTGCCAGCGATTGATCAGCAGCCGTGAGTGACCCAGCTCGGCACGCAGCAGCGCGATGCGCGCCGCCTCGTCGAGCGCGGAATAATCGGGGCAGACGCCCGCGACCTTGAGCAGCTCGCCGACGACGCGCTCGTGCACATCGCTGTTCTGGCGCAGGTCGAGCGTCGCGAGGTGGAAACCGAAGATTTCGACCGCGCGGATCAACCGGCCCAGCGCGCCGCCGCTTGCCAGAATTCCGGCGCCATTATCCGCCAGGCCATTGGCAAGCACCACCAGATCGCGCCGCAGATCGCCCGGGCTCGCATAAGCCTCGCCATCGATCGCGGAAGGCCGCGGCGGCTGCTTGCCGGTGAGCGCAACATGCGTGGCGCATAGCCGCGCATAGATGCCAGCGAGCGCGCGGCGATAGGGCTCGTCGGCGCGGCTGGGGGCGTTGTCGCCGCTGCTTTCCGCCAGTTCCAGAACGGCAGAAGGCGTGTTCGACAGACCGGTGGCGATGCTGAGATCCTGGCCGAGTGCATGGACGCCGTCGAGATAGTGGACGAGCGCGGTTTCGGCCTGCCGTCCCAGCGCATGGCGCAGCGCTTCTGCGGTGACAAAGGGGTTGCCGTCGCGGTCGCCACCGATCCAGCTGCCCAGCCGCAGGAAGGCGGGCGGACGGTGGCCCAGCACGCGCTCCCACCGGGCATAGAGCATCGGCAGCACCGGCAGGAACACGTCCTGCATATAGGCGCGCGCATTCTCCACTTCGTCGGCAACGAACAGCCGCTCGCGGCGCAAGGGCCGTGTCTGCCAGAGCAGCGCGATCTGGCGGTGCAACGCCTCGTCGATCCGATCGCCGCTGGGTGTCTCGTCAAGCCCCGCATCGCGCAGCTTCATCAGGTCCGCGACGCGGTTCTTGTGGTCGATCATCGACTTGCGGCGGACCTCGGTGGGGTGTGCGGTCAGCACCGGGACGATAAGGCTATGGGCCAGCAGATCGTTGATCGCTTCATCGGCAACGCCATTCTGGCGCAGCCGTTCGACGGCCTCCGCAACGGTCGCCCCGTTTTCCTGCGCAACGCCCTGCCGGTCCTCGGCCAGATTGGCGAGCATCGAGAACAGCATGAATCCGCGCACGAAGGACAACGTATCGTCAAGGTTCAGCGCCTCGAGCCCGGTATCGATCTCGTCCGCGCCAGCAATGCCGCGATGGCGATCGACGCTGGCGGAGCGGATATATTCGGTCTGGCGGAACAGCTTTTCGCCACCATAGGCACGGATGACGTCGCCCAATATCCGCCCCAGATAGCGGATATCGGGGTTCTGACTGATCGGGGCGAGGGAAGCGGTGTCAATATCGGCCATGCAACGATGCTGCAATGCAAAATGGCTGCGGTCAAGCCTGTCTGTCAAACGGCTGCAATCGTTTGCGTTACGGACGGCCTGAAAAGTCTCGAATTTGTCATGGCTTCGTGACACAGCGACACCGCTATTGAAGGAGTCCCGTTGCATGAACCGTCCACTCGCCGCCCTGCTGTGCCTGGCCGCTCTGTCCGCCACACCCGCGCTGGCCCAGCACAATGCGCCCAAGGAAGCCGCACCCGACAAGGAGCGGGGCGAGCAGACCGCAGCCGATTATGCCGCGCAGGGTCAGGAGCAGTTGCAGGCACGGCTCGCGATGCAGGCGCGCAACGGCAAGGCCAAGAACCTCATCATCTTCATCGGCGACGGCATGGGGGTGAGCACGCTCACCGCAGGTCGCATCTGGCAGGGCCAGAAGGCCGGGCGTGACGGTGAATCGACCGAAACCGCGATCGACGCCATGCCCTATTCCGCGCTGGTCAAAACCTATAGCCATGACTTTCAGGTGGCCGATTCCGCCGCGACCGCGACGGCGCTGGTCACCGGTACCAAAACGCGCTCGGGCATTCTCTCGGTGACGCCGGCGGCGCTGCGCGGCAAGTGCGAGACGGCGGCGGGCAAGGACGTGCCGACCCTTTTCGAACAGGCGGAAGGCGCAGGCAAGGCACTTGGCCTCATCTCGACCGCGCGCATCACCCATGCAACACCAGCCTCGACCTATGCGCACAGCGTCGATCGCAACTGGGAGGCGGACAGCGAGCTTCCCGCCGGTGCGACCTGTCATGACATCGCGCGCCAGCTGGTCGAATGGCCGCATGCCAGGGGGCTGAAGCTTGTGCTCGGCGGTGGCCGCGCCGCGTTCATGCCCAAGGACCAGACCGATCCCGAATATGCAGGCAAGAAGGGCAGCCGCGCCGATGGCCGCGACCTGATCGCCGAATGGAAGAAGAAGCATCCCAAGGGCCAGTATATCTGGAACGCGGCGCAATTCGCGGCGCTGAACCCGGCGGACAACGCGCCGGTCATGGGCCTGTTCGAACCCAGCCATATGCAGTTCGAGGCGGATCGCGCGAACGACCAGGCGGGCGAACCTTCGCTGGCGGAGATGGTCGAGCTGGCAGTCAAGAAGCTGGGATCGTCAGAGCAGGGCTATGTGCTGATGGTCGAAGGCGGGCGCATCGACCATGCGCATCATGGCGGCAATGCGCACCGCGCGCTCGACGATACGATCGCGTTCGATGCGGCCATCGCCAGGGCGCTGGAGATGGTGAACCTGGACGAGACGCTGGTACTGGTCACCGCCGATCACAGCCATGTCTTCACCATCGCCGGCTATCCGCCGCGCGGCAACTCGATCTTCGGGCTGGCGAGCGTGACCGAGGACGGCGAGCCGATCACCGCCAAGGACGGCAAGGCGTACACGACATTGGGCTATGCCAACGGTCCCGGTGCCAAGGTGGGCGAACAGCGCGCCGATCCGGCTGAGGAGGATACCGAAGCGCTGAACTATCTGCAGCAGTCGCTCGTCCCGACCTCGGGCGAGACGCATGGCGGCGAGGATGTCGTGCTCAAGGCGGCCGGCCCGCAGGCGCAGCTGTTCCACGGCACGATCGAACAGCACACGATCTATCACATCGCGAAGCACATTCTGGGGCTGTGACTCCCTCAAAATCCTCCCCCAGCTTGCAGGGGGAGGGGGACCGCCCGCACAGCGGGTGGTGGAGGGGCAGCGAGTGCGTGCAACGATCAAATGACGTGCCATCTCGCTTCCCCTCCACCACCGACCTTCGATCGGTGGTCCCCCTCCCCGAGACAAGCTCGGGGAGGATTTCGGTGAGGGCGAGCGGCTACTTCCCTATCGGATCCGCCTTGGCGTCCGCACTGTCGGCGTAAGTGGGCGCGACACGCGCCTTGCTGGCCTGTTCGAAGGCATAGCCGGCCTTGATCACCGCATGGTCCTGCCACTGGCCACCGATGATCGACAGGCCGACGGGCAGCCCGGCAACATAGCCCATCGGCACGGTGATATGCGGATAGCCCGCGACCGCGGGCAACTGGCTCTGGCTTGGACCGATGCTGTGATCGCCATTGACCAGATCGCTGACCCAGGCGGGGGCATTGCTGGGGCCGACCAGGAAGCGGACATTGTGCGTCTTCAGCAGCTTGTCGATCCCTTCCGCCCCCGCGAGCCGCTTCGACTTGGAGAGCGCCTCCTTGTACTCGGGGTCGTCCGGCCCCTTCTCGCTCTCGCCCAGATCGAACAGCGACTGGTCGAACCAGGCCAGTTCGGTTTCCGCGTTCGCTGCGTTGAACGCGATCACGTCCTTCAGCGTGCGCACGGTCACCTGCGGAGGCGTGGTCGCGAGATAGGCGTTGAGGTCGGCCTTGAGCTCGGTCATCAGCACCTTGAACTCGGCCTCGCCCAACCCGTCGAGCCCAGAGTGGCTGTCCGCGATCTCGACCAGTTCGGCTCCTGCGGCCTTCAGCTTCTCCAGCGCCTGCGCAAACGCCGCCTGCACGCGCGCATTGCCGCCGCGCCGGTCCATCAGCACGCCGATCCGCACACCTTTCAGATAATCGGACGAAAGATCGGCCGCATAGTCGGTCTTGCGCTTGTCGGCTTCGGCAGTTGCCGGATCGGCGGGGTCGGTCCCGGCCAGCGCGGTCAGCAGCAGCGCCGCATCGGTGACCGAGCGCGCCATCGGGCCTGCGGTGTCCTGGCTATGGCTGATCGGAATCACATGCGTACGCGACACGAGGCCGAGCGTGGGCTTGAACCCGACCAGGCCGTTGATGGACGAGGGGCAGATGATCGACCCATCTGTCTCGGTACCTATGGTTGCCGCCGCGAGGCTCGCCGCTGCTGCCGCACCGCTGCCCGAGGAAGAACCGCAGGCATTGCGATCGAGCGCATAGGGGTTCTTCACCAGCCCGCCGACGCTCGACCATCCGCTGACCGAATCGTTCGAGCGGATGTTCGCCCATTGCGACAGGTTGGTCTTGCCCAGGATGATCGCACCTGCCGCGCGCAGCCTTGCCACCAGCGGCGCATCGCGGTCGGTGACATTGGCGAGCAACGCCGTCGATCCGGCGGTGGTGGGGACGGGGCCCTTGGCTTCGATATTGTCCTTGATCAGCACTGGAATGCCATGCAGCGGGCCGCGCAGTTTTCCGGCCTTGCGTTCGGCGTCGAGGGTGCGGGCGTCCTCGATCGCGCCGGGCATGACAGCGATCACGCTGTTGAGCATCGGTCCCTGGCGGTCCAGCGTTGCAATTCGATCCATATAGGCCCGGACCAGTTCCTCGCTGCTGACCGCGCCGGTCCGGAGCATCGCGGCGAGTTCGGAGATCGATTTCTCCTCGACCTGAACCGCCAAGCGCGCGATGCGCGGCGGCTCGGTCTGGGCGTGGGCAGCGATGGGGGCGAGGGCGGCAAGAGCCAGGGCAAGGGTGCGCATGGGCGCCACGATAGCGCGCACCGGCGGCCCGGCAAGATGGGGCATGCGATTTTTGCGCTGCCTCTGGCGCACGCCCCCGCCCACGCCCATATCCCCGATCATGCCGGACAAGCGTTATACCAAGTCGACTCTGCCCGAGAAGGTCTGCGAGGCGTGCGGCAGGCCCTTTGCCTGGCGCAAGAAATGGGCGCGCGACTGGGACAATGTGAAGACCTGTTCCGAGCGCTGCAAGGGCGATCTCAGGCGCAAGAACCGCGCGGGATAATCAGGCCGAAGCGGCAATTCGCTCCGCGATTGCCACCAGCTGCCGCGCCTGTTCCAGATGGAGCAGTTCGGCCATTCTGCCTTCGACCCTGATCGCGCCCTTGCCGGCATTTTCGGGCAGCGCAAAAGCGGCAATGACGGCATGCGCCCAGGCGAGTTCCTCGTCGCTGGGGGAGAAGACGGCGTTGCAGGGCTCGACCTGATCGGGATGGATCAGCGTCTTGCCATCAAAGCCGAACAGCAGCCCCTGGCGCGCCTCGGCCTCGAACACGGCCAGATCGCGAAACTCGTTGCACACCCCGTCGAGTATCGCGACGCCGTGCGCGCGCGCGGCGGCTACCGCAAATGTCAGGATCGGCAGGAAGGGCGTGCGCTCGGGCGTCAGCCGCGCCCGCATTTCCTTGGCCAGATCGTTCACGCCCATGACGAAGGTCGACAGCCGCGTCGAACGGCCCAGCGCGGCGAGTGCGTCGAGATGCGGAAGGACCGCGCAGGTCTCGATCATCGCCCATAGCCTCAGCCGCGACGGCGCGTCGGCGAGCGCGGCGTTGCACGCGGTGATGTCGCTCGGGCGATTGACCTTGGGTACCAGCACGCCGTCCACGTCCGCCTGCGCGACAGCGGCGACGTCATCCTGACCCCAGGGCGTATCGAGCGCGTTGACGCGGATGATCAGTTCGCGATGCCCGAAGCCGCCTTCTGCCGCCGCCGCGATCGCTGCTTCTCGCGCAATCTCCTTGGCCTCGGGCGCGACCGCGTCTTCCAGATCGAGGATGATGACATCGGCAGGCAGGCTGCGCGCCTTGGCCAGGGCCCGTGCGTTGGATGCGGGCATGTAGAGCGCGCTGCGACGGGGTCTTGCGATGTCGGACATGGAGCCTCCTGCCAGTTTCATGCGGCGGGATTAGCACCCAGATAGCGGAAGGCAACCACGGTGAGGTCGTCGCTGGGATCTGCGCCGTTCTCGAAGCCGCGGACCGCGTCGCGCAGGCTGGAGACCATCGCCGCGGCGCTGGTCTGGTCCGTCAGCAATGCAGCCCGCGTGCGGTCATTGCCGAAGAGCTGACCCGCTCTGTCCTGTGCTTCGGTGACTCCATCGGTGATCAGAACGATGGCCTCGCCGGGCTGCAACACGATGGCCTCGGCCGGCCAGGGATAATCCATGATGCAGAAGGGCGGTCCTCCCTCCATCGCCTCCTCGACCACCCTGCCGTCGCCCGTGATCCGCAACGGATTGTCATGGCCCGCATTGACGAACTCGGCGCGGCCGCTGGCAAGATCGAGTATGCCGAGCAGCATGGTGAGCCCCAGGGCATCGCCGCTGTCGCGCATCAGTTCCTCGTTCAGCATCGCGGCGGTATCGGCAAGCCCGCCGGGGCTGCGCAGCATCACGCTGCGCGACAGGGCCTTGGACAGGGCCATGAACAGCGCCGCAGGCACGCCCTTGCCGGTCACATCGGCAATCAGGATCACGATGCGATCCTTGTCGAGCCGGATGATGTCGTAGAAATCGCCGCCGACCGATTTGGCCGCTTCAAGCTGCGCGGCAATATCGATGCGTGGGTCGAGCTTCGCCAGAGCGGCACGATCGGGCAGCATGCCCAGCTGGATCGCGCGTGCCGCCCCCAGCTCACCCTCGCTGCGATTCTGCGCATCGCGCAGCGCTGCACGCTCGCGCCTCGCCTCGCCGAACAGCGCGGCAAACACCGCGAGCGCGCTGCCGCTCGCCAGCAGCAGCGGACGGATCGGATCGAACAGAAGGTCGCCAAGGCTGAACAGCAGCCAGCTCGCCAGCGGCAGGCCGGCGCCCGCCATCATCAGCACCAGCCAGCGGCTTCGAGCGCCCGCCTGACTGGTGGCGAGAACGAGCAGCACCATCGCGAGCAGCGCTCCGATGATCCATTCTGCGGCCCTGACGATCGGCGGCCGCACAAGCCAGCCGCCCCGGCGGATGGCATCTGCGGCCTGGGCCTGGACGAGGACCCCGTACATTTCCGAACCGAGCGGGGTCGCAACAATGTCCTGCGTGCCCTCTGCGGTCAGCGAGACAACCACGATCTTGTCCTTGAGCTGCGACAGGTCGAACTCCTCCGACATGATCTCGATCGCGGAATGGATCTGCGTCTGGGGCAGATCTGCAAAATGCAGCCGCATCCGCCCCTGGGCGTCAATCGGGATGCGGCGCTGGCCGATGGTCACGCTGGCGGGGTCGACGACGATCTGCGGATCGGTGCCGCTCTGCTGTTCGATGGTGACACGCACCATCTCCAGCGCCAGGCCGGGGACCAGAACCTCTCCGGTCTTCAGGACAAGCGGCACGCTGCGCACCACGCCGTCGGCATCAGGCGCGCCGTTGAGCAGGCCGAAACCGGGCGCGCGTGCCTCCAGCGCCGCCAGATTGCTCTGCACCAGCGGATAACGGACCAGAGCTGGCGGCGGCGAGCCGGTGATGGTGGCCCATTGCGTCAGATTCGCGGGCTCGGCGCCGCCCAGTGTGACGCCGGCACGGCCCAGCACCACCGGCGCGGCGCTGATTGCGTCTGCAAATTCGTCGTCCATGCTGCCCAGCCCGTCGAGCCAGGCCTCGATGGCCGGATCATCGGGCGCATAGAGCCGCGAGAAGCGGGTCGGACTGACCGCATCGGGCTCGACGAACAGAATATCGAAGCCGATGGCAGCGGCGCCGCCTTCGGCGATGCGTCTGGTCATCGTTGCCAGCACCCGGCGCGGCCAGGGCCAGCTGCCGATCACTTCCAGGCTTTCATCGCCGATGGCAACGACACGCACGTCGCTGCCAGACAGGTCGCGCGGTGCAAGATGCTGCCACCCGTCGAACACTGCATTCTCGGCACGCGGGTTCAGCGCGAGGCTGAGCAGGGCGGCGAGGGCAAAGCCTGCCAGCGCGGCCAGCCACATCCCCCGCCGGGGGATCGCAGGACGCGATGGGCTAGAGCTGGACTTCGAGGCCGTCATAGGCGCACAGCACCTCCAGCGGATCGTGCTCGCGGGTCAGTTCCTCGTAGCGCATGCTTTCGGCGTGCATCCGAGCGATGTCGGCATCCGAATAGACCGGTTCGTGATGGAACAGGGCGAGCCTCTTGGCACGTCCGCCATGGCACAGGTCGATCGCGACGATATTGCTCGAATGGCCCCAGTCTTCCTTCATCGACACGCTGTCGGCGAGCGAATACATGGTGTCGCAGATCACCAGATCGGCCTCGCGGAAGAAATGCGCGACATCGGCTTCGCCTTCCATCTTCTCCAGCTTGTGCTCGCTGTCGGTGCTGAACACCGCCACCTTGCCGCTGGCATCGGTGAAGCGATAGCCGAAGCTGCTGTGCGAATGGTGCTGTTCCATCACCTCCACCTGCACTGCACCGATCCGATAGGTCTCGCCGGGCTTGAGCGTCACGAACTCGATCCTGGCGCGCAGCCAGTCGAAAGAGACCGGGAACGAGATTTCCTCCTGCTGCCGCCGCAGCGCGGTTTCTGCATCCTCATGCCCGGAATGGATCACGATATGGGCATTGGGGTCGAAGGCCGGCACGAAGAACGGGAAGCCCATGATATGGTCCCAGTGCAGATGCGACATGAAGAAATGATAGGTACGGGCATGGCCTTCGGAACAGCGGCGCATGGCATCAAGGCCGAAGCCGCGCAGGCCGCTGCCCATGTCGCAGATGATGAAGGGATCGCCAGCCGCCGGATCGCCAGCCTCTATCTCGACACAGGTGGTGGCACCGCCAAAGGTTCCGCTGGTGGCGAAGTCGAGCTCGTTGCGGGCGAAGCTGCGCGCCTCGTCGAGATCGGCAAAGCTTCGGCCCGAAGCCGCCAGCAGCGCCTGCGCCACCTTGTCCTGCACGATCGTGGCCGTCGCTGCGACAGGCAGCGACCCGCGCGTTCCCCAGAACCGGACCAGCATGGCATCTCCCCCCTGTCGTGCCTTGGCGTCCCCATGTCGCCGTTGAACTAGATTGCAGTCTCGATGGTGTCGGTGACGGCGAACAGCTTGTCATAGCGGCTGATCGCCAGGATCTCGCGCATGACCTCGTTGGGACGGGCCAGCGCCATCGCCACGCCTGCGGCATCAGCCTGGCGCTTGGCCAGTGTCAGTGCCCGCAATCCGCGCGAGGACATGTAATCCAGCCCCGCCAGATCGACGATCAGCTTCTTGCCGGCACAATCGGCAGCCAATGTCACGCTGCTCACCAGATGTTCGGTAAAGG
The DNA here is from genome assembly GCF_003201955.1 of Blastomonas natatoria. Lineage (GTDB taxonomy): Bacteria > Pseudomonadota > Alphaproteobacteria > Sphingomonadales > Sphingomonadaceae > Blastomonas > Blastomonas natatoria. The sequence continues at coordinate 21,443 of NZ_QJJM01000001.1, forward strand.
CTTCGGCGGTGGCCTCGTCGACGCGGCCATCGGGACTTGCGACGATACAGCCCTGAAGCTGGGCGCTGGACCACTGCATATCTTCTGCCTTTCGCATAGGACGCGAAGCTTAGCGCCAATTTGACTCGGTGGGAAGTTGCCCCGGCCCGGTCCCTGAAAGCTTTACAATTGCGGGATTTGTTGCCCGCAGCCGTCCTTATGCGATAGAAGGCAAGGGATGACAGATGGGGAGAAGGTCGCTGGACGGATTGCGCTGCAGGAATTTGCTCCTGCCGCCCCGCGATCCATGTGCACCGATTGCGGCATCTCGCGCAGCAGCGATCCCAAGGCCTGCGGCCGCGCCTGCCAGTTCATCAAGCCGGATTATCCGCGGCTGGAACGCAAGGTCCATGGTCGCGAGCGCGATGCCGAAAAGCCCGATGAGCTGTTCTTCGGGCCGTTCAGGCGGATGGTCGCGGCCGAACTGGTAACGCCGTCGCTGGGCGCGCAATGGACCGGAATTGTCACCCGCATCGGCGAGCGTCTGCTGGAAACCGGCGCCGTGGATGCGGTGCTCGCCATCGGCCCCCATCCCGAAGACCGCTGGCGTCCGACGCCGGTGCTGATCACGCGGGCCGCAGACATGGCCAGCGTGCGCGGCATGCGGATGGGTTATGCGCCGCTGCTGGCGTTGCTGGAGCCGGCGCGGGCAGCGGGACACAGGCGGATCGCGCTGATCGGCATTCCCTGCCAGGTCTATGCGTTGCGCGCGCTGGAGGCAGAGCTGGGCTTCGAGCGCATCTATGTCATCGGAACGCCCTGCGCCGACAATACCACGACCGAGAATTTCCATCTTTTCCTCAGCTTGCTGTCCGACAAGCCGGACAGCATCTGCTATCTGGAATTCCGCTCGGATTATCATGTGGAGCTGCGCTTCGATGACGGAACGGTGCGTGAAGTCCCGTTCCTGCAGCTTCCCATCTCGGACCTGCCGCCCGATTTCTTTCCGCTCACCTGCCGGACCTGTGTCGATTACACCAATGTGCTGGCTGACATCACCATCGGCTACATGGCCGGCGGCGGCAAGCAGTGGCTCGTCGTCCGCAACGAGCGCGGTGAGGAACTTGTCGCGTTGCTGGGCGACGAACTGCGCTCGCAGCCGGTTATCTCTGCCGGCAATCGTGCAGGTCCGGTCAAGGGCTTTCTGGTCAATACGGAACGGGCCGCGGGCGGTCTGCCGCTGCGCCGGATGCCCAAGGCATTGCGCGGCCTGTTCGGCTGGCTGATGCCGCGAATCGGCCCGCGCGGCGCGGAGTTCGCAAGAGCGAGGGTCGAGATGAAGGCGATCGAGACCGTGCTGCACCTGCGCCGGTCAGCGCCCGCCAGGATGAAGTCGATGATTCCCGGTCATGTCTGGGAACTGGTCAGACGCTATGGCCTGGAGCCTTTGCCCGGCGAGCGTCCGGACCGGCCGGAGCCTCCTGACCTCTAGCGTGCAGTGGAGGTTCAGGGCCGCCTGGCGAGCCATATGGTGTGCCGCGCGCCACCGCCCGTCCGCCGTGCCCGGACGATCTCCTCGGCCACCGAAAAACCGGTCTTCTGCAGACGCCGGGTAAAAGCTGCATCGGGGCCGCTCGACCAGACCGCCAGTACGCCGCCCGGTTTCAGGGCGGCCCAGGCCTGTTGCAATCCCGTGGCGGTGTAGAGCGCGTCATTGCCTTCGCGCGACAGGCCATCCGGCCCGTTATCGACGTCCAGCAGGATGGCATCGTAATGACCGGCCCCTGCGCGGATGATCGCGCCGACATCGCCGACATGCATCTGCACGCGAGGGTCGTCCAGAGTGCCTTCATGGAGATGCGCCATCGGTCCGCGGGCCCAGTCGACAATCTCCGGCACGAGTTCGGCAACTTCTATCGCGGCATCCGAACCGAAGGCGGCGAGCGCCGCACGCAAGGTGAACCCCATGCCCAGTCCGCCGATCAGGATGCGCGGGGCGACCACGTTGCCGATCTGTGCCCGGGCAAGCGTGCTCATGGCCTCTTCCGATCCGCTGAGCCTACTGTTCATCAGCTCGTTCGCGCCCAGCATGATGGAATATTCGCTGCCCCGCCGGATGAGACGCAATGGCGCATCGCCGCCAGGTACGTGGGCCGTGGCGATCAATTCGCGCGGGATCATCCGCCGCATCTTCCGGATGCGGTGATGGCGGAGCAGTGCGGGCGTTCTGTCATGTCTTTCCGCTAGCCGCTCCTTTCGGACAGGCATAGCCCCATAGCTGCGTGGCAGCGGACAATGTGCCGGGTCGCGCGGGCTTGGCCCGTCGCGCCGGGGAACCGTTTCATCGCTCCGCCGTACCTCAGCCAGGATGACCTGCCCCGAAACGCGCGGGATCGGCATCGAGACAAAACAGGAGGAACATATGGGTTTGATTCTGGCGCTGATCATGGGCGGCATCATGGGCTGGCTGGCCAGCAAGGTGATGAATCGCGACGCGCAGATGGGCATTTTCTGGAATGTCGTGGTCGGCTGTATCGGTTCGGTGCTCGGTCGGTTTCTGTTCGGCGGCCTGATCGGCGGCGGAAGCCTGCGTGCGGACGCGTTCGATCCGCTGACGCTGCTGACATCGTTCCTCGGCGCGGTCGTGCTGCTCGCCATTGTCAATCTGGTTCAGCGCGGACGCGCCCGCTGATCGCGCCATCGCTTGCGGGGCGCGCACGAGACACAATCCGCCAGAAGGCGCCGGACCCCGCGTCCGGCGCCTTTTTTGCGCCTGCCATAACCTGGAACAATTGCCATCAGGCCTGACACGTTCTAAGGGCACCGCCTGCAGCGCAGCATTATGGCTTGCGCGCGGTGACTTAATTGGATAACACAGCTCCATGACGTCTCCCCGACGCAGTCGCGTCCACGGGGGGCAGCTTCCATCGCTGATGGCGTGCCCGGCCTTCAATCCTCATCGGGCCAAGGTTCATCCGGCGACAGGATTATCAGATTTGGACGGATCGGGCGATGAATTACGAGAGCAGCTTTGGCGGGGATACGATCACCGCACGCAGCGAAGATCTGTACGGTTCGGAGGGCGAGGTCGAAACCCGCTCGCGTCGCCGCAACACCATCATTGCAGCCATTGTCGCGCTGGCGGTGCTGATTGCAGCAGGCGTGTACTTCTTCGGCGGAAAGCCTGAGACGGCGGCTGGCGAAGGCGCTCAGGCCGGCGCGGGGACGACCGATTCGCAGGCGCCAGCCGTGACCGTGATCGTGCCGGGGTCCGGTGCTGTCGAGCGCGTGATCAATGCAACCGGCACATTGGCCGCCCGCCGGGAAATGCCGATCGGCATCGCGGGCGAGGGTGGTCAGGTCGTTCGCGTTCTGGTGCAGCCGGGCGACTGGGTGCGCACCGGCGAAGTGCTGGCCGTGATTGATCAGGATGTCCAGGCCCAGCAGGCGCGTTCGCTCGCCGCGCAGATCGAGGTGAGCCAGGCCGACGCTGTTCTGGCGCAGAACGAACTCGATCGCGCGCTGCAGCTTGTCGGTCGCGGCTTCATTTCCAAGGCTGATGTCGATCGGCGGCGTGCAACCCGCGACGCGGCGGTGGCGCGGGTGGAAGTTGCGCGCGCCCAGCTGCGCGAAGCGCAGGCCCGTAACGGTCGGCTGAGCATCCGTGCCCCCGAATCTGGTCTCGTGCTCGAGCGCAATGTCGAGCCCGGTCAGGTGGTTGGCGCCGGAAGCGGCGTGCTGTTCCGCATGGCCGCCGGCGGCGAGATGGAACTGCGCGCGCAAATGGGAGAGGCGGATCTGGCAGCGCTCAGCGTCGGTGTGCGCGCCGATGTGCGCCCGGTGGGGTCGGACAGGACGTTCAACGGCCGTGTCTGGCAGGTCGCGCCGATCATCAACGAAACCTCCCGTCAGGGAATTGCCCGCATTGCCCTGGGTTATGACAAGGCACTGCGCCCCGGCGGTTTTGCCAGCGCAGCGGTGATCAGCGGATCGAGCCAGGCACCGGTGCTGCCTGAATCTGCCGTGCTCAGCGACGACAAGGGCAGCTATGTCTATATCGTGGGCAAGGACAACAAGGTCGAGCGGCGCGATGTGACCACGGGTACGGTGACCTCGCGCGGCATCGCCATTGCCAGCGGCATCACCGGCAAGGAGCGGGTCGTGCTCTATGCGGGCGGCTTCCTCAATCCGGGCGAGACCGTGCGGCCGCAGATGCAGGGCGGCAAGCGCAGCTGATCGCGCAACACCGGTGGCGCTCCTGCTTGCGCCGACGGTCGTCGAACACCCGCGTGCGTTGGTCGAGACAATGGCCTGCAACCGGACGTTGCAGGCGCCTACGGGTTGCACGGGCCATGCATCTGGCCGTAATGTGAAAACGTAGCTGGACCGGGCATTGGGTCTGGCGGGACGAGGACAAAGCGATGAACTTCAGGAACATATCGGCCTGGTCGATCCGCAATCCGATCATCCCGCTCGTGTTTTTCACTGGCCTGCTGTTTGCCGGTATCCTGAGCTTCATGCGCATGGACGTGGTGAACAACCCGGACATCGATTTTCCGGCCGTGCAGGTCGTGATCTCGCAGCCCGGCGCGGCGCCGACCGAAATCGAGAACCAGATCACCCAGCGCATCGAAGCGGCGGTGCGCAGCATCAACGGCGTCAAGAATATCAGTTCGACCGCCAGCGAAGGCAGCTCGAGCACGTTTGTCGAGTTCGAGATCGGCACGGATACGATCGAGGCGGTCAACGAGGTCAAGAATTCGGTCGACCAGATTCGCGGCAGCCTGCCCGAAGGCATTCTGGAACCCTCGGTGACCAAGGTCGACGCAACGGGCGAGCCTATCGCCTATTATGCCGTGGAAGCCGACGACATGACGATCGAACAGCTGAGCTGGTTCGTCGATGACACGGTGACCAAGCGGTTGCTTGCGATCGACGGCATGGCTGAAGTGGATCGGTTCGGCGGCGTCAGCCGCGAAATCCGCGTGGTTCTGGATCCGCAGAAGATGCAGTCGCTGGGCGTCACGGCCGCTCAGGTCAACAACGCTCTGCGCCAGATCAACATCGATGCGGCAGGGGGGCGCGCCGATATCGGCGGCACCAAGCAGTCGCTGCGCGTGCTGGGCAATGCCGACAACGCGTTCGATCTCTCGCAAGTCCAGGTGCCGCTCGGCGGTGGGCGGACCATCAAGCTGACCGATGTCGCAACGGTGACCGATGGTTACGGCGAACCGACCTCGATCTCGAAGGTGCGCGACAAGGAAGTGGTGAATTTCGCCATGACCCGCTCCAAGGGCGCATCGGACGTGTCGGTCTATTACGACGCGCTTACGGCGATGGACGAGCTCAAGAAGGAAAATCCGGGCATCGAGTTCATTCCGCTGGGAACGAGCGTCAAATATACCGAAAGCCAGTATGAAAGCTCGATCGCATCGATGATCGAGGGCGCCGTCCTTGCGGTCGTCGTGGTGTTCTTCTTCCTGCGCGATTGGCGCGCGACGATCATCTCTGCCATTGCCATCCCGCTGTCGGCGATCCCGACCTTCTGGTTCATGGACCTGCTGGGCTTCAACCTCAACTTCCTCTCGCTGCTCGCGCTGGGTCTGGTGGCCGGCGTGCTGGTCGATGACGCGATCGTGGAGATCGAGAATATCGTCCGGCACATGCGCATGGGCAAGTCTGCCTATCAGGCGTCGATCGATGCAGCCGACGAGATCGGCCTGGCCGTGGTTGCGACCTCTTTCTGCATCGTCGCCGTGTTCCTGCCGGTCGGGCTGATGCCCGGCATTTCGGGCCAGTTCTTCAAGAATTTCGGCTTCACGGTCGTCGTTTCGGTGCTGATGAGCCTTGCCGTCGCGCGCATGATCACGCCGATGGTCGCGGCCTATTTCCTTGAAGCCAAGGGCCATGCCTCGCATGGCGAAGGCCGTCTGATGGACGGGTACATGAAGGTTCTTGGCTGGTCGATGGACCAGAGCCGGGCGCGCGCCTTTCGTGGCACCAATCCGAGCCGCCGCCGCAAGATCGCGGCCATGTTCCTCGACCATCGCGTCTGGATGATGGGAATCGGCCTGCTCGCCTTCGCGCTTACCGTGGTGCTGTTCGCGATCACCCCGGCGCAGTTCCAGCCGACGATCAACGAGGACAACAGCCGCATCCAGATCGAGATGGTCCCGGGCACGACCCTGGAACAGACCAAAGTGGTGGCCGACAAGGTGGCGGCGATCATGTATCAGCAACCCGAAGTCGAGCGTGCCCTGATCCGCATCCGCGAAGGCAATGGCACGATCTTCGTGACGCTCAAGGAGGATCGCAAGAAGACCTCGATCGAGTTCGAGCGCGATCTTGCCGAGACCTTGCAGGCCATTCCCGATGCGCGCGTAACCTTCGCGTCGCAATCGGGCGGAGGCGGCACCAACCGCGATATCTCGATCATGCTGACCGGGTCCGATCCCGACAAGCTGGATGCCGCAGCCGGCACACTGGTCGAACAGATGAAAGGCCTGAAGCTGATCACGGGTCCGCGTGTCAATGCCGACATGCGCCGACCCGAGATCATCGTGAAGCCACGCGCTGATCTGGCGGCGCAACTGGGGATCACCACCACCTCGCTGAGCCAGGCCATTCGCATCGCGACGCTTGGCGAAATCGAACAGAATGCGGCGAAGTTCTCGCTCTCGGATCGCCAGATCCAGATCCGTGTCGTGCTGCCCAAGGAATCGCGGTACGATTTCAAGACGATCCAGAACCTGCCGGTGCAGACGGCAGCTGGCGGATCGGTGCCGCTCAGCCGCGTGGCCGATATCTCCTTCGGTTCCGGGCCCACGACCATCCAGCGGTACAATCAGGAGCGTCGCGTTTTCGTGGGCGCGGACCTGGCGCCGGGCGTCGTGACCGGCGAGGCCATGACTGCAATCAACAACCTGCCGATCATGAAGAACCTGCCCACCGGCGTCAGCAACAAGCCGTTTGGCGAGCAGGAGTGGCAGGCGGAACTGGCGATCAACTTCGTCATTGCGCTGGTCTCAGGCATCCTGCTGGTGTTCGCGGTCCTCGTGCTGCTCTACAAGCGGTTGATGTCGCCGCTGGTGAACATGGGCTCGCTGGCCCTGGCCCCGCTGGGCGGCATCTTCCTCGTCTGGGTCGTTGGCCAGCCAGTCTCGATGCCTGTGCTGATCGGGGTGCTGATGCTGCTGGGCATCGTGTCGAAGAACTCGATCCTGCTCATCGACTTTGCCATCGAGGAAATGCATCGCGGCGTGCCCAAGCATGAGGCGATCATGGATGCGGGCCACAAGCGCGCGCAGCCGATCGTGATGACGACGGTCGCCATGACCGCAGGCATGGTGCCGACTGCCCTGTCGCTTTCGGGCGATGGTGCATGGCGCGCGCCGATGGGCACGGTGGTGATCGGCGGCCTGATTGTCTCGACATTGCTGACGCTGGTGATTGTTCCGGCCGGCTTCAGCCTGGCCGATGGCGTCGAAAAGCGGGTGGGCCCGTGGCTGCGCAATCGCTTCCTCACCTACAAGCCCGGCGATGACCGGCATGATTCGCCAGAGGTTCAGCCGGCCGAGTGACCGGTCCACACCGTACGATGTCTGCTGCCAACCCGTCCAGACAGGCTGATCCGGCCTGGCGCATGCGCGCCATCGCGACCGGCATGCTCGTGGTCATGGCCGGAATATTCCTGGCGACGCACTGGGCCGAGGCGCATGTCGATGACCGCTGGGGCTATGTCCGCGCCTTTGCCGAGGCGGCGATGGTGGGCGGGCTGGCCGACTGGTTTGCGGTAACCGCGCTGTTCCGCCATCCGCTGGGCGTGCCGATCCCGCACACGGCGATCATCCCGCGCAACAAGGACCGCATCGGCGACACCATGGCGCAGTTCCTGCGCAGCAACTTCCTCACCCCGCTGGTCGTGGCGCGCCGGATGCGCACCATGAATGTCGCAGCGGCAGCGGGGCGGTTTCTCGTCCAGCCGACCGGCGGCGAGGGCCGATTGCGGCTCGGCGCATCGAACATGGTCGCCGATGTGCTCGAATCGCTCGATCAGGACCGGCTGGGGGGCAACGCCAAGGAGGCGCTGAAGGTCCAGCTGGAAAAGCTCGATGTTGCGCCGCTGCTTGGGCAGATCCTGAGCGCGGCGATCGCCGACAACCGCCATCTGCCGCTGATGGACGGGATCATCAAATGGACCCAGCGCACGCTGTTCGCCAATGAGGAACTGCTCAAGGAAATGGTGCGCTCACGCGCCAATTCGATCATGCGATGGACGGGCCTCGACGAGCGGCTTGCCACCGGAATTATCGACGGCCTGCACAATCTGCTGTTCGATATGGCCGAGGATGTCGACCATCCGCTGCGCCACAAGGTGGAGGAAGGGCTGGAAACACTGGCCTATCGACTGCTCAACGATCCAGAAATGCAGGACAAGGTGCGCGGCATCAAGTCGGAGATGCTTGCCAACCCCGCGATGGCGCGCTGGCTCGATGGTCTTTGGGAGCGCAGCCGCGCCGCCCTGCTGCGCGCAGCGCGCGATCCCGATAATGCCCTTTCGGGCCAGTTCGGAGATGGGTTGAGGCAGATCGGCGAATCGCTGATGAACGACCCGCGCATGCAGATGCAGATCAACCGCTTTGCGCGGCGCACGCTGGTCGGCATCGCCAACCGCTATGGCGACCAGATCGTGCGGCTGGTGTCGGAAACGGTGCGCCGCTGGGATGCGCAGACCATTACCGATCGCGTCGAGAATGCCGTGGGCAAGGACCTGCAGTTCATCCGCATCAACGGGACGCTGGTGGGTGGGCTGGTGGGCTTGACGATCCACACGGCGACGGTGTGGCTGGGATAAACGCGCGGCGGTAGACTCATCCCGTCACCCTGAACTCGTTTCAGGGTCCATCTTTCGTCACGCAGCTTCGGTTTTTGCGGCGCGATGGATCCTGAAACAAGTTCAGGATGAAAATTGAAGAACCCCCTTATCAGCCCGCCAAAGCTTCACCCATCGCCCGCACCGCCTCGACCTTTGCGAACAACGGCCCCCAGTCGTCGCGCTCGGCGATGGCCGCCCAGATGCTCTCCACCTCGTCGATCAGCATCGATTGCGGTGCATTGCCCTGCCAATAGGGGTGCTTGCGGTCACGCGCGGCCGCATAGCCCGTCTTGACCTCGCCGAACGCCGCCCAGAGCGCCTCGCCATCGCTGCCGTGCAGCGCTTCGGGGCATTCGGGCGCCGCATCGCCCATCCACGCGAAGAAGAACTCGTCGATGCCCACGCCACCCTGCAGCATCAGCGCCTCGGCCGCGCCGATCAGCACACGGTCCTGCTCCAGCCCCTGCGGCACGACGCCCAACCGCCAGCAGAAGCGCCGCGCCAGCGCCTCCTGATAGAGCGGGCCGAAACGCTCGAGCGCAGCAATCAGCGGCGGCGCGTCGCTGATCAGCCGCAGCGCGACGGCAAGCTGACCCAGGTTCCAGTGGATCGCCTCGGGCTGCCGCCCAAAGGCATAAAGGCCGCCATGGTCGAAATAGGCAGCCGTAAAGCCCGGATCCCATTTCGGCGCGAACCGCCACGGGCCATAGTCGAAGCTTTCGCCGGTGATGTTCATGTTGTCGGTGTTGAGCACGCCGTGCACGAAGCCTGCGACCATATAGCTTGCGGCCAGATCGGCCATGCGCTCGACCGCAAGGTTCAGCAGCAGCGCAGGCTCGTTCTCGCCGGTCCTGCCATCATAGAGCGCATCGAGCGCATAGCGCACCACCCGGTGCATCTTATCCTCGTCATCCTCATAGGCGATGCGCTGGAAGGTGCCGAAGCGGATATGGCTATGGCTGAGCCGCACCAGCACGGCGGAGCAGGTCGGCGAAGGCTCGTCACCGCGCCACAGGCTCTCGCCGGTCTCGATCACCGAAAAGGTCTTGCTGGTATGGACACCCAGCGCCTCGAGCATTTCGGTCGCCAGGATCTCGCGCACCGCACCCTTGAGTGTCAGCCGTCCGTCGCCGTCACGGCTGAACGGCGTCTGGCCCGATCCCTTGGTGCCGAGATCCAGCAAGTCCCCCTTGTCGTCACGCATCTGCGCGAAGAGAAAGCCGCGGCCGTCGCCGATCTGGGGATTGTACACGCGGAACTGGTGCCCGTGATAGGCCAGCGCCAGCGGCTGGGGCAGGTTGCCGGGCAATGGCGCGAACCGACCGAAATGGCGGCACCAGGCGTCATCATCCAACGTCTCCAGACCGACGGTGGCTGCCTGTCTGTCATTGCGAAAGCGCAGCCGCGTTTCCGGAAAATCGGCGGCCTTGACCGGGTGCGCGATGGCATCGGCAATGTCCAGAATGGCGGGATCGGCGCGATAGGCTTGCGGTTCTGCGGTCATCGGGCGATAGTGGGGCGTGAAGGGAGCCTGCGCAACCATGGCGAGCGACAATCGGAGCTATAGCGACGGGTTCTGGTGGTCCAACGACGGCTTGAGGCTGCATTTCCGCGATTATCCGGCGGCGCCCGAGCATGCGGATCGCCCGCCGATCATCTGCATTCCGGGTCTGACCCGCAATGCGCGCGATTTCGAGAAGGTGGCCGAGCGTCTGGCAGGCCAGTGGCGTGTGATCTGCGTCGACCTGCGTGGACGTGGCGACAGCGCCTATGCCAAGGACCCGATGAGCTATGTACCGCTGACCTATGTCCAGGACATGGAGGCGCTGCTGCGCGAACAGGCCATCGACCGGTTCGTCGCCTTCGGTACCTCGCTGGGCGGTCTCATCACCATGCTGCTCGCCTCGACCCGGCCGGGCCGGGTGGTGGGCGCTCTGCTCAACGATGTCGGTCCGCAGCTCGAGCCTGAAGGCCTTGCGCGTATTCGCGACTATGTCGGCCAGGGGCGCTCGTTTCCCACCTGGATGCATGCGGCGCGCGCGCTGTCCGAAGCGCAGGGCGCCGTCTTCCCCGGCCATGGGGTGAGCGAATGGCTCGATCTTGCCAAGAAGACGATGAAGATCGGACCCGGAGGACGGATCGTCTATGATTATGACATGAAGATCGCCGAGCCATTTGCCGTCCCGGGCGGCGAGGCAGGGGTCGATCTGTGGCCGGCACTCGGCGGTCTGGCGACGGCGCAGGTGCTGATCGTGCGCGGCGCGCTGTCCGATGTGTTTGCCGAGGCCACGGCTGAGCGGATGCTGGCGATGCTGCCGCATGGCGCGCTGCTCACGGTCGCGAACAAGGGGCACGCGCCATCGCTCGAAGAGCCCGAGGTGGCACAGGCGATCGACCGCATGCTGGCCCAGGTCGATACAGGGGGCGATTGCGGAGTTGGTACGGCGGCGCTTGCGGAGTTGGTACGGCGGCGCTTGCGACCCAGGCCTGAGCAGCTATAGCCTCGCCCCGATGAAACCTGCCCGCATCCTGCACCTGCACAGTACCTTCGACCTTGGCGGCAAGGAGGCGAGGGCGGTGCGCCTGATGAACCATTTCGGCCAGGCAGCGCAGCACACGATCCTGACCGCGGTGCCCGATGCGCTGGGTGCGCGTGCGGCGATCAATCCCGGCATCCGTGCCGATTTTCCGAACAACGCGCCGTCGCTCGCGGGCAAGCCCAATCTGGCGCGCTACAGGCAGTTTGCCGACTATTTCGCCAATTTCGACCTGATCCTGAGCTATAACTGGGGTGCGATGGATGGGGTGATGGCGCGCACCATCTTCAACTCGATCACGCCGCTGCCGCCGGTGATCCACCACGAGGACGGGTTCAACGAGGACGAGGCGGTCAAGCTCAAGGCCAAGCGCAACTGGTTCCGCATGGTGGCCCTTGCGCGCACGGATGCGCTGGTCGTTCCCTCGCACACGCTTGAGCAGATCGCGCTCAAGGTCTGGAAGCAGCCCGAAAGCCGGGTGCGCCGCATCCCGAACGGCATCGATGTTGCTGCCTATGCCAAGCGCCCGCAGAAAGGCGCGGTCCTCGGTTTCCAGCGGCGCGATGGCGAGATTGTCATCGGCACGCTGGCGGGCTTGCGCGCAGTGAAGAACCTGCCCCGGCTGGTGCGCGCGGTCGCGGCGCTCGACCGGCCCGTACGGCTGGTGATTGTAGGGGAGGGGCCCGAGCGTGCTGCCATCGAAGCGGAGGCGGCAAGGCTGGGTATTGCCGATCGTCTGCTGATGCCGGGATTTCTCAAGAACCCGGCGCGCTATGTCGGGTTGTTCGATATCTTCGCCTTGTCGTCGGACAGCGAGCAGCAGCCGATTTCAGTGATCGAAGCAATGGCGGCGGGATTGCCGGTCGCAGCGCCCATGGTGGGCGATGTCGCGCACATGGTCGCGCCCGATAATGCCATCCTGCTCGGCGAGCCGGGCAGCGAGGCCGGGCTGATCGACAATCTGAAGCGTCTGGCCGATGACCCTGCGCTGCGCACCGCGCTCGGCAATGCCAACCGAGCCAGGGCCGAAGCCGAGTTCGACGAGCGCAGGATGCTGGAACGCTATGCCGCCCTATATGGCCGTGCGATGGGTCGGCCCGAATTCGGGCGCTGACCCCGAAGCTCAGCCGCGCATGATCGCTTCGGCGGCGTCGCTTGCAAGTCTGTCGGCACGCTCGTTCTCCGGATGGCCGGCATGGCCCTTGACCCAGTGCCATTCGACGGTGTGACGGGCCACCGCGCCGATCAGTTCATGCCACAGATCGGCATTGCGCACGGGCTTTTTCGAGGCGGTCTGCCAGCCGTTGCGCTTCCAGCCATCGACCCATTTGGTGATGCCGTCCTTCACATAGCTGCTGTCGGTATAGAGCAGCACGTGGCACGGCTCGATCAGCGTGTCGAGCGCGCGGATCGCGGCCATCATCTCCATGCGGTTGTTCGTCGTGTCGCGCTCGCCGCCCGACAGTTCCTTTTCGTGTTTGCCGTAGCGGATGATCGCGCCCCAGCCGCCAGGGCCCGGATTGCCCTTGCACGCGCCATCGGTGTAGATTTCGACCGTCTTCATCTTCGTTCAATCCAAGCCCAACCGATGGTCCGGTTCAGCCGAACAGCCCGGCCTTGGCCGGGTCTGCATAAAATATCAGCCGCCGGGCAAAAGCCATCGGATCCTTGCGCGTCACCAAAGCATCGGGCGGCGTATTAATCCAGTCATAAGCGCGACTTAATGTGAAGCGCAGTGCCGATCCACGTGCCAATATGGGAAGCGCGGCGATTTCTTGCGGAGTCAGCTTCAGATTGGCGTGATATCCTTGCAAGAGCGCGTCGGATACTGCGGAATCGAACTGGCGACCATCGGGCGAAAAGCACCAGGCGCTGTGCGTCACGGCAAGATCATAGGCGCGCGCATCGCGGCACGAGAAATAGAAATCGATCAGACCGCTGACACTGTCGCCCAGCATCAGCACATTGTCGGGAAAGAGATCGGCATGGATCACCGATTGCGGCAGGTTCTGCGGCCAGTGTTCCGCAAGAAAGGCGAGTTCGCCTTCTACCAGCGCCTCGAGAGCCGGATCGATCTGCTGCCACTGGCCGTCGCATCTGCCAGCCAGTTCGTGCCAGCTGGCCAGCCCCATGCTGTTTGGCCGCGCGCCGTCAAAATCCGCGACCGCATGATGCATCCTCGCCAGCGCTTCGCCCGCAGCCCGGGCCTGGGCCGGGCTGGGAGAGGTCAGCGATATGCCTTCCAGGAATTCGATGAGGCAGGCAGGCCGTCCGGCGAGCTCGCGGATCTGCACGCCATTGCGATCGGCGATCGCGCGGGGGACGCGGCAGCCGCGCTCTGCCAGATGGTCGAGCAGCGCCATGAAAAACGGCAGATCACCGGGATCGACACGCTTTTCGTACAGCGTCAGGATGAAGCGATGACCATCCTTGCCGCCGCGCGTCTCGACCAGGAAGTTGCTGTTCTCGACGCCCTCGGCAATGCCCTTGAAGCTGATCAGTTCGCCGGTGTCATAGTCGCGAAGAAACCGCGCCATCATTTCGGCGCTGACATGCGTGTAGACGGCCATCAGGCAGCATCGGCCTCTTCGGCCAGGGCCCGGGGCAGCTTGAAGGTGATGCGTTCATCCACCGTCTTCACCCGTTCTTCCGTCACGTCGAAATGGCGGCCCAGCATGTCGACCACTTCGCGGACGAGGATTTCGGGAGCGGATGCGCCTGCAGTGAGCCCCAGTGTCTGCACGCCATCGAACCAGCGCAGTTCGATCTCGACTGCACGCTGGATCAGCTTGGCCCGAGTCCCCTCGCGCTCCGCCACCTCGACCAGGCGCAGCGAATTGGAGCTGTTGGGGGCACCGATCACCAGCACCAGATCGCAATCATCGGCCATCACCTTGACCGCTGCCTGGCGATTGCTGGTGGCATAGCAGATATCCTCTGCCTTGGGGCCGACAATGGCCGGGAAGCGCGCCTTGAGCGCATTGATGATCTCGGCGGTATCATCGACCGACAGCGTCGTCTGGGTGAGGAAGGACAGCTTGCCTTCATCCTCGAACGACAGTCTTGCGACATCCTCGACTGTCTCGACCAGCGTCATGTGACCAGGCTCTACCTGGCCGAACGTGCCGACGACCTCGGGATGGCCACGATGGCCGACAAAGATGATATGGCGTCCTGCCTCGACCTGCCGTTCGGCCTGGCGGTGGACCTTGGACACCAGGGGGCAGGTGGCGTCGAGATAGTTGAGCCCGCGTTCGGCGGCCTTGTGCGGCACCGCCTTGGGCACGCCGTGCGCGGAAAACACGACGGGCACGCCATCGGGAACCTCGTCCAGCTCTTCGACGAATACCGCGCCCTTGGCCTTGAGGCTATCGACGACGAACTTGTTGTGGACGATTTCGTGCCGGACATAGACCGGAGCGCCATATTTGTGCAGCGACAGCTCCACAATCTCGATGGCACGGTCCACCCCGGCGCAGAAGCCGCGCGGCGAGGCAATCTTGACGAGCAGCGGAGGCTTGGCGGTTTCGGTCATGTTCAGAAAGGCTTTCGTAGTTCGGCACAACTCTTAGGCGATGCTGGGCGCGCTGGGAAGCCTATCCCAGTTCAAGTCCGTATCGCGGCAGGAAAACGCGAGAATCTGGCCGTTGCGCTGGAAGGCGTCGGCAGATAAGGAGCGTTGCACTGTGGCCTCGAAGGATTTCTGTTTGCATATGCCCAATCTGCCCATCAAACCGTCGATCGCCATCATGGGGGCGGGGATGGCGCTGCTCGGTCTGGCGGGCTGCGCGGAAAAGAACCAGCTGGTCGTGGACTCCGGCGTGGGCGTCAGCTCGACCCTGTCGGCCTGCCCGAACACCGCCATTCCCGAACATACCGGCGACGTGACCGTGTTCAACCCGCCGAGCAGCCGCGATGCCGCTGCGATCGACGTCGTTGCCACCATCACCAATGTGCGCCCCACCTGTGACGAGACCGGCGCGGAGATCTATGCGACCGCTACATTCGACGTGCTGGCGCGGCGCAGCGACAATCGTGGCGCGCGCACCGTGACGCTGCCCTATTTCTCGACCATCATGCGCGGCGGCAACACTGTCGTCGCCAAGCGGCTGGGATCTGTGACGCTGAACTTTGCCGATGGTGAATATCGCGCGCAGGCGCAGGCGAGCGGCGCGGGCTATATCAACAAGGCAGCGGCGACGCTTCCCGAGGACATTCGCGAACGCATCACCCGCCGTCGCAAGTCGGGCGACCCGGATGCCGCGATCGATCCGCTGAGCATCCCGGAGGTACGCACCGCGCTGCAGCGCACCAGCTTCGAGCTGCTGATCGGCTTCCAGCTGACGCAGGAGCAGCTGCAATATAACGCGACGCGATGAAGCCAGCGCACTCCTCTCTCCTTCAGGGGAGAGGATACATGGCCTTGTCAGCTTGCTGACCTAGGCCATGTTGGAGAGGGGAGCCGCGCACGCGGTTCGCACTTGCCCCTCTCCGACTGCGACTAGGCCTGCATGCAGGCCAAGTCTCGATGTCCTCTCCCCTGAAGGGGCGAGGAGTTTGGATGCGAACAAGGCCAACACGATGACTCTCTACACGCTTTTCACCCAGCATCTTCATGACGCGCTCGACGCGCTCGAGGCCTCCGGCACGCTGCCAGCAGCCCTCAACCGCACCGCCGTCACCGTCGAACCGCCGCGCGATGCGGCGCATGGCGACCTCGCCACCAACGCCGCGATGGTGCTCGCCAAGCCGGCAGGAACCAACCCGCGCGCGCTGGCCGAGGCGCTGGCAGCGGAGCTGCGCAAGATCGAGGCGGTGACCGAGGTCGAGATCGCCGGGCCCGGCTTCCTCAATCTGCGGCTCGCCCCCTCGGTCTGGGCGGACGAGCTCAATGCCATCGCGGCGCTGGGCAGGGATTACGGCCGGTCGGAGCTCGGCAAGGGCAAGACGGTCAACATCGAATATGTCTCGGCCAACCCGACAGGTCCGATGCACATGGGCCATTGTCGCGGCGCGGTGGTCGGTGATGCGCTGGCAACCTTGCTCGAATATTCGGGCCACAAGGTGATCCGCGAATATTATATCAACGATGCGGGTGGACAGGTCGATGTGCTCGCGCGCTCGGTGCACTGGCGCTATCGCGAGGCGCTGGGCCTCGAAAGTGGCGAGATGCCCGAGGGCCTGTATCCTGGCGACTATCTCGTGCCGCTGGCGCAGGAACTGGCCGGCGAATTGGGCAATGCTCAAGCCGATGCGCCCGAAGGCGAATGGCTCGTCCCCTTCCGCAAGCGCGCGGTCGCCGCGATGATGGACATGATCCGCGCCGATCTTGCGCGGCTCGGCATCCATCACGATGTGTTCGCGTCGGAGGCCGAATTGCAGGCGGCGGGCAAGCCCGAGGCCGCCGAGGCGGTGCTGCGCGAAAAGGGCCTGGTCTATGATGGCGTGCTTGAAGCGCCCAAGGGCAAGGTGGCCGAGGACTGGGAACCGGTCGAGCTGCCGCTCTTCCGCTCGACCGCGTTCGGCGACGATCAGGACCGCCCGATCCGCAAGTCGAATGGCAGCTGGACCTATTTCGGCGCGGACCTCGCCTATCATTTCCAGAAGCTGCAGGATGCCGACGAACTGATCGACATCTGGGGCGCGGACCATGCCGGCACCGTCAAGCGCATCAAGGCGGCGGTCGCGGCGCTGACTGACAATGAAGCGCGGTTCGACGTTAAGCTGGTGCAGATGGTCAAGCTGATGCGCGGCGGCGAGCCGCTCAAGATGTCCAAGCGCGCGGGCAATTTCGTGACGCTGGCCGATGTCGTGCAAGAGGTCGGCAAGGACGTCGTGCGCTTCACCATGCTGACCCGCAAGGCCGATGCGCAGATGGAGTTCGATTTCGAGAAGGTCGTCGAGGCATCGAAGGACAATCCGGTCTTTTACGTGCAGTACGCGCACGCGCGGATCCATTCGATCCTGCGCAAGGCCGCTGGCGAGGGGCTGGCGCCATCCGCCGATCATCTGGGCACGCTGGGCAGCGAAGAGCAGGCGCTGATCGCGCTTGCGGCGCAATTCCCGCGCATCGTCGAGGCCGCCGCGCTCAACCGCGAGCCGCACCGCATCGCCTTCTATCTGGGCGATCTGGCCGCAGCCTTTCACGCGTTCTTCAATCTGGGCAACGATCGCACCGACAAGCGTATCGTTCTGGCGCATGACCCCGAGACCAGCGGCGCGAGGCTTTTCATGGCGGCAAATATCGGGCAAGTCATCGCCAACGGCCTTGGCCTGATGGCGGTGGAGGCGGCGACGCAGATGTGACGCCGGGCCTGCCGGGCCAAGCGACGGCGCGTTGATGGGGCGGATGAATGAGCAATCGGCTGGATAATGGGGTGGATGGCGAGCTGCGGGATCAGTCCCTCGGGCTGGACGCCGATGATGACCGGCTGCCCTGGCTGGAATCGGTGGACGACGTACCGGCGAACGACGGCAATGGCGCCAAGATCTTCGGCTTCGTCTTGCTGGGGTTGGTCGGGCTTTCGATCGTGCTCGCCGCCATTTGCTGGCTTGGCGGATCGGGGAGCGCGCCCGAAGGCGATGGCAGCCTGATCGCGGCGCCGCAGGGCGATTACAAGGTCCGCCCCAAGGACAGCCAGGAGCAGAAAGTCGAGGGAACGGGCGATGCCAGCTTCGCCGTCAGCCAGGGCGAGCAGCCGACCGGCCAGCTGGCGGATGCTGCCGGTGCCCCGCCGCCTCCAGGCAGCGCGCTGGTGCAGCTTGGCGCCTATACCGACGAGGCCAGTGCTCTGACCGGATGGCAGACGCTGAGCCAGCGGCATGAAGTGCTCAAGGGCCTGGATCGCCGTATCGTGCAGGCGACGGTTGATGGCGGCACCGTGTTCCGTCTGAGTGCGGTACTGGGTAGCCCCGCCAGTGCGAACCAGGTTTGCGACCAGCTCAAGAAAGCTGGGCAAAACTGCCTTGTGGTGCGTTGATTTCTGCGTCCGTCCGGTCGTAAACCGGAAGGATGAAGCCTGTCATCTTCGGCCTTGCCGGTCTCAGCCTCTCGCCTGACGAAGCCGCCTTTTTCAGGGATGCTGCGCCTGCGGGCTATATCCTGTTCGGCCGCAATATCGAGACGCGCGCGCAGCTTCGCGCGCTGACCGACAGCTTGCGCGAACTGCACGGCGATGACCGGCTGCCGATCCTGATCGACCAGGAAGGCGGGCGCGTATCCCGCATGAAGCCGCCCGAATGGCTCGCCTTTCCGCCCGGCGCGGCGTTCGACAAGCTTTACGATATCGCCCCGGCGAGCGCGATCGAGGCGGCCCGGGCCAATGCCGAGGCGCTGGCGCTCGATCTCGCCGAGGTGGGCATCACGGTCGATTGCCTGCCGCTGCTCGATGTCGCGATCCCCGGCGGTACGCCCGCAATCGGTGATCGCGCGCTCGGGCAGGAACCGCTGCGCGTGGCTGCGCTAGGCCGCGCGGTGCTCGACGGGTTGCGGCGCGGCGGCGTGCTGGGCACGATCAAGCATATGCCGGGCCATGGTCGCGCGCTGGTCGACAGCCATATGGAACTGCCGCGCGTCACTGCGAGCGAAGAAGAACTCGAGCAGGACATCGCCCCGTTTCGTGCGCTCGCCAGCGCCGAGATTGGCATGACCGGGCACATATTGTTCGAGGCCTGGGACAAGGAGCGCTGCGCCACGCATTCGCCGTGGATCGTCGAGCATATCATCCGCCAGCGCATCGGCTTCGAGGGGCTGCTGCTCAGCGACGATCTCGACATGAAGGCGCTGGCCGGCCAGGTGCCCGACCGCGCGGCACGGGCGATCGAGGCGGGCTGCGACATTGCGCTCAACTGCTGGGCGCGGATGGACGAGATGATCGGCATCGTGAACGCCCTGCCTGATATTTCCGATGTCTCCCGCGCGCGGCTTGACCGGGCGCGGGCGGCGATCAACCCGGTGGCCGACTGGTCGCATCAGGCCGAGCTGATTGCCAGACGTGACGCGCTGCTGGCGCTGGCGTGACCGCCGATGACCTGATCATCGGCGCGCCGCCGGCCGCGCTCGATCCGTCAGGCGGCGACTATATCTTCTTCCGCGAACCCGTGCCCGCCGCCACCGCCGCAGCCGAAGCCCTGCTGATCGATGTCGATGGCTGGGAAGGCCCGCTCGACCTGCTGCTCGATCTCGCGCGGCGGCAGAAGGTCGATCTGCGCCAGATATCGATCCTCGAGCTTACCAACCAGTATCTCGGTTTTATCGAGAGCGCGACCAGCCTGAAGCTGGAACTGGCCGCCGATTATCTGGTGATGGCCGCCTGGCTCGCCTATCTCAAGTCGGCGCTGCTGCTGCCCGGCGATCCCGAGGTGGAGCCTTCGCCCGAGGAGCTGGCACTGCGGCTGCAACTGCGCTTGCAGCGCCTTTCCGCGATGCGCGAGGCGGCGGCGCGGCTGCTGGGCCGAGACCGGCTGGGCCGCGACGTTTTCGCTCATGGTCAGGCTGAAGGCTTGCGGCTGCTCACCAGGACGCGGCACGATTGCTCGCTGTTCGACCTGCTCGCCGCCTATGGCCGCGTCAAGCAGCGCAGCGAGCCGGTGGTGCACATGGTCAAGTCGCGCAAGGTGATGACGCTGGAAGATGCGCTGGCGCGTCTCTCCTTCATGCTCGGCACCGCGCTCGACTGGACCGAGCTCAGCGCCTTCCTGCCCGAGACCGCCGATCCGCAGCTCAAGCGCTCGGCCAAGGCCTCGACCTTTCTCGCGCTGCTCGAACTGGCGCGACAGGGACGGGTCGAACTGGCGCAGGAAGAAGCGTTCGCGCCGCTTCAGGTGCGCAAGGCCGGATGACCGGGTCCGATCCCATCGTGCGCGCAGTGGAGGCGGCGCTGTTCGCGGCGATCGAACCGCAGACGGTGGAGCAATTGCGCGCGCAGATCGGTGACGAGGCAGATATCGCGGGCGCGCTTGAACGGCTGGTCGGCGACTATGCCGGACGCGGGGTCGAGCTCGTCGAACGCGGCGGGCGCTGGCATTTCCAGACCGCTCCGGACCTTGCCTGGCTGCTGCGGCGCGAGACCGAGCAGACGCGCAAGCTGTCGCGCGCGGCCACCGAGACGCTGGCGATCATCGCCTATCACGAGCCGGTCAGCCGCGCCGAGATCGAGGCGATTCGCGGCGTGCAGGTGAGCAAGGGCACAATCGACGTGCTGATGGAAGAAGGCTGGGTTGCCCCTGCCGGACGCCGCGAGGTGCCGGGCAGACCATTGATCTATGCCACCACACCCGCCTTCCTCACCCATTTCGGTCTGTCCAGCCGCCGCGATCTGCCGGGTCTGGAAGACCTCAAGGCTGCAGGTCTGCTTGATCCGGTCGATCTGGCGCTCGAAGGCGCGCTGGGCACCGACGCTACGGACGACTTATCCGAAGAATCGGATTCATTGCTGGAAATGCCGGACGAGGGGGACTAGATAGCCGCCAGGCTTTCAGGAGATTTGCCATGGGATCCTTCTCCCTGATGCACTGGGTTATCGTGCTGATCATCATCGTCCTGCTGTTCGGCGGCGGACGCATTTCCTCGATCATGGGTGACGTTGCCAAGGGCATCAAGAGCTTCAAGAAGGGCATGGCCGACGATGAAGACGAGCCGGTTCAGCCCAAGCGCCCCGTGGCGCAGATCGAGGCGCCCCCGGCGCGTACGATCGACGGCACCGCGACCAGCACCGAAGAGCGCAAGCCCGGTTAAGTTTAGGCCGGTCCGTCGCACCGGCCCGCATGAAGGCGTGACCATGTCATGATGGACATCGGATCGACCGAATTGCTGATGATTGTCATCGTGGCGATCGTGGTGATCGGCCCGAAGGACCTGCCGCGCGCGCTCTACAAGGTGGGGCAGGTGATCGGCAAGGCCAAGGGCATGGCGCGCCATTTCCGCAGCGGGCTGGACGCGATGGTGCGCGAGGTCGAGCTGGAGGAAATGGAGAAGAAGTGGAAGGCGGACAACGAGCGCATCATGCGCGAATATGCCGCCGCCAATCCTCCCGCTTCCCCTGCAGTGACGCCCGCACCGGAACCGAGCCCGGCGATGGAGCCGCTCGCCGAGCAGCCTGCCGCCATTCCTGCCCCTGCCACGCCGGTGACCGAGGGTGAACGGTGAGCAGTACCGATGAAGACATCGACGCCTCGCGCGCGCCTTTGCTCGATCATCTGATCGAGCTGCGCCAGCGGCTGGTCCGCTGCGTCATCGCGCTGCTGATTTCCTTCGGCATCTGCTTCTATTTTTCCGAGCACATATTCTCGTTCCTGGTCGTGCCGCTCAAGGATGCGTTCGGCGATGGCGGCGGACGACTGGTCTATACCAAGCTGTACGAGGCGTTTTTCGTGCAGGTGAAGGTCGCGATCTTCGCCGCCTTCTGCCTGTCCTTTCCGATCATCATGAACCAGATCTGGGCGTTCGTCGCACCGGGCCTGTACCGGCAGGAAAAGCGGGCGCTGCTGCCGTTCCTGTTCGCTACCCCGGTGCTGTTCACTTCCGGCGCGGCGCTGGCCTATTATGTCGTGATGCCCACGGCCTTTCATTTCTTCCTGCAGTTCCAGGGGGAATCGGGCGGACTGTCGGTCGAGGCGCTGCCCAGCACCGATGCCTATCTTTCGCTGGTGATGCAGTTCATCCTGGCCTTCGGGATCAGCTTCCTGCTGCCGGTGCTGCTGATGCTGCTCAACCGCGCGGGCATCGTCAGCCGGGCGCAGCTGATCAGCGTGCGCCGTTACATGATCGTCGCGGCCTTCATCGCCGCGGCCATATTGACGCCGCCCGATGTCGTCTCGCAGCTGATGCTCGCGATCCCGCTGATCCTGCTCTACGAACTGAGCATCGTCGCCATCTGGTTCACCGATCGCAAGGCGGTGAAGGACAAGCCTGCCGAGGAAGCTGCCGACGCTCCTGCGGAAGCGCAGTCGGAACCAGCCGAATAGTCTATTTGCGCAGCGCGTCCACGCAGGCGGCGCGATCAACCGACTGCCCGTCCTTGCGGCGGGCATCGACATAGGTGGCGATCTGCGCGCCGCCCGCGCCTTCGGGATAGAGAAACACGTCGAGCACGCAGGCCTGGCCCACGAACTGCAGCTTGCGCGCGTCGAATTCGCGCACATCCAGTCGGGGCGTGCCGAACATCCGTTCGAGATCGCGCTGGCCTTTGCCGAGTACCGATTCCAGCCCCTTGATCGGCAGCGTGGTGCTGCGCGCAGGGAGCGTGGGGCGCACCGGCGCGACCGTCTTTTGCGGCGCCGCGCAGGCGGCCAGCCCTACGCTCAGCGCAAGCAGTACGGGATAACGCATCAGACCTTCCCCCCGGCCGCGCGCAGATGAAAGAGGTGCGTGGCCATCGCCGCGGCTATAATCGGCGCGAGCAGATTGACCAAGGGCGCGAGCAGCAACAGGTTGGCGATCAGCCCAAGCAGGAAACGGCTGGTCCGGGATGCGCCTGCGAGCCCCAGATGCGGGTGCCGCGCGGCGACCATCTCGTCGAGATCGCGCCCGACCAGCACCGCGTTGACCGCCAGGAACAGCATCGGCGCGCCGATGCCAGTGAACAGCAGGATAAGCGCAAAGGGCAGGGCGATGGCATTGTAGAGCAGCGCGCGCATCAGGCTGCGCAGCGCCATTGCGATCGACGGCCCGATCGGCAGGTCGCGCGCGCTCGCGGCGGCATCCGGATAATGCTTGCGCTCTACCGCGATGACGATGCGGTCGGCGAACAGTTGCAGCACCGCGATCACGACGACGCGCCACCAGAACCAGAAGGCGATGATCGTCGCCACCGCCGCCAGCACGCCGGTCCAGTCGGCATAGCCGGACAGCGGCCCGCCATAGCGCGCCATCGCCCAGGCCAGGCCCTGCCACAGCGCCCAGCCCGATGCGGCGAAGATCAGCAGCGCGCACAGGATCGTCCAGAACAGCGCGCCGAGGATCGCACGGTCACCCAGTTGCCCGAGGCTCTTGAAAAACGCGTTCAGCATCATGGCCGGTGTCGGCCAATTCCTGCGCCCGGTCAATCGGGCTGCATTCGGGCTTGAACCCGTGCGTCCAAGCCTCTAGGCGCGCGGCAACCGTTTTTCCGCCAGACCGAAAGCACAGCCTTCATGACCAGCCCCCGTTTCGACGTCCTCGCCATCGGCAATGCCATTGTCGACGTGATGGCCCCCGCCGATGATGCGCTGCTCGCAAAGGAAGGGCTGACCAAGGGCGGCATGATGCTGATCGATGCCGACCGTGCGACTTCGCTCTATGCGGCGATGGGTCCGGCGCAGGAAATCAGCGGCGGTTCGGCGGCCAACACGCTCGCTGGCATGGCGGCGATGGGCTGCAAGTGCGCGTTCATCGGCCAGGTCGCTGACGATCAGCTCGGCGAAGTCTTCGCGCATGACGTGCGCGCGCTCGGCATCGATTACGCGACGCCGGTGCGCGCCGGGAGCGACGTGCCGACCGCTCGCTGCCTTATCCTGGTGACGCCCGATGGCCAGCGCACGATGAACACGTTCCTGGGCGCATCGCAGTTCCTGCCCGCCAGCGCTCTCGACGCCGCGATGATCCAGGATGCGGCGGTGCTGTATCTCGAGGGCTATCTGTGGGACCCCGAAGAGCCGCGCGCCGCGATGCGCGCCGCCATCGATGCCGCCCGCTCGGCAGGCCGCAAGGTTGCCTTCACCCTTTCCGACGCCTTCGTGATCGATCGCCACCGCGCCGATTTCCTCGACCTGCTGGACAAGGGCCAGATCGACATCCTGTTCTCGAACGAGGCCGAAATCTGCTCGCTGGCACAAGTTGACGATTTCGAAGCCGCGGTCGCCACCGTCTCGGCCAAGCTGCCGACCCTGGTCGTCACCCGCAGCGAAAAGGGCGCGATCGCGATCCATGACGGCCAGCGCTACGCCGTCGCCGCCGAGCCGATCGACAAGGTCGTCGACACCACCGGCGCAGGCGACCTGTTCGCCGCCGGTTTCCTGGCAGGTCAGGCGCAGGGCCGCGATGTCGAGACTTCGCTGCGCATGGGCGCGATTGCGGCTGCCGAGATCATCTCCCACTTCGGCGCGCGCTCGTCGGTGGACCTCAAGGCGCTGGTGGCGCAGAAACTGGGCTGAGGGTGAGGCGGGTCCGGGGGTGATCGCCGGACCGTTGGCCAAATTGGAATGGTAGCCGGAATTCGTAGTTTTCTGCGGCCTCTTGTCGTGGTTGCTTTTGGCAGGGTGTTTCGATTGCACCAAAATCAAAAGCTTCGTGGAAAGCTGCCGTTCCTGTCAAGCGGCTAGCAGGTCCTGCGCTGCACTGGCGGCCGCTGTCACGTTGACCCACAAGCAATGTTCGATGAAGTCGTCATCACTCTTGTCACCTACAACCTTCAGCAAAGCGTCCAAAGCTCGCTTCACAGCACCTACAGCAGCGACCTCCTCGGGATTCAAAAAAACAACGCCAATGCCACTTTCATCAAAATCATGGTCATCGAAGAAGAAGTAGCACACCTCGTCTATTCCAGATGAGAGTCCTTCCTGACGCTCTTGCTGCCAGATCGTTCGGGGATCTTCGGCTGCCAACTCACCAATATAATGGCTAAGCTCCTTTCGAAGCTGAGGAGCGGCTAAAGATAAAACCTTGTCCATGCCAGCATAGTGCCGCTAGCTTAAGGTGGCTGCAAGGGGATCGCTTGCTGAAGCTAGGGCTTTTTCCTCAACGTCGCAAAAGCAGTCACTACGTCCGCTCAGCCTGAGCTTGTCGAAGGCCCCGCGATACGGCCAGCGTGGGCGCGGGTCCTTCGACTACGCGGGCTGCGCCCGCTGCTCAGGATGAGCGGGGGTGGTTAGGGGCGATTTTGGCGCGCAAGGGTGCGTTGTCGCGCGTTCCCCTCCCTGCCAGGGAGGGGTTAGGGGTGGGTCGGCGTTGTAGCGCGACACAAAAATCGGGAGTCCCGGACAAGACATGCTGGAGCACTTAGCACCGTCGAATCGAGACGATCGCGCTGGCCTTCACCGCTACCTCGTTTCCGGCATCGGCAGTAACGACGATGAAGCCATCGTCGTCGTAAGCGGACAACCCTTTGATCACTAGAGGGTCAGGACACCCTGTGATACGGAGCTCGACATAAAAGTCCGGCGTGTCGAGCATCGCGTCGATATGCTCCCAAACACCTTGGTCACTGTAGGGCATCGATCATCACCTCCTGAAGCCTGCGCGTCACCCTTTGGTGATAATCAGTTCGCGAGCGGGAGTCACTGCCCCGCTGCGGCGATAGTTGAGGGTGACCTCCTGGAGGGTGAACCCGGCGAAGATTTCGCGGATCTCCGGGGTGTCGTTGATGGAGAGGATAAACGCCCCCTGAAGGGCAGCTAAGACGTCCCTCAAGCGCCCGAAATCGGCCTCTGAGAATAGGTCCTTTCCATAGTCGTCGGTGCAGCCCCAATAGGGCGGGTCGCAATAGAACAGCGCGCCAGGCCGATCATATTGCCGAATCATCTGCTCAAAAGGTCGGCACTCGATGATGACCCCGCTCAGGCGCTCGTGCACGTCCTCCAGCATCGCCCCCAGCTTCGTCAGATCGAACCGCGCGCCATTGGTGTAGCTGACGCCGAAGGTGCGCCGGTCGACCTCGCCGCCGAAAGCCAGGCGCTGCAGATAGAGGAACCGGGCAGCTCGCTCCAGATCGGTCATCGTTTCTGGATCGACCTTCATCAGCCGCTCGAACTCGGCGCGGCTGCTGAGCTGCCATTTCAACGTGTCCATGAACTGCGGATAATGCCGCTGCAGGATCCGGAAGAGGTTGGCGACGTCGCGGCTGCGATCGTTGATGACCTCGCACACCGGACGATGCTTGCGGCGGAAGAACACGCCACCCATGCCGACAAAGGGCTCGGCATAGAGCTTGTGATCCATCCGGCTGATCATTTCCACCAGTCGGCCGGACAGGGCACGCTTGCCGCCGACCCAAGGAGCGACGGGCTTCACCGGACGGACCGGCGTCAAAAGACTCGACTCTTTCATTTCTCACATCTCATAAGGCCCCTGCCGGTGCGCCGGTGGAGGGGATCAACGGGCCGCTGCAGCGGCCTTGAGATGCGCGGTCACTTCGCGCGGCTGCGGGGCGTTGCCGCGCCCCTTGGCCTCCCTCCTGTCAGGAAGTCGGCCAGGTCTGCGATTCCATGTCGATCGGCGATTCCGGTTCGCCGGTGCGAATAAAGAACTCCTCGGCCTGGACGACTTTGAACTCGCCGTCGCTGAAGAGCTTTCGTGCAGCCTGAGCATACTGAGGCGCATCAGCCGGTGCTCGCAGCGCCTTGATTACCGCCTCTTTGTCGAGTTCTTCCTTGGTGCGGATGAACCCGCGCGCGCCTTTCCACCTTAGACCCTTCAGCCATGCGAGCGCGGCCTCGGCGTTCATGCCCTTGGGCAGCTTAAGCTTGGGCATGCCGGTGCGCTCGCCGAGCGTGACGGGACCGAGCTCGATCGAGCGGCGCTTGCCCTTAGTCAGCTCGGCCGAGTTGGCAGCCCACCAGGCGCGCAGGCCCGTGAAGGCGTGCTGAAGATGCGGCTCGATGTTCTCCATCCTTCGCGCATGATCCGCCTTGGCCTTGGCGATCTGGTCGTCGAGCAGCTGCTGCGACCAGCTCGCGGTGCGCTCCGCTTCCACATAAAGCTGAGCCAGCGCGATCGCCTCGCCTCTGGTCTGCGGTGCCTCGACGGCGGCCGCCTTCCTGCGCTTGGCCATCAGATCGACCCTCCGAGGTCATCATCGGGCGCAATCGGCCAGCCCGCGCCCTCCATGTCCAGGTCGCGCAGCTGCTGCCGATAATGCGCCCAGTTGGCCTTGAGCGACGGGTCATCGGCCAGCGTGTCGGCAAGCTGGGTCCAGTCGCTGGCCGCGAGCAGGCGATCGCGCTGGGCGCGGCGCGCGGCGAGCCGCTCCTCGGCCGAGCGCACCTGGTCGACCGCGACGGGCTTGCCGCCGCGCGCGATGATCTGCCTGCCCTTGGCGACCTCGGCCATGAGCCGGGCGTGATCGGCATCGCTGATCGGCACCGCGTCATCGGGAATTTTGCAGGCCGGGTTGGGGATCGTCTGGGGCCGCTTGCCCGCCTTGCGCTCGCGCGCAGTCTGCGGCTTCTCGATCTCGAAAGCACCGTGGATCGCCTCGTCGAAGAACGATCCGGTCGAAGGGCTGAAGAACTTGCTCATGGGGTTGCTCCTTAGAAACCGATGGCGAAGACGACGCCGATCGTGCCCTCGTCGCGCGCGCTGAAGACCGTCACGGTGCTGGCCGACCGGTTCGAGACGAACGGGTCGTTGTCCTGGGCGTTGGTCAGCGCAGCGCCACCCGAGAAGGTCGCGAAGACGCACTGGCTGGGGAAGGTCGTCGGCAGCGTGACATTGGTCGATCCGTTGGCGCTGACCGATGCGGTGACCCACTGCATGATCACGCCGCCGAGCAGCGTGATATAGCCGCTCGCCGCCAGCGACTTGCCGCCGATGCCGCCTGCCAGCGCCAGCGGGGTGACGGCCTTGGTATCGTCTGTGCCGGCGGCGACCTCTGCCGCGCTTGCCTTAGGGACCGTGATGACGCGATTGGTGGTCAGGTCGCCGCCGCCCGTCGCCAGCCCAGCGCCGGTAACCGTGAGAGTCGTCGGCACTGCGCCGTCGCCATCGCCGACCACGCCCGCGATCATAGCCACGATCGCGTCGCGCAGCTGGTCATAGTTCCCCTTCTCAAGATCGATGCCGGCGTCCTCGATCACCTTGGCGACATTTTCCTGCATGTCGTTCAGCCAGGCCGCACCGAGCCGCGTGGCCTGCTGGCCGATCGCCGGGTTGCCCTCCTGAAACAGGCCGGCAACGGCCCCTGATGTGTCAATCCTGTGCATCTTGATGTCTCCTCAAACGGCAGGGCCAGGGTTGGTGAAGTCGATCCAGAAGGCGGCGTCCGGCTCGATCTGATAGGCAAACAGCGCCGCAGTGTGCGCGGGCGCGGCGCGGCGGATGGCGCATTCGATGTCGATCGCGCCGAAGCCGCGAAGCCTGCCGCCGACCTCGTCGCCCACCTTCAGATAAGCGAAGAAGTCGGCGCTGGTCGGCAGGTCACCCTCGAACGGCTCGACATTGACCGTCCATCCGTGCGGTTGCCTGGCCGCGAACATCAACGACCAGCGTGGCCTTGCCGCCGACCTGGACCTTGTCTGCGCTGGCGCTCGGGGAGCCGGGCACCTTGGCGCGGGGCATCGCTGCGCGCGGCGAGATCGGCTTGCTCATGTTGTCGAGCCAACTGCCCGGCTTTGGCCTCGACGCGGGGCGACGACGCGGCGTCCCATTCTGCCGCGCATCAAGCTCCTGGAGCCCGCGAACGGCGGCGGCCCGATCCTCCGACGAGCTAAACCACCCGTCGCGGATATTCTCGAGCTGCTTGCGCTGCACGTCCGCTTGCCAGCGCGACCAGGCGGATGCTGCCCTGCCGATGAACGCAATGATGGTGCCGAGGACGCTGACGATAGCCTGCATGCCATCGGCGACCGCCTGCCAGTCGGTCTCGGTGACGAACTTGTAGCCCCAGTCAAAGGCGCGTTCGAGCTTGTCGCCAATACGCTCAGCCCAGGCTTGCAGCCTGCCGTCGGACGCCATGGTCTCGACGCGGGCGAGGATTTCCTCGAGCCGCCCCTTGACCTTGTCGAACACGCCTGCGTCGGCAACGGCCAGCTGGAACTGCGTCCATTTGTCCTTTAGGTTGGACAGAAGCCCGAAGAACGTTCGGCTCTGGGCCTTCATGCCACCCCCATAAAGCTGTGACATTTGTTCGAGCACCAAGCCCTTGATTCCGAGAGCCGTCTTCTGCGTTGCCTGCGATATCTCTTTGCCGTTTTTGACGTAGCTCAGCGTGACCTTGTCACCTTCTTGCCGAGCCGTAATGCCGAATTCCTTGAGCCTTTCAAATTCGAAGCGCATGGCGTCGCCTAATGCTTCGACACCCATCTCCAAGGGGACCGCTGTGCCAGAGGTTGCATCGCCTAGTGTCCGAAGCGATCCATCCACTGGATCGATTCCATAGAGTTTCAGCCGCCTAAATGCCTGAGCGACATCCTGAAGCTCATAGGGCGTTTCAGCTGCAAATTTTGAGATCCAAGCCATCGACTTCTTAGCTGCGCCAGACGAGCCCATCAGACCTGTCAGTGCGATTTCGATCTGCTCAAACTCACCCGCCGTCTTGAACATGTCGAACAGCGCAAAGCCGGTAGCACCCGCGCCCGCCGCCGCGCCCCATTTGGCCAGGCCCAGTGCAGCACCGCCGACATACCGCAACAGCCGACCCGCTGCGAAGCCTGCCTTGTCCATGGCTCGGCCGAAAAGGTCGATGCCGTTGGGCCCGGCCGCCCGGTTAGCTGCCACAAGCATGCCGAGCATCTTGGCACGCAGCGCCTGGACTTTGCCGCCTAGCCGATCGACCGACCCACCGGCGCGGTTGACCTTGCGCGCGGCGCGCTCGACGCCATCGCCCATGCGCTGCACACTGTCACGGACGCGGCGCACGGGTGCGCTGATCCGGTCGACCGCTTGCAGCAGAAGGGAGAGCTTGAGCGCCATGCGTCAATCAGCCTTGCCAAAGATGCGGACCGCCTGGGCGGTCCAGAACGCGATATCGTCGAGGTCCATTGCCATCAGCTCGGATGGCTGGAACCGGAAATGCCCTGCGAGGTCGCCTAGCCGGTCGCCCCAGTCTTCGGGCCATCGGGCAAAAAATCGCTGACCACGTCCGAAAGGTCGCCAAAGTCCTCGGCATCGAGCTTCTCGATGACCTCGATCTCCTGGCCGGAGAGCGCGGCGATCAGCGCGATCATCATGCCGACCATCTGGCTGCCATAGCTGTCGACCAGACGCAGGTCCCTGGCAGCGGGGCGACGGAGCTTCAGCTCGGTGATCGACTCGTCGCGGATGCTGCCGTCGCTCTGACGGAACTGGAGGGCGACGGGATGCTTGAGCCGGTGGATCGTCTGCGCGGCCATCAGAGCAGCTCCTCGGCCGGCGGCCCCATCATCACCACGGCGGCCTTGCCGTCGTTGCTGGTGAGCGTCGCGGCTTCGCTCACATAGGCGTTGCGGATGACATAGGTCTGGCCGGTATCGGTCTTGAACGAGACCGTCGCATTGTCGATCGCGCGGATCTGCGCCAGCGATCGGCCCTGCTTCACCAGCAGGCTGCAGTTGAGCTGCGACGGCCGGGGGGTCTCGTTGAAGCTGCCGGCGTCATAATCGCCGATGACCGAATTGCGGGTGACGCCGCCGATATCGAGCGTCGATTGGCCATCGGTCGGCCAGCGTTCGCCGTCAACCGTGATGGTCGCCTGGCCGACGACCTTGTTGGGATTGGACATAGAGCCTCCTTATGAGCGCATGAAAGGGTTTTGAGCGGGCCTTCAGAGCCGGAACTGGACCTGGGCGGCGAAGCTGCGGAACTGGTTGACCAGGTCCGGCGGCACGAGCGCGTTGACGCGGTTCGGATCACTACCGTCGCGCTCGACGATCAGGTCGGCGACGAACTGATCGAGCTGCTCGACCAGGCCCGCTTCCTCCAGCTCGCGGAACAGCGCGACGATCTCGGCCCGGATGATGCTGGGCGTCACGATCGCCTGGCCGCGCGAGAATGCGTTGCCGTCGCTGGCCAGCTTGTGGCGCGGGAACTTTGTGGCGATCCGGATTCGCAGCGCCTGGCGGAAGAACGCCAGCGTGTGAACCGTCTCCATGTCGAGATAGGCGGTGTCGTCCAGCCCGGCCGCGTTGGTCTGCCAGGTCGTGATCGCCCGCTCGATGCGCACTGTGCCGTCCTGGTCCGTCGCATAGGTGGCGATGCCATCGCGCAGCAGCAGCTCGCGCTCGGCGCGGGTGAAGCGCGCCCCCTCCTTGGGGCCAATCACCAGCGGCAGCGCCAGCGTGTGCAGCGGCC
Source organism: Blastomonas natatoria (assembly GCF_003201955.1). Classification (GTDB taxonomy): domain Bacteria; phylum Pseudomonadota; class Alphaproteobacteria; order Sphingomonadales; family Sphingomonadaceae; genus Blastomonas; species Blastomonas natatoria. The sequence continues at coordinate 52,794 of NZ_QJJM01000001.1, forward strand.
GGGCTGGGTCGATATGCGAGTAATAGCCGCAGATCGCGCCATAGCTCGATGCGAACTCCCAGGGCGGGGTCGGGCTGGCACCGGTGCCGATGATGCTGATAAGCTGCGAATTGAGCGCGCCGCCGAACGCCGAGGCCGCAGCCTGGTTGCCGGTCTTGGCGCCATAGGCCATGCTTTCCAACATGCGCACCGGCCCCCAGCGATCATCCAGCTCGGTCTTGGCCGCGCCCAGGATGGTCGCCGTCGCGGTGCCCAGGATGATCGTGCGATAGTTGCTGTCGCCGACAACGGGCCAGACGGTCGCATAATCCGGGTCGCCCGCACCATTGGCCATGGCGACGATCGCCAGCGCGATTCCGGCAGGCAGACCTTCGCCCTGGTAATGGCTGTGGCGGACATCGATGTCGTTGCCGCACGTGCCCTTGTGCCGGGCGGTCAGAGTGACGACCGCCGCGTTGACCGTCGCAGTCACCGGCAAGTCGAGCGCCGCGTTGATCGCCGCGCCGATCGCTGTGGCTGTGTTGTTCGCGCTCAGGCCGCTGGCGACCGTCACAGGCACGCGCTGGCCCGCGATCATCAGCGCGATCGTGCCCGCCGCCGTCGAAGGGCCGGTGACCGTGATCGTGCCGGTCGCGGCGGTACCGGCGTCGAGATCCGCGAGCGGGATGACTGTCAGTTCCGAATAGCGATCCGCCGCCTTGACCATGCGCACCATGCGAGTGAGCATCGATGCGCGACCGAACAGCGCGCTGGCGGCCCCGGCCTCGGCGACCACCACCGGGGCAAGCGCTGCAGCGGTCCCGGCCGCCAGCTTCTGGCCGATGACCAGGATGCGGTTGGGCAGCGCCGGCAGGCCGTTGGTCGCACGGCTCGAATCGAACTCGATATACTGACCGGGGACGCGCAGGCCCACGGGGATGCTGTTGAAGCTGATCGTCATGAAGTGGCTCCTTCAAGGGTAACGGTGTCGGTTGCGTCTGCCGGTTCATCATCGGGCAGCTCGGGGCCGATGCCGCCCAACGGCGGGACGTCCCAATTGGCGTGGAAGGTTTCGAAGCTGGCGAGCTCGCCATCGGCGATCAGCGGCATGATCGGCACGCGGACCTCCCACTCGAACGCAATGAGCGAGATCTTCGCATTGCGCGTTTCGGGAGTGCGGGCGACCAGGGCCAGGCGGCGCGGCCTGATCGGGCCAAGGCCGTCAAGCCCAAGGTCATTGCCTGCCAGCAGGCCGATCGCATCTAGCGCGAGCTGGTAGCTCCCCGGCTTGGCCTCGCCACCGCCGTGGCGCGTTGCCTGCTCGTTGCCGAGATGCTCCGCGCCCATGACCAGGGCGAACCGGGCGAGGCCATAGGTTACGCCCTCATCGTCCTGCTCCATGCTGACCAGGCCGAGAAAGACGCACCAGGCACCCGGCCAGCGCAGAGGCCCCTTCAGGTTCTTCAGATACTCGTCCCATTCGTCGGGATAGGTTTCGAGCGTGCGATAGACATAGCCCAGCCGACCGTCGGCTCCGGCATCGCGCAGCACGTCGATGACGGCGTTCTCGATCGCGGCGATCATGGCCAGCGCCTCGTGCACGGGTCTGTCAACGCTTCGACAAAGGACAGCGCGATCAGCGACACCAGCGCAAGCGGCCAGAATAGCGCGACCATCACGCGGCCGATCGGCTGGTCGTTCATGAGCGGGCCGAAGATGAACCACAGCATGGCGGCAATCACCGCCCAGACCGTGCCGCCCAGGATCAATGCCGCGCTCATCCCTCGATCTCCGGAACCGCGCCGCGCTCATAGTCCTCGGCCAGCGCCAGGATTTCTTCCTCGTCGTCGGCGCTGAGGCCAAGAAACGGACGTGCAGGCATGATGACCTCGCTGACGCGCCGGAAGCCAAGGCCACCGGGCAGCGCAAAGGTCAGATAGTCGCCGTTCTTCGGTCGGATCGTTCCGCCCATCTGGTGGATGCGCGCGTAGATCAGGTTCGTGCCCACCTCGGCTTCGGTCGCCGAGGCGCGATGCGTGATCGAGCTCTTGAGCCTGGCGCTATCGGTCAGCGTCTTGCCGCCCTGTTCGCGGGCGCGGCGCGAAGGCGTCCACTTGCTGCCATCGGGCGCGGTCTCGGTATCGAAGCGCTCGATCGTGCTCGATTCGAGATACAGGCCGATGCCGTCCATCAGGTCGGACAGGTCGCCATTGGCAGCGGCTAGTGCCGCCAGCCTGGCGTCGATCGCGGCCGAGCCGGCGACGCGTGCAGAGATGGAAACGCCAGCCATCAGAAGCTCTTGAGGCTATCGCGGCCGAACGTGTTCGGCTGGCCCGGGAACATGATCGCATCAGGGCGCGGCTCGGCGACTTCCTGCCCGCCATCGAGCACGATCGTGCCAGCGCTGATATCGCTGAGCCGCTTCATCGCGTCCTTGTGGCGATCCTTGACATGCTCCGGCCGGTCGCCGCGCCACAGCTCCTGGAATGCCAGGTCGCAGGCGATATCGCTGAGCAGCTGGTTGCCGGCGAGCAGCGCCACATCCTTGTGACGGCGGGCGACATAGCCGGTGATGATGGCATCGGCCCTGATCAGCGCGGCGTCGACGCGTGCGGCGTCGATCTCGCCGGTGCCTTCCTCGTCGGTTAGCTGGACCAGGTCCCGCGCCTCGAAGCGAGCCTGCATATCGGCAAGGGTCGCAAACAGGGGCACGTGACGGGTCCTTTCGATCGATCAGAGCAAATGCCGGGTGCGTTCTAACGGGCAAGAGCGCACCCGGCTGGAGCGGGCCGCGTCAGGACGCGGCCTTGGCCTCGGACGCCTTGGGCTTTGCAGCCTTCGGCGCGCGACCCGAGGGCTTTTCGGGTTCGGAAGCGGGTGCGGCGACCGGTGCGGGAGCAGCGTCCGCAGCCGGTTGTTCTTCTCCGGAAGGCGGGGTCGCCGCTTCCGTCGCTGTCTGCGAAGCATCATCACCCGTCGCCGCCGCAGCGTCGGATGCCAAACTGGGCTCAAGCGGAGTTTGGCTATCAGCGCCGCCCTCCTCGCCCGTTCCGGTCATGAATTTCGCCAGGGTATCCTGCATGTCGACCAGGTCTGCAGGCTCGATCACCCGAAAGCGCTCGCCATCGCCAAGCTCGCAGATCAGCTCGGACTCGTTCACGAGAAGACCCAAGGTCACGAGCGTCAGATTGCAGAGCAGCAGAATGATGGGCTCATGCCCGAAGGCCATCCCGGCGCGGCGGAAGCTGCGGCTGCGCGCGGTGACGCGCAGCTGCAGAATATCCTCGCCCGACATCATGCCAGCCACGGCGCGACCATCAGCTCGGCCGTGCCCTTCCATTCGTTGGTTTCGCCGCCAGCAGCATATTCGCTGTTGAGCAGCTTACGGGCCGCGCTCTCGTTCGATGGCGCGACGACGAGCAGGTTGGGCATGATGCCCAGCGGGCGGCCATAGTCGCCCTTGAAGTTCTGCATCGCGGCGCGCGCAGCGGCATAGTTGGCGGCGCTGAGGGTGTCCTTCGAGCCATAGGCGAACTGCCAGAAGCCGAAACCGACATTCATCCGCGCGTCGGCCCCGTAGAGGAACTCCTTGCGGCTGAAGACATTGTCGTCCGTCGGCTCGTCCTTGCTGACGAACTGGAAGTCCTTGCGAACCTGCAGCAGGATCGGCTTGAGCGCGCGGCTGGTGTCGATCAGGAACCAGGGTGAGCCTGCGCCGCCGCCCGAGTTCGACACCGAGACGGGAACACCATCAGCATCGAGCACCGGGTGATCGGTGTCGAAGAAGAACTGGCCGTCATAGCACTTGGTGTTGAAGCCGGCCTTCAGCAGGTCGAACACCAGGCGGCACTTGTGCGCGCCGGTCGACAGGCCCATCTCGCGGAACAGCGGGCCATAGATGCCGATATTGTCGTCCTCGATATCGTTGCGATCGACGCCGATCGTCAGCTCGAAATCGCGGTTCTTGATCGTGTAGTCGTGCTGGCTGATGTTCTGCACGACGCGATCGCCAAACCATTCGCGAACATTGGGCACCTTGCCCAGCCAGCCGTATTCCTCGCGGCCATTGGTCGAGGGCACGAGGGTCGAGACCATCTCGTGCTGCACCGGAGCCTGCGCTAGGCCCTCCTGGTAGTTGCCCTTATAGCCGACGCCGAGCGTGGCGAGGTTGCCCTTGTTGATAAGCATGTGAGGTGAGCCTTTCTGTTACGCGAAGCGAACCCAGACGCCCTGGGCGTCCACGTCCACGACCTTGCCTGCGATTGAGCGGGTGTTGGTGCCGCTCGTCTTGGCCACCGTCTGATCGTCGACGATGTAGCAATCGTCGCCGATCTCGGCCCGAGTGATGGCATCGGTCGAGCCGCTGTTGGCGAACCGGAACACACCCTTGAAGACGCGGACCTTCAGGTCTCCGTTCGAGCCGCCCGTGTTGTCGACGGCTTCCTGGGCAACGCCGTCGGCCACCAGCGTGGTGGCGGTCGAACCGGGGACAGCCCAGCCGGTTGCCGAGAGGCATACGATTCCACCCGCAAAGATCACGGCATTGGCGGCGACATCACGCGAGAACACGTCGGCCTGGGCAAGGCGCGGCGTGGCGCGGTCCTGGGTAAGCGCGGTCATCAGTTCTTCCCTTCGTCACGGGCCTTGAGGAACTGATCCTCGGTCAGGCCCAGCTGGCTGGCGATTGCGGATTCCTCGGCGGTCAGCTTGCTTTTGTCCGCGTCGGTCTTGGTGTTGAGCATGTCGCCGGCCGCGAACGGCACAGCGGCGTCGAGGAAAGAGTGAAAGCTGGCCAAGTCCTTCTTCGCCAGGTCGAGGGCCCAGTCGCGCTGGACCGGGGGGACCTTGCCATCAGCAACGGCCTGGTCGACGGCGGCGATCGCTGCAGCCTCGGCTCCTTCGCGAACCGTCTTGGCCAGCGCATCATAGCTAGCGCGCGGCACGAACTGGGCGGGGTCGATTGCGGCGGTCTTCTCCGCCAGGGCGGCGGCGATGGCAGCACCATCGGCATCGGCGGCAAGCCCGACAGCGACGCGGACCTCGCCAAGCGTCGTGTCGATCGCCGCCAGCTGGGCCGACTGCGCGGTGGACTTTTCCATCATGTCCTTGATGGCGGCGAGGACTTCCTCCTCGCTGGCGTCGTCGGCAAGGCCGAGCGCCGAGGCAATAGCTTTCATGGACTTGGTGTCTCCTTCGTCATCATCCGCCTCGTCTGTATCCATGTCCGCAGACGCGATGGCGGCCAGGTCGAGGTTGGGGGAATTGGTGAGGCCCGCGTTGACCAGGCGCGTGATGCGGCCGTCCTTCTGCGCGAACCGGAAATGCGGGGAGATGTAGCGATACTCGCCCGCCTGCAGCGCCTGATGCGCGGCGGCGGTCCATTCGACCTGACCATGGATACCATCGGCCTCGACGGTCAGCGCCTTGATCCAGCCCGCCGCCCTGGCCGTGCCGCCCTTGGGCACGGCCAGCACGCTCTGGTGGTCATAGTCGATGAAGAGCTCGGTGCCGTTCTGGACCGCGAGCGTTGTGTCGATCACCGCCTGGGCGTGCGCTGCATCGGCCAGGCGATACGGGCCGCGACCGTCGCGGCCATAGATCGGGTCGCCAAAGGGAAGCAGCTGCACCTTGGTGCGGACCTTGCCCTCGGCATCGAGCGCGGCCTGCGACGTGGCGATCGCCACGGCCGTGCCAGCATCGGGGGAGGTTTTGTGCTTCGTCATGGTGACAAAGCGATAAGCCAAGGCCGATGCTCAGATAGGGCTGTGGTCCTGCAGCACCTTTTGTCGGCTCCTTCAGCCTGGCTTAACCGGCTTCGGGACTGCTGGCAATTGCCGCTTCAGCGCTGCCAGACGATCTTGCCGCCGCCTGCCGATCGCAAGGGGGTCGTCCGCCAACCAGCGCGACCGATATCGAACGCGACGGTGCCGGCGAGATAGCGCCGCATCAGCATCATCCGGCCGGTCTTGTCGCGCACCCAGACCAGGCGGATCGTGTCCGGCCTTGCCAGGGCAGCCAGGCCGAGCTCGTAGCGCCGCAGCTGCGACCGGTTGGGGAGCTGCAGATCGCCGCGCGGGCTTCGGAACAGGCCCGCGCCGATCGCGAACGGCCAGCCGGTTGCGTCGCGCCAGATCTTCCCGCGCTGGATCTCGCCGGCTTCCAATTCGAAGGGCCGCAAGAGCCGCTTCAGCACCTTCTCGGCGTCCGCTGAAAGGTCGGCCGCAGCCGTCGCATCACCCTCGCCAGGCTGGCCGGGCATCGGCTTGGGGCTGAGCGGATCGAGATAGGCCTTGCCGACATTGAACGAGAAGCCGGGATCGATGCCGCGTTCGGTCCGCGTGATCTCACCGGTGCGGCGGTTGACATAGTCCTTCTGGGGGAAGCGCACCGGCTGATCGGTCACCTTCTCGCCGCGCCGGTCGAGCATGCGCTGGTTGGCCGGGCGCGCGGTGCAGCGGCAATTCCATCCGCAAGGCGGGTAATGCGTATCCCACCAAGGATCATCGACCGGCAGGATCGTCTTGTGCCAGGCCCCGTGCTCGGGCCGCTCGCGCCCGTCCTTGACCGATTCGTAGATCAGGAACGGGAAGACCCGCTTCTGGCGCTGGATGCGCTCCCATCGCCCGGCCGCATAGGCGCTGCGCAGATTGGTGTCGAAGATGGTGCGCAGCCTGGCCGGGCTGCCGAGCTGGACGACGCGCTGCTCGCCGGTCAGCGGATCGGTTTCCAGGCTGCGGCCCCACCAGCCACGCGCCATCAGCAGCGGGGTGAGCTGCTCGCGGAAAGTGGCAAGCGTCGTGCCATTGACCAGCGCGTCATCGACCGCTTGGCGAATGTCCTCGAGCAGATCGCGCGACATGGCCTTGGCCACGGTGAACGCCTTGGCATGCTCTTCCTGCCAGACATCGCGCCAGTCGAAGCCGAAAGCGATACCCTTGGCGCGGAAGAACGCGATCGCCTCTTCGGGCAGCAGCAGCGGCGGCGTCTCCTCGAGCATGTCAGGCCCCGATCAGCGGGCGACCGGCATCGTCGGCCAGGGCGGCGACCGTGTTGGCTGCCAGGACGCGGGTCAGTGCCCAGCTCTGGCGGCGATACCGCACGAAACCCGGCTCGAACCTGCTGCCCTGCCGGGCGCGATAGCCTGCGATGACACCGATCGAGACGTGATGCCCGGCAATGCCGAGGCACGCATCGATCGTCGCCTTGGCATCCTCGCTATACCAGGCACGGCGGACAAGCCCTCCGCCGATATCGAGCGCATGCAGAACCGTCACCCGCGCCGATAGGAGGTCCGCCGGCAGCATAAGCGCATCAAGCCGGACGCGGTCGGCTTGCCCGAGCTGTTCGCCCGGCTGGACCAGAAGGCCGCGCGGCGTGCCATCCGGCAGATGGTCGAACCGGGGAACGCCGGGACCCGCCGTAGTGACGGCACCTGCCGCATTCCGATAAGCCGCCGCCGTCGGCCGCGTGAACGCGAACGCGATATCAAAGTCGCCCTGGTCGAGATCGCCGTCAGCCATCGGCCGCTTCGCCACCTTCGCCGCGCGCCTCGATGTCGCCCAGCAGGCGCGAGCCGAAACCCGCACGCGCCAGCACCGATTGCATGGCGCTGACGTCCATCGCCTGGAGCGCATTGATCAGCCCGTCGCGAACATCCTCCAGGCTCTCGGCGCTTTCGAGCAGCGCGTCGATCGGTCCGCGCATCGGATCGACAAGCGCCTGCCAGTCGTCCAGCGCCTCGTCGATCGCGCGATCGATGCCGTCCGGCTGTCGTTCCGACTGCGCAGCCGCGACCGCCCCTTGATCCTGATTGCCCCCTGTGGGCGATTTAAAGGGCTCTAAGGGGGCGCTCGCCGGATTTTTCCGTATGTCGGGGGCTGCCGCGTCTCCTGGGGCTTCTCCGGGCGAATTTGAGGGGGTCGAAACCTGCAGGGGTTCTTCGCCCTCTTCCGGTGCCGGAAGACCAGCCCGCTCGCGCATCTGGGTGCCTCCGATCTTGACGCCCATCGCCGCCAGTTCCTTGGCATTGGCGATATCAATAGCTGCGTCGATCTCATCCGGCCTGCCGATGCGGATGCGCGGATAGGTTGTGCGCACGCCCCGGTTGAGCATGATCATCGGCACGACAATGTCGCGGTTGATCGTCGCGCTAACCAGCTTTGCGTCCGCGTCCATGATGTCGCCGCGCACATCGTTGTGCACGTTCGCCTGGCCGGAACCAAGGCCGCCCGCCTGCGCATCGGTGGTGTTGGTCTGGCCCAGCACCGCCTTGCTGAACTGCAGGTCCCAGAACTCGGCCTTGCTGCGCCACAGATCGTTGGGCGCGGTGCCCGCCTTTCGGTCGATGAACTCGACTTTCATCGTCTCGGGGATGGTGCCCCAAGCGTCAGCCCCCAGCTGGGTCAACGCGTTGGCCAGGATGCGCTTGTTCGCCTCGGTCTCGTTCGGGCCGTATTTGCCCAGGCGCAGCGGGTGGCCATAGCCCTCCAGGAAGATGACCCAGTCCTTGATCGCATAATTCTTGAACAGATAGCCCCAGGCGAGCGCGCGCATCAGCCCGCCCCGGATCGGCAGGCCGCTCTTGGCCTTGTGCTCATGCACGACGAACTTGGCGGCGGGCAGCCGCTTCGTGCCCTCGTTGGTGCGCAGGCGCAGATCCTCGCCCGTCGTCCGGTCATATTCGAAATGCCGGGGATCGCGCCACTTGATCCGATCCGGCGTCCAGAGCTGCGCCGTCGTCTTCCAGATGATCTCGCAGGCCGAGCGGCCCTTGCCGATCGCGTCGAGGATGTCGAACAGCGCCAGCTCCAGCGCGCCGGTGTCCAGCCAGTCGCGCACCAGATCGGCGTCGGCCTGTTCCTCGGGGCTGTCGCCAGCCGCATCGACCTCGATCGGAAGCGCGCAGACCGCGCGCTTGCGCGTGCCCAGGATCGAGAGGATGTGCAGGTCCTTTTCCTCGATCTCCTCGGCCAGCTCGAAATAGGCGATCTCGTCGCCACCCTCGGCCGCGCGTAATATCTGGCCCAGCTTGCGCGGGTCCATGCCCTGGGCCGGATGGCCCGACTGGATCGAGCGCACCGAGCCGACGGATGGCGCGGCTATCTCGCGGCGCAGCGTGTCCATTATCATCGGCCGGCCATCGGCCCAGACCAGCGGGGGAGGTTTGGTTGCCATCTGCTGTTCCTTCACCAGGCACCGCGCGCGGGCATGCGGGTGCCGCGCGGGTCGCGCCTGTTGTCATTCTGGGGAGCGCGGCTGGGCATGCCTTGCCGGCTGTCGCTGGAGCTCCCGAAATACTCGTAAAGCGCACCGCCGAGCTGATAGGCGCGCCACGCCAGGGCATAGGCCCAGAAGCGGTCGGCATGGACGTCGCCATCGTTGACGATCCGGACGCTGCCCGATTCCTCGCTGCCCATCTTCTTGAGCGCCATCAGGTCGGCGCGCGTGATCGCGTCGGACCGTATGCGGACCTTGCGCTGCTCGAAAGCCTTCTTGAGCCCGATCGCCAGGTCATAGCGGTTGGGGCCGGTCAGCAGCTCGCCATAGACCCGGGTTGCCCCGTGCTTGATGATCAGATCCTCGACGACCTTCTCGCCCATGCCGGTCTGGTCGACGCGGGCCTGCACGACGCGGCGGCGCAGGAACAGCCCGTCGAAGAACGCGTCCTGGTGCGCGAAGGTCTGGCCGCTTTCCTCGTAAGTGTCGCGCTGCCAGAGCACGTCGCCGATCAGCTCCATGCAATATTGCACCTGGCCGTCGCGGCGGCGGGCCACGTCGCGGCCGACATAGCACAGCCCGCCGGCATAATGATCGGGCAGGCCGCATTCGGGATGCTCGGCCGCGATGATGTCCTCCAGCGCGATCAGGCAGCCCGAACCGGTCTTGGGAACGCAGTCGAGCTCTTCCTCCGCGTCCTCGCCATAGGCGGCTCGGATCTCCGCTTCCCATTGCTCCTTGCCCGGCAGCTCGGTGCCCTTGGTCCGCGCGACCAGGGCAACGCGCTCGTAGAGCCCGGCCTCCATCGCATCGGCGAAGGTGATCTTCATCGTCTGCCCGGCGCGCTTGCCCGCTCGTATCTCGTCGAGCAGCACGTTGAACGGGTTGGCGACGCCGTCATGGGTCGAGATGACCACGACCTGGCCGCCCCAGATCAGCAGCGCCATGGCCGACTTGATGACCTCGTTGACGTTCTTGTGGAACGCGGCCTCGTCGATGATGACGATGCCCTGCTTTCCTCGCAGCGCACGCGGCACGCTGGGCAGCGCGGTTACCCGGAAGCCGCTGGCAAAGCGGATGCTGAAGGCCTTGACCCCATGCTCGCGGCCGTTCTCGTCGGTATAGAGGACCTCTTCTTCGACCAGCTCGCCCGCGACCAGGCCAAAGGCCCGCGCCCACATGGCGCAGACCTCGATAAACTCCAGGGTCATGTCCTTGTCATAACCCATATACCAGACGTTCTGCCCACCGGCATCGACGGCGCTTGCTGCCTTCAAGGCGGCAAAGGCAGCAACGCCCCAGGTCAGTCCGATGCGCCGGCTCTTCTCGATGACCAGCAGCGCGGTGCCGGCGAACAGCTTGTCGACCGTCTTCTGCTGATAGCCGAGCAGTAGGTCGCCCTTGGGCAGCCGCACGATCGCAGCCTCGGCCGCAGCGCGATCGCCCTGGATTTCGCGGCGGCGGATTTCCTCGTCGCGCTTGGCCTGGTCAGCCGGTGACAGCTTCACGAATCGCTCCCCAGAACGGCGTGGCGGATCGCTTCGACGGTGTCCCTGGACAGGCCCTTGGCGCGTGCCGCCGTGGTCGCCTTCTCGGCCGCAGCCTTGGTCGCCTTCTCGGCCGCGCGGCGCTCGGCCTTCTCGACCACGTCCAGGTCCGTCTTGCGCGCCAGCGCCAGGTTGCGCAGCGCCTCGGAGAATTCCTTGGCCTCTTTCGGAGTGAGCTGGATGCCATTGCCGTCTTTCTCGGCAAGCATCAGGCGGAACATGTTCGCGTGCAGCAGCTGGCCGTTCAGGTCGAGCAGCTCGGACTGGCTGGAGTTGCCAGCCTGTTTGGCGAGCGCCTCGGCATACGCCTGGGTTTCGCGCATCTCGCTGCTGATATCGGCAAGGGTCCGCACATGACGGCCGAGAGCGGACCGGCTGATATGGCCCTGGCCCATCTTGATCAGCTGGTCCCTGATCTCGTCGATCGTCCAGCCCTTGTCGATCCGCAGCTCGTTGATGAGCGCGCGGATCTCCGGGTCCAGCCGGTCGATGCTGGACAGCGTATGCTTCAGGGGTTTGGGACGGGCACGCCGCGCCATGTCAAACTGCCGTGCCGGGGCTGGGCTTCTGCACGCCGGGAGCGTGCGACTTGCCCGCCGCAACATCGCCGCCGCGCTCGCTCAGCGTCGCCACCATGACGGTCGATGCGCCCGGCCGCAGGATGGTAATCAGGCGCTGCTCTTCCAGCCAGGTCAGGTGTCCGCGCATCTGATCGCGGGTGCAGACCAGGCCATGCGCCTCGACGCTCTGGTGCAGGATGCTGTCATTGGCGAAATAGCCCGGCGCATCGGCCAGTAGGCGCAGGATGCACAGGCGGATATGCGCCGCATGAAGATCTGCGAAGCTGCCGCTCATTTGCCGTTCACTCCCTTCTCGAGGAAAAAGTCTTCCAGTCGGCGCACGCCCTGGGCGGTGCGGTCGGAAAGCTCGCGGTGCCCGTCGAGCTTGGTCTCGATCCGCGCCAGGTCCGCCTTGGTTGCCATCTGGCCGACGCTGCGCTCGATCGCCTCGAACCTGGTCTCCAGCTCGCGGACCTCGCCCTTGATGGTCATCAGGTCCTTGCTGATCTTGCCTGTGTTCTCGGGGTTGGCCCGGCCATGACGAAACGCCACGACAATGCCGATGATGATGAAGGCCATGATGGCCAGTTCGAAAGGGCTAGTCGGCGGCATGTCGGGAATCCTCGGGTATCTCTGGCTGAGCGAACAGGTCGGGTTGCTCGGGTGGCGGTGGCGGCTGGCCGATCGCACGGCGCAGGCTTGCCATGATCTGGGTGCCGATGAGCTCGATCACGCTGAAGCCTGCGAAGCCGAGGCCGATCGACACGACCAGGGCGAACAGCAGGCCCGGCCTGCTGTCGATCACCCAGACCAGGGCCAGCAGTGCCAGGATTGCCGACACAGCCAGGTTGCGGCCGAGCGACAGCGACGGGTTGCCCTTGGGGCTGAGAGGCCGTGCCAGGAGCACGCCAATTACCGCGACGGCAGACGTGACGATCGGAACTGAGACGCCCAGCACATCGGCGCTGTAAGGCGTGGCCTGGTGAAGGGGTTGCGTCGCTGCTGTGGCAGCGAAGGCCGGTGGCCAGAGCGTCATGAACGCCATTGATGCGGGCTTGATGGTCATGCCAGGCCAAGCTGTTCGACCGCAGCGCGGCCATATTGCTGAAGCTCGAAGATGCCGGGGTGGTTGCCGCCTGCGCCGATATTGGTGGAGCAAAGCGCCTCGGCGGGCATGCCGATCGCACCGAGATTGCGATCATCGGCAATCGCCGTCGTGCTGATGAAGGCCGCGCCCGAGTCCATGGCGGCGGCTTCCAGAGCGTCGCAGGTGTAGCGCCAGTTGCTCACACTTTCGTCTGCGTGAGGCCGGGGACAGCCCATGACGATCGGGATCGCACCCTCTGCCTGAAACTGCCCGACCATGTTGACGATGTTTGCATAGGTCGAGGTGCTGCCGCGTTCGTTCATGCCGAAAGCGATCACGACGGCATCAAGGGATGCAGCCAGCGGCACGGCGATGCGGGCAGGCCACAGGCCGTTATTGTCGCTGTTCGCGCTCGTGGTCCCACCGATGCCGTAATTCAGATAATCGACAACATCAGCGCCCGCGAGCGCATCAAGCGCCGCCTTGATCGACCAGTTCCAGCCAATCTTGGTGTGGACCTGGCCGGACCCGTCGCCGAAATCGAACAGCGGCAACAGCGCGAGCGTGTCGCTGGGATAGGCCGAGAAATAGACCGATCGCCTGTCGCGCCATTCGCCATTCGCCGCATATCGAACCGCCGCATCGCTTGGCGCGCCCGTCTGCAGGGCAGTGATGCTGTCGCCATAGCCGCCCCAGTTGATCGCATCGCCGCGCATCGCCTTGCCGATCACGGGGCGCAACAGGCCACGATTGCGCTCGGCATGGCGCGCCATGTTTGGTTCCTGGCCGATCTTGATCAGCCCACGGAACTGCGCGCAGTTGACCGCCCCGACCGCGCCACTGTCGCGAACCAGCGCGCGGGCTAGCAAGACCTTGCCGGCAGGCGTGGCTGGCAGATACTCGATCGCGTCAAGTTCCTCGTCGCGCTGTTCGGTCGCCTCAGTTGAAATCGCCCCGGTCAGCCGGTCAGCGTAAACCCCGAACGCCCATTCTTTTCCAGCAGCGGCGGCGGTGAATGTCACAGTGTCGCTGACAGCCACCTCATTGCCGTTGGCAAACAGCTTACCCGAGACGGTCAGATTGTTGCCGACCAGCGCGACATCAACGCTGGCACTGCGGAACGGGTCAGCCTTGACCGCTCCGGCACCGGTATCGAACAGCTCCGTCGTCACCGCAAAGGCCGGGCGGATGGCGATGATGGGGATGGCTTCCCAAAAACCGGCGGCTTGTCCCTCAAAGCGATACCAGCCATACTGATATTGCTGGGTCGCGCCGCTGACCGGGCCGTGCGACAGATTGTTATACTGCGGCACATCCGAATTGTTGACGGCGACCACATCGAAAATCAGCAACGTGCCATCCGGCGCCGTCTGGCCGCCGAGCGGGATCGTCGCGACACCGCCGACGCCGGAAACCAGACCAACCTCGGCAAGCGTGAATTCGCGCGTGTCAATAACCGTGTCGCCAGCATTGCCCGGCTGGCTGTTCAGCCAGGCATCGGTGCTCAACCTGCTGGAACGCTTGACTATGATCTTGGTCGCCGCGCTGCTGGTGAACGTGAAGGGAACCAGCAGGGTGGCAAGAGGCGTGTCCGCGGGCACATCTTCGCCGCCCATCACTGCGACAGCAAGGTTTGTGCTGTTGCCGGTGCTGTAATTCCCTGCTGCCGGGCGATCGACTGCGGTCGCGATGATGGTGTCGAAGCTCGCGTTCACCTTGGCGTTCGTCGCGATCGTATCTGCTAAAAGGGCAGCGGCGATGGCTGCACTTTCACCTGCGGCCTCTTCAGAAGCCGATGCCTGATCAACCAGCGCCTGGACTTCGGCACTGGCGTCGGCAGACAGCTTCTCGAACTGTAACCAGTTGCCAGTGCCGGGCGCGCCGACCTTACGCCACCATCCATTCTTGGCCGGGTTGGGGTCTGCAAATACCAGGCCGATGCTGTTGGCGGGATAGTCGAGCAGCGCCTGCAGGTCTGCCTCTTCCTCGGTCGTCTCGTCGGTCGAGATCAGCCTGCCAAGCAATTGCCGGATTTGAAGCTTTTGCATCGGCCCGCCAGGCTCCTGCACGGCGGTCAGCGCATTCGGGCTGACCGCCGTGGCTGCCGGCAGCTGCTCAAAGGATCGCGTCTCAAGGTCGCTCATCTGGGGCACTGGTCCTTCGCGTCGTGAATGCGGCCTTCCACCAGGCCGAGGTAGATCAGGGTGTCGGACAGCCAGGCCATGCCCGGCTCATTCCCGTTGATGACGGCATCGGCCGAAGGCTGCGGCTTCATGGGCAGCGCCGCCGTGATCTCGGGCGGGCAAACCGTTCGAACGATCGTGCGCGTCTCGATCAGCGGGTCGGGCTCGATTGATGGGCGGTCAGTCGGCGAGGTCGCGCAGGCATGAAGCATCGCAGCGGATAAGGCTGCCAGCATCACGCGGCGCACGGGCGATCGTCTGGGCATGGGCTTGGGCTTTCTGGTTGGCCGTGGCGGCGCGGGTTTCGGCGCGCAGCACAGCAAGGTCCTGCGCATCGATCAGCGCGGCGATGGTTTCGTTGGCCTGGGCGAGCTCGCCCTGGGCCAGCTCGCGGGCAAGAAACTCGCGCTTGACCTCGGCCGAGCAGACCAGCCGGATCGCGGCGCGACTTTTGATCAGGTCGGGCGCGCCGAGCGCATGGTCGCAGGCCTCGGCGCGGCGCTGCGCCTCGATTGCTTGGCGCACCTTGGGCAAGCAGGCGTCGATCGGCTTGTCGGCCGCGCTGGCGGCCTTGTCGCAGGCAACAGCAGCGTCGGCCTTGGCCTTCTGGTGGAAGCGGTCGGCAGCGAGACCGAAGAGCGCGCCGATCGCAATCGCCAGGCCAGCCAGGCCCAGGAATCGCCAGATGGGAAAGCCGCCCATCATGCAGCACCTCGCGCGAACTTGGCATGCGCGGCAGCGATCTTCTCGTCGTAGCGGTTGTCTGCGAAGCCGCTGCCGTTGTAACCGCGCGCAAAGGGCTGGCAGTCGAGCGCCCGATTGCTGATCTGGCGCAGGGCCGGGACGAGCTTCTTGTTCATGATTAAGGTCACGAACGCATCACCGCCATCGATCGGGTCACGCCCGCCGCCTCATAGCGCTCGATCCGCTGCACCGCGTCCAGGCGGCGCTCGGCCTCGGCCCTGGTCTTGGCGTTCTGCGCCTCATACCAGCTCCACAGCTGCGATGCCGCGATGCCCGATGCGTCGTCGGGCGAGGCGTGGACCTGCCCGTCGATCGAGATGCCGCGCCGGACCAGCTCGGCCCGCGCGATCGCCGGCAGGATGCGGATCGAATATTCGAGACCGCCGCCCCGGCCAGCGCGCGGGCGCGCCAGCGGAGCGCCCCGGCTGTCCACCGCCAGCGCCCAGCGCTCGTCTGCGGCGCGCTCGTTCACCTTGCGCTTGATGCGCGGCAGTCCGGGCAGGGCCAGCTCGGCCAGCTCTGCTGCGGTGAACCACGTCTTTGTGCCTGACTGGATCAACGTCCGCCCCTCTTCATCGGTTTTGCTATTGTTGCGAGCATTCGCTGGCGGGCCTTCAGCTCCGCCACCTGCCGGTCGATGTTGCCCATCTCTGTCAGGATCATTTCATCCCCAACCACCAGAGCCGCGCCGATCCGGCGCATCAGCGGATCGATGACATCAATGCGCCCCGTCACTGCGATCAGTGCCAAGGCCCGGTGGAAGGGAATGTTATGGTTGCCACGCGCCTCGGACGCATAAGCATCGAGCATCAGTGCCGAGACTTCCTCGTCCAGTAAGGCTGACATCGCGCCTGCAATCTCTTGCCGCGAGCGCGGATCGCCCTTCAAGACCATACTGACGCCAGCCGCTGTCATGGCACCGAGACCAGCCAGATCGGCGGGCTTGGTTGCAGGCTTAGGAACTTCAAAACTGAAGCCCAGCTGGCTGCTGTCAAAGGAAGGGCGGCGCTTGCGGGTCACGGGCGCGCAGGCTCCTGCGGTGCCCAACGGGAGCATGCCGGTGCGTTGACCTTGATGTCGGTGCCGGGTCCCTTGGTCCAACGGATCAGGGCGCATTTCGGGAAGGTTTTCGCCCCGCCTTGGACGCGGCGAATGTGGCGGCAGGTCTTGCACTTTTCGCCAGCAGGACCGGTGCCAGGCTGCGCGGCATAACCGCTCTTGCGCTTGCGCTTGCCGCTGACCAGCCGGATGCTCGGCCTTTCGGTGAGCGGCATGTCGAGCGCCAGTTGGATACGGGGATCGATCGGCATCAGCCGTGCTCCCCCATGCCCAGATCGCGCGCGTGCTCGATCACCTGCTCGGCCTGCATCGGCTCGCGCTTGCCGCTGACCCGATAGCGGCGGACCATGGCGCTGCGGTCGGTGCAGTCGACCAGGATGCAGCGCGCCTTCAGGAATCGGATGGCGGCGTCCAGCCGCGCTTGGCGCTCGGCGATCGGATCGGCCCGCAGCGCCGGTGCGGGCTTGCGCGGGTTGCGCGGGGCGGCGATCGGGCGGGCCTGGATGGGTGCGCTCGGTGCAGTCGCCGGGCGCAAATCGAGCTGACCTGCGATCTTGCGGATCATCGCAAGCCGATCGACCTTCAGCTCGGGCGCTGCGGCGTCTCGCTCTGCATCCGGGCGAGCAGGTCGGGTGGCAGCTCCTGGTCGAGCCGATCGAGAAACGACGCGAGGCGCGCGGTCGCTGTCATCAGCTCGTCCTTTTGGTTCGCCCTGATCGGCCCCGGCCTGTCCAACCCGGTCATGCTCGCCGCCAGCGCGACGTTCTTCGGGGTCAGCGGCAGCATGGGCAGGCTCCTCGGCATCTGCAGGAAGGGATGGCGCGGTCGGCTCGGGATCGCGAAGAGCCGACCGCGCCCCGTCGTCACAGCCACGAGGGGGTTCAGACTGTGGGACGGATGGGAAAGATGCGGCCTCGTCGACGATGACGAAGCCCTGGCGTCCGCGGATTGCAGGGACAGTAAATTCCGCCTCGCTGGTCGCGCGATCGAAGCCCGAGAAGACCGGCTTTTCCGGGTAGGAATCGCAGTCGGGCCGCATGCATGCGGGCACGTCAGCGGGGTCGATGCGGCGCGCGGGCAGGCTGCCCTTGACCTGATCGGCGAGCTTGATCCGCTCAAGCGGTAGATAGGCGGCATCGGTGCCCGCGTGGATCATGCCGAGCAGCGCCCGGACGGTATCGGCGGTGATGCCCCTAGCACGGCGGATATTGGGACGGGATTCGCGCATCATCAGTTCCTCATCATCCAGGGGGCGTCGAAGTCTTCGTGAGGGGCGCTGCAGGGCGGCTCGATCGGCGCAGGCGGCGTCGCCTGGGCGATCGCGCGGCGGGTCTGCTGCATGCGCTGCTGGGCCAGCTCGCGGGCGTCGCGGCGCAGCATGGCCTTGGCCTCGCGCAGCGTGATCCCGTGCGCGACGGCCAGCTCGAACGTCCGCCGATGCGCCCGCCACTTGTCGCCCTGCGCGCCCATCACTTGTGCACCTTCAGGGTCTTGGGGCGCGGCTCGATCCAGATCGTTCGGGTTTCACCCGGCTCGGTCTCGGCAAAACGCTCCCAGACCACCCACATGAAATCGACCTTGCCGTGACGGAAGGCGTTCTCGCCCAGCGCCTCGACGACATCGCCCGGCGGCATCGAGGGGCGCTCCGACAGGATCAGGATGAAGCGCGGCGGATGCTCGTTGAACAGCTTGTGCCGCCCCTCGCTCGCCAGCCATTTGACCGGCAGCAGAGCCGCGATCGTGTTGGCCTTCAACGCAATCGCCTTGCGGATGAACTTCTCGGCCAGGCCCTTGACCTTGCGCCCGCCCTGCACCGAATAGGGCGGGTTGAAGACGATCGACTTGTTCTCACGCGCGTCGAGCAGGCTGGCTTGGTTGCCAAGAAAGTCATGCTCGAACAGGAACAACGGGTCGCTGGTGCGCGCCTCGATGTCCGACCCGGCGACCCAGTGGCCGCGAGCGATGAACGGGCGCAGGGTATTGCCCATGCCGCAGCAGGGGTCCCAGATCAGGTCATCGCCAAACCAGTTCTCGTAGCAGCCGCAGAGCGGACCCTGCAGCGTCTCGATCAGCTTCTCGGCGCACCAGGACTCGTCGACATACCAGTCCCACGGATGCCGAGTCGCGGCGCTGGAAAGCTCGCCGCCGCTCATGCCTGCACCTGTCGGATAGCGGCGAGCAGCTTGGCCGATCCGGCGCGAATGCTGGCTTCCTCGACGCGTTGGTCATCGCGACCGCTCAAATCGGAAACGATGCTGTCGACTTTCTTCGGCTTGATGTTCAGGGCAGCAGCAATGTGCGCCTTGGTGAAGCCGTTGTCCCACAGGTCCATGACCCGTGTTTCTTGGGGAGTGCAGCTCATACGCGGAACTCCATCTTCTTCTCGGGATGGGCGCGCTCGATCGCCTTGCGCAGCTCTCGGCTGCCCTTGCGGATGCGATCTTCGAACCCGCTGTTGCTGATGCCGTACCTGCTCACGATCGTGCCGACCGTGAACGGCTTGATGTCGAGCAGCAGCGCGATCTCGCCGTTGCGAAACCCGCGATCATGCAGCTCCATCACCCGCTGTTCGCGCTGGGTCATCATGATGCGCTCTCCCGCTGCAGGCTCTGCTTTGCCGCCTTGATCCAGGCGGGCAGCAGCTTCTCCTCACCCTCTTCATGGGTGACCACGGCGGACACGCCAGCGATGCGCAGATTGAGGCCGACTTCGCCGCCACGAACCGTCGCGCCCAGCGACAGCTGCACTTCGCCCATGGCGCTGATCCACGGCATCGCGCGCACCAGCGCCTCGACATAGCCGAGCGACCAGACCAGCTTCTCGCGTTCGGCGCGGGTCATCGTGCTGCCCCCAGATGCTGCGGCACGATCCAGCGCGACGGTGGCGGGGCCATCACGTCTTCGAAGGTGCCATCGGCTAGGTCGATCGCGTTGCGGGCGGCGTCGAACGCCTCGGCATAAGCCTGTGTATCGCGGGCACGCCACGCGCCGTGGATCGCCCTGCGCGTCCGCTCGGGCACCTGCGCCCAGTGCGCACCGCAGAACAGCTGGCCCTTGGCGACAGGCGCGCGGCAATGAGTGGCGGAGCAGCGCTTCATCGTGCCCTCCGCGCGATCGAGAACTCGAATATCCAACGGCCCCAGGAGATATAGACCGCATAGCCCTCGGCCTCGCCTGCGCTGTCGCAATGAGTGCACTCGGTGATGTAGCCAGATGGCAGCCAGCGCTTCATGACAGCCACCCCGCGTGCCAGGCGATGGTGACATAGGCGACGGTGCCGGGAAGCGCCGCCAGGGTCATCAGGCCCCAGAATTTCAGGCTCTCGCGGAGCGTGGCAGGGCGACCGTCGTTCATGCCTTGCCTCCCTCGATCTGATAGGGTGCGAGATCGAGCGGCCGCATCGAGGACTCATTGCGCGGGCAAAGAAGGAATACAGCAAGATCAGGGCCGCAAACGGCAGCTGATCGAGCCCAGCGTTGGATGCTCCTATCGCTATAGCCATAGCCATGGGCAGCCAGCTTCGCCGCGAGCGGCACCCCCAGCGCACGAGCTTCGGCGAAGAAGCTGATCGCCTCAAAGCGCCGCCGCGCTTCGTGCTGCCAGTGCATAGGTGCTGACTGAAACCATTCGGTCTGTGCAGATGAAAGGCTCACTTCTGGCCTCCCTGGCGAGCCTTGCGCTCGGCAAGCAAAGCATCGCAGATTGCATCCAGTGCTTTGTCTGGCACTGCTGCGGCGATTTGCGGAGCTGCGCTTGTCCAGTCGTTCGACGACCAGCGATTGAGATTAGAAAACACCCGATCAACGGGACCCTTCGGTAACGGCGACTGACCGAGCTTCGCTTCCCTGATCCCGACGATTTCCTTCGCCTGGGCGATCGTCAGGCCGAGCGGATATTCGAGCAGGCAGTCGATCACCGCGCGGCGATTGTCGAGATCGCCGATCTCGGCGAGCTCCATGACGCTCTTGCGCTTCTGCCCGATCGGGTGACGGGCAAGGTCTTCGTAATGGTCGGGCAGCGGCGCGATGATCTGGCGGTGGATCAACAGATAGTCGCGCAGCGAGCGCGAGGTCATGCCCAGCGCCTCGGCAGTAGTCTGGACCCAGCCATATGCGTGGGAAATCGTTTCCCCCGCATTTTCAGCTTCAAGGCTAGCGAGCGTTTCGGCGCTATGCTGGACGCGGTCTTTTTCTGCTTCCCAGCGTGCCCTGGCTGCAATCTGCTGCTGGGTTCCTTCCGGATGCGCCGCGCGAAACTGCGCCTCGTAGACATCGGCCAGAGCCCGAACGAACAACGCTTTCTCGATCGGCCCGAAGTCCCGGCGATGCATGTTCTCGGACGCCTCGATCAGGCGGAGCTGCAGCTCGTCACCCTCGACGATGATGGCCTTGACCGTCGCCAGGTCGGCCCGCTTCGCGCCCTCCAGGCGATGCAGGCCAGCGACTAGAATGAAAGGCTTGCCGCCCTTGCGGCCAGGGCGGACCTTGATCGGATCATTCTGCCCGTCGCGCGCCATCAGCGCGCCAAGCGCTGCCGCCTTGTCATGCCAATACAGCCCAATCCGCTCGCCGCGTTCGACAGCATTCGGATCGATCTCGATGATCGTGTCGGGGGCCATGTCTATTTGCCCCCCCGATTTAGAGAGTGCGCTGGCACCAGCTTGGCGCTATTTTCCATTTCCATGGATTCTTGCACTGCCTGCTCGACAGCCTCGCTCACCCTGCGGCTGGGTCGCCCGCGAAACAGATCGCTCACGGACGTGGGCGGCAAACCCTTGAGCTTTTGGAACTTTTTGACCGAGCCGTATCGTTTTCGGATTGCGGCCTTGATGTCCTCGGGATGGAGCGACTGATGGAGCATGTTTTGTGAATCCAACATTCTGTTACACGATATTGGATATCGCACATGATTATGTGCTTTGCAAACATCTTTTTGGATTTTGCTCACACGATCATGTGCGCCATTGCCGTTCTCGCATATTGGAGGTCCGGTAATGTCGGTGCTTGAAACGATCGGCCAGCGCATCAGGGACGAGCGGTTGAGGCTCGGGCTCGGTCTCGCTGACTTCTCCGAGAAGGCCGGAGTCCATAAAAACAGCCAGTCGGCCTATGAGGCCGGGCGTACCAGCTGCAACGCCGTGTATCTGGCGATCCTGGGGGACCTTGGCGTTGACCTCAGTTATGTCTTTACCGGCAAGCGATCCGACGGCACCCTGGGGTTTCAGGAGCAATCGCTGCTGACCATGCTGAATGCGCTGAGCCTGCGCGAACGGGAGGCCATTTACAGTGCGGTTTCAGTGCTCGCCGGCAACGTGGTTGACCTGGGTAGCTACGGCCACGGCAAGACTGCGCGCGCGCCTTCGAAGCTCAACAGCGAAAAGATCGGATTCTTGCCGGAGCCTAGCGACCAATGACGCCCAGGTGTAAATGCACGACGATATCCGCTATTACGAACGTGACCGAACCCTCGGAGGGCACATGAGCAAGAAGGTGCAATCGGAATTCGCATCGCCGCTGCTTTACGGTGCAGGGCTGGGTTTGCTGGCCGTGATCGTATGGGTCGGCCTCACCTTTGCTGGGGGACGAGAGAACCATGGTCCTGCCGAGGCAGCCGAAGTCGCGCAGGAAGATGCTGAGCGCGCGCAGGCCGCCATTGATACGGCAGCACGGCGTGCCGCCGAGCGCGCAAAGGGCTTTCACTGTTTGAGCGCTTGGGATGGATCACACACCGGTCTAGTCGATCAGGTCAAAACCGGGTTGCGGAACCCCACTTCCTTCGAGCATTCATCGACGGAAGTCGGGCCTTTGCTGCGCACTAACAACCGGCCGATTAAGATGGTTTATCGTGCTGAGAATGGCTTTGGCGGAATGAACGTTGAAACGGTCTGGGGTGCAATGGATCAGGATACCTGCGGGGTTACCATTATCTCCGACCCGGCGCAGATCGAGCAACTCTTACCGGCGGAATGATCGTCCCACTTCCGTTCATCTTTGCAGCGCGCCGCCGCCGCCGATCTCTCGGAATCATCGGCTTTTCGAGCCAGTCGCTTTCTGGGACCTGGCCGGTCCCACTTCCAGATGCAGCTTTGCCGGTGATCGACGCCACGATAGGCGAGGGCGACGCGGCCTGAAGGCCCGATTAAAGGCCACTTATTGACGCTTAAGAGAGCCTTGAAGGATTGTCGCTGGAAACCCGGCCGACTCCAACCTAACCTGTCCGGGCGTTGTCTAATTAACCATCGACTCTAGACAACGCCCCAAAGCGCCAAATTTTTGGGAGACCCCATGAATGCCCCGGATTTCCGCCAGTCATCCCACGTTGGCCCACCTAATGCCGAGCAATCCCGGCACTCCGATCACTCTTGTCCCCTAACAGGCGTCTGGATTCAACCTAGCTGGCGCGCTGTGGGCGCTTACCCACCCCCTGCCCCTCCCTTGCAGGGAGGGGAGCTTCGTCTTGTTCGTCGCGCGGTGTGGTAAGCCCTCTCCCCTTCAGGGGGGAGGGTTTGGGAGGGGGGAGTGCTCTACGCAGGCCCCTCTCAGCTACGGCTAATCAGCCAAGCTGATAAGCCTTCGCATCTCTCCCCTTAAGGGGAGAGAGCATTCTGGCATGCCGAACAGCCATTGATTTGAGGAAAAAACAAAACTCCGGCGGAGCATGTCGCTTCAACGCACAGGGCTTCACAATATATGAGAGGGGCCGCCGGGAGTCACAGCTCCCTGCGCGGCCCATCACATGGTCAGCGGCCGGAAGTGCCGCCTTCGGAATGTATGTCGCGCTTCTTCAAGCGCCTGCCCTGACCAAAGGGCAGAAGGCTATCAGCCGCGAACACTCCGAATGGACTTGACCGACCCTCTTGCTGAACCATGAGACATCGGATCACCTCCTTTCGCTATGTTGAAACCAAGTGAAGGGCCATTCGCAAAAACCCGGTTTTACTGGGGTTTCTGACGATCTGTATTCCTTGCACCCCTTATGTGAATCATCGCCGGGGCCATCGCAAGTCTTGTAATTCAATTTTTTCCGGGTAATCATCTCGCGCTCGCAAAACGTCGTGTGCGCGGTTAAGAACCGGCCCCATGGCAGAGCAGAACCCCCGCCCATCTCCGGACAAGCCGCGCAAGGCGCGGGTCGATCAGTTGCTGGTCGATCGCGGGCTCGCCGAGAGCCGTTCGCGCGCACAGGCGCTGATCCTGGCGGGGCTGGTGTTCGCGGGCGAGCGCAAGGTCGCCAAGGCGGGCGAGACGGTGCTGAGCGATGCCGCGATCGAGGTGCGCGGGCGTGATCATCCCTGGGTGTCGCGCGGCGGCATCAAGCTTGCGCATGCGCTCGACCATTTTGGCATCGATGTGACCGGCATGACCGCGATCGATGTAGGATCGTCCACCGGCGGCTTTACCGATGTGCTGCTGACGCGCGGCGCGGCGCATGTGTTCGCGGTCGACAGCGGCACCAATCAGCTCGCATGGAAGCTGCGCCAGGACGACCGTGTCACCGTCCACGAGCAGACCAGCGCACGCATCCTCACAGATGCGCATATCACGCGGCGGATCGATATCGTGGTGTGCGATGCGAGCTTCATCGCGCTCGACAAGGTGCTGCCGGTACCAATGTCCTTCGCGAAGGCAGGCGCGTGGCTGGCCGCGCTGATCAAGCCGCAGTTCGAAGTGGGCAGGGACCAGATCGGCAAGGGCGGGGTGGTGCGCGATCCCGAACTGCACCAGGCGGTGTGCGACCGGGTGATGCACTGGCTGGAAAGCATCGACTGGCCTGTCACCGGGCTGACGCAAAGCCCGATTACGGGACCGAGCGGCAATATCGAATTCCTTGTCGCGGCACAGAAGGGGCGCAGCTGCTGACCCGAAGCGGCACGGATTTCCTTGGTAAACCGCGCTGGCATGCGTCAAACGAATCCGATATGCGAAGGGTCAAGCCCTTTTGCGGGCAGGAGAATTCGCTTCGATGAATGAAATCGCCTCTCCCGGTCAGCTCCGTCTCGCCTTTCTGCGCTGGGCGCTGCTGTTTGTTCCGCTGGTTGTGCTGCTTGGCTTTGGAGTCAGCAATTTTTCGGGATCGGGTGAGGAGAATCGCTGGTTTCAGGCGCTGATCAAGCCCGAAGCGCAGCCGCCGGGCGCGGCGTTCGGCATTGCCTGGTCGATTCTCTACGTGATGATGGGGCTCGCGCTGACCGTCGTGGTCACGGCGCGGGGCGCCCGTCTGCGCGGCCTCGCGGTGCTCCTGTTCTTCGTCCAGCTGGGCCTCAACCTTGCCTGGCCGATCTATTTCTTCCGCATGCATCAGGTTTCGGGCGCATTCTACCTGCTCGTCGGCGTATTCGTGGCGGCCTTTGCCACGACGATCGTGTTCGGGCGGATCCGGTCGCTGGCGGCCTGGCTGATGGTGCCTTATCTCGCCTGGCTGTGCTTCGCCTCGGTGCTGAACAAGCAGATCGACGAACTCAATCCGAATGCCGAGCAGCTGGTGGTGCCCCGCGATGCGCAGCGCATCCAGCTGGCCCCGCCGAGCCCGTAACCCGCCTTGCGGTTGGCGTCCCAGCGCCCCACATGCTATGGCATTCACGATCGAGAGAGGCCCGGTGCGCCTCGGCAAGGAGCCTATCATGCAGAACAAGTCCGAATTCGGCGGTGATTTCGCCAAGTTCATCAACGGCCTCGCCGGCACCGTTGCCTGCATGAGCCGTGAGGCGGGCGAAAGCGCGCGCGAACGCACCCGCGAGTGGATCGCAGGGCTGGATTTCGTCAGCCGCGAGGAATTCGACGCGGTGAAGGAAATGGCGGCCAAGGCGCGCGAAGAGGCCGACAGTCTCAAGGCGCGTGTCGCAGCGCTCGAATCCGCGCTTGCGACCAAGGGCGCAGGCGAGGCCGAGTAAGGCGAAATTACCCCTGCTTATCCACAGTTTTTGAACAGACTTCGCGACATGGCGGATGGTGGTCCACCGTCCGCCCATTGCGCGCAGCCGGGCATCGGGTCATCTTGAACATGTGCCACGGGGCGCGAAAGGAATTTCATGAACGAACAGCAGCTTGACCTGGACCGGGAAGAAGCCGCGCCGGTCGACATGCTGGCCGCGCTGTTTGAGGCACGCGGCTGGCCGTGCGAGATGGTGGGCGAAGACGAGCTTCTTACCGAGGTCAAGGGCAGCTGGACCAGCTATCAGCTGCGCGCCATCTGGCGGCATGAGGACAATGTGCTGCAGTTGCTGGCCATGCCCGATATTCGCGTGCCCGACGACAAGTTTGCGGTGATCTGTGAGGCTCTGGCGCTGATCAACGAGCAGCTCTGGCTCGGCCATTTCGACATATGGTCGAACAGCGGGGTCGTGCTGTATCGCAACGGCATGATGCTGGGCAGCGATGCCATGCTGGGCCTCGATCAGGCGCAGCTCGCGGTCGAGGCGGCGATCGACGAGTGCGATCGCTTCTATCCCGTCTTCCAGTTCATCCTCTGGGGCGACAAGAGCCCGCAGGAAGCGCTGGCGGCGGCGCTGATCGACACGCAGGGCGAGGCTTGAGAGTCTTCAGATAGCGCCTGATTTCTTCCCGTTTGTCCCGAGCGAAGTCGAGGGACGTGATCGGGAGCGGTGGCGCATGCGTCCCTCGACAAGCTCGGGACAAACGGAGGTGGTCAGGGTGACACATCCATTCCCCCAATCGCTGCTCGTGATCGGCTCGGGCAATATGGCCGGCGCGATGCTGCGCGGCTGGTTTGCGCAAGGCCTCGATCCGGCCAGCGTGACCGTGGTCGATCCCTCGCCGCGCGATCTGTCGGCAGGCGTGCGCCACCTGACCGGGATTGCGCCTGACATTGCCCCGCCAGACTGGCTGCTGCTCGGCATCAAGCCGCAGATGCTGGGCGATGTCGCACCACAGCTGGCGGGGATCGACCTGTCGCAGGCGCTGGTGGTCTCGATGCTCGCGGGCGTCGAGTGCTCAGGCCTTCGTGCCGCCTTGCCAAGCGCACGCGCGATCGCCCGTATCATGCCGAACATGGCGGTGAGCATCGGCCAGTCGGTTACCGCGCTTTATGCCGAGGGGCTGGGCGAGGCGGATCGCGATCGGCTCGAATCGCTGTTCGCCATGCTGGGCACGGCCGAATGGCTGGCGGACGAATCGCAGATGCACCTCGTCACCGCGCTGAGCGGTTCCGGCCCCGCCTATCTGTTCCGTTTCATCGATTCGCTCGGCAAGGCGGCCGAAGGTCTTGGCATGCCCGCAGATCAGGCCGCGCGCTTCGCCATGGCAATGGTGCGCGGATCGGCCGAGCTTGCGCACCGGTCGGACGAGACGCCCGCTCAGCTCGCCGAGCGCGTCGCCAGCCCCGGCGGCACCACCCGCGCCGCGCTAAATGTCCTTGATGCCGACGCTGCGCTGGACCGGCTGTTGGCCGAGGCGGTCGATGCCGCCGCAAAGCGCAGCGTCGAGCTGGGTCAATAGTCCCGGTCAGCCACAGGGCAGGTCGTAGAAGGTCCGGATCTTTGCCCAGGCCTCATCTGCCGTCTCGACAAAGCTGAACAGGTCGAGATTGCCCGGCGAGATCACGCCCTCTTCGGCCAGCGCCTCGAAATTGACGACGCGGTTCCAGAAGTCCTTGCCGAACAGCATGATCGGGATCGGGGCCATCTTGCCGGTCTGGATGAGGGTCAGGAGCTCGAAAAACTCGTCGAACGTGCCAAAACCGCCCGGAAACACGGCGACCGCGCGGGCGCGCAGCAGGAAGTGCATCTTGCGCAGCGCGAAATAGTGGAACTGGAACGAGAGGTGCGGGGTCACGAAGCGGTTGGGCGCCTGCTCGTGCGGCAGCACGATGTTGAGCCCGACCGAATCCTTGCCGGCATCCGCAGCACCGCGATTGGCCGCTTCCATGATCGAGGGGCCGCCGCCCGAGCAGACGACGAACTGGCGCTTGCCGTCCTCGACGACGCCGCATTCGCTTGCATATCGGGCGAGCTTGCGGGCTTCGTCATAATATTTCGCCTTGGCAACCAGCCGTTCGGCGACCTTCTTTTCCTCAGGACTGCGCGCGCTTTCGACCAGCCCTTCGCACTTGTCGGGCGCGGGGATGCGTGCCGAGCCGTAGATGACCAGCGTCGAACCGATTCCCGCTTCTTCCAGCAGCATTTCGGGTTTCAGCAGCTCGAGCTGGAAGCGCACCGGCCGCAGCTCCTGGCGCAGCAGAAATTCGGTATCGTCAAAGGCCAGGCGATAGGCCGGGTCCTGGGTCTGGGGGGTATCGTGCACCGCCTGTTCGGCAGTGCGGGCATCTTCGGCGGCGCGACGGAAGCGCGGCTCGGTCAGGTCTTTCTTGGTCATCGCCCGCAATTAAGGGGCGAATGCCCTATCGGCAATAGCCTTGCCCGCTCATGTCGACATGCAGATGGTCGCGATGCGCCGCATTGTATTGGGGGCCCAGCACGGTGCCGAAGCGCTTGCAGGCGCTGGCATGGATGGTGCGCAGAAAGGCACGTTCCTGGTTGCTGCCGTTCCACCCGTCCTTCACCGTGATGCGGCGGCCATCGGCCAGCACGAAGGCCGCGATATCGATCGCATTGGCATGAGCATGCTGCGACAGCTTGAGCGATCCGGCGATATTCCGGCAGGCATAGCTGCCCATGGTCTCGATCCTGACCAGCGGGCTGCCCAGCATCTGCTCGGCGGCGCGCGCGATGCCATATTGCGCCCATCCGGCAAAGCGCTGCGCCAGTTCGCAGCGTACCGGACCGATGTTGCTGATGGCCAGCTCGCTGCCACTGCGGCCCGGCTCCGTCAGGCTGATGGCCGACAGCCGGACGCTGCCGAGCTGCGAGCATCCGGCGCCGAAGGTCTGGTCGGGCACGGGCGTGAAGCGCACGCGCGCCTGGCTGAGCTGGCTGAGGCACTGGCGGGTCTCGGCCATGGGCGGGGCGGGGAGAGCGGGACGCATGGCCTGCTGGCTGCGCGCGGGGGCAGGCACCGGCGCGCGCGACAGCCCCCTGCCTTCGGGCAGCATCGAACAGCCCGCAATGAGCACCGACAGCGCGGCGACAAGCGCCATGCGCTGCAGTTCGGGCGATTCGATCATGGTGCTGAAACGCGGATCGATGCGGCGCGGCGCGGACCGTGCACTTGTGTGCAGGACCGCGCCCTCGCCAGCGTTCATCTCCACCGGATTGTCACCGCTCAGGGGCAGCGGACCTCCGGCAGCCAGGGAGGGACCTTGATGAACGCCTTGTTTCATGGCGTTGATCCTAATCAATGAAATTTAACCCTGTTGTTCCGAGAATGGTTAATGTCGCGATAGGCATGAAAAGCCGGGCATTGCGCGGTTCTTGCGACGGGGCTAGCGATGGGTGAGACAAAATCGCGCGGGCTTACGGGGTATTGGAAACACGATGTTGCGACTGATCAACGTGCATGGATTCTTCTGGCTGCTGCTGGCGGTTCCGGCGATTGGCATGACCATCGGCTTTTTGCGCGACCCGGTAACGGCATTCGACCTGATCCATCCCAGCGGCGAATTTTCGGTGCGCTTCATGATCATGGCGATGATGATCTCGCCTTTGCGCGCGCTTTTCGGGCGGCAGCGCTGGCTGGACTGGCTGCTGGCGCGGCGACGCGCGCTCGGGGTTGCGGCGTGTCTTTGCGGCCTGCTGCACCTTGCCTTCTATCTCTATGACATGGGCGACTGGGGCATGATCGCAGAGGAGGCGCTCATCTTCTCGATCTGGACCGGCTATGCGGCGCTCGCCATCTTCGTCGCCATGGGGGTGACCAGCAACAACGCCTCGCAGCGGGCGATGCGCGCAAACTGGAAGCGGCTGCAGCGGCTGGTCTATCCTGCCGCCTTGCTGATCGCGCTGCACTGGGTGTACGTTGACGGCGAAACCATGGGCATGATCGTGCACTTTGCGCCTTTGCTGCTTCTGGAAACCGCGCGAGTCATGCTTATGTTCAAGCGGCGTTCAGCGCGATCTGGCACAGGGGCTGTGACAGGCTGATCGTCCGAGAGGAGAGGGATACCCATGAAGTTCGCACAAGCCATGCTGGCAGTCGCCGCTGCCACCGCCATGCAGTTTTCCGCCAGTCCGGATGCCTTTGCCACCGGCAAGATGAAGTGCGATGCCGGTCCCCAATCGGGCTGGAAGAGCCGGACCGATCTCGAGGCCAAGCTGAAGAAGGATGGGTGGACGATCAAGAAGTCCAAGGTCGATGGCGGTTGCTACGAAGTGTACGGCGTCACCCCCGAAGGCCAGAATGTCGAAGCCTATTTTCACCCGGTGACGATGGAAAAGCTGCTCGTCTCGCAGCGCGGCAAGGTCATTTTCAAGAAGTGATAGCGCGCCGCCTTGTGCATTGATTGCGCAAGGCGGCCTGCTTCTGGCACTGTCCGGCAATTGGTGATTGCTTTTCGTGCAATCCGCCACTAGGGCCGTCGACGGGCCACGCGGTCCCAACGCCGCGCGTGCTCTCTGCAAGGAGAGACTTACATGACTGATACCGTTGGTGCGGGCACCCTGCTCGCCAAGAAACCTGCTACCCTGCCTGCTCGCCCGTATTTTTCGTCGGGCCCATGCGCGAAGCCTCCAGGCTGGTCGGCAGAAAAGCTTTCCACCGAATCATTGGGTCGCTCGCACCGGTCGAAGATCGGCAAGGCGCGGCTGCAATATTGCATCGACCTGATGCGCGAGCTTCTGAAGCTTCCCGACACCCATCGTATCGGTATCGTGCCCGGATCGGACACCGGCGCTTTCGAAATGGCGATGTGGACGATGCTGGGCGCCCGGTCGGTGACCGCCCTTGCCTGGGAAAGCTTCGGCGAAGGCTGGGTGACCGACGCCGCCAAGCAATTGAAGCTCGATCCGGTCATCCTGCGCGCCGATTATGGCCAGATTCCCGATCTGAACGCGGTCGACTGGTCGCATGACGTGCTGTTCACCTGGAACGGCACGACTTCGGGCGCACGCGTGCCCAATGGTGACTGGATTGCCGATGATCGCGAGGGCTTGAGCTTTGCCGACGCCACCAGCGCGGTGTTCGCCTATGACCTGCCCTGGGACAAGATCGACGTCGCCACCTTCTCCTGGCAGAAGGTGCTGGGCGGCGAGGGCGCGCATGGCGTGCTGATCCTCGGCCCCCGTGCGGTCGAGCGGCTTGAGACCTATACGCCGGCCTGGCCGCTGCCCAAGGTGTTCCGCCTGATGAGCAAGGGCAAGCTGGCCGAAGGCGTGTTCAAGGGCGAGACGATCAACACCCCGTCCATGCTGGCGGTGGAAGACGCGATCTTCGCGCTCGAATGGGGCAAGTCGCTGGGCGGCGCGGATGCGATGATCGCGCGCTCCAACGCCAATGCTGCGGCGCTCGATGCCATCGTGCAGGCGCGTCCGTGGCTCGGCCATCTCGCGCCTGATCCCGCCACGCGTTCGACCACCAGCGTCTGCCTGACGGTCGAGGGTGCGGACGAGGCCTTCATCAAGGCCTTTGCCGGACTCCTGGAAAAGGAAGGCGCGGCCTTCGACATCGCGGGCTATCGCGATGCCCCGCCGGGCCTTCGCATCTGGTGCGGTGCCACGGTCGAGACCGCCGATATCGAGGCGCTCGGTCCCTGGCTCGACTGGGCCTATTCCGAGCTCACTTCCAAGTGATTTGAACCGGGTTCCCCGCCAAGGCGGGGACCCATCTCCGGCGCGTGCACCAGGTGCAGCCGTCTGGAGATGAACCCCTGCCTGCGCAGGAGACCGGCACCTTCTTTCCGACACAAGGATATTCCCATGCCCAAAGTTCTGATTTCCGACAAAATGGACCCCAAGGCCGCGCAGATCTTCCGCGAACGCGGTTGCGAAGTCGATGTCATCACCGGCCAGACGCCCGAAGAGCTCGCTGCGATCATCGGCCAATATGATGGCCTCGCCATCCGTTCCTCCACCAAGGTGACCAAGGCGATCCTGGATGCGGCGACCAATCTCAAGGTCGTCGGCCGCGCCGGGATCGGCGTCGACAATGTCGATATTCCCGCGGCTTCGGCCAAGGGCGTGGTTGTCATGAACACGCCGTTCGGCAACTCGATCACCACCGCCGAGCACGCCATCGCACTGATGTTCGCGCTTGCCCGCCAGCTGCCGGAGGCCGATGCCTCGACCCAGGCCGGCAAGTGGGAAAAGAACCGCTTCATGGGGGTCGAGCTGACCGCCAAGACGCTGGGCCTGATCGGTGCGGGCAATATCGGATCGATCGTTGCCGATAGGGCACTGGGCCTGAAGATGAAGGTGATCGCTTTCGACCCGTTCCTGACGCCCGAGCGCGCCGTTGAGCTGGGCATCGAGAAGGTCACGCTCGACGAGCTGCTGGCGCGCGCCGATTTCATCACGCTGCACACGCCGCTGACCGATCAGACGCGCAACATCCTGAGCAAGGAGGCGCTCGCCAAGACCAAGAAGGGTGTGCGCATCATCAATTGTGCGCGCGGCGGGCTGATCGACGAGGCGGCGCTCAAGGAAGCGCTCGATTCGGGCCATGTCGCAGGTGCAGCGCTTGATGTGTTCGCCACCGAACCGGCGCACGAGCATCCGCTGTTCAACACGCCGAACTTCGTCGCGACCCCGCATCTGGGCGCGTCGACCAGCGAGGCTCAGGTCAATGTCGCGATCCAGGTCGCGGAACAGATGGCGGACTATCTGGTCAAGGGCGGTGTCACCAACGCGCTCAACATGCCCAGCCTGTCGGCTGAGCAGGCCCCCAAGCTCAAGCCCTATATGGCGCTGGCGACCAATCTGGGGCGTCTGGTCGGGCAGCTGGAGAGCGACCGCGTCAAGAGCATCGCGATCGAGGTCGAAGGCGCGGCGGCAGAGCTCGACATGAAGCCGATCACTGCGGCGGTGCTCGCCGGCTTCATGAGCGCGTTCAGCGATGCCGTGAACATGGTCAACGCGCCGTTCCTCGCCAAGGATCGCGGGCTCGACGTGCGCGAAGTGCGGCATGACCGCGAGGGTGATTATCACACCCTGGTGCGCGTCTCGGTCGAGACCGCGGATGGCGAGCGCTCGGTTGCCGGTACGCTGTTCGGCAATGCCACGCCGCGTCTGGTCGAGATTTACGGCATCAAGATCGAGGCCGATCTGGGCGGGCACATGCTGTACATCGTCAACCGTGACGAGCCCGGCTTTATCGGTCGTCTGGGATCGACGCTGGGTGAGGCCAATGTCAACATCGCGACCTTCCATCTCGGCCGCCGCGAGGCACGCGCCGGCGGTGAAGCGGTGCTGCTGCTGTCGGTCGACGGTGCAGTGGCCGAGCCGGTGCTGTGGAAACTGTGCCAGCTAGCCGGCGTCAAGTCGGTCAAGAGCCTGAAGTTCGGCTGATCCCGGACAGGCCCTGCCTCGCGCCTGACGGCCCGGGGCAGGGCATCCGGTCTCTTATTTGTCCCGCCGGGCCAGCGAAATTGTCGGGCGATAGGTATTCTGCATCGGCCTGAACCGGGTGAACACATGGTTCTCCAGGGGCTTGTTGACCTTGCTGTCCCAGTTCGAATTGTTGAAGGACAGGCTTTCCACCTGTCTGGTGTCGATCCGCATGTCCGACGTCAACTGGGCTCCGAACTGGCCGTTGCGGACCCAACGCACTTCCGCCTCGAAGCGGCCAAGTCCGGGACGGTCGATTTCGACGACATCGCCGGGAAAGAGAGGAGCGGCGCACCGCCCCCCGATTCCGCCGCTGGATATGTCGCGAATGACACCATCGGCGCTGCCGAAGCGTTCGTGGAACACCGTCACCTTCATCAGCCGATGAACGCGCGGTTCGCGTTCCGGCATTGTCGCATCGCTCTTTAGCGGTGCATCGAAGGTCGAGTCTGTCAGTCCTTTTTTGCCGAATGACATGGTGGGTGCGTCCTTTGGCTCCCACCGCTAAGGAAAAACCCTTAAATCGAGGTAAAGTCGATCCCGATCCTTCAGACCAGATCGAAGCGTTCGAGATACTGTTCGAACTGGGCCTCTCCAAGGCTGGTCAGCGTCACCCGGGTGCGGCGACGGTCGGACCGGTCGGGCAGCATATCCGCATAGCCCTTGTCGCGCAGCTGATGAATCAGCCGCAATGCGGTGCTCTCCGGAGCATCGCTCATCAGGCACAGGTCGCTCATCGACATCTGCGTGCCATTGCGCTTTGCAGCGAGCAGCGCGACGAGCATGTCCCAGAGCGGATTGCGCAGCTTGAGTTCGGGAAAGCAGCTGCTCCGCAGCCGCGCCGCCTGCTGCTCGCGCATGATCAGCCGGTTGCGCCGGTCTCCGTCCGACTGAGGGGCTCGGCCATGATCGCTGGGGGGGGCGTCCGTTCGTACCGGGCGATGCCAGGCGGAGGCGGAACGTGTGCTGGACTCTCTGACTAAGGATTTCACGTGCATTTTCCTGTTGCTGCTCGCGCGCCCATGGCCAGTCTTTACCAAACCACGTCGACCAGCACGGCCGAGCAGGAGGAGATGGCTCTTGTCCCGCAGGTTCTTGCAGTATTCTCAATCGCTTACCACCCCAGTTTTTGGGGGATAGCCCAGGAACTGGGGCATTTATTGCCACCATAACGGATCAAATATTTCGCCGATGCCGCGCTTTGTTGCCCGCACAAGCATGGCCAGTACCATGAAGATTGACAAAAATTGCGTCGGTTCGGGCAGTTGGGCGCGCCGGCAGGCCTGATCCGGCCTTGCGTCGATTGCTCTTTCGGGGCTTGAGGATAAAAGCTCTGCCGACGTGATCTCGAACGGGGAATGCCAATGCAGAATGTTGCGAACCTTGCCATGCGATCCTGGTTGTTTGCTCCTGGCGACAGCGAGAGAAAGATGATCAAGGCGACCGACAGCGCTGCCGATATCGTGCTGCTGGATCTGGAAGATGCGGTTTCAGCCGAAAACAAGCCACGCGCCCGGCTGCTGGTGCGCGATCACCTGGAAAGCCTTGCTCCGGCAGGGCGGTCCCGGGTCTGGGTTCGGACCAACCCGCTCGATGGGCCTTGGACGCTCGAAGACCTGGCTGCGATCATGCCTGCCAGGCCGGGCGGCATCATGCTGCCCAAGGCGCGCGGTCCACACGATATCGAACTGCTCGACCATTATCTGTCCGCGCTCGAGGTCGCAAACGGCATTGAGCGCGGTGCGACGCCCGTGATCGCGCTGGTCACGGAAACGGCGGAGGCGATGTTCACCACCGGCGACTATAAGGGAGCCCCGCGCTTGGTCGCGATGAGCTGGGGCGCGGAGGATCTGGCCGATTCGATCGGCGCTGCCAGCAATCGCAATGCAGACGGCAGCTATGGCTTTACCTATGAGCTGGCGCGCAGCCTGTGTCTGCTCGGAGCGGCCAGCGCGGGTGTGGCGGCGATCGAAACGATCCAGGGCGATTTCCGCGATCTCGAAGGGCTGAAGGCGCGCGCCGAAAAGGTTCGGCGCGATGGCTTCGCGGGCATGCTCGCGATCCATCCGGCGCAGGTCGACGTCATCAACGCGGCCTTCACTCCAAGCGAAGCAGAGCTGGCAGAGGCGCAGGCGATCGTCGATCTGTTCGCGGCCAATCCGGGCGCTGGCACCATCGGCTACAAGGGCGGGATGCTCGATCGGCCGCATCTGTCGCGCGCGAGGCAGCTGCTGGCGCGCGTGGGCCGAGGCTGAACGCGACGCTCTCGCAAATTCTGCAACCACTCCCCTTGCGTTGCAAAGATGCAACACTATCTCCGTTCCACAAGGGCTAGATAGGGTGGAGAAACTCCCATGAACCTCGAGAAATTTACCGACCGCGCCAAGGGCTTTCTGCAATCGGCGCAGACCGTTGCCATCCGCATGAGCCATCAGCGGATCAGCCCCGAACATATCCTCAAGGCGCTGCTCGAAGATTCCGAAGGCATGGCTGCGGGCCTGATCGCGCGTGCCGGAGGCCAGGCCCCGGTTGCAGTGCAGGAAGTCGATGCCCTGC
Organism: Blastomonas natatoria; assembly: GCF_003201955.1. Taxonomy (GTDB): domain Bacteria; phylum Pseudomonadota; class Alphaproteobacteria; order Sphingomonadales; family Sphingomonadaceae; genus Blastomonas; species Blastomonas natatoria. The sequence continues at coordinate 88,114 of NZ_QJJM01000001.1, forward strand.
TCGCCAAGGTGCCTGCCGTCTCGGGCGGTGGAGCGCAGCAGACCCCCGGTCTGGACAATGACGCGGTGCGCCTGCTCGACAGTGCCGAACAGGTGGCCAGCAAGGCCGGTGACAGCTTCGTGACCGTCGAGCGGCTGCTGCTCGCCATCGCGCTCGCCAAGGGTACCAAGGCGGGCGATGCGCTGGCCAAGGCAGGCGTGACGCCCGAAGCGCTCAACACCGCGATCAACGATCTGCGCGGCGGCCGCACCGCGACCTCGGCCAGCGCCGAGGAAAGCTATGAGGCGATGAAGAAATATGCGCGCGACCTGACCGCAGTCGCGCGCGAGGGCAAGCTCGATCCGGTGATCGGCCGCGACGAGGAAATCCGCCGCACCGTGCAGATCCTGGCGCGCCGCACCAAGAACAACCCGGTGCTGATCGGCGAACCCGGCGTTGGCAAGACCGCGATCGCCGAAGGCCTGGCGTTGCGCATCGCCAATGGCGACGTGCCCGACAGCCTCAAGGACCGCCGCCTGATGGCGCTCGACATGGGCGCGCTGATCGCGGGCGCAAAGTATCGCGGCGAGTTCGAGGAACGGCTGAAAGCGGTGCTGGACGAGGTAAAGGGCGCCGAGGGCGAGATCATCCTGTTCATCGACGAGATGCACACGCTGGTGGGTGCAGGCAAGGGCGAGGGCGCGATGGACGCCTCCAACCTGCTCAAGCCCGCGCTCGCGCGCGGCGAGCTGCACTGCATCGGCGCGACCACGCTCGACGAGTATCAGAAGCATGTGGAGAAGGACCCTGCGCTCCAGCGGCGGTTCCAGCCGGTGTTCGTCGGCGAGCCCAATGTCGAGGACACGATCTCGATCCTGCGCGGGCTCAAGGAGAAGTACGAGCTGCACCATGGCGTGCGGATCACCGACAATGCGCTGGTCGCGGCGGCGACGCTGTCGAACCGCTATATCTCGGACCGCTTCCTGCCCGACAAGGCCATCGACCTGATGGACGAGGCGGCGAGCCGCATCCGCATGGAGGTGGAGAGCAAGCCCGAGGAGATCGAGGCGCTCGACCGGCGGATCATCCAGCTCAAGATCGAGGCCTCGGCGCTGGGCAAGGAAAGCGATGCCGCGTCGAAGGACCGGCTCGCCACGTTGCAGAAGGATCTGGCCGAGCTCGAGCAGCAATCGACCGAGCTGACCACGCGCTGGCAAGGCGAGAAGGACAAGATCAACGCCGAGGCCAGGCTCAAGGAAGAGCTTGATGGCCTACGCATCGAGCTCGAACAGGCGCAGCGCAACGGCGATCTCGCGCGCGCGGGCGAGCTGTCCTATGGGCGTATTCCCGAGCTGGAGCGCAAGCTGGCCGAGGCCCAGAGCCACACGGCCGGCGCGATGCTGCGCGAGGAAGTGACCGAGGACGACATCGCCGCCGTGGTGAGCAAATGGACCGGTATTCCCGTCGACCGGATGCTTGCGGGCGAGCGCGAGAAGCTGCTCGCCATGGAAGAGCATATCGGCAAGCGCGTCATCGGCCAGCAGGCCGCGGTCGAGGCGGTGTCCAAGGCCGTCCGGCGCTCGCGCGCAGGCCTGCAGGACCCCAACCGCCCACTCGGCAGTTTCCTGTTCCTCGGTCCCACGGGCGTCGGCAAGACCGAGCTGACGCGCGCACTGGCAGGCTTCCTGTTCGACGACGACAACGCGATGGTGCGCATCGACATGAGCGAGTTCATGGAGAAGCATGCGGTCGCGCGGCTGATCGGCGCGCCTCCGGGCTATGTCGGCTACGAGGAAGGCGGTGTGCTGACCGAAGCGGTGCGGCGGCGGCCCTATCAGGTCGTGCTGTTCGACGAGGTGGAAAAGGCGCATCCGGACGTGTTTAACGTGCTCCTTCAGGTGCTCGACGATGGCCGCCTGACCGATGGCCAGGGCCGCACGGTCGATTTCTCGAACACGCTGATCATTCTCACCTCGAACCTGGGCAGCCAGTATCTTGCCGGCATGACCGAAGACCAGAAGGTCAAGGATGTCGAACCGCAGGTGATGGAAGTCGTGCGCGGGCATTTCCGCCCCGAATTCCTCAACCGGCTCGACGAGATCATCCTGTTCCACCGTCTGGGCGAGGAGCATATGGCGCCGATCGTCGACATCCAGGTCGCGCGGGTGGCGAAGCTGCTCAAGGATCGCAAGATCACCATCGACCTGACCGACAGCGCACGCAAATGGCTGGGCCGGGTGGGCTATGATCCGGTCTATGGCGCACGGCCGCTCAAGCGGGCGATCCAGAAATATCTTCAGGACGCGCTGGCCGACAAGCTGCTGCGCGGCGAGGTGCCCGATGGATCGACGGTGCACGTCACCGATGGCGATGGTCAGCTTGTGCTGACGGTGGGGTGATCAACCTCTCCCCTCCCGCGTGCGGGAGGGGAGAGCTTAGGGCGGGGTGGGGCTTTTACCTAGCTCCCCCCGATCCCCCGCTTCGTCGTCAGATAGGTCGCGAAGCTGCCCAGCCAGTGGCTGCCTTCGTAATTCTTGTCGCTGACCGCCTTGAGACCGCTTTCGGCGTGCAGCTTTGCCGTGGCGAGCAGTGCGGGGATGCGCGGGTCGCCCTCGGGCAGCGCGCTGGCAATCCCCTCCATCGCCCAGGCGCGCGAGAGGTTGACGCCATCGAGATGCACCAGCTTGCCGTCGGTGGGATCGCGCACCTCGCCGGGCGTGAGCCAACCCGTCCCGCCATCCGTCGGAATTTGCGGCAGGAACTTGCCCAGCCATGCGGGATATTCGGCCTGCGGCATCACCCGGCGCATCAGGTCTGCCTCCATCAGGCAGGGTGACAGGAAGTCCTCGCCCGAAGGCTCATAGGCAAGCGGGCAGTTCACGTCCGCGCGGTGGAACTCGAGCGATTTCGCCACCAGCTGCTTTTCGAACGCATCGTTCTTCACCCGGCGGGCATAATCGAGCATCAGGCCGAAGGCGAACGCACTCTGGTTATGCGTGCCGAGCCGGATCGGATAGGCGAGCTTGGGCAGCCATGCCTCTGTCTCTCCGACGATCTTCTGTTCGAGCGGGCGCAGCGTCTCTCGCCAGGCCTTGAGCTTGGGGTCCTCGCTCTCGTCGAGTTCGGCCACCAGTTGCAGGAACCACGCAGTGCCATAGGGTCGCTCGAAGCCCTTGCGGCCCTCGCCCTCGATGTATTCGAGTTCGGCCGCGATATTCTCGCGCGTGAAGCTGCGGTCGAGCGCGGCCAGGATCGCGGGCTTCATCGGCGAGGCGGGATCGGTCTTCAGGATGCGCACCAGCAGCCAGTGGCCATGGACCGAGCTGTGCCAGTCGAAACATCCGTAAAAGGCGGGCGTCAGTTCGCTCGGCGGCTTCGCGTCGCCATCGTCATTCAGCACGTGCGAGATCTTGTTGGGATATTCCTTGTGCACGCAGGTCAGCGCCAGCCGCGCGAAGCGATCGTTGACGGCATCGGGCCGCGCTTCGGGAATAGCGATCGAATCCTTCTCGTCGTTCGGTTCTGGCGATCCGCAGCCTGCCAGGAGCAACGCTCCTGCCAGCGTCCATCCGGTCCAGATTTTCAAGGTCTTGTCCCTTTCATCGCTTGGTCGGCGAATACACACGATAAGCCGGGATGTTACAAGCATCAGACGGCATGAAATGTTTGAAAAGCCCGGGAGCCTGAAATGCGCATTTCCTGTCTTGCGGCAGTGCACAATAACTGTCACATCTTATGCCAATGACAGGGGATAAACCGCACTTTGACGAGATGCTGCTGCCCGACGGTTCGGTGCGCGCACCCTATAGCGAATTTTGCGAATGGTATGGTGCGCAGGATGCATCTCGCCTCCGCACCAAGGCGCGCGATGCGGAGAATTTCTTCCGCCGCACCGGCATCACCTTTGCTGTCTATGGCGATGAGGAGGCGAGCGAGCGGCTGATCCCGTTCGACATTGTGCCGCGCATCATCTCGGGCCGCGAATGGGCGCGCCTCAGTCGCGGCATCGAGCAGCGGGTGCGCGCGATCAACGCCTTTCTGCACGATATCTATCATCGTCAGGAAATCCTGCGCGCAGGCCGCATCCCGGTCGAGCTGATCGCGAAGAACGAGGCTTTCCTGCCGCAGATGATCGGCATGGACCCGCCAGGCGGCATCTACACGCACATTATCGGCGTCGATATCGTCCGCACCGGGCCCGACCAGTTCTATGTGCTCGAGGACAATGCACGCACCCCCTCGGGCGTGTCGTACATGCTCGAAAATCGCGAGACGATGCTGCACATGTTCCCCGAGCTGTTCCGCAAGGTGCGGGTGCGCGAGGTGTCGGACTATCCGCGCAAGCTGCGCCGCTCGCTCGCCGCCAGCGCGCCGCGCGCGTGCAGCGGCCCGCCCGAGATCGCGGTGCTGACGCCCGGCATCCACAACAGTGCCTATTTCGAGCACAGCTTTCTCGCCGACCAGATGGGGGCAGAACTGGTCGAGGGGCATGACCTGCGCGTGATCGACGGCCGCGTCGCGATGCGCACGACCCAGGGCTATCGGGCGATCGACGTGCTCTATCGCCGCGTCGATGACGATTTTCTCGATCCGCTGACCTTCCGCCCGGATTCGGCCCTGGGCGTGCCCGGCATCATGGACGTCTACCGTGCGGGCGGCATCACGATCGCCAATGCGCCGGGCACCGGCATTTCGGACGACAAGGCAATCTACAGCTACATGCCCGAGATCGTCGAATTCTATACCGGCGAAAAGGCGATCCTCGAAAACGTGCCGACCTGGCGCTGTTCGGAAGCGGACTCGCTCGCCTATGTGATGGAGCATCTGCACGAGCTGGTGGTGAAGGAAGTGCACGGATCTGGCGGTTACGGCATGCTAGTGGGTCCGGCGGCGAGCCGCAAGGAGATCGCCGCGTTCCGCCAGAAGCTCAAGGCGCGGCCTGGCAATTATATCGCGCAGCCCACGCTCTCGCTATCGACCGTGCCGATCATGACGCGCCAGGGGCTCGCCCCGCGCCATGTGGACCTGAGGCCCTTCGTGCTCGTCTCGCCCAATGGCATCGACATCACGCCCGGCGGGCTCACCCGCGTCGCGCTCAAGAAAGGATCGCTGGTGGTCAATTCCAGCCAGGGCGGCGGCACCAAGGACAGCTGGGTGCTGGACGAATGAGCGCGGGCATGATGATCGGGGGGACGCGCTGATGCTGGGCAAGACCGCAGGCGGCCTGTTCTGGATGCAGCGCTATCTCGAGCGCAGCGAGAATATCGCGCGGCTGGTCGATGCCGGTTTCCGCATCGCATTGACGCGATCGGAAGCCGCCGAGGACGAATGGGCCTCGGTACTGACCACCGCAGGCGTCCGCCAGGCCTATGCGCAGCGCTATGAGAAGGTCGATGGATCAAGCGTCATCAATTTCCTGCTGCGCGACAAGACCAATCCATCAAGCGTGCTCTCGGTCATCGAGGCGGCACGCAACAACGCGCGCCTTGTCCGCACCGCGCTCACCCGCGAGGTGTGGGAGGCGACCAACGAATGCTGGATGACGCTGAAGGAAGCGCTGCGCACGCAGATTTCGGACAATGAATTGCCCGACGTACTGAGCTTGATCCGCCAGCAAAGCGCCCAGGTGCGCGGCGCGCAGAGCGGCACGATGATGCGCAACGACATCTATTTCTTCGCGCAGCTCGGTACCTTCGTGGAACGCGCCGACAGCACCGCGCGCTTCCTCGACGTCAAATATTACGTGCTGCTTCCCTCGCTGTCCTATGTCGGTTCCAGTCTCGACAACGTGCAGTGGGAGACCATCCTTCGCTCGGTCTCGGCCTATCGCGCGTTCCGCTGGCTCAATCCGGGTGAGACCAACCCGCGCAATATTGCGCAGTTCATGATCCTCGATCAGGTCATGCCGCGTTCCTTGTCCTTCTGCGCCAGCCGGATGGCCGGTGCGCTGGAGGCGATCGCGCGCGAATATGGCGGAGCAGGGGAAAGTCTGGTCCAGGCGAGCGCGCTGAGCCAGGAGCTTGCCGCGACCAATATCGACATGGTCGTCGACAATGGGCTCCACCAGTTCATCCAGGACTTCATCAAGCGCAACAACAGCATCTCGGCGCAGATCGAGCAGGAATTCCGCTTCTACCATTGAGGCAGCGGACAGGGTTCAAGGGGTTACGGGTCACTCATGCGGCTGCATATCGTTCACCGGACAAGCTATCATTACGATACGCCCATGCCTTATGCGCTGCAGCGGCTGCGCATGATCCCCAAGGATTCGCACGGGCAGAAGGTGCTGCGCTGGAAGACCAGTGTCGATGGCGGAACCAAGCAGGTCGAATATTACGATCATCACAACAACCATGTAGAGCTGTTCAGCTTCGACCCCGACCAGCATGACATCATCATCGAGTGCGAGGGCGAGATCGAGACCAGCGACCATGCCGGGATGGTCGGCCAGCATATGGGCTCCGCGCCGCTGTGGTACTTCAGGCGGGAGACGCCATTCACCCGCCCGGGACCTTCAATCCGCAAGCTGCTGCGTCAGTTCGAGGATCCCGGTACAGACGAGGGCGATCCGCCGCGGCTGCACGCGCTTTCGGCGCTGGTCCGCGGAGCGGTCGCTTACGAGATCGGCCAGACCGGGGCCACGACGACAGCGGAAGAAGCGCTGACCGCTGGCCATGGCGTGTGCCAGGACCACGCGCATCTGTTCATCACGCTGGCCCGGATGCTGGGCTATCCGTCGCGCTATGTCAGCGGGTATCTGCTGATGAACGACCGGATCGAACAGGATGCGGGGCATGGCTGGGCCGAGGTGCATGTCCAGGGCCTGGGCTGGGTCGGCTTCGACATTTCCAACGGCTATTCGCCCGACGAGCGCTATGTCCGCGTCGCGACCGGGCTCGACTATCGCGAGGCGGCGCCCATCGCGGGCATCACCTTTGGCAGCGGCACCGAGGCGATGACGGTCACGTTGCAGGTGCAGCAGGTCCAGCAATAGATCGGCCCGACTTTTCCACAACGCCCATTGCCGCTTGACCGATTGTTGCGCATGACGCCTTATGCGCGCCATGCGAACGAAGGGGGAGGACGCTCCTATGACATATTGCGTCGGGATGCGCCTGGACAAGGGGCTGGTGTTCATGTCGGACACCCGGACGAACTCGGGCGTCGACAATATCAGCACCTTCAAGAAGATGTTCACCTGGGAAAATCCGGGCGACCGCTACATCACCGTGATGACCGCCGGCAATCTTGCCACGACGCAGGGGGTGGTCAGTGCGCTGGAGGAACGAACCAAGGCCCCGCACGAGCGCAAGCCTTCGATCATGGAAGCACCCACCATGTTCCAGGTCGCGCGGATCATAGGCGAGACGCTGCGCGACGAGATCCTGCGGACCCGGTCCATCGCGGGGGAGAGCGCATCGTCCACCTTCAGCGCCTCGATGATCGTCGGCGGGCAGATTGCGGGCATGGAGCCTAAGCTGTTCATGATCTACCCCGAAGGCAATTTCATCGAGGCGGGCGACGACACACCATTCTTCCAGATCGGCGAGACGAAATATGGCCGCCCGATCCTGGTGCGCGCCTATGATCGCGACATGTCTTTTCATGATGCGATCAAGCTGCTGATGGTGTCGTTCGATTCGACGATCAAGGCGAACCTGTCAGTCGCGCTTCCGCTCGACCTGCAGATCTATGCGTCGAACAGCTTTGCCGGACGCAACCGCCGCATCCAGGCAAGCGATCCCTATTACAATCTGATCGCCGACCAGTGGAGCGACGCGCTGAAGAGCGCCTTTCACTCGCTACCCGATTATACCGGGTGATGCCGCTTGCGCCCGCTTGCGCTGCGCCCTAATTTGGATGCATGAACACCAGAACGCGCAACATCCTGATCTTTCTTGGCCTTTCCACAGCCGTCGTCGCGGGCGGCGGATGGTATTTCCTGAGCGGGGATACAGCAAGGCTCGACATTGCCGAGGTCAGCGGTCCGTCACCGGAGATCACCGCGCCGCGCAAGGAAACGTTTCCGACGATCAATGTCGCAGACGTGAAGCCGTGGGGCGCGAACGAGGCTCCCGAGGTTGCCGAAGGGCTGACCGTTGCGCGCTTTGCCGACGGGCTGGATCATCCACGATCGATGCTGGTGCTGCCCAATGGCGACGTGCTGGTGGCAGAAACCAACAGCCCGCCGCGTGAAAATCCCGGTATCGAGGGCATGGTGATGCGTCTGCTGATGAACAAGGCGGGCGCGGGCGTCAAATCGGCCAACCGCATCTCGCTGTTGCGCGACAGCGATGGCGACGGCAAGGCAGAAACGAAGACACCATTTCTGGAAGGGCTGAACTCGCCTTATGGCATGGTTCTGATTGGCGACACGCTCTATGTGGCGAATACCGATGCCGTGATGGCCTTTCCCTATTCGGAAGGCCAGACGAAGATCACTGCCAAGGGTCGCAAGGTGCTGAGCCTGCCTGCACAGAAACCCAACAATCACTGGACCCGCAACCTGATTGCCAATGAAGACGGGACCCGGCTCTATGTTGCGATCGGCTCAGCCAGCAACGTTGCGGAAAAGGGGCTGGAGGTCGAAAAGGGCCGCGCGCGGATCATCGAACTCGATCTCAAGACCGGCAAGAAGCGCGATTTCGCGGTCGGCCTGCGCAATCCGGTCGGTATGGCCTGGGAGCCCAATTCGGACGCGCTGTGGACCGTCGTCAACGAACGCGACATGCTGGGGTCCGACCTCGTCCCCGATTACCTCACCAAGGTGGAGGCCGGCATGCATTTCGGCTGGCCGTGGAATTACTGGGGCGGATACGAGGATTTCCGCGTCGAACCGCGACGACCCGAGCTGCGGGAATATACCCGTCGTCCCGATTATGCGCTTGGCACCCATGTCGCGCCGCTCGGCCTGACCTTTGCGAGCGAGGCGGCTTTGGGTAGCGGCTATGCCAATGGCGCATTCGTCGCGCTTCACGGATCCTGGAACCGCAAGCCGGCCTCGGGCTACAAGGTCGTGTTCGTTCCGTTCGGCGAGAATGGTCGTCCGGCAGTCACGCGCAATGCCGAAGGCAAGGTGACGGGCGGGTTACCGGTCAACGTGCTCTCGGGCTTCCTTACCAAGAGCGGCGACGCAAAGGGCCGCCCCACCGATGTCACCATTGACAGCAAGGGCGCGCTGTTGGTCACAGATGATGTCTCGGGCATCGTCTGGCGCGTGAGCAATCCGCAGGTGAAGGCAAGGCCGGTCGAAACCGCGATGCGGTGAGCATCATCGGCGATCGCTTCCCAAAGCCCTCCCACTTGATGGGGGAGGGTGGGGTGGGGGGATCGCGCCGGGTCAAGCATCCGTGAGCAATCGAACCCGGTCACATAACCGCCACCATCACCCCCACCGCCGCGACATGGGTGGCAAGCAGCCCAGTCTCCGCAGCCTTGCCCAGCAAGGGGGGGGGAGGGGGCCATGCTGGTGCGTGCTTCTTGCCTCACGAAAGTGGCACGGGAAAATTGAGCATGAAAAGCAGGAACTTGCCCGGCTCCCCTGCGTAAATCCTGCATGACCGATACAAACGACAACAACTCGCCCGTGCCCGATCAGGTGCGCCTGGCGGAGAAGGCGTTGAAGCTGAAACAGCAGGATGCGCAGCGCGACGATCCGGACTATCTGGAGCGTCAGACCGACACCGCAGATCAGGGCCGGATCGACGGTCCCAGTGACCATGATCCGCCGATGGGGGCGCTCGACGCCGAAGGGCACCGCCCCGTCCTCGAACGCTCCAGGAAGGTCCGCTGATCCATGCACATCCAGTTCAACACCGACAATCGCATTACCGGCGACCAGTCGCTTGCCGCACAGGCCGAGGACATCATCACCTCACGCCTTGACCGCTTTTCGAGCCGGTTGACCCGCGTCGAAGTGCATCTGGCCGATGTCAACGGTCCCAAGGGTGGCAGCGACGATATCGTCTGCACGCTCGAAGCCCGTCCCGAAGGCGGCAAGCCGGTGACCGTCAAGGGCAATGCAGGTCAGGTCGAAAGCGCGATCCGCGATGCTTCCGACAAGATGCAGGCGCTTCTCGACACGCATTTCGGCAAGATGCGCACGCACTGATCGTCCTCCCGCCCAAACGAAAAGGCCCGCTGTCACGGCAATGACAGCGGGCCTTTTCTTGTCTGCGCTCCGGCGCGTTTACCAGATGCGGATGCGCTGCTCCGGCGGCAGATACAGTGCGTCGCCCGGCTGTACGTTGAACGCCTTGTACCATTCGTCGAAATTGCGGACGGTACCATTGGCGCGGAAGTTTGGCGGCGAGTGCGGATCGGTGTTGAGCTGCTGGCGCAGATATTCGTCGCGCGACTTGTTCCGCCATACCTGCGCCCAGGCCATGAAGAAGCGCTGGTCGCCGGTCAGCCCGTCGATCACCTTGTCTTCCTTGCCATTGAGGTGGATCTTGTAGGCGCGATAGGCCATCGAGAGACCGCCGACATCGCCGATATTCTCGCCGAGCGTCAGTGCGCCGTTGACGCAGGTCTTGCCGTCATCGAGCGGGCAGAGCGCGCTGTATTGCGCGACCAATGCGCTGGTCAGCTTCTTGAAATTGGCCTGGTCCTCGGGAGTCCACCAGTCGCGCAGCACGCCGTCGCCATCCGACTTGGAACCCTGATCGTCGAAACCATGGCCCATTTCATGGCCGATGACGCCGCCGATCGCGCCATAGTTCACCGCCGGGTCCGCCGACAGGTTGAAGAAGGGCGGCTGCAGGATCGCAGCGGGGAAGACGATCTCGTTGCGCGGCGGCGAATAATAGGCGTTCACCGTCTGCGGCAGCATGAACCATTCGGTCTTGTCGATCGGCTTGCCGAGCTTCGACAGATTGTCGCGATAGGCCCAGGTGCCCGCCGCGATCGCATTGTCCAGCGCCTTGCCGGGGGTGATGGTCAGCGTGTCATAGGTCTCGAACTTTTCGGTATAGCCGATCTTGGGGGTGAACTTGGCAAGCTTGTCGCGTGCCTCGACCTTGGTAGCCTCGCCCATCCACTTGATGTCGGTCAGGTTGGCGGCCATCGCCTTGCGCAGATTGCCGACCAGCTCGTCCATCGCGGCCTTGTTCTCCGCCGGGAAATAGCGATCCGCATAGATCTTGCCGACGATCTCGCCCATCGAGCCTTCGACCGCGGCGACCCCGCGCTGCCAGCGCTCGCGCTGCTTCTGCTGGCCACCGAGAACCGTGCCGTAGAAGGCGAAATTGGCGGCATCGATGTCCGAAGGCAGCACGCTGGCAGCGTTCGAGAGGAAACCGGCTGCCAGCCAGGCCTGCCAGGCCTCGATCGGCGCGGTGTTGGCAAGCGTGAACAGTCCTTCGATGCCGGTGCCAAGCTTGGCGGCCTGTTCGGGCGTCAGCTTCTCGGCGGCGATCTCGTCGGCCGTCGGGGTCAGCTGGCGGACGACGAATTCCTGCTGGCCATCGACACCCACGGTCTTGATGAAGGTCTCGACCGGGAAACCATTGCCGAGCGCGACCATCTCGGCCTTGCTCAGCTTGTTATAGGTGAGGTTGCGGTTGCGGCCGATCGCGCGGTCCCAATGTGCCGTCGCGATCTGCTTTTCCAGGTCATAGACCATCTGAGCTGCCTTGGCCGGGTCGGCATAGCCCGCCTTGCCCATCAGGAAGGTCAGATACTGCATATAGGCCGCGCGGACCTTCTGGTTCGCCTCGCTGTCGACCAGATAATAGTCGCGATCGGGCATGCCGAGCCCTGCCTGGGTGACCTGGAAGATATACTTGTCGGTCTGCTTGGAATCGATATCGACATAACCGGCAACCGGGCTGCGGAAGCCGGGGGTGGCGAACAGCCTCGCCAGATCCTGGCGCGTCTTCACCGCCTTGATCTTGTCGAGATAGGGCTGGGCTGGGGCGAGGCCTGCTGCGTCAATGGCGGCCGTATCGAGATAGGCGTTATAGAAGGCCGCGACCTTGCCCGCGCCGGTGTCGATCGCCGGCTTGGTAGCGGCGAGCTCGTCGATGATCTTGCGCACGCGCTGCTCGGACTTTTCCGCGAGCAGGGTAAACGCGCCATAGCGGGCCCGGTCGGCGGGGATTTCGAACGTGTCGAGCCACTTGCCGTTGACATAGGCATAGAAGTCGTCGCCCGGCTTGACCGCGGGGTTCATCAGCGTCGTGTCGACACCCCATGTGCCCCAGAAATCGCGCGCGGTGGTGGTGACGCCTTCGGCGTCGGTGGTGCCGCCGCTGGCAGTATCGCCTGCGACTTCAGCCTCGATCAGCGTGTCGATATCGCCCGGCTGGGCATCATGCTCGTGCGCCTGAGCGGGTGCAGCCGCCAGGGCAATCAGCGCAGCGGACGCGAGCAGAAAATTCTTGACCATTCATAGCTCCCCGTATGTGTCAGAAGGCCCGAAGATACGGGCAATCGCCATCGGCCCGTGATGCACGGGCGGCGATGATGGTTGCAATCGTAATCAGGCCATAAGGGGGCTGCAAAGCTTTTCGGCAGGCGAACGCCCCTGATCGACAAACGGCTGGATTAGTCAGGCCGTGCCAATGGCGTCAGACGGGCTCCAGCGCGACCAGCCCGGCTCTGCGAGCACCTTGCGCCCCGGCAGCACGCTGCGACTCTCGGTTCCGGCGAGGTCGAGCGAATGTTCGCGGATGGTGCGCATTGCGTGCCAGTTGGCCGTGGCCCGGTCCTGCGTGAGGTTGACCGTCATATAGCCGCGGCTGCTGGTGTCGGCCCATTTGAGCTGCGGATTGCCCCGCACGAGCGCGCCCGCGACATCTCTGGGCGATATGGTCGGCGCATAGGCTTCGAAGCCCGGCGAACTGACCGAATGGCCTGCAAATTCGACACCGGCGGGCTTGCCATCTGCGGCGAGATCAAAGCCCCACGCATTGTGGCTGTCCCCGGAAAGCACGACCAGATCGGCATCTGCCGCCTGCGCCGACTTGAGCAGGGCTTCGCGCTGGACCGGATAGCCGTCCCAGGCGTCCATGTTGAACGGCAGGCCTGCCTTGCTTGCGGCAAGCCCGGCGGCCGAGCGGGTGCGCACGATCTCGGGCGCGTCCTTGGGCACCCAGTCGGCGGTTTCCATTGGCAGCTTCATCGAGCCCATGACGCATTGCTGCGCCCAGACCTGCCAGCGCGTGCCCGATGCCTTGGACGCCTTGAACTGGTCGGCCAGCCAGCGCGCCTGATCGTCGCCGAACATCCGGCGGCTGGGATCCATCCAGGTCTCGTCGCGGAACTTGGCCAGCGCCTTGGCCAGATCACCGCCACCGGCAAAGGCCTCGGCGAGTTCGGCAGGCTTGTCGCGGCCCGACAGGCGGCTTTCGGTGCGGATGATCGTGGCGAGGTTGCCGATCTGATAGCTGGCCCAAAGCGGATCGGCCGGGGTCAGGTCGGCCACAGGCATCCATTCGCGATAGACCTGCTTGGCGATGCGGCGGCGGGTGGCATAATCACCCTCAGTCGCGTCCTGATGGTTCTGCGCACCGCCCTTCCAGGCATCGTTGGCGATTTCATGATCGTCCCACATCGCGATCATCGGAACGCTGCGGTGCAGCGCCTGCAGATCGGGATCGAGCCGGTAGCTGGCATAGCGCAGGCGATAGTCGGCCAGCGTGATCATTTCGTGATCGGGCTGGACCAGACGACCGGCCAGCGCCTGGGCGCGGGTCGGGTACACGTCCGGACCGTATTCGTAGATATAATCGCCAAGGTGCAGCGCGAGATCGATGTCGTTGCGCGCGGCCGCATGGCCATAGGCGTTGAACCAGCCAAAGGGCAGGTTGGAACAGGAAAAGACGCCGATATTGAAGCCGCCGGTTTCGCCCTTGGGAAGAGTGCGGGTACGACCGACCGGCGACATGCTGCCGTCTTCAGCCACGAAGCGATAGAAATACCAGCTGCCCGGCGTGAGACCGCGCACGGTGATCTTCGCAATATGGTCGCGCGCACCGCTGGAGGTGACCGATCCGCCGCCGACGATCTTTGCAAAATCGGGCGACATCGAAAGTTCGGCTGTCAGACGCGCGTCGTTATCGGCGACATAGCGGGTCCACAGCAGCACCGAATCGGCGGCGGGCTCGCCGCTCGCCACGCCATGCGTGAAGCCGCGAGCCGCGAACAGGGCCTGCGCCGCACCGGGCAGCGAAAGCGCTGCAAGCCCGAAGGTTCCGGCCTTGATCAGCAGTCGGCGATCGATCGTCATGGTCATGGGTTTGCCCCTCTCAGATTGTGTTTGCGTCCATCGGACAGCGCGGGCGCCTTTTGGTCAAGGGACATTGCGGGCGTGTGACAATGGGCCTTGTGGTAAAAATTACAGAAATATGACATTAAGAGGTAATTTATGTGACATTCATATTGCCATCATTGTCACATAAGCGTAGCATTTGGCTCGTCACACATGGAAAGGATATGCCGACATGAACACCAAAGTTATCACATTCGCGGCCCTGGCCGCCCTCGGTATGGCTGCTCCGGCTGTTGCCCAGCCTGTGCAGAGCCGGGCGGCGGCGAACGAAATCGGCTATGAGAGCGGCTCGCTCGGCTATGCCGCGCTGCTCAAGGGCAATTATCCGGTCGCGCTCGAACAGATGCAGGCCGCAGAAAAACAGGTTTCCCCCGCCGCCCGCCGCGATCCCGCTCGGTTGATCAACATGGGGCTGGCTTATGCGAAGATGGGCGACACCGCCTCGGCGCGCCGCCATTACGAGGCTGCCATCGGCGCCGATCGCTCCTTTGATGTCATCCTGTCCGACGGGCGCGTGATGGACAGCCGCGTCGCTGCGCGCCATGCGCTGCGCCGGCTCGATCAGGGCTATGCCAGCCGCTGAGCCTCGCTGCCTTCAGGCATGGATAGCATTGCAAGCCCGGCCGGACATGCATCCGGCCGGGTTTCATTTTGGCCCAGGAACATGTGGCATTTAGGCCACGCGGGGCTTTATTTCGGGCCGTTGCGCAGCGCGTGCTGTTCTCCGGCAATTGTTTGCACGCTTTCGTCTACAGATAGTGAAGCCGTCGCAAGGCGCGCGAATCTGCGGGTTTGACCGCTGACCCGGCGAGATTGTCGCACAATCTTCACATAAGACTCCAAATCGTCACATACCTGTCTTCGACCTGTCATCGAAATGGCCCGTCAGGGTCATCATGCCTGCCTATCTGCCGCCCCGAACGGTGTTCCAGGGGGTGGGAATCACAACATCTCCGCTCGTTCCTCAAAAGGCTGACAGCGCCTGCTGTCCTGATTTGCGGAGATTCCAAGATGCTTAATGCACGTGTTCGTTCGGTCCTGATGGTTTCGGTGGCCGCTCTTGCCGTCACCGCATGCGGTGCTGATGACGTTGCCTCGCCGGGCGAAGGCACCATCGTCATCCCGGCTCCGGCCCCGGCTCCCGCCCCGGCCCCGGCACCGACGCCCACTCCGACCCCGACGCCCACCGGCCCGGCTGCCGATTGCCCCAATGGCACGGCCAATGTCGGCACCATCACCACCGGTTCGGGTGCGACTGTCCGCAACTGCCAGCTTTCGGGAACCATCACCTCCAACCTGGTGATCCCGCGCCGCGCCGGCACCGTCTATTCGCTGTCGGGTCGCGTCCAGGTCGGCATCGATGTCGGTCCCACCGCCAGCACCGGCACCCCTGCGATCCTGACGATCGAGCCGGGCGTGACCTTCTTTGGTTCGTCGGGCGCGGACTTCCTGCTGGTGAACCGCGGATCGCAGCTGTTCGCCGAAGGTACTGCCACCCAGCCGATCGTCTTCACCGCGCGCGACAACATCGTCGGAACCGCAACCGCCAATTCCAAGGGTCTGTGGGGCGGCGTCGTGATCCTCGGCCGCGCGCCGCTGTCTGACTGCGCCACCGGATCGCCGACCAACCCGGGCGGCACCCGCACCGATTGCTCGGGCGTCGTCGAAGGCACCAACGCCAATTATGGCGGCGCCGTGCCGGCCGACAACAGCGGCCGCATCGCCTTCTTCCAGGTCCGCTATTCGGGCTTCGAAGTCCAGCCGGGCAACGAGCTCAACGGCATCACCCTGGCAGGCGTGGGTTCAGGCACCTTCTTCCAGAACGTCCAGGTCTATAACAGCTCGGACGACGGCATCGAATGGTTCGGCGGACGCGTAAACGGCCGCAACCTCGTCGGTCTGGGCAATGACGACGACACGTTCGACATGGACCTGGGCTACAAGGGCTTCAACCAGTTCCTGCTCGGCATCCAGACTGCCAGCGCCAACCATGTGATCGAGGGCGACTCGAACGGCAACGAACAGGCTGAGCCGCGCACCGCCTGGTCGATGTCGAACGCGACCTTCGTCTCGACCCAGACCACGGCTGACGAAGCGGCCATCCTGCTGCGTGGCGGCATGGACTTTGCCGCCTTCAATAGCGTGCTGACCGGTCCCGGCTGGTGTCTCGATGTCGACTCGGCCGTGACGGTGCAGGCGACCGGCACCGCCGGTGCCGGTGACGAAGCCGGCCCGCCGCGCTTTGAATCGGTGTTCCTGAGCTGCCCCAACGCCTTTACCGACGATGGCAACGTGGCCGTCTCCGCGATCCAGGCGCTGTTCACCGGCGGTTCCAACAACGTGACCAACGGCACCTCGACCCTGTCGGGCATCTTCATCAACGGTGCGAACGAGACCGCCCGTCCGGTGTTCAACGTGACCGCGATCAACAGCTTCTACAACGCCGTCACCTATATCGGTGCCGTCCGCGATGCGGCTGACACGCGCTTCCAGGGCTGGACCTGCGGTCTTTACAGCACGACCCCGGCCTGCACCGCCGCGCCGAGCATTCCGACCACCTGATTGCAGACCGCTGACCGGTTACGGGGCGGCGGCGACACCACGCCGCCGCCCCTTTTTTGAATTTCTGGAGGGATTTATGGCGAAGTTCACGCCGCTTTCATTCGCTGCATTGCTGATGGTCAGCTCGGCGCTGGTTTCGCCGGCGGCCTTTGCCCAGGAAGCACCCGCGCCCCAGGCCGATGCTCCCGCTGCCGATGCCCCGGCTGAAGAGGTGCCGGCCGAAGACGATATCGAAATCTCCGGTCCCGGTGCCGGTGGCAACAGCGAAATCGTCGTGCGTGGCCGCTTCATCCCCAACCCGATCAAGGCGACGCCCGAAGTCGTCTCGGTGCTGAGCGAGGCCGATATCGCCCGCACTGCCGATGGCGACATTGCCGGATCGCTCCAGCGCGTCACCGGCCTCAGTGTCGTGGGTGGTCGCTTCGTGTTCGTGCGTGGCCTGGGCGAACGCTATTCGCTCGCGCTGATGAACGGATCGCCGCTGACCTCGCCCGATCCGCTGCGCCGTACGGTCCCGCTCGACATCTTCCCGACCAGTGTCATCGCCTCGACCACCATCCAGAAGAGCTATTCGGTCGATTATCCGGGCGAATTCGGCGGTGGCGCGATCAACCTCACCACCAAGTCGGTGCCGCGTGATCCGTTCTTCAAGATCGAGTTCAGCACCGGCGGCGATACCATCACCACCGGCGAGGTCGGCTATACCTATTTCGGTTCGTCGACCGACTTTACCGGCTTCGACAACGGTGCCCGCACGCTGCCGCGCAACCTGCGCGACGCCTTTGCTTCGGGCAATCCGATCACCGCCGGCGCCAATTTCACGCAGGCCCAGGTGCGTGACCTGACCGCGAGCCTAGCCAATGCCAACACCTCGCTGATCCAGCGCAACAACAACATTCCGGTCAACTTCTCCGGCCAGGTCAGCGGTGCCACCAACTTCCTTGTCGGCGATGTCAATATCGGCATCGTCGGTGCGGCGGGCATCAACAACACCTGGCGCACGCGTGGCGGCGTCCAGCAGATTTCGCAGGGCATCGTGCCGGTGAACGGTGTCGATACCCTGCTGCCCGACATCAATTTCAACTATCTGACGACCGAAAACCGCGTTGTCGTGAACGGCCTGTTCGGCGTTACCGCCGATGTCGGCGAGCACAAGTTCAAATGGACCAACCTGTTCATCCGCGACTCGCTCAAGGACGCCTCGATCCGCGAAGGCATCGATGCGCGCATCACCGATACTCGGCTGATCAACCGCAGCCGTACCAACTGGTTCGAACGTCAGCTGATCAACACGCAGTTCGTTGGCGAGATGAAGTTCGACGATTTCCGCCTCAACTTCCGCGGCAGCTATGCCAACTCGCAGCGTGAAGCGCCTTACGAGCGGACCTTCGATTACACGTTCAGCGCCGCTGCGAACGATTTCGTCAACGATCTGCAGTCGGCGGGCGAGGGCGCGCGCATCGCGTTCAGCGATCTGGACGACAATGTCTATGGCGCGAATGTCGACCTGGCGTACGAGACCGATATCGGCGTGCCGATCACGTTCAGCGCTGGCTACGCCTATTACAAGAACGACCGTACCTCGATCCGTCGCGATTTCCGCTTCCTGAGCGGCCAGGGCCCGCTGCCCTTTGCGGTGTCGCAGCAGCGCCCCGATTTCCTGCTTTCGGACTTCAACATCTATACCTTTGACGTCCGCCTGTTCGAAACCTCAGGCTCGAACGGCGCCGCAGCCTATGATGCAGGTCTTGAAGTGCATGCCGGCTATTTGCAGTTCGAGGCCGAACTGGCAGACAGCCTGCGTCTGCAGGCGGGTATCCGCTATGAGGACGGCGATCAGTTCGTTCAGCCGATCGACCTGTTCGGTCTGGGCAGCGCCAATCTGGTGCCGACCAACATCAGGAAGGACGACTGGCTGCCGGCAGC
This sequence comes from Blastomonas natatoria, assembly GCF_003201955.1. Lineage (GTDB taxonomy): Bacteria > Pseudomonadota > Alphaproteobacteria > Sphingomonadales > Sphingomonadaceae > Blastomonas > Blastomonas natatoria. The sequence goes on from NZ_QJJM01000001.1 coordinate 106,853, forward strand.
GACGCTGACCTGGAACCTCGCCGAAAACATGCAGTTGCGCTTCGCTGCGTCGAAGACCATTGCTCGCCCCCAGTTCCGCGAACTGGCGCCGCAGCAATATCTTGACCTTGAATTCGACCGCACCTTCTTCGGCAACCCGTTCCTGAAGAACAGCCGCCTGATCAACCTGGAAACCCGCTTCGAATGGTATTTCGAGCGTGACCAGCGCTTCACCGCAGCGATTTTCTACAAGGACATCAAGGATCCGATCGAGAATCTGGGCTTCCGCCAGGGGGACAATTTCTTCACCACCTTTGCCAACGCGCCGACAGCCACGCTTTATGGTGCGGAAATCGAGCTGGTGAAGTTCTTCGACCTGATCGATCTGGGCGGCACGTTCTTCGAGGAACGCCGCATGCTGATCGCGGCCAACTACACCTACACCAATTCCGACGTGAAGGTGACCGCGCAGGACATGATCGCCGATCCGCTGAGCGGGGCGATGGTGTCGGCTTCGACGATCTTCCGGACCGGCGGCTTTGCCCTTACCGGCCAGTCGGACCATATCGCCAATATCCAGTTCGGCATGGAAAGCACCGGCGAACGCCTGTCGCAGCAGACCATCCTGCTGTCATGGAACAGCAACCGCGTCACCAATCGCGGTCCGGCCGGCCAGCCCGACTTTGTCGAATTCACCGGCCCGCGTCTGGACTTTGTCTGGCGCGAAGGCTTCAAGCTGTTCAACAAGACGGGCGAGCTGAAATTCGAGGCGCGCAACCTGCTGAGCACCGACTATGTCGAGTTCCAGCAGCTTGGCAGCTCGGTCATTCTCAACAACGCCTATGAGATCGGCCGCGGCTTCCAGATCAGCGCATCGCTGCAATTCTGATTGCAGGGGCAGCCCAATCGGAAACTTGAATTGGGGGAGCCGGACATTGCGCCGGCTCCCCTTTTTATGTCCTCCGCCTCGGGCGGCGCAGCATCGCCTTCAAATAACTGTCACAAACTGGTAATCCAACCGTCACGGGCTGCGCCTAGCAGCATCGCGAGGCCATGGGGATCGGCCTGAAGCGGGGAGTGATTCGTGGCATCAGCGGCCCAAAATGGCGCGCAGACCGGCCTCAGTGCCTCGCTTTCCCGTTTCCGTCTGGCGCGGTTTCAGGGGCAGCAGAGCGGCCTGGCCCGATTTCTTCCGCAAGGCTTGTACGGCTGGGTGCGTGCGCTGCTTGTGCTGACGCTGATCATTCAGATCGCCCGCCTCGTCTGGACGATCGTCACGCCGATCGCGCCTCTTGGCGATTGGCAGGCGCGTCCTGCCAATGTCATGTCGCCCGCCGCACGCGCGGCCCTGTTTGCCAGTTTCGACGGCTTTGATCGCGCCGCTGGCGGGAGCGAGGATGCCAGCGCTGCGGTCACATCGCTGGACCTGACGCTGTACGGCCTGCGCATGAACGAGGCTTCGGGCGGAGGCTCCGCGATCATTGCAGGATCGGACGGCGTGCAGCGCAGCTATGCGGTGGGCGAAGAGGTGGCGCCCGGCGTCAAGCTTGTGCAGGTGCTGTTCGACCATGTCGTGCTCGAACGTGGTGGTACCCGCGAAAGCCTGTTCCTCGACCAGTCGGTCCCGGCAGAGACCGTCGGCGATGCGCCGATGACTGCGGCACCTGCCGGCGGCGCTGTGCCACCGCCCATCGTCCAGGCACCCGGCCCGCTGACCGCAGAGGCAATCACCGCCGGCATCGGCTTTGCCCCGCGCACCGAAAATGGCCGCGCGACCGGCTTTGCCGTAACCCCCCGGGGCGATGGCGGCGTGTTTGCGCAGGCCGGCTTCCGACCGGGTGACATTGTCGTCGAAATCAACGGCCGCAAGGTCAGCTCAGCTGCAGATGGCGCAGCGCTTTCCGGTCAGCTCAAGCCCGGCGCCCGCCTGTCGCTCAAGGTCGAGCGTGGCACCGAAACCCTTCCCATCGCGATCATCATTCCGGAACAATGAAAAAACACATCTCCCTTTTCGCGCTGGGCGTGGCCCTCGTATTTGCCCAGCCCGCAGCCGCGCAGCACAGCCTGAACGTGCGCGACGCCGATGTGCGCGCCTTCATCGAGGACGCTGCGCAGGTTACCGGGCGCACCTTCATCATCGATGGCCGGGTGCAGGGCAAGGTCTCGGTGGTCACCGACCGGCCCTTGAGCCGCAGCGAATATTTCGAGGTCTTTCTTTCCACCCTGCGCGCCAATGGCCTGATCGCGGTGCCGACCGCGAACGGGGCGTATCGCATCCAGCCGGTCGACGGCGCTGCCTCGACCCCGGGCCGGATCGGCAGCCGCGGCGCGCAGAACGAGTTCGTGACCGAAGTCTTCCGCCTGCGCGCGATCGACGCGACCACGGCGGTCGAGACGCTGCGCCCGCTGGTCAGCCGCGAGGGATCGATCACCGCCAATCGCAGCGGCAACAGCCTGGTCGTCGCCGATTATGCCGACAATATCCGCCGTATCCGCGCGCTGATCGGCCAGATCGACCGCGACAATGCGACCACCCAGGTCATCACCCTGGCGCATGCCGGCGCGCGCGAGATCGCAATGACGCTGCAGCAGCTTGCGCCTGCGCCCGGCGGCGGGGCCGAGGGGGGCGGCGGGGCTCCGCTGGTCTCGGTTGTCGCGGTGGATTCGAGCAATTCGGTCGCCTTGCGCGGCGATGCGCCGACGGTCTCGCGGCTGACCGCCATCGCCAAGGAGCTTGATGCGCGCGCGGCGAACGGCAGCGAGATTCGCGTGATCTGGCTCGATTATGCCGATGCCGAACAGCTGGTGCCGGTGCTGCAGATGATGGTCGGCGCCCAGGGTGGCGGTGCGGTCACGCCCATGGCGGCGACCTCGGTATCGGCGCCTGCTGCTGGTGCGGCCCCTACAGCAGCCTCTGCTCCGGTCGGCGGTGCGGTGGCGCTGTCCAACGGGCGCGGGCAGGCGATCATCACACGCTATGAAGGCACGAACGCCGTGATCATCTCGGCGCCGGTCGATGTCCAGCGCTCGCTGGCCGAACTTGTGCGCCAGCTCGACATTCGTCAGGAACAGGTGCTGGTCGAGGCGATCATCGTCGAGATTTCCGACCGGGTCGCACGCGAGCTGGGCGTGCAGTTCCTGATCGGCGGCAAGGACATTCCGTTCCTCGTGACGCCGTTTTCCAATGTCTCTCCCAACATTCTCGATATTGCCGGTGGCATATTGGCGGACAATCTCGACCAGACCACCACCGTCATCAACGGCAACACCGTCACCACCAGCACAAACAGCGCCATCGGCGACACGTTGCGCCAGAATGCCGCTAGCAGCATTCTGGGCGCGCGCGGCGGCTATTCGGGCTTTGCTGCCGATATCGGCAATAATCGCGTGCTCGGAGCGATCATCAACGCCGTGCAGGAGGACAGCGAGTCGAACATCCTGTCGACGCCGTCGCTGACCGTGAACGACAATGTGAAGGGATCGATCCTGTTCGGTCAGGAAATCCCGATCAGCACCGGCGAAGCGCTTTCGAACAATTTCGACAATGCCTTCCGCACGATCCAGCGCCAGAATGTCGGCATCGAGCTCGAGGTGAAGCCGCAGATCAACGCGGGCAACCAGGTCAAGCTCGACATCAGGCAGGAGGTCAGCTCGATCGTCGGCCCGGTCAGCGACGATTTCAACGAGCTGATCATCAACAAGCGCGAGGTGAAGACCACGGTCACGGTCAAGGACCGCGAGATCATCGCGCTGGGCGGCCTGCTCGACGACAACGAGCGCCGCACCATCCAGAAGATACCGCTGCTGGGCGATATTCCGATCCTCGGTGAACTGTTCAAGTCGCGCGGCAAGGAGCGCACAAAGACCAACCTGATGGTGTTCATCCGCCCGACCATTTTGCGGACCGCGGCGGATGCGCAGGCGCTTGCAGCGCGGCGCTACAATTTCGTCCGTGCCGCACAGATCGAGTTCGATCCCAAGGCAGAGCCGTCGCTCGACAAGATCGTGCTGGAATATCTTGGCGCGAACGTGCCGGTTGCGCCGGCCGCCGGACCGAACGATCAGGTGATCGCGCCGCGCGCCATGCCGAGCACCGCGCCGATCGACAGCACCACCTTGCCGCCGAGCATGCCCGCGCAGGGACAGCAACAGCAGCAGGAACTCCCGCCCAACGGAGGCCAGCCATGATCATCCGCAAGGGCGATGCGCCTGACGAGGCCGCCGCAAGCACTGACGTCAGCGAGGCGACCGTCGCCGTCGAACGCACGCTCACCCGCGTCATGCTCGATATCCCCTATGGCTTTGCCCGTGACAATGGCGTGGTGATGCTGGGCGAATCCGGCGGGCGGCTCAAGGTTGCACTGCGCGAGGGTGCGGACCCGGTCGCGCTGCTCGAAGTGCGCCGGTATCTGGCGATGCCGTTCGATGTCGAAATGGCACCAATCGCGCAGTTCGAGCGCTATCTGTCCGATCATTATGCGGTCGAGGGCAATGCTGCCGCGATGGCTAGCTCGCTCAACATCGATGGCGGCGATCTTGAGCTGCTCGCCGCAGATCTCCCCAGTGCCGAGGACCTTCTCGACAGCGCCGACGATGCGCCGGCGATCCGGCTGATCAACGGCGTGATCGCCGAGGCCGCGCGCCAGGGCGTGTCGGACATCCATATCGAGCCCTATGAGACCGGTCTGGTCATCCGCATGCGCATGGACGGGGTGTTGCAGGAAAAGCTGCGCATGCCGCCCAATGTCGCGCCCGTGATCGTCAGCCGCATCAAGGTGATGGCGCGGCTCGACATTGCCGAACGCCGCGTACCGCAGGACGGCCGTATCGGCCTCACCATCGGCGGCAAGCTGCTTGATGTGCGTGTCTCGACGCTGCCCAGCCGCGCCGGCGAACGCGTCGTACTGCGCCTGCTCGACAAGGAAAATGCCAATATGGATCTGGGGCTGCTGGGCATGAGCCCGCGCACCCACAAGATCCTCGCCGAGGCCCTGGCCGAGCCCAATGGCATCATCCTGGTCACCGGGCCCACCGGATCGGGCAAGACGACCACGCTCTATTCGTGCCTCAAGCAGCTCAATGACGGTTCGCGGAACATGCTGACGGTCGAAGACCCGGTCGAATATGCGATCGAGGGTGTCGGCCAGACCCAGGTCAATGCCAAGGTCGGGCTCACCTTCGCAGCAGGGCTGCGCGCGATCCTGCGCCAGGACCCTGATGTCGTCATGATCGGCGAAATCCGCGATCACGAGACGGCAGAAATCGCGGTCCAGGCGTCGCTGACCGGGCATCTGGTGCTCTCGACCGTGCACACCAACGATGCGATCGGCGCGATCACGCGCATGCGCGACATGAAGATCGAGCCGTTCCTGCTCGCCTCGACGCTGCGCGCCGTCGTCGCGCAGCGGCTGGTGCGGCGGCTTTGCCCCGAATGCCGCGAACCTGTCCAGGCCGATGGCTCGCTCGCCTCGCTGCTCGGCTTCGACAAGGGGACGGTGGTCTATCGCCCGGTCGGCTGCGATGCCTGCAACCATACCGGCTTTGCCGGGCGCATCGGCGTGTTCGAGGCGGTGCGGGTGGACGAGACCATCCGCCGTCTGATCAACGACAATGGCGACGAGGCGATCATCGCGCGGCACGCCTTCCTCAACGCGCCGAACCTGGGTTCCGCCGCACGCGAACTGGTGCGCACCGGGCAGACCACGGCGGAAGAGGCGATCCGGATTTCCCGGCGCGAGGCGGAACCGGCTCCGCCCGAAACGATCGATGGCTGACTTTGCCTATCGAGTGATCGATGCGGCCGGGCGCGAGCGGGAAGGGCGCATCTCGGCCGCTTCCGACGCGCAGGCGCGCGCCGCGCTCATCCGCAAGTCCTTCCATATCGTCGCGGTGTCGCCTGCGCCGCCGCGCAAACCGTTATTGTCCCGCGACGCGACCGCGCGGCTGAGCCCCAAGCAATTGACGCTTTTCACCCGGCAAATGTCCTCGCTGATGAGCGTCAGCCCCCTGGAAGAGGCGCTGCGCACGATCAGCCGCCAGACCGAGAAGGCGAACGCGCGCGCCGTGCTCATCAACGTGCATGCAGGCGTGATGGAAGGACAATCGCTCGCTGAGGCGATGGCGCGCGAGCCGCGCAGCTTCCCCCCGCTCTATCGTGCGATGATCAGCGCGGGCGAAAGCTCCGGCTCGCTGCCCGTCATCACCGAGCGGCTGGCGATGCTGCTCGAACAGCAGGCCGAGGTGCGCGGCAAGCTCATCTCCGCGCTCGCCTATCCGATCATCCTGACCCTGGTCGCGCTGGGCGTGGTCGCGGGCCTGATGATCTCGGTGGTGCCGCGCGTGGTCGAGCAGTTCGACAATGCCCAGACGCAGCTGCCGCTGATCACGCGCATCGTGATTGGCATCTCCGCCTTTCTGGCCAACTGGTGGTGGGCGATTGTCGTCGCGCTGCTGCTCGCAGGATTTGCCTTCTGGCGCGCGATGAAGGTGCCGGCGTTCAAATACCGGGTCGATACGCTGCTGCTGAAGCTGCCGTTTATCGGCCGGCTGATCCGCGACATGAACGCCGCGCGGCTGGCGCGGACGCTCGCGACCATGGTGCAGAGCCGCCTGCCGTTGCTCGAAGGCATGAAGCTCACCACGCGCACCGTACGCAACAGCGTGCTGCGCGAGGCGCTGGAACAGGCGGTCGAGGCTATCCGCTCGGGCGGGTCGCTCTCCGCGGCGTTGCGCAATGCGGGCACGTTCCCGCCGCTGCTGGTCTATCTGGTGGCGAGCGGCGAAAGCGCGGGGCAACTGGACATCATGCTGGAACGCGCGGCCGATTATCTGGAGCGCGAGTTCCGCAATTTCACGACCACCGCGATGGCGCTGCTGGAACCGGCTATCATCGTGGTGATGGGCGGGGCGGTCGCGCTGATCATCCTGTCGATCCTGCTGCCGATCCTGCAGCTGCAAAACCTGACCGGACTCTAGAGGAAGACCCCATGTTGAACATCCGAACCCTGCTGTTGAAGCGCCTGAGCCGCGAAAACCGCAAACGCGCCAACGGCTTCACCCTGGTCGAACTGATGGTGGTGATCTTCATCATCGGCCTGCTCGCGACCATCGTCGTCATCAACGTGCTGCCCAGCCAGGACAAGGCGATGACCGAAAAGGCGCGCAGCGACATCGCGACGCTTGGCCAGGCGCTCGAAATGTATCGGCTCGACAATCTTGCCTATCCGGGCACGGCGGAAGGGCTCAACGCGCTGGTCACGGCGCCGCCCACGCTCGCCCAGCCCGGCCGCTATCGCAGCGGTGGCTATATCAAGAAACTGCCGCAGGACCCCTGGGGCCGCCCGTATCAATATGTCAGTCCCGGCACGACCGGCGCCTTCGACCTCTATTCGCTGGGTGCCGATGGCGCGCCGGGCGGCGAGGAGGAGAATGCGGATATTACTGCAGATGGCGCTTGAGGGCGGATTGATACCAAAGTCACCCTCACCCTTCCCACGACGCTTCGCGTCGCGGGCCCCTTCCCTCTCCCGGTGGGAGAGGGAGGGAGCGCCGAAGGCGCGGAAGGGTGAGGGCGATCAGGGCTTCACCCTGATCGAGCTGATGGTGGTGCTGTTCATCATCGGCCTTGTCGCGGGGGCTGTTGTTCTGGCGCTGCCGGGGGATAGTGCCGCCTTGTCGGAAGACGCCGATCGCTTCGCCGCACGCGTCGCGGCGGCGCGCGACGAGGCGGTGGTGAGCGCAAGGCCGATTGCGGTGTGGATCGCGCCTTCGGGCTATGGCTTCGATGCGCGGCAGGACCGCAAATGGGTGCCGCTCAACGCCCGCACGCTGGCCAATCGCGACTGGAACCCCGGCACGATTGCGCGGATCGAGGGCGCGACGGGCGAGGGCGAGCGCACGCCCGAGGATCAGGGCCGCGCACGCTTCTGGTTCGATGCGACAGGCTTGCCCAACATGCCCGTCACCGTGGTGCTGGCGCGCGGCACCAACAGCGACCGCATCGTCATCAGCGCGACCGGCGAGGTCGGCCGTCCGAAATAGCTAGCGCCAGCGCAGATTGCTCCGGCTGAGCTGGTCGATGCTGGTCACGCCCATCAGCTTCATGCCGCGCTCGATCTCGCCCCGCAGATTGGCAAGGGTGCGCTCGACCCCGCGTTGCCCTCCGGCGGCGAGCGCGTAAAGATACAGCCGCCCGCCCGAGCACGCTTTTGCCCCGACGCTCAAGGCTTTCAGCACATGCGTGCCCCGCGTGATGCCGCCATCGCAGATCACCTCGATCCGGTCGCCTACTGCATCGACGATCTCGGCGAGTTGATCGAACGGCGCGCGGCTGCCGTCGAGCTGCCGCCCGCCATGGTTGGAGACCATGATCGCGGTGGCACCGATATCGACCGCGCGCCGCGCGTCCTCGACGCTCATCACGCCCTTCAGGCAGAAGGGGCCGCCCCATTCGGCTCGAATATGCTCGGCCATTTTCCAGTCCATGTTCTGATCGAGCATGGTGTTGAAATAGTCCGCGACCGAGATCGCCGCATCGGTGCCAGCGGCGACATGGCTCTCGAGATTGGGCAGCGAGAAACGCTCACGCCCCAGATAGTTGAGCGTCCAGCCGGGATGCGTCGCGAAGCTGATAGCAGACGACGGCGTAAGGCGCGGCGGCGAGGTGAAGCCGGTGTGCAGGCAGCGCTCGCGCTTGCCCGAGACGATGGTATCGACCGTGAGCGCCAGCGCATCGAATTTCGCTGCCTTGGCTGCCTGGATCAGCGCGGCGTTCAATCCCTTGTCCTTGTGGACGTAGAGCTGGAACAGCTTGGGACTGGAAATGCTCTCGCCGATCTCGGCCAGGCTCACCGTGGCGAGCGAGGAAATGCCGAAGAACGTCCCGAACTTCTCCGCTGCCGCACCGACCGCCTTCTCGCCGCGCCAGTGGAACAGCCGCTGCAGTGCGGTCGGGGAAAGGAACAGCGGCATGTCGATCCTGCGGCCCATCACTGTAGTCGACATGTCGATATCGGCGACACCCGCGAGCACGTTGGGGACGAGGTCGCAGTCTTCATAGGCCTGGGTGTTGCGGTTGCGGGTCACCTCGTCATCGGCGGCACCGTCGATATAATGGAACACCGGATAGGGCAGCTTCTTGCGGGCCAGTTCGCGAAAATCATCGACCGTATGGCAATCGCCCAGCCGCCGCACCGGAAAACGTCGCATGTCGTGTATACCTTGCTGACCGTCACCGTTTTCCGGCGAAAGCCGGAATCCAGTGGCGAGATGGAACCACCCCACTTCTGGACTCCGGCTTTCGCCGGAGAACGGCAATTCATCAAGGGCGGAGTTTACTTCACTGCCTTCGGGTCGGGTGCCGCCGGATATTTGCAGCCGCGCTGCAATCCGACGCCCTTCAGGAAGCTGCGCCGCACGACGCCGGCATAGACGGCTGCATTGTACCGCCGCTCCTGCGCAGCTGCGCCGGAAATCTCGCGGATCACGCCGCGGAAGGGAATGATCGAGTTGACCAGCAAGCCGCCGATCTTGCCCGCCGTGTCCTTGCGCTTGTCGTCGCGCGTCGCTTCGTAGGGAACGTCCAGATCCTCGCCCAGAACGGCGTCCATGTCGCCGATCGCGCTGCGGATCTGCGCGCAGGTCTTGATGCCGACCAGCGAATAGGGCTTGTCCTGGATGCGCAGCAGGTTTTCCGGAATGTCCTTCTTGTCGATCCCGACATCCTCGACAGGCTGGGTCACCACGTCTTCGGCCATCTTCTCGGTGGAGCGCGGTTTGTCGGCCGCCTGGTTCTGCGCGGCGGCGGGCAGTGCAGTGCCCAGAAGCGCGAGCGTGGCAATAGTGATAACGGTCTGGCGCATATGTCGTCCCCTGTTGTCGCGCGCCTGTTCAGGCGCCTTGTGACAGCGCATACGCATCATACTGGCAAACGATGCCTCCGGTTACAATCGCGCGGCGCTGAACGTGTCGCACTGGGCCGGATCGCCGGTCGTCAATCCTTTCTTCAACCATGCCATGCGCTGTGCCGAGGTGCCGTGCGTGAAGCTTTCCGGCACTGGCCTGCGCCCTGCCGCCTTTTGCAGCGTATCGTCGCCAATCGCGTTGGCCGCAGTCAGCCCTTCCTCGATATCGCCCGGCTCGATCCGGTCGCGGTTGCGCGCTGCCCAGAGGCCCGCATAGCAATCTGCTTCCAGCTCCATGCGGACCTGCAGCTCGTTGCCCTCGGCCTCGCTCGTAGCCTGCTGCGCGCGGCGGACCTCGTTCGATCGGCCGGTGATCGTCTGGATATGATGGCCGACCTCGTGCGCGATGACATAGGCCTGGGCAAAATCGCCCGCCGCCTGGAAGCGCGTCGCAAGCTCGTCGAAAAAGCTGGTGTCGAGATAGATGCCGTTGTCCGCCGGGCAATAGAACGGCCCCATCGCGCTTTGCGCCGCGCCGCAACCGGACTGGCCGTTGCGATCATAGAAGGTCAGCGTGGCGGGCTGATATTGCTGGCCTTGTTCGCGAAATATTGCGCCCCAAGTGTCCTCGGTGCTGGCGAGCACCTGGCAGCTGAACTTGCTCTTTTCGTCGACGGCGCAGCTTTGCGCGGCATTCTGGCCGCCTTGCTGCGTCGCGACCGGTGCACCGCCCGGCAGCCCGCCGCCCTGCATCAGCTCCATCGGATTGATGCCGAAGACGAGTGCGGCAATGCCCAGGATCAGGATGGTCCCGATCCCCATCTTCCCCCCACCGATAGGCAGGTTGAATCCGCCGCCTCCGCCACCGCCGCGCTGGTCGGAAATATTGTCGCTGGTGCGGTAATCGTCGAGCTTCATGACCGCGGCTGTTCCCTTTTGCAGCTTGAGTTCGAACAGTAACACCTGAAGGTGCGATTTAGCACCATCGATTTTTGCGCGGATTGCCCTATTGTGCGCTGCGGCATAAATGCGCTGCGCCGATATACTGGCTGGAGAAACTGTCATGCCCGCATCGCCTGAAGAGATAGACCTGCAATCGGCCGCCGTGCCGCTGCCGCCGACAGTGGCGCTGCTGCTGCAGGGCGGCGGAGCGCTCGGCTCCTATCAGGCTGGGGTGTTCAGCGAGCTCGTGCGCCAGAATGTGCGGATCGATTGGGTCGCAGGGATTTCGATCGGTGCGATCAACTCGGCGATCATCGCGGGCAACGAGCCGATGCAAGCCTGCCAGCGGCTTCGCGAGTTCTGGGAGCTGGTGACCTCAGGTGCGCCAGATTTCGTCTGGGGCGACAGCGATGCGCTGCGTGAAATCAACCATTTCGCTGGTGCCGCGACCGCTGCGACGATCGGCGTTCCGGGTTTCTTTCGTCCGCATCTTGTACCTGCGCCCTTTGCCTGGCCCGGAACTCCTGCGGCGGTCAGCATGTACGATACCAGCGAGATGGCCAGGACGCTCGACCGTTTTGTCGACTGGGACCGGCTGAACAAGGGTCCGGTGCGCCTGTCGGTCGGCGCGGTGAACGTGGAATCGGGCAATTTCTATTATTTCGACACGCGCGATCCCCACGGGCCGCAGACCATCGATGCGCGCCATATCCTCGCCAGTGGCGCGCTGCCGCCCGGCTTTCCGCCGATCGAGATCAACGGCAAATACTATTGGGACGGCGGATTGGTGAGCAACACGCCGCTTTCCTATGTGCTCGACAACCAGACCAGCGACATGCTCGCCTTCCAGGTAGACCTGTTCCCGGCGCGTGGCGAGGTGCCGACCAAATTCGCCGATGTCATGAGCCGCGAAAAGGATATCCGCTATTCCAGCCGAACCCGGCAGGTGACCGACTATTATCTCAAGCTACGCAAGGAACATGCGGCGCTGCGCAATGTGCTGTCGATGCTTCCGGCGGACATGTGCTCGCAGCCGGATGTGCAGCGCATGCGCGCGCTGGTCGAGGACAATGCCGTCAACATCGTCCATCTGATCTACAAGGTGCAGAACTGGGAGAGTGGGATGCGCGATTTCGAGTTTTCGCGCGCTACGATGGAGGTGCATTGGCAACAGGGCATCGACGCGGTGCGCGCGACCATGCAGAAGGGTGACATCCTGGCGCAGAACATCCTCGACGGAAAGACCGCCGCGTTCGACCTTGCGCCGCACAAATGAGCTGATCGAGCGGGAGCGTTTATGGCGACATTCTGGAAGGCAGTGGCCGCATCGGCGCTGATGGTGAGCGCGAGCGCCGCCTCTGCCGAACGCTGGCAGGATATCGCTACGCCGGCCGATGCCGCGCGCATCAAGCAAAGGGATGCGACTTTTGCTGCGGCGATCAAGGAAGTGCGCAATTCCGAACATGCAGGCGCGCTGGCCAACAACCCCTCGCTCTACGATCCCGACAAGCGGCTCGACGATCCGTTGCCGCCCGAGGGCAAATATCTGTGCGCCACGCACAAGCTTGGCGGGCAATTCCTTGCCTTCATTGCCTATCCCGATTTCGCCTGCGCCATTTATGGCAGCGGCGACAAAAGACAGTTCGTCAAGCTGACCGGGTCGCAGCGCCCGGTGGGGTATATCCACGCTGATACCCGGCGGAACGGCGTGTTCCTGGGATCGCTGATGCTGGGCGATGACGAAGGGCTGGTGCCCTATGGGCAGGATAGGGAACGCGATCTGGCCGGAACGGTCGAGCGGATCGGCAAGGACCATTGGCGGATCGTCTTCCCCCGGCCCTATTACGAATCGACGATGGACATCATCGACTTGAGGCCGAGGAAATAGAGGCCTCCTCCATCGTCACCCCCGCGAAGGCGGGGGTCCCCCTTCCTGTTTCCCGGGTCACGCAAAAGCGGGATTCCCGCGTTCGCGGGAATGACGGGTGGAAAGCGATTGGCGTAAGCGCATCAGGACGTTAGCGTCTCCGTCAAACATCTGTCTGGGGAGACACATATGCCGGTCGCCAAGCATTTCGCGCGAGCCTTTGCCGCATCCATTCTCGCGCTGGCCGCAGCCTCGCCGCTCGCCGCGCAGGATACGATCCGCGCCGATATTGCCGCCGACATGCCGTGGCTGATGGACATCTATCGCGACCTGCACGCCAATCCGGAACTGAGCTTTCAGGAGGTGCGCACCGCGAAAAAACTCGCCGCCGAAGCGCGCAGTCTGGGCTTCGAGGTGACCGAGAGCGTCGGCAAGACCGGCGTGGTCGCAGTCATGAAGAACGGCCCCGGCCCGGTGGTGATGCTGCGCGCCGACATGGACGGGTTGCCGGTGGTCGAGCAGACCGGCCTGCCTTTTGCCAGCAAGGTGCGCGCGATGAGTCCGGCGGGCATCGAGACCGGCGTGATGCACGCTTGCGGCCATGACACGCACATGACCGGCTGGGTCGCGACCGCGCGTCAGCTGGTCAAGCGCAAGGCCGAATGGTCGGGCACGCTGGTGATGATCCTGCAACCGGCCGAGGAGATCGGCTCGGGCGCGGTCGCGATGCTCGAAGACGGATTGTTCACCCGCTTCCCCAAGCCGCAATATGTGCTGGGCTTCCATGACGCTGCGCAGGCCCCGGCCGGGTTCATCGGATATACCCCCGGCTTTGCGCTCGCCAATGTCGACAGCGTCGATATCAAGGTGAAGGGGCTGGGTGGACACGGTGCCTATCCGCAATCGACCAAGGACCCGATCGTCCTCGCTGCGCGCATCGTCACCACACTGCAGACGCTGATCAGCCGCGAGCTGGATCCGCAGGATGCCGCCGTGGTCACTGTCGGCAGCTTCCAGGCAGGGGCCAAGCACAACATCATCTCGGACGAGGCGACGCTGCTGCTCACCGTGCGCAGCTATTCCGACGAGACGCGCGCGAAAATCCTCGACGGAATCAAGCGCATCGCCCGAGGCGAGGCCATTGCCGCCGGCGTGCCCGAGGACAGGATGCCCGAGGTGAAGCTGGCCGACACGTTCACCCCGGCGGTCTATAACAGCCCCGAATTCACCACCGAGATCGGGACATTCCTCAAGAGCCGGTTCGGCGACAAGCGTGTCGCACAGGTCGCGCCCTCGATGGGCGGCGAGGATTTCAGCCGCTTCTACCGCGCCGACCCCGACAATATCAAAAGTATGATCTTCTGGGTCGGCGGGGTGCCTTTGCCTGAATACAACAAGGCGAAGAAGGAGGGCATCGAAATGCCCTCGCTGCACAGTCCCTTCTGGGCGCCCGAAGCCGATACCGTCATCGCGACCGCAGCCGAAGCGATGACCGCAATGACGCTCAAGCTCATGAAAAAGCCCTGATCAGATCAGCTGTGGCTGGCGCTCGGGCGAGCGGCTGCCCACGCCCGGCAGGTTCAAAGCGGAAACCATCTCGCGCAGCTCCTGCCGCGCGATGATATGGCTGGTGCCCAGATCTGCAAGGTGTCCCTTGTCGAGCAGCGTCAGGCCCGAGGGGAAAAGCTCGCGATAGACCACGCGCTCGGACAGGCCCTGGACATAACGGAACCCGACGCGCTTGGAGAGTTCGGCCAGCGCGGCGTCGAGCCTGCGCTTGTTGCGCGCATCGGTCTGCTGGGTGCGGTTGCGCAGGACCACCCAGTCGATCTCGATCCCGTCGGTCTTGGCGCGCGCCTTGCGCGCTTCCCAGATCAGCTCGGCATAGAAGCTGAGGCGCCGGACCTTGAAATTCTCCGGATCGACCTGACCGATCAGGTCGAAATCGACGAAGCTGTCGTTGAGCGGCGTCACCAGGGTATCGGCGCGGGTGGCGACGAAGCGCGCGAACTTGTCGTCGCGACCCGGCGTGTCATAGACCAGAAAGTCGCAATCCTGGCTGAGCGTTGCGACCATCTGTTCCAGCCGGGCCTGGTTGTCATCCTTGAACACCTCGAAATTCGGGGTGGGCAGGCTGATGCCGCGACGCTGCTGGGTCTGGACGCGATTTTCCAGATAACGGTGCAGCGTGCGCTGGCGCGGGTCGAGATCGATCGCGCTGACCCGGAAACCGAGATAGGACAGGGCAACGGCCACGTGCACCGCGCTGGTCGATTTGCCCGTGCCGCCCTTTTCGTTGGCGAATACGATATGGTGCGGGGACGCCTTGCGCGTCATCATGTCCATGGTCTTTCCAGCCCCTTCCAGCAGGCCCGTGATTGTGCCAGTGCTGCTGTGTGAATCGTTTGGCGAACACGCCGCCTGATGTTGCGGGGTTCCCTATCGGAGGCTTTACCAAGGTGCAAATCTTACGTCGGGTTGACAGGCTGCGGTCGGCTGTGTCGCTGCTCAGGGGGCAGGGGGGGCATGTCGCGCTCGTCCCCACCATGGGGGCGCTGCATGCCGGGCACATGCAGCTGGTGAAAGAGGCGAAGCAGCGCGCCGATCATGTCGTGGTGTCGATTTTCGTCAACCCGAAGCAGTTCGGGGCGAACGAGGATCTGGACGCCTATCCGCGCCAGGAAGAGACCGACGCTGCAATGCTGAGCGAGGCGGGCGTCGCGATCCTGTGGGCGCCGGATGTCGAGCAGGTCTATCCGCAAGGCTTTGCCACCAATATCAGCGTGGCCGGTGTCAGCGACGGGCTGTGCGGTGCAGCCCGGCCCGGGCATTTCGACGGTGTCGCCACCGTGGTCGCCAAGCTGTTCAACCAGGTTCAGCCCGACATGGCGCTGTTCGGTGAGAAGGATTACCAGCAGCTCGCGGTGATCCGGGCGATGGCGCGCGACCTCAATTTCGGGCTCGACATTATCGGTGTGCCGACCGTTCGCGATTCCGATGGTCTCGCGCTGTCATCGCGCAATGCCTATCTCTCGCCCGAGGAACGCGCTGCAGCAGCCATGCTGCCACGCGCCATGCAGGCGGGAATTGCCGTGATCGAGGCAGGCGGGCCGGTAAGGGTGGCTCTCGACGGCATCGAGCAGGCGCTGACCGCCGCCGGCTTTGCTTCCATCGACTATGTCACGCTTGCCGATGCGGCGACGCTCGAGCCGATGGACGCGGCTGATCGCCCGGCGCGTCTTCTGGTCGCGGCGCGTCTCGGCAGGACACGCCTGATCGACAACATGCCCGTAGCCCCGGTTTGATTGTAAAACTTCTGGCATGGTGTATGCCGAATTAACCATTTCTTCACCCCCCTTTTGCACTGTTCGCCTGTCGGAAAAACCGGCCATGCAATAGAGGGGCATGTGAGATGGCAAACAGTCTGAAGTCAGCTACCTTTCTGATCGAGAGTAAGCTCGCGGCGGCCGCGCGCGGCGATATCAACGCCTATTTCGAACTGGGCGTAGCGTTTTCCACCGGCGGCCACGGGGTCAATGTCGACCTGATCGAGGCGCACAAGTGGTTCAACCTCGCCGCCGTGAAAGGCCATGAGGAAAGCCAGTTGTGCCGCGCCGAAATCTCCGAAGAGATGACCGCACGGCAGATTGCCGAAGCCCAGCGCGAAGCTCGCGCCTGGCTCCAGCAGATCGCAGCGCGCGCTGCCTGATTTCTATTTCGGCGCTGCCTTGTTGCGGTAGCGTTCGAACCAGGCGATGATCGCCGAAGCCTTGGCCGCGCTCTGCGACGGCCTTGCCGCGATTCCGCCATGGCTGGCGCCTGGAACCTTGACCAGCGCCGTCGGCACGCCGACCAGCTTGAGCGCGGTATAATATTGCTCGGACTCGCTCACCGGGGTGCGATAATCCTCGCTGCCGACCACCACCAGCGTCGGCGTCTTCACATTGGCCACAAGTGAAAGCGGCGATCGCGCCCAATAGCTTTGCTGATCCTCCCACGGCATCTTGCCGAACCAGTATTTCGCAAAGAACGCCGGCCCGTCTGCGGTGAGCGCCTGGCTGGTCCAGTTGATCACTGGCTTCTGTGTCGCTGCGGCCCTGAACCGGTTGGTCTTGCCGACGATCCAGCTGGTCAGCACCCCGCCACCCGAGCCGCCGGTCACGAACAGCTGGTCAGGATCAACGACGCCATCGGCAATCGCCTTGTCGACCATCGAGATCAGATCGTCATAGTCATTGCCCGGATAGGCATGGTGGATGAGATTGGCAAATTCCGCGCCATAGCTGGTCGAACCGCGCGGGTTGACCGATAGCACCGCATAGCCCGAGGCGGCGTAAAGCTGGTTGTCGGTCGAGAAATGCGGGCCATAAGCCGAGAACGGCCCGCCATGAATTTCCAGAACCAGCGGCACGCGCTGCCCGGCGACATAGCCGGGCGGAAGGGTGAGCCAGCCCTCGATCTCGCGGCCATCGAACGAGGATGCCACGGTCATCTTGCGCACTTCGCCGAGCCGCCTGGAGGCCATGAGCGAGCTGTTGAGCCGGGTCAGCGCCCGCGTCTTGCCGCCGCTCGCCAGCATGACATCGGCAGGCCTGGTCGCACTGCCGCCCGAATAGGCGATGGTGCCGTTCTTCGCGATGCTGAACGAACCGCCCGAATAGGGGCGATCGAACGACGATCCCGACAATCCTCGCACGATTTCGCGCACCGATCCATCGAGGCCGATCCGCGCGACCAGCGTCTCGCCATGATCGTCATATTGGGCGATCAGTGCCTGACCATCCGGGGCCCAGACCATGCTGTCGATGCCGCGATCGAGCGTCGGTGCGATGGCGCGCTTGGCAGAGCCGTCGCGGTTCATCACATACGCCTGGGTGTTGTGATAGCCGAGCAGCTTGTCGTCAAAGCCGAGATAGGCGATTCTGCTGCCATCGGGCGAGACGACGGGCGATGCATCGGGTCCGTCCCGGTCGGTCAGCGCGGTGATGCGACCGCTGGCAATATCCAGTGCGTAGATTTCGCCATCCTGCGGGTCATTCTCCCAATCGGGCGAGCGGTTGCCGCTGAAATAGAGCGTCTGCCCGTCCTTGCTCCATGTGAGGCCGCCGCCGTCATGATAGTCGCCAAAGCTGAGCTGGCGCGGTGCGCCGCCAGTTGCAGGCACGACAAAGATCTTGTCGAAGCCGGGCTTGAGATAGCCTGCGCCATCGGCGCGATAGGTCAGCAGATCATAGGTTTCGAGCGGCGCCGCCCAGGTTGCACCCTCGGGCTTGTCGGGCGCCTTGCCCAGCTTCAGCCCCTCGCTGGGCACGAACATCGTATAGGCGATCTGCGTGCCGTCCGGTGCCCAGGCGATATTTCCGGGACTTTCGGGAAGGCCGGTGATCCGCACCGACTGGCCTGTGCCGACCCAGCGCACATAGAGCTGCGGCGCGCCGCCTTCGGCTGTGGAGACATAGGCAAGCCGCTTGCCGTCGGGCGACCAGCTGGGCTGACTGTGGCTGCCGGGTCCTGCGGCGAGCGGGGTCATCTCGCCGCTGGCATTGTCGATCAGCCAGATCGAGGAAATGGCGCGGTCGCTCATCACGTCGTTGGCGCGCCTCACGAATGCGGTCTTGCTGCCGTCGGGCGATATCTGCGGATCGGCGGCAGCTTCGAGCGAGAAGAGGTCCTGACCTGTCAGCCGGGTGTCCGGCGCGTTCTGCGCCAGAAGGGCGGTGGGGCTGGCAAAGGCGAGCAGCAGGATGGCCAGACGGGTTGCGCGCATGGAATCAGGCTTTCTGATGGAAGAACAAGGGTTTGAACGGACGATCGGGCACGATGGTGCGCCCGCTTGCCGCTCGCGTCAAGCCTGTCGCTCGCCCTTGCGGAAGGGCAGCATCTCGGTCAGCATCTCGCGATCGGCGGCTACCGCGGCGCGCTCGCGTTTCAGGAAATCGGCCACCGCGCGGCGGAAGCCGGGATCGGGAATGTAATGCGCCGACCAGGTGAGTTCGGGTGCATAGCCGCGCGCCATCTTGTGTCCGCCCTGCGCGCCTGCTTCCACCCGTGTCAGCCCCCGTGCCAGTGCCGCGTCGATCGCCTGATAATAGCAAAGCTCGAAATGCAGGAACGGCTTGTCCACAGTGCAGCCCCAATAGCGACCGTAGAGCGTGTCGCTGCCGATGAAATTGAGCGCACCTGCAATCGGGTGCCCCTCGACCTGGGCCAGGATCAGCAGGATGCGATCGGCCATCGTCTGGCCCATCAGGCTGAACGCCTCGCGTGTCAGATATGGCTGCCCCCATTTGCGGGCGCCGGTATCCTGGTAGAAGATCCAGAACGCGTCCCAATGCGCCTCGGTGATCATGTCGCCGGTCAGGTGGACGATTTCCACGCCCTCCTGCGCCCTGGCCCGTTCCTTGCGCAGGTCCTTGCGCTTGCGTGAGGTCAGCGAGCCGAGAAAGCCCTCGAAATCGCCATAGCCCTCATCGTGCCAGTGAAATTGCGTGTCGGACCGCATCAGCCAGCCCGCCTGTTCGAACAGCGGCAGTTGCGCGGGCTCGATAAACGTCGCGTGGACCGACGACAGGCCGTTCTGGTCCGCCAGATTCTCCGCCGCGCTGAGCATCGCTGGCGCCCATTGCGGATCGGCGAGCAGCAGGCGCGGGCCGGTGGCGGGGGTGAAGGGGACCGAAATCTGCAGCTTGGGGTAGTAATGCCCGCCCGCATTTTCCCAGGCATGCGCCCAGCTATGGTCGAACACATATTCGCCCTGGCTGTGGCTCTTGAGATAGGCAGGGATTGCAGCGACCAGCCTGCCGTCCTCGCCCTTGATGGTGATCGGCGCAGGGTTCCAGCCAGTGCCGCGCCCGACGCTGCCCGATTGCTCGAGCAGGCTCAGGAACGCGTGGGACACGAACGGATTGTCCCGCCCTGCCAAGGCGTCCCATTGCGCCGCGTCCAGCGCGGCGATGCTGCGACCGACCTCGGCGGTGATCGCGCGTTCGCTCATGGCTGGATTTGAGGCTGGGGCTGGCCGCGCTCGAAGATCGGCGCGTCGGCATGTTCAGCGGCGAGGGCATGCTGCTCGTCGGTCCGCACCGTCCAGGTCAGCACGGGCAGCCCGCGCGCCCGCTGGCTCGCGGCGAAGCTGCTCGGCAAATCGCGAATGTCATAGGCGAGGAAATCGGGCTTGGCGGCCCAAAGGTCGCGATGGCGACTCAGATTGCCCCTCCAGCCGCGCGCCTCCTCCTCGGTGATGACCAGCCCGCGCGTGATATGCTTGGCCTGCCGCCGGAACCAGGCGCAAACCGCAGGATCGAAGCTCATCACCGCCGCCTTGCCGCCATAGCCTTCCAGCGCGCGGCGCACCGCCAGGCAGAGCGGAGCAACATGGCCGCTTTCGGTCTTGATCTCGATCAGGATCGGCGCGCGCCCGCGAACGACGCCCAGCACCGCGCCCAGCTCTGCAATCGCGCCATTCTGGCCGAGCAGACGGATCTGGGTCAGTTCGGCGGCTGTCTTGCTGGCGACGCGGCCCTGCGCCAGCGTCAGCCTGCTCAGCGAAAAGTCGTGAAACACCACGGCGCGGTTGTCGACGCTGCGCTGGACATCGCATTCGATACCATGGCCCGCCGCAATCGCTGCGGTGAAGGCGGGCAGGGCGTTTTCCAGCACCGGCCCATCCCACATGTCGTCATGCAGACCGCGATGGGCATAGGGCTGCTCGCCCAGCCAGGCGATACGTCGCTGTGCTGGCGCGGGGGCCAGCCAGCGGTCAAGCAGGCCGAACGGCGACAATGGCATCGATTTCCACCGCCGCGCCCAGCGGCAGAACTGGAACGCCGACCGCGCTGCGGGAATGCTGTCCTGCAGGGCCGAAAACCTGCACCATCAGGTCCGACGCGCCATTGGCGACCTTGGGCTGGGCGTTGAATTCGGGCGTGCTCGAGATGAAAGCGCCGAGCTTGACGATCCGCTCGACCCGGTCGAGCGAGCCCAAAGCCGCCTTCATCTGTGCGATCAGCATGATACCGCAGGCGCGTGCGGCGGCTTCGCCCTGTTCGAGCGAGACATTCTCGCCCAGCCGGCCGGTCACGACCTTGCCGTCGATAAAGGGCAACTGGCCCGAGATGAAGAGCATGCCGCCCGCTTCCACGGCGGGAACATAGGAAGCGACGGGTGCCGCGGGCTGGGGCAGTTCGACGCCCAGTTCGGCGAGTTTCTGTTCGATCGTGTCGGTCATGCTTGTATCCTGTCAGAGCTGTGAATCAGGCCGCAGCCTGGATGCCCGGCGCGTGCACGCCTGCAGCGAAACGTTCGAGTATCCAGGCGAGCGCCTCGTCCCAGCGGTCGATGCGTGCATGGGCATGGCCGGCACTGGCGGCGCAGGCGATATGCGGAGCCAGGCCTTCCTCGCCGACCATGTGCAGCCGCCAGACATGTGGAACATGCTCGGTCGCCGACTCATGGTGCTGCGGCAGATCGTCGACAAAGATCGCGACGCGGGGATTATGCTCCTCGACGATCCGCTTGAGCGGTTCGCCCTTGGGCCCCTGGTTGCACACGACGCGGTGGTGGAGGCCGAAACGCGCGAGCTGTTCGCTGCGCGCCTGCTGGCGGTTGTCCATCAGGTTGGTCAGCACGACGATATCGGCATGCTCGCCTATGGTCTTGAGCGCCTCGATAGCCCCGGGGATGGGCATCTGTCGGTGCATCTCGGTGTCGAAGAACGCGCCCAGCAGCGGCCAGATATCACCCGGCTTCACGGCCTCGCGGGTCTTGCGGTCGATCAGCGCCTTGGCAAAATCGCCGCCGGAAAAGTCGAAATCGATATCATGCTCTTCATCAAGCCAGGCCTTGAACGGTGCGACCATGTACAGCAGCACCTCGTCACAATCGGTGACCAGCAATGGACGGCTCGGGGTGGCAATTGCGTTCACAAGGTCTCCATTCGGTTCAACTCTGTCGTTCCAGTTCGATCCGCGCATTGACCAGGCTGGCAGGCGTTGTCCCCACCGATTCGGCCGCTGCCACGAGATCCCGCTCGCACCCCTCCAGATAGCGGATGATTTCTGCCAGCATGCGGGGGTTGTCCGCACCCTTGCGAAGGCCATCCGCCGTCATGCCCGTCAACGCCAGCAGCCGCGAGGCGCGGTCGGCATCGCTCAGCAACCATCCGAGCGCCAGCAGCGCCAATGTCGCCGCGTCGCCGGATTCCCCCCCGTTTGACCTGATTGTGTCGCCCACGGCTTTCGCCTACATCCCCGGTTGGTATCAACCCACCGGACGTTCCCGACCGGCAGATTGGATAAGCGGTTCAGTGGCAAAAAGAGTGCTGGTTGTCGAGGATAACGACCTCAATCGCAAACTTTTCTGCGATCTGCTCACCGCGCATGGCTTTGCGGTGGAGGGGTTGGCAGATGGCCGCGAGGTGCTGGAGCGCGCGCGCCAGTTCGTGCCGGGACTGATCATCATGGACATCCAGCTGCCGCATGTCAGCGGGCTGGAACTGATCGAGGCCATCAAGGCCGATCGCGACCTCCGGCTCATCCCGATCATGGCGGTGACCGCCTATGCGGGCAAGGGCGACGAGGACCGTATCCGCGCCGCCGGGGCCGAGGGTTATGTGTCAAAGCCCGTATCGATCGGCCCGTTCATGGCGGCGGTGAACGCGCTCGTCTGAGCTGCGCCCACCGCCTCGCTGCGCGTCAGATACGCTCGATGATGATCGCCGGGGCCATGCCGCCCGCCGCACACATCGTGATCAGGCCATAGCGGCCGCCCGAGCGCTCGAGTTCGTCAAGCGCGGTACCGATGAGCATCGAACCCGTTGCGCCAATCGGATGGCCCAGCGCCATCGCGCCGCCGTTGATGTTCACCTTCTCGCGGTCGAGTTCGAGATCGCGGATGAACTTTTCGGCGACGACGGCGAATGCCTCGTTGATCTCCCAGACGTCGATATCGTCCTTGTTCAGCCCCGCGCGTTCCAGCGCCTTCTTTGCGGCGGGGACCGGCGCGTTGAGCATCAGCGTCGGGTCATCGCCCATGTTGACATAGGTGACGACGCGCGCGCGCGGCTTGAGGCCGTGCTTGTCGGCATAATCCTTCGAGGCAAGCAGCACGGCGGCGGCGCCATCGACCACGCCCGAGCTGTTGCCCGCGTGATGCACATGCTCGATCTTGAGGTCGGGATAGCGCCGGTTGATCTGCTTGCGGAAGGTGGTTCCGCCGATCTCGAAATCGGCCATGCCGGCAAAGGCCGGCTTCAATGCGGCCAGGCTTTCGGCAGTGGTATCGGGGCGGGGAAACTCTTCCTTGTCGAGCGCGACGGTGCCGTCCGGGTTGTGTACCGGCACGACCGACTTGTCGAAACGGCCCTCGGCGATCGCGCGTGCGGCGCGCTGCTGGCTGACCAGGGCCAGCGCATCAAGATCCTCGCGCGAAATGCCCTCCATCGAGGCGATCGCATCGCCGCACACGCCCTGGTGCGATTGCGGGTGCAGCTCGTCGAGCGCAGGGTTGTGCGATCCCATCAGCGGCGGCGGCATGCCGGCATTGGCTTCGGCAGCAGCGACGACCTGGGTATAGCTCATCATCTCGGTACCACCGGCGATGACGCAATCTTCCATGCCCGACATGATGGCGGCGGTGGCGAGGTTGACCGAGGTGATGCCGCCACCGCAGAAACGGTCGAGCGTCATGCCGCTCGCCTTGATGTCATAGCCCGCCGCCAGCGCTGCCATGCGGCCGAGATCGCCGCCCTGCTTGCCCTTCTGGGTCGAGGTGGACCAGATCACGTCGTCGACCGTCGCGGTGTCGAGCCCGTTGCGCTCCTTGATCGCCTTGAGCACGGTCGCGGCGAGATCCTGCGGATGCAGATGCGACAGCGCGCCCTTGCCGGGCTTGCCGACCCCGCGCGGGGTGCGGACGGCATCGATGATATAGGCTTCGGCCATGGTTCGGCTCCTCTCGACTGGTTTAATCGTTCGGTTAAACCACTCGGAAGCGCCCGGCAAGCCTATTCCAGCGCCTCGAGCATTTCGTTGTTCTCGAGCCAGGATGCCTCGACCTCGGCGAGCTCGTCCGCAATCTTGGAACGGCGTCGCGACAATTCGCTCATCGTCAGCTTGGCCAGTTCGCCGCTCGCCGACGAAGGATCGAACATCGCGCGGTCGATCTCGCTCATCCTCGCCTGGAGTGCTGCGATCTGCTTTTCTGCCGCGCTCACCTTGTTGCGGATCTGCCGGGCCTGTTCGCGGCGCTCGGCCTCGGCCTTCTTGTCTTTTTTCACCTTGGGCTTGGCCTCGCCCTTGGGCTGATTCACGCCCAGGATGAAGTCGATATAATCGTCCATGCTGCCCGCATATTCGGTGGCCGTGCCGCTATCGACCAGCACCAGACGGTCGGCGGTAAGCTCGACCATGTGCCGGTCATGGCTGATCAGCAGCACCGCGCCCGAATAGTCGTTGAGCGCCTGGACCAGCGCCTCGCGCGCATCGACATCGAGGTGGTTGGTCGGCTCGTCGAGGATCAGCAGGTGAGGCGCATCGCGGGTGATCAGCGCGAGCGCAAGCCGCGCGCGCTCTCCGCCCGACAGCGTGCCGACCTGAGATGTCGCGCGGTTGCCCGAAAAGCCGAACCGGCCGAGCTGCGCCCGCACCGCTGCCGGGGTCTTGCCCTGCATCGCGCGGGTCATCTGTTCGAGCGGGGTGCTGTCCGCCTCGAGCTCTTCGACCTGATACTGGGTGAAATAGCCGACCTGCATCTTGCCCGCAGTGTTCATCGCGCCGTCCATCGGCGGCAGCTGCGCGGCGAGCAGCCGGGCGAGCGTGGTCTTGCCGTTGCCGTTGCGCCCGAGCAGGGCGACCCGGTCATCCGGGTCGATGCGCAGGTTCAGCCGCTGCAGGATCGGCTTTTCCTCCGAATAGCCGACGGCGGCGAGGTCGAGCGTGATCAGCGGCGGCCTGAGCTCCGACGGGCTCGGGAAATCGAAGCTCAGCGACGGGTCCTCGATCAGCGCGGTGATCGGCTGCATCTTTGCGAGCATCTTGGCGCGCGACTGCGCCTGCTTGGCGGTCGATGCACGAGCCGAGTTGCGCGCGATATAGTCCTGCAGCTTGGCACGCTGCGCATCCTGCGCCTGTTTCGCGGCCGCAAGCTGTGCGGCGCGTTCGGCGCGCTGGCGCTCGAAACTGTCATAGCCGCCGGGATAGAGCGTCACCTTGCCGCCCTGCAGGTGCAGGATATGGTCGACGACATTGTTGAGCAGATCGCGCTCGTGGCTGATCACGATCAGCGTGGCGGGATAGGCCTTGAGGAAATTTTCCAGCCAGACCGTCGCTTCGAGGTCGAGATGGTTGGACGGTTCGTCGAGCAGCAGCACATCGGGCTGCGAGAACAGGAGGGCACCCAGCGCGACGCGCATCTTCCAGCCGCCAGAGAAGCTGTCGAGCGGGCGGTTCTGCATCTCTTCATCGAACCCGAGGCCGGTGAGGATGATCGCCGCGCGCGAGGGGGCACTATAGGCGTCGATCGCGAGCAGCCGTTCGTGCACATCGCCCAGCCGATCGGGATCGGTGCAGGTCTCGGCCTCTTCGAGCAACGCGGTGCGCTCGACATCGGCGGCGAGCACCGTATCGAGCGGCGTCCTGTCGCCATGCGGCGCTTCCTGCGCGACATAGCCCAGCCGCGCGAGCCGGGGCATGTCGATCTCGCCGTCATCGGGCTCCAGCTCGCCAATCATCACCTTCATCAGCGTCGATTTGCCCGCGCCATTGCGGCCGATCAGGCCGACGCGGCTGCCCGGAGGAATGGCCGCCGTCGCGCCGTCCAATATGGTGCGGCCACCCAGGCGCACGGTGATGTTGTTCATCGAAAGCATGGGATGAGCGCCTATCAGCAGACGCGGCGTTCGCCAAGCGGTCCGATGCTGCGGCGCAGCGAAAAGCCTTGCATGGGGATGAACGGGGTGGTCGATCTGATACACTTTGCGACACTTTTGCCGGGCTGGCGGCATAGAAGTGCGACAATGCCGGGCTAGAACAGTGGTCATGGGAGCCGCTTCGGACCGTGACCTTGCCCCCTGCTAGCCTGGTCCGGAGCGGCTTCCGCCCCCAAGATGGAACTGAAGGAATACCCCCATGAAGAAGACCCTCATCGCCGGCGCTGCGCTGGCTGCAATGCTCACCGGCAGCATGGCGCTTGCACAGCCCGCGCCCGCCCAGAAGCGCGGCCCCGATGCCAATCAGGACGGTGTCGTCACTCAGGACGAGGCCCGCGCCCAGGCGCGCAAGATGTTCGAGCGCATCGATTTCAACAAGGACGGCAAGCTCGACAAGGCCGATCGCGATGCCCGCATGGCCGAGCGCTTCAAGAAGCTCGACACCGATGGCAGCGGCGAGGTCAGCCTGGCCGAGATGACGGCCGCCCGCGAGGCGCGGCAGGAAAAGCGTGCCGAGCGCATGGCGATGCGCGCCGATCGCGGTCCTGGTGAGCCCGGTGCCCGCATGGGCGGCAAGTGGCGCGGAGGCCACAAGATGGGCGGGCGCGGCATGCGCGGCGGGATGATGCGGCTTGATGCCAACAAGGATGGCGCCATCACCCTGGCCGAGTTCGAGGCTGGTGCCCTGGAGCGCTTCGCCCGCCACGACACCAACAAGGACGGCAAGATCACCCAGGAAGAGCGCGCCGCCGCGCGCGAGGCGATGAAGCAGCGCTGGCAGGAGCGCAAGGCTGCGCCGCAGGGCTGATCGTCGGCCTGACCCACTTCCGGCTCCGGGCGCAGACTCCCCTGATGCGCCCGGGGCCGGTTGCCTTTCTCCGCCGCTCCCGGCACATGCTGAAGCCCGATGACCGATCCTGTCCATATCCTGTTGATCGATGACGAACCGACCCTGCGCGAGCCGCTGGCCGAATATCTTGTGGGCCAGGGCTTTGCCGTGACCGAGGCAGGCGATGCAGCGAAGGCGCGTACGCTGATGCGCGACCAGCGCTTCTCGATCCTGCTGCTCGACATCATGATGCCGGGCGAGGATGGCCTCAGCCTCTGCCGCCATGTGGCGGCACAATCGGAAACGCCGGTCATCCTGCTCACCGCCAAGGGCGAGGCGATGGACCGCATCATCGGACTGGAAATCGGCGCGGACGATTATGTCGTCAAGCCCTTCGACCCGCGCGAGCTGGTGGCCCGGATCAAGACCGTGCTGCGCCGTGCCGCGCGCGTGCCCCAGCCTGCCGAAGACGAGATCCAGGGCTTCGAGTTCGATGGCTGGACGCTCGATACCGTCAAGCGCCGCCTGACCGATCCCGATGGCGCGCTGGTTCCGATTTCCACCGCCGAGTTCAAGCTGCTCCAGGTGTTCTGCGAACATGCCGGTCACGTGCTCAACCGCGACCAGCTGCTCGATCTGGCGCATGGCCGCGAGGCGCATCTGTTCGACCGGGCGATCGACAATCAGATCAGCCGCTTGCGCAAGAAGGTGGAGGCGGACAATCGCAGCCCCCGCCTGATCAAGACGGTCTGGGGCGGAGGCTATACCTTGGCCGCGCGCGTGCGCCGCCTCGCCAGTCCGGGCGCAGCATGAACGTGCTCAAGCGGTTCTGGCCTTCGAGCCTTGCTGGACGGCTGCTGCTGACCATCGCCCTGGCGTTGCTGGTGGGGCAGCTGGTGAATGCGGCGCTGCTGGTCCGCGCTCAGCGCGAACAGGCGCTCGACCGGATCGCGGCAGAGGCTTCGGTCAGGCTGATTGCCGCCACCGATCGCCTGCAGCAGGGCCGCCCGCTGCGCGAGCGCTTTGGTGGCCGCATCGAGCGAACCCCGGGGTTCCGGCTGCGCCGCACCGATCTGACGCCGGACAATCCGGTCCAGCCCGATATGCGTCCGGTTCCGGCGTTGGTATCGCGGCTTGAGGCCATCCTGCCGAGCTATGGCGTATCGCCCCTGGCGATCGACGCGGCGCTGATGCCGGCGCCCCCCCGCGCTCGTCGGGTGGACCGGCTGGCTGCTGAAATCGGTGGGCGCAATGAGCATCCGGTCAGCCAGCTGGCCTTGATCGCCGTTCAGCGACCAGACGGTCAGTGGCTGAGTGTCCGCGTTCCTGTCCCCGAGGCGTCGGTGCGCATTCTGGCGACCATCATCGGCCAGACGGTGATCCTGTATGTGATCATGCTGGTGCCTCTCATCTGGCTGACGCGCAGGATCGCCCGATCGATGGGCGTGCTGCGCGATGGGGTGGCACAGTTCGAGCGCACCCAGGAGGCACGGCGGATCGAGCCGTCCGGACCCAGCGATCTTGCCGACCTCACTCGCTCCTTCAACGCGATGAGCGCGCGGATCTCTGCCATGCTCAACGAGAAGGACGTGATGCTCGGCGCGATCGGTCATGACCTGAAGACCCCGCTCGCCGCCTTGCGGGTGCGGGTCGAATCGGTGCCCGATGATCGCCAGCGCGAGCGGATGGTTGCGAGCATCGACGACATTACCCGCACGCTCGACGACATCCTGACGCTGGCAAGGATCGGCCGAACCGCCGATGCGCCTGAGCAGGTCAATCTGGGCGCTCTGGTCGAGATGATCGCCGACGAGTTTCGTGACCTTGGCCAGGATGTCGCGCTGGAAGATACCCCGCGCATCGTCGTGCCGTTGCAGCTGACCTGGATCCGGCGGGCATTGCGCAACATCATCGGCAACGCCGTGCGCTATGGTCAGCGCGCACGGGTCAGCATCGCGCCGCGGGCGGGGCATGTCGCGATTGTCATCGACGATGACGGCTCCGGCATTCCCGATGACCAGATCGAGCGTATGTTCGAGCCGTTCACCCGGCTGGAGGCATCGCGCAACATGGCGACTGGCGGGACCGGCCTTGGTTTGACGCTCGCCCGCGCGATCCTGCAGCAGCATGGCGGATCGCTGCGTCTGGAGAACCGTCGCGGGGCAGGCGGGGCGATCGAGGGGCTGCGTGCGGTGCTGACATTGCCGGCGCAATAGGAGCGCCAACACCGCTTCCCCTGCAGGGGTCCAGTCGCTAAGACTGTTCCATGAGCTTTACACCCATCGCTTCCGCCTATCCCGCTACCCGCTTGCGCCGCGTGCGTGCCACGACGTGGAGCCGCGACATGGTGCGCGAGACGAGCCTGTCTCCCGCCAATCTGATCTGGCCTCTGTTCGTGACGGACGGCGAAGGGGTCGTCGAACCGATCGCATCTCTGCCGGGCGTCTCGCGATGGTCGGTCGACGGAATTGTCGAACGCGCGCGTGAGGCGGTGGATCTCGGCATCCCCTGCCTGGCGCTGTTTCCCAATACGCAAGCCGACCGGCGCAGCGAGGATGGCAGGGAGGCGCTCAATCCCGACAATCTGATGTGCCGGGCGATCCGTGCGATCAAGGATGCGCTGGGCGATTCGATCGGTGTGCTCACCGATGTCGCGCTCGATCCGTATACCGCACACGGCCAGGACGGCTTGATCGACAGTGACGGCTATGTGCTCAACGATGCGACGGTGGAGGTGCTGGTCGGCCAGTCATTGAATCAGGCCCGGGCAGGCGCGGACATCATCGCGCCCTCGGACATGATGGACGGTCGCATAGGTGCGATCCGTGCCGCGCTGGAAGCGGACGGCCACCACAATGTCCAGATCATGAGCTATGCCGCCAAATATGCGAGTGCCTTCTATGGCCCGTTCCGCGACGCGGTGGGCTCTTCTGGCCTGCTCAAGGGCAACAAGAAGGGTTACCAGATGGACC
Source organism: Blastomonas natatoria (assembly GCF_003201955.1). Classification (GTDB taxonomy): domain Bacteria; phylum Pseudomonadota; class Alphaproteobacteria; order Sphingomonadales; family Sphingomonadaceae; genus Blastomonas; species Blastomonas natatoria. Next base: position 136,269 of record NZ_QJJM01000001.1, read on the forward strand.
CTGCCAACACCGACGAGGCCTTGCGCGAGGTCGCTATGGACATTGCCGAGGGGGCGGACAGCGTGATGGTCAAGCCCGGCATGCCCTATCTCGATATTGTCTCGCGGGTAAAACAGGCGTTCGGCGTGCCGGTCTATGCCTATATGGTCTCGGGCGAATATGCGATGATCGAGGCAATGGCAGCGGCAGGCGCGGGGGACCGCGACGCTGTGGTGCTGGAAAGTCTGCTTGCCTTCCGCCGTGCGGGGTGCAGCGGGGTGCTGACCTATCATGCTGCGCATGCCGCGCGCCTGCTGGCAAAGGGCTGAGCGATCATGAACGACGTGTCGATCATCAGCCTGCACGGCAAGACCCCGCGCATCCACGACAGCGCATTCATCGCGCCCGGTTGCCGCATCATCGGCGATGTCGAGATCGGCCCCGATGCCAGTATCTGGTACAATTGCGTGATCCGGGCCGACGTGAACCGCATCGTCATCGGCGCGCGCACCAATGTGCAGGATGGCACCGTGATCCATTGCGACAGCCCGCGCCCCGGCGCTCCGCAAGGCTTTCCCACGATCATCGGAGAGGATGTGCTGATCGGCCATATGGCGATGGTGCACGGCTGCATTCTGGAGGACCGCGCATTTGTTGGCCTGGGCGCGATCGTGATGGATGGCTGCCGCATCGGCGGTGATGCCATGCTGGCGGCAGGTGCGATGCTGACGCCGGGCAAGTCCATGCCTTCGGGCCAGCTCTGGGGCGGGCGGCCGGCGCAGTACATGCGCGATCTCCCCGAGCCGGCGATCATGGGCATGCGCATGGGCGTCGCGCATTATGTCGAGAACGCCAAGGCGCACCGGGCAGCCTGCAGCGAGGGCTGAGATTGCGCCATGGGCGTGACCCTGATCGAACATATCCCGTGGATCTGCGCGCTGGTGGCGACCCTGGCCGCGCTCGAACTGCTGCGGCGGCTGCGGCTGGCGCATTGGCAATTGCAGGCGCAGGGCGAGGGCCAGGGGGGCAGCGCCCAAGCGCTGGAACAGGCATTGTCGGTTGGCAGGATCGGCAACTGGCACTTCGAATGGTCGGACACCTCGCTTGTCTGGTCCGACGAGGTGTTCGCCATCTACCAGCGCGATCGGAGCCTCGGGGAGCCTTCGATGTCTGAGGCGATCATGGCCTATCATCCTGACGATCGCCGCAAGGTGCGCGAGGCGGTGCAGCGGGCGCTCGACCATGGCGACGACATCAATCTGCACGCGCGCCTGGTCAACAATGCCGGGGAGGTCCGCGAAATTCTGGTGCGCGGCACCAGCCGTCATGGCAGCGACGGAACGACCACCGGCGTGCTGGGCTTCATCATCGATCTGGGGCCAGCGGCCCAACAGGCGGGTTGACCCGCGATCAGCCGCCCCGATAATCGCGCGGGGGCACGAAACGCTCGCCCCGCGCCCGCGCGGTCATCGCTTCGTCCGCAATGGCGGTCTTGCGTTCGACCGCGGCGATGCGGGTCGCCTTCCGCTTCGTGAGGCCTCCGCTTTCCTGGCCAATGGCCGTGGCAATCTTGCGGATTTCATCGCCGCGCGTGCCGATGATCAGCGCCAGAAAAACCGATGCGAGCGAGATCGACATGAAGGAAATGAACAGATTATCCGGTGACATACTGACCCCCATTTTTGGCGTTGGTGATGGTTTGAGTGACGTCTGGTTAAGCAGGGCCTGCTGCGAAAGGTTAAGCAGGCGTTGACGACAGATTTATCTTATCTTTACCTCCCAGGGCCCGTTCCGGTCCTCCCGACATCGTCTGAAAGCCGTTCATGCCCAACCAGATCGCCCCAACCCTGGTGCTGCTCACCATCTCGAACATCTTCATGACGATCGCCTGGTACTGGCATCTGAAGGGCGGTCCGGCAGCCGCAGCGTCGCGCCCGCTCTTCTGGGTGATCCTGACCAGCTGGGGCATTGCGCTGATCGAATATTGCTTTGCCGTGCCTGCCAACCGCATCGGCTTTGCCCATGGCTGGACGCCGGGACAGCTCAAGGTGGTGCAGGAGGCGCTGGCACTCACCGTCTTCGGCGTGTTTATGGTCACGGTGCTCGGTGAGGCGCTGGGCTGGCGGCACTTTGCGGCCTTTGCCTGCATCATGGCGGGGGTGGGCTTTCTGTTCGTCGGAAAGTGATGCGGTTCGTCGTGCGGGTAAGTTTTGATTTACCTGTCGGGAACATTCTGCGGCGATGGCTCGGCTCCGTTCCATTCCTGCATCGCGAAACGACAGCACGCGCCCGTTCGTGTTGGGGATCGCTCTTGCAGCGCTTGTCGGCTGGAATGCGCCGGACTGGATCGGGCCGAAAGCCGCCGGGCCGATGACCCTGACAGGTCCGGCTGGCTTTGCGACCGGGTCGGCACCAGCATCCGGCACGACCCATTTTCCCATATGCGGCAATGGCCCGCGCGTCACCTGCGTGGTCGATGGCGATACCTTCTGGCTGCAAGGGGAGAAGATCCGCGTGGCCGATATTGATACGCCCGAAATCTCTTCTCCGCGCTGCGATGCCGAACTGCGCCTCGGCCAGCGCGCCAAGGAACGGATGCAGCAACTGCTGAACGCGGGGCCAATCGCACTGGAGCCGATAGACCGCGCAACCGACCGCTATGGCCGTTCGCTGCTGCGCGTCACCCGCAATGGCGAAAGTCTGGGCGGAACGCTGGTGGGCGAGGGGCTGGCTGTGTGGTACGGGAACGGCAAGCCTGACTGGTGCTGACGTTCAGATCTTCGCGCGTTCTGTCTTCACCCGGGCCGCTCTTGGCATGTCGAACAGCACGCGGCGCTGCTTGAAATCGATCATCATCCGGCTGAACTGGCGCAGGGTGCTCATGCCCAGCAGCAGTGCCGGAGTCTTGTCCAGGCCCAGCTCGCGGAACGCATCGGCATCGGCAAAGACGATCGGCACATAGTCGAACTGCGCGCGCCCGATGCGGAAATCCGCTGCCAGACCGGCATCGGCCATGATCGCCTGGCCGGTGACCGATGTGAGCGTCGCCTGCTGTGCGCTCAGCTTGTTCGATGCGCCCAATCGCTTGAGCAGCGCCAGATTGCCGATATTCGATTGCGCGCCCGTATCGATCACCACGCTGATCCGCTTGCCCCCCAGGGTGGCATCGGTGAAGATCAGCTGGCCCGATTTGCGTCGCGCGCTCACGACGATCTCGAAGTCGCTGGTGTGCGGCCGCTCGGTGATATCCTCGACGGTAATCGCGTTCTCGAGGAAGTCGAACAGGATGCGCTGGTCCTGCAGGCCGTCGAGCCCGAGAATTCCATCGGCGCCGATATGATGCGATTCCAGCATCGGCGCGACCAGTTCGCCGTAATTGCGGCGGCCCAGCGTCACCTCCGGCAGATAGACGGTCTGCACCATCTTGCTGCCCGCGATGCTGACCAGCCGCGCGATCTCCGCCATTTCGAGCGACAGCACCGAAGCGATGTCGCTGGAAACCACGGTACGCTCCGACCCGGTATCGATCATGAACGAGAAAGGACCGCGCCCGTCGATGCTCACCGGTACGGTCATGCGGGCAGCACGATCGCGTGCAAGGTCGATCGTTTCCGCGTTGCCGGCCAGAGCATCGGCCTCGGTCATTTCGCCGACCGTGGTGTTGGCAAAGCCGCTTGCGGGGAGCGCGTCCTGCGCCAGCGCGGCGGGCGAGACGGCAAGAGCCGCCCAAAGGGTCAACGTACCGACCAGCGGGCGATACAGCATCTGTTTGATCCTCTCACGCCGCAATCCGTGCGGCCTGTCATTATGCGTCAGATGTAACACGTCGCTGCATCGGCTGACAATCAGTCTGCGCGCATTGCGGTGGCGGCGAGCGATTCCGCCTCGGTCAGCAGCGCATCGTCGGTCGATCCCTGCGCGACGCTTTCGCGCCCGATCATCACCAGTACCGGCACCGCGAGCGGGCTGACCCGTTCCAGCTCGACATGCAGCATCGTGCCCGCAGCGCGGTCGAGCAGATCGCCCAGCCGCCCGATATCGGTCATCCGCGCGCGCGCATCGGCCCAGGCGGCCTCCAGCAGCACATGGTCGGGCTCGTACTTGCGCAGCACGTCATAGATGAGGTCGGTCGAGAAGGTGACTTGCCGCCCGGTCTTCTTCTTGCCGGGATGCTGGCGCTCGACCAGTCCGCTGATGATCGCGACCTCGCGAAAGGCGCGCTTCAGGAGGTACGAGCTTTCGACCCAGTCGGTAAACTCGTCCGCCAGAATGTCTGCGGAAAACAGGTCGGCAGGGTTGGCGACGCGCTTCAGGCTCCAGACGGCGAGCGCATAGTCATTGGCGACAAAGCCCATCGGTTGCAGGCCGCGATCCTCCATCCGCCGGGTGATGAGCATGCCCAGCGACTGGTGCGCGTTCCAGCCCTCGAACGGATAGCAGACCATGTACTCGCGGCCATGATGCGGAAAGGTCTCGACCAGCAGCTGATCGGGCTCGGGCATGGCAGAGCGCCAATCCTGCATTTCCAGCCATTCGCGCACGTCATCGGGAAAGCGCGCCCAGCCCGCGCGGTCGGTCAGGAACTCGCGCACCCGTGACGACAGATGCGTGGTCAGCGGCATGCGCGCGCCATTGTAGCTGGGGATCTGCGTCGCCTTGGCCGAGGCCTTGACGATCAGGTCGAGATCCTTGATTCGCTCGACCTCCAGCCCCATTCCGGCAAAGACGAAGGTGTCGCCGGGCGCGAGCTGCGCGGCGAAATCTTCCTCGACCCGGCCCAGCGAGCGGCCGTTCCTGAAGCGCACGTCGAGCATCGGGGTGTCGACGATGATGCCGGCATTGAGCCGATAGGCCTGTGCGAATTTCGGGTGCGCCAGCCGCCAGGTGCCGTCCTTCTCGCGTACCAGGCGCTTGAACTTGTCATAGGCGCGCAGCGAATACCCGCCATTCTCGACGAACCCGAGCACACGCAGGAACGCCGCGCGGGTGAGCGCGCTATAGGGCAGGGCGGATTGCACCTCGGCGCACAGGGCGTCCTCGTGGAACGGCCCCGAACAGGCCAGGCCCAATATGTGCTGCGCGAGCACGTCGAGCCCGCCGGGGCGGAAGCTTTCGCCATCGCGCTGGCCCTCGTTCACCGCGTCGAATGCCGCCTGCGCTTCCAGATATTCGAAACGGTTGCCGGGGACCAGGATCGCCTTGGAAGGGCAATCGAGCCGGTGGTTGGCGCGGCCGATGCGCTGCAACAGCCGCGACGATCCCTTGGGTGCGCCCATCTGGATCACGCAATCGACATTGCCCCAGTCGACTCCGAGATCGAGGCTGGCGGTGGCGACCAGCGCGCGCAGCTCGCCCCGCGCCATCGCGCCTTCGACCTTGCGCCTCGCCTCGACCGAGAGCGAACCGTGATGGATGCCGATCGGCAGATGCTTCTCGTTCAGTTCCCACAGCTTCTGGAAGATGAATTCGGCGAGGAAGCGTGTGTTGCAGAAGACGAGCGTGGTCTGGTTGCGCTCGATCTCCTCGAGTACCTGCGGCACCGCATAATGGCCGCTATGCCCGGCCCAGGGCACGCGATCGTCGGTGATCAGGATGGTGAGGTCGGGGTCCGCGCCCGGCTCGCCCTCGACCAGCGCGACCGTATCGATATCGCCATGCGGGGCGAGCCAGGCGCGGTAGCTGTCGGCATCCGCCACCGTCGCCGACAGCGCGACCCGGCGCATACCGGGGCTGAGCGCCTGGAGCCGGGAGAGCGAGAGGCTGAGCAGATCGCCGCGCTTCGACGCGGCAAAGGCGTGCACCTCGTCGATGATCACGGTCTTCAGGCTCGCGAACATCTCGGCGCTTTCCGGATAGGAGAGCAGCAGGCTCAGCGATTCAGGGGTGGTCAGCAATATGTGCGGCGGGCGCGCGCGCTGCCGGGCCTTGCGGTCCGAGGGCGTGTCGCCGCTGCGCGTTTCGATGCGAACGTTGAGCCCCATGTCCTGCACCGGCGTCAGCAGGTTGCGCTGCACGTCATGCGCAAGGGCTTTCAGCGGTGAGATGTAGAGCGTGTGCAGCCCGTCCACTGCCTTGCCGTCGGCGAAATCGCGCAGGGTCGGCAGAAACCCGGCGAGCGTCTTGCCAGCGCCGGTCGAGGCGACGAGCAGCGCGTGGCGACCCGCATCGGCCTGATCGAGCATATCGAGCTGATGCCGCCTTGGCGACCAGCCGCGCGCTGCAAACCAGTCGGTGATGATCTCGGGCAGCGCCATGGCGGCGATATAGGGGGCGTAAGCGCCGGACTGAAGGGGAGGGGGTGTCAGAGCCAGCGGAAGATGCCCGCCGCGCCCACGCCCAAGGGCATATGCGCCCATTGCGCGGCCAGCCAAAGCACGATCCCGCCGATCAACGCGGCCCAGCCGGGAAAGGCGAGTCCGCGCCCGAACGGCACGAAGCTGGTGTGCGACTGCCAGTGCAGCCAGGCATCGCCCATCAGGACGAACTTCTTGCCGTCCTGCAGCTTCGCGCCGACCAGCGCGAGTGTGACGATCGCGCCGCACAGGATGAAGGTATCGATGCGCGGTGCGACAAGGATATGTGCCACGCCCCAGAGCGCGAAGCCCCACATCATCGGGTGACGGGTGATGCGGAACACGCCGTGCGGATCCTTCACCGCGATGCGCTTGGCAGCCGCCTCGGGCACGGGCAGGGCAGGGTTGCCGATCAGCGAGCCGACGAACAGGATCGCGGAGACGAGCATCAGCAAGGTCGACACCGCCCAGAGCAGGTCATTCGCCGCCCAGAAAGGCGCGGTCACCGGCGCGCGCTGGAAGCCCTCGACCATCAGGAACAGGGTGGCGAACGACACCAGAGTATAGGCGATCTGGAAGCCCTTGTCCCCCAGCCGCCGGACCAACCCGGCACGCAAGGGGTGCGACATCGCGAAATGGCTGCCGACAAAGCCGACCGCCCCCGCCAACAGCATCGCGTAATCCTGCATCGCCGCCCGTCCCCTGCGTGACAGGAGGATCGCCGCAGCGAATCCTCCGTTCACCGCATCTTAGCGATCGTAAGCTTTCGGCAAAGCCCCTTCCTGCGGGGTGCGATACCGGTCGCGCAGCCGCGCCTGACGGTTGTCTAGCGGTTGCTGGACGCCGTCGATCATCACGGCGACGGGCGCGCTCGACAGTTCGAGCGGGTCGCCGTCCCAGATCACGACATCGCCGGCGCGGCCGGGCTTGAGGCTGCCGAGCATCGCGTCGATGCCGAGTGCCTGCGCAGGGCCGGACGAGATCGCGGCGAACGCCTGATCCCAGCTAAGCCCCGATGCGCCCGGAACACGCTGCAGCGCCACCAGATTGCCTGCATATTGCGGTGAATAATGCAGTTTATGCGCGTCGCTGTCGTTGATCATGCCGATCGCAACGGTCACACCTGCGCGCTTCATGCGGCCGATATTGGATTGGGTGGCGGCGGTCTTCTCGAATTCCGACGGCAGATCGTTGAGCGCCGAGGCGATGACCGGGATGCCCGCTGCGGCGATCTGATCCGCGACCAGCCAGCCCTCCGACACGCCGACCAGCACGATCTTGAGCGCCGGGAATTCCTCGCGCAGTTTCAGCACATTGAGGATGTCGGCAGCACGCTCGACATGCACCAGCAGCCGCATCTCGCCATTGACCACCGGCACGAGCGCGGCGGCATCCTGGCGATTGAGCAGCGCATCGTGCGGATGCGCAGGCAGCCCGCGCTGGCCGTTGGCAAGCGCGCGCGCTTCGATCAGCGCGTTGCGGAATTCGAGGAACGCCGAGGCGCGGCTGCCGCCTGCCTTGGCCGAGCCTGTCTCGCCCAGTTCAACAAACTGGAAGGCGCGTCCCTTGGTGACCGCGTTGTAATCGTCGCCCAGATCGATCACCGCGCCCATGCCGGCAAAGATCGCCGCAGGAGCGATCGGAGCAACGACCGCGCGGGTGATGCCAGCCGCCCGGTTGACCGCGACCGCGCTGACCTTGGGGTTGATCGCGGGTGTCACATCGATCGCGGCGGAGAATTCGCCTCGGCTCGCGCTGGCGTCGTTGGTCTCGTTGACCGCCTCGACCTCGACCAGCCCCAGACGGGTAAAGCCCGCGAACAGGCCTGGCGTGACCCAGCGGCCCGAGGCATCGACGACCTGTGCGCCAGCAGGCACGGCGATGCCTGATCCGGCGGCAACAACCTTGCCGTCACGCAGCACGACGGTGCCGCCCTCGATCGGCGCGCTTCCATCGCCGATCACGACCTTGCCGCCGGTGATCGCGACGGTCTGCGCGGTGGCAGGAGAGGCGAGCAGTGCGGCAGCGGCCACACTTGCGGAGAAAAGGGACTTGATCATTTCGTGTCTCCCTCACCCGGCTGGCCCAGCTCGAAATCGCTCACCGGACGGCGCTTGGGATCATTGGCATCATACAGCATCGCCCCATCGACCCAGACCTTTTCGGGCCGGGCATAGACGGACAGCGGATTGGCGTTCCACAGCACGACATCGGCCATCTTGCCGGGCTTGAGGCTGCCGGTCCTGTCGGCAACGCCCATCGCCTTGGCGGGATTGTAGGTCAGCCAGCTGATCGCGGTGGCGTCCGAGATGTTGAAGCCCATGCGGCGGCCATCGCCCAGCGCCTTGGCGGCTTCCTGGTTGAGCCGCTGGATCTGGTCCTGATCGTCCGAATGGATGATCGTGCAGGCTCCCGCGTTCTGGATGATCGCGGCATTTTCCGGAATGCCGTCGTACGATTCCATCTTGAAGCCCCACCAGTCGGCCCAGACGGCGGAACAGATGTTGTTCTCGCGCAGCAGGTCGGCGATCTTGTAGCTCTCGACCGCGTGGTGGAAGGTGGAGACGGTATAGCCGAACTCCTTGGCCATATCGATGACGATGGCCATTTCGTCCGCGCGATAGCAGTGGTTGTGGATCTGGATCTTGCCTTCAAGCGCACCCTTCAGCGTGTCCATGCCGATATCGCGCGCCGGGGGCGTGCCGCCCTTCTTCTCATACTCGTCCCAGCGTGCCTTGTATTCGGCAGCGCGTGCCCAGGTCTGGCGGTTGACGGCAAGGTTGCCCATCCGGCTCGCGGGCTTCTGGTTGCGGCTGCCATAGACGCGCTTGGGGTTTTCGCCGCACGCCATCTTGAGGCCATAAGGCGCATCGGGGAACTTCATCGCCTGCATGGTGCGGGCGGGGACGTTCTTGAGCGTGACCGAGCGGCCGCCGAACAGGTTGGCCGAGCCGGGCAGGATCTGCAGGCTGGTAATGCCGCCGTTGGCCAGTGCGCGGCTGAAACCCGGGTCCTGCGGCCAGACGCTGTGTTCGGCCCAGACATCGGCGGTGACCGGGCTCGTCGCCTCGTTGCCGTCCGAATGTGCCTGCACCCCGGGCGAGGGATAGTCACCCAGATGGCTGTGAATATCGATGATGCCCGGCGTCACGAACTTGCCCTGGCCGTCGATGACGGTGATATCTGCCGGGATCGGGGTGCTGGCATCGCCGACCGCGGTGATCTTGCCGTCGCTGAAGAACACCACGCCATTGTCGATCTGCCCGCCCTCGCCATCGAAAATCGTGACGTTGCGGATCGCGGTCGGCTGGCCCGGATAGGGCTTGTAGGTGCTGGGATAAGGGTTCTCGTTGAAGCTGACCTTCTCGGCCTTCTGCCCACTGGCGCTGGTGGAGGAGGGCCCTTCGGCACTTGTCGTGTTGGCGCAACCGACGACCGCTATGGCCGCCAGAGGCGCAAGATACCCGTATCGCATAGTTTTTCCCTGTCGCAGTTCGGAAGTGAGGATGGGACGAAGATCAGACACCGCGCGTCGCCGGATGCACGCCCGCCGCCTGGTTTTCGGCGAGCTCGCTTTCACCCGCCAGCGGTTCGGCATCCTTGAGCGTATCGAGGTGCATCAGCTTCTTGATCAGCGGCGCGATGACGAGCACGCCGACGCCCACGGCAATCGCGATCCAGCCGATCTGCGAATAGACGTCGAGCACCGTCTGCTGACCCGCGCCTTCGCCGCTCGCCTTTTCCGAACCCGTCGCCGCCGCGATCAGGCCGGCAACAAAATTGCCCGAGGCCGAGGCGAAGAACCAAGTGCCCATGATCAGCGAGGCCATATGCGCCGGGGCGAGCCGGTTCATGGCGCTCAGGCCCACCGGCGACAGGCAAAGCTCGCCCATGGTGTGGAGCAGGTAGATGAGGAAGATGAACAGCACCGGGGTCGGAACGCCAGCACCGGCTGCTGCAGCACCGGCGACCAGCACCAGGAAGCCCGCACCGAGCTGGATCATCGCCAGGCCGAACTTGGCCGGTGCGCTCGGTTCCAGTCCCTTGCGGCCCAGCCAGGTCCATAGAGCCGCGAAAATCGGTGCCAGCAGCACGATGTAGATCGCGTTGATCGACTGGAAGATGGACGCTTTCACGTCGCCGCGATCGACATAGCGGTCGGTATAGAGATTGAGCGAGGATCCGGCCTGTTCGAACAGCGCCCAGAACAGCACCGAACCGAGGATCAGGAACATCGCCGCGAAGATGCGGTCACGGTCTTCGCGCGGCAGCTTGGTGACCGCGGTCAGCAGCACATAGCCTACCAGAACCGCGCCCGACGCGAGCAGCAGCCAGCCGACGAGTTCCTGGTACTGGATCAGCACCCAGATGCCGAGAACAGCGGCGATGCCGATGATATAGAGGAGCCATTCCAGCTTTACGCCCAGCACAGGCTTTGCCAGCGCTGCTGCATCGGGTGCTTCGCCGCGACCGCACAACAGAGGCTTGCCCAGGATGAACACGACCAGGCCCAGCGCCATGCCGACGCCTGCTGCGCCGAAGCCATAGGACCAGCCATAGGTTTCGCCGAGATAGCCGCATGCCAGCGAACCCAGCGCCGCGCCCAGGTTAATGCCCATGTAGAAGATGGTGTAGGCACTATCACGCCGCACATCGGTGCGCGGATAGAGCTGACCCACGATCACCGAGATATTGGCCTTGAGGAAGCCCGAGCCCACGATGATGAAGGCGAGCGCCAGCCAGAACACGTTGAGGGCGGCGGGGTCCTGTCCGCCCGTACCTTCGAAGCCCATCAGCAGATGGCCGAAGGTCAGCAGGATTGCGCCATAGGTTACTGCCTTGCGCTGGCCGAGATAGCGGTCGGCCAGATAGCCGCCCAGCACGGGAGTGATGTACACCAGGGCGGTATAGGCGCCATAGATGACGCCCGATTGCGAGTCCGAAAACAGCCAGTGCTTGGTGAGGTAGAAGATCAGCAGCGCGCGCATGCCGTAATAGGAAAAGCGTTCCCACATCTCCACCAGGAACAGCACAAACAGTCCCCAGGGGTGTCCCAGGAATGTGCCCTTGGAATCGCCGCTCACGGCATAACCGCTGGCCATTATTGCATATCTCCCGTCAATTTTTCTGTTGGCGGCCCGCCCCCTGGCCGTCCATAGCGTGGGCTGCAACCTAGACAAAAATGCGCGGGTGTGAAGCGCCTTGTTGCAGTTGATACCAGACTGCCGCCTCCCGACCCGCCGCCGGAGCTCCTTGCGTGACCGAATTCAACGACCTGTCCTCGCTGCCCCGCTATCTCGCCAGCCGCCGATCGGGCCGCCCGCGCGATATGATCGCGCCCGGTCCCGATGCGGCGCAGATCCGCGAGATCGTGAGGATGGCGCTGCGCACGCCCGATCATGGCAAATTGAACCCCTGGCGCGTCGTGCATGTGGCCAGCGACCGGCGCGATGCCTTCGCCGCAAAGCTGACAAGCGCCTATCGCGCCGAAAAGCCCGAGGCCGGGCGGCTCGAGATCGAGGCGATGGAGACGTTCGCGCGTCAGGCCCCCGAACTGCTCGTCGTGCTCTATTCCCCGCGCGAATCGAGCAAGATTCCGCTTTGGGAACAGCAGCTTTCGGCGGGCGCGTTCGTGATGAACCTGCTCCATGCGGTCCATGCGCACAGCTTTGTCGGCGGCTGGATCACCGGCTGGCCGAGTTATAGCGACGCTGTGCGCGACCTGTTCGGAGTTGCCCCGGAGCAGATCGCGGGGTTCGTCTTCGTAGGTTCCTCCAGTCAGCCACTGGAAGAACGACCCCGGCCAGAGCTGGACGCGGTGCTGAGCGCGTGGGTGCCCGGCGCGGGCTGATCTTCGCCAGCCAGCCCCTCACCTGATCAGTGCAGGGCAGGAACGGCAGTTTCCGTCGCGGCCTCTTCCTCGACCACCCAGCCAGCCGCATCCTCTTCCGCAAATTCGCGGACGATTGCCGCATCGAGCCTGTCGAGCGGTTGCTGCCCCGCCTCGTGCTTGTGCGCAATCCTGGCCGCAGCATCCCACGCCTTGGCGGCGGCGAGCGCGATGCCCTGACGGTTCTTGAGCGGCTCGGCAGCGGCCTTGGCGATCTGCAGATTTTCCTGCTCGCGGCAGAATTTTTCGGTCATGCGCATGGCTTGCTCTCCTCGTCGGACTTCCAGACGATCAGGCAGCAGCGCGCGCGGTTGCGCGCGTTATCGGCGATCCAGGTTATCGGATACGCCCTAGCACGGCCGTGCCGCAATAGCGAACGATGGTTCGAACGCCTGTCTGGCGAACAGGCGGCGATGTCCGGCGATGAAGGGGCGCGCTATCCGCTCAAGCCAGCCACCCACGCAACGATGGCATCGGCAACCGCCGGATCGCTTTCGGTTTCCAGCGCCATGATCTGCATTGGCAGCAGGCCGTCTGCTGCCTGCTTGTAGAAATGCGTGAGTGACGGGAAAAAGGCGGTGCCGGTCGGTAGCGATCCCCGCGCCGCCCTGAGGCGCTCGGCATGGGCGAAGGGCACGGATTCATCGCGGCCACCATGTACGATCAGCACCGGTTGCGGCACGCGCGCAATCTCAGCCAGCGGGTCGATGGCGTCAACGCTGCGCAGGTACCGATGCGCGGCTTCCGGCATGCTCGCCAGCATGGCGCTGAAGGAATTGGTGCTGGCCTCGGGTGGGAGGGCGGCCCCGGTACGGATGGCCGCAACCGTCCGGTCGAAAATGCCCAGTTCTGCCGGAACGCCCGGCGGGGCCATGCCCGAGACCTGATGCCGCAGCAGGTCGAGCAGATGCTCCGCAGCGCCAGACAGGCTCACCACGCCGTCGATCCGGCCCGAGGTGCTGCCCTGAGCCAGCAGGTTCGCGACCTTTGCGCCCTCGCTATGTCCTGCGACGATCACCGGACCCTGATCGGCGGAGCGCAGCAGCAGGTCCAGCCCGGCCTCTGCCACCGCGACGCGCATGCGGAAGTCGCCATGCGCTGCTGCCGCCTCGGCATCGATCGTACGCGACCCCGTGCCCGGCCCGATCTTCGCCATCCGCACCACCGCAAAGCCGCGCGAGGCCATCTGGCGGGCCAGGTCGGCATAGGCATGCGGCCGCATGTTCATCGAGGGATAATTGCCGTCGACATCGCTGTAGAGCGATCCGGGCAGAAGCAGCAGCCGTGCCAATGCCGGACCGGCTGGCAGGCTGATGCGGCAGGCGATTTCGACGCCCGAGACGGTGACTGTGGCATCCTCTTCGCTCGCCGCGCTCTTGGTTTGTGGCTGTTTCATCTCTGGTCCCCCGGCTGATTCGCCTCAGCTTATGCCAGTTGACGCAAGGTCAGCTTCAAGAGCCAAATGTGCGCCCATGACCTATTCCTTCGGCGGCCGCCCCCTTGGCCGCTGTTCGGGCGGCGCGAGCTTGATGCCGCGCCGGGCCAGTGCCTCGCGCAGCAAAATCTCGATCTCGGCATTCACGCTGCGCAATTCCTGCGCGGCGGCGCGCTCGATCGCCGCGTGAAGCGACGGATCGAGGCGCAGCGCGAAGGATTTCTTGGGCGGCGGATTGGGCATTGTTCAGGTCAATAGAGCGACCCGGCATTGACCACCGGCTGGGTGTCGCGCTCGCCGCATAGCACCACCATAAGGTTGGAGACCATCGCCGCCTTGCGCTCGTCGTCGAGGTGTACGACGTTCTTCTCGCTCAGCATCGCTAGCGCATGCTCGACCATCGTCACCGCACCTTCGACCAGCCGCGAGCGCGCCGCGATCACTGCCTCGGCCTGCTGGCGGCGCAGCATCGACTGGGCGATCTCGGGCGCATAGGCGAGGTGCGTAAGGCGGCATTCGTCGATCTGCACGCCTGCCGCGCCGACGCGCTCCTGCAGCTGCTTTTCCAGCTCGTGGCTGACCTCGTCGGCATCGCCGCGCAGCGTTACCTCGTCGGCATTGAAATCGTCATACGGATAGCGCGCGCCGATCACGCGGACCGCGCTCTCGATCTGGATGTCGACGAATTCCTGATAGTTCTCGACATCGAACAGAGCTTTCGCGGTGTCCGACACACGCCATACCACGTTGGTCGCGATCTCGACCGGGTTGCCGCGCAGGTCGTTCACCTTGACCTTTTCCGAGGTGACGTTGTGCACGCGCACCGAGATCTTCTTGCGGCTGAGCCACGGCCAGCGCCAGCGCAGCCCGGTGTTGCGATCGGTCCCCTTGTAGCTGCCGAACAGCTGGATCGCCGCCGCCTCGTTGGGATTGAGCATGTAGAAGCCAGAGATGATGAACAGAAAGGCGAGGGCGCTCACCCCCGCCAGCACCAGTCCTAGCATGTTGCCACTCTTTGCCATTCCCACGCCCAGCACCGGTAGCAGCATGGAAACCAGCATGAGCAGGAGGAACACATAGCCGTTGAACGTGCTGGCCGGGCTTTCGGTGCTAGCGACCATGGCACCGCCGCCCGACGAGCCGTCAAAAGAAGAATTCTGCTGCATCTGAAACGCCCTCCGATTCGATAATTATGATATCATAATTATATCAAATGTTGGTGGGCGCAAGCCGGATTCGTTGTGCACCGTTCAGCAGGATCATGCGGTCCTTCACAGCGTGTAGCCAGGGGGAGGTGTATCAAAGCCACGAACGGTCCACCGCTCCAGGAAACCGTTCTGCCGTCCGTGCGTAAGGCATGGGATCGATGAAGGACGCACAGCCATGACGATGCACTATGCCCGCCCCGCATTTGACCCCGCCCGCTCGCTAGCGGCGGGACACGGATTTGCGCGCCGCATTGCCGGACGCGGCTTCATGCCGCTCTATCACGCGGGCGATGTCAACCATTGCCCGGGCTGCGGCGGCAAGCACTGGCATGTCGGGCGCATGAGCGCGGAATGCGCGACATGCGCGACGGCAATCCCGCTCGCCGATGTCGCTGCGCAGCCCATGCAGCCGCTGTTCCGCGTGACCCGCAGCCGCACTGCCTGGGCGGAATAGTCACCGTCGAACCGGTTCGGCCAGGATCGCAGGGTAGAAGACCTGCTCCTCCCAGCGCACACGGGCCTTGAGCCGATCGGCAAGCCCGCGGAAGTCCGCAATGAAGCCGGCGCGGTCGTTGGCCACTTCGCGCTGCGGCCAGTTTGTGTTGCAGTCCATGAGGTCTCCGCGCCACATCAGCAGCTCGTCGTGAAACCGCCGGATCAGGGCACGCCTGTCGGAGTCTGCGTCGAACTGCGGCGCGCGTGCGTTCACCATGCGGATCTCGACGCTGCAGTGGCTGTTGACCAGCCGGGCAAAGGCCAGCCGCAAAGCAGGCAGATTCTGCAATTCCGTCTCTGAGCCGTTCGCCGCAGCAGCGAGGATCGCCTCGGCGTGGGTCAGCAATTCACCATGCTGATGGGCAAAGGTCTGGGTGCTCATGACGGTATCTGCCCGATGGTGTGGCCCTGGAATAAGGCCAAGATAAATCAGGGATTTATGGTGATTCGGTTACCATCGTCTTACGCCTTGCAAGTTTCCCGGCGCCGGTTCAGGTTGCAGGTGTAAACCATGTTTCTGCGAGGCCTAGAAACCATGTCCAATCCGTTCTCGACCCAGCCCGATCGCCGCACGATGCTCCGTTCAGCCGCCTTGGTCGGCTCGGGACTGGTGCTCACTGGCGGGGGCGCTGCTGCAGTCGCGGCGGCGGAAGGCGAGATGGCACGTATCCGCAAGGCGGCCGAGAGCAATCGCGATGCGGACATCAGGCGCATCCAGGATTGGATCAGACTTGTTTCCATTGCGGCAGAGAATCTCAACATGGCCGAAGGAGCCGCCTATATGGCGGACCTCGCCAAGTCTGCGGGCTTTACTGGAGTGACCACCGTCCCGTCGGACGGCCATCCCGGCGTGTTCGGGGTGATGGACAATGGCGCCAAGCGCACGCTCGGCATCTATTTCATGTACGACGTCAAGCAGTTCGATCCGGCGGAATGGTCCTCGCCGCCGCTCGAGGCGCGGATCGTCGACAAGCCCGGCTGGGGCAAGGCGATCATGGGGCGCGGCGCGGTGAACCAGAAGGGACCGGAAGCGACGCTGCTCGCCACGCTGCACGCGATGAAAAAGGCGGGCGTGAAGCCGCCGGTCAACCTGGTCCTGCTGTGCGAGGGCGAGGAGGAGATCGGATCGCCGAACTTCAAGCAGATCGCAACGCGGCCCGATGTGCTCGCCGCGCTGAAAAAGTGCGAGGGCATTTTCATCCCGGCGAGCTGGCAGGGGCCGAACGGCGAGGTGCAGGTCAATCTCGGCTCCAAGGGCGTGATCGAGCTGGAACTGGTCGCCAGCGGCGCGCAATGGGGCAGGGGCCCCAAGGGGGACGTGCATTCCAGCTACAAGGCGATGATCGATTCGCCGGTCTGGCGGCTGGTCCAGGCGCTGCAGACTCTGGTCACGCCTGATGGCAACAATGTCGCGATCGGCGGGTGGAGCGACAATGTGCGGCCGCTGACGGATCGCGAAAAGGCGCTGATCGCCGAAGCCGCCAAGGGGATGAACGAGGCGCAGATGAAGCAGTCCTTCGGCGTCACCCACTGGATCGACAACCTGCCGTTCGACCAGGCGCTGGTGCGGCTGGCGCAGGAGCCGACGGCGAATATCGAAGGGCTGGTCGCGGGCTATACCGGTCCCGGCGGCAAGACCGTGCTGCCCGGACGCGCGGTCGCCAAGCTCGATTTCCGCCTCGTGCCCAACCAGACCCGCGCCGAGGCCGAAGCGAAGCTCCGCGCGCATCTCGACAAACATGGTTTCACCGACATCGAGGCCAATGTCTCGGGCGGCTATGACCCGACCGAGGTTGCCGAGGACAGCCGATTGATCAAGGCGGAACTGGCCGCGTACGCCAAGCTCGGCGTCAAGGCGAACCTCAACCCCAGGCTCGCAGGCTCCTGGCCGGGTGCGGTGTTCACCGCGCCGCCGGTGAGCATCCCCGCCGGGCATTTCGGCATCGGCCATGGCAGCGCCCAGCATGCGCCGGATGAATATTATGTGGTGGAATCGACCAATCCCAAGGTCGCCGGGATGACCGAGGCGACCTTGGGCTATGCCGAAATCATGTATCAGCTGGCATCTGTTCGCTAGGCGGGCGAGCAAGCCGCGCGGCGCTTGCGGGCGGGCGGGCGAGGCGGCATGACGGATACATGAAGATCACCGCGACCATTCTCGACCGCATCGGCCATCAAGGCCCCTATGCGCAAACCTGCCCGCTGCGCCTTGCCGAGATCGACCTCGCGCCACCGGGGCCGGACGAGATGCTGGTGAAGATCGAGGCGGCAGGGCTGTGCCATAGCGATCTCAGCGTCATCAACGGAGACCGCCCGCGCCCGATGCCCATGGCGCTGGGGCATGAGGCGGTGGCGACGGTGCTCGAACCCGGCAGCATCGCCGCCAAGCATTTCCTCCCCGGCGACCGTGTGGTGCTGAGCTTCCTGCCCCTGTGCGGATACTGCCCCAGCTGCCATTCGGGCGAGGGGTATCTCTGCGGCAACGGCGCGGCGGCCAACGGTGCGGGCACGCTGCTGAGCGGCGAGCGGCGGCTGTCCGAGAACGGCCACGAGGTGCAGCATCATCTCGGCTCCTCGGCCTTTGCGAGCCATGCGGTGGTGGACCGGCGCTCGGCGGTGAAGATCGACAGCGACATTCCGGTCGAGATCGCCGCCTTGTTCGGCTGCGCGGTGCTGACCGGCGCGGGCGCGGTGCTCAACGGCGGCGCGTTGCGCGCGGGCGAGAGCGTGGTCGTCTATGGCCTTGGCGGCGTCGGCCTTGCCGCGCTGATGGCGGCGATCGCGGGCGGCGCGCATCCGGTGATAGCGATCGATCCCGTCCCGGAAAAGCGCGCGCTGGCGCTCGAACTCGGCGCGCTCGCTGCCGTGCCTCCGCAAGACGGCGAGGAGGCGGTGGTCGCGGCGCTGGGCAAAAAACCCGATCTGGTGATCGAGACCGTCGGCAAGGCCCCGGTGCTCGCGAAAGCCTATGGCCTGGCGCGGCGCGGCGGGCGGATCGTCACCGTGGGCCTGCCCAACCCGGCGGATATGCTCGCAATCCCCGCCGTCTCGCTGGTCGGCGACGGCAAGACACTGATGGGCAGCTATATGGGCAACGCCATCCCCTCGCGCGACATCCCCCGCTATATTGCGTTGTGGCGCGCGGGGAGGATGCCGGTGGAGAAACTGCTGACCTCGGTCAGCCCGCTGTCCGAGATCAACGCGCTGTTCGATGAGCTGGCGAGCGGGACGGCGATCCGGCAGGTGGTGGTGCCTTGATGGGCGAGGCCGCAATGATAGTTGCGCGCCAGCGTTAGCTATTAATTTCGTGCTCGGTTGTGACGCTCGCAAGCGACGCCGTATACGCGGTGAAAGCTATCACAACGACAAAATAGATACTTGCAATGGCTGGTTCTGAAATCACCGGGCGAAACCAAGAAGCAACGAACACCACGGGCGCAGTCCATCCGGCGACAAGCCACCAGCCGGGACCGCCATCATATGACCAGTCCAGAACATCCGAGATCATCAAGGCCAATGGCACCGACCATAGATAGGCCGCAATCCAACGGAGACTTGCAACAGTTCGCTTCGATGACATTTTCATTTTGGCATGAATAGCAGGCCAATAGGCATCTACAATGCTTGGTGAGTGGGCAATAGCGTGCCATCACGATTTTGGTAGCAATCACCTCCGCTCAGCCTGAGCTTGTCGAAGGCCCCGCTATACGGCCAGCATGGGCGCGGGTCCTTCGACGACGCGGGCTGAAGCCCGCTGCTCAGGATAAGCGGATGTTGTTGGGGGTGGTGCAAGAATGCCCTCTCCGCTCTAGGGGGGAGGGTTGGGAGGGGGGCTGCGCTGCAGCTGGCCCCTCTCAACTTCGCCTAGCCAGACAAGCTGGCAAGGCTTCGTATCTCTCCCCTGAAGGGGAGAGAGCAGGCATGGTCACTCCTCCCCCATCACCGGCGCGATCCTTTCCGCCAGCGCGTCGAGCCACCTTATGAACGCATCCACCCGCGCGAGCTTGCGCATGTCGCGGTGGACCACGAGCCAGAAACTGCGATGGATCGCCACCTTGTCCGCCAGCACGCGTTCCAGCCGCGCATTCTGTTCGCCGATAAAGCACGGGAGAATGCCCACGCCCGCGCCGGAGGCGATCAGGCTGTGCTGGACGTTGATGCTCGAGCTGGTCAGCACCGGTTCGAGCCCGGGGCCGATCTCGTCGAGATAGCGCAGCTCGTCGGCATAGATGAAATCGGGGATATAGCCGATCAGCGGGTGGCGGCGCAGGTCCTCGACGCTGTGGATCGGCCCGGCGGCGGCGAGATAGTCGCGGTCAGCATAGACGCCGAGCTGATAGTCGACCAGCTTGCGTACCTTCAAGGGTCCGGCGGTCGGGCGCGAGAGCATGATCGCGAGGTCCGCCTCGCGCTTGCTGGGATTGAGGAAGCCGTTGGTCGCAACGAGCTCGATGCGGATCGCGGGGTGCTGGCGGTGAAAGCTCGCGAGATTGCGGCTGATGATCCAGGCGGCGAACCCCTCCGCCACGCTGACCCTTATGGTGCCAGCAAACACCGTCTGTTCGCCGGTCAGTTCGGTGCGGGCGTCGACCAGCGCCTGTTCCGCGCCTTCGGCATAATGCAGCAGTTTCTGCCCATGTTCGGTGAGCGCAATGCCCTTGCCGCTTGCCTCGAAGAGGGTGGATTGCAGATCGCCCGAGAGCCTTTGCAGTCGGCGCGCCACCGTGGTGGGGTCGATCTCCAGCCGCCGCGCGGCCTCCGCCACCGATCCGGCGCGCGCCAGCATCAGGAAGATGCGCAGATCGTCCCAGTTCATTCATCCGCTCCTGCGCTGCGTTGTTGCCTCTCTGCGGCATTTATGCAGCCTTATGTGATGTTTTTACGCAATTGCTTGCAGGAATGCCAGAGGCTATTGCGGCCCCCAAGCGACAAGCACCCATAGGAGAGCATCGATGCGCACCGTCACCCATCGCCTGGCCGCAGGCGTCACCGCGCCCGCCAGCACCCGCCAGTCCGACATTTTCGATCCCAATAGCGGCACCGTGCAGGCCAAGGTCGATCTCGGCAGCGCCGCCGTGCTCGATGCCGCCGTCGATGCCGCGCTCGCAGCCCAGCCCGCCTGGGCCGCGACCAACCCGCAGCGCCGCGCCCGCGTGATGTTCAAGTTCAAGGAGCTGGTCGAGGCCCATATCGACGAACTCGCCGCGCTGCTTTCGAGCGAGCATGGCAAGGTGCATGCCGATGCAAAGGGCGACATCCAGCGCGGGCTCGAGGTCATCGAGTTCTGCTGCGGCATCCCGCATGCGGTGAAGGGCGAATATACGCACGGCGCGGGCCCGGGCATCGACGTCTATTCGATGCGCCTGCCGATCGGCATCGGCGCCGGCATCACTCCGTTCAACTTCCCCGCGATGATCCCGATGTGGATGTTCGGCCCCGCCATCGCCACGGGCAACGCCTTCATCCTGAAGCCGTCCGAGCGCGACCCATCGGTGCCGATGCGCCTGGCAGAGCTGATGACCGAGGCGGGCCTGCCCGATGGCATCCTGCAGGTGGTGCATGGCGACAAGGAAATGGTCGACGCGATCCTCGATCACCCGGCGATCGCGGGCGTATCGTTCGTCGGATCGTCCGATGTCGCGCATTATCTCTACCAGCGCGGTGTCGCGGCGGGCAAGCGCGTCCAGGCGATGGGCGGCGCAAAGAACCATGGCATCGTCATGCCCGATGCGGACCTCGACCAGGTGGTCAAGGACCTCGCCGGCGCGGCCTTCGGTTCGGCGGGTGAACGCTGCATGGCGCTGCCCGTTGTTGTCCCCGTGGGCGACGAGACCGCCGATCGGTTGCGCGCCAAGCTGATCCCCGCGATCGAGCAGCTGCGCCTCGGCGTCTCGTCCGATCCCGAGGCCGATTACGGCCCGGTCGTCACCGCCGCGCACAAGGCCAAGGTCGAAGGCTGGATCCAGACCTGTATCGATGAGGGCGGCGAGCTGGTCGTCGATGGCCGCGGCTTCACGCTGCAGGGGCATGAGAACGGATTTTTCGTGGGGCCCACGCTGTTCGACCGTGTCACCACCGACATGGAAAGCTACAAGGAAGAGATTTTCGGCCCCGTGCTGCAGATCGTCCGCGCGAAGGATTTCGAGGAAGCCGTGTCGCTGCCCAGCAAGCATCAGTACGGCAATGGCGTCGCCATCTTCACCCGCAACGGCCATGCCGCGCGCGAATTTGCCGCGCGGGTCAATGTCGGCATGGTCGGCATCAACGTGCCGATACCGGTGCCGGTGGCGTACCACACCTTTGGCGGCTGGAAGCGCAGTGCGTTCGGCGACACCAACCAGCACGGCATGGAAGGCGTCAAGTTCTGGACCAAGATCAAGACGGTGACCGCGCGTTGGCCCGACGGCGCGGTGGACGGCGGCAACGCCTTCGTCATCCCGACCATGGGTTGAGGTGATGCACCTCGCGTACAGCGCCTATCTCGTCCGCGAGTATGATGAGGCCATCGCCTGGTTCGACCAGGCGCTGGGCTGGCGCGTGATCGAGGACAGCGATCTGGGCGACGGCAAGCGCTGGGTGCGCGTCGGCGGCGATGGGGGCGGGCAATTGCTGCTCGCGCGCGCCACATCCGAAGCGCAACTGGCAGCGGTCGGCAAGGCAGCAGGCGGGCGCGTGGCCTATTTCGTCCACACGGGCGATTTCGACGCGGATCATGCGCGCATGCTCGCGGCGGGCGTCGCCTTTGCCGAAGCGCCGCGTCAGGAAGCCTATGGCAAGGTCGCGGTGTTTGCCGATCTGTACGGCAATCGGTGGGATTTGATCGAAGCGCGCTGAGACGCGTTGATGGAGAGCGGAGCAACGGCATGAGCACAATCGGATTCATCGGCCTGGGCAATATGGGCGGCGGCATGGCGGCGAACCTGGCCAAGGCGGGGCACAAGGTCATCGCCTTTGACCTTTCTGGTGAGGCGCTGGCGCGCGCCGGCGCGGCGGGCTGCCATCCGGTGTCCGATCCGGCACAGGCGGTGGGCGAGGCGGATGTCGTCGTCACCATGCTGCCCGCAGGCAAGCACGTTGCCTCTGTCTATAACGAGACCGTGTTCGGCGCGGCGAAGGCAGGCACGCTGCTGATCGATTGCTCGACGATCGATGTCGATACCGCGCGCGAGGTCGCTGCTGCGGCCAAGGCGCGCGGGCTCGAGGCGGTGGACGCGCCGGTCTCGGGCGGGATCGCGGCGGCCAATGGCGGCACGCTCACCTTCATGGTCGGCGGCAGCGCCGACGGTTTCGCGCGCGCCGAGCCGATCCTCGCGGACATGGGCAAGGCGGTGATCCATGCCGGCGACAATGGCGCAGGCCAGGCGGCGAAGATCTGCAACAACATGCTGCTGGGCGCGACCATGGCCGCAACCTGCGAGACTTTCATGCTGGCGAAGAAGCTGGGGCTCGATCTCCAGACCTTCTACGACATCTCGTCCAAGGCTTCGGGCCAGAGCTGGTCGATGACGAGCTATTGCCCCGTCCCCGGCGTCGGCCCGGCGAGCCCGGCGGACAACGGCTATGCCGGAGGCTTCGCCGCCGCGCTGATGCTGAAGGACATGCGCCTCGCGATGGAAGCCGCCAAGGCCAGCGGCGCAGCTGTGCCAATGGGCGAGCGCGCCGAGGCGATCTACGCGGCTTTTGTGGAGGCCGACGCGCAGGGTCTCGATTTCAGCGCGATCATTACGGCGCTGGAGTGAGGGGAGCGGCTCGCCGAAATTCAGGAGGCCAACCGGAGTACATTCCGGCCAGAAGATTTGGCGCGATACATTGCCGCATCTACTCGGCGCAAAAGCGCTTCTGCACTTTCGCCGGGCGCAAGCTCGGCAACCCCGATGCTGATCGTGACAGCCGGGTCCTGAGCGCTGCGTTCGACAGCCTCACGAACCCGCTCCGCCACTTTGGTGGCGTCGCGCGACGGGGTGCCGGGAAATACAATCACGAATTCCTCGCCACCAAATCGGCCAAGAATGTCCGCCTTGCGCAATTGCTGGGCTGCATCGCCGGCAACTCGCTTGATCACGTCATCCCCGGTATGGTGGCCAAAACGATCGTTGATTTGCTTGAAGTGGTCGATGTCGAAAATTGCGATCGCTAGAGGCGTGGCGTTCAATTCAGAGTGTCTGATCTCCTGCTCAAGCGCCATTGAAACCCGCCGACGGTTCGCAATTCCAGTCAGTTGATCGGTTTCTGCCATCGCCTTTGCTTCCGCGGCAGCGCGCTCCGCTGACAGGCTCGCCGCCCTCAGCGCCTGTTCGTGCTCGATCTGGGCGGTAACATCCTGAATGATGCCAAACAATCCGACGGATCGGCTCAGAACATCTTCGTCATACTCGCCGCGCGATAGCACATGGCGCTGGCTTCCATCTGGTCGCAATATGCGGGCCACAAACTCGAACCCATGCTGACCTTCAATGGCTTGAGCAAGCTTCTCGTTCACCATATCCCTATCGTCTGGATGATAGGCCAGGATGGCGTCTTCGAGCGATGGGGGCCTGTCGCCGTCCAGCCCGTGAATCTGAAAAACCTGCTAGGACCAGGTGACAGTCTCAGACTTTACGTCGAGCCTCCAGTGACCGAGCTGCCCTGTACTTTCAGCAAGCTGCAGCAAGCGAACGCTTTCACTCACCTGACCCAGTAGCTTGCGACGCGCCGCCAATAGCGCGCCGATCGGCAACGACGCTGAAAACAGGGAAAGGAGATAAAATTGAAAGAACAGGCTTTTGATCTGGGGGCCAGCGGCAATCAACATGATTGGCCCGCTTCCGAGGCTCGTTGAGACAGAGCCTATCGATCCAGCGATCAGAACGGCGCCAGCCGCGCCGGCCAAGCCAAGTCGTGACACCGCAATCAAGGCAGCCAGCATTGGCAGAAACAGCAGCGGGTAGGTGGACTGCGAGAAGGTTAAAGCACAGACTCCTGCAACCATGGCAAATATGCCGATCACTTCCGCCGAACTTCTGTTGCTGGGTCGCACGCCCTTTTTCCGGATTGCCGCCCTCGTGACCATGATGAGGGGGGTTACCAAGAGAATTCCCAATAAATCGGTCGAGAACCAAGAGAAGCAGAACAGCAAAGAAGGCGTTGGTATGAACCACATAGCAACAGAAGCGCTGATGATCGTCGATACAAAGGCCGCAATGCAGAAATCGATCAACTGATCCGGATCAGAAAGCGATAAATTATCGTTTTTCCTGTAATTGATCAGAAGCGCAGCTGTCGCTGACTCAAGCAGATTGGCGAGTGTAAACCCGGCCGACATCGTGCCGGGATTGCCGATTGCCAAGTTGGCGGCGAGACTTGCGATTGCTGCTGCCAAAAGATGCCATGCGAAAGCTGGGCGCGGGCTAATCAACAGGGCCGCAAGCAGGATTCCACTGGGTGGCCAGACCGTCGCAATGCCGTCTTGTCCCTGGCTCACATCGAGAGCGAAGATTGCCGCAATGTAATAAAGGATGCCGGTAATTACCGGCGCCAGGATATCGGCGCCCGATGTCTGCACTGAGGAAATCATGCGGGGCATGTTCCTCGACTGATGGAAAATGGTTAATAAGCTGTGCTCGAAAACCCAGCTGGCATTCTCGTTGCAAAAATTTTCATCCGATCACGGAGGCATGAGCCCGCGCGCAGCATCAGGGCTCCGATCTCACCCCTCCAGCACGACCCTCGTGCCCGTCTCGAACTCGCCCGAGACCAGCTCTGCAATCGCTTCACCCACCACCTCGGGCAGCTTCACCGTCGCGGGGTCTTCGCCGGGATAGGCCTTGGCGCGCATGGCGGTGCGGGTGCGCGCAGGATCGACGATCGCGGTGCGGATCTTGCCGATGTTGCGCATTTCATCGCCATAGGCCGCGATCAGCACCTCGAGCGCGGCCTTGGACGCGCCATAGGCGCCCCAGAAGGCGCGGGGGCTGGCGGCGACCGAACTGGTGAGGCCGATCACGCGGGCGTGCGCGCTCTTGCGCAGCATGGCATCGAAATGCGCGATCATCGCCTGGGTGCTGAGCACGTTGAGCGTCATCACGCGGTTGAACTCGCCGCCGTCGATGGTCGGCACGGGTCCCAGGCTGCCCAGCATCGCGGCGTTGAGCACCAGGATATCGAGCGCGTCCCAGCGCTGGCCGATCGCGGCGGCGAGACGGGCAATGCTGTCGCCATCGGTCAGATCGAGCGGGGCGATGGTCGCGCTGCCGCCCGCCTCGAAGATCGCGTCCTCGACGGCTTCCAGGTCCCTTGCCGTGCGCGCGGTGAGGATGACATGCGCGCCCCGGGCTGCGAGCGCCCTGGCGGTGGCAGCGCCGATACCACGGCTGGCGCCGGTGACCAGGGCAAGCTGGCCTTGCAGAGTCTTGTCGATCATGGTCGTGAAATCCTCAGCCGGCGACCCGTTCGGCCAGCAATGTCAGCTGGTTGGGCTGGTCGCGTTCGGCCAGATCGGTAAGGGTGGTGGGATAATCGCCGGTGAAGCAGGCATCGCAATAGCGGGGGCGATCATCGTTGCGGCTGGCTTCGCCCAGCGCGCGATACAGGCCGTCGATCGAGAGGAAGGACAGCGAATCCGCCTGGATGAACTGGCGCATCTCCTCGATCGATTTCTGCGCCGCGAGCAGCTTGGAGCGCTCGGGCGTGTCGACGCCATAGAAGCAGCTGTGCATCGTCGGCGGGCTGGCGATGCGCATATGGACTTCCGCCGCGCCGGCGTCGCGCATCATCTGCACGATCTTGAGCGAGGTGGTGCCGCGCACGATGCTATCGTCGATCAGCACCAGGCGCTTGCCCGCGATCAGCGGCTTGTTGGCATTGTGCTTCAGCTTGACGCCCAGATGGCGAACGCCGTCGCCCGGCTGGATGAAGGTGCGGCCGACATAATGCGAACGGATGATGCCGAGCTCGAACGGCAGGCCCGATTGCTGGGCATAGCCGATCGCGGCGGGTGTGCCGCTGTCGGGGACGGGGACGACCAGGTCGGCCTCGACCGGGTTTTCCATCGCCAGCTGTGCGCCTATCGCCTTGCGCACCGAATAGACCGATGATCCGTCGACGATCGAGTCCGGGCGCGAGAAATAGACATGCTCGAAGATGCAGGGGCGCGACTGCTTTTCGGCAAAGGGTCGGTGCGAGCGGATTTCGCCGCCGCTGACCACGATCAGTTCACCGGGCTCGACGCTGCGTTCGAATTCGGCGCCGACAATGTCGAGCGCCACGGTCTCGGACGCGAAGATGACCGCATCGCCGATCCGGCCCATCACCAGTGGACGGATGCCCAGCGGATCGCGACAGGCGATCATGCCGCTGTCGGTCAGGCAGATCAGCGAATAGGCGCCCTCGACCTGTTTCAGCGCATCGATGAACTTGTCTAGCAGCGTCCGGTAGCGCGAGGTGGCGACGAGGTGGATGATCGTCTCGGTGTCGCTCGTCGACTGGAATATCGATCCGGTGCGCACCAGATCGTGCCGCAGCTTCATCGCGTTCGAGATATTGCCGTTATGCGCGATGGCAAATCCGCCCGAGGAGAGCTCGGCATAAAGCGGCTGGACGTTGCGCAGCGCGGTCTCGCCGGTCGTCGCATAGCGGACATGGCCGATCGCCCAGTCGCCCTTGAGCTGGCGCATCGTGTCTTCGGAATCGAAATTGCCCGCCACATGGCCCAGCGCCTTGTGGTTGTGGAAATGGCGGCCGTCGAAGCTGCTGATGCCTGCCGCTTCCTGGCCGCGGTGCTGCAGCGCGTGCAGCCCCAGCGCGACCATGGCGGCGGCATCGACCGCGCCGGCCACGCCAAAAACGCCGCACTCTTCGCGCAGCTTGTCGTCGTCAAAAGGATGTGTGGTGATCATGTTGCGCGCCCGATTCGGTTGCAGCCGGGTGGTTCGGCACCCCTATAGGCATGCAGATGGGGTTTGTCTTGCTTTTGTCACAGGTCATTTTTCGTTAACCGTGTTGCACCGCGCGCTGGGTACGATTAACCCGGCCATATGGCCGATATGCGCGAAGCCGGGCTGGACCTGGACCCGAAATATGATGCCTCCGGGCTGATCACCGCCTGCGTCACCGACGCGGCAAGCGGGGCGTTGCTGATGGTTGCGCATATGAACGAAGAGGCGCTGCGGCTGACGACCCAGACCGGCGAAGTGCATTTCTGGTCGCGCTCGCGCGCCAGTCTCTGGAAGAAGGGCGAGAGCTCGGGCAACGTGCTCAAGCTCGTCGAATTGCGCATCGACTGCGATCAGGATGCCGTCTGGGTGATCGCGTCGCCCGCCGGGCCGACCTGTCATACCGGCGCCCCCTCCTGCTTCTATCGCCGGGTCGCTGCGGACGGGTCGCTGGAACGGATTGCCTGATGCGGCGCGCGCTGCTCGCCTGTCTGCTGCTTGCCGGATGCAGCGTTTCGCAGGCGGGAGGCGATGAGGACGCTGTCACCCCACTGGATGCCGCCGCCATCAATGCAGGCGTGATTGCCGACCCGCATGCGCTGGATCTGGCCGGCAGCTTTTCCGATCCCGGGGCGGCAGGCAATGATGCCTTTTGCGCGCGAGGCAATCGCGAAAAGGGGTACAAGGTCGGCGTCCTGGTGACTTTCGGTGCATCCAGCCAGTGCGAGGGCACCGGCATCGCGCAGCTTGCGGGCGAGGCGGCCGAGCTCAGCCTTTCGCGCAATGGCGAGGGTGATGCGATCGCGGACTGCCGCTTTTCGGCGCAGTTCGACGGTAATGCATTGGTGCTGCCCGGAAGCGTGCCTGCGGCCTGCGAGGCTTTGTGCAGCAGCCGCGCGAGTCTGGCCGGAGCCTCGTTTGCGCTGGTCGAGCCGGGCAATGCAGCGGCGGGCGGCGCGACCGGACGGTCGGTGAAGCGCCTCTGCGCAGGCTGAAATTCACTTGACGTTTACGTCAAGGTAATGTAGCGCGGCCTCCATGCACGACCGTTCGACCCTTGGCCGCATCGACACTCCCGATCTGCAAAACCGGGACAGCTATACCATCTCCGATCTTTCGGACGAATTCGGCGTCACCGCGCGGGCGCTGCGCTTCTATGAGGACGAAGGCCTGATCGCGCCCGAGCGGCGCGGGCTGACCCGCGTCTATTCGAAACGCGACCGCGCGCGGCTTGCCTGGATCATGCGCGCCAAGAATGTGGGTTTCAGCCTCGGCGAAATCCGCGAGATGATCGACCTGTACGATATCGGCGACGGGCGGCGCGAACAGCGCCGCGTGACACTTCAGCGCTGCAAGGAACGTATATCCCTGATGCGCAAGCAGAAGAAGGACCTCGAGAGCGCGATCCAGGAGCTTTCGCAGTTCGTAAAGATGGTCGAGCAAGTGGATCGTGCCGACCAGGGCTGATGCCCGCGTTTCGATCCGGGCGGTTGCCGCAGACGGACCACGCCCTCATTCCAGGCTCTCCCCGGCCTGGTATTTGACCCTTATGTTTTGAGAGGACCCGCAAGATGCCCAAATATACCGCACCGGTGCGCGATACCCAGTTCATCCTGAACGAGGTGCTGGGAATCGAGAAATATTCCAACCTGCCCGGCTTCGACAATGCCGCGCCCGACGTGCTGTCCGCCGTGCTCGAGGAAGCCGGCAAGTTTGTCGAGGAAGTGCTGTTTCCGCTCAATCAGATCGGTGACCAGCAGGGCTGCACGCGCCACCCCGATGGCACGGTGACCACGCCCGACGGCTTCAAGGAAGCCTATCAGCAATATTGCGAAGCGGGCTGGGGCACGCTGGCTGCGCCGGAAGAATTCGGCGGACAGGGGATGCCGCATGTCGTCGGCATCGCGTTCGAGGAGTTCATGTCATCGAGCAACATGGCGTTCGCCATGTACCCAGGCCTGACGCACGGCGCGGTTTCGGCAATTCTCGCCAAGGGCAGCCAGGAACAGAAGGAAAAATACTGCCCCAACATGATCAGCGGCAAGTGGGGCGGCACGATGAACCTGACCGAACCGCATTGCGGCACCGATCTCGGCCTTATCCGCACCAAGGCCGTTCCCAATGCCGATGGCAGCTATGCGATCACCGGCACCAAGATCTTCATCTCGTCGGGCGAACATGACCTGACCGAGAACATCATCCATCTGGTGCTCGCCAAGACCCCCGACGCGCCCGACAGCGTCAAGGGCATCTCGCTGTTCATCGTCCCGAAGTTCCACGTCAACGACGATGGTTCGCTGGGCGCGCGCAACGCGGTGTCGTGCGGCTCGATCGAGCACAAGATGGGCATTCACGGCAATTCGACCTGCGTGATGAACTATGACGGCGCTACCGGCTATCTCGTCGGCGAGGAAAACAAGGGCCTCGCTGCCATGTTCATCATGATGAACGCGGCCCGGCTTGGCGTCGGTGGCCAGGGCCTGTCGATGGGCGAGGTTTCCTACCAGAACGCCGTGCAGTACGCTGGCGACCGTCGCCAGGGCCGTGCGCTCACCGGTGCGCAGGATGCGAATGAAAAGGCCGACACGCTGTTCGTGCATCCCGATGTCCGCCGCATGCTGATGGAAGCCAAGGCGATCAACGAGGGTCTGCGCGCGCTGATCCTGTGGGGCGGCCTGCAGGTCGATCTGACGCACAAGGCGCAGACCGAGGAAGAGCGCGTTGCGGCGGATGACATCATCAGCCTGCTGACCCCGGTCATCAAGGGCTATGGCACCGACAAGGGCTATGAGATCGCCACCAACATGCAGCAGATCTATGGCGGCCATGGTTATATCGCCGAATGGGGGATGGAACAGTATGTGCGCGATGCGCGCATCGCCATGATCTATGAAGGCACCAACGGCGTGCAGGCGATGGACCTGGTCGGCCGCAAGCTGGCGCAGAACGGCGGTCGGGCGGTGCAGACCTTCTTCGCCATCCTCGACAGCGAATGCGCCGATGCCAAGGCTGACGAGCGCCTCGCCGATTTCGCCGGGCGTCTGGAAAAGGCGGCTGGCGAGCTCAAGGCTGCGACCATGTGGTTCATGCAGAACGGCATGATGAACCCCAACCATGTAGGGGCCGGCGCACACAGCTACATGCACATCATGGGCATCGTTGCGCTGGGCCTGATGTGGCTGCGCATGATGCGCGCCTCGATCGCTGCGCTGGAAGCTGGCAGCGGGAATGCGGTGTTCTACGAGACCAAGCTCAAGACCGCGCGCTATTTCGCCGAGCGGATTATGCCCGATGCCGGCGCGTTGCGTCGCAAGATCGAGGCAGGATCGGACGCGATCATGGCGCTGGAGCCGGAGCTTTTTGCCGCTGCCTGACGCGCTAGCCGCAATGCCAGATTGAAAAAGGGCGCCTTTTCGCGAGGAAAGGCGCCCTTTTCATGTCGATTTGCGACGAACGGAAAGACAAGTTCGTCGCTGGATTCGCGCTGCTTGTCGCTCGCTCCTCTGTCGACTTGCGGTATCATGAATTCATGGTGCGACAACTTGAGGGAACACAGCGATGCGCAAGTTGTCGGCTGGAAAGATACCGGAACAGGGTGGGCACATGCTCGTTGATGGTTCGGAGCAGCAAGACAACTCCAACGACATATCCCGAAACGGGATATCGCAAGACATTAGGAGTAAGATCCATGAAGAACTCGATTATCGGAACCCTGATCGCCGCAGGCGCACTGGCCGCAACCCCGGCCTTCGCGCAGGAAGCCATGCCCGAAACCCCCACGACAGATGCTCCGGCAGCAGAGGCACCGGCCACTGCGGAGCAGGCGCCGCCGGCGACCCTGGACTCCAATGGTGACGGCACCATGGATGCGTGGGATCGCAACAACGACGGCAAGGCTGACGCCTGGGACACCGATGGCGACGGCAAGCCGGACAAGGCCGATCCGATGGAAGCCGCCGAATAACACAGCCCCAAGGGTCGCACAGGAAGGCCGGGAGAGCGTTCTCCCGGCCTTTTTCAATATCTGCAAGATTTTGAAGGCTTGCCAGCGTCCTTGTTGGCGGTGTAAACAGCATAGCCTGCTCGAGACTGTCAACTCAGGCTGACAGATAGTGCGTTAAAGCTTGCTTGCCACCATTCTTGGGCTTTTTTGTTCGGCTTCAACGTCTGATTAACTTCGACATACTATTGCACAGCCTAAGTGTTGTTTACCTTTTTTAGGAGAAAAGGAAATGCAGACGGGCTTGCAGGAGAGACTTGAGTTTTACGAACTGGACCACACAGACAGTTCCACCTTCCGCAGGGTGAAGCGGTCGCTCGGTCGGCACGTCAACCGCGCACTCGAGAAATTCTATCGCAAGGTGGGCGGCATTTCCGAACTCAAGGGCTTTTTCAGCGACAGCTCGCGCCTGCAATACGCCAAGAACGCGCAGCACAGCCACTGGATGAAAATCTTCGGTGACGGCCTTACCGACGATTACATGAAGCGCGCTGTCGGCGTCGGGCAGGTCCATGCCCGGATCGGACTGGAGCCTAAATGGTATGTCGGCGGCTATGCCCTGATCCTCGAAGAGATGATCCACGGCATGATCTCGCCCGGCTATCTGCGCTTCATGCCCGGCAGGCGCAAGCTGGCCAAGGACGTTGCGGCCCTGGTCAAGGTTTCGCTTCTCGACATCGATGTCGCGCTTTCAACCTATTTCGTCGACGCCGAGGAAAAGGTGCGTGGCGTTGTGCTCGGTCAGATGGGCAGCGCGCTCAAGCGCATGGCCGAAGGCGACCTGACCACCCAGATGAGCGGGCTGCCGCCCGAATATGCGCAGGTCGAGAAGGATTTCAACGCCGCCACGGCCGCGCTGCGCGAGACGCTGCTGGCGGTGAGTTCCAGCGTCAGCGTGATCTCCTCGGGCAGCGGCGAAATCCGCACCGGCGCCGACGACCTGGCCTCCCGCACCGAAGAGCAGGCTGCCTCGCTGGAGGAAACCGCAGCCGCGATGCGCGCTGCCACCGAAATGGTGCAGGAAACCACCCGCAGCGCTGTCGCCGTCAATGCCGAAATGGCCAAGATGCAGGCCGAGGCCACCGAAGGCGGGGTGATCGTGGGCAAGGCCGTCAGCGCCATGGATTCGATCGAGAAATCGTCGAGCGAGATCGGCAAGATCATCACCGTGATCGATGGCATTGCGTTCCAGACCAACCTGCTGGCACTCAATGCCGGGGTGGAAGCGGCTCGCGCGGGCGATGCCGGCAAGGGCTTTGCCGTCGTGGCGCACGAGGTGCGGGCGCTGGCCCAGCGCTGCGCCGACGCCGCGCAGGAGATCAAGACGCTGATCAGCAACAGCACCGAACATGTCGACAATGGCGTGAAACTTGTCGGCGAAACCGGCACCATGCTGACCCGGATTGTCGAGAGGGTCGGCGAGGTGAGCGAGGTGATCACCCGCATCGCCTCGTCTGCAGAAAGCCAGTCGGCCAGCATGATCCAGGTCAATTCCGCAGTCGGCGACATGGACAAGATGACGCAGCAGAATGCGGCAATGGTCGAAGAGACCGCCGCTTCGGCGCGCAGCCTGGCCAACGAGGCCCAGGATCTGGCCGACAAGGTCTCGCGCTTCCAGCTCGGCCAGCAGGCCAGCGCCCCGATGGCGCGGATCGCCCATCGTCCCAGCCCGCGGAAGCCGGCGCGCGTGCCCATGGTTGCCGGCAATCTCGCGTTGCAGCAGGATGACGAGGATTGGTCGGAATTCTGACGGTCCACGGATGCACCGCCGCCATTGGGTCTGCGGCGGTGTAATTTTACTTGTCACGGGCGGGTTAACCGTCGCTTATCCTCTGCCTGCCATATCCGGGTGTCGCACAGGGAGAGAGCCACATGCTGCATGTCGATCATCGCAACCTGCGCGCCGGTGCCCTGGCGCTGGGAGCGATCGACTGCGTGCAGGTGGCGGGGGTCTCTCCGGAGACCGATCAGCTCGCCGCGTCCGCCCCGGACGGGCAAGGATTCCTGCGCGGCGCCTGGTTCTGCCGCGGTGAGCCCGAGGCCATCACTACCCTCGTCGCACGCCGGGGCGATGGCAGCCCGATTCTTGCACTGCCGATGCGGCATCTGGGCCCGGCAGGCTTGAGGGCCAGGTCGCTGGCGGGAAGCTACTGGCCGTATCGCAGCGCCGCGATAGACCCCAGCACCGGCGTGGGCGACATGCGCGCCGTGCTGGAGCACCCCGTCACTCAGGAGATGATCGGCCCGCTGCTGCGTCTCGGCCCGATCTATCACGATGATCGCCTGGCGCAGCTGATGATGGCGGCGGCCGATGCGATGGGCTGGCATGTCCTGATCCGCGACATGGGGCAAAGCTGGGTTCAGCATCTGCCGCCGCCTGGCTCGCCCGATGTCTGGCCCAGCAAGTCGCGGCGCAAGAAGGTCCGACGCCTTTCGGCCCGGCTGGAAGAGCAGGGCCCGCTTACAGTCCGGATCGTGCGCGGGGCTGACTGGTCGCGACAGATATTCCAGGACCTGGCGCGGATCGAGGAAAACAGCTGGGTAGGCAAGCGCACAGATCGCAGCGGCGCAAAGTTCCTGAATCCTCAGATGATGGCGCATTGGCAACGGGTCGTGGTCGATCCGGAACTTGCCGACATGCTGACAGCGACGCTGCTCTATGTCGCGGACCGGCCGATCGCCTTCTCGCTCGATCTGGTTGCTGGCACGGTGCAATATGGCATCGCGAGCAGCTATGACGAGGAATTTGCTGACCGCTCGCCTGGCCAGATCGTTACCGTCCATGCTGTCGATCATACGATGGCGCGCGGAGTGCGGCTGATCGACTGGGGGGCGGGGGATAGCGGCTACAAGCAGGAGCTTGGCGCCGTTCCCGGATCGCGGATCCAGGACATCCTGCTGGTGCGCGGGGCATCTGTCGCTGCTGCACTGCGCCCGCGCTGGGAGGAAACGGTCGGGTCGGGCACGTTGGCAATCGCCGCCGGGCTGGCGGATGCCGTCCGGGTTTCATCCATCCCGACGAGCCTGACCTTGCGCCGATTGCTGATGTCGGGCCTGGCCCTGTCCGCCGCCGCATCGCTGCTGGCGGAGTGACAGGGCGCAGGGTGCCTCAGGCCGCCAGGTCCTGCTCGATCATCGCCTGGCCCCGGCCATCCACCCGTTCCCAGCCCAGATTGCCGGTATAGCGCCAGGCCAGTTCGCCCGAGGCGCCCAGGGCGAACAGATGCAGCCAGCGATTGTCGAACAGCGCGCGCACGCCTGCATGCCGCTCGAGAATCGCGGTCATCGCCTCGACCGGGGCCTCGATGCAGACGCTCAGCCGGAGCGGCTCATGCACCAGTTCGCTGCCATCGTGCACCGACTGCCAGGGCAGGCCCGCGCGCAGCGTGCCGCCATTGCCCTCGACCACGCCGATCCCGCCGGTGACATTGTGGATAAGCTTGTTGCCGCCACCGAAGACATCGGGCGCGACCGAAGAGCCGTAATATTGCAGGCTGATCCAGCTGGCGACCACGACCGGTGCGGTCATGATCAGTTCCAGCACGCCAAAGCCCTGGTCCTGCTGCCATTCATAGTCATGCAGGAAGGCGCGACCCTCAAGGCTCTTGCCGCTGGTGCGGCTGCGCGGCGCGGCGATGAACGCCTTGCATCCCGCCAGCGCCCATTCGGGCCGGATTTCCGACCAGTCACGGCTGCGCTTGGCCACATCCGCTGCATTTTCGGCCCGCGGCAGGCGCAGCGCGCGTTCGCCCCGCGCGACCAGCCCGGCACTGGCCAGCCATGCCCGCGCCTGGGCAATCGCCCCGGCATGCTGCGGAGAGGGATGGTCGCCGTCGTAGATCAGCACGCTGTCGGTCGTGGTGTCGTGCAGACCAGCCAGGAACAGGGTGCTCGCGGGAACGATGATGCCGTTGCCAGCCAGGCCTCCGCGCACCGCAGGCTCATTCAGCAGGCCCGCAAGCAGCCGCGCGTTGACCTCGCCCGAATAACCGCCGCACGCGCCGCAATGCAAGGCGCTGGCATGGGGATTGTTGACCACATTGGCACCATGACCCACCAGCAGCACCAGCGGTGCGAAGTCCCGGGTGAGCGACATCGCGCGCAGGACGGCCGTTGCCGCATCGATCTTGTCCTGCAGGCTCAAGGCCGGGTCGGGTCGCGGCATGGGGTCGTTGGGAAGGCTGGTCTTCTTGAGCGCGAATGTGTCGCGCATCAGCTTGCCCAGATAGACGGGCCCTGCCGCCTCGACAAAGGCGAAGCTCGAGACCGCCGCCAGCTTGAACCGGCCCCAGGCGCGCTTTGCCCGCGACCGATAGCGTGCCGCCAGGTCATCCTGCACATGTTCGTGCCCGCCCGAGCAGGTGGTGAGCTTCGCATTGAGCAGCACGGGAAGCCTGTGCTCGGCCACGTCCGATGCAAAGCGCCTGTGCGATGCACCCAATCCGAAAAATCCTGCAAAGCCCAGTGTCCGGATCGCGGGATCGAGCGCCTCCAGCGACCTGCGGAATACCTCCGAGCGCACATCGATGCAGAATGCCGCCTGCAGCACAGCCGGGGCTTCGCTGCTGCTGCCGGTATCGGCCGCGAGCGTTTCTCCGATTGCGCGCTGGCCTGCGCGTTCGGCGGCTTCCTGAAGGATCGCATCGACGATCTGATCGGCATCGGGCGCGACAGGCGCAGCATGGGCAGCGACGAGCTCTTCCCATGCTCCGGCAATCTGGCTGCGATACTGGGCAAGCAGCGCGTCTTCCCACATCAGCCGGATGCACAGCAGATCGGTCAGCGTGGCATCGTGCTGTCCGGCAAGCTCGGCCTGCCACAAGCGGTAGCGGCCCAGCTGCGCCCAGCCGCCCAGCGTCATCAGCAGCGCGTGGAAATAGGTCGGCATGGCGGCTTCGGGCAGCATCATGCGGGCGACGCTGGCGGCCAGCGCATCGCTGGCGCTGTCAGGCGCATCCGCGACGAAGCGGGCAAAGCCTTCAAGGCCTGCAATCTCTGGCGTCAGGTCATGCGTCGCGACATCCTGCCAGGCCCGATAGGCCGATTTGCCGCGCGGTGCCGCCCAGAGCGCCTGGCCTTCATCGCTCCATGCCGCGATCCAGTGCCCCAGCCGCTCGGCGATGATACCGGGCCAGTCGATGCCGGAGACGCGCGCGGCGAGATCGGCAATGGTGGGCAAGGGATCCTTGCGGACATGGGGCCGCTGGCTCGCGAGCTTCAGCTCCGCAACACTGGCAGGGCAGGGAGTCAGGGTGCAGGCGGCAAGAGCGGCAGCAAGATCGCCTTCGGTGATCGCGCCGGAACCGATGCGTTCGCGATACCAGCTGCGCGGCATGGTCGCCGGGGCGTCGCTGACCCGCGCCAGCAAGGCTGCGGTCGTGGCAAGGTCGAGCTCTGCCTGACCCAGATAGGGGTTCACCGCCACGCTGGAGGCCAGCGGCCAGACCGGGGGAATGGCGCGCGCAGCGGCATCGGCAAGCGGGGCGACATTGATGGTGGAGCCCTTGGGCATGGACAGGGTTTCTTGCATCACGGCAAACTCCTTGTGGATCGGGTAGAGTGGCTCAGCGCGACCGCTTGAGTGTCCAGCCGCCGAGCAGGCGATCGAACACAGCGTTGGCGTACAGTCCGTTCGACAGATGGACCCTGAGGCCGGCAGCGGCGGGGTGATAGGCCCAGAGCGGGAACATGGACTGGGCGATCGCGACCAGGCCGAAGCTGACCACCGCCAGCATGATCAGCACCCATTCGAGCGGGCCAGGCGCCGGCGGCATGGGAAGGGTTCCGAGCAGCAGCGCATCGGCTGCATGATGGAGCGCGAAATAGCCAAGCGAGGCCGCGAGCGAATAGGCGACCATCCGGCGCATCAGCGCGACCGGCGCTGCGCCTGCCAGGCCCTGGGCCAGAAGATAGGCGACACCGAAGATCAGGATGGCGCCGAGTGCGATGGACTGCGGCGAGGTATCCTGGAAGCGGAAGGCAAAGCCGATGGCGACGTAGATGGCGAGCGCCGCGAGGAATGCCCCGGTCACCGCCTTGGCGCCGGGAATGGCGACCGGACCCGGCCGCCGCAGCGCTGCAATCCTTTCCACCGCGCCGCCCGAGGCGAGAAAGCTGTGCGCCTTGTACAGCGAGTGCGCGATGATGTGCAGCATCGCCAGAGGGAACAGCGCCAGGCCGCATTGCATGATCATGAAGCCCATCTGCGCAACGGTCGACCAGGCGAGCGAGGTCTTCACCGCAGGCTGGGTGAGCATCACCAGCCCGCCGAACATCGCCGTGAAGCCGCCGATCATGACCAGGCCGGCCATCACCGCTGGGGAGAGCAGCATGACATCGGCAAAGCGGATCAGGAGAAAGCCGCCGGCATTGATGACACCTGCGTGGAGCAGCGCCGAGACCGGGGTGGGCGCCTCCATGACCTCTGTCAGCCAGCCGTGCAGCGGGAATTGCGCGGACTTGATGACGGCTGCAAGGGCGAGGCCGAGCACGGCGAAGCGCAAGGCAGTGCTGCTTTCGCCGCCCTGTGCGGCTTGCAGGATCGTGGTGATGTCGCCCGTGGCATAGACGGCGAACAGCAGCGCGGCCGAGCCGATCAGCGCGAGGTCGGCAATGCGCGCGGTGATGTATTTCTTGCGTGCAGCGCGACGGGCAGCGGCGCGATCCGGATAGAAGAGCAGCAGACGATGCAGGCTGAAGCTGGTCGTGACCCAGAACAGCACCAGTTGCACCAGATTGCCCGCCAATGCGAACATCAGCACGCTGGCCAGGGTGAAGCTGAGCCATGCCTGAAACCGGGCGCGGCGTGGCTCGTCACCCAGATAGGTGCGCGAGTAGCGCAGCACGACCCAGCCGACAAAGGCGACGAGGATCGTGATCGGCAGGCTGACGGCGTCGAGTCTGAGCGAAAAGCCGAGAGTCTGCCAGACCAGCAGATCGGCGGTGACAGGTCCCGCCATGATCAGTTGCGCGAGCGCTGCGATTGCAAGCCCTAGACAGGCCAATATGCCTGCTTCCAGGATCGGCCCGGTCAGGCGGGCACGGTGGTCTCCGGCCAACAGGGCGGCAGCGCCCAGTGCGGTGAATGCAGCAATGCCGATTGCAAGGCCAAGGGCGATGTCCATCGTCTTTCCGTCTCCGTTCGGCCCCGGCGGGGCGTGCGTGACGCAGACCGATACGGTGATACGATCGATGTGGAAAATTCAATGAAAGGAAGATTTGGTTCTGAAATTTGGAACTAGGCGATTCTGGCGATCTCGAGCAGCTGGTCGACCAGAGGGTGCGGAAAGCGCCGGGACTGGGTCATCGCATAAAAGGATTCAGTCAGCCCGGGAATGGGCATGATGTCGTGGAGACTGCCAATGTTGATCTCGTCGCGCACGACGATCGGGGGTACCACGCCCACCCCGGTTCCAGCGCGCAACAGCAAGCGGAGCATGGCCATGTCATCGGCTTCAGCGACGATATTGGGGAGAATTCCGAGCCGGTCCACGAGCAGGTCGAAATCGGCACGAACCCCGGAATCCGTAGCGGGAACCACCAGTCGCATGGTCGTCAGCAATTCGCGCAGCGCGGTGCGGCTGACGTCGACTTTCTGCGGACCGATCAGGCTGACCGGGATCTGGTCAACCAGATGGGCGACCCAGTTCGTTCCGCTGTCGCGAAACGGCAGGCGGTTGGTCAGCAGCACATCCAGTTCGTGCGCCTCGAGCGCCTTGACCAGGTCACGCAGCGAGCCAGAACGGATGACGATGTGCACATCGTCCCTGCCGACCATCGGAGCCAGAAACCGCATCTGAAAGTTGCGCGAGAGGGTCGATAGCGCACCGACGCGCAGGTGCCGTCGGCTGTTGCCGCTGCCTCCCGCAAAGGTCGCCATCATCTCGTTTGCGGTCTCGAACATGGTATCGGCATAGTTCAGCGCCACACGGCCCGCCTCGGTCAGCTCCAGCCTCCGCCCGCGCCGTTCAAACAGTTGATGTCCAATGCTTTCTTCAAGCAATTTGATCTGTGTGGAGAGCGCCGACTGCGACACGTTGAGCCGTCGCGCGGCATTGGTCAGGTTCCCGTCATGCGCCACCGCGTGAAAATATCGCAGGTGCTTGAAATTGAGGTGCAAGATGGCGGCTCCATGCGCTTGTTCATCAAATTCGAACGTTATGGCAATTTTATTGAATTTCCGTGATGAACGCAATCGGTTTAGTCGGTTGGCTGTCACCTCCCGCAAAGGTCAGCCTCCCATGGAAACGCGTCCCGAACAGCCTGATCTCCCCACTCACTTGCATCAGGTTGCGCGCGGGGGCGGTGCCCCTGACCGGATCCCCGCAGTTCAGTCCGGTCAGGGGCATATCGCACAGCGTCCGTCGCTCAGTCTGGTCGGGACATCGCAACTGGTACTGGCCGATCACGCCGATCTGCCCCCCGCCGACTGGCAGGACGCGCTCGATCGCCTCACCGATTGGCTCAAGCTGGACCTGCGGCATGTACCCTTGCGCCCGGCCGGGGCCTTGCGCCAGGTTGCCTCCTGGGCTTCGAACCAGCGCGCAGAGCCGCGTCCGGTGCAGTTCATACCGTGGCAGAATGTGTCCCCGGTGGCCTTTCAGGCAGGCGGCGATGCAGGGTTTCCGCGGGCCGACTGGGTGGCGAGCTATCTGCACGACCAGGGCACCGGCAAGCCGATCAAGGCCAGCACCCTGGACGTGATGCTGATGTCGCCGCATCCCGCCACCTGCCCGATCGATGAAGACTGTGCTGCCCCGCTGCCCCGCTCCGCGACCATGGAGGCGATGCTGCAGGCGGCGCAGGCCGAAGGGCGCAAGCGGGTCTGCATCATAGTGGATGCGCGCCGTCGCAATGCCTTGATCCGTCAGATGCTGGTGACGGGCCGTGCCGCTGCGCGCGACCAGCAGGAGATCGAAATCCTGCCGATCGAGGACGCCCTGTGCCATCTCGTGCGCCATGCCGCGCGCTGGGACGCGATCATCGTGCTGCCGGACCTGCGCAGCCTTGTCTTTGCGATGCTGGCCGAAACGACGGGAATCTGGGCGCCCTGGCCGATGCTGTGGCACCGGCGCGGCGTCAGCGCGATTACCGGCGAAGTGCTGGACGAGGCCGATAGCTCGCTTCCGCTCAACGCACCGCTGCTCGTCCAGGCGCTCGCACTGGCAGCGCAGCATGCAGGCCTGACCCATGTCGCCCAGCGGCTGATGCAGGGGGCTGCGCGTATCTGGGACAGCGGCATCATCACCCCCGGTCGGGGCTCGGTCGCTCCCTATGTCACCGAAGTGACTGACGCCGAATTCGTCCACCAGCTCTGCCGTGGCGCAGAGCAGCGTTCGCGCAAGGGCTCTACCTGGCGTGCCATTCCTGCTGCCTCGGTTTCCCCGTCACCCCGCAAGTCCCGACCCGCCCTTCGGCTCGTCGCCGCCAATGGAGAACAATAACATGCCCAGCCGCAAGATCGTCGCCAATGAACTCGCAACCGTGCTGCGCCAGATTTCGCATCCCGATCGGATTCGCCTCATCCAGAAGCTGCGCATCGGCGACCAGACGGTCAATGAAATGGCCGCCGCGCTCGACATCACGCCGACCCGGCTGTCCCAGCATCTGGCGGTGCTGCGCGCGCTGGGGCTGGTCGAGATCGAGAGCTTTGCGCAAAGCCGCGTTTATCGGCTGACCCAGCCGCAGCTGGCGCTCTGGCTGATCGATGGCATCGATTTCATCGCGCACCGCATCGGCAAGGTCAGCGACAGCGACGTGCAGCGCGCCAAGCAATTGTGGGAGGAGGATGCGCTCGAGCCGGTGGACACGGCCGAGGCCGCCTGATTCCCGCCTGACCGGACACGAGACCTGCGCTGCATGGCGGCGGCGCAGTCGCCTTTACGCAGTCAGTCGGACCATTTCACGGCACGCAATTCACGGAAGGTCTTCAGCATGAACCCTGTTCGCTTTTGGTTTTACCAGAAGCAACCAGGGTCTAAGACGGGGTAATGCTGAAGAAAATCCTGCTTGCCGCTGCCGCCAATGCTGTGCTCGTCGCGCCGCTCCACGCGCAACCCGCCATGCCGATCGAAGCCGACCGTCTGGTCGAAACCGTTCGTACGCTCGCTTCGGACACCTTCGAGGGCCGGGCGCCCGGAACCCGGGGCGAGGAGCGGACGCTGGGCTATCTGATCGCACGGTTCGAGGCTCTGGGGCTGGAGCCTGCGGGTCCCGACGGCCAGTGGCTGCAGAAGGTGCCGCTGCTGCACACCAGGCTGCAGACACCGCGCCAGCTCGCCTTCGCCACGCCCGGCGGGGCGATTGCAGCAAGGCCTGCCGAAGACATCTATCTGTCGACCATCCGCCCGGAAGACAGCGCCAGTGTTGCAGGAGCGCCGCTGGTGTTTGTCGGTTATGGCGTGAAGGCGCCCGAACGCGGCTGGGATGATTTCAAGGGGGCCGATCTCAAGGGCAAGGTTGCGGTCTTCCTGATCAACGATCCCGATTTCGTCGCCAGCCCGGGCGAGCCTGCCGCTGGCAAGTTCGGCGACCGCACGATGACCTATTATGGCCGCTGGACCTACAAGTTCGAGGAGGCCGCGCGCCAGGGTGCTGTCGCAGCGCTGATCGTGCACAATGCGGCGGGCGTCGGTTATGGCTGGAATGTCGTCATCAGCCCCGGCGGCGAGAATTACGACATTGTCCGTGCGCCCGAGG
Source organism: Blastomonas natatoria (assembly GCF_003201955.1). GTDB lineage: Bacteria > Pseudomonadota > Alphaproteobacteria > Sphingomonadales > Sphingomonadaceae > Blastomonas > Blastomonas natatoria. The sequence goes on from NZ_QJJM01000001.1 coordinate 178,176, forward strand.
CGCTGACGAGCCTCAAGCTGCAGGGCTGGCTATCGGCCGACATGTCTGTCCGGCTGTTCGCAGCAGCAGGGCTGGACCTCGCGAAGCTGGAAGTGGAGGCGCGCTCGCCCCAGTTCCAGCCGATCGAACTCAAGGGCGTCACGCTGAATGCCGATATCCCGGTGCAGCCCGAGGTGGTGACCAGCCACAACGTGCTGGCGAAGATTCCGGGCACCATGCGGCCGGACGAGGTGGTGATGTTCGGGGCGCACTGGGATGCCTATGGCGAAGGCAAGCCGGACGCGCAGGGGCGGATCTATCGGTCCGGAGCGAATGACGATGCCCTGGGAATTGCAGGCATGCTCGAGATAGCGCGCGCGATGAAGACCGCGCCTGCTCCGCAGCGCACGGTGGTTTTCGGGGCCTGGACGGCGGAAGAGCGCGGACTGCTGGGGTCGGAATATTATGCCGCCAACCCGGTCTATCCGATGGAGCGGACCGTGGCCAATCTGGGCCTCGACATCCTGCAGACCGCAGGCGCTGCGAAGGATGTCGTGCTGGTGGGCAAGGGGCAGAATACGCTGGAGGATGACATGGCCCGGGTGGCCGCCACCCAGGGCCGTACGGTGACTCCAGAAAGCCTGCCCGAGCGCGGGCTGTTCTACCGCGCTGACCATTTCTCGTTCGCCAAGCGCGGCGTGCCGGTCATGCTGCTCATGGGCATAGCGGGGGCGTCGAACCTCAAGCAGGGGGGCGTCGCGGCTGGCCAGGCGTGGATCGATGCCTATACCGGCCAGTGCTATCACCAGGCCTGTGATGCGTGGGGGCCGGACTGGAACCTTGACGGTGCGGTTCAGGATATCGCGCTGACCGGCATCATCGGCGCGGACCTTGCGAATTCGGATCGCTGGCCGCAATGGAAACCGGGGTCCGAATTCAAGGCGATCAGGGAGAAAAGCCTGCAGGATGCTGCAGGCTTGCGCCGGAAATAGTGGCGCCAGCGATCAGCAGGCGGCGCGCAGCGAAGGTTGCGTGTCTTCGGGCCAGTTGACAGGCGAGACCGCAGCAAGAGCTGGCCTGGCAAACAGATATCCCTGCATCAGGCCGACGCCCATGTCAGCCAGAGCCTGATATTCGCCCAGTGTCTCGATCCCCTCGCAAACGACCTCGACGCCCAGGTCGGCCATGATGTCGAGCGTGCCCTTGAGGATGCTGCGTCGCGCGCGGTCGGTATCGATGTTCCGGATCAGGTCCATGTCGATCTTGACGATATCCGGCTGGAACTTGGCGAGCAGACCAAGGCCGGCATAGCCTGAACCGAAATCGTCGATCGCGGTCTTGAAGCCCATCGCGCGATACGACCGCAGGATGTTGAGCAGATGGTTGGTGTCCAGCTTTTCCGTCTCGGTAAACTCGAAGATGATGCGGTTGAGCGGAAAGGCGTGTTTCATCGCCGTCGTCAGGGTCAGGCGGATGCAGGCGCGCGGCTCGTAGACGGCATTGGGAAGGAAATTGATCGACAGGTTCGTGCCACTTTCGGCAAATCCCAGCGAGGCAGCCAGTTCAATCGCCTTGACGCGGCACTGCTGGTCGAAAACATAGCGGCTTTCGTCGGACACATGGCCCAGCACCTGGTCTGCGCCTTCACCCTTGGATCCGCGCACCAGCGCCTCATGCGCAAAGACGTTGCCGGTGCGGGCATCAATGATCGGCTGGAAGGCCATGGTGATGGGCAGAGCGAATTCTGCGCCCTCACGGCACCCGCTGCACGGGGTATTTGAAGCCATGGACTGATCTCCGCCGGAAGCAGCGTTTCATCCTCGTGAAGAAAGGTGAATATATGGTTGATCCTGGACATGATGTGGGGCGGGCGGATGGGAATTCCGACAGCGCAGCCCGGTTGGTGCCCACGAACGGAAGTTGCACTGCACCGCCGACAGCGGTCTGCCTCAGGCCAGCGCGGCGGCAGAAACGATGTGACGGCCTGGGGCTGCCGTCACCGCAGCCTCGATCAGCGCACTGGCAATGTTCTCGGCCGGACTGATCCGCCAGGCGCGCGGCAGCACCGGACCCAACAGTGTCAGGACTGCATCCGACAGCCGCTCCATCGCGCGAAACTCCTGCCGCTGGCCGCCTATCAGGCCGGGCCGCACGACTGTGTAGCTCGGATAATCGAGCGCTCCGATACTGGCTTCGACCTCTCCCTTGGTCCGATTGTACAGCAGACGCGAGCCGGCATCCGCGCCGATGGCCGAGACCAGCGCAAACGCCCGGGCACCATGGGCGCGCGCGTGCGTCGCGATCATCAGCGGATAATCGTGATCGATCCGGTGGAAAGCTTCAGCCGAACCCGCCTTGGCCCGCGTCGTGCCAAGCGCGCAGATCACCATGTCGCAGCGCCACCAATCGGCATCTGCAGGCAGCGCCTCATAATCGACGATCGGGTTGACGAGCTTCGAATGCGGCGCAAGTGCCGAGCGAGTGGGGGCAATCACCTGCGCCACGCGCGGGTCGTGCAGCGCCAGGGAAAGCGTAATGCGCCCCACAAGACCGGTCGCGCCTGCTATCAGGATCGTGCTCATGGATGGTCCTCCAGCACGGCGCAGCGACGGGCACCGTCGCCGCCAAGTCTGACGCCAGATAACTTGCGCTGTCGAGGAAAAATGGTGGAGCCTAGCGGGATCGAACCGCTGACCTCTACACTGCCAGTGTAGCGCTCTCCCAGCTGAGCTAAGGCCCCATCATGGTCGACTGACAGGGCCGATTTGAGGCCCCGGCGTCGGGAAGGACCGCCCTTTAGTCGAGCGATCCGGAGGTGGCAAGGGGCAATTTTGCCCCCTGCTCATATTTCGTATCCGGTTCGGAAAGGCTCAGCTTTCCTCGTCGTCGTCGTCGGCCGCAGCGACGCCCAGATCGTCGTCTCCGCCAAGGTCGACATCGTTGTCGGGCGAATCGCCGTCCTCGTCGATGTCCAGATCCTCATCGGCCAGATCGACATCCTCCTTCTCGATGACCTTCTTCTTCTCTTCCTCGAAGGGCAGCGGCTGCTTGGACTTCAGCACCGGCTCGGGCGTCCAGCTGTTGCCGCAGTTGATGCAGGATACGGGGTCGTCCTTGCCAAGGTCGTAAAAGCGGGTGCCGCATTTCGGGCAGCTGTGCTTGGCGCCCCATTCAGGCTTGATCATGAAAAATGCCTCGGTTTCAGCTCAATCGGGTGATCGATGTGGAGAAGGTTGCACGCTTCCGCAAGGCGGCGCGCACGCCACCGGCCGGAAAATTGGCGTGCGCCTTGCCATAGCTTTGTGCCGCTGTCAAAAGCTGCGTCGCTTTTACTCCCCCGGCAGCCTTGCCCAAACGGATATGCACTGACCATCATGGCCCATCATGCAGACGAGGCCGCGCGCCCGCGCCGCTTTTCCGCCGCTTCCGCGCTGAGGGGCGCGATCCGCGTTCCCGGTGACAAGTCGATTTCGCACCGCGCCCTGATGCTGTCGGCGCTGTGCGTGGGCGAGAGCCGCATCTCCGGCCTGCTCGAGGGCGAGGACGTTCTCGCCACCGCGGCTGCGATGCGGGCGATGGGCGCGACGATCAAGCGTGGCGACGATGGCGTGTGGACCGTGCACGGTGTCGGCGTCGGCGGGCTGATGCAGCCGGAACAGGCGCTCGACATGGGCAATAGCGGCACCTCGACCCGCCTGCTGATGGGGCTGGTCGCCAGCCACCCGATCACCGCGATGTTCACCGGCGATGCATCCTTGAGCCGCCGGCCGATGGCGCGCGTCACCGATCCGCTCGGCGAAATGGGCGCGGAGTTTGGCGCCAGCCCCGGCGGCACGCTGCCGCTGATGGTGCGCGGCCTGCAACCGGCGGTGCCAATCACCTACCGGCTTCCTGTTGCTTCGGCCCAGGTGAAGTCGGCGATCCTGCTGGCCGCACTCAACACGCCGGGTACGACAACGGTGATCGAGCCGATTCCGACGCGCGACCATAGCGAAAGGATGCTCGCAGGGTTCGGCGCGCCGCTCACAGTCGAGACCGATCCGGACGGGGTGCGGCATATCTCTATCACCGGCCCCTGTGACCTCAGGGCGCAGGATATCATCGTGCCGGGCGATCCCTCGTCCGCCGCGTTCTTCATTGTAGCCGCGCTCATCGTGCCCGGATCGGACCTTGTAATCGAGAATGTCGGCATGAACGTTACCCGTTCCGGGATCGTCACCGTGCTGGAACAGATGGGCGGGCAGATCGAGAGGTTGAACGAACGCACCGTCGGCGGCGAACCGGTCGCGGACCTGCGCGTGCGGGCCAGCGCGCTCAAGGGCATTGCCGTCGATCCGGCGATCGTGCCGAGCATGGTCGACGAGTTTCCCGTGTTCTTCATCGCTGCGGCGATGGCTCAAGGCACGACCGTCACCAGCGGGCTCGACGAGCTGCGCGTCAAGGAATCGGATCGCCTGGCGACCATGGCGCGCGGGCTGGAGGCGATCGGCGTCGTGGTCGAGGAGCGTGAGGATGGCCTCGTCATCACCGGCAGTGGCGGTGCGATGCTCCCCGGCGGCGGACCTGTGGCCACGTTGCTCGATCACCGTATCGCGATGAGCTTTGCGGTTGCCGGGCTGGTCAGCACCTCTGGCGTCGAGGTGGACGACACTCGTCCGATCGCCACAAGCTTCCCCGACTTTCTGGCCCTGCTTGACCAAGTGCGGGGGGCGGGGCTGTGATCGGTCGGCTGGCCCTCGCGTTTCTGGCGGCCTTGCCGCTCGCAGGTTGTGCGTCGATCAGCGCGCCCGGGGCGCCGCTGGCAAGCGATGCGCAGATCGCGAAGGCCGAGCGCCAGCCGATCGACGAGACCGGGATCGCCATGCGCTGGAACGAACGGCTCGCGCCGTTCACGATCATCGACAATGTGCATTATGTCGGCACTTACGGGCTTGGCGTATTCCTGGTGACCACGCCCGAGGGGCATGTGCTCATCGATGGTGCGCTGGCGCAATCTGTGCCGCAGATCCTCGAGAATATCCGCGCCCTCGGGTTCGATCCTGCAGACGTGAAATATCTGCTTAACACTCATGGCCATTATGACCATGCTGCAGGTTTGGCCGGATTGAAGCGCGCGAGCGGTGCGGTGATGGTCTCGAGCGTTGCAGACAAGCCCTATCTGGAAGCAGGGCGTGTCGATCACGGTCCGACCAGGGATGCGCCATTTCCCCCGGTGCGGGTGGATCGCACCGTCGGCGATGGCGATACGATCACGCTGGGTGGGACGACGCTGACCGCCCATCTGACCCCCGGACACTCGCCGGGCTGCACCTCCTGGAGCCTCATGGCACGCGATTCCAGTGGGGCGCCGCGCAAGGTCTTCCTGCATTGCAGCGCGTCGCTCGGTGGCCAGTCGCTGGTGCCTCCCGCCTATCCGGGCATGGCCGATAACTACCGCGCCAGCTTTGCCAAGGTGCGCGGCATGCAGGCGGATGTATTTCTGGCCAACCACGACATATTCTTCGATCTCCACGCCAAGCGCGCCCGACAGCTGGCAGGCGAGAGGGATGCGTTTGTCGATCCGTCAGAGCTGCAGCGGTTCAATACTGCCATGGAGCAGGGCTTTCTGAGCGCCCTCGCAAAGCAGCAGGCGGCAGCAGAGATGAGCAAGCGACCATGATCATTGCAGTGGATGGCCCGACGGCCAGCGGCAAGGGCACGATCGCCAGGGCGCTGGCCAGGCATTTCGGCCTGCCGCATCTCGATACCGGGCTACTCTATCGCGCGGTCGGCGTGATGGCGGTCCGGCTGGGGGGCGATCCCGACAATCCTGATGAGGCGCTCGCCGGTTGCGCCTTCGACGACGCGCTGCTGGGCGACGAGCATCTGCGCAGCGAGATGGCTGGCGGGCTCGCCAGCCGCGCCTCGCGCCACCCTGCGGTGCGTGCAGCACTGCTTGAGCGCCAGCGTGCGTTCGCCTCTCAACCGGGCGGCGCGGTGCTCGACGGGCGCGACATTGGCACCGTGATTGCACCCGAGGCCAAAGCCAAGCTGTTCGTCACCGCCAGCGTCGCTGCGCGTGCGGCGCGTCGCTATCACGAGATGCTGAGCCGGGGCGAGCAGGTGACGCTGGAAGAGATCGCGGCGGACCTTGCCGCCCGCGATGCGCGCGATTCCGGCCGTGCGGTCGCGCCGCTCAAGCCCGCCGATGACGCGCTCTTGCTAGATACCAGCGATTTGACTATAGGGCAGGCCGTTCAAAGGGCCATAGAGCTGGTGAACAGCAGGACAGAAGGCGGCATATCCGCCCGACCTTAGATGTTTCGATCATCGTGAACATCGCACGCGCCGCAAGCGGTCCGGGCGAGCGTTCGCGCTTTTCGCACATCTGCTGCTGGCACACGCAAACATGCGCTTTTCGGGCGCTTTCTGCGGCATTCGGCCCGGAGGGCAGGTTCAGCCAAGACCGCCGGAGACAACCGGCTGGCCGGACAAAACTGTGTTAAGGAACGTTGGATTTATGGCCTCTACGGCATTTCCCAGCCGCGATGATTTTGCGGCACTTCTCGACGAATCGCTGGGCGGCGCTGCTGCCGTTGACGGCGGATTCGAAGGCCGCGTCGTCAAGGGCACGGTCACTGCAATCGAAAACGACAAGGCCGTCATCGACGTCGGTCTGAAGTCGGAAGGCCGCGTGGCGCTGCGCGAGTTCGCCGCCCCCGGTCAGGACCATGGCCTGAAGGTCGGTGACGAAGTCGAAGTCTATGTCGACCGGATCGAGAATGCCGATGGCGAAGCGATGCTGTCGCGCGACCGCGCGCGCCGCGAAGCCGCATGGGACAAGCTGGAAAATGAATTCGGCGAAGGCAAGCGCGTCGAAGGCGTGATTTTCGGCCGCGTCAAGGGCGGCTTCACCGTCGATCTGGACGGCGCCGTCGCGTTCCTGCCCGGCAGCCAGGTCGATATCCGCCCCGTGCGCGACGTCACCCCGCTGATGGACATCCCGCAGCCCTTCCAGATCCTCAAGATGGACCGTCGCCGCGGCAATATCGTCGTCTCGCGTCGCGCCGTTCTGGAAGAAACCCGTGCCGAACAGCGCACCGGCCTCATCCAGTCGCTCGCCGAAGGCCAGATCATCGACGGCGTCGTCAAGAACATCACCGATTACGGTGCGTTCGTTGACCTGGGCGGCATCGACGGCCTGCTGCACGTCACCGACATCAGCTACAAGCGCATCAACCACCCGAGCGAAGCGATCACCATCGGCGAGACCGTCAAGGTGCAAATCATCCGTATCAACCAGGATACGCAGCGCATCTCGCTGGGCATGAAGCAGCTCGAAAGCGATCCGTGGGAAGGCGCCAGCGTCAAGTATCCGGTCGGCGCGAAGCTCTCGGGTGCCGTCACCAACATCACCGAATATGGTGCGTTCGTCGAACTGGAGCCGGGCATTGAAGGCCTGGTCCACGTGTCGGAAATGTCGTGGACCAAGAAGAACGTCCATCCCGGCAAGATCGTCTCGACCAGCCAGGAAGTCGATGTCATCGTTCTGGAAGTCGATGCCGAAAAGCGCCGCATCTCGCTGGGCCTCAAGCAGGCACAGTCGAACCCCTGGGAATCGTTCGCAGACAAGCACCCGGTGGGCAGCGTCGTCGAAGGCGAAGTCAAGAACGCGACCGAATTCGGTCTGTTCATCGGCCTGGATGGCGATGTCGACGGCATGGTCCACATGTCGGATATCGCCTGGGGCATTTCGGGTGAAGACGCGCTCAACCTGCACCTCAAGGGCGAGCAGGTGAAGGCGATCGTTCTCGACGTCGATGTCGAGAAGGAGCGCATTTCGCTCGGCATGAAGCAGCTCGAAAAGGGTGCTCCGGCCGTGGGCGGTTCGGACAGCTCGAACCTGCGCAAGAACGAAGTCGTCACCGTCACCGTGCTCGAAGTGCGCGACGGCGGCCTGGAAGTCCAGGTCGGCGAAGATGGTGCCACCGGCTTCATCAAGCGCAACGATCTGGGCCGCGACCGCGACGAACAGCGTCCCGACCGTTTCCAGGTCGGCCAGAAGCTCGATGCGATGGTCACCGGCTTCGACCGCTCGCGCAAGCCGACCTTCTCGGTCAAGGCACACCAGCTGGCCGAAGAAAAGCAGGCCGTGGCGCAGTACGGTTCGTCCGATTCGGGCGCATCGCTGGGCGACATCCTGGGCGCAGCGCTCAAGCAGCGCGAAGACTGATCGCAACGTTCCACCCGTGCGCATGTGCGGGTGACGTTTCAAAAAGGGGCATCGGCTATCAGCCGGTGCCCTTTTTTGTACGCTCCGGCGCCAATAAGGCCGTCAGCAAAAGAACAGCGTTGAAACCAATCGCGATTTCTGACAGCATTTCAGTGCTTGATTTCTGGCAACAGCGATCGGGCACTTGCACCTGCGTTGTCCTTTAGGGGCTGGCGCGTTGGCTTGTCGGGGGGCTGGTCAATTGATTGTGGGATGCGGTGTGAGGGACGCCGCGTTCTGGCATCCCGTCGTGTAATCGATTGCAGGAGATTGGCCATGATACGATCGGAACTGCTGCAGCTTCTGGAGCAGGAAAATCCGGGGCTTCGATCGGACGAGATCGAGAAGATCCTCGATATATTCTTCGACAATATCATCGCACGGCTTGCCGAGGGTGGGCGGGTAGAGTTGCGAGGGTTTGGCGCCTTTTCCACCCGGGCGCGCGAGCCGCGCAAGGGGCGCAATCCGCGCACGGGCGAGGCGGTCGATGTTCCTGCCAAGCGGGTGCCCTATTTCAAGCCGGGCAAGGAAATGCGCGCGAGGCTCAACGCCGATTGATCGCCTTGAGCAACAGGCTTGCCGGGCCGAACAAACCCGGCCTATAGACGCAGCCGTTCGTGCGGGCGTGGCGGAATGGTAGACGCAACGGACTTGAAGATGACATGAGTGCGCGCGGGGAAACCCGCGACGTAGAACTGCTCAAATTCGGGGAACCCTTTGAAATGGCAATCCCGAGCCAAGCCGGGCCTTCATGGCCGGGAAGGTGTAGAGACTAGACGGGCAGCACCTAAACTCCGTGCGTTTCCCTGAAACGGGATGCAGGGCGGGGCACGGTGAAGGGATAGTCCAGACCCCGAACGCGATCCCATCGGGGCGCGGCGGCGAAAGCCGTAGCGGGTAAGAAAATCCGTCGGGCTTTGCCCGTGGGGGTTCGAGTCCCCCCGCCCGCACCATCGGCAGCGAAACCGGCGTGCAGCCTCAGGCTGCGTCGCGGCAGCTGATCGCGCAGTTGCGACCCGATTCCTTGGCCAGATAGAGCGCCCGATCGGCTCTGGCATAAAGTGCCTTGGCGCTGTCACTGGGGGACCAGAGTGCAACGCCCAGACTTGCCGTGATATGCAACGTGACATTGCCATGCACCTGGAAGGGTTGCCGGGCGATCGCGGCGCGGATCCGCTCGGCTATCGCATCGGCGATTACCGGACGCGCACGATCGAGGATGATCATGAATTCCTCGCCGCCCATCCGGCCCAGTGCATCGCCGGGGCGCAACATCGCCTGGATGCGGTTGGCCAGCGCCCGCAGCGCATCATCGCCAGCGACATGCCCGAAGCGGTCGTTGATCGATTTGAACCGGTCGATGTCGAGCACCAGCACCGCCAGCGCACCGCCGGGCCCCATGCGTTCAAGCCGTGTCTCGAGTTCGGCGAGAATCTTGCGGCGATTGGCGACGCCCGTCAGCGGATCGAGCTCCGAAAGAATGCGCAGCTTCTCATTGGCATCGTTCAGCGCCCGGGTGCGTTCGGCAACGCGCTGCTCAAGCTCGGCATGCGAAGTACGGATCGCGCTGGCCAGCGTTTCGAAACGTGAAACAAGCTGTTTGACCTCGGTGCCGGAGCGGTCCTCTGCGGGCAGCTGCAGCATCGAATCGCTGACGAGTTCGCGGGTGATGCGTTCGGCTTCCGGCGTCATCCGGCGCAGCGGCCTTGCCACCAGATGGCGCAGGACCAGGACCACGATGGCGAGGCATCCCGAGAGCGCGATCACGGCCATGGCCGCAATGCGGGGAATCGGCCGCAAGGCCTGGGTCAGAATCTGCGCTTCCGGCTTGAGGGCCAGCGCATACCAGTCCACGCCCGGCACGCGATGCAGGGAGACAAAGGCGTCGAGCGCATCTGCCCTGCCGACATAGCCCTGCCGTCCGTGCTCGCGCACCAGGCTCCACAAGGCGACCAGATCGGGGCGCTCGCTGCTCGTCATGTCGATATACTGGCCGGTGCTCTGCCGGTTCTGCCGGGTATAGTCGGGGTGATAGACCAGCCGCCCCTCGCGCGAAACCAGGATGACGCGTTCATCCGGCGATCCGGCAAAATGCCCTGCCGGGGCAATTTCGTCCAACGGCATGGATGTGCCGAAGGTTCCTGCGTGCCGGCCACCCACATCCACAGGCGTCATGCAGCCGGTTGTCCAGACTTCCTGATCCTTCAGCGAGATGAGCGACTGCAGCCCGGTGCAGCGCATCGCGCGTGCCGGATTGGCAGCGGGTGTCGAGATCGTGGCGAACTCTCGGTCCTGAAAGGCAAAATCGGCAGGTGCCTTGCGACGATAATATTCCAGCCGGTCGGCGCGTTCCGGTGCGAAGATGACGATGCCATTGGCCGGTGTGAAATAGTACAGGCTTTCGAGGTCGAACTGGCTGCCTTCGCTGAGCCTGCGAATGGCATGGGTGGCGGCGATGATATCCTGCACCGCCGCATCGTCGCGCTCGATGGCAGCCGGGATGAACGCGCCCATGCCATGCACCATGCCGATTGCCGTCTGGCCGCCGGTGAACATCATATCGGTGCTGCGCCGGCTGCCGTCGGCCTGGCGCGGATACAGTGCCGCGAACTCGCGGCGCGCTTCTGCGATGCTTCGACTGGCGCGTTCCTGGCGGAAAAGCTGCAAGGCACGCGCCTGGGTCCGCTCGATGCGGTCGATCCGCTGCCGAAGCTCGCCGACCACGCTCGCATTGCGCTGATCGAGCCGGGTCAGCGATTCGTCGATCGCTCGGGCGCGTTCCTGCCAGAAGGCGATTAGGGCGGTGGCGGCGATCATCAGGGTAAAGCCGACCGCAAGGCTCAACGCAGTGCGCGCACTGACCGACAGCGAACGAAACCATGGTGACAGGCGAGCAGGCATGGCGCCTTGTGAAAGATTTTGGTTAAAATCCGGCAAATGCAGCAATTTATGATCTTTTCTGACGGGATTGTCCTATCGCAAGCTTCTGTTCGGGCCGTAGGACCTGCCCGTATCGGCTGTGATGCTGGTCATGGTTTGACCGGGAATTGCCGCTACGGTATCGTGCAGACGGGTCGTTGGCGGTTCCCTGGAGGAGAGGCTTGACGATGGAAAGCAGACGCATCACATCATGCGCGCAGGCGATAGCATGGACCACGGTACTGGCGATGGCTCTGCCCATCCCGGCACAGGCGCAGTTCGGCAGCCTGCTCCGCTCGCGCCCCAGCAGCAGCGGCAAGACCGCAACCGGATGCGATGACAGCGCGGGCAAGGCCGTCGGCCGCTCGGTGATCGGCGGCATGCTGGGTGGCATGGCGCGCCGGGCCGGTGTCGCCAGTTTTCTGCCCGTGCCCGAGGTTGCAGGGCTGCTCACCGATGCCATCGCCTGCAAGCTGGAACCCGAAGAGCAGAAGCAGGCCGCCGATGCGACGCTGGAGGCGACGCGCGGCGAGGAGGTGGGCAGCACCTCGACCTGGACCAGCGACAAGCGCAAGGATGTGTCGGGCAGCTCGACCGTGGTCGGCAAGACGCAGCTTGCCGATGGTTCGACCTGCATGAACGTCAACGATGTCATCATCGTCGAGGGCGAGGAGACCACCGTGTCCAAGCGCATGTGCAAGAAGCCGGGCGCGGCGCGCTATGAAATCGCGCAGGCCTGATTGCATGCGCGCAGCCCATAAACTGCTGCTGGGTCTGGCGGCGGTCGCGCTGCTGTGCGGCCAGTTGCCCGCGCCGATGGACCCGGCCAATCCCAGCTGCCCGAAAGCGCCGGACTGGTCGAACAACAAGATCATGGCGCTGAAGGTGGTCAGGAAGGGCGATGCCAGGGTGCTGCTCGCCGAAGGCCCGGTCGATCAGACGCTGCCCGACCGGCTGAAACAGGCGCTGACCGACAATCCCGACATCAGCGAGATCTGGCTGCGCTCGCCCGGCGGCAACGCGCGCGCGGGCAATGCGGCGGGGCGGCTGATCCGGGCGACGCCCGGGCTGGTGACGCGCATTCCGGCGGGCTGGACCTGCTTTTCGGCGTGCAATTTCGTGTTCATGGGCGGCCAGCTGCGCGTGGTCGAGCCGGGCGGCAATTTCATGGTGCACATGTTCACCATGACCGGCGACCGTGACGCGATCGACCAGTCGGTGGCGCTGGGCACCGAGACCACAGTCGAACTGATCGGCGATATCGAGCAGGAAAGCGCTCTGCTCGCCAGCGAGGACAATGACTTCCTCATCCGCATGGGCGTCTCGCGCAAGCTGCTGACCGACATCATGTACAAGCAGAAGGCGGTGACCAGCGGCGGCGATCAATCGACCCGGCGCTGCCTGACTCAGGACGAGGTGTTCAAGTACAACGTCGCGAACGTGCAGGAGTGAGGTGCGGCGCGCCATTCACGCCACCGCGCTGAGCAGCCACACCTTGTTCTTCATCATCACGCCTTCGCCGTCGCGATAATGGCGCGTGAACAGGCTGAGCAAATCGTTGCGCGCGGCCTCCAGCACCTCCGGCCCGGCTTCGGCGAGCGCGCGGCCGATCGCCATGCTGGCGAGCGCGAAATCCGCCGCATCCTCAGGGAGCGCGCCGGGGCCGCCGATCGCCTGTTCGCCCTGATAAGTCTCCACCTCGGGCGCGGAAAACCCGGCGTGCGCCAGGATATCGCGGACATAGTCGAGATCGGCAAAGGCGAACGGGCCGGGCGTGCGCGGGTCGGGCGAGGGGATGTCGATATGCGCGCGCGCGACGCCCATCAGCTCCATCATCCACGGATTGTCGCGCGGCGGACCCCAGACCGCCAGGTCCATCCGCCCGCCGGGCTTTAGCACGCCATGCAGATTGGCAAAGGCGGCATGGGGATCGGCAAAGAACATCGACCCGAAGCGCGAGACCAGCCGGTCATAAGGCGCATCTTCCGGCGTTACCGTCGCCGCATCGGCGCAGAGGAAGCGGACATTCGCCTGCCCCTCGGCGCGCCGCGATGCCTCTGCGATCAGGTCGGGCGAAATATCGATCCCCAGCACCGTGCCGTCAGGCCCGACCGCCTCGGCCAGCGCGAGCGAGGTCAACCCCCCGCCGCACCCCAGATCGATCACCCGCTCGCCGGGGGTAACGCCCGCATGCGCCAGCAACGCATCCCCGATAGGCGCGATCATCCCCTCGAACCGGTCAATATGGCTGAGCCACTTGCGCCCCTGCTCGCCTGCCCAATCCTCACCCTTGAGCTGTTCCGGCGCGGCGGCGGTGGTCATGGCGGGTCTCTCCTCATGGTTGTGCGGGAGAGGGTAGGGGGTGGCGAGGCGAGGTCAATGGGGAAGGTGGGGCGTCTGGCTGGTCAAGCGCTCGACGCACTCCGGAAGCCGATAAAGGGTTGATGCGGCGTTCGACTGCCCTCATTATCGCAGCCATGGCAACTGCCCCTGAGCCAAAACCCGTGCCCCGCGCGCTGATCGAGAAGATCGGCATGCTCTCGCGCGCCCGGCAGAGCGAAGTCGAGGATTTCGTCGATTTCATCGCGATGCGTGACGCGGCCTCAGCCGATACTGAGCGCGAGCTGTCGCGCATGGTCACCGCTGCGAGCGGTCCTACCTTTGCTGCGGTGTGGGACAATCCGGAAGACGACGTCTACGATGCTCTCTGAGCCAGCGGATATCGCCTTCGGCGCTGTCGTTCTGGTTCCTTTCCCGTTCACCGATCAGGCAACATTCACGCGGCGTCCCGCTGTCGTGATCAGTTCGGCGACATTGCAAATCGATCACGTCAACGTTGGCAAATCTTGGCTCTGCGATCGTGACCCATTGGCTGTCGCCAACGCGGCTATCGCTCGTGCAAATGGCGCGGTCACACCATTCCGTGAAACTTGCAGAAGTTCATTCAAGCCATTGGAACTGGTCAGGTAAATGCTTTCGTATAAACAAACTGGAATCTGAAAATTGTTCGCAAAGCGTCGATCTGGGCCGCCGCTTTTGTTTGGATGCTTCCATGTATGCGCTATGATCTTGGTATCAGAAGGGACCGTACCCTCTTCGATAAAGTGGGATTCCTGAGCGCGGATGGAGAGACTGTCGTAAGCCACTGCTCCGACTTTATCGCGTTCTACAACGAGCAAAAAATCGGGGAGAAAATAGAGCGTTTCTTTCCCGCTCTGGATGGCTGGCGGCGTGATATTGCTCGCGACCACTCGTGGAAGAGAATAGTCGAAGGTGGTGGGGCGTTTGTCCAAAATGTGGCCGGCCCCAGCATTCCTCTTCCATGCGTGGATGTCCCGCACAGTCCCACCAGCATCGACATGCCATTTCCCTATGCATGCCATCAGCGTATCAAAGGAGGAGGTTAGAGCTTCATAAGCCAAGCGCGCTTCGTCTTCTAATTCATACATGAGGACCGATGTTCGCTTAAACGAGTCTAACCAATTACCAAAAAAGAACGCAGCGCCGAAAAGTATCATCCCGATGATCAATCCGGTCCCGCCGCCGACGATGGTGGCAAGGACTGCAAGGGCTCCGCTGCTCCAGCCCAATACCGCGCGCATAGACGTCGAATTTTGCTTCGCATTGAGTTCGGACAGGATTTCTGCAAATCGAGCATCTTCCATTTCCATGACATCTCGAGATGATATCCGCACCATTTCGACGCTTTGTTCGGTATAAGTTTGAATTTTTGGCGACGAAGGTCCGATCGATGATGGATTGTTTTTGTGGTTTGTTTTACTCCTGCCCGAAATGCTGGAGCGATAGTAGAGGCCGCCTCGGCCTGCATGAATGTAATGACCACGCGGGCCTGTGCCGATGCGGAGCCCCTTTATTCCAGCAGATACACCTATTCCACTTTTCGATAAATTGAACCGAAATGGACCGGCGCTCACTGATTTCCGTATGTAGAACGGCATTTTCATTCCCGTTAGGTTGCGTACGGATCATCAACCAAAAGAAAGATATGATCAATCTGAGAATATCCTTGAATCGGTGCTTTTCCCATTATTCGAATGAAAACCTCTTGATGTCAGTTCAACGCTCCAAAATCTAGGAATTGTGCGGTTCGCGTGGTCAATTCTCCACCGCCTCTGGTGCCTCCTCAATGAAAATCCCGCGACTTGGGCAGCACTCTCGCATCCCTCGGATGCCGTGACGGCACTGGCCGCACCACCTCGTCCGCGCGCGCCAGCGGGGGCGTCAGCGCGCCATCCCCCCGCGCCTCGGTGAGCGTCGCGAGCAAATCCGTGCGGTCCACCACTCGGCTCGCCATCAGATGCACCACGCCTTCGGGGCTGCGCTGGAGCACGCCTTCGACCTGCATCAGGCGGCTCGCCATCACCGCGCGGCGGTAGCGTTCGAACAGGCGGGCCCAGAGGACGACGTTGGTGATCCCCGTGTCGTCCTCGATCGTCACGAAGATCGCGTTGCCCTTGCCGGGGCGCTGGCGGACGAGGACGACGCCGGCGGTGCGCACCCGCGCGCCGGCCTTGGCGTTGGTCGTGTCCTCGCAGCTCAGCACGCCTTCCTCGCGCAGCCGCGCACGCAAAAACGCCATCGGATGGTCCTTCAGCGACAGGCGCAGCACCTGGTAATCGGTGACGACCTCTTCGGCTGCGGGCATTGGCGGCAGCTGCATGTCGGGCTCCGCGCCCAGCTCGCGCGCGCGTGCCGCGGCGAACAGCGGCAGCTCGGTCGAGGGCGTGCGGCGCACCTCCCACAAGGCCTGTCGCCGCGAGAGGCCGAGCGACCCGAACGCATCGGCATCAGCGAGCAGGCGCAGCGCCGCGCTCGGCAGGTCGGCACGCCGGGCCAGCCGCTCGATCGAGACGAACCGCCCGGCGGCGCGCCGCGCCTGCACCAGCGCCTCGGCCCAGGCCTGCCGGAAGCCATCCATCTGGCGAAAGCCCAGCCGCAGCGCCAGTCGTCCGCGCAGGTCGCGCTCCAGCCGATTGTCCCAATGGCTGGCGTTGATGTCGATCGGGCGCACCTCGACCTGATGCTCGCGCACGTCGCGCACGATCTGCGCGGGCGCATAGAAGCCCATGGGCTGCGAATTGAGCAGCGCGCAGGCGAACACCGCCGGGTGGTGGCACTTGATCCAGGACGAGACATAGACCAGCCGCGCGAAGGACAGGGCGTGGCTTTCGGGAAAGCCATAGCTGCCGAACCCCTCGATTTGGCGAAAGCAGCGCTCGGCAAACTCGGCGGCATAGCCGCGCGCGGTCATGCCCTCGACCAGCTTGGTGCGGAAATTGTGCATCGTGCCGACATTGCGGAATGTCGCCATCGCGCGGCGCAGCTGGTTGGCCTCCGATGGCGTGAAATCCGCCGCGACGATCGCGAGCTTCATCGCCTGTTCCTGGAACAGCGGCACGCCATAGGTCTGGCCGAGCAGGTTCTTGAGCTCATCGGGATCGTGCGGCGGCGCAGGCGAGGGGTATTCGACCGGCTCGATCCCGGAACGGCGGCGCAGATAGGGATGGACCATGTCGCCCTCGATCGGCCCGGGGCGGACAATCGCGACCTGCACGGTGAGGTCATACAGGCAGCGCGGGCGAAGGCGCGGCAGCATGTTCATCTGCGCGCGGCTTTCCACCTGGAACACGCCGATGCTGTCGCCCCGGCAGAGCATGTCATAGACCTGCGGATCGTCGGCATCGAGATCGACGGTCAGGTCATGCTCGCCCAGACCATGCTCGCGCATCAGCGCAAAGGCCTTGCGGATGCAGGTGAGCATGCCCAAGGCCAGCACGTCGACCTTCATCAGGCCCAAGGCGTCGATATCGTCCTTGTCCCATTCGATGAAGGTGCGGTCCTCCATCGCGGCATTGTGGATCGGCACGGTCTCGTCGAGCCGGTCTTCGGTCAGCACGAACCCGCCGACATGCTGCGACAGGTGGCGGGGAAAGTGCAGAATCTGGTCGACCAGATCGCGCAGGCGCACGATATCGGGATTGTCGGGATCGAACCCGGCTTCCTCGTAACGCTTCTCCGCCATCGAGGACGAGAAGCTCCCCCAGATGGTGCTCGAAAGCCGCGCGGTGACATCCTCGGAAAAGCCGAGCACCTTGCCGACCTCGCGCACCGCGCTGCGCGGGCGATAATGGATGACCGTCGCGGCAATCCCCGCGCGGTGGCGGCCATAACGGGCATAGATATATTGCATCACCTCCTCGCGCCGCTCGTGCTCGAAATCGACATCGATATCGGGCGGCTCGGCGCGCTCTTCGGAGACGAAGCGCGAGAAGAGCAGGTCGTGGGTCACCGGATCGACCGAGGTGACGCCGAGCAGGAAGCAGACGATGGAATTGGCGGCCGAGCCGCGCCCCTGGCACAAGATCGGCGGCTCGCGGCTGCGGGCGAAGCGCACGAGGTCATGCACGGTGAGAAAATAGCAGGCGTATTTCTGTTTCGCGATGAGGGTGAATTCCTCGTCGAGCAGCGCGCGAACTTTGAGCGGCAGCTCCGCGCCATAACGTTCATGCGCGGCTTGCGTCACCATATGCTCGAGCCAGGCCTGCGGCTCCCAGCCTTCGGGAACGGGTTCGAGCGGGTACTGGTAGCGCAAGTCGTCGAGGGTGAAGCTCACCCGTTCCATCAGACGCAGCGGCTGGTTGATCGCATCGGGGCAATCGGCGAACAGCCGCGCCATTTCCGCCGCCGGCTTGATATGCCGCTCGGCATTGGCCTCGAGCAATCGCCCGGCCTCGGCGATCGTCCTGCCCGCGCCGATGCACGTCAGCACATCGTGCAGCGGGCGCTGCGCCGGTTCGGCATAAAGCGCGTCATTGGTGGCGAGCAGCGGCACGCCGGTGTCTTCGGCGAGCTTCATCAGTCGGGCGAGGCGGCGGCGGTCCGCACCCTGGCGCGGCATGGTCGCCCCGATCCACACCCGCCCCGGCACGGCGTCTGACAGCGCGTGCAGCAGCGGCGCGTCGCCGGGCGATGCCATCACGATCAGCAGCAGGTCGTCGATGAACTCGAGCAGATCGGGCAGGTGCAGCACGCAATCGCCCTTGGCCGCGCGCAGGTTGCCGGTGGTGAGCAGCCGCGTCAGCCGCCCCCAGCCGTGCCGCGTCGCGGGATAGGCGATGATGTCGGGGGTCTCGTCCGCAAACACCAGCCGCGCGCCGACCAGCAGGCGCAGCGCGGGCGGGTTTGCGCCGATCTCCGCCGCTGCCTTGTGCGCATCGCGCAGCGCCATATGCGCGCGCACCACGCCCGCGACGCTGTTGCGATCGGCAATCCCGATCCCGGCCAGCCCCAGTTCGAGCGCGCGTGCGACCATGTCCGCCGGGTGCGAGGCTCCGCGCAGGAACGAATAGTTGGTCGCGCAAACCAGCTCGGCAAAGGGGGCAGGGGCATCCGTCACGCAAATAGCCCGTGCACATACCAGCGCGGATCGGGCCGTTCGCTGTCATACAGGCCGTGGCGGAAGATCCAGAAGCGGCGGCCGCGCGCGTCTTCCACGCGGTAATAATCGCGCGTCAGCCCGCTCTTGCCCGGAGCATGCTTCCACCACGGCGCGGCGATCCGCTCGGGCCCCTCGAAGCGCACGACATGATGCTGCTGGCGCTTCCAGCGAAAGCGGTGCGGCGGCCCGTCGGGCACCTCGGCGATCACCTCGATCGGCTGGGGCGGGTCGAACAGATGGATCGGGCGGCTCGGCGGCTCGCCCGTCTGCGGCGCTGCCCAGGGTTCGGGCGCGGGCAGATCGACTGCGGGCAGAGTGAGCGCCGCCTGTTCTGGAATGTGCGTGTCGCGCGGCTGGAAGCGGCGGATCGCGCCGCGCCCCAGCCGGCTGCTCAACCGGTCGATCAGCGCGGCAAACGCCTCTTCGCTGACTGCGCCGCCTTCCAGCTGCAATTGCGATGGCGCCATCGGCTCGATGCGCGGCACGATCAGCCGGATCATGTCGAAGCCGAAGCCGGGATCGATCGGGTCGCTGAGCGCGTCCAATCGCTCGTGCAGCAGCCGCATCAGCACCTCGCCGTCGCGCATCGGCAGGCTGGTCTCGGCGGCCAGATCGAAGGTGCGGCCATCGCTGCGATAGAAGCGCGCGGCGAAATGGCGCCCGCCCATGCCGCGCTGTTCGAGCGCCTCGGCGGCTTGTCCTGCAAGGTTGGCGAGCGCCGCCATCGCCGCTTCGGTGCGCGCGATCGGTTCGGCAAAGCGCGTCTCGAAGCGCAGGGCGGGCGGGCTGCGGCGCGGGACGATGCGGCTGTCGGCGCTGCCCAGCAGCCGATCCAATCGCTCCACCAGATCCTCGCCAAAGCGCGCGGCAAGCGGCGCGCTGGGCCGCATCGCAAGGTCTCCGATGGTCTTGAGGCCTGCGCGGATCAGCGCGGTCTGCACTTCCTCCTCGATGCGCAGCGCCGCGACCGGCAGGCGGCGTAGCACGACATCGCCGTCCTCGGGCCGCGCGAAGCTCAATCCCGGCGCGAACCGGGCAAGCGCCTGCGCTGCCTCGGGCGTGTCGCCGCAACCGCTGCGGACATGGTCGGAAAAGCGCGCCAGGCTGTCCTCTGCCGCCGCGACCAGCGCAGCTTCCCCGCCGAACAGATGCGTGCAGCCGGTAATGTCGAGCACCAGCATGTCGGGCGGGTCGGTCGCGACCAGCGGCGTGAAGCGGTCGCAATGATCGGCCAGCCGCTCCAGCCATTGAAGGTCAGCCAGCGGATCGTGCGGCTCGACGCCGAGTTGCGGCACCTGCGCGCGCGCATCGGCCAGCATCATGCCGGGGGTCAGGCCCTGGGCATGCGCTTCCGGACATATCGCGGCGATGCGCATCGCGCCGCGCACCTTCTCCACCAGCACCAGCGGCGCGCTGTCATCACCCGCGCTATCCGGTGCGTTGCAGCCCGGTCGTGCGCGCCGGTCGACCGGCAGAAAGGGGAAGAACAGCGCCAGATAGCGCCGCTGCGCCTCCGGTTCCGGCACCGCCGACGGGCGGGGCCTCTGCAAGACAGGCTTGTTCACGGTTCCACTCCACGCGCCACGCGCCGCCCGCCGGGCGTCCGCGCTGGCGCAACAGTTCTATTCGCCAGGCGGGATAGCCGGGCGCATTGGCTTCCATCGGCAGCGAGGGGGCGGCGCTCACCTGCCAGCGGGTCTGCGCCGCGCTGGGCGCGGGCGTGGCGGCGATGCGCAGTGCGATCACGGTGACGCCCGAGCTTTCCGCAGCGAGCGCCAGTCTGCGGCTCGCGGTCAGATCGAACGCGCGCGGGTTCCGCCACAGCTCGACCACCGCCACGCCGACATCGCCGCAGCGGGTAACATCGGCGGCGGCGCGCAGCACCGCCAGCGCATCGGGCAGCGTGCCCAGGATGACCTGCGCAGGCGAAAGCCCTATCTCGACCAGCCCCGGCGCGTGCAACTGCCCACCGCGCCTTTCCGCCTCGCCCTCGCGCAGCCAGACCAGCGTTCCTCCGAGTCTGAGCGCCAGCGCCGCTGCAAATCCGGTGGCGCACCCGGCATCGTCCGCCTCGAACGCGAAGATTTCGTGCAGCCGCGCGCGCATCAGCCCGCCGCCCAGCGCCGCATCGACCCCCGCATGCCCGGTGCGCGCCATCCCCGCCGGTTCGCCGCCGGATTCGCCCGCGCACGCGCGTTCCAGCCCGGCAATATGGGCTTTCAGGGACTCGAGGGAATCGCGGGCAGGGGACATATGTTCTTATTATGTTCCATTTTGCGGAACGTCAAATGCCTGTTCGGCGGGCCGATATGCCAATCCGGGACCGGTGACGCTTTGTTAACCCTTCGCGTTAATAGTCTGTTGAACTGAGTTAACGCCCATTGGGGGGAACAGCATGACCGATACCGCACCCGACATCGCCCTGGCCCGCGCGCTGCTGCACGAGGCGATGGAACTCCAGGCAGCGGGCAATCTGGCGGCTGCCGAAGAGCGCTACCGCCTGGTCATCGACCATGATTACCGCACGGCCGAAGTCCTCCCGATCCTCGCCGGCATCCTGGGGCTGCGCGGCGCGACTGAAGAGGCGCTCGAGCTGTGGGACACGCTGCTTGCGATCGATCCCGACCATGCGGTTGCCCATCATGAAAAGGGGCTGATCTACAGCCGCACCGGACGGGCCGACCTCGCCATCACCGCGATGCAGGCGGCCTGCGCTGCCGATCCGGCCAATCCGGTCGCGGCCAACAATCTTGCGGTCATGCTGTCGGATGCCGGGCGCAAGATCGAGGCGCTCGACCAGTTCCGCCGCGCCCAGGCGCTGCAACCGGGCAATATCCATATCGAACACCAGATCCGCCGTCTCTCCGCCGAGATGGTGCCCTTCTGGCATATCCCGATGCTCAACGACGTGCGCCGCAACGATGCGTTCGAGGCGGCGATCATCGCTGCGCTGGCCGAGACCGGCCCGCAAGCCCGCGTGCTCGACATCGGCACCGGCAGCGGCCTGCTTTCGATGATGGCCGCACGCGCCGGGGCGCAATCGGTTACCGCGTGCGAGATGGTGCCGATCATCGCCGACATGGCGCGGCAGATCATCGCCGATAACGGCTATTTGGACCGCATCACCGTCCACACCGCGCCCTCGACCGAGCTCAAGGTCGGCGAGCATCTCGACGAGCGCGCGGACATCCTGGTCTCCGAAATCCTCTCGTCGGATCTGCTCACCGAGCATGTCATCGACACGTTCGAGGATGCGCATGCGCGGCTGCTCAAGCCCGATGCCATCGTCATCCCGCGCGCCGCCTCGGCCATCGGCTGTCTGGTCGAAAGCCAGGTGCTCGCCGATTATGTCTTCGTCGATCAGGTCTCGGGCTTCGACATCTCGCGCTTCGGCGCGCTCGCCTCGCCCAGGCTGCCGATCCACGGCACGATGACCGACTGGAAGCGCCTGTCCGACGATGTCGAACTGGTGCATATCGACCTCACCCGGACCCAGCACCAGAGCGACCTGCACCTGTTGCAGATCAACGTGCTGGAAGACGGCATCGCCAGCGGCATCGTCCAGTGGATGCATGTCGATCTGGCCGAGGGCATCAGCTTCGACAACCATCCCGACGGCTATACCGATGGCGGCTGGCTGCAGATGCTGCACAATTTTCCCGAACCCGTCGCGGTGCGCGCAGGCGACGTGCTCAACGTCGCGGTGGGCCATGACCGCGTGACGCTGATCGTCCGCCCGCTCGAGGTGATCGCGGCGGCCGAGCAGGTGAAGGTGGCTTGATTTCACTCTCTCCCCTTGAGGGGAGAGAAAGGAAGGCTTGGCAGCTTGTCTGCCTAGCTGCAGTTGAGAGGGGCCGAGGGTTCGCGCAAGCCCCCCTCCCAACCCTCCCCCCTAAAGGGGAGAGGGCTTTCCAGCACCAAGCCTAACCACATCCGCTCATCCTGAGCCGCGGGCTTCAGCCCGCGTCGTCGAAGGACCCGCGCCCACGTTGGCCGTATAGCGGGGCCTTCGACAGGCTCAGGCTGAGCGGAGGTGGGGTGCAGTCATGCTACTCTGATGAGAAATCAATTATTCTGTAGAACACCCGCTTGCGGATGGGTGCAATTGAATTACCATCGTTATCATGTCCATCCTCGCCCAAGCAATGTTGGCCATATTCATCGCTGCAGTGATTGTGGCGGTAGGCGCATGGGCATATGGCACACGATACTGGCTTCCGATGTGGGCGACAGGTTTTCGCAAGACAGAATGGCGCAACGTTTACATGCGGCGCGCCATCAAAGGATATTCAGGCTTTATTTTGGCCGTAGGCATCGGCTTTGCCGCTGGTGGCATTGCGGAATATTGGGGAGGCGGTTGGTAGCTGCGCGCCGCCGAGCAATTCGCTTTTGCCTAACGCAAAATTTGGCAGCTCCCTTAACTCCCCCCTCAAGCCTCCAGCTCGACATCCCAATACAGCCAGTCGTGCCAGCTCTCATGCAGGTAATTCGGCGGAAACGCTCTCCCACGTTCCTGCAATTGCCAGCTGGTCGGGCGGATCGGCTGGACCATCAGGCGCATGTTCGCTTGCGCCGGCGTGCGTCCGCCCTTGCGCATGTTGCACGGCGCGCAGGCGGTGGCGACATTCTGCCAGGTGGTCTTGCCGCCCAGGCGGCGCGGAACCACATGATCGAAAGTGAGGTTGTGCGGCGATCCGCAATATTGGCAGTGGAAGCGGTCGCGCAGGAACAGGTTGAAGCGGGTGAAGGCGGGATATTCGGACGGCTTCACATATTGCTTGAGCGCGATCACCGACGGGATCTTCATCTGGATCGTCGGGGAGTGCACCTCGCGCTCATAGGTCTCGATCACATCGACCCGGTCGAGGAAAATCGCCTTGATCGCGGTCTGCCACGGCCAGAGGCTCAAGGGATAATAGCTCAGGGGCGTATAATCGGCGTTCAACACGAGGGCGGGGCAACTGTCGGGATGCCGGGCCAGATCCGGCTGCGGATCGCGTACCGCCCGTTCGATCAAGTCGGGATGAAACATGGTCGGCTCAAACCTTCTCCCATTCGTCCGCTGAAGTTCCTATAGACCCAAGTGCGTGACAGCCCCGTGACAATGTTCGATGTGTTCGATTTACGGTTAATCAGCATGACCGCGCGGCCAAGGTCAAGGGGGCGTTTCCACAATATATGGTGATAAGTCCGCACATTGCACCCCAGGCAGAGGGCTGCGCACAGTGATGCGCACCCGTTTTGCGCCCAGCCCCAATGGCGCGCTGCATCTGGGCCATGCCTATGCGGCGTGCCAGGCGCACGACCTCGCCCGGCAGCTGGGCGGCGAATTTCTGCTGCGGATCGAGGACATTGATGGCGTGCGCTCCCGGCCCGAACTGGTCGAAGCGATTTTCGCCGATCTCAGCTGGCTCGGCCTGAACTGGGGTGGCGACGTGCTGTTCCAGTCGTCGCGGCTCGCCGCTTATGACACGGCGCTGGCGGAGCTGAAGGCGCGGGGCCTTGCCTATCCCTGTTTCTGCACGCGCAGCCAGATCGCGGCGGCAGGCGCGCAGCCGGGGCCCGAGGGGCTGGTCTATCCCGGCACCTGCCGCGCGCTGTCCGCCGAGGAGCGCGCCGATCGCATGACGAACGAGCCGCACGCCTGGCGGCTCGACGTAACCAAAGCGCAAGCACAAACCGGCGCGCTCGTCTGGTACGACATGGCTGCGGGCGAGCAGGCGGCGCGGCCCGAGCTGTTCGGCGATGTTGTGCTTGCGCGCAAGGATGCGCCCGCCAGCTATCATCTCGCCGTGACGCTCGACGATGCGCACCAGCAGATCAGCCATGTCGTGCGCGGGCGCGACCTCTTCCTGGCGACGCATGTCCACCGGCTGCTCCAGGCGCTGCTCGGTCTGCCGGTGCCGCTCTATCGCCATCACCGGCTGCTTGCTGGAGCAGACGGACGGAAACTGGCGAAAAGCGAGGGCGCGGCGGCGCTGGCCCTGTTGCGCGAGCAGGGGGTGGACGGCCCGAGCCTCTTGGAAAATTTGCGAAAAGGCGTTCTTCCGTCTGGCATTTGCTGGGCAGAGCCCTCATATAGCGTGCCATGAACGTCATCATCATCCTGGCGATTGTCGCTCTGGCAATCATGGTTCTGGTCAGCCTCGTGCGTGGCCTTGTCGCCTTCATCCAGATGACCGAGGAAGACCTCAAAAACCCCGGGGTCGGCCGCAGCCATCAGATGCAGAACAAGATGATGTTCGCGCGCGTCAAATATCAGGCGATGGCGATCGCCGCGGTCGCCGTGCTGCTGCTGGTCAACCGCTAAGCCCTGAGGGCGGCGGGGGCACATTATGGTCAAGCTCAACAAGATCTACACGCGCACCGGTGACGACGGCACGTCCGGGCTGGTGGATGGCTCGCGCGTGGCTAAGCACAGCGCGCGCATGGCCGCGATCGGCGATATCGACGAGCTGAACAGCGCGCTGGGCCTTGCCGTTGTCGCGCTGGGCGAAAGCGAATTCGCCGCGGATCTGGTGCGCGTGCAGAACGACCTGTTCGATCTCGGCGCCGATATCGCGACGCCGGGCGAGGATTTCACCCCGTCCGAAATGGTGCTGCGTATCGTGCACAGCCAGGTCCAGTGGCTCGAGGATCGGATTGATGCAATCAATGATGCTCTGCCGCCCCTCAGAAGCTTTATCCTGCCTGGTGGAAGCCCTGCTGCAGCGGCCGTGCATCTCGCCCGCGCCATCGCGCGCCGCGCCGAGCGGACGCTGGTGGCGGCATCGCACGAGGGATCGATCAACCCTGAGGCGCGTATCTATGTGAACCGGCTGTCGGACTTCCTGTTCGTCCTCGCGCGCCGGATCAACAATGGCAACGACCCGCTCTGGGTGCCGGGTGCGTCGCGATAAGGCGTTGTCACACCCGTGCACTGGACGGGTGACTACAAATCGTCACCCCCGCAAAGGCGGGGGCCCGCTTTTCGGCTTCGGACAGGATAGCGGGATTCCAGCTTTCGCGGGAATGACGGATAGGGGGTATAATGATCATCGCCAGCGCTACGTCCTCTCCCGCACGCGCAGCTTCTCGAGAAGCCGACCTCGCCCATCGCTTTACCCAGGTACGCACCCTTACACTTGATCTCGTCGCGCCGCTGTCCGACGCCGACGCTACCGTCCAGTCGATGGACGATGCCTCGCCCGCGAAATGGCATCTGGCCCATAGCAGCTGGTTCTTCGAGACCTTCGTGCTGCGCGATCATGTCGTTGGTTACGAACCGTTCGACGCGGACTACGCCTTTCTTTTCAACAGCTATTACGAGGCCGAGGGCGCGCGCCATGCGCGGCCCAGGCGCGGGATGCTCACCCGACCTTCGCTCGATGACATCCGCGCCTATCGCGCGCATGTCGATGCAGCGGTACAGGTGGCGCTTCCCGGCTTGAGTAACGATGCGCTCGATCTGGTCGAACTCGGGCTGAACCATGAGCAGCAGCACCAGGAGCTCTTGCTGACCGATATCCTGCACCTGTTCGCGCAGAACCCGCTGCACCCGGCGGTCTGGCCTGCCGTGCCGCTTGGCTCGGTCGAGGCTGCGCCGCTTGAATGGATCGAGGGGCCGACGGGACAGGTCGAGATCGGCCATGCCGGCAAGGGCTTCGCGTTCGATTGCGAAGGCCCGCGCCATGCGGTGCTGCTCACCCCCTATGCGCTCGCCAACCGCCCGGTGAACAATGCCGAATGGGCCGCGTTCATCGCTGATGGCGGGTACAGTGATCCGCGCCACTGGCTGTCCGACGGCTGGGCCTGGGTGAAGGCGGAAGGCATCACCGCGCCGCTCTACTGGCAGCAGGATGACGATGGCGGCTGGATGCAGTTCGGGCTCGATGGCTTGCGAGCACTCGATCCTGCCGCGCCGGTCACGCATATCAGCCTCTACGAGGCCGATGCCTATGCGAGCTGGGCCAGCGCGCGGCTGCCGACCGAGCAGGAATGGGAGGCGATTGCCGCTGCGCATGATCCCGCCTCGGGCAATCAGCTCGACCGCGCTGGCCCAGTACGCCCGCGCGCCGATGCCGCATCGGCGATGTTTGGCAATGTCTGGCAATGGACGGGCAGCGCCTATCGGCCCTATCCCGGCTTCAGGGCCGCCGAGGGCGCGGTCGGTGAATATAACGGCAAGTTCATGTCGGGCCAGTTCGTGCTGCGCGGGTCAAGCTGTGCAACCCCGCGCGGTTCCGTGCGTCCCAGTTATCGCAACTTCTTCTATCCCCATCAGCGCTGGCAATTTACCGGCCTCAGGCTGGCCAGAGACCTGAGACAATAACCGCAGGAGAGCCCCATTGGCCACGATGATCGACGTGCCCGAAGCCAAGCCCCAAGCCGCCCAGGGTGATGCCGATCCGGCGTTCCGCGCCGATGTGTTGGCCTGCTTCCGCGACACTCGCCGCGCGATCCCGGCGCGCTGGTTCTACGACAAGGCCGGATCGGAACTGTTCGAGCAGATTACCGACCTGCCCGAATATTACCCCACCCGCACCGAAACCGAGCTGCTCGCGCGCTATTGCGGCGAGGTGGCCCAGCAGGGCGGGGCTGGACGTACCGTCGTGGAGTTCGGCTCGGGGTCCTCGGTCAAGACCCCGCACCTGCTGCGCGCCATACAGGGCAAGCACTATGTGCCGATCGACATTTCGGGCGAATTCCTGCGCGAATCGGCTGCGGCGCTTGCGCGCGATTTTTCCGGTCTCGCCGTTCACCCGCTCGAAGGCGATTTCATGCGGCCGCTGCAACTCCCCGAAGCGGTGGCAGGCGAACCCAAGCTCGGCTTCTTCCCCGGTTCAACCATCGGCAACATGGTCGCGCGGACCTCGCTCGACCTGCTCCGCTCGATGCGCGAGACGCTGGGCGTCGGCTCTCTGCTGCTGATCGGCATGGACCGGATCAAGTCGCCCGATATCCTGATCCCCGCCTATGACGATGCGCAAGGCGTGACCGCGCGGTTCAACCTCAACCTGCTTCACCGCATCAACCGCGAGATCGACGGCACGATCCCGGTCGATCGCTTCCGCCATGTCGCGCGCTGGAACGACAGCTATGCGCGGATCGAAATGCATCTTGAGGCGCAAGAGGATCTGAGCTTCACCGTGCTGGGTGAACGCTTCTCGATGCGCAAGGGCGAGACGATCCACACCGAAAACAGCCATAAATACGGCCCGCGTGACGCAAGACTGCTGCTGCGCGCCGGCGGCTGGACGGTGCGGCACGAATGGACCGATCCGGACGACTGGTTCGCGCTGATCTTGGCCGAGGCGGTCCCGTTCCAGACCGCCCCGTGAACCGCTGGGCAGATCAGCCTGCCAGCTTCTTCATCACCAGATACCAATGGTCGAGGCCCTTGTAGAAATCCTCGACCCGGATACGCTCGTTGAGGCCATGCGCGAAAATGTCCGCGCTGCGCATGGCCGCGTTGCCGATGCCGACCGTGTTCATGCCGAGCGCGCGATAATGCATGCCGTCGGTGCCGCCCGACGACAGCTCGGGCACGATCGGCAGGCCCGGATAGCGCGCATCGAGGCTGGCCATGATCGCGGCGCGCACCTCGGGAGTCAGCGTGGATTCGGGGCTTTCGACGACATCGGTCATCAGCTTGAACTTGACGCCGTCATTGCCGATCGCCTTGGCGAGCGCCGCCTGCGTGGCCGCTGCGCCGCCTTCACCTGGCATGATCCGGCAGTTCACGGTGGCGGTCGCCGATTGCGGCAGCGCGTTTTCGGCATGGCCGCCGCGCAGCATCGTCGCGACACACGTGGTGCGCATCTGGGTCGAGATGCCCGGATCGGCGAGCAGCCTGGCGCGCGGTGCGGGGTCTTCGGGATTGGCGGCAAAGGCCTGCATCGCCTGGCCCATCTCGCCGGGGGTCAGCTTGCCCATCGCGCCGAAATAGCTCCGCACCAGCGGGCTTGCATTGACCGGAAACTGATAGGCCTGGATCTTGCCGAGCGCCTGGGCAAGCTCGTAGATCGCGTTGTCCACGCGTGGGCGCGAACTATGGCCGCCCGGATTGGTCACGGTCAGCTCGAACGTCGCGAAGGTCTTCTCGCCCGCCTGCACCTGATACATGACCGGCTTGAAATCCTCGGTCATCGCGACGCCCCCGGCATCGCCGTTCAGCACCAAAGCGGGCTTGATCGTTTCCGCCACCATCTTCGCCTGGGCGCGGGTGGAGATCATGCCGGTCTCTTCGTCGCCCGAGAACACCAGATAAAGGTCGCGCTTTGGCGCCCAGCCTTCCTTCTTCAGCCGGATGAAATTGTGCGCCAGCGTCGCGACGCCATATTTGTTGTCGAGCGATCCGCGACCGAAGAAATAGCCGTTTTCTTCCACCAGCTTGAACGGAGGCCGCTCCCAATCCTCGGGCAGCGCCTCGACCACGTCCATATGGCCGAGGAACACGATCGGCCCGGCCTTGGGCTTGCCCTTGGCGGCATAGCGGACGACCAGGCCCTGGGTCGGTTCGCCTTCGCTGTCATAATCGGTGATGGTGATGTCGCTTTCGGCAAACCCTGCCTTGAGCAGCTGATCCTTCAGGTAGCCGGTCATCACGCCCATCTGCTTGTGGCCGCGCGCGGTGCGGATGCCGATTATGTCGCTATAAAGCTGGCGCGCGGCGAGTTCGCTGGGCGTGCGCTGCGGGGCAGGGGCCTGAGCTGGCGCCGGGAGGGCCAGCGTGGCCAGGCCAGTCGCCAATGCGAGTTTGATCATCGTTTTCATGCTGTTCAGCGTCCCCTTTTCTATCACCCGCACATCTCGCCAAAGCCGGTCGAAGCGACTATAGCGTTCGCATACTCTTGGAGAACAATTCATGTCGGCCCACAACCCTTCTTTGCGACCCTGGCGCGATATCGATCGGCGCAAGTGCCGCCAGATCATGGTCGGCAAGGTGCCGGTGGGCGGCGATGCGCCGGTCAGCGTACAGACGATGACCAATACGCTGACCTCTGACGCCAAGGCGACGATCGACCAGATCCGCCGCTGCGAGGAGGCGGGGGTCGACATCATCCGCGTCTCGTGCCCCGATGTCGAGTCGACCGCTGCGATGAAGCAGATCGTCCGCGCCTCGCGCGTGCCGATCGTCGCGGACATCCATTTCCACTACAAGCGCGCGCTCGAAGCCGCCGATGCGGGCGCGGCGTGCCTGCGCATCAACCCGGGCAATATCGGATCGTCCGAGCGCGTGCGCGAGGTGGTCAATGCGGCCAAGGCCAATGGCTGCGCCATCCGCATCGGGGTGAATGCCGGAAGTCTCGAGAAGGACCTGCTCGAAAAATATGGCGAGCCGTGTCCCGAGGCATTGGTCGAAAGCGCGCTCGACCATATCAAGCTGCTGCAGGACCATGATTTCCACGAATTCAAGGTCGCGGTGAAGGCTAGCGACGTGTTCCTCGCGGTCGCGGCGTACCAGCAACTCGCCGATGCGGTCGATTGCCCGTTGCACCTGGGCATTACCGAGGCGGGCGGGCTGATCGGCGGCACGGTGAAGAGCGCGATCGGCATCGGCAACCTGCTCTGGGCCGGTATCGGCGATACCATCCGCGTATCGCTCTCCGCCGAGCCCGAGGAAGAGGTGCGCGTCGGCTTCGAGATTCTGAAATCGCTCGGCATCCGTACGCGCGGCGTCCGCATTGTCAGCTGCCCCAGCTGCGCCCGCCAGGGCTTCGACGTGATCCGCACCGTGCAGAAGCTCGAGGAGCGGTTGCAGCATATCAACACGCCGCTGTCGCTTTCGGTGCTGGGCTGTGTCGTCAACGGACCCGGCGAGGCGCGCGAGACCGATATCGGGCTCACCGGCGGCGGCAAGGGCAAGCATATGGTGTACCTGTCCGGCATCACCGACCATACGGTCGAGGATGAGGACATGGTCGACCATATCGTCAGGCTGGTTGAGGCCAAGGCCGCAGAGATCGAGGCCGAAGCAAGCGATGCTGGGACGGCCGAACCGGTCGCTGCCGAATAAGCCATGGGACCATGGCTGACCCTGGTTGCAGCCGGCCTGTTCGAGGTCGGCTTCACCACCTGTCTGCGCTATGCGGACGGGTTCCGTAACATGGCCTGGACCGCAGGCTTCATCGTCTGCGTGATCCTGAGCTTCACGCTGCTCGACAAGGCGGCCAAGGCCATCCCGCTGGGCACAGCCTATGCCGTCTGGGTCGGCATTGGCGCAGTCGGGACGCTGGCCGTCGGCGTCGCCACGGGGGATGAAACTCTGGGCCTGGTCCGGCTGGCACTGGTCATCGGGCTGATCGGCTGCGTGGTCGGCCTCAAATTTGCCGGACAGCATTAGGAATGACGACAATGACCGTTACGATCCGCCCCGCACGGCCGGGGGACGAAGCCGCTATCCTGCGCATGGTTGTCGCGCTGGCGGTGTACGAGCGCGAGCCCGATGCGGTGAAAGCGACAGAGGACTCTCTCCGTGCAACCCTGTTCGGCGAGAACGCCCAGGTTTTTGCCCATATTGCCGAGCTGGATGGCGCGCCGGTGGGGCTGGCGCTGTGGTTCCTCACCTATTCGACCTGGACGGGCCGCCCCTCGCTGTATCTCGAAGACCTGTTCGTTGCCGAATCCGCGCGCGGGACCGGGGCAGGGCGGGCGTTGCTGACTGCGCTGGCGAAGGAAGCCCGGGCGCGCGGCTGTGCGCGGATGGACTGGGCGGTGCTCGACTGGAACGAGAAAGCGCGCGAATTCTACCGCCATATCGGGGCGCACCATTCGAAGGGCTGGGAACCCTGGCGGATCGAGGGCGAAGCGCTGGAGCGTCTGGCGGCGGGCTGATCGTGGGTTGCTTGAGCCACCTTAGGTCCTGTGGTAATCTTGGGGCCCAAGGAGCCTCGCATGACCTATTCGGCAAAGATCATCAAAGGCGGAAAGATCGTTATTCCCGCAGAATTGCGACGCGAACTGGGTTTTGCGGATGGCGACCGACTGGTGTTCGAACGAGAGGGCGAGTCGCTCGTCATCAAGAGCTACTCGCAGGTGGTCCGCGAGGTGCAGGAAGCCTTTCGTCCCTTCAAGCCGCAGGATGGAAGCAGTGTCGTCGATGCGTTTATCGCCGAACGCCGCAAGGAAGCGCAGCGGGAGGAGGAGCGGAGCGCAGCAACGACGGTTCGCGGGGCGCGTGCGTGAGCTTCGTTCTCGATGCGTCAGTGGTGCTGGCTATCGTCTTTGAAGAATCGCCTGACGTTATTGATCCCAGCAATCTGCCCGGCGGACGACTCTCCAACGTCAACTATTGCGAAGTTCTGACGCGCTGCCTGGAGCGCGGCATGGATGCCGATTTCACCGAACGGCAGATCGCTCGGCTGAAGATCGAGACACTGCCCTTTACAGCAGCCGATGCTCGGGCGGCAGCAGAATTGCGCGAGCCGACGCGCCATCGCGGCCTCTCGCTTGGCGACCGCGCCTGCCTGGCGCTGGCCCGGCGCGAGGGATTGCCGGTGCTCACCGCCGACCGCCAGTGGCAAGGTCTGGATGTCGGCGTGGACATCCGTGTGATCCGCTGAGGCTCGCCGCCGCATTAACGCGATTTTAGCAATCGGGGCGCATCGTGCCGCCATGCGCAAAGCAGTTGCCCTTACCGCCCGTCCGTCGCAGATCGAAGCCCCCTGGGCCGTCGTGCTACGCTTCGTGCTCGTGTCAGGCTGTGCCAGCGCGCTGATCCTGGCGCGTTATCCGCTGCCCTTCTGACTGGCGAGCTTGCGCTCGATCCCCTGCCACAGTTTCGCATAGGCCTGAGCCGCCGGGCTTTTCGCGTCGAACGCGCCCACCGGCAGCCTTTCTTCCGCCATGCGCTCGACCGAACTGGCCATCGGGATGACCGGCCAGTCGGGATAGGTCTCCAGAGCCTGCTTGTGTAGCGCCCGCCGGCGATCGACCATCACGAACACCGGCAGCATCGGTGCATGGCGACCCGATCGGCCGTCGAGATAATTCTGCACCTCGGCAAAGGCCCGTTGCGACAGCGGCGAGGGGATGATCGGCACGATGACCAGGTCCGCCGCGCGCAGCACCTGGTCGGACGTCTCGCTGAGGCCCGGCGGGCAGTCGAGGATGATCCGGTCATAATGCTTGCCCAGCCCATCGATCAGCTTTTTCAAGCGCTTGGCCTTGCCTATCTCGAACAGCATGCGGTCGAGCCCGCGCAGCGAATGATCGGCGGCGAGCAGATCGAGTCCCGGAATACGCGACGGGCGCACCAGCTTTTCGGGCGAGACGTCGCGCGCGAAGATGGAGCGCGCTTCATCCTTCACCGTCCTGTCATCCCCGATCAGATGGCTCGCCGCGCCCTGCGGGTCGAGGTCCCACAGCAGCGTCCGCCGGGAGGACAGGACTGCCGAGCACCAGGCCAGGTTGACCGCGCTGGTCGTCTTGCCCACGCCGCCTTTCAGGTTGTAGACGGCCACGCTGTGCATCCGGTCCCCCATGTTACCGCTCCTGTTGCGCTGCCCCATTGCTGGTCGGCCCCTCGGCAACATCCGCTGCCGCACGGCTAGACCCGGATTGTGTCGTGGCTGTTGCAGCCTGGTTCAGTCCCGCCTTTTCCAGCCAGGCCCTAAAGTCGGAAACGGTCCGCTCGGGGTCCTCCTCCATCGGGATATGGCCCAGATCGTCATAGGTGACCAATGTGTCGTTGGGCAGCTGGCGCGCGAACCAGGTTGCGTTGGGAAGCGGGATCAGCGTGTCTTTCTTTCCCCACAGGATCAGCGAGGGCATGGTCAGCCCTGCAAATTCGACAGCATCGGCCGGTTTGCGGGGGAAGTCGCCGCGCGCCACGGTCGCCTCGCGGTTGCCTGGATGGCGGAGCAGCTTCCAGTACAGATCAACCATTTCGGGCGTCACCTTTGACGGGTCTGCGACGCTCTGCTGCAGGCTCTGCTCGATGATGCTGCGCGGGGTGAATATCTTCAGAATGGGTCGCACGGCCGCGCTCTGCGCCAGGCGGAATCCGATCGGAATTTTCGTTGGCTTGGCTTCGGGTGCGCCCGAGCTGTCGACCAGCACCAGCCCGGCGACCCGCTGCGGATATGTCAGTGCGATATTCCAGGCGACCCAGCCGCCCATGGAATTGCCCGCGACGACATAGCGGTTGATGCCCAGCGCGTTCATGACTTCGGCCCCCGTGTCGCGGAAAGCCTCGGTGCTGTAGTCGCCCTTGATCTGCGCCCCGGTGAGGCCGTGGCCGGGCTGGTCGTAGCGGACCACCCGATAATCGCGTTTCAGATCGTCGACCCAGCCCTGCCAGGTGTGCAGCGAAGCGTTGGAACCATGGATCAGAAGGATCGCCGGTGCATCGCGCGGGCCTTCGTCGCGGATATGCACGCTCTGGCCATTGGGCAATTCAATGAAGCGGGAGGGCGGCTGGCCATATTGCGCTTGCAACTCGCTCGGCTCGATATCCGGCGCATAGCCCCAGATCGCAACCCCGGCGATCGCGACAATCAACAGAATGAACAACCATTTCAGGACTTTCAGCATTCCGGTTCCATCTCCACCTCGACCGGCGCTTTTCGCATCTTTGCCCGGCAAGGCATTACTGCACCGCTCATCGCCGCCCGCAAGCAAAATTGCTCTCGAGCCAGACGCTGGATGACCACCATTGTTGCCCATTTGTCACGCCAGCCGAAATTGCGGCGTATGATCATTTGCAAGTTGCAGGTGATAACGCCTCGCATTAATTGCCCACGCCAAGGCTGGGCTGCGACCGCAAATGCCGATAGTGGAGTTATCAAGATGGGAATGCCTGTGACCTTGCGCTGGACTGCTGGTGCGAGCTTTGCTGCCATGGTCATGGTCAGCCTGACCGGGCCGGCCTGGGCCGCTGCTGCAGAAGAAGCCGAGGCTGAAGCTGAGGTCGACGATCAGCGCGAGATCATCGTGACTGGGCGCAACGAGGGCTATCTCGCGCTCGATATCGTGCGTGCCGCCAAGACTCCGACGCCGCTGGTCGATATCCCGCAGGCAATTTCGGTCTATACCCGCGAACAGATCGAGGATCAGGCGCTGCAGGATCTTGCCGACGTGCTGCGCTACACGCCCGGCGTCTCGTCGAACCAGGGCGAGGGGCATCGCGACCAGATCTCGATACGTGGCCAGGACACCACCGCCGACTTTTTCGTCGATGGCATCCGCGATGACGTGCAATATTATCGTCCTCTCTACAATCTGGAGCGTGTTGAGGTTCTGAAAGGCTCGAACGCCCTGCTGTTCGGACGCGGGGGTGGCGGCGGCGTGGTCAATCGCGTCACCAAGACCCCGGTTCTGGGCGAGACGTTCATCGCCGGGTCGGCCTCGGTCGATACGTTCGGCGCCTTTGCGCTGACCAGCGATATCAATGCCGCGCTCGGCAGCGCCGCCGGTTTGCGCCTCAATGCGATGTACGAGGAATTCGACAATCATCGCGATTTCTTCGGTGGCAACCGTATCGCCATCAACCCGACCATCGGCGCTGCGCTGGGGGAAATGACCCGGCTGCTATTCTCCTACGAATATGTCGACGACGACCGAATCGTCGATCGCGGCATTCCTTCGACCACCGGCGGCACCATCGCCGATCCGGCGCGGCCGGTGCGCGGCTTCTATCGCACCTTTTTCGGCTCGCCCCAGCTCAATACCACGACGCTGACGGCGCATATATTGCGCGGACGGTTGGAGCACGGCTTTACCGACAGTCTGCGCGCCGACCTGACGGTGCAATATGCCGATTACGACAAGGCCTATACCAACGTTTTTGCGGCCGCGAGCAATCTGGCGGCTGGCCGTGTTACCCTCGATTCCTATCGCGACGCGCAGCAGCGCGAGAATGTGTTCGTGCAGGGCAACCTGGTCTGGACCGGCCAGACCGGCCTGCTCAGCCACACGCTGCTCGCCGGCTTCGAATATGGCGACCAGCAATCGGCCAACCAACGGCAGAACGGTCGCTTCGCGGCCAGCGGCAGCAACATCGTAACCTTTACCTTTACCGATCCCCTGGTTGTCCCGGCGATCACTTTCCCGGTGAACAACCGCAATACGCGTTCGCAGGTGAACGTCGCCTCGGTCTATCTGCAGGACCAGATCGGCATCGGCGATCATTTCGATATCGTGCTCGGCGCGCGCTACGACCGGTTCGAGATCGACGTGAATGACATTGTCGCCAACCGGCTGCTTTCGCGCACCGACAGTGAATGGTCACCTCGGCTCGGCCTGATCTTCAAGCCGATGGAAGCCATGTCCCTCTATGCGAGCTATACCAAGACCTTCCTGCCGCGCTCGGGCGACCAGTTCCTTTCCCTCACCCCGGCTCAGGCAACGCTCGCGCCCGAAGCGTTCGACAATTACGAATTCGGGGCGAAATGGGACATTGCTGAGAATCTGCGGGTCTCGGCCGCGATCTTCCAGCTCGACCGTGAGAATGGCGTGGTCGTCGATCCGGCCAATCCGGCCAATTCGATCCTGACCGGCAGCCGCACGCGCGGCTTCGAGGCGCAATTCACCGGCCAGATCCTTCCCGGCTGGCAGATCAACGCAGGCTATAGCTATCTCGATGCAGACGAGCGTGGCCGCGTCGTTGCAGGTGCGCTCGCCAACCGCTCGATCGGCCAGGTGCCGCGCCATATGGCGAGCCTGTGGAACCGCTATGATATCGACGATCGGCTCGGCATCGGCCTGGGCGTCACCCACCAGGCGAG
This sequence comes from Blastomonas natatoria, assembly GCF_003201955.1. Classification (GTDB taxonomy): domain Bacteria; phylum Pseudomonadota; class Alphaproteobacteria; order Sphingomonadales; family Sphingomonadaceae; genus Blastomonas; species Blastomonas natatoria. The sequence goes on from NZ_QJJM01000001.1 coordinate 214,492, forward strand.
CCAGTTTGCCAGCATCTCGAACACGGTCCGCATGCCGGCCTTTACCCGCGTCGATGCTGCACTGTTCCTCAAGCTGACCGACCGGATCGAGGCGCAGCTGAACGTCGAGAACCTGTTCGACACGCGCTATTTTCCCGCCTCGCACAATGACAACAACATCACCACCGGCGAGCCGATCAACGCGCGCTTTACCGTCCGCGCGCGCTTCTGACGCGCGCGGCGGCGGCTGGCTGGCGCATCAATGCGCCAGCAGCAGCGGGATGTTCGAATCCTTCAGGAAATAGCGCGTCACGCCGCCGAGCAGCACCTCGCGCAGGCGGCTGTGCCCGAATGCGCCCATCACGAGCAGGTCCGCGCCGATCTCGCCTGCGACATTCTCGATGATCTCCTCGATCGAGAGCAGGCCGCGCTCGCGTTCGATCAGCTCGCTGCAGACACCATGGCGGGAGAGATATTCGCATGCCTCGGTCGAAGGAAAGCCACCCGATTTCTTCGGTTCAACGACTGTCACCAGATGCACCGATTCCGCGTTCTTCAGCAGCGGCAGCGCCTGGCGGACGGCATTGGCCGCTTCATGGCTGCCGTCCCAGGCGATCAGAATCTTGCCGCCGGTATGCAGTGACTTGAGCGTCGTCGGCACGGCCAGCACTGGACAGCGCGTCTCCACCGCGACATCGGCGATCGAGAGCAGCGGGTGCGGCCGCACGTTCCGCTCGGAATTGTCGAGCGACAGCACGATGACATCGGCAAGGCGCGAAGCGCTGATCACCGCCTGGGTGACGTCGCCGTCATAGGCCGTCCAGTCCCAGGGAAGGCCTTCGATGTTCATCTGCGCCTCGACGATCGCGCGCACCTTGTCCTCATCGGCGCGCAGTTGCTCCAGCATGCCTGCGGGCACATAACTGCCCCCCATCGGGTCCATCACGATGAAGCCGGACAAGGGGGTCGCCTGCAGAAAGGTGATATGGCCGCCCTGCGATCGCGCCAGATCCAGCGCAACCTGCAAGCGGGATTCGAATGCCTTGCCGCCATCGGCATAAACCAGAATGGATTTCATCACGCGCTCTCCTCTTTTGACGTAACCAAGTTACGCCGAAAGCGAAGGCAAGTGCATTGATTCAAATCAAGCGACGCTGGAAAAGCCCGGGCCTTGCCGCTAGGGCGTGGCTGGGCGCACGAATCACGCAATCCTGCCATTCGGCAGCCGATCTGAGACCCTTTTGACTGGGAGATATCCGTCATGCAGAAAATCTATCCCGATGCCGCATCCGCTCTGGAAGGTCTGCTGTTCGACGGGATGCAGATTTGCGCGGGCGGCTTCGGCCTGTGCGGGATCCCCGAGCGGCTGATCGACGCGATCCGCGATGCCGGAACCAGGGACCTCACTATCGCCTCCAACAATGCCGGGATCGACGGCGAGGGACTGGGCAAGCTGCTGCGCACCCGCCAGGTCAAGAAGATGATCTCGAGCTATGTCGGCGAGAACAAGGAGTTCGAACGGCAGTATCTGGCAGGCGAACTCGAGGTCGAATTCTGCCCACAGGGCACGCTCGCTGAACGCTGCCGCGCGGGCGGTGCGGGCATTCCCGGCTTCTACACCAGGACCGGCGTTGGCACCCAGGTCGCCGAGGGCAAGGAGCACAAGGAGTTCGACGGCCAGACCTATATACTGGAGCGCGGCATCTACGCCGATCTGTGCATCATCAAGGGCTGGAAGGCCGATAAATCGGGCAACCTGATCTTCCGCAAGACCGCGCGCAACTTCAACCAGCCGATGGCGACCGCAGGCAAGATCTGCGTCGCCGAGGTCGAGGAGATTGTCGAGACCGGCAGCCTTGATCCCGATGCCATCCATTTGCCCGGCATCTATGTGAAGCGCCTGATCTGCGGCGCGCCGTACGACAAGAAGATCGAATTCCGCACCGTGCGCGAACGGGCCGAAGCGTGAGAATGCGAAAGGCCAACGGTGCTGGCAAGGCCGGCGCAGCCCTGGCCGCATTGGCGCTTTCGGCCTGCACCACCACGATCGTCGAGGCGCCCGCCGCACCTCCGCTGCCCGCTGCTCCGGCGCAAGCCGTGATGGTCCCGCCGGTGCCGATGGGCCAGCAATGGCTTTACGGTTCGGCCGAAGGCGCGATCGCGGTGCGCCAGACATATGGCACGCTCACCGCCTATGCGCTCGCCAAGGCCAAGGCGCGGCCCGCCGACAGCGTCATCATCGACGAGACGACCGGCAAGCCGTTCGCGTGCGGCAACAAACCGCTCGCCGCCGTGTTCGATGCCGACGAAACGCTGATCTGGAATATCGGCCCGATGCGCTGGTTCGCGATGACCGGCAAGGAATTCGATGCGAAGACCTGGGGCCAGTGGGAAAAGACCGGCACCGGCAAGGCCGTGGCGATGCCCGGCGCGGTCGAGGCGATGCAGGCGCTGCGTGCGGCGGGCATCACCCCGATCGCCAATACCAACCGCTCTTCCGCCAATGCCAAGGGGAGCGAGGACACGCTTGCCGCCGCCGGTCTCGGCAATTTCAAGCATGGCGACACGCTGTTCCTGATGGGCGACGATGCCACGGGCTCCAGCAAGGACCAGCGCCGCGCGACCATCGCCGCGCGCTGGTGCGTCATCGCGATGGCGGGCGACCAGCTCGGCGATTTCCGCAACGGCTTCAACAAGCCCGAGCTGCCCCCGCTCCAGCGGCGCGCACTCGCCATGGCCGCGCCTTATGACAGGCTCTGGGGACAGGGCTGGTTCCTGTTCGCCAACCCGGTCTACGGTCCGTCGATTCGGGGGGGCTTCGACGACATCTTCCCGCCCGAAACACACTGGCAGCCGCAGCCGTGATCCGGCAAGGCCAGGGCAATCGCTGGCTGGTTATCGGCGGCTGTCTCAGCCTGTGCGCGGCCTTGTTGCATCTGGTCGTCATTGCCGGTGGCCCCGACTGGTACCGTTTTTTCGGCGCGGGCGAAGACATGGCGCGGATGGCAGAGCGCGGGCTCTGGCAACCTGCGTTGCTGACCATCGGGATTGCTACTGTCCTCGCGATCTGGGCCTGGTACGCCTTTGCCGGAGCAGGGCGTTTGCCGAAACTGCCGCTGATGCGTACCGCCCTGGTGCTGATCAGCGCGATCTATCTGGCGCGGGGCCTGTTAATCATTCCGATCCTGATCGAACCTCCCGCGCGTACCCCCTTTAACATCTGGTCCTCGCTCATCGTGCTGGTCTACGGCCTAGTTTATGCCGTCGGCACCTGGGCGGTGTGGCCAGCTCTTTCAAAGAAGGAAGCCCTGTAATGCCCCAGGAAACCAAAGGCTGGACCCGTGACGAGATGGCGGCGCGCGCCGCAAAGGAACTCAAGGACGGCTATTATGTCAACCTGGGCATCGGCATCCCGACCCTGGTTGCCAACCATGTTCCGCAAGGCATCGAAGTGACGCTGCAGTCGGAAAACGGCATGCTCGGCATCGGCCCGTTCCCGCTCGATGGCGAGGAGGATGCGGACCTTATCAATGCGGGCAAGCAGACGATCAGCGAGCTTGCCTCGTCGAGCTATTTCAGCTCGTCGGACAGTTTCGCGATGATCCGCGGCGGGCATATCGATCTCACCGTGCTCGGCGCGATGGAGGTCGCACAGAACGGCGACATCGCCAACTGGATGATCCCCGGCAAGATGATCAAGGGCATGGGCGGCGCGATGGATCTGGTCGCAGGCGTCAAGAAGATCATCGTGGTGATGGAACATACCAGCAAGAACGGCGACCCCAAGTTCATCCCGGCCTGCACGCTGCCGCTCACCGGCAAGAACGTGGTCGACATGATCATCACCGATCTGGCGGTGTTCCAGCGGCCCGACCATGACAGCCCTTTCAGGCTGATCGAACTGGCCCCTGGCGTCACCGCAGACGAGGTCGCCTCCAAGACCACCGCGCATTACGTCAGCTGAGCCTCGCATGAAGCGCGGCACAAAGCTGGGCCTTGGCGTGGTGTTCGCAGCGGTGGCAGGGCTGGGCCTTGTCGCCGCGACGACTTCGCCGCCGCTGCTGCTGAGCCAGCTCGATGCCGTGATGGGCGGAGGCAAGGGTGCACGGCTGGTAACGCAGGGCGTGCGCTTCGGCAGCCATGGGCAGACGCTCGATGTCTGGCGTGCCGAAGGCGCATCGAACGACGACAAGCGCCCGGTACTGATCTTCTGGCATGGCGGGGGCTGGGTGAAGGGCGCGAGAGCGGACTATGCCTTTGCCGGACGCGCCCTTGCGCGCCAGGGCTTTGTCGTCGTCATTCCTGATTACCGCAAGGTGCCGGAGGTCCGCTTCCCTGCGTTCGTCCAGGACGGGGCGGAAGCCGTCGCCTGGGTGCGCGACAATATCGCGCGCTATGGCGGCGATCCGCAGCGCATCGCCTTTTCCGGGCATTCGGCGGGCGCGCATACGGCGGTGCTGCTTGCGCTCGATCCGCGCTGGCTCAAGGCCGCCGATGTCGATCCGGGCATCGTCAAGGCGGTGGTGGGCCTGAGCGGGCCGTATGATTTCCATCCCTTCACCACCAGGCGTTCGATCGATGCGATGGCGCAATATCCGGACTCCAAGGTGACCCAGCCGATCGAGCAGGCGCGCGCCGATGCGCCGCCGATGCTGTTGGTGACCAGCACCAGGGACGAAACTGTGCGTCCCCGCAACGCGATCAACCTGAGCAGGCGGCTCAAGTCGCTGGGCGCGCCGGCGGAGCTGATCAACTATCGCGGGCTTGACCATGAAGAGGTGGTGATGGCCCTTTCGGTCCCGTTCCGCAGCAAGGGTCCGGTACTGCAAGACAGCATCGCGTTCCTGAATCGCCATCTGGGCAAGGAGCAGGATTGATGAGTTACACTCTCTTCACCGCCAACCGGAATTATTCGAGCTGGTCGCTGCGTCCCTGGCTGCTGATGAAGGCGCTCGACATTCCGTTCGAGGACCGGCTGGTTCCGTTCGCCGGGCCCGACAATTCCGAGGAATTCCGCGGCTTCGCCCCCAACGGCAAGGTGCCGTGTCTGCACGATGGTGATGTGGTTGTCTGGGATTCGCTGGCGATCGTCGAATATCTCGCCGAACGGCATCCGGGCGTCTGGCCAGCCGATCGGAACGCGCGCGCCTGGGCGCGCTGTGCGGCGGCGGAGATGCATTCGGGCTTTTCGCCCCTGCGCAATATCTGCCCGATGAGCGTGGGTGTGCGCGCAGAATTGATCGCGGTACCGCCTGCGCTGCAGAATGATATCGACCGGATCGCGGAACTGTTTGCCGAAGGGCTGGACCGGTTCGGCGGCCCCTGGCTGGCGGGTGAGAGCTTCACGGCTGTCGATGCGTTCTTCGCGCCGGTTGCTTATCGCGTTCGCAGCTTCGACCTCAAGATCGGACCCAAGGCGCAGGCCTGGGTCGAGCGCATCCTCGCGCATCCGGCAATGCTCGACTGGGAGGCGCAGGCGCTGGCCGAAACCTGGCGCGACGATGCGCATGAGGACGAAATCGCAGGCGTCGCAACGATCCGCGAGGATCATCGCGCCGCATGAGCCAGCCGCATCGTGTCCTGCTCACCGGGGCATCGGGCTGGCTCGGACGCTTTCTGGCCCCGATGCTGCGCGAAGCGGGGCACAAGGTCATCGGGCTCGATGTCGTCGCCGACGCCGATACCGATATCATCGCATCGGTCGCTGATCGCGCCAGTATCGAGCGCGCCTTTGCCGATCACCAGCCCAGTTGCGTCATCCATTCAGGCGCACTGCACAAGCCCGATATCGTGCGCTATCCCGCGCAGAGCTTCGTTGATGTCAATGTCACCGGTACGCTCAACCTGCTCGAAGCGGCGGTTGCGGCGGGGCACAAGCGCTTCATCTTCACCTCGACCACATCGCTGATGATCCGCGCCGATGTCCGTGCCGGAGCGGCTGGCGGTGCGCGTGCGGCTTTCTGGCTCGACGAGGATTTCGGGCCATTGCGTCCGCGCAATATCTATGGCGTCACCAAGCTGGCAGCGGAGGATCTGTGCCGGCTCCATGCCGACCTGCATGGCATCGAGACACTGGTGATGCGCACCGGACGGTTCTTTCCCGAGGATGACGATACCGACGGCTCGCTGCCCGGCCCTAACCTCAAGGCGAACGAGTTTCTCAACCGGCGGCTGACGGTCGAAGATGCGGCGCGCGCGCATATCGCTGCGCTGCATGCACCGGCGGGATTGGGCTTCCAGACCTTCGTGCTTTCCGCCCCGCCGCCGTTCGAGCGTGATGATGCAGCCGCGCTGGTGCAGGACGCGGCCGCCGTCATTGCGCGCTATCATCCGGATGCGGCAGAGCTCTATGCGCAACACGGCTGGCAGCTGCCGCAGGTGATCGACCGGGTGTACGATCCCGCCAGGGCCGAGCGGCTTCTGGGCTTCAGGCCTGCCATCGATTTTGCCGCGATCCTGCACGCGCTGCGATCTTTTGGTCCGCTGCCCTTCCAGCACGACCCGAGCTATGTCTCCCCCATCGTCGCGGCAGGGGCAGAGCCGGTTTAGCCGCCAGTCTGACGCGCTGCGGCGACCAGCCGAATCGTCGCTGGCTTGTGCTTAAGCATTTTACAGGGCACAACGGGTAAAGTGGCCGAGATGCTGGCAATAAGGCATTGCAGCCGGGGCGCAATTTACACATCGGAGACAGCATGAAGCACTGGCTGCGCAGTCCTGTTCTATGGACCGCAAGCGGCATTGCCGCAGGAGCCTTGCTCGTCGGCATGAGCGTTTCGCGCGGGGGTGGGGTGGTGACCGGCTCTCCGGCCATCGCGGCTCAGGCCAGTCCGGCGTTGATCGACGATGCCAATCTGCCGCTCACACCGGATCGCTGGCAGGGCAAGGTGGATTACGCTGCTCTCGATGCGCGGATTGCCCGCATGATGCACGACCCCGAAATGGTGGGGCTCGCTGTCGCTGCGGTCGAGAACGGGCGGCTGACTTTCGTCAACGGCTATGGCTTTGCCGATCGCGAGGCGGGCCTGCCAGTGACGCCGCAGACCGTTTTCCGCTGGGCCTCCGTGTCCAAGGGCGTGGCGGGTACGCTCGCCTATCAGCTCGCGCAGCAGGGCAAGCTGAGCCTGTCGGCACCGCTATCGTCGTTCAACACCACGCTCAAGCTGGCGGACGGGGCAGAACGCCGGCTCGCGATCCCCGATCTGCTGGCGCACCGCCTGGGGCTGTCGCGCAACGCCTATGATGGCAAGCTGGAATCGGGCGAACCGGCGCCGATGCTGCGCAACATGCTCTCCACCGTGCCGCAGCAGTGCATGCCGGGCGATTGCCACAGCTACCAGAACGTGGCCTATGACGCGTTCAGCGAGATCGTCGCTCACGCAACCAGCATGTCCTATGACCGGGCGGTCGAGCGGATGCTGTTCGAGCCGCTCGGCATGAAGAGCGCGGGGCTCGGCATGGCGAACCTGACCGGCGCCACCAACTGGGCGCGGCCCTATCGCCATCGCAACGTGCAGACCCTGTCCGATGCCTATTTCCGGGTGCCTGCGGCGGCGGGTGTCAGCTCGAACATCGTGGATCTGGCGCGCTGGATGGAAGCCCAGATGGGGCAGGCGCCCCAGGTGATCTCCCCCGGCGTGCTGACCGAAATCCACCGGCCGCGCGTTGCCACTTACAAGGGCGGGCGCAGCGGACCGGATTCGCTGATCATCAGCCATGGTTACGGCCAGGGATGGCGCAGCCATATCTATGACGGGCACTGGCTGGTGGGCCATGGCGGTGCCGTCAATGGGTATCGCGCGGTGATGTGGTTCGATCCCGAATTGCGCACCGGCATCGTGATGCTGTGGAACAGCGGTTCGACCCGACCCTTCCGACTGCCCTATGAGTTTTTCGACCAGGTCTATGGCCGTCCGTACAGTGACTGGACCGAGCTGGACAAGGATCCGCGGTTCAATGCGCCGCTGCCCGCAGCCGCGCCGGAAACGATGACTTCGGCCGACTGATTCCAAGGCTTCCAAAAACATAACGACTGGAGAGAAACGCCATGAGCATCGTGCTGCACCATCTGGAATATTCGCGGTCCACCCGCGTGATCTGGCTGCTCGAGGAAATGGGAACGCCTTATGAGATGGTGCGCCACCAGCGCGATTCGCAGACCTTTCGCGCACCGCCGGCACTGGCCGAGGTGCACCCGCTCTCCAAGGCGCCGACCCTGATCATCGACGGGCATGTCATGGTCGAATCGGGCGCGATCATCGAATATCTGATCGAGCGGTTCGGCAGCGAGACACTGGCTCCGGCGAACGCCAAGGATCGTCCGGCCTATCTCGAATGGCTGCATTTTGCCGAAGGCACGATGGCGAGCCCGATCATCTTTTCCGCGCTCGCTCCGCGCTTTGGCGGGCTGGGTCCGATGCTGGGCGGTTTCATGGGCGCGGAAGTCACCAAGCTGCTCGACCATGTCGAGCGTGCGGTGACCGGCCATGACTATCTGGTCGGTGATCGCCTGAGCGGCGCGGACATCAACATGGCCTATCTGCTCGAGGTGGCAACGGCCAGCAAGCAGATCGGCGAGCGGCCCAATCTGGTCGCGTATCTCGAGCGGCTGCGCGCGCGCCCAGCGTACAAGAAGTCGATCGAGATTGGTGGGCCGATGATCTTTGCGGCGATTTCGGCCTGATCAGCCAAGCCCCAGTCCCGGCAGCCAATCGGTCCAGAGCTTCAGTTTCTCGTGCAGGATCTGTTCGGCCTGTTCGGGCTGAACCGGAACCAGCATCATCGTGGCGTTTGGTGCGAGCTGGCCAATCAGATGCCGGTCGGCGCGGATCACCTGGCCGATACGCGGATAGCCGCCGGTGGTCTGGCCCTCGCAGCCGATCAGATAGGGCAGGCCATCGGGCGGGCACTGGATGATGCCGGGAAAGACCGCGCCGCTCCTGATCGGCGCGGCGCTGTTAAGATCGATCGCATTGCCCTGCAATTTCAGCCCCATGCGGCTGGATCGTGAGGACACGCGCCAGCGCTTGCGGGCGAGTGCGGCCATGCCGAGCGCGAGCCGATCGCTTTCCGGCCCCGCTACCACGCGCAGCACGAAGCCATGGCCGAAAAACGGCTGCAGCTCGGCCGGGGTAACAAGCGCGGGCGTATCGCCGCCGTCCTCTCCGAGCGCCAGCACATCGCCGTCCGCCAGCGCGCGTCCGTTCAGCCCGCCAAAGCCTGCGCCGATCAGGGTCGAGCGCGTGCCCAGGACTTCCGGTACCCTGATTGCCGCAGAAAGCGCCAGATAGACACGGCACCCGGCCCAGACGCGTCCGATGCTCAGCGTGTCACCAGCGTTCAGATGCAGCGTCTGGTGTGGTTCGGCCTCCTCGCCATTGATCTGCACCTGGCAGGGTGCGCCGGTCACCGCGACGGCGAGCGCGCGATCTGCCCGGAATTCCGCCGGGCCGAGCGTGATCTCGATCGCGGCAGTGTCGAGCGGCTGCCCGACAAGGCGGTTGGCGAGTGCGAGGCTCAGCCCGTCCGCCGCGCCGCCCGAAGGCACAGCAAGCTTGCGGAGGCCGCGAAAGGGGGCGGCCTGGATGCTCGATTGCAGTCCGGCCTTGAGCACGGTGAGCGTCATGCAGCGCCTCCCGTTCGCGTGGCGAGCGTGTTCGCATCGATCCGCTCGAACCGAACCTTCTGTCCCGCCTGGAGGAGGGCGGGCGATGCGGCGTGCGGATCGAACAGGGTTTCGGCAATCCGCCCGATGATCGGCCAGCCACCAGGTCCGGCATGCGGGTAAATCCCGCAAATTTGGCCGAGAAGCCCGACCGATCCGGCTTCGACCCGTGCCCGCGGGTCGGCGAGGCGCGGAATGTCGGGAATGCGGGCATCGCAGGTGAGATAGGCGAAGCCCGGCTGGAAGCCGAGCATCGCAACGCGCCAGTCCTGCGCGCCATGCCATTGCGGAAGCGTATCGGGGGAAATGCCGAGCAGTTCGGCGACGATGTCCGCATCATGCGCCCAGGGCTGTTCATAGCAGATATGCAGCGTCGCAGGTGCGACGGCCGCAGATGGCGGACTGTCCGACACATGTGCAGCCAGAGCTTCAGCTGCTGCGCGGGCTTGTTCGAGGCTGCGTTCCGACGGGTTCCACGCCAGCGACAGGCTGTCGAGCCCCGGCACGATATTGTCCCAGCCTGCGCCGTCCGCTGCTGCTGCCAGCACTGCCACGCGTTCCGGTGGCAGGTCCTGAATCATCAACCAGTCGTCAGCGCAATAGATCGGCTGGGTCATCAGGCAGCTCTCCGGGGGCTTTTATCTTGATCCCCAAGACTGCCATCTCGTCTGCGATCCGCAAAGCGGTTTGTTCGGCGCCCGGACTGTCCGAATGGATGCACAGGCTTTGCGCCATCACATGGATCAGGCTGCCGTCGTTCGCGGTGATGGGCTCGCCAGTGGCGATGGCGATGGCCTGCGCGGCGCGGTCGGCATCGCTGGCAATCAGCGCGCCGGGCTGCGAGCGCGGAACCAGCCGCCGCGCGGGCGTATAGCCGCGATCGACAAAGCCTTCGGCAATGAAGCGCGCCCCGACATCGCGTGCGGCGTCCTCGCTCGCCGAATGTGCAAGCCCGACGAGAGCGAGCCGCGGAAAGGCGCTGTGCAGCGCTTCGGTGACCGCAAGCGCCATGTCGGGCCGGTCGGCCAGATCGTTGTATAGCATCCCATGCGGCTTGATATGTGCGAGCGTCACGCCTTCGCGTGCGGCCACCATTTCAAGCGCGCGCACCTGTTCGAGCAGAGATTCGATCAGCCCGGGCAGCGGCATGTCGAGCGAAACCCGGCCGAAACCCAGGCGGTCGGGATAGCTGGGATGTGCGCCTGCCGCGATGCGCGCAGCTTTGGCGGCGCGCAGCATGACCGTCATGCTTGCTCCGTCCCCGGCATGGCCGCCGCACGCGATGTTGCAGCTGGATATGGAACGCATCAGCGCAATGTCGCGCGCCTGCTCCTCGGGCTGCTCGCCGAGATCGGCGTTGAGGTCGATCGATCGGTTCATGGCCATAATCCCGCGGAGCGCAGGATCAGCCGCGCGCCGAGCCCGGCACAGACCAGCACGACCGCCGTGCCTGCAATATTGGCGATCGGTCCATTGGCGAATTCGCCCAGGCTGGCCTTGCGCGCTGCGACCCAGAGCAGGAAGGCCGCGAGGATCGGCAGCAGCAGGCCATTGGCCGATTGCGCGATCAGGATCAGCTGGACGGGATTGACCGACAGCACGGCAAAGACCGTGCCGATGGTGACCACGGCCAGCGCGGTCCCCTTGAAGATGCGCGCGCGCCGATCTGGATCGCCGGTGCCGCCGATCATCTCTGCAAGCACATAGCCGGTGGCGAGCGGTGCCGTGAGCGCGGAACTGAAGCCTGCGCCAATCAGCCCCAGCGCGAACACGCTGCGTGCCGCCCCGCCGAACAGGGTCTCCAGCCGTAGCGCGATATCGTCGAGCGGGCCTGCGCCGCTTGCGGTCAGCTTGGCCGTCGCAGCGCCCATGATCACGATGGCCATCGACAGCAGCCCGCCGAGTGTCACGGAAAGCGCGGTGTCGAGTCTCGACGCTGCCAATCCCTCTGCATCGGCAGCGAACTTGCCGCGGACCGAGGCCGCATGCAGAAACAGGTTATAGGGCACAACCGTGGTGCCGATGAGCGCAATCGCGGTGAACAGGCTGTCTGCTGGCAGCTGCGGCAGTAAACCGCCGGCCACGCGGAGCCAGTCGACCTCGATCACCGCCAATCCGCCGACAAAGGCCAGCGACATGGCCAGCACCAGCGCGATGAGCAGTTTTTCCAGCCAGGCCGGTTTTCCGATGAGGATCATCATTGCCGCCAGCGTGCCTGTGGCGAGCGCAAGCAGGGCAGGGTGTGCGGCGTGAAGCCCCAGCAGCTTCAGTCCCGCTGCCGTGCCGCTGATATTGCCTGCCTGATAGGCGGAATTGCCGATGGCGAGCGAAGCGAAGATCAGCGCGGCCATGACCCAGCGCAGCGCCGGGTTGCCTGCTGCAGACAGGATCGCCTCTGCCAGGCCCTGGCCTGTGACAAGGGCTACGCGCGCGGCCATGGCTTGTAGGATGGCCGTGGCCAGCGTCGCGAATACCAGCGCCCAGAGCAGGGCATAGCCGAAGCCGATACCGGCACTGGCGCAAGCGGTGACTGTGCCGGGACCGATAAAGGCCGCCGTCACCAGCATGGCCGGGCCGGGCCTGTATCGCCATGGGGTCACTAGCCCCAGGGCCTTTCGCGGTACCATTTGGTGATGACATATTTGGTGCCCTCGCGCACCTTCATGCCATGGTGAATGGTTGCCGGATTGCAGCTGCCATCGGGTCGCCGGTTGTTCCATGCGACCAGCTTGCCGATCTCGGGCTGGATGGATTTGCCGATGGTCTTGAACCGGGTCGCGCCGCCCGCGCCTGGTTCATTGAGATAGATCATGAACGTCCAGGTGCGCTGCCCGCCCACCGTGGTATAGCGCCGGAAATCCTGGCCCTGCGGCTCGAAATAGTCGGTATGTGCCTTGAACTCCTGACCCACGGCATAGCGCTGGCCCTGCATCGTCTCGCCGAACTGCCGGTCGATCCCCGACAACGCGCTCAGCCGCTCGTCCAGCGCGATGACCTCGGGGTCGTCGGTGCGCATGTCGCAGGTTTCGGATGTGCGGAAGTAATTGTCGCCATTGGCGTCGGCCAGGGTTGAAGGACGCCGGTCTGCATCGATCTTGGCTACAAAGCGCGCACATTCGTCTGGCGACAGGAAATTGCGCAGGATGTACAGCTCCATCCGCGGCGTCGGTACCTTCTGGATGCCCGGAACCTTGATCAGCGCGGCGGTGTTGCACTGGTTGCTTGCTGTTTCGCTGTCGCTCATTGTCCCCATGCCTCTCGCGGCCTATGCCCCGCCTTGCGAATAGCGGCCAATCGGGAGGCGATTCAAGCCGCAAACGACTGGCGCAGGGCAGTGTTGGCGGCTAAATGGCTGGTCATGCCGCGCCGCCCCCGCCATCACCGCCATGACACGGGCTTCAGCCTGCTGGAAATGCTGGTCGCGCTGGCGGTCTTCTCGATCGCGGCGCTGGCGCTGATCAAGCTGCAGGGCGCGAGCCTGATGCAGACGGCCGAACTGGACAGCCGACTCTACAGCGAGATCACGGTGCGCAATCTGGCGGTGGAGGCGCTGACCGATCCCAATCCGCCGGCGCTGGGTGATGCGGAAGGCTCGCTCACCAATGCCGGGCGCAGCTTCACCTGGCGGCGGAACACCACTGCAATGGAAGGTGGCGAGATGCTCAGGATCGACCTTGCGGTCAGGCAGGGAACCGGGCCGGATGTGACGCTCACCGTGCTGAGGCCGGTTTTGTGACGGGTGATAGCCCGATCGTTCTCTGGCCAAAGCCAGAGCCCAGAGGGGAGGTTGCACCACGTCGCCCTGGATTCCGGCTTTCGCCGGAAAACGGTTTGGTTTCCGATTGCAAGAGCGCCGGTTTCACCTTGGTCGAAATGATGGTTGCGCTGTTCATTTTCGGGATGATCGCGACCGCGTCGGTCGTGCTGTTGCGCCAGACCGTCGAGGCAGAGGCGCGCAGCGCGGTGCGGCTGGAGGAGATGGGCGACCTTCGTCGTTTCTCTGCGATCATGGCGCAGGACCTGACGCTGATGCTCCCGCGCCCGTCGCGCGATGCGCTTGGCGGCGAGCGGGTCGCGCTGATGACCGGCGATGGGCTACTGCTCGGCTTTTCGCGGCAGATCGCGCAGATCGACCCGCAACCGGGATCGTCAAGCCTGCAGCGGATCGAATGGTCTCTGGGCGACGGCCGTCTGACCCGTGCGGTAGCCGCGAGGGCTGATGGCGCGAAGACGGGCGCTCCCGTCGCTGTTCTGGAAGGGATCGAGCGGGCAGATCTGCGCTTTCGTGACAGGCAGGGCGTATGGCAGGCCGATTGGCGACCCCAGCGCACCGACGAACTGCCGATTGCGATCGAGCTTACCCTTGTACAGCAGGGCAATCCTGGCCAGCCGCTGGTGCTTGAATTTCTGGTTGCAGGCGGCGGTGCATGAGCATGCGTCGCCATTTCAGACCGTCGGAACGCGGCATCGCGCTGTTGAGCGTCCTGCTGCTTGTCGCCGTGATGGCCATCGTCACCACGCTGATACTGGACCGCGTGAACCTGGCGGTGCGCTTGGCTGCCAATGCGGATGCGGGCGACCGCGCGCGCTTTGCTGCTCTGGGGGCAGAGCAGTTTGCTGCACGCGAGATCAAGCGCCAGCTTGACCGGAGCCCTGCGCGCACCGTCAATGCCGGTGGCTGGATCGGCCAGCCCAACATCCTTCCGATCGACGACGGTTCGGGGGCAATCGTGACGGCAACGGTCAGCGATGGCGGCAATTGCTTCAATCTCAACTCGGTAGTCGAGGGCAAGCCCGGCGATCTCGCCGCGCGCCCCGTGGGCATTGGCCAGTTTGCCGGGCTGATGCAGGCACTGGGCATCGGATCGGATGAGGCGCGCGGTCTGGCCGATGCGCTCGCCGACTGGATCGATACCGACCAGTCGGCGCTGCCTGCCGGAGCCGAGGACCAATTCTATCTGCAACTGGACCAGCCATATCGAACAGGGGCACAGCTGCTGACCGACAAGGGCGAGATCCAGGCGCTGCGCGGGATGACCCCCCAGATCTTTGCGCGGCTTGAGCCCTGGATCTGCACGCTGCCCGATGCGGTTCTCTCGCCGATCAACGTCAATACGCTTCTGCCCGAACAGGCACCGCTGATCATGATGCTGGCCCCCGGCAAGATCCCGCTCGATCGGGCGCGCGGCCTGATCGCGCAACGCCCGGCGCTGGGCTATGCCCGGATTGCCGATTTCTGGCGGCCATTGGCACTGCAGTCGCAGACTTTCGGGCCTGAGATCGAATCGCAGCCGCAGATCGTCACGCGCTGGTTCGAGCTCGATCTGGTCATCCAGCAGGGGGAGAGTCGCTGGCGGCAGACGAGCCTCGTCGATGCGCAACTCACCCCAGCCCGCATCATCAGCCGCCGCATCGGCGAACCCTGATCGCGCCTGACTAATTAAATTTCATCAAAGAGCTTTTTTGCCGCATTTTCCCTTGCATTGAAGGGGTGGTTTGTAAGATAGCGACCGCCTTGATTTCGTCGCTTGACGATCCCGCCCGCGCGCCCCTAAGGGACGCCTCCGCGTGGCGTAAGCAGTGTGTGGCGACCGTAGCTCAGTTGGTTAGAGCGCCGGTTTGTGGTACCGGAGGTCGTGGGTTCGAACCCCATCGGTCGCCCCATCTGCTCCTGAAATCCTTGCCTTTTTCAAAGGCCAGCCGCGCGACCAGCCTTGGAGAGACGGGCGCGTGCAAAGCTATTGGGATCTGCCGGACTTCGACGAGCATGAGGCCGTGCAATATGTGCACGACCGCGCCTCGGGGCTTTCGGCGATCATCGCGATTCATTCGACCAAGCTGGGCCCGGCAGGCGGCGGCACGCGCTTCTGGCATTATGCCGACAAGGGCCGCGCCATCACCGATGCGCTGCGCCTGTCGCGCGGCATGAGCTACAAGAACGCCATGGCCGGCCTGCCGATGGGCGGCGGCAAGGCGGTGATCCTCGCTGATGCCGACAACCGCAAGACCTCCGAAATGCTCGCCGCGTTCGGCGATGCGATCGAGGCGCTGGGCGGCCGCTACGTTACGGCCGAGGATATCGGCATGTCCGATGCGGACATGGTCGCTATCTCGCAACGGACAAAGTTTGTATCCGGACTGCCCGTGCAGGATGCAGGCTCGGCCGGAGGCGATCCCGGGCCGTTCACTGCCAAGGGCATTTTCCTCGGCGTCAAGGCCGCGGTCGCGTTCAAGCTGGGTACTGACCGGCTCAAGGACGTGCGCATTGCTGTGCAGGGTACCGGCAGCGTTGGTGGCGGCCTTGCCCGTTTGCTGGCAGCCGAAGGCGCGAAGCTGACACTGGCCGATGTGAACGCCGATCGCGCGCAGAGGCTTGCCGATGAACTGGGTGCCGAAACCGTGAGCGCCGAGAAGATCATGCAGGTCGAGGCGGACGTGTTCAGCCCCAACGCGCTGGGCGCGATCCTCGATTCGGAAAGCATCGAGAAGCTGAATGTCGGCATCGTTGCCGGCGGCGCGAATAACCAGCTTGCCCGGCCGCACCATGGCGACATGCTGATCGACCGCGGCATCCTCTATGCACCCGATTATGTGATCAACGCTGGCGGCATCATCTCGGTCGCGCTCGAGTATTTCGCGCAGGCCGAAGGCCGCACCGCTCAGGTCGAGGAGGTGCATGCCCGGCTGACTGGAATTCCGCAGCGCCTGACCGGCATCTGGCAGGAGAGCCGCACAAGCGGCGAATCGCCCGCCACCGTCGCCGACCGGATGGCACAGAAGCTGATCGGGCGGGGTTGAAGTCCAATAGCTTTCGGGTTTCTCGTCACTCCCGCGAACGCGGGAATCCCGCTGTGTGGCTCTGAGTTGGCGAAGAAGCGGGACCCCCGCGTTCGCGGGAGTGACGAGCAAAGGCCCATTAGCATCCTCCCCCCATCCGCACGCAAATTTCCTTGAGGCCGCAGCAGCATCGTGGCAACAAGGGCCGACGCCGATATGCCTCGGCGGTAGAAAGCTGACGCACTTTTGCTCATGCACGGTTTTGCCAATCCCACGCGGTTCCTGTCCATCGCCCGGCCGTTGACATCGGCGTTCATGGTCACGGGCCTTATCATGGTCGCGATCGCGCTGTTTCTGGGCGTGTTCAACGCGCCCGCCGACCGCTTGATGGGTGATACCGTCCGCATCCTGTACATTCATGTGCCTGCGGCCTGGCTGGGCATGGCAGGCTGGACAAGCATCGCCATTGCCAGTCTCGTGGAACTTGTCTGGCGACATCCGCTTGCCGGAATCGCTGCGCGCGCCTCGGCGCTGCCCGGGGCGTTTTTCTGCGCGCTGTGCCTGGCCACCGGATCGATCTGGGCCCGGCCGACCTGGGGAACCTGGTGGGTCTGGGACGGAAGGCTGACCTCGATGCTGGTCCTGTTCTTCCTTTATCTGGGCTATATGGCGCTTGCCGATGCCAGCCAGAAGGACGCTGCGGCAGGGCGGGGCGGTGCGTCGCGCGTCGCGGCGATCTTCGGGCTGGTGGGCGCGGTCAACGTGCCGATCATCAACCGTTCGGTGGTGTGGTGGAACAGCCTGCATCAGCCGGCGAGCATCTCGATCGGCAAGTCGGCGATCGATCCCGCCTTTCTGTGGCCGCTCGGCATTGCCGTGATCGGTTTCTCGCTTATCTTCGGTGCGATCGTGCTGATGCGGATGCGGACATTGCTCGCCGACATCCGGATCGAGGCACGCATGCGGAGGCTGGCAGCAGCATGACCCAGTGGCATTACGTGATCCTGGCCTATGGGCTGGGGATTGCCGGAACAGCCGGACTGATCAGCTATTGCTGGATGGCGCTGAAGCGTGCCGAAGCGCGGCTGGATGCGCTCAAGCGCAAGTGAACCGGATACACACCCCATGAAAGCCAAGCACCAGCGTCTCGTCCTGATCTGCATCGCCCTGGTCGGCCTGGTGGCTGCCGGGCTGATTGCCGCCTATGCGCTGCGCGATCAGGCGAGCTATTTCTACACGCCTGGCGACATTGCCGAAAAGGGCGTCGAACCCGGCCAGGCCATTCGGCTGGGCGGCATGGTGCAAAAGGGTTCGGTCAGGAAACAGGCCGATGGCGTGACGATCGATTTCATTGTCGAAGACGGCAAGGGCACCGTTCCGGTCCGCTTCACCGGGATCACGCCGGACCTGTTCGTCGAAGGATCGGGCGTGGTGGCAGAGGGCCGGATGGACAAGGCGGGCTTTTTCGTTGCCGACAACCTGCTCGCCAAGCATGATGAAAACTACGTGCCGCGCGAGATGCGCGACATGACCAAGGCTGATGTGAAGAAGCTGGGCGGAACGGTGCAGCAGCCATGATTGCCGAAATCGCGCTTGCGATCCTGTGGCTTGCCGCCGCGCTGGCCGTCCTGCAGCTGGGGCTCGGCAGCTATGCCCTGACCGCACGCGGCGCTGAATTCCTGCGTGCCGTTCGGCCAATCGCGGTCGTGCAGGGGCTGCTAGTGGCCACCGCCTTTGCGCTGCTCATTGTCCTGTTTCTGCGGACCGACCTGTCGGTCAAGCTGGTCGCAGCCAACAGCCACAGCCTGAAGCCGCTGATCTACAAGATTGCGGGCGCCTGGGGCAATCACGAAGGCTCGATGCTGCTCTGGGTGACCGTCATGGGGCTGGCAGGCGGTTTCGTAGCTTTGCTCGAACGGCGGCTCAACGAGCGCACGATGGTGGCCACGCTGGCCGGCCAGGCTTTCGTGAGCCTGGGCTTCTATGCCTTCATGCTGTTCTCCTCGAACCCGTTCGAGCGGCTGAACCCCGCGCCGGTCGAGGGCAACGGCCTCAATCCGCTGCTGCAGGACCCGGGTCTCGCCTTCCATCCGCCGACGCTCTACATCGGCTATGTCGGGCTTTCGATCGCCTTTTCCTTTGCCGTTGGCGCGCTGATCACGCGCGATGTCGGCCCCGCCTTCGCCCGCGCGATGCGGCCCTGGGTGATGGGCGCGTGGATTTTCCTGACGCTCGGCATCACTGCAGGTTCGTGGTGGGCCTATTACGAGCTCGGCTGGGGCGGCTGGTGGTTCTGGGACCCAGTGGAAAACGCCTCGCTGATGCCCTGGCTCGCGGCGACCGCACTGCTGCATTCGGTGAGCGTTCTGGCGACGCGGGGTGCGCTCAAGGCCTGGACGGTGATGCTGGCCGTGGTTGCCTTCTCGATGTCGATGGTCGGCACCTTCCTGGTGCGCTCGGGCATCCTGACGAGCGTGCATGCCTTCGCGGTCGATCCGGAGCGCGGCAGCTTCATCCTGACGCTGCTCGCCATCTATATCGGCGGCGCGCTCGCGCTGTTCGGGCTGCGTGCCTCGACCGTGACGGAAGGCGCGCGATTCCATTTGTTCAGCCGCGAAGGCTCGCTGGTGATGAACAACGTGCTGCTGGTCGGCATACTGGGCATCGTGCTGATGGGTACGCTCTACCCGCTGGTAACCGAGGCGTTCGGAACCAAGGTTTCGGTCGGCCCGCCCTATTTCAATCCGGTCAGCGCGATCTTCGTCTTCCCGATGCTGGTCATCATGGCGGCAGGGCCGCTGATGCGCTGGCGGCAGGACAATGGCCGCAAGCTCGCCAACCTGCTCGCGGTGCCTGCTCTGGTCGCCGCGGCAACGCTGGCGCTGGCGGTGGTCTTTGCTGGCGATATCGGCGTGCTGCCGCTGCTGGGGCTGGTCTTTGCCGCCGGTCTCGCCGTGGCGAGCCTGTTGCCGCTGTGGAAGCGCAACCTGCGTAGGACCCCTGCGCATATCTGGGGCATGGTCATCGCGCATTTCGGCATCGCCGTGGCGCTTGCGGGAATGGCCTCGGAAAGCGCGTTCAACACCGAGCGGCTGGTGGCGAGCGAGATCGGTCAGAGCCACACCGTGGGCCCCTGGACCATCGAATTGCAGGGTGTGCGCCCGATTGCCGGTGCCAACTGGACGGCGCTCGAGGCGCGGCTGGTCGCACGCTATGGTGACAGCAACGTGCAGACGGTGCTCAATCCGCAGGCGCGCATGTTTGCCTCGCCGCCTACCGCCACCAGCGAGGCTGCATTGCTGACGCGCTGGAACGGGCAGCTTTATGCGGTGCTGGGCGAAGAGGGCGATGATGGTCGCTGGCAGCTTCGCCTGTGGTGGAAGCCGTTCGTGCCGCTGATCTGGTATGGTGGCCTGCTCATAGGGCTCGGCGGAGTGCTGTCGCTGGTCGGCCGCACTGCGCGCGACCTGCGCCGCAAGGGGGAGCCCGAGCTGGAGCCGACAAGCGAACCTGCCGCACCCAGGCCCGCTTCCGGAGGCCAGGAAGCGCTCGCATGAAGCTGGTACAGTCATGAAACATTGGGCCATCTGGCTTCCGCTGGCGCTGTTCGGCCTGCTGTTCGCGGTGTTCGCATCAGGGCTGATTGCGCCCGGCGATCGCACCATCGCATCGCAGATGATCGGCAAGCCGCTGCCCGATTTCGATCTGCCCCAGGCGGTACCCGATCGTCCAGCGCTCGCCAGGGCGGATTTTACGGGCGGCAAGCCCAAGCTGCTCAATGTTTTCGCCAGCTGGTGCGTGCCGTGCATTGCCGAGGCCCCGGTCCTGGCCCAGCTGGCCAGGGCAGGCGTGGAGATCGATGGCGTCGCCATCCGTGATCGCACCCCGGACGTGCAGCAATTCCTGGCGCGTCACGGCAATCCCTATACGCGGATCGGGCGCGACGATGTCAGCAAGATCCAGTTCGATCTCGGCTCTTCGGGCGTGCCCGAAACGTTCGTGATCAACGGCAAGGGCATCATCACCTATCAGCATATCGGCGAAATCCGCGCCGACCAGGTGCCGATGATCCTGCAGAAGCTGAAGGAAGCGCAGTGATGGCAAGGCCGGACTGCGCCCAACCCCCGTTTATCCCGAGCCCTTCGACGCCGCCTGTCGGCGTCGCTCAGGATAAACTTCAGCCTTTGGCTGAAGTCGAGGGACGTGATCGCAACCCTCTTCGCATACGTCCCTCGACTTCTCGGCAAAGCCGAGAAGTTTATCCCGAGCGGCTGCCTTGGCAGCCAGCCGAGGGGCTCGGGAACTCGGTGAGGTGGTTAGCCTTCCTCCTGCTCGCTATGTTCGCCGTGCCGGCAGCAGCCCAAGATTCCCTGCCACCCGCGCCCTACGCCTACAGGCAGCTGGAGGACCCTGCGAAGGAAAAGGCCGCGCAGGACCTGATGCTGACGCTGCGCTGCCTGACCTGCCAGAGTCAGTCGATCGCCGATTCCGATGCGGCCATGGCAGGCGATATGCGCCATCAGGTGCGCGAGCGGATCGCCAAGGGCGAGGATCCGGAGGCAATTCGGGCCTGGCTGATCGAACGCTATGGCGACTGGGTCTCCTATGAGCCGCGCGTGACGACGATCACCTGGCCGCTGTTCGCCGCGCCGATCGTGCTGCTGCTGCTCGCCGGCGTTATCGTGCGCAAGCGTTTCACCCGCGCCAAGGCGCAAGGAGACAAGATCTGATGGCCTGGATCGTCGTGGGCTTGCTGGCAGCGCTGATCATGGTCGGCCTCATCTGGCTCGGCAAGATGCCGCGCAAGGCCTGGGAACTGGCCGGGGCTGCGCTGTTCATCGGCATTGCCGGCTATGCCTGGCAGGGCCAGCCCTCGCTCGCCGGATCGCCCAAGGAGCCCGTCGAGAAGCTCGGCATGTTCGACGAGGACCTCGCCAAGCAGCGCGACGAGATGGGCGGCAATTTCGGTGATGCCCGCGCCTGGCTGGTGCTGGCCGACGCGCAGAGCCGCCAGGGCAAGTTCGCGACCGCCGCGACCGCGCTCAGCAAGGGGCTCGAGACTTTTCCCGAGGACCCCGACTTGTGGGTCGCGCTCGGCAATGCGCTGGTCGGGCACAGCAACGGCCTGCTCACGCCTGCCTCGCAATATGCCTATCAGAAGGCTGCGTCGCTCTCCCCCGATCATCCGGCACCGCCCTTTTTCCTGGGCCTTGCGCTGGCGACCTCTGGTCAACTGCAGCAGGCACGGAGCATCTGGGCCGAGCTGCTGGAGCGGTCACCAGCCGATGCCGAATGGCGGGAAGACCTGACCGGACGACTCGCCAGGCTTGATGCATTGATCGCGCAACAGAGCGGGGCGCCTGCTCCGGGCATGCCCGGATCGGTTCCGCCTGTCGCCGAACCAGTGCAACCCTCTGAAAACAAGCCATAATCGCGATTTTGCGATTTTATTGCACCGCATCATGCACCATGCTAATCCGCCAGCCATTGCCCGAGGGGCGATAGGCGAAAGGGGACGATGAGCGCTGTTCGATCGCAAGGTCCGCAGCGCCCGCATATTGCCCGATGATAAGCGATTCACCTTCAGACGCATCCGCAGCGCAGCCGGCAGCCTGTGCCGTTGCCGGAGAGCAGATCGACCAGCAGGCCGGGCATGACCATGCCAGGAGCAGCTCGGTCGCCTTGCTGGCCTTCGGCGCCATTGGCATCGTGTTTGGCGATATCGGCACCAGCCCGATCTACGCCTTTCGCGAAACCTTTGCCGGCCATCATCCGCTTACGCCGGATCGCGAACATATTTTCGGCGTCGTCAGCCTGATCTTCTGGTCGATGACGCTGGTCGTGGGCGTCCAGTATGTCAGCATATTGATGCGTGCAGACAACAAGGGGCAGGGCGGCAGTCTTGCCCTAGTCGCGCTGATTTCGCGCAGCATCGGGCGCACCAGCTATGGCTGGTTGCTGATCCTGCTGGGAGTTTTCGCTACAGCTCTGTTCTATGGCGACAGCATGATCACGCCCGCGATCTCCGTGCTTTCGGCGGTCGAGGGGCTGACGGTCGTCAATCCCGGGTTGCAGCCGCTGGTGCTGCCGATCGCGGTCGGCCTGCTGGTGTTCCTGTTCTTCATCCAGTCGCGCGGAACGGCGAAGATCGGGACGCTGTTCGCGCCGATCATGGTCCTGTATTTCGCGACCATCGCGGTGCTGGGCGTCTACCAGATCGTGTTCAATCCTGAGATCCTCCTGGCGCTGAACCCCTGGTATGCGGTGCGCTTCTTCATCAACGATGGCTGGTTTGCGTTTCTGGCACTCGGCTCTGTCGTTCTGGCCGTGACCGGCGCCGAAGCGCTCTATTCGGACATGGGGCATTTCGGTCGCGGTCCCCTGCGCCTGTCGTGGTTCGCTTTCGTCATGCCTGCGCTGCTGATCAACTATTTCGGCCAGGGGGCGATGATCATCGGCATGTCGCCCGAGGTCGCCGCCGAGACGATCAAGAACCCGTTCTTCCTGCTCGCGCCCGATGTGCTGCGCCTGCCGCTGGTTCTGCTCGCGACCTGCGCCACCTTCATCGCCAGCCAGGCGGTGATCTCAGGCGCATTCTCGATCACGCACCAGGCGATCCAGCTCGGCTATATTCCGCGCCTGTCGATCAAGCACACCAGCGCCTCCGAAAGCGGCCAGATCTATATTCCGCTGATCAACTGGGTCCTGATGGTGGCCGTGCTGCTGCTGGTGCTGACCTTCCAGAGCTCGAGCAACCTTGCGGCCGCCTATGGCATTGCGGTGACCGGCGCGATGCTGATCGACACCTGCCTGATGGCGGTGCTGCTGATCGCGATGTGGAAGTGGAAGCTGTGGATGGCGGTGCCCGTCATCGTCACCTTCGTCGTTGTGGACGGCGCCTATTTCCTCGCCAATGCCACTAAGATTCCCGATGGCGGCTGGTTCCCGCTGGTCATCGGCGCTTTCACCTTCACCCTGCTCACCACCTGGGCGCGCGGGCGCAAGCTGATGCGCGAGACGATGATCGAGAGCGCATTGCCGATCGAGGTCTTCGTCAAGTCCGCCCAGGGTTCGGCCACCCGAGTCAAGGGTACGGCGATCTTCATGGCCTCGGCAACCACCGGGGTGCCGACAGCGCTGCTGCACAACATGAAGCACAACAAGGTGATCCACGAGCGCGTGGTCATCCTGACCGTGCAGATCATGGAAGTGCCCTATGTGACCGACGCCAACCGCTTCCAGGTCGAGGATCTGGGCCATGGCTTCTATCGCATGGTGCTGCGCTACGGCTTCATGCAGTCGACCGATGTTCCCGCCGCGCTCAAGGACGTGAAGGAGCTGTGCGGCGGCAAGTTCGAGATGCTGCAGACCAGCTTCTTCCTGTCGCGCCAGACGCTGCTGACCGCCGAACGGCCTGGCATGCCGGTGTGGCGCGAGAAGATCTTCGCATGGATGCTGCGCAACTCGGCCAGTCCGATGGAATTCTTCAACCTGCCGTCGAACCGGGTGGTCGAACTGGGCAGCCAGCTGGAAATCTGAAGGGGGCAGTGCGTGATCGTGATTGCAGGCTTTTACCGCTTTCCAGTCGATCAGCTCGAGGCGGTCAGACCCGCCATGGCGAAAATGATCGAACTGAGCCGCGCCGAGCCCGGCTGCAGCCATTATGCGTTCTCGCATGATGTCGTGGAGCCTGGTCTCGTGAGGGTGAGCGAGGCCTGGCAGGACGAGGATGCGCTCCAGGCGCATGCCACCAGCGCGCACATGGCCGAATGGCGGGCTGCCAGCGCGGCCCACGGCATTCATGACCGCACGATCACGGCCTATGAGGTCAGCGGATCGCGCTCCTTATAGGCGCTTGCGGCTCTGCGGTCTGCTCGCGATCACGGCGAGGAGTCAGCAGGTCAGAAAGGTTCAGCGGCTGCGCGATCAGGCTGGGGTGCGGTGAATAGCCATCGTGCCAGCGCTTCGCCGAGATGTCTTCCCGCGCTAAGCTCATGCTGAACAGTCGCCGGGGATGCATGGACCGGTTGTCGGGTCCGGCGTGCAGCATGTCGCTCTGGTAGAGGATAACCGTGCCCTTGCGCGGCGCGGTCGACAATAGCTGGAACTGGCGTTCGAGCTTCTCGCCATGACGGTACAGGTTCCACAATCGGGAGGGGCTCAGCGAACGCAAGCTGAACTGCGAATTCTTGCCCAGCACAAAGCGCAGCAGATTGGGCTGGTGCTCGTCCCATATGCGCGAAAACACCCTGTCGCGAAATTCGCCGGGGGCCAGCGGGGCGGTTGCATCGCGGCGCATCGACCATAGCTTGGCGAGATTATGCCGAAGGATGCGCCCGTTGCACCGGAGGCGGAACAGCTCCATCCGCTCCAGCGCATTGTCGTCATGCTTGGGCGCGGCGCCATCGAACAGCTGCGTCCCGGGGACGAACACTGTCCCGCCCTGCTGCTCGGAGACATCCTCCACCGCCGCGAACAGACTGATGACGCCGCTGGGGTCGCGATGCACATATTGATGCGACGAACCGCAATAGCTGGTCAGCGTGGTGACCTCGAGCAGCGGATGCGAAGGCTTGCAATAATGCGAGAGCACGGCTTCGAGCCGCTGGGCGAGCGTCGCGACGAAATCGGTCACGCGCGGGGTTGCGGGCAGCGAGCAGAAATCGCGGCGCACGTAGCGGTTGTCGGTCTCGCTGGCAAAGGCGCAGCGCTGGCGGTCCGGATCCTCGATCGTCTCGCGGATCAAGGCGAGCCCGGTATCGGCTTCGGCTTCGGACAACAGGTTGGTGAGGATGACGAGGCCATGCTGTTCCATCCTCGCCAGTGCCTCGGCGGCGCAGGCAGCGGTAAGCCTGCCTTGCGCGTCGAGCGAGGCAGGCAATTCGAACGCGGAGGTATCGCCGGAGGTCTTGAGATCCTTCATGCCCTGATGCCCTGGATATGCTGGCTGGCTCCGCCCACCCTCCCGCCGACATGGCGGAAACGGCAGGTGCGATGCTCGTCTTCTGACACGGAAATTTCTAGATCGGGTTAACCGGAGATGATCGCAAGCTACGCCGGCGTCGGAAAATCGCTTCGCGCCGTCGCCTCCCTGCTTTCCAGATGGCCAACATCCATTCGATCCCAATGTAAAGAAGTTTTAACATGGACTCGGCAATGTAAAAACGTTCTTACATTCGAGGGGGAATATCCATGCCGCGAACCTATTCCGAAAGGCAGTCATCCCGGACGACGAGGATGGTCGCCATCACGCTGGGCCTTGCGCTTGTCGCGCTGGCCGCAAAGGCAGGCTTGCTGGCCTTGGGCATCGACGATGCGGGCTGGGTTGCGCTGGGCTTCATACTGATCGGCTTTGCTGCAGTCTTCCTGCTCGGCCTCCAGTTCTGGAAAGGCCTCGACGATTTCCAGCGTCAGGGGCATGCGGTGAGCACATATTGGGGCAATATCGGGGGGCTTGCTGTTACTGCGTGCATCATTGCCGGGGCCGGACTGGCCAGAAGCGAGTTCGTGCTGGGCGTTGCGACGCTGGCCGTCACCCAGCTCGGGTGTTCGCTGATCCTCTATGGACACTGGCGACTGAAGGCTCGCGGCCTCGGCTTCCGTGCAGGCGAATGAAGAACGCACTGCGCGGCTATCGCAAGGCACGGGGGCTCAGTCAGCTTGAGCTGGCGGATGCGGTGGAGGTTACACGGCAATCGATCATCGCGATGGAGGCGGAGAAATATGATCCTTCGCTGCCGATGGCCTATCGCCTCGCTGCGTTTTTCGACGTGCCGGTCGAACAGTTGTTCCATAATCCCTGGAAGTCAGACAAAAACCCTTACCAATAGCGCGATCGATGCTCGAAACGGATTGGATTGGCGCGAAGCACGGCGCGCTTCACCCCGCAACGGGCCGCGCCATCCATTCCAGCAGCGCCGCGTTGACCGCTTCGGGTGCTTCCATCGGGGCCATGTGGCCGGCGCCCGCGAACACCACCATCGTTGCATCCGCTATCGCCTGGGCAATCGGCACGTGCTGGTCGGGCGGGCTCCACAGATCGAGTTCGCCGACGCCGACCAGTGCCGGGCACGCGATCTGCGATAGCAGCGACGCGGCATCGGGGCGGTTCACCAGCGCGGTGATCTGTTGCCGGTGGATCGCCGGCGTCATCCGCTCGACCATCGCATAGAGCTGCGCCCGTAGCGCCGGATCGGTATCGAGCAGGCCGGGCCGCACCATCGGCGGCAACCAGGCATCGGCGAGCGCGGTCATGCCCTGGCCGGCGCTGATGTCGAGCATCGCCTGGCGCTTGGGGAGCTCTTGCGGAGGGGCGGGATGCACGCCGGTGTCAAGCAGGCCGATCCGGGCGACGCGTTTCGGAGCGAGGCGAAATACTTCGAGCGACACGCGCCCGCCCATAGAATGGCCGATGATCGAGAAGCGATCGGGCGCGCCATCGAGGATGTGTTGCGCCATGCCGGGGAGCGAATCGTGCCGGGTGAGGTCGGGCACGATGACCTCGTATAGTGGCGATAGCGCAGCGATCTGATGCGCCCAGACATCGGCATCGCACAACAGGCCGGGGACAAGGATGGCGGTTTCGCGCGTGTTCATGGGATCAGCCCATTACATCGGCGAGGGGCTCTCCGTCCACTATCCTGGGCGCTGCCTCGATCAGCACGAAGGCGATGCGGCAGATATCGGTGGCAGACGGGTTGCGCCACAGATGGATGGTTCCGCGCTGGACGATGATGTCGCCCGTGCGGGCCGTGGTCACCGCGCCATCGTCCAGCTCCAGCTCGACCGCGCCCGACAGCACGATGCCATAATCGATGCTGCTCGAACGATGAAAGGGCGACACTCCGCCGGGCAGCATGTCGACGATGCGGATCACCGACCCCTGGTGCAGCGTCAGCCCGGCCTCGCGCTCCCGTCCGTCAGTATCGTCGTTGTTGTCGGCAGGGACGCTCGCCGTCGTCCAGATCAGGCTGAACGCGGCATCGCCCGAGGGGATCGGGGTGACCGGCAACAGGTCGTCGGCGGTGAACACCGCGCGCCCGGCATCGTCATGACCGGTAACGATGCGGCGAACGGGGGGTGAGCCGGTCATCCCTTCACCACCTTCTGCTCGATCGCGCCGAACAGCAGGCTGCCGTCGCGCAGCCGCGCTTCCATGCGCACAGTGTCGCCAAAATGCATGAAGCTGGTGCTGGGCTTGCCATGGTCGAGCATCTCGATGCCGCGCCGCTCGGCGATGCAGGCCGATCCGATCTCGCGGAAATTGCTGTTCGAGACGGTGCCCGACCCGATGATCGTGCCTGCGCAGAGCGAGCGCGTGCTCGCGGCGTGGGCGACGAGCTCGTGAAAGCCGAATTCCATCGCGCCGCCCTCGGCATTGCCGAACCGCTCGCCGTTCCAGTCGACCGCAAGCGGAAGATGGACGCGGCCGTCGCGCCAGGCATCGCCCAGCACGTCCGGAGTGACCGCGAACGGCGCAACCGAACAGGCAGGCTTGGCGTGGATCCAGCCGAAGCCGGTCTTCATCTCGACGGGGGCCAGCGCGCGCAGCGACCAGTCGTTGATCTGCACCAGCAGCTTGATGTGAGAAAGCGCCTGTTCCGGCGTCACGCCCATCGGCACGAAATCGGTGACGATGCCGAATTCGCCCTCGAAATCGATGCCATCTTCCTCGCGTGGCAGCGGCACATTGGCAGTGGCGGATAGAAACTGGTGCGACAGGCCCTGATACATCAGCGGGCGTCCCGGCGGCGGCGGTTCGGTGCCGAACAGGGTTTCCATCAGTTCGCCATGGCTGCGATAGGCGGACCCGTCGAGCCACTGCCATGCGCGGGGCAGCGGGGCGGCAAAGGCGATGCCATTGGTGCTGTCGCCTTCGCCCGCATCAAGCCGTTCGGCGAGCGCGCGGAGCGCCGGTTCGGATGCGTTCCAGCTATCGAGCGCTGCCTGCATCGTCATGCCTGCGGGCAGGTGGCGGCTGCCATCTGCGCTGACGACGACGAGCGCGCCGTCCGGCGTGCCGTTCTCGATGGTGGCGAGTTTCATGAAGGCGTCCTTTCGTGGAATTACAGATCGGCAAGCGCACTCGCGACCAGAGCGGCAAGCGTGCCGTCATGCGCAAGGCCGAGCGCATCGGCGGCGGGAGTGGAGAGCGGCGGCTGCGCGCCGAATGCGGCTTCGATCGCCGGATCGGGGGCATAGGTCGCAAGAGCGGGATCGGCCCCGGTCTGGCGCGCGACCTCGGCGACCAGATCGCTCATGCGGATGCGCAGCGCAGGCAGGTTGAGCCGGGTGGTTTCCGGATCGGACGGCAGGTCGAGCGCCGCGACAAGCTGAGTGACCAGTGCCTGGCGAGACAGCAGCCAGCAGGTCGCATCGGGAGAGACGGGCAGGGTGATCGGGTCGCGCGCCTTGAGCGCATGGAACAGGTTGCTGAGGAAGGCCGATTTCATCCCCGACGGCGCGAGGGGGCGCGCGATGATGCCCGGCAGGCGCAAGCTCAGCCCGCGCACCCCGCCGCGCCGGGTGAGCGTCGCGATCCACTCTTCGATCATCGCCTTGTGCGCACCATAACGCAGCATCGGACGCACCGGGGTTTCGTCATCGACATGCGGCGGCAGCGGATCGCCGAACACCGCGATGCTGCTGGCGAAGATCAGGCGCGGGGCGTTGCCATGTGCGGCGGCGGCATCGATCAGCGCCATGGGTGCTGCGACGTTGATCCGAGCAGCGAGCGCGGGATCGGCTTCTGCTGCGCCGCCGGGGATGGTGGCGAGATGGATGATCGCGGCAAGTGGTTCGGCGGTGAGCGCCGCGACCAGCGCCAGATCGTCGATCTCGCCAGACACGCAGGTCACGCCGGGCAGCGCAAGGCCCTCCAGCCCTGCGCGGTCGGTCGCAATGATCGGCCGCGTGCCCGCCAGCGCGCGCACCAGTGCCTGGCCGACAAAGCCGCCCGCGCCGGTGATCAGGATGCGCTCAGCTGCCATCGGTGATCGATGTGCCGCCATCGACGGCGATCTGCTGACCGGTGATGAAGCGGCTGGCATCCGAGGCGAGGAACAGGGCGGTTGCGGCGATATCCTCAACCTCGCCGACTCGGCGCAGCGGGGTCATCTGCAGCCGCCGCGCCAAGAAATCGGCATTGGCGATCAGCGGTTCGGAGAGCGGCGTGCGGATCAGCCCCGGCGCGATAGCGTTGACGCGCACGCCCTTCGGCCCCCATTGCACCGCCAGATTGCGCGCCAGCTGCGCAACGCCCGCCTTGGCCAGCGCATAGGCATTGATGCTGCCATTGCCGCGCAGCGCCGACAGGCTCGACATCAGGATGACGCTGCCGCCGCGTTTGGCGATATGCGGCAGCGCAAGCTGGGTCAGCGCGACCATCGATCGGAGGTTGATCGCCATCACCCGGTCGAAATCATCGAGCGACCAGCTGCCCGGCTCGCCGGTGATCCCGGCATTGCACACCAGAATGTCGATGCCACCGAATGCCGCAAGCGTGCCCTCGACAAGACCGGCCAGCGCCGCGCCATCGGTGACGTCGCAGGCGATGCCGCGCACGCGATAGCCTTGGCCCGCCAGCACGGTCTCGGTCTCGGCGACACCGCCCGCATCTTCGCTCGACACGACGACATTCGCGCCCATCTCGGCGAACAGCTGCGTGATGCCAAGCCCGATGCCGCGCGTCGATCCGGTGACGATGGCCGTGCGGCCCGCGAGATCGGACGCGCCCCCCTGCATGTGTCAGTCTTCGATGATCGCCACGGCACGCGTCCATCCGGCAGAGGCGCCGCGGATCTTGTGCGGGAAGCAGCTCACGGTGAAGCCGTGCGAAGGCAGGCTTTCCAGATTGTGCAGCTTTTCGAGGTGGCAATAGCCGATATCGCGCCCGGCCTTGTGGCCTTCCCAGATCAGCGAGGTATCGCCGGTCTCCGCCACTTTCTTCGCAGTGTGGCTGAACGGCGCGTCCCAGCTCCAGGCGTCGGTGCCGGTCACGCGGATGCCGCGCTCCAGCAGATACATGGTCGCCTCATAGCCCATGCCGCAGCCGATATTGACGAATTCGGGATTGCCCACCGCGCCTCCCGCTGCGGTGTTGACCAGCACGATCTCGAACGGCTGCAGCTCATGATCGATACGCTTCAGTTCTGCCTCGACATCGGCGGCGGTGACGACATAGCCGTCCTCGAAATGCCGGAAGTCCAGCTTCACCCCGGGGTTGAAGCACCATTCCAGCGGCACCTCGTCGATGGTGATCGCGCGCTGGCCGCCATCCATCGTGGGGTGGAAATGCCACGGCGCGTCGAGATGCGTGCCGTTATGCGTGGTCAGCGTGACCCATTCGGCCGCGGCAAAGCCCGCGCCATCGGGGGTCTGTTCGGCGGTGACGCCGGGGAAGAAATGGCCGAGCTCGGCGATCGTGTCGGCGTGCTGCTGATAGGTGATCTTGGGCCGCATGAACGGCGGATCAGTGATGACGTCGTTTTCCAGATAGATCGACAGATCGACGAACGTGCGGGCCATGATTATCCTCTCGGCAATATTGCGCGTAATGCGATGGGCGTGATGATCAGGCCCAGAAGCCCACCATAACCGATTTTCAGGGTGAGAGCGCTGCCCCATGGCAGGGTCTCGACACCGCCCAGCCAGAGCAAGCCCGACACCGCTGCTGCCAGCACGAGCGATGCGCCAGCCAGCAGGCCCGCGCGCACCACAATGGCCCGGGCAAGCGGAGGTGCCCCTGCAAGATTGCCGGAGATCATCTTCGCCCGGGTCTGCAGGCCAGGCATCAGCGCGGCCATGAAGCCTGCGGCGAGCGTTTGCGGGACGAAATCGAGTGCCAGATTGTCCGGCGCGAACACCGCGATCAGGGGCTTCATTCCGAAAACGAGAATGAAGAAGGCCGCGCTGATCGCCATCGATATGATGACGGAGATCAGCGTGCTGGCCCTGATATGCGCGGTAGCGGCGGTCATCCATCGACCCAGTTATAGGCCAGCGGCACCTCGCGGAACGCAAAGCGGTCAATATGACGCTCGAGCGCGCCCTTCAACCCGTCGCGCTGGCCCTCGGCGCTGGCGTTGATCGTGCAGACGAGCGTGCCGTCTTCAGCATCGAGAGTGACCAGGGCATCGGCGGGCCAATCCGCCCCGCGCGCATCCTTGGCGAAAGTGATCTCGCCGTGTGTCTTGTCGAAGCTCACGGGCAGATTGTGCTCCCAGTGCTTGCACACCTGTTGCAGATACTTGCTGGCACTGGCGGTGGGGATGCGCGCGGTGGCGGTGAAACTCATGTATTGGCCTTCCCGGTAATGTCGCCGCCCAGGGTATCGGCGAACCAGTCGGCGATGTAGTCGCAGCCATAGCTCATGTTGTCCGCCCCGACATGCTCCACCCCGCCTTCGCGCGGCGTGAAGATCTTGAGCTCCCGCTTGGGGCTGTTCGTCAGTTGCTCATAGCTCTGGTGCGCATAGTCGACACTGATCTGGCGGTCCTGCGCGCCATGGGTGACCAGAAACGGCACCCTGATCCGCTCCATCACGCCATTGAGCGTCATATCCTTCGACTTTTCGTGGAAATCGTCCATGTCCTTGGCACCGAAGACCCAGAGAACATGCGCCCAGTAATGCGGAACGGGGTTCTCACCCTCGCGGCGCAGGCGCTTCTGCTGAACCTCGGCCCAATTGTGGTTCGCACCCCAGACCGCGCCCGAGGCGAAGCGCGGCTCGAACGCCACCGCGCGCGGCGCAAAATGGCCGCCGAGCGAGATGCCGGTCATGCCGATGCGCTTGGGGTCGACATCGTCCTGCTTTTCCAGCCAGTCGACCGCGGGCGAGGCCCATTTTTCCGAATGCGGGGTCGCGGGCAGGTTGCCGATGCGCAGCGCCTCTCCGGTGCCCGGCTGATCGACGCACAGCGTCGAAATGCCGCGCGCGGCCAGCGCCTGGGGCAGGTTCGACCAGTAGAGCAGTTCCTTCGAGCTATCGAGGCCGTTGCAATAGACCACCACCGGCTTGGGGCCGTCGCCCGGCGCGCGGACATAGAGCGCAGGGTATTCGCTGCCCTCATAGGGGATCATCACGCGCTCGACCGGGTGGTTGCCCAGCTTCATCGCCCTGGCGAACGTGTCCTGCGCCAGCGCGAAGGTCGCGACGCGCGCGGGATTGCCATGGCCCTGCATGCGCTCACCGACCAGCAGGTAGAGCGCGGCGCGCTCGAGCTTCTTGGAAGCGGACAGCGTGCGGCCGCGCGCCTCGTCCTCGGCGGCGAGTTCGATCAGCTTCTCGCCCATCGCCACCCATTGTTGCAGGAACTCGCCGGTGCCGGCATCCTCGCCATTGGCCGCCGCATCGCGGATCGGCTTGCACATGTCGATGATCTCGCCGATCTTGCCGCCGCTTTCCAGCGCGATCGAGACCGACAGGTTCCAGACATAATTGGGAAAATATTCGAACAGGGCCATAAGGTTCAGACTCCGGCAGGCTGGAAAAGGCCTGCGTCGGGCGCAGGATGCGGCATGGTTTGCGGTCCGCCGATACCGATGCCCCACTGGTCCATGACCATCGGGGCAGGAGTGTGGACCTTGGCTTCCCAGGTGGCGTCGTCCACCTCCTCCAGGTCGGCGGTATATTCGACCGCAAAGCCGGCAGGCGTGGTGAAATAGCTGAAGGTATTGTTGCCGGCGGTGTGGCGGCCGGGGCCCCAGCGGATATCGGTGCCCTGCTGCTTGAGGCGGTGAATTCCGCGCATCATGTCGTCGACGCCCAGCATGTCATAGGCGACATGGTTGAGGCACGCAGGTCCCGGCAGCAGCGCGATGCGGTGATGCCACTGGTTGCAGCGCAGGAAGCACATGAAATCGCCCAGCCAGTCGCTGACCTTGAAGCCCAGCACATCGGTGAAGAAGCGCACCATTTCCTTGTGATCGGGCGAGTGCAGAACGATATGGCTGATCTTCTGCGGAATGCCTTCCCAGCGGGTCAGTTCGCGCGATGTGCCGCGCGCGACATCGGCCGAAATCTCGAACGGCAGGCCGTCCTTGCTGAAGAAGCGGAAGCCATAGCCGCCGCCCAGCGTGTCGAGCTCCTTGGGCGCGAACACGATCTGGCAGCCATAATCGGCGACCTTGGCGTGCAGCGCATCGACATCCTCGCGGCTGTCTGCGGCAAGCGTGATGATATCTATCCGCTGCGTCTCCGACTGGCGCAGGCGCACGACGTAAAGCTCGTCATTGCCCTCAGCGGCAAAGTGCAGCATCCCGTCCTTTTCGCCGGCTTCCTTGAGGCCCCAGATGTCGCGATAAAAGGCGGCTTCGGCGGCAAGATCGGTGACGGCATAGCCGACATGACGAATTTCGCTGACACGGGCCATATTGATAACTCCTTGATTATATTGAAAAGGGGCGAGCGTCAGATCGGCTCTGCCACCTTCATGAACATTTCCTGCGTGGCCTTGGCGTTATCGACCAGCGGCCCCTTGCCGATCTGGCCGAAGCAGATGGCGCGCGAGGATTCGACGATGTAGCGGCAGCGCTCGAAGCGCCGGTCGCGATAGGCGGTAAGCGCGGCGTCGAGCGTGTCGGCCTTGACCAGTTCGTCCGCCAGCACCAGCGCATCCTCGATCGCCATCCCTGCGCCCTGGCCGAGATGTGGCGTGGTGGCATGCACTGCATCGCCCAGCAGCACGACCCGGCCCTTGTGCCACGCGCCTTCGAGGAACATCCATTCGAGCGGCTTGTAGACCACCTCGTCATCCTCGGTGATCTGGCCGACCAGCGCCTGGATGGCAGGGGAGGGCACGCCCGCGATCTTGGCGCGCATCGTGCTCGCGAGATCCTCCTTGGCGTACCAAGGATTGCCCGGCTCGGGCGTGGTGACATACATGTACATCAGTTCGTCCGAGAGCGGGACGAGGCCGATGCCGGTCTGGCCTTCATAGGCCTGCAGTCCGATGACATCGGGGGTGCGCCTGAAATTGTAGCGCCACACCGACTGGCCAGTGAATTCGGGCTTGGGCGCATCGGGGAAGATCGTCTCGCGCGTCTGCGAATAGAGGCCGTCGGCTCCGATGACGAGATCGAAGATACCGCTCGACCCGTCGCTGAAGGTGACCGCGACGCCTTCGCCGTCATCGACCAAGGTGCTGATGGTGATGCCCAGCCGGATATCCGCGCCCGCTTCCTTGGCGCGGTCGCCCAGCACCTTGTGCAGCGCCCGCCTGCCGATTCCGACATTTCCTGGATAACCCTCGACCAGACGCGGCGTCGGGATGTCGGCCACGCACTGTCCGGTCGGAATATAGACCTGGACCCGGTCAAAGCCGAAACCTGCGCTGATATAGTCGTCGATCAGGCCCAGTTCGGTCATCGCGCGGACGACATTGCCCTGCTGGATGATACCGACGCCATAGACCGACCAGTCGGGATCGCGCTCGATCACCTCGACGTCAAAACCCTTGCGGCACAAGGCGATCGCGGAGGTCAATCCGCCGATGCCGCCGCCCACGATCAAGATTCGCATGTCTTTCATGCCGATATGCCTCTCCCCGCCGGTAATTGCGTAACCGGGCCTGTTCATCCCGGCCTAGATAAGGGGAGAGGCGTAAATCTGTAAATCTTATTGTATTTATGCCTAGGTATAATATTTGTGGATGGATACGCTCAACTCAGCGCACCGTTGCCGCGCAGTTCCCCGCGCAGCCATGCCAGACCCTCGTCTGCGCTCCGGGCGTGATTGAACTGCATCATTTCGCGCATTGCCGGAAATTCGAAGGGAATAGGGGCAATGGCCAGCGGGAACATCTCGGCCATCACGCGCGCCAGTCGCTCGTGCATCAGCGCAAGCCGGTTGGTTTCGATGACCAGCCAGGGGATGACGGTGAAGGACGAGGCGGTCATCTCCATCCGCCGGAAATGGCCGAGCTTTTCCATGATGCTGTCGGCAAAGGCGCTGGTGCGCTGATTGCCCATCTGGATTCCGACATGGCCGGCCTCCAGCATGTCTTCCAGCGTCACCGTGCGCTTGAAAACTGGATTCCCACTCCATCCCACGATGACATGGCGTTCCTCAAACAGCAGTTCTGCGGGCTGACCGGGGTTGATGAACTCCTCCGGCGTGATCAGCAGGTCGAAAGCGCCCTGCGCGATCAGATCGGCGCTGCCATCCGAGGGGAGGACGGCTTCCAACCTGATGCCGGGCGCGACATGCGCGAGACGACGCGACAAGGGGGCGATGATCGCGGCGGTTATATAGTCCGATGCGATCAGCCGGAACACGCGCTGCGAGGTGGCTGGGTCGAAACTGGTCGAGGTGGTGATCAGTGCATCGATCCGACGCAGCGTGTCCTGCACCATCGGCACCAGCGATTCGGCATAGGGCGTGGGGAACATCCGCTTGCCCTGCAGCACCAGCAGATCGTCGCCGAAATAGTCGCGCAGGCGGCCGAGGGCCGCGCTCATTGCCGGCTGGCTCAGGTTGAGCTGTTCGGCCGCACGCGAGACGCTGCGCGTCTCCATCAGCACGCTGAAGGCAACGAGCAGATTGAGATCGAGACCCTTGAAGCGCATGGCATTAACCTATCAGCGTGATTGCTGGATTATCATTAAAACAAAAGATTTCACCAATGGCTAGCACTTCTCGTAAACAGCACGTCGATACAGCGGATGCCCGTGCAGGCATCATGCGCTTTTGGGGAGATTGATGATGAAGGCATTTCTGCTGGCCACCACCATGCTCGTTGGCTTGAGCGTTCCCGCCACCGCCTTTGCGCAGGAGGCGGCCCCTTCGGATCAGACCGAGGCAACCGAGGACCAGGGACTGGGCGAG
Source organism: Blastomonas natatoria (assembly GCF_003201955.1). Taxonomy (GTDB): domain Bacteria; phylum Pseudomonadota; class Alphaproteobacteria; order Sphingomonadales; family Sphingomonadaceae; genus Blastomonas; species Blastomonas natatoria. The sequence continues at coordinate 250,734 of NZ_QJJM01000001.1, forward strand.
ATCGTCGTGACCGCGCAGCGCCGCGAGGAAAGCCTGCAGCGCGCTGCGGTTGCGGTCACCGCGGTGGGCGGCGAGGATCTGGTGAACGCCGGGATCACCGAAACCGCCAATCTCGGCCGTCTGGTTCCCTCGCTGGTCGTCCAGCCGACGGGCGGCACCACCAGCTTCTTCCTGCGCGGCGTCGGTACCAATTCGCAGAATTCGTTCGCTGAAAACGCGGTCGCGTTCAACTTCAACGGCATCTATGTCGGTCGCCCGACCGCGCCCGCCGGCGTATTCTATGACCTGGAGCGCGTCGAGGTGGTCAAGGGGCCGCAGGGCACGCTCTATGGCCGCAACGCCACCGGCGGCGCGATCAACGTCATCCCCAAAAAGCCCGTGCTCGGCACGTTCGGCGGCGAGGGCTTTTTCGAATATGGCAATTACGACAGCAAGAAGTCGGTCGTCGCGCTGAACATCCCGATCGGTGACACGGTCGCCCTGCGCCTCGCGGGCCAGGTGGTCGACCGCGACGGCTATATCTCGGACGGCTATGACGACGACAAGGGCGAGGCATTCCGCGCCTCGCTGCTGATCGAACCGTCAGACCGCTGGTCGATGCTGCTGGTCGCCGATTATTACAACCAGGGCGGCAAGGGCCCGGGCGCGGTGCTGCTGCCTGAGGCCCGCTATACCGTCCCCGCGCTCGAGGACCGCGTGAGCATTTCCGATCCGCGCGCGCGCACCGCGATCCGCCAGCTTGCGTCCGGCATCTTCGCGCCGCCCTTTTGCGGGGGGGCGGGCAATTTCGTCAACAGCGGTTGCGTCGCGCTGCCCGGCACCGACGGGTTCCTCGACAACGAATTCATCGGCGTCAGCGCGACGATCACGGGCGATATGGGCTTCGGCACGCTCACGGTCGTTCCGGCCTATCGCCGCTCCGACGTGAACGTGCTGACTTATGTGCCGGGCTTTGCAGGAACTATCCGCGATGTCGCCGAGCAGAGCTCGCTTGAAGTGCGCCTTGCTTCGAACGAGGACCAGCGGCTGCGCTATGTTGTCGGTCTGTTCTATTTTGGCGAAAACCAGGAGACCGAGAACTTCTTCCGCCAGGGCAATATCTCGACCACGCGCTTCACGCCGCGGCTGAGCACGGAAAGCGTCGCGGCCTTTGGCCAGCTGACCTTCGACATTACCGACACGCTGCGCCTCGTCGCCGGTGGTCGCTATACCAGGGAAGACAAGAAGCAGCTGACCTCGGTGGCATCGGGCGGTCTGCCCGGGCCGATCAACCCGCCGCTCAGCGCGCCGTTCACGGGCGACCTGTCGTTCGAGAAATTCACCTGGAAGGCGGGGCTGGAATGGGATGCCGGGCCGCAGTCGCTGGTCTATGCCAATGTCGCGACCGGCTTCAAGTCGGGCGGTTTCTTCGTTGCCCAGCCGCCGAACAACACCTTCGCACCGGAAACGCTGACCGCCTACACGATCGGCGCCAAGAACCGGTTTTTCGACAACAAGCTGCAGCTCAACATCGAAGCCTTTTACTGGGACTATAACGACCAGCAGATCACCTTTGTCGGCGGAGTCCGCACGGCGGGCGGCATTTTCGCGCAAGGGTCGACCACGGTCAACGCGGGCAAGTCGCGCATCTATGGTGCCGAGTTCGAAGCGCGCTTCGCGCCCAGCCGCAACGACCTGTTCAGCCTCAACGTCCAGTATCTCAGCGGCAAGTATGACAGCCTGATCACGGCCAATTTCTCGCCCACCGGCGCGCCGGTCACCACCGGGTGTCGCACCCTGGGCAGCCGTCTGGCCAATCCTGGCGTCAATGGCGCGCGCTTCTACGATATCGACTGTTCGGGCCGCCCGACGGTCAATTCGCCCGAATGGGCCTTGAACCTGGGCTATGAACGCACGTTCGAGCTGACCGACCAGCTGAACCTGATCTTCGGCGCGCGCGGCAATATCGAAAGCAGCCGCTTCATGAACTCGAACTTCCGGCCTGAAGAGCGCCAGGGAAGCTTTGCGATGGCGGATGCCTATGCGACGCTCGAAGATCGCGGCGGATGGAACATCACCGCGTTCATCAACAACATCACCGACGAGGAGGTGCTGGCCCGCGCAGGCACCCGCCCGATCCTCGACTTCCCGGTCGGCACGCTGCGCCCGCCGCGCACCTATGGCGTGCGCTTCGGGTTCAACTTCTGATGGCATGGGGCGCCATCGGGCCGGTGCTGGCGGCATGTCTGCTCGCCGCACCGGTTCACGCCCAGCCTGCTCCGGCCGCTGACGGGTTCATCACGCTGGGCACGATGGGCGGACCTGTGCCGTCGCCTGACCGGTCGCAACCTGCCAATGCTCTGGTGCATCAGGGCAAGGTCTATCTGGTCGATGCGGGCGACGGCACCGTCCAGCAGCTCGCGCGCGCAGGGATTCTGCTGCCGCGTGTTCGGGCCGTGTTCCTGAGCCATCTGCATGCCGATCATACCGGCGGGCTTTCCGCCGTGCTGGCGCTGCGCAACCAGACCAACCAGCGCGATCCGATCATCGTCTATGGCCCGCCGGGCACGCGCGAGCTGGTCGCGGGCATGGTCGCCTCGATGCAGCCCGCCGCGCGCGTCGGCTATGGCATTCCCGGCCAGCCCTGGGCCCCGCCCGCCGATACGGTGCGCGTGATCGAACTGACCGATGGCGAACGGCTCACCGTCGATGGCTTCACCGTCACCGCCGCACAGAATTCGCATTATGATTTCGCGGCTGGCAGCATCGAGGATCGCAACTACAAGTCATTGAGCTTCCGTTTCGATCTGGGCGCGCGCTCGATTGTCTATACCGGCGATACCGGACCCAGTGCTGCAGTGGAAAAGCTCGCCAAGGGTGCGGACCTGCTGGTCAGCGAGATGATCGACATGGGCGGAACCATGGCCAATGTCGCGCGCAACTCGCCCGATATGCCGCCCCAGGCCAAGCAGCAGCTGGAACAGCATCTCGCGACCCACCATCTGACGCCCGATGCCGTGGGGCAGCTTGCCTTGCGGGCCGGGGTGAAGGCGCTGGTCATCACGCATTTCGCCGCCGGCACACCCGACCCGGAACGCACCAAGGGCTATATCGGTGAGATCAGGGCGCGCTATCCGGGACCGGTCACGCTCGCGAACGATCTCGACCGGTTCTGACCCGGCCTCAGTCGGCCCAGTAGAGCCGCATCGGGTTGGCGACGAGCAGCTTGTGCTGCAGCTCGGCCGTGGGCGCGATTTCGGGGATGGTATCGACCAGATGCCCGTCATCGGGCAGCACCTTCTCCATGTTCGGATGCGGCCAGTCGGTGCCCCAGAGCACGCGATCGGGATAGTTCTCGACCAGCGGGCGCACCGCGCGGACGAAATCGGCATAAGGCGGGCCGGCGGCGTCGAGCCGGTCGGCACAGGTGACCTTGGTCCAGATATCGTCGCGGCTGTCGAGCAAGCGGCGGAACGCGGCCATGTCCGCGCCGTCCGGTCCCTGGGTCACATCCGGGCGGCCCATATGGTCGATCACGATCGGCACGGGAATCGCATCCAGAAACGGGCGTAGCTCTTCCAATATGTCCGCCTCGAAATAGACCACGACATGCCAGCCCAGGCGCTTGATCCGCCGCGCGACATCGAGGAACTTGTCCTTGGGGGCATCGTCGACCAGCCGCTTGAGAAAGTTGAACCGGACACCGCGAATGCCCCCGGCGTGCAGCGCATCGAGCTCCGCGTCCGGGATCGCCGGATCGACCACCGCGACCCCGCGCGCGAGCCCGTTCGACCGCGCTATGCCGTTCAGAGTCGCGCTGTTGTCGGTCCCGTGGCAGCTCGCCTGGACGATGACATTGCGCGCAAAGCCCAGATGGTCGCGCAGGGCGAAAAGCGCATCGGGCCCGGCATCCTGCGGCAGGTACTTGGCCTTGGGGCTGAACGGAAAGTCGGCTTGTGGCCCGAACACATGGCAATGCGCATCGACCGCGCCCGGCGGCTGTATGAAGCGCGGCTTGCTGGGCGTCAGGGTCCAGCTGCGGATGCGGCCTTCGGCGTCGGTGGTGGTCATGCGAAAACCTCTCCATCCATCAGCTTGCGCGCGGTGCGCAGCATGCCGGCCTCGACCGGCTGGCCCTGCTCGTCCACGGTGACGACACATTCGGTAACGCCGGTGGGATGCTCGACGCCCAGCGTCTTGGTCAGGCCATTGGGAACGCTCGCCACCCTTGCGGCGGGCGAGCCTTCGATCAGGCAGGCGGTGGCAACGCTGACCGCACCGAGCACACCGATCGAGGCATGCACGCGGTGCGGGATCAGCGAGCGTACCGCAATCGCGCCGCCATCGCGCGGGGCGGCGACCAGCATCATCTTGGGCACCGACTTGGCCGACACATCGCCAAGGTTCATCAACGGTCCGGCCTTGAGGCGGATCGCCTCGACCCTGGCCTTCATCGCCGCATCGGCATCGAGCGTGTCGCGGTCCTCATAGCCGGTGATGCCTATGTCCGCAGCGGCGATCACGACGCACGGCATGCCGTTGTCGATCAATGTCACCGCGACGCCATCGATTTCGTCGACGCCGTTTCCGCTAGGCAGCAGTGCGCCGCACGAGGAGCCGGCGGTATGCTGAAAGACGAGCGGGATGGGTGCGGCGGTACCGGGCACGCCGCTGATCGCCGCATCGCCGTCATAGCGCACCAAGCCACCGGGCGTCGCGACGCTGGCGACGGCGACCTGGCCGGTATTTTCCATGAAAATGGCGACGCGGGTGACATCACCCGCAGGCGCGACCAGCCCGCGCTCGATCGCAAACGGGCCGACGCCCGCCAGGATGTTGCCGCAATTCTGCGCATCGGTGACGATCGCCTGATCGACGAACACTTGCAGGAACAGGTAATCGACATCGACACCGGGACGATCCGATCTGCTGACCACCGCGACCTTGCTGGTCAGCGGGTCCGCGCCGCCCATGCCGTCGATCTGGCGCGGGTCGGGCGAACCCATCACGCGCAACAAAAACGCATCGCGCTCGGTGGCGTCGGCGGGCAGGTCGGATTTCAGGAAATAGCCACCCTTGGACGTGCCCCCCCGCATCCACATGCAGCGGGCGGCGCTCATATTCCCTCTCCCATCGGGAGAGGGAAGGAGGCGCAAAGCGCCGGAAGGGTGAGGGCGACGGGGCAGGCATCACCCTCACCCTTCCCCCGCGGCTGCGCCGCGCGGGCCCCCTCCCTCTCCCGAGGGCAGAGGGATCGGGAGATCGGCTCAAACATATTTCAGCCCCATTTCGGCTAGCCGAGGCCGCATGTCGTAGATGTCGAGGCCGAGTTCGCCTGCCGCCAGACGCCGGCGCTTCGCCTCTTCCGCTGCCTCGCGCGCCTGGGCCTTTTCCAGCACCGCCTGCGCATCGGCGCGCTTGACCACGCACACGCCATCGTCATCGGCGACGATCACATCGCCCGGATCGATTGCGGCGCCCGCGCAGACGATCGGCACGTTGACGCTGCCCAGGGTGTTCTTGACCGTGCCTTGCGCGAACACCGCCCTGGACCAGACCGGAAAGCCCATCTGCGTGAGGTCACGCACATCACGCACGCCCGCATCGATCACCAGCCCCCGGCAGCCGCGCGCCATCGCACTGGTCGCCAGCAGATCGCCGAAATAGCCGTCAACACACGGGCTGGTCGGCGCCAGGACGAGGATATCGCCGGGCTGCAGCTGCTCGATCGCGACATGGATCATCCAGTTGTCGCCGGGAGGGGCCGATATGCTCACGGCATTGCCCGCGATGCGCGCGCCCGCGTAGATGGGGCGCATATGGTGCGCCATCAGGCCGATACGGCCCTGCGCCTCGTGCACGGTCGCGACGCCTGCGCTCCCGAGCCCATCCACCACCGCAAGATCGGTGCGTTCGATATTCTGGACGACAATTCCCATGGCCATGCTCCTTGTGCTGCTGCCGTGGCCCCGCGCGCCTGTTTGATGCCAATCCAGATTGTGGACGAGTAATAAGTTTTTGCTATCTATGATGCAGATGATCAAACCCTTCGATCTCAATCTGCGGCATCTGCGCGCGCTGGTCAACGTGGTGGCCCTGCGCAGCCTCAACCGTGCGGCAGACACCGCCGGACTCTCGCAGCCTGCGCTGACCCAGGGCATGGCCAAGCTCGAACGGCAACTGGGTGTGCAGCTGCTGGACCGCCATCCGGGCGGGGTGGAACCGACCCCTGCAGGGACGGCGCTGGCCGATCGCGTGGAGCGGGCTTTCGCTCATCTGTCGCTGGCGGTGCGGCGGCCGGGCAGGGCGAGCACACGGGGCTTTTCCCGCCCCGAACAGCTGATGACCAGCACCCAGCTCCAGGCTTTCCTGCACTTTGCCGATGCGCAGGGCTTTGCGGGGGCAGCGGCCGCGAGCGGCCTGTCGCTGCCCGGCATCCATCGCGCAGTGCGCGAACTGGAGCAGATTGGCGGGCAGGTCCTGGCCGAGCGCCGAGGCCGCGGCATGGCGCTCACGCCCGCCGGCAGAGCGATGGGGCGAGGGGTGCGCCTGGCTGCGGGGGAACTTGCCGCCGGTATCGCCGAGGCTCTGGGCGAGACTCACCCCGCAACGCGGATCGCCATCGGCGCGATGCCGCTCAGTCGCGCACTGGTTGTGCCGCGTGCGATCGCGCATTTTCTCGAGGACTGCCCAGGCACGGTGGTCGATGTGATCGAGGGCTCGTGGCGGGAACTGATCGATCCGCTGCTCGATGGCGTGATCGACGCCATGATCGGTGCACTGCGGGAGACACCGCCGTCCGATGTGGAGCAGGTTCCCCTGTTTACAGACCGGCTGGCGGTTTTTGCGCGCAACGGCCATCCGCTGGCAGGACGGCGCGTCGAGCTCGCCGAGTTGCAGGCGCAGTCCTGGGTCGTCGGTCCGCAGGGCACGCCCTTGCGCGCCCATTGGCAGGCGCTTTTCGCGGGCGATCCACCGCCGGTGCCGGTCGAATGCGGGTCGGTGATGGTGATCCGCGGCCTGATCATGCAGAGCGATCTTCTGACCTTGCTGTCGCCCGATCAGATTTCCGTGGAGCTGGACGCTGGAATGCTGGTGCGGATCGACGTCGATCTGCCGGGGACCGTGCGAACCATCGGCCTGACGACACGCCGTGGCTGGCGGCCGACACAGGCGCAGCAACGGCTGATCGACCTCATCCACCAGGCATCGAACGAAACAAGACTTCACGAAAACCAATAAGCTGGGGTGCAATTGGATTGGTGGCGGGTGCGTGCCATCGCCTAGGCCGTTCGCATGATGGGCAACGCAACCTTTATCGGCTTTGGCGAGGCGGGCAGAGCCTTTGCCTGGCCCGGTGCGCGCGCGTTCGATCGCAAGACCGACATGCTGGCAGAGCGTGGCGCGATGCTGGCCGCCTATGCCGATGCGGGCGTGCGCGGCGAGGATGATGCTGCCACAGCACTGGCCGGCGCCGGGGTGGTGCTGTCCCTGGTCACCGCCGATCAGGCGGTAGCGGCGTCGCGCAGTTATGCCCCGATGCTGGAGAGCGGCGCCCTCTGGCTCGACATGAACAGCGTCGCTCCGGCGAGCAAGGCCGACGCGGCCGCGTTGATTGAAGCTGTGGGCGGGCGCTATGTCGATGTCGCAGTGATGGCCCCGGTGCTGCCGCAGCGCCGTAACGTGCCGCTGCTCGTTTCCGGCCCGCATGCCGCCGACGCCGCCGAGGTGCTGCAGGCGCTGGGTTTTGCAAATGTGTCGATCGCCGGAGACGCGATCGGCCAGGCTTCGGCGATCAAGATGATCCGCTCGGTCATGGTCAAGGGGCTGGAGGCACTTTCGGCCGAATGCGCGATGGCTGCTTCCCGCGCTGGCGTGCTCGATGCGGTTACCGCGTCGCTCGATGCCAGCTGGAAGCCGCAGGGCTGGGCCGAGCGGTTCGATTACAATCTCGACCGGATGATGGCGCACGGGCTTCGTCGCGCCGCCGAGATGGAAGAGGTGGCGGCGACACTCGCGGACCTCGGCGTCGATCCTGTGATGACGCGCGGCACGATCCAGCGCCAGCGCGAGATCGGCACGCTGCGCCTGTCGCCGCCCGCCGGTCTCACCGCCAAGCTCGCCGCACTCGAAACGCCGCAATTCAAGAGAACCGCATGACCCTGATCATCGATTGCCACGGCCATTATACGGTCCTGCCCAAGGCGCACGACGCCTGGCGCGAGGAGCAAAAGGCCGCGTTCAAGGCCGGGATGCCGTGCCTGCCCTATCCCGAAATCTCGGACGACGAGATCCGCGAGACGATCGAAGCCAATCAGTTGCGCCTGATCAGGGAACGCGGCGCGGACCTGACGATCTTCTCGCCGCGCGCCTCGGCCATGGCGCCGCATGTCGGCGACGAGGCGGTGGCGCGCGAATGGGCACGGCGCTGCAACGACCTGATCGCGCGCGTCGTCGGCCTGTTTCCCGAAACCTTTGCCGGCGTGTGCATGCTGCCGCAAAGCCCCAAGGCCGACATGGCGGGATCGATCGAGGAGCTGGAGCGCTGCGTCACCGAACTCGGCTTCATCGGCTGCAACCTCAATCCCGATCCGGGCGGCGGTCATTTCACCCATCCGCCGCTGACCGACCGCTACTGGTACCCTTTCTACGAGAAGATGGTCGAGCTCGACGTTCCGGCGATGATCCATGTCTCGGGCAGCTGCAACCCGGCGATGCACGCCACCGGCGGCTATTATATCGCGGCCGATACCATCGCCTTCATGCAGCTGCTGGAAGGCGACCTGTTCGCCGATTTCCCGAGACTGCGCTTCATCATCCCGCATGGCGGCGGCGCGGTTCCCTATCACTGGGGTCGCTACCGGGGCCTTGCGGACATGCTGAAAAAGCCCGCGCTCGACACGCATCTGATGAACAACATCTTCTTCGACACCTGCGTCTATCACCAGCCGGGCATCGACCTGCTCGCCGATGTGATCGACAACAAGAACATCCTGTTCGGCAGCGAGATGGTCGGCGCGGTGCGCGGCATCGATCCCACCACCGGGCATTATTTCGACGATACCAAGCGCTATGTCGACGCGCTCGAGATCAGCGATGCCGAGCGGCACATGATCTTCGAAGGCAATGCCCGCCGCGTCTTCCCCCGGCTTGATGCCCTTTTGAAGGAGCGCGGATTGTGAGCCATCTCGACATTCACGCCTATCTGGCCGAGTTCGAGGATATTCCAGGCACGCGCGTGTTCACGGCCGCGCGCGCACGCCAGGGCTATCATCTCAACCAGTTCGCGATGAGCCTGATGAAGCCGGAGAACCGCGAGCGCTTCAAGGCTGATGAGCGCGGCTATCTGGACGAATGGGCGATATCGGAAGAGGCCAAGCAGGCGGTGCTGGCGCGCGATTACAACGCGCTGCTCGATATCGGCGGCAATATCTATTTTCTGTCCAAGCTGTTTTCCACCGACGGCATCGCCTTCGCGCAGGCGGTCAGCACGATGACCGACATGAGCTGGCCCGAATACCGCCAGATGATGCTCGACGGCGGCCGCTCGCCTGAAGGCGTTCGCTCGATCAGGGAGGGACGATAGATGGCCCGGATTACCGCAGGTGTGGGCAGCAGCCATGTGCCGCTGCTGGGCGTGGCGCACGACCAGGGCAAGGAGCGCGACGACTATTTCGGCCCCATCTTCGCAGGCTATGACTGGACCCGCGAATGGGAGAAGCAGGAAAAGCCCGATGTCGTGATCCTGGTCTATAATGACCATGCGTCCGCCTTCGACATGCGCTTCATCCCGACCTTCGCGATCGGCTGCGGCGAGCGCTACAAGCCCGCCGACGAGGGCTGGGGGCCGCGCAAGGTGCCCGATGTCATCGGCCATCCCGATCTTGCCTGGCATATTGCACAGAGCCTGATCCTCGACGAGTTCGACATGACCATCATCAACGAGATGGACGTCGACCATGGCCTGACCGTGCCGCTCAGCATGATGTTCGGCGCGTGCGAGGCCTGGCCGACCACGGTCATTCCGCTTGCGGTCAATGTCGTCACCTATCCGCCGCCCTCGGGCAACCGCTGCTGGGCGCTGGGCGAGGCGATCGCGCGCGCGGTCGAGAGCTTCCCGGAAGACCTCAACGTGCAGATCTGGGGCACCGGCGGAATGTCGCACCAGCTGCAGGGGGCGCGTGCCGGCCTGATCAATCCCGAATGGGACAACCGCTTTCTCGACCTGCTCGAGGCGGAGGATGATGCCGTCCGCCATATCCCGCATATCGAATATCTGCGCGAGACGGGATCGGAGGGCATCGAGATGGTGATGTGGCTGATCATGCGCGGCGCGCTGGGCCACAAGGTGAAGACCTTGCACCGCCATTATCACGTGCCCTGCAGCAACACGGCCATCGGCCATATCGTACTGGAGCCCAACACATGAGAATTGCCCTGGCCGGTGCCGGCGCCTTTGGTGAAAAGCATCTCGACGGACTGAAGCTGATCGACGGGGTCGAGATCGTCTCGATCATCAGCCGACGCCTCGAGCAGGCAGAAGCGGTGGCGCAGAAATACGGCGCAACCCACGCGTCGACCGAACTCGATGACGCTCTGGCGCGCGACGACGTGGATGCAGTCATCCTGTGTACCCCGACCCAGATGCATGCGCAGCAGGCGATCGCCTGCATGAATGCGGGCAAGCATGTTCAGGTCGAGATTCCGCTGGCCGACAGCTGGGCGGATTCGCAGGCCGTGCTCGACAAGCAGCAGGAAACGGGCCTCACCTGCATGGTCGGCCATACCCGGCGCTTCAACCCCAGCCATCAGTACGTGCACAATCGCATCAAGGCGGGCGAGTTCAACGTCCAGCAGATGGACGTGCAGACCTATTTCTTCCGCCGCAAGAACATGAACGCGAAGGGCGAGCCGCGCAGCTGGACCGACCATCTGCTCTGGCACCATGCCGCGCACACGGTCGACCTGTTCGCCTATCAGGCAGGCCGCATCGTCAAGGCGAACGTGCTCGAAGGCCCGCACCATCCCGATCTCGGCATCGCGATGGACATGTCGATCCAGCTCAAGAGCGAGAGCGGCGCGATCTGCACGCTGTCGCTCAGCTTCAACAATGACGGCCCGCTCGGCACCTTCTTCCGGTATATCGGCGACAGCGCGACCTATATCGCGCGCTACGACGATCTCGTGAACGGTAAGGAAGAGCCGATCGACGTCAGCAAGGTCGATGTCTCGATGAACGGCATCGAACTGCAGGACCGCGAATTCATCGCCGCGATCCGGGAGGGGCGCGAGCCCAACAGCTCGGTCGCACAGGTGCTCGATTGCTACCGCGTGCTCGGCGAACTCGAAGCGCAGTTGCTCGCATGACTGCGCGCCGCACCCAGGTCGCGATCATCGGATCAGGCCCCGCCGGGCTGCTGCTCGGCCACCTGCTCAAGGCCGAAGGGATCGACTGCGTGCTGCTCGAGCGCGCCAGCCGCGAGCATGTCGAGAGCCGGATCAGGGCAGGCGTCCTCGAGACGGTGACTACCGATCTCATGAAACGGCTGGGGCTGGACGAGCGGATGAACCGCGAGGCGCTGGTCGAGGACGGTTTCAACCTGGCCGATGGCGACCAGATGGTCCGCATCGACATCAAGGCGCTGACCGGCAAGACCGTGGTCGTCTATGGCCAGACCGAACTGACCCGCGACCTGATCGCCGCCGCGCCGCAGCGCGATCTCGAGATCGTGTTCGAGGCAGGCGATCTCGTATTGCACGGGGTCGACAGCGCGCATCCCAAGGTGACCTATGCCAAGGACGGCGCGCCGGTGACGCTCGAATGCGATTTCATCGCCGGTTGTGACGGTTTTCACGGACCCTCGCGCCGCGCGATTCCGCAGCATCTGGCGCGCGAGTACATCCACGAATATCCGTTCGGCTGGCTGGGAATTCTTGCCGATGTGCCGCCCTGTCATGACGAGCTGATCTATGCCAACGGTCCGCGCGGCTTCGCGCTCGCCTCGATGCGATCGCCGACGCGCAGCCGCTACTACATCCAGGTGCCGCTCACCGAGAGGATCGAGGACTGGCCCGAGGACCGGCTGTGGGACGAGCTGGAACTGCGCTTCAACGGCATCTCGCAACATGGCGTGACGCGCGGCCCGGCGCTCGAAATGTCGATCGCGCCGCTGCGGTCCTATGTGTTCGAGACGATGCATTACGGGCGGCTGTTCCTGGCGGGCGATGCGGCGCATATCGTGCCGCCGACCGGGGCCAAGGGGCTCAACCTTGCCGCATCGGATGTGCTCTATCTCTCGGATGCGATCATCGCGCATTATCGGCGCAAGGACGAATCCGCACTGCTCGGCTATCGCGACCGCGCGCTGGCGCGCATCTGGAAGTCGGAACGGTTCAGCTGGTCGCTGACCAGGCTGATGCACAGCTTTCCCGATCAGAACGCGTTCGAACGGCAGATGCAAGTGGCGGAGATGGACTATCTGTCCCGATCACCCGCGATGCAGACCGCGATTGCGGAAAACTATGTCGGGCTGCCTGTCTGACCGAGCGATATCCCCAAATTGCCAGCCATTTCACGCCCGGTCAGTTCCGCTGATCGGGCGTTTTGCCATGTTCCCGTAGCGGCAACAGTAACTTGCATTGACGAACCTTTATCATAAGTCTAGTATTGCAAGTGACCGGCGACAAGCGCTGGCATTGAGGGGAGGAACTGATTGATGCTGAAGCACAATCTTGTTGCGCGTTGCCGATTCAACCGTTTTTCGATGACCGCGATCGGCCTGGCGCTGATCGCGGCGGTCGCCACGCCAGCCGCCGCGCAGGATGCAGGTGAGCAGGCCGGGAGCGAGCAGGACAGCCAGGGACCGCAGATTGCCGACATCGTCGTGACCGCGCAGCGCCGCGATTCGACGGTGCAGGATACCTCGGCTGCTATTTCGGCCTTCAGCGCGGAATCGATCGAGGCCGCGCGCATCCTGAGTTTCGAGGATCTGGCAGGGCAGGCCACGTCGCTGAGCTTTACCGCGCTGTCGCCGATCGATCAGGAATTCAACATCCGCGGCATCACCAACACCCGGCTCGACAGCCCGTCGGCGGACCAGTCGATCGGTATCTTTGTCGATGACGTCTATGTCGGCCGCTCGGGCCTGTTCAACTTCGACATGTACGATATCGAGCGGGTCGAAGTGGTGCGCGGGCCGCAAGGCGTGCTGCTGGGTCGCAACGTCGTGGGCGGCGCGATCAGCATCTACAGCGCGCGTCCCCAGGCGGATTTCGGCGCGGGGATGACGGTATCCTACGGCAATTACAACGAGAAGCTGGCAAGGGGACATGTCACCGGCACGATCAGCGGGCCGCTGACCGGACGACTGAGCTTCCAGTATCGCAACCGCGACGGTTTCAACCAGGACCTGCTGCACGATGTCGATCTGGATGACGTCGACAGCATCCAGTTCCGCGGCCAGCTGATGGTCGAGCCCGATGACAGCGATTTCACCGCGCGGCTGGTGTTTGATTATACCAAGGACGAGTCCAACGGCTTCCATTCGGTAGCGATCGATGGCCCTGCCGCAGGTTCGGGTCCGTGGAGCGCGGCGCGCGCTGCCATCGGAGTCATTCGCGGCCGTCCGCTCCGCTTGCGCGAGGGCCTGCCCGAATGGCCGCGCTACAAGGGGGACACGGCCGACACGCCGCAGCAGCTCAACCGCGAGGCCTGGGGCCTGTCGCTGCGCATGGACCAGGGGCTTGGCGGCTTCGGAACGCTCTCGTCGATCACCGGCTATCGCAAGGGAGAGGCGTTCAACGTCTATGACCAGACCGGCATCGGCCCGGACAACGGTTTCGGCGTCATCTCGCCGACGCTGTTCACCTTCCCGGTCAACGAGGACGAGGATATCCGCCAGTTCAGCCAGGAATTGCGCGTGGTATCCGAAGAACAGTCCGATCGCGGCTTCGACTGGATTTTCGGTGCCTATTACCAGCACGACAAGGTGACCAAGCTTGACCGCTTCTGGGCCGAAGTTCCGTTGACGGTGCTCACCACCCTGTCAGGCGAAAGCCGGTGGGACAACCGCGCGACCAACGAGAGCTATGCGTTTTTCGGCCAGCTCGGCTATCGCTTCTCGCCGAAGCTGCGTGTCGTCGCGGGTATCCGCTATTCGCGCGACCGCAAGGGCGGCATCGTGACCGGCACGGCGACCGAAGGCGGCGACAAGTTCAACCCCAATGATCAGGTCGCACTCACCCCGCTCGCGGGCACGTTCCGCGAAGGCCAGAGCTTTACCGCACGCTATTCGGACAGCTGGAGCGAGATCACGCCGCAGGCCACGATCGAGTTCAAGCCGAATGACGACATGCTGTTCTACGGCACGTTCTCGACCGGTTATAAGGGCGGCGGCTTCGAGGATGATCCGGCCAATGCCGCAGCAGCGGTTTCCAGCTATGATCCGGAGACGGTGACCAGCTTCGAAATCGGCGGCAAGCTTGATCTGTTCGACCGCCGACTGCGGCTCAACGTCGCGCTGTTCGACATGAAGTACAAGAACCTTCAGGTCACCCAGACCTCTGCAGCGTGCCTGTGCAACATTACCGACAATGCGGCGGACGCCAAGATCCAGGGCATCGAGGCGGAAGCGACCGTCGCGGTGGCGACGGGGCTGACGCTATCGGGCGGGCTGACGCTGCTCGACACCAAATACATCGCGTTCATCGATTCGCTCGGCAACGACAATTCGGGCAATTTCCTGCAGCGCACGCCCAAGGCGCAGTGGAATGTCGCGGCGGATTTCGTCACCGATATTGGCGACTGGTCCGATGCGCTGCGCATGAACGTCAATTACAGCCACCAGGCGCGGCTGTTCTGGGCGCCCGACAACCTTCAGCGCGAAGACGGCTATGGTCAGCTTGGCGGGCGCATTTCGCTCACCCCCGGCAATGGCGATGTCACTTTCTCGCTCTGGGGCCGCAACCTCACCAACACGCTCTATCGCACTAACATCATTGCCTTTTTTGGCGATGAAGTCAGCCGCCTGGGCGCTCCGCGCCAATATGGCGCGGAAGTTTCGGTCAGGTTCTGAACGGCCCGATCAGGGCAAAACAAAAGGGCAGCCGGAGCGATCCGGCTGCCCTTTTGTTTGTGGATGTCAGCAAAGGTCAGAAGCGGCTGTAGCTCAAGTCCCCCTTGCCCTTTTCACCGATATGCATGCGCGGGTCTTCTGGTTTGAACATGCCCAGACACCATCCCTCCGCCATCGGCATGTCGCGGTTCCAGTCGAGCGTGATCTTGCGATGCGCGATGCGCCATTCGCCGTCGCGCTTCTCGAAGCGGTCGACGATGCGCCCGCCGGTCAGCGTGTCCCAGCGCTCCCCGTCCTTGGGGAAGCGCGCGAAGGTCAGCACATAGCATTCGGCATAGGCGAGGGTGTCGCTCTCGAACTCGACATGCAGGTTGCACAGGTAATGCCCCATGACATCGCCGCCCTGCATCCGCTGGATCGCGCCGTCGATATAGGCGCGCGCCGGGCCCGAATAGCTCGAGCCATGCTCCTCGATGCTGTCGTCGAAATAGCAGCTGTGCAGCAGCTCGCCATCGGCGCGATCGACCCCGCGCGCATAGCGGGCGAGGCAATCGGCAATGTCCTGCTTGGCGAGCATGGTCTCCAGCGTGTTGGCATATTTCATGTCAGCGCCTCCCGTCGTGCAGCGCCTTGGCCATCGAGCGCTTCAATGTGTACGGATCACGCGCCAGGAATGCGCGGACGGACTCGGCATGCGGATCGGTGTCGAGCTCATCGACCTTGCGCGCGGCGGCCATCAGCCCTGCCTTGCCGATATCGCGCGGGCTCGACTTGGCCTGCCAGGTGACATGCTCGGCCATGCGGGTATCGACCGACCCGACGATCAGGGCGGCGACATGCGTGCCCTGCGGCTCGAGCTCGGCGCGCAGGCAGTCGCTCGCGGCGCGTGCCGCGAACTTGCTGGGGCTGTAGCCGCCCATGTTCGGCACCGCGCAGATGCCGCCGGCCGACAGCACGTTGACGATCGCGCCGCCGCCATTGGCCTTGAGCACCGGCGCGAACGCCCGCACCATAGCCAGCATGCCGAAATAGTTGGTGTCCATCTCGTTGCGCGCGAAGCGCATGTCCTCGGCTTCCAACAACGTCTGGCGATGGAAGGCCCCCGCATTGTTCACCACCAGATCGACATCGGTGCAGCGCGCCGCGACGGCAGCTACATCCTCAGCCCTGGTGACATCGAGCTGGACCGGTACGACACGAGGGTCCCCCGTGCTGCGCGCGGCTTCCTCGGCATCGGCCAGCTTGCGTGCGCCGAGATAGACCTTTGCCGCGCCCTGATCGAGCAGTTCCTCGACAAAGCCGAATCCGATGCCGCGATTGGCACCGGTGACGATGGCGGTGCATCTCTCGATCTTCATGCTGCGATCTCCTCACCGCTGCGCTGGCGCGCCCAGGCGCCATACAGAATGTCGTCGGGCTTCTTCGCGCCGCGCACGGCCTTGCCGATATCGGGGATGATCATGCCACGCCCCCAGGTCTCGTTGATCGGCATTTCATGGTTCCATTCCCAGGCGAGGCGGCGGTGCGCGATCTTCCACGCGCCGTCGCGCCGCTCGAACCGGTCGACGCAGCGCGCCATGGTCAGGCTGTCGAACGATCCGCTCTCGGCCTCGCGGCGCGAGAAGGTGAGGAAATAGCATTCGGTCACGGCCAGATCGGCCTCGACGAACTCGACCGAAATGTTGGTGCAAAGGTGCGACATCAGCGGCGCGGTGGGCAGGATCTTGGCCATCAGCGCGACATAATCGGCGGCAGGTCCCACATAGACCCCGCCATGATCCTCGATCGCGTCCGCATGATAGGCGGCGCGGATCAGATCGACATCGGCGCGGTCCGCTCCGCGTGCATAGCCGATCAATATGTCTTCTATCTCCTGCCGGTCGAGCAGTCGTTCCACGGTCAATCGCATCCTCATCCTCCGGTACTGGTTATGTCTATGCTGGCGTAAAGATCGGCAAAGGCGCTCTCGGCACCCGGAAATTCGCGCGCGCCGTCCATCGACGCGATCTGATCGAGATGCTCTGCCACCCAAGCGGTGCTGTCATCGGGGGCGGAAGCACCGCGCCCCTCGACCATGCGCGCGCGGCGATAGCGGCGGCCCCCGGCGAGGAAGATCTGGCCGTTGACGCTGCACGCCTCGCTCGCGAGATAGGCAGCCATTCCGGCCGCATAGGCAGGATCGAGCCGGGGATCGCCCGCGACACCATCCTGCGATGTCATCGGCGTGGAGGCATAGGGGCACAGCACGTTCACCCTGATCGGCGTGCGCTTCAGTTCATCTGCGAGCGTCAGCGCCATGGCGTTCAATGCGCCCTTGCTGGCGGCATAGGGAATGCGCCCGCGCACGCCGTGCAGCCCTGCCGACGAGGACACGAACACCATCCGCCCCGCAGGGCTCTGCAGCAGATGCGGCAATGCGGCCTGGGCGAGCGCGACCTGCGCGAGGAAATTGGTGTTCAGCACCTCGCCCAGCGCTGCCATGTCCATGTCGGGCAGCTTGGCCGCCGGGCCGATGATTCCGGCATTGAACACGATGGCATCGATCCGCCCAAAGGCGTCAAGCGCCGCCTTGACCAGCGCCTGGGCTGCGCCGGGCGCGGCTATGTCCTGATAATTGGTGATCGCGCGACCGCCCTGTGCGCGGATCGCGTCGGCGACCGCTCCGGCGCTGTCAGGCTGGCCCTTGCGCAGCCGGTTGTTGACCAGCACCGCCGCGCCTTCGGATGCCAGCGCCCTTGCAAAGGCGGCGCCCAGGCCCTTGCCCGCACCCGTGACGATGACCGCGCGTTCGACGCTGGAATCCATGATTGTCTCTCTCCCGCTGGGAAGAGGCTAATCAGTTTGGTATGATAATGAAAGTGATAAATGCGGGTGCGCAAGCAGCTTGGTCTGGGCCAGGCTGCGGCTAGTTTCAACCAAGGGTATTTTCGTCATTCCCGCGAACGCGGGAATCCCGCTTCCTCCACCCTATCCGAAGTAGCGGGACCCCCGCCTTCGCGGGGGTGACGATGAATTGCGTCATGGCCGAGCAGCGGTGTCAGGCCGAAACCGCGTGCTTCTCGTCCTCTGCCCCAGCAACCTCGATCAGCCGGAAGTCGACCTCGTGCGCTTCGAGCGGTTCGCGGCAGTGCGAGCAGACCACCTGCGGTTCCAGCCGCTGCCCGCAATCGCGATGGGTCAGCAGCACAGGTGGGCCGGCAGGCGAGCAGAAATACTTGTCGCCCCACATCATCAGCATCAGCAGCGCAGGATAATAATCCACGCCCTTGCGTCGCAGGCGATATTCGTAACGTGGCGGGCTGTCGACATATTGCTCCTGCCGGATCACGCCGATCGAAGTCAGCCAGGCGAGTCGCTCGGCCAGGATGTTGGTGGCGATGGCCGTGTCGCGGCGGATATCGTCGAACCGGTTGATGTTGGTAAAGATCGATCGCATGATCAGGCTGGCCCAGCGGTCGCCAATGATGCGTGCTGCCTCGTCGAACAGGGTCGTGGCGTCCTGTGTCGTCTCACGCTGCTGGCGGCGCCGCGAATAGACCGGCTCCATCAGGCCGACACCGGGGCCGGGCTCCCATTCGACCTGGGTTGCATCGATCGTCTGGTTGCACGCCTTGCACGCAGGCTCGGGCTCGAACACTTGACCGCAGCTCTTGTGCGTCAGCTCGACCCGCAGCTTGGTGCGCCCCGCACCCCAGCGCTGTTCCCAGCGCAGCAGCATCAGCGAGGTCCAGTAGAGATCGCGGCCCTTTTGCGTCAGCACATACTCGTGCCGGTTGCCGCCATCGCTGCTCGGGCATTTCTCGATCATGCCATTGGCGATCAGCCGCTTGAGCCGGTCGCTGAGCAGCGCCTTCAGCAGGCCGGTGCGCTTGCGCAGCGCATCGAAGCGTCGGGTGCCCAGCCAGATCGCCTCGATCACCAGCACCGTGGGCGCATCGCCCACCACCTCCAGCGCCCTCCAGATCGAGCAGGTACGAATGAGTTGCGGTTCAACAGTCACGCTGACCTCAATAAGCATGCCGGAGCGATACGTCGAGCCTTTCGCTCCGGCATGCCCCTGTTATTCAATGCGCCGTAGCGGGTTTGTGAAACTCTTCACCTATCCCCATTTCGCGAAGCAGTTCGGCTCGATCATAATATTCACGCCAGACCTTCACATGGTCACCCTCGACCTCGAGAATGCCGACAACCGGCACCTTGCCATGATGGCCCTTGTAGGTGAACTCGTCGGTCCGCTCGATCACCACGACATCGCCGATGCGGCCGATATTGTGGATGTGCAGCGTGATGCTCTCGATGCCTTCGCCCAGCGCATTGATCCGTTCGGCGACCGCCTTGCGGCCCTTGACCGGTTCGATCATCATCGAATGCAGCACGCCATCCTCGGCGAACAGATCGCCCACCAGTTTCCAGTCGCGGCGGTTCCAGGCGTCGATCATCTTTTCGACAACGGCAATCTTGGGGTCGGTCATCATGCTCTCCTGCTTTGAGGTGAAGGGCTGGGGGGCGGCGGCTGCCGGGGTGGATTCGGCGTGCGCCACGCTGGGCAGCGTGAGCCCCGTCATGGCGGTCAGCGCCAGCAGCGCGATACGAAATCTGTTCATGGCATCCTCCGATTGATGCGGCCGGTGAGCCCGGCCTGCGGCAACGGTGTACCGCAAAGAGACTTGCGTAACTAGACCATTCTGCTATCCGATTCCATACGATCGAATAAGCCAGGGAAGAGGCGAGGACATGGCCATGAAAATCGAGCGGCTGCCCGCAATTCGCAGCACGCTGCAGCCAAGCAACCACCCCTATCTGACCGGAGCCTGGACTCCGCAGCATGAAGAGGTGAACGCCTTCGATCTCGAAGTGATCGAGGGGGCTATCCCTGAAGATATCGACGGCATCTACCTGCGCAACACCGAGAACCAGGTTCACCAGCCGCTGGGCAAATATCATCCGTTCGATGGTGACGGGATGATCCACCAGATCGATTTCCGCAGTGGCAAGGCGCATTATCGCAACCGTTTCGTCCGCTCGCGCTGCTTCCAGGCGGAGCAGGAGGCGGGCGGATCGCTCTGGGGCGGCCTGCAGGACAAGCCCAGCCTGTCGCGCCGCCCTGGTTTCGGCGCGCATGGCAGCCTGAAGGACAGTGCCTCCACCGACATCATCGTGCACGCAGGCCAGGCGATCGCGACCTTCTACCAGTGCGGAGAAGGCTATGTGATGGACCCCGAAACGCTCGAACAGCTGGGCCCCGCGCCCTGGGTGCCGATCGACGGTATCTCGGCGCATCCCAAGGTCGATGAGCGCACCGGCGAACTGCTGTTCTTCAACTATTCCAAGCACGCGCCGTACATGCATTATGGCGTGGTCGATGCCGATGGGCGGCTGAAAAGCTACACGCCCGTGCCGCTGCCCGGACCGCGTCTCCCGCACGACATGGCGTTCAGCGAGAACTGGGCGATCCTCAACGACTTTCCGGTCTTCTGGGATGAGGCGCTGCTGGAGCACAATATCCATGCGGTGCGGCTGCACGATCTGCCCTCGCGCTTTGCGCTGGTGAACCGGAACGATCCCGGCGACATCCGCTGGTTCGATGCCGCGCCCACCTATGTGCTGCATTGGCTCAACGCCTGGGAAGAGGGCGACGAGGTGGTGCTCGACGGCTATTTCCAGAACAATCCCACGCCCGACCCATTGCCGCATGATGGCGGCTATGGTGCGATGATGGCGCATATCGACGAGAACAGCTTCAAGCCGACGCTGCATCGCTGGCGCTTCAACCTGCGGACTGGCGAAACGCGCGAGCAATCGCTCGGCGACCAGCTGGTTGAATTCGGGATGATCAATCAGCGCTATCTGGCGCAGCCTTATCGCTATGCCTATTCGACCACGACCAGGCCCGGCTGGTTCCTGTTCAATGGCTTCGTCAAACACGACCTCCAGACGGGTGAGTCGACCACGATCATGCTGCCCGAAGGTCGCTATGCGTCCGAAGCGCCGTTCGCCCCGCGTGTGGGGGCCGAGGACGAGGATGACGGCTATCTGGTGAGCTTCGTTATCGACGAGAACCAGGGAACGTCGGAGTGCATCATCATCGACTGCAAGCGCTTTGCCGATGGCCCCATCTGCCGCATCGCGCTGCCACACAAGATCAGCAGCGGCACGCACTCGCACTGGGTTGAGCGCGAGGTGCTGGAGCGCGACAAGCAGGCGCTGCGCGAGCGGGCAGCACGGCGCGAACGGATGATGGCGACGGCGGCCTGAGCGCCGCCTAACTCTCCAGCGCCGCCAACACCGCCGCGCGCAGATCGGCGCGGACCACCTTGTTCATCGCATTGCGCGGCAGCGCGGAAAGCACGACCAGCCGTTCCGGGCGCTTGAACACTGCAACGCCTGCTGCTGCCAGATGTGCGCCGACTGCCGCAACATCGGGCGGGGTGATCCCATCATCGACCACCACGGCGACCGCGATGCGCTCGCCAAGGTCGCTGTCGGGAATGCCCACGCTCGCCGCCTCACGCACGCCCGGCAGGCTGACCAGCAGCTCGTCGATCTCCGCCGGCGAGATGTTCACCCCACCGCGCACGATGATCTCCTTCGAGCGGCCTACAAAGCGGTAGAAGCGCGACAGCGCGCCATCTCCCGCGATCTCGAAAAGGTCGCCGGTGCGGAACCATTCGCCGTCGAAGCTCGCCCCATTGAGCTCGGGCGAGCGCCAATAGCCCGAGATGACGGTGCCGCCGGAAATGTGCATCTCGCCCGGTCGGCCCGGCTCGGTGATGATCGCGCCCGTCTCCGGATCGACCAGCCGGGTGCGCATCACGGCGGAAACCGGACTGTCCCAATCCACGCCTTCGGCGCCGAAGCGCGGGAAATAATGCGCCCGCTCTGTCCGGTCGGGCACGTCGATAGGGGAGGACATCAGCGCCATGCCCTCGTTCGATCCGAAGATGTTGCAGATCTCGATGCCATGCGTTTCGGCCCAGCCTTCGATCAGCCAGGGGGTGAGCGGGGCCGATCCGCTGCCTATCGCGCGCAGCGACGACAGATCGACCGATGCGGCAATTTGCGGCTGCTTGAGCAGCGCGGTGAGAACTGCCGGGGGCGCGATCGTGTACGTGACGTGCTCGGCCTCGATCTGCTTCAGGAAGACGCTGAGGTCGAAGGGATGGTGCAGCACCATCGTGCCGCGCACCTCGAGCCAGGGCAGCATCAGCCCGCCGATCGAGGCGATGTTGACCAGCGGAAAGGGGTTGAGCAGCACGTCGCCGGGCTGCATGCCCGTGCCCCAGACGATGACCTTGGCGTTGAGCACCCAGTGGTTGTGATCGCGCGGGACGCCCTTGGGCCGCGCCTCGGTGCCCGAGGTCCAGCAGATGGTCAGCACTTCGCCGCCCGCCACCGGATGCGCGGCGCACCAGGGAGCGACGCTCGCCGGATCGGCACTGGCAGCGAGGGCCCTGAGGTCGGCGCCATGCGGTGCTGCGCCCATGGTCAGCAGCATCATGCCGGGGCGTTCGGCGATCAGTGCGGCGGCCATGGCGGCATAGTCGTGGCCATGAAACGTCGGCACGGTGACAAAGGCGCGGGCATCGGTGAGCGACAGGATATGGCCCAGCTCGTGCTCACGATACTGCATCACGATCGGGCTGATGATCAGCCCCAGCCGCGCGACCGCGAGGAACAGGATCACCGCATCGACGGTGTTCGGCAGTTGCGCGCAGATCACGTCGTCGCGCTCCAGCCCCAGGGCGATCAGCGCGGCGGCCATGGCATCGACCCGGGCATCGAGCTCGTTCCAGCTCAGCCGCTCGGGTGCGCAGCCGTCGAGCGTTTTGCGGTTGAGCGGATCGACCAGCGCGAGCGTGGCGCCGCGTTCCGCAACCGCCTGGCGCAGCAGCGCATCGACCCCGATTTCCTCCCACCAGCCGCGCGCCTGATAGTCCGCAATTCGCTCTGCCGGGGTCAGAAACATCGCTCTCTCCTGTCTGTGCTTTACAGCTTTCATAAAGATACCTAAACCCAAGGCAAGCCAGAGCTGCGGCCCGGGGTGCGATTATTCGAGCCTCAGATGAGATGGCTCAGGGAGACAGCGCCAGGGGAGGGCGGGCATGGCATTCAGAGTGATTCAATGGGCGACCGGTGCGATGGGGCGCACCGCGCTGCGGCGGATCATCGACGATCCTGCGCTCGCATTGGCGGGCGTGCACGTCTATTCGGCGGCCAAGGCGGGCAAGGATGCCGGCGAGATCGCGCGACGACCGCTGACCGGTGTGGTGGCGACGCACGACCTTGCCGAAACGCTGGCGACACCCGCCGATGTCGTGATCCACACGCCGCGCATCACCTTGCCCTATGACGCGCTGGTCCCGCATGTCGAGGCGCTGCTGCGATCTGGCAAGAACGTCATTTCCACCGCAGGATTCCACTGGCCTGCAGCCCAGGGACCAGATTATGCCGATCGTCTGCATCTCGCCGCGCTCGAAGGAGGGGCAACGCTGGCCGGCGTGGGTGTCAGCCCCGGGATGATCGTCGAGCGGATCGCACTCGCCGCGACCGCGATGTCGGTCGAGGTCGAGCATATCAAGGTCAGCGAAACGGTCGATGCCTCGGCCATGGCGAGTGCGGCCTTCGTGTTCGAGCTGATGGGGCTGGGCAGCGATCCTGCGGTGCGCGATATCCGCACCGGGCCGCTGGCCGAACTGTATCGCGCGCTCTTCTCCGAAGTGCTGGTCTTTGCCGGGCACCAGATGGGCACCAAGGTTGCACGAATCGAACCCGATCATCAGCTCACGCTGGCCCCGGCGGATATCGTCATTCCGGCAGGTACGATCCCCGAGGGAACGGTCGCCGCGACCGAATGGCGCTGGACCGCGCATTACGCGTGCGGCGCGCGCTTCACCCTGTCGATCCTTTGGACCGCCGATCCCGCACTGCACGAAGGCGGACGCGGGCATTGGGACGTTCGGATCGAGGGGCGGCCCAATATCCATCTGACCATGGACATTACCGAATCCGATCCGAACGCGCCGCCCTCGCGTGCGCTGACCGATGCGACCGTGGCGGTGGCGATCAATGCCATCCCCGCCGTGATCGCCGCGCCGCCCGGCCTGTTTGCCTTTCAGCCGCCGAGCACGTGGAGGGCCCCGGCATGAGCGAGGCCTATCTGCACGTTGCACTGCGCACCCCACGCGGCAAGGCGCGGCCCGATGGCGGACTCGCTGGGGAAACACCGCACGGGCTGGTCGCGCATCTGGTCGATGCGATGGAGGCGCGCGGGGCCGATCCGCGCGGGCGCGCCGAACGCATGACGCTGGGCTGTGTCGGCCAGGTCGGTGCGCAGGGCGGGCATATCGCGCTGATCGCCAAGCTCAAGGCCGATCTGCCCGATGGGGTGGCGGTGCATACGCTCAACAATTTCTGCGCCTCGGGCCTGTCGGCGGTGGGTGCGGCGGCGGCAGCGGTCGCCTCTGGCCAGGCGCAATGGGCGCTGGGCGGCGGGGTCGAGATGCTGTCGAAGGTCGCCTTCATGGCCGACAAGGCGGATTATTACACCGCCACCGACATGCCGCCTGACCGGCGCTACATGCAGGTTGCGCTCGCCGCCGATCTGCTCGCCGAGAAGGAGGGGATCACGCGGGACGAGCTGGATGCGGTCGCGCTGGTTTCGCAAACGCGCGCCGCAGCGGCAGAGGATAGGCCTGGCCTGATCGCGTCGCGCATCGCAGTGGCTGGGCTGGACCATGAGGAAGCGGTGCGGCCGATGACGCTCGAGCGGTTGCAATCGCTGCCGCCGGCCTTTCCGCCGCTCGCCGAGGCCTATCGCTCGATCTTGGGAGATCGTCAGATCGACCATCGTCACACGGTCGCGCATGCGCCGCCGATGACCGACGGCGCGGCACTGGCGTTGATCGGCCCGCGCCAGGGGGCCATTGCGCGGATCGTCGCACATGTGGAAGTCGGCGGCGATCCGTGGGATTCGCTGACCGCCGGTTTTGCTGCCATGGACAAGGTGCTCGAAAAGGCCGGGATGAGGCTCGCCGATATGGACCGGATCGAGTTCATGGAGGCCTTTGCCGTCACGCACGCCAAATTTCTGCGCGACCGCGCGCCCGATCCGGACAAGGTGAACGTCAGCGGCGGCCATGTCGCCAAGGGCCATCCCATGGGTGCGACCGGTGGCATCTTGCTGTCGACCCTGATCGACGCATTGGTCGAGTGCGGCGGCACATTGGGCCTGGTCGTGGCGACCGGGGCGCAGGGCGTGGGCGTGGCAACCATATTGGAGCGTATCTGAATGATGATCGACAAACTGCGCCTGCCGGTGGTGGCCGCGCCGATGTTTCTGGTGTCCGGCCCCGAAATGGTGATCGCTGCGGCGCAGTCCGGCATCATCGGGGCTTTCCCCACGCCCAACTGTCGCACGGTAGCGGACCTCGATGCATGGATGACGCGCATTGTGGCCGAGACGCAGGGTGCGCCGGGGCTCTGGGCGGCGAACCTCGTCACGCACAGCAGCAACCAGCGCCTTGCCGATGACCTTGCGCTGATCGCCAAGCACAAGCCGCCGATCGTCATCACTGCGCTCGGCAGCCCGGCTCCGGCGGTGGAGACCGTGCACGGCTATGGCGGCATCGTGCTGGCGGACGTGATCTCGGTCGCATTGGGGCGCAAGGCGGCGGCGGCAGGCGCGGACGGGCTGGTCTGCGTGTCGGCCGGGGCGGGCGGGCATACCGGCTTTCTGTCGCCCTTCGCGTTTATCACCGCGCTGCGCGCAGAGTTCGACGGCATCATCTGCGTCGGCGGTGGCATTGCCGATGGCGCGGCGCTGGCGGGGGCGATCGCCGCCGGGGCGGACCTTGTCTATATGGGCACGCGCTTCCTCGCGGCAGAAGAGAGCATGGCAATACCGGGCTATAAACAGATGGTCGTCGACAGCGGAATCGAGGATCTGGTGGTCAGTCCGGCGATCACCGGCACGCCGGCGTCCTGGCTTATCCCCTCGCTGGTCGCCTGCGGTTACGACCCCAGGGACCTCGGCAAGCCTGCGACTCGCGATTATGGCGGCGATCCGCACGCCAAGTGGAAGGATCTCTGGGCGGCAGGGCAGGGCGTCGGCACCGTTCGTGCGGTCGAACCTGTCGCGCAAATCGTCGACGAGATCGAGACAGGCTTTCGTGCCGCAGCGCAGCGGCTGGGCCAATGCGCCGGAGCGCGCTGACCGCAGCCCTGCTCAGCCACGCTTCGGCGGCATCGGAATGAAGCCCGAGGTACGCGCGACATAATCGGCATATCCTTCGCGCGTTTTCGCCAGCCGCTTCTCGACGGTCGGCGCGCCCGACCATTTCATCAGCGTCCAGGTGAGCAGCACAGGGCCGATGATGGCGGCAAGGCCCGTCGAGGTTTCCGCCGCGATCAGCCACAGGCCCCACCATGTCGTCGAATCGCCAAAATAATTGGGGTGGCGGGTATAGCGCCACAGGCCGCTGGTCATCAGCTTGCCCTGGTTCTCGGGCTTCGCCTTGAACGCGACGAGCTGCGCATCGCCGATGGTCTCGAACGCAATGCCGAACAGCGCGATGGCAGCCCCAATCATGCCCAGCGTTCCGACCGGCGGCAGGGCATCAATCTGGCCCAATTGCACCGGCAGGCACACGACAAACAGCAGCGGGGCTTGCGTCGCGAAAACCAGCTGGCCCGATGCGCGAGCAAAGCTCCAGCCCTTGTGCTGCTGCGCCTTGCCGAGCAGCGCCGAATAGCGCCGGTCGGGGCCATGGCTGCGCCAGCGCCACAGCATGAACGTGCCCAGCCGCGCCGCCCACAGGCCGCAAATCGCCAGCAGCATCAGCATCCGCGTCGGATCGCCTTCGGCCTGGACATAGGTGGAAGCTGCCATCACCAGCATGCCCCAGGCCCAGAAGCTGTCCACCGGGGTAACGTCGCGCGTCCCCAGACAGATCAGCCAGAGCGCGACAAAGCACGCGGCGAGCACAGCCGCATTGATCGCGAGAATCGTCAGCATCCCGTTTCCTCCCAGTTTTGTGAATTATTCCAGCGTTCTAGCCGGTAATCGCGACGCCTTCGTCCGGCGGATCGGCAAACACCCGCTCGACCCAATCGCGCCGTCCGTCGAGTACCGCGCGGCGGTTGATCGTGCCCTTGTCCGACAGTTCGTGCGCGCCCGGATTGGGCGGGGTATCGAACAGCGCGACCCGGCGGATCACCGCGCCGCCGCGCGCCTCGCGATTATAGCCGCGCACCGCCTCGGCCACCGCATCGAGCGTTGCGCCCGGCTTGGGCCAGCCAAGCATCGCCAGATAGGGCCTGCCGTCATCGGCCAGCACCAGATCGGCGATAAGACCGTTACAGGCCTTGAGCAGCTTCTCGCGCACTGCGCCGCCATAGACCCAGTTGCCATTGGCGAGCTTGAACTCCTC
Source organism: Blastomonas natatoria (assembly GCF_003201955.1). Classification (GTDB taxonomy): domain Bacteria; phylum Pseudomonadota; class Alphaproteobacteria; order Sphingomonadales; family Sphingomonadaceae; genus Blastomonas; species Blastomonas natatoria. Next base: position 278,215 of record NZ_QJJM01000001.1, read on the forward strand.
GGCCAGCCGCCCGGCAAAGGCGAGGCCCTGACCGTATTCGCTTTCGTCATGGAACACCGCGACATCGCCGGTGCGGTAATAGCCCTCGTCGTCGAACGCGGCGGCGGTCTTGTCGGGCTCGTCCAGATAGCCTTTCATGACGTTCGGCCCGGCGAGCCGCACCTCGTAGCGCCCGTCGCAGGGTACGAGCTTCAATGACAGGCCCGGTGCGGGCAGGCCGATGCCGACGCGGGTCGCGGGGAAATGGATCGCCATGCAGCCCGAGACGGTCTCGGTCATGCCATAGCCGGTGGTCATGTGGATGCGGTGCCCGGTTTCGGCAATCGCCAGCTCCTGCAGGCGGTCATAGACCGGCTGGGGAAGCCCTGCGCCGCCGTAAAGCATCAGCCGCATCTTGGCGAAGAAGCGTGCGCGCAGCTCGGCATCGTGCTCCATCGCCTCGACCAGCATCGCATAGCCGGTGGGGACATTGTTGAAATAGGCGACCGAAATCTCGCGCAGATTGGCGATGGTCTGGTCGAAAAGGCCGGGCAGCGGCTTGCCCGCGTCGATATGCAGCGTGCCACCCTCCAGCAGGCAGGTGCGCATGACGGAAGCGCCTGCGGCATGGTGCCAGGGCAGCCAGTCGAGCATCACATCGTCCCAGCCCGCGGCCTTGCCGATCATGTCCAGCCCCTGCGCCCCGCACGCGGCGAGCGCAGTCAACGAATGCGGCACGATCTTGGGCAGGCCGGTCGAGCCGGAGGTGAGCATGTAGATCGCGGGTGCAGCTGGATCGACCGCAGCGATGGCCTCGTTTGCAAATGCACCGGGGCCGGTGGAGATCACATCGGCATAGGCGGTGGCATCGGCAAAGGGGCTGGGGTCGCTGCTGACGATGCGCGCGTTCGGCGCAGTCGCAGCCAGCGCGGCGGCGATGGCCGGGTGTGGCTCGGCCAGGATCACCTGCGGATCGGTGCGCGCGACGACGTGCCTCAGCCGTGCATGATCGCCGCCGGCGAGGCCATAGGCAATGCTCACGGGCACGATGATCATCCCCGCCGCCCAGGCGGCAAAGGTCATGACCGCGACCGGCAGGCTGTTTTCCGCGATGATCAGCAGCCGTGTTCCGCGCGGGAAATTCTCGGCCAGCCAGCGGGTCGCGCCGTCCATATCGCGCTTGACTTGCGTATAGCTGCGATAGGCCCATTGCCCGTCGGCCGCGCGCCAGCCGATCGCCGGAGCATCGCCCTTGAGCTTTGCCCGCTCGGCAAACGCGCGCGGTATGTTCGCGTCGAAGGCGCGCAGCGGCACGCGGCTCTTGAGGATGATCGTGCCATCGGCGCGCCGCTCGACATCGAGGTCGACGGGCATGAACTCCGCCTCGCGGAACGGGGCATCGGCCAGCATCGTCATCGTCATGCTGCAGGCCGGTCGATCAGTTCCTTGACCTGGGCAGGATAGGGCTTGCCCGCCTTGATCGCATCGACCGTGCCGCGATCGAGATAATCGCGCCAGCCGATGATCTTGTCGCCCTGATATTCGATGATCCCGGCATAGGGCGCGGCGACGCGGACGCCATCGGTGGTGACATATTCGTCCACGCCCTCGACGAACAGCCGGTCGGCGGTTTCGGCATGCGCGAAGATGCGCCAGTTGACCTCGGCGATGGTCGATCCGAAGCGCTCGATGAACGCACGCGCCTCTGCCTTGCCGCGCGCAGGGGGAGCGATCGCGGCGGCATAATGCCAGACGACATCGTCGTGCAGCATGGCGAGCACGGCGTCGGCATCCTTGCGGGTCCAGGCGGCGATCAGTTGTTTGAACTGGTTGAAACGGGTATCGCTCATGCGGCCTGCTCCACGATGAAACTGACGGTGGTGGTAGTCGATCCGCCGATGTTGAGCGTCTGCACGCGGCGTGCACCCTCGACCTGATTGTCCGCCGCCTGGCCGGTGACCTGACGGTGCGCGTCGAGCAGCATTCGCACACCCGTAGCCCCCACCGGATGGCCGAGCCCGATCAGCCCGCCCGACGGATTGATCGGCAGCTTGCCGCCGATCTCGATATCGCCAGCTTCGACCGCTTTCCACGCCTCGCCGGGGGCCGTCAGGCCGAGATGGTCGATCGCCATGTATTCGGTCATCGCGAAGCAATCGTGCGTCTCGACCGCATCGATTGCCTCGATGCTCGAGACACCGGCGCGGGCGCGCGCATCGTCGATCGCGCGCTTGACCTGGGGGAAGACGTAAGGACTATCGCCTGCCATCCGCCGCTTGTCGCGATAGCCGAGTGCGGCGGACCGGTGCCCCCAGCCGGCGATGCGCGACAGCTGCTCCATCGGAATGCCGCGCTTCGCCGCATATTCGCGGGCACGGCTTTCGGACGCGAGAAAGACGACCGCCGCGCCGTCGGTCACCTGGCCGCAATCGTTCTTGCGGGTGCGGCCTTCGACGACCGGATTGGCCTCGTCATCCTCGGTAAAGCTCTTCGGGCCGAATTGCCATTGCCGGGTCTGCGCGGCGGGATTGCGCCTGCCATTGGCGAAATTGATCTCCGCAATGCGCCCCAGATGGTCGTAGTTCAGGCCGTAAAGCGCATCATATTCCTCGGCCAGGTCGGAAAAGGCGCGAGGCCAGAGGAACTGCGCATCGCCAAACTCGCGGCCCTGATAGGCGGCAGCGCCCAGATTTTCCGCCGCCTTCTGTCCCGGCACGTTGCGCATCATCTCTATGCCAACGACACAGGCGAGGTCATAACGTCCCGCCTCGATCTCCGCCGCTGCGGCGAGCACCGATACGCTGCCTGATGCGCAGGCTGCTTCGTGGCGCGAGGTGGGCAGACCGTCGAGCGCCGGGTCGACATAGGCAAAGAAGCCGCCGAGCAGGCCCTGGCCGGCGAACAGGTCGCCAACGAAATTGCCGACATGGCCGCTTTCGATCTCGTCGGCATCGAGCCGTGTCGCGTCGAGTCCCTGACGGACCGTCTCGACGAACCCGTCGCCTATCGAAAGTCCCTCGCGCGCCCAGTTGCGCGCAAAATCGCTCTGGTATCCGCCCAGCACATAAACCATCACGCCTCTCCTGCTTTGATGGTATGCTTATACAAGCTTGATCCATCGCGCAACCGGGGACGTGACGGTCATATGCCGCGAGAATCAGCTCTCGTCGTCATGCTCCTCGTCGCCGGGATAGGGCTTGGACTTGAGCAGCTTGGCGAGATGCGCGGTGTTGGCGGCGAGCATTCGCGCGGTTTCGAACGTCGCTTCAGGCGTCTCGTCGAGGTCCTGGAAATCGGTGCTGCCCATCGCCTCGCCGACCCAGTAGCAGGCGGCGCCTGCCGGAATGGTGAAGCCGACATCGTTCAGCGCCTGGAACAGGTCGGCCGAAATGCGGTGCGCGCCGTCCTCGTTGCCGACGATCGCCGCGACCGCGAGCTTGGAAAAGCTCGGCATCCGGCCCGTCTCGTCGGTTTCGCTCATGAACGCGTCCATCCGTTCAAGCACGCGCTTGGCGATGCTCGACATCTGACCCATCCAGATCGGCGTGCCGAAGATCAGGATATCGGCGGCGAGGATGCGCTCGCGCAGATCGGGCCATTCGTCGCCATCGCCCTCGTCCGAGCTTACTCCGGGCAGCACGTTGTAGTCGGCGATGCGGATCGTCTCGGTAAGCTCGACTTCGTGCTTGGCGAGCTGCTCGGCAATCAGGTCGATCATCGCATCGGTCGACGAACTCTCCTTGCCCGAGCGCTTGAGGGTACAGTTGATCGCGACGGCTTTGAGGGTCATGGGGCTTCATCCTTGTGTCCGGGGGTTCGCAAGGACTTACGAACCGGACGGGACGAGGTTGCGCCTCAATTCCGACCAGGTTTCACCGCTGGAAGGTGAGCCTTCCCCGCCGCTCCATGAAGCGCCAGCCGCTGTCGGTTGCCACGAATCGGTCGTCGAAGGATCCGACAAGGGGCGGGCCATCGCCGGTGAACAGCAATATTGCACAATGGCCGCGTGCATGCCCTGCATCGTCGACATCGATCACGACATTGCTGCAGAAATGCCGGGTGATGCGCGGCGGCCTTGCCTTGAACGCGGCGAGTATGGCCTGGCTTCCTCGAATTTCCACGTCCGGCGCTGTGGGGCGGGTCATCAGACCATCGGGATGATAGAGCGCTGCAATCTCTTCCCAGCGGTGCTGGTCGTTGAGATTGGCATACAGTGCGATCAGCCGGGTGCATTCCCATTCGATCGCCCGGCGTTCGGCGGAAATCACAGCCGTGACCCTGCCAGATCGGCGCCTTCACGAAGGGCCTTCAGCTTCTTGGCGGTGACCAGCGGGTCGATCTTGCCATAGCCCGCGAACGTGCCGAAGCCGCAATCGGTACTGGCAATCACCCGGTCTGCGCCGACAATCCCGGCAAAGCGCTCCAACCGCTGCGCGATCAGCTCGGGATGCTCGACATAGTTGGAACAGGTGTCGATCACGCCCGGAGCAAGCACCTTGTCGTCAGCTATGGTGGCATCGCGCCATACCGTCCATTCATGTTCGTGGCGGGGATTGGCGCCCTCGAACAGCACCGTGCCGGGGCGTGCGGAGAGCACGATATCGATAACGCGCTCGAGCGGAATGTCGTGATCGTGCGGGCCTTCGTAATTGCCCCAGCAGAGGTGCATGCGCATCCGTTCGGGCGGGATGTTTGCGGTGGCCGCATTGAGCGCCTCGACATTGGCGGTGGCGACCTTGAGAAATTCGTCCTCGCTCAGGTCCTGATAGCCGGTATGCCGCGACATCGCGAGATCGGGACAGTCGAGCTGGAGGTCGAACCCGGCAGCGACGATGGTCTCGTACTCCTCGCGCATCGCATCGGCGAGATCAGCGAGATAGGCCTCGTGGCTGGGATAATGCCGGTTGACCTGAAACGCAGTGATGAGGCCTGGAGAGGCGGCATTCATGAAGCCTCGCGCTCCGCTGCCATGCGCATCCATCGCGGCGCGGAAACGGCGGATATCGTCGTGCAGCGGCTCGAGCGTCACCAGCCGGACCGGTCCGATGCACGAGGCGCGGACGAACTCCTGGCTACCCATGATCGCCGAAAGCTTCTTCGCCAGATCGGGCACTTCGGCCAGGTCTGCTGCGGGCTTGCGATCGATATGCCCGCCAAAGCCCGAGAGCCGCTCGATCATGTAGGTCGAATAGCCGACCTTGCCCATCTCGCCATCGCTGACGATATCGACCCCGCAGTCGCGCTGGAAGGCAACCGATCGGTCGACGGCATCGGCCACGGCCGCATCAAAGGCTGCAGGATCATAAGGTTTGCCGGCATCACGCGCCAGTAGCAGTTCGGTCAGTTCAGGGCCGCGCGGCATCGATCCGACATGGGTGGTGGCGATTGTGGTCATGGGTCCCCTCCGTGCTGCGCCACAGCGTGGCTATGCGCTCGTGACGACACGATCTGGCACAGCCGATCGCCCATTCCAACCATTAATGGATCCAATAACAGATTTCGGGTGCAAGCTTCAGTGCGCTCGACCCTGACAGGCAGGCGGATGCTTGGCCGTCCGGCGAATTCAGTCGAGGCCGAAACTGGTATCGATTATGCGTGCTGCCAGCCGGTTGCCCGCTTCGTCACCATCAGGAGCAACAACCGCTGGTGCCGGTGCCGAAAGGCGGTAGGTCATCTCGCCATCGGCAAGTCGGCGCTCGGCCTGTCCGCCCAGCATTTGCGGGACGATGCGCATGAGAAGCTTGGTCCCGAAACCTTCGTCGGCCTGGCTGTCATGCGCCTGCGAGAGCTTCAGCCCGCTCTCGCGCCAGATGAACTCGAACAAGCCGTCGCGAACATCCCACGTCACTTCCAGCGCCGCGTAGTCCGATGCGCCGAGGCCATATTTCTGGGTGTTGGTGGCGAGTTCGTACAATGCGAGGCTGATCTGCTGCGCGGCGACCGGATCGATCCGCAGCGATGGTCCCGAAATGCCGACCCGTTCACCATAGGTGCTCTTGAGGATTGCAAGGCCGGTGTCTGCAATCTCGGTGAGGTCGGCAGAGGAGCGATCGCTTCGGGCTATCGACCGAGTGGTGTCGGCCAACGCCCGTACGCGCCCCAGAAAGGCTTCCAGAAACGCCTGGATGCTTTCGGCCCCGCGCGCCGATTGCGTCGCCAGCGAATGCACGACGGCCAGCAGATTGCCGCTGCGGTGCACCGCTTCGCGTGCCTGCACCGCGAGTGCCGCGGTCGCCTTTTCCAGCTCGCGGGTGCGTTCCTGCACCTGTCGGTCCAGCGAGGCCAATGTGGCCTTGTGCGCGGCGACCTCTTCGCCAAGCTGGCGATTGGCTGCCGCGAGCGCGGCGGGTGACGGCAGGCGGATGATGTCCGGGATCAACCGGAACAGCACAACCGCCGTGGTCATCGACACCAGGCCCGTCGCCAGCTTCACCCATCCCGTCCACGGATAGATCGGAAACCACAAGGTGACGATCCCGAGCAGATGGGTGAGGCCGCACAGCAGGATGAACGAGGCGAACAGCGTCACCAGGCCGCCATGCGGCACCTCGGTGCGCTGTCGCAGCACCCGCAGCAGCGCGATGGGAATGGCAGTGTAGGACAGGAAGATCAGCAGGTCTGATCCCGCCCAGAGCAGCACCAGCCAGGGCTCCCACAGCAGGCACATGCCGTGCGGCATGTAGCCGCCATAGTCCATGCTGTGCTCCATGCCGCCTGCTCCTGCCCGCTATCGCTTCAAGTCATGGGGCAGCACGCATTACTGCTTCCCCGGGATCATCCTTATCCGGCCAGGCCCGGTTGTGATAGCCCGGCCCGGCAAAGCAACGGCATGGCTTGCGACAAATCGATGCACAGGATCCGACGAACCTTCGCAACCGGCCGGATGCCGGTCATGCTTCACGAACCGGCTTGAACACCCGATCGGGCTGGTCTCCGACGGAACGGATCGCCCGTTGCCGAGTTGGACCGGTACGTTCTCCATCATCTGCCGGACACCCTGATGCGCCAAGCCCTTTTGCGACCGCCCTTTGCCTGAGCAACCCAGCCCATGACCCATGCCGAGCAGGCGCGGCTGGATGCTGCGCGCGTTGCCGCTGCCATCGACGGCACCGACGCCAATACCGATCCGTTCATTGCCGCCGTGCGTGCCACGCGCATGCCGATGGTCATCACCGATCCCAGGCAGCCGGACAACCCGATCGTCTTTGTCAACGACGCCTTTTGTGCGCTGTCGGGTTATACGCGCAGCGAGATCGTGGGACGCAATTGCCGCTTTCTCCAAGGCCCGGATACCGATCGCGATGCCGTGGCGCTGCTGCGCCAGGCGCTGCAAGCGCGCCGACCGATCGAGATGGATCTGCTGAACTATAGAAAGGATGGCGAGACCTTCTGGAACCGTCTGCTTATCGCACCGGTTCGCGATGCCACCGGCGATCTGGCCTATTTCTTCGCCAGCCAGCTCGATGTCACGCTGGAACGCGAGCGGCTGGCCAATCTGGAGAGCAGCAATGCAGCTCTGGTGTCCGAACTGGCGGGGCGTCTGCGCGAACAGAAGGCCAGCGAGGCCGAGTTGCGCTTCACGCTTGAGGCTGGGCGGTTTGGGGCGTGGAGCCTCACCCTTCCAGGCATGGAGCTGGAGACATCGCCGACCTGCCGAGCCAATTTCGGACACCGGGGGGACCAGCCACTCAGCTTCCAGGCGTTGCTGGAATCGGTCCATCCGGACGATCGCGAGGCGGTGCGTGATAGCCTGGCAGCCAGCATCGCGCGCCGATCCGATTGCGATATCGAATGCAAGGTGCAGACGCAGCACGGCGAGATCCGATGGGTCGCGCTGCGCGGACGCCCGTCGTTCCTGCCCGACGGCAAGCCCGCGAAGCTGACCGGCATCTCGCTCGACATTACCGAAAGGGTGCGCGCAGAGCGGATGCGTCAGGGCCTGATTGCGCTGGCGGACGCGTTTCGCGACCTCGGCAATGCCGCCGACATCTCGTTTGCCGCAGCACAGATTCTGGGCCAGACGCTGGACGTCGATCGCGCTGGCTACGGCACGGTTGATCCGGTCGCTGAAACGATCACGATCGAAAAGGACTGGAACGCGCCGGGTGTTGCCAGTCTCGCTGGCACCCTGAACTTCCGGGACTATGGCAGCTATATCGACGACCTGGTGCGTGGCGAGACGGTGTGGTTCGAGAATGCCGAAACCGATCCGCGTACAATCGCTACAGCCGAGGCACTGAAGGTGATCACCGCGCAGGCGGTGGTCAACATGCCGGTGATGGAGCATGGCGTGATGGTCGCGCTCTTCTATCTGAACCACGGCACGCAGCGTGTCTGGCGCGAGGACGAGATCGATTTCGTGCGCGAAGTTGCTGATCGTACGCGCATCGCCGTCGAACGACGCCGTGCGGAACTCGCCTTGCGGATTGCCAACGAGCGGCTGACCTTTCTCGATTCGGTCGGTCGTGCTGCCACTGATGCACGCGATGCGGACGCGGTCATGGCGATCACGACACGCATGGTCGGGGAGTATATGGACGTCACCAGCTGTGCCTATGCCGACATGGATGCGGACCAGGACGGCTTCACCATTCGCGGTGACTGGGCAGCGCCGGGATCGGGGAGCATCATGGGCCGTTACCGGCTAGCGTTGTTCGGCAGGCGCGCAGTTGAAGACCTGCGTGCCGGCCGGCCCCTCATCGTCAAGGATATTGCCGCAGAACTGGATCCTGACGAGGCCGCCGCCTTTCTGGACATCGGTATCGGGGCGACGATCTGCATTCCGCTGCTGCGCGAAGGCCAGCTGGTCGCGCTCATGGCCGTCCACGACCGGGGCCCGCACGCCTGGACCGCCGAGGAACTGGCCCTGATTCGCGAGGTGACCGACCGTTCCTGGGCGCATATCGAGCGCGCCCGCGCCGAAGCCGAGTTGCGCGATCTCAATGTGACGCTCGAAGCGCGGGTGGAAGAGCGCACCGGGCAGCTGCTCAAGACCGAAGATGCGCTTCGCCAGGCCCAGAAGATGGAAGCGGTGGGCCAGCTGACCGGCGGTCTGGCGCACGATTTCAACAATCTGCTCGCAGCAATCGGCGGCAGCCTCGAAATGATGCAGGCGCGGATCGCGCAGGGCAGGGTCGACACGCTGGACCGCTATGCACATGCTGCGCAAGGGGCGGTCAAGCGGGCGGCAGCACTGACCCACCGGCTGCTTGCCTTTTCGCGACGTCAGACGCTCGATCCCAAGCCCGTCGATGTCAATCGGCTGGTTTCGGGCATGGAAGAGCTGGTGCGCCGCACCGTCGGTCCACAGGTGCAGCTAGAGATTGTCGAGGCCAGCAGCCTGTGGACCACTTCCATCGACGCGCATCAGCTGGAAAACGCCCTGCTCAACCTTTGCATCAATGCACGCGATGCGATGCCCCAAGGCGGGCGCCTCACGATCGAGACCGCGAACAAGTGGTTCGATGATCGTTCGGCCACCGAGCAGGACCTCAAGCCCGGCCAGTATATCTCGCTGTGCGTGACCGATACCGGGACCGGAATGAGCCAGGATGTGATCGCCAAGGCATTCGACCCGTTCTTCACCACCAAGCCGCTGGGCCACGGCACGGGGCTTGGTCTCTCGATGATCTATGGCTTTGTCCGTCAGTCCGGCGGACAGGTGCGGATCTATTCGGAACTGGGTCAAGGCACGACCATGTGTCTGTATCTTCCCCGTCACCATGCGGCGCTGGAAGCCGATCCGGTCATGCCGGAAGCGCAAGCGGCGCTGCCTGCCAGCAAGGGTGAGGTGGTGCTGGTCATCGATGACGAGCCCACGGTGCGGATGCTGGTGGGGGAGGTTCTGGCCGAAGGAGGCTATACCACGATCGAGGCATCGGATGGCCCGTCGGGGCTGCGCGTCCTCAATTCCGATACGCGGATCGATCTGCTGATCACCGATGTCGGCTTGCCGGGAGGGCTCAACGGTCGCCAGGTCGCCGACGCCGCGCGCGTGGTCCGGCCCGATCTCAAGGTCCTGTTCATCACCGGCTATGCGGAAAATTCGACCATCCGCCAGGGGCAGCTTGATCGGGACATGTCCATCATGACCAAGCCCTTCCACCTTGACCTGCTCGCCCGCAAGATCAGCGAAATCCTGGGGGGCTGAGCCCGCAACCGGGCTATCCCGGTTATGCGAACATTTCCGTATCGATCGTGCGCTGCATGGCTTCGCTGTAGCGCGGGCCGTGGACGGTACGCTCGTTGATCAGCGCATCAATGCGCGCCGCCGCCTCGGCCGGGATGGTCCAGTCGGCACGCGCGATATTCTCTTCCAGATGCGCAATCGAGGCCGTTCCCGGGATGGCGACGACATGTTCGCCGCGAGACAACACCCAGGCCAGCGAGAGCTGGGCAGGCGTGACCTCCAGTTCGCTGGCTATCTCGCAGAATGCGTCGACCAGGGCGCGATTGGCAGGCCAGTTTTCCAAATTGAAGCGCGGCATCATACGGCGCAGGTCCTTATCGGTCAGCGCGCCCGCATCCTGCACGCCATTGGCAAGAACGCCGCGCGCGACCGGGGAGAAAGCGACAAAGGTCGTGCCGAGTTCTGCGCAGGCATCAAGCACCGCTATTTCGGGCTCGCGCGTCCACGGCGAATATTCGGTCTGCATCGCTGCGATCGGGTGCTCCTTCGCGGCGCGCCGCAGCGTCTCGGCGGACATTTCTGACAGGCCGATGCTGCCGATCTTGCCCTGTCTGATCAGGTCGGCCATCGCGCCTACCGATTCCTCGATCGGCACATCCCGGTCGCGGCGGTGCATGTAATAGAGGTCGACATGGTCGGTCTGCAGCCGGGCGAGCGATTCATCGATGCACCGACGGATGTTCTCCGGCCGGCAATTGACCCCGCGCTTTTCGCCCTCGATGACGATCCCCATCTTGGTGGCGAGGAAGAACTCCTGACGGCGCCCCTTGAGAGCCTCGCCGATCAGCGTCTCATTGTGACCCATGCCATAGATATTTGCGGTATCGAGATGGTCATAGCCCAGATCCAGCGCGCGATTGAGCAACGTGGTCGCATATTCGCGCGAGGGGAGAGTGCCATAACCCCAGCTGAGCGACATGCATCCCAGGCCGACCGCCTTGACGGGACGTTGATTGATGGAGCGTTTGGTCACGGGACGTGTTCCTGCAAAATGGGGGGGCGAGGGCCAATTCGGTGCTGCGCTCGCACAACTGATGCGGGCTGGTCAAGCCGCTGATTCGGTCGGCATGGACCGGGTCTCGCTGCCGGACGCGGCAACCGGCCCTGGCATCCTTGCATGCCGCTCCGCCCGATCATTGCGCAAGGCGCCGGGTGGCGGCTTGGCGCGCGGTGAGCGCTCGGTTAATAGACGGATAAAGAAGCGGATTTTGCTGCAGATCGATCTGGGAGGAAGCGGTGCACGTAAGGCTTCATCGCCCCTGTTTAGGCGGTCATTCGGAGCCTCGCGAAAGCCAAAAAGTCACGTGGCCTGTCAGTATTTTATCCTCTTTTCCGACCCCTGCAAACCGGCTATATGGCGGGTTCCCAAGGGTGCGGGGGAAAGGGGTCGGGCCAAATGCGGCGTGTCCTTCCTGCGCCAGTGCAAGAAATAAATCTTGCCAGAGTCCCTAGGGTGTCGATACAATGCGGGCTCTTGTTTCCGCAACGAAGGGGAAAAGTACCATGAAGTCCATTCTCAAGCTGAGCCCGGTTTTCGCCGTTGCTGGCGTTCTGGCTCTCGCCGCTTGCTCGCCGGAAAAGGCTGAAGAAGCTCCCGCCGAAGAAGCCACCACCGAAGCTCCTGCTGAAGAAGCCATGGAAGCTCCGGCCGCTGAAGGCGCCGAAGCTGGCATGGAAGCCGGTATGGAAGCTGGCGCCGAAGCCGGTGCTGAAGCTGGTGCCGCTGCTGGTGCCGAAGCTGCTGCTCCGGCCGATGCTGCCGCTGCTCCGGCTGAAGAAAAGAAGTAAGCTTCGGCTTCGCTTCGCCTGAACAAGGCAAAGTCTAGAAAAGCGCCCGGTAGCCCATGCGGCTGCCGGGCGTTTTCTGTTTCCGGGGTCGGAAGGACGGAACCGCGAGCCTGCTTGTGAAAGCACAAGTGTCATAATTCCTTCACCATCGTTTACGCTCGGTTAGGCTATGGCCGCTATCGTGCGCGCGGGTGCACCTCGTGCCGTCTACCCCCCAGGATGGCCCAGAGGACAGAGCTTGAGGGTTGCTGGAGGCCATTATGGCAGCGTTGACAGGCAAGCGGGCTGCTCATGGCCAGTCGGCGGCAGACCGGCGCTATGCGATCCGCATCAACGTCAATATAGAAGCTGAGCTGGTCGATCAGGGGCGTCGTCCTTGCACGGTTCTGCTGACCAACCTGTCGATCACGGGTTGCCGCTTCGAAACCGATCATCCCCTGCGCATGCCCGCGCCCGTCACCCTGGCGATCGACGGCGTCGATCCCATCGAGGGAGAGATCGTCTGGGCCGAGGGCAATACCGTTGGCTGCCACTTTCTAGAGCCGCTGAGCCCGACCATCTGCAACCGAATCATCCGTACACTGCGCGATCGGCAGGAGCGCGCCTAACCGCCCAGCAATCGCGCGAAATGCCGGTGCAACTCATCGGCATTGCGCTGCCAGGTGAAATGGCTGACGGTCTTGCGAACCAGATGCGGATCGGGTTTCAGCGCAATCATTTCGGCCATGGCCTGCGCCAGCGCAGCAGGTTCGGGCTCCGTGATCCGGCCTGCCATCGGGTCGGTCAGCAGCTCGCCCGCACCCCCGGCATCACAGATCACGATGGGGGTGCCGCAAGCCAGCGATTCAACCCAGGCATTGGCCAGCCCTTCGGATTTCGACGGCAGCACCATGACATCGGCGGCTGCCAGCCAGCGCGGCAGGTCGTCATGCTGCAGGGCGCCTGCCAGGATCACCCGGTCGGCGACACCCAGCCTGGCAGCAAGCTGACGATAGGCCCGCTCTTCCTCGCCGGTCCCTGCCAGCACCAGAGTGGCGCCGGGCAGGGTCGTCAGCGCCTCGATCGCCAGATGCTGCCGCTTGCGCGCGATCAGCGCGCCGACGGTGATGATCATCGGCCCTGTTATGCCCAGTTCGGCACGCAGCGCCGTTCCATCCTGCGGCGCGAAACGCTGTTGATCGCATCCGGTATAATGGACCATGATCCTGTCGGCAGGCATGCCCAGCGCGATCATGTCCTGCTTCATCGCGGCAGAGACGGCAAGCAGGCCCGCAGCGTCGCGCCCCGCTGTCTGCACCGCCGTGCGGGTTCTGGAATCATGACCCCAGTGATGGATATCCGCTCCGCGCGCCTTGACCGAATAGGGGAGGCCGAGCCGCCGTGCGATTTCGCGGGCAGCCGGGCCATCGGGATAGAAGAATTCCGCGTCGATCAGGTCGAAGCGTCGCTCGCGATTCAGACGGTCGATCAATGGCCAGATCGCACGCACCATCAGTTGCGGTTGCAGATGTGCACCGATGCCGGGAATGTGAGGAAAACGGGGACGATGGACATCAACCCCGCGCCAGTGTTCGTGCCGGGGCAAGGCTGCGATGGCACGGTAGCGCGGATGACGAGACAAGGGCCAGGGCGGGACAGCCTGGGGACTGACCACGACAATCTCAACATCATCGCGATCAGCCAGCGCTGCGGTCTGGCGTTCGACGAAAATGCCGAAATTCGGGCGTGCGGCGTTGGGAAACAGCGTGGCTAGGGTCAGGATGCGCATGGAAACGCGCTTCTACAGCGGACGAATTAACGTTTCCGCCACAGCCAGCCACGGAGGATCGTTGACGACCTGCTGACGCGAACCTGCGCCGGGCGGCAGGATCTGCATCCTTCCGCCTTCGCGCGCAATCAGCCGCCCGAAGACGAAGCGTCCGGCAGGGCGGGGGACCAGCACGTCGCGGTTGAGCGCGCTGGCAAGGTCCGGCTGCTCGACCCGGCGCATCCAGATCGTGTCGCCACTGCGATAATCGCCGATGCCCCCCGTGACGCGCAGGGCGATGAGATTGTCTGCCGGGGCAGGCGGAAGCGCACGCTCGGTCCGTGTCGGTGCGCGGGTTCCCTCTGCGGAAAGCAGCGCAGCGACTGGCACATCGCTGGCGGCCGATCTGCTGACCAGTGCGCTGCTCTCCACATCGAGGGCAGCAGCAATGCGGTTCAGCCAGGCGAGCGACAGGGTGCGCGTTCCGGTTTCCAGTCGTCCGATGGTCTGCGCGGTTGTCGGCGGATCGCAGCGCTGGGCCACCTCTTCGAGCGTGAGATTGCGGGCGCGCCGTACGTCGCGGATACGGTTGATCATGAGCGGATTGCCTAACCTATATGGATAAATATCTTTCCTACATTCCAACCGCTATGGCAAGTGCTTCTTCCCGCAGGCATCAAAGGGTATCGGCATGGCAGACAGGCAGAACACGGGGCACGTCCGGGCGCAGGCAAACAGGCTGCTGGCCGAACGCATGATCGAGGGCGAGACGGTCGGGCGCAGGGTGGGTGAGGGCGAGCGGCCAGCGCGTTCGGTCACGGTCAATCTGGCGGAATCACCTTTGGGTTGGCTGCTGGCGCGCGGGTTGATCGGCGAGCGGCAGTTCGAGGCGGGAGAGAGGATTCGCAGCGACTGGGAGCGCGCGAATCTTGCGCCATCGATCACCATGCGCTGGGATGCGGCCCCGCGCAGCGGCGTTCGAAGGGGAAGCGACGATCATCTGGAGCCCGGCGAACGTCAGATGGCCGCGCGCAAGCGGTTCGATTCGGCAATGGCAGCGCTGGGTCGCGATCTCAACGACATCGCGTGGCGGGTGATCTGCTCGGGCGAGGCCATGCCGGTGGCGGAAAAGGCTTTGGGCTGGCCGGTACGCTCCGGGCGGCTGGTGTTGCGGCTGGCGCTCGACCGGTTGGCGGATTTCTATCGCCTGCCAGGGTAAAGCGCTGCAACCGTCAACCCATCGCCTCGACCTGTTCGGCCAGTTCCAGCCAGCGCATTTCCGCAGCATCCTTCTCCTCGCGCGCCTTCTCGATCGCGTTGGTCAGCGCCGCGAATTTTGCGGGATCGCGGGCATAGAGATCGGGGTCGGACAAGGCCGCCTCGTCGCGCGCGATCGCGGCCTCGATCGCCTCGATCCGCTCGGGCAGCGTATCGTAGTCACGCTGGTCCTTGTAGCTGAGCTTGGCGCGCTGCGGCTTAGGTGGCGGTGGTGGGGCGGAGGCGGCGGCAGCAGCCGCTGCGGCCTTGGACGCACCGGACTTCACCCAATTGGCCATGCGCTGCTTGCGCTGCTTTTCCCAGTCGGCATAGCCGCCCGCGACGACATCGACCGTACCTGATCCATCGAGCCCCAATGTCACCGTCACCGTGCGGTCGAGAAAGTCGCGGTCATGGCTGACGATCAGCACGGTGCCGTCATAATCGGAGATCACCTCCTGCAGCAGGTCGAGCGTCTCGAGGTCGAGATCATTGGTCGGCTCGTCGAGCACCAGCAGGTTGGACGCGCGGGCAAATTCGCGCGCCAGCAGCAGGCGTGAGCGTTCGCCACCCGAAAGCGTGCCGATGCGCGCCTCGACCAGCCCGGGATCGAACAGGAACTCCTTGAGATAGCCCTGGATGTGCTTGCGGACGCCGCGCACGTCAATCCAGTCACCGCCCTCGGCGAGCACGTCGCGCACGCGCTTTTCGGGCTGCATCAGCTTGCGTTGCTGGTCGATGATCACGCCGTCGAGCGTCTTGGCGAGCGTGATCGTGCCGCTATCGGGCTCGAGCTCGCCGGTCAGCAGGCGGATCAGCGTGGTCTTGCCCGCGCCGTTGGAGCCCACGATGCCGATCCGGTCACCGCGCTGCACGCGCAAGGAAAAGTCCTTGATGATCGTGCGCTTGGCCTCGCCCTCGCCGAAGCTCTTGAACACGCGGTCGGCGACGATCACCGACTTGGTCTTGCTGTTGTCGCTCACCGCTTCCAGCTTGGCTGTACCCTGCGGCCCCAGCATCGAGGCCCGCTGCGCGCGCATCTCCCACAGCTTGGCGAGACGGCCCTGGTTGCGCTTGCGCCGCGCGGTGACGCCGCGTTCGAGCCAGTGTGCCTCGATCTTCAGCTTGGCATCCAGCTTGTCGGCGGCGCGCGCCTCTTCGGCATAGACCTGCTCCATCCACGCCTCATAGCCGCCGAAGCCGATCTCCTGCCGCCGCAGATTGCCCCGGTCGAGCCACAGGGTCTGGCGGGTCAGCCGCTCGAGGAATGTGCGGTCGTGGCTGATGACGACGAATGCGCCGTTGAACCGCCCCAGCCAGCTTTCGAGCCAATCGATCGCGGCCAGATCGAGATGGTTGGTCGGCTCGTCGAGCAGCAGCACGTCGGGCTCGCTGGCCAGCGCGCGGCAGATCGCAGCGCGGCGACGCTCGCCGCCGCTGGCAGTGGCGGCATCGCGCGACAGGTCGATGCCGATCTGGTCGGCGATCGCGGCGACCTCGTGCGCGGGCGGGGCATCGTCGCCAGCGAGGGCCCAGTCGTTCAGCGTCGCATAGCCCTTGAAGTCCGGGTCCTGCGCCAGCATCACCACGCGTATGCCAGGCTGTACGGTCCGGCGTCCGCGATCGGCCTCGATCTCGCCTGCAATCAGCCGCAGCATGGTCGTCTTGCCCGCGCCGTTGCGCCCGATCAGCGCCAGCCGGTCGCGCGGGCCGATATGCAGGTTGATATCGCGGAACAGCCAGCCGGTGCCCTGGACAAGGCCAAGGTCTTCGTACGAAAGGACGGGGGGAGTGGACATGCCCGCCACTTAGGCGGGGCCGGGGCAGGGCGCAATCCCCGCGCTGGGCATCTTATCCGGCTTGACCCATGGCCCGCGCCGGGCGCAAGACGCTGGACAAAGCAGCCAGAAAGGGTCGGCCATGCGCACGGTTTATTTGAACGGCCAGTTCGTTGCGGAAGATGCCGCGCAGGTTTCGATCTTTGATCGCGGGCTGCTGTTTGCAGACGCAGTGTACGAAGTGTGCTCGGTCATCGATGGCCGGATCATCGATTATGCCGCGCACATGATGCGGCTCGAGCGATCGCTCGCCGAAATGACGATCGACTATGATTGCAGCGCCGCCGACTGGCCGGGCATTCTTGCCACGCTGATCGAGCGCAATGGGCTGACCGAGGGCACCATCTACATGCAGATCAGTCGGGGCGCGGCGGACCGCGATTTCCTGTTTCCGGCTCCAGGCACGCCCGCGACGGTGTTCGCCTTTACCCAGGCGCGATCTCTGGTCGCCAATCCGATGGCGGAGCGCGGCATGCGCATCATCACCCGGCCCGACCGGCGCTGGGGAAGGCGTGACATCAAGACGGTGCAGCTCCTCTATGCCAGCATGATGAAGATGGAGGCCAGGGCTGCGGGTGTCGACGACGTCTGGCTCGTCGAAGGCGATGTCATCACAGAGGGCAGCTCGCAGAATGCGTGCATCATCACGCCGCAGGGCCATCTCGTGACGCGCGACCTGGGCCACCACATCCTGCCCGGCGTCACGCGGCTGAGCCTGATCGATATCGCCCGGGAAAGCGGCATCACGGTCGAGGAACGCCCCTTCACCATTGCCGAAGCGCAGGGCGCGGCCGAAGCCTTCGTCACGTCCGCCTCGATGTTCGTGATGCCGGTGGTCGAGATCGACGGGCTCAGCGTCGGCGATGGCCGTCCGGGCGTCGAGACGATGGCGTTGCGCAAGGCCTATATCGACCACGCCCGCGCACAGGGTTGAGCGTTTGCATTCCTGTCGGGCGCCTGATCCTGTCGTTCAGCCTGCGGCAAAGCGTTTCGTTTCATAGCCGGGCCGTTCTCCGGCGCAAGCCGGAGTCCAGGGGCAAGCCTCAACTGCAACCGCCTCTGGGTTCCGGCGTTCGCCGGAACACGATGAACATTTGGAGACATGACCCATGACCACCCCGCTTGTCCGCGCTCTTCCTCTGGCGATCCTCGCCGCTGCGGCGACCCCCGCCACGGCGGCTGTCGAGATCACCCCCAGCGCCGGTGCCCCGGTCGTGGAACTCAGCGTCACCGAAACCGTGCTCGGCGCGCCGGATACCGCGACCTTCAGCACCGGCGTGACCAGCAAGGCGCCGACCGCCTCTGCGGCGCTGCGCCAGAATTCGGCGGACATGGACAAGGTCATCAAGCAGATCGTGGCATTGGGCATCAAGCGCGAGGACATTCAGACCTCGGGGATCAACCTCAACATGGACTATGACTATGGCACCGATGGCCGCCAGCCGCGTTTCATCGGCTATCAGGTGACCAATACCGTGACAGTCAAGGTGCGCCAGGTCGATCGGCTGGGCGCGATCCTCGATTCGGTCGTCTCGCAGGGCGCGAACAACATCTCCGGCCCGTTCTTCAGCATCGACGATGACAGCGCGGCGCAGGCCGAAGCGCGCGACAAGGCGATGAAGCGCGCGCAGATGCAGGCGATGGATTATGCCCGGCGCATCGGCTTTACCGGGGTGCAGGTGCTCGCGGTTTCCGAAGCAACGTACAATGCCTCGCCCTTTGCCGGCGACATGAAAATGGCTCCGCGCGGCGTGGTGATGGCAGAAGCCGCGCCGCCGGTCGAGGGCGGCCAAGTGGGAACGAGCGTCACCGTCAACGTCACCTACCAGATGACGCGCTGACGATTTTCGCTCCGGTTCAACCCGTCACCCCCGCGAACGCGGGAATGACGGGGAAGGGCGCGCTGGAGGCTGCGAAGCTCTGGCCAAAGGCTGCACAAGGCGTTAGCGGGGTATTCAGCGGTTATTCAATGAAACCGGACTAGATACGCATCATGAACCTGCTTTCCTCAACCCTGTCCGCACTCGCCATGGCTGCGCTGGTCACTAGCGCGCCTCAGGCCGATGCGCTTGATGGCAAGCGCCGGGGCGAGCAGAGCGAGGCGCGCGAGCAGTTCATGGCGGGGCAGGTGAAGTCGCTGCGCGAGATCGAGGGGCGTATCCTTCCCCGGATGCGCGGCATGCAGTATCTCGGCCCCGAATATGATGCCGGATCGCAAGTTTATCGGCTGAAGTTCCTCGATAATGGCCGTGTCATCTTTGTCGATGTCGATGCCCGTACCGGCGCCATCCTGCGTCAGGCAGGCTGATCCCTCACCCGGCGTCCTGTCTTGTAACCCTTGTTCATTTCCCCGATATGGGGAGCTTTCCATGATGGGCAGCGTCCGCCGCCCGGCATTGCACCCGTTTTCCAGGAGTTGCCCATGCGCATTCTGATCGTCGAGGATGAACCCACCCTTGGCAAGCAGCTCAAGTCCACGCTCGAGGCGACCGGCTATGCCGTCGACCTGTCCACGGACGGCGAGGATGGCCATTTCATGGGCTCGACCGAAGATTATGACGCGGTGATCCTCGATCTGGGCCTGCCCGAGATCGACGGGCTCACGGTGCTCGGAATGTGGCGCAAGGAAGGCCGCACCTTCCCGGTGCTGGTGCTGACCGCGCGCGACAGCTGGTCGGACAAGGTCGCCGGTTTGGACGCAGGCGCGGACGATTACCTCGCCAAGCCCTTCCAGACCGAAGAACTGATCGCCCGGCTGCGTGCGCTGATCCGCCGCGCCTCGGGCAATGCCTCGAGCGAGCTGACCGCAGGCGATGTCCGGCTCGACACGCGATCGGGCAAGGTGTCGCTGAACGGCGAGCCGGTGAAGCTGACAGCGCAGGAATACAAGCTGCTGTCATATCTGCTCCACCACAAGGGCAAGGTGATCAGCCGGACCGAGCTGATCGAGCATATCTACGACCAGGATTTCGACCGCGATTCCAATACGATCGAGGTATTCGTCACCCGTATTCGAAAGAAGCTGGGCCCCGATGTGATCACCACGATCCGCGGTCTGGGCTATAGCCTTGAAGACCCTGCCGAGCGTGCCGGCAACTGACGCCGTTCAGCCGGGCGTGGAAGGCAAGGCCACTGCGTCCGCGCCGCTGCCCAATACAGGGTCGCTCAGCCGCCGCATGATCGGCATCGCGGCGGCATGGATCTTCGTGCTGCTGCTGAGTGGCGGCCTCGCGCTCGACCGCATTCTCACCAACACCATCACCACCAGTTTCGACGACCAGCTGGAATATGTGCTGACCGCGATGATCTCCTCGGCAGAGATCGGGCCGGACGGTGAGGTGTTCTTCAACCGTCCGCTCGGCGACCAGCGCTTTCTGGAGCCCAATAGCGGGCTGTACTGGCAGATCAGCGGGGCTGGCCATGCCGATTTCACCTCTCGCTCGCTCTGGGATCGTGCGCTGAAGATCGAGACCCAGCACAGCGATGCGCAGCCGCACATCTATGACAGCGACCAGTTTTCCGATCACGAACTGCGCATCATCGAACAGTCGATCTATCTGCCCGGGTCCAAGGTGCGCTGGCGCTTCATGGTGGCGCAGTCGCGCGAGGAAATGGACCTCCAGCTGCGCGAGCTGCGCCAGACGCTCGGGTACAGCTTTGCGCTGTTGGCGCTCGGGCTGATCATCATGGCCGGGCTGCAGACGCTGTACGGGCTGTGGCCGCTGCGCAAGGTACGCGAGGCGATCCAGGCGATGCGGACGGGCCGCATGGACCGGGTGCGCGATCCGATGCCGATCGAGGTGATGCCGATGGTCGAGGAATTGAACGCCCTGCTCGAGCATAACGAGAAGCAGGCCGAAGAGGCGCGGCGGCATGCGGGCAATCTGGCGCATGCGCTCAAGACGCCGCTCACCGTCGTCATGAACAGCGCCACCGCGCGCGCCGATGATCTGGCCGATACCGTGATCCGCGAGGCGGCGGTGATGCGGCGGCAGGTTGACCATCATCTCGCCCGCGCCCGCGCCGTCGGACGGCGCGGCCAGGCGCTCGCCCGCGCGAACGTGTGGGAAAGCGCGCAGGCAGTCGAGCGCGCGGTGGTGCGACTCTACCCGCATGTCCGCTGCGATCTCGATGGCAGCAAGAGCGCCGAGGTCGCGATCGAGCGCCAGGATCTGGAAGAAATGCTCGGCAATCTGGTCGAGAATGCTGGCAAATATGGCGGCGGCAGCGTGTTCGTCACCATCGATCCCAAGGGCGCGGCGGACCCTAAACTGGTCGATATCTGGATCGAGGATGACGGCACCGGCATTCCCGAAAGGGAGCGCGAGCGCATTTTCGATCGCGGCGCGCGGCTCGATACCGGAAAGCCGGGCACGGGCCTGGGTCTCGCCATCGTCCGCGATGTCGCGGAGATTTACGGCGGCAAGGTCGAACTGGATGAAAGCGAGGATCTGGGTGGGCTGCTGGTGCGGCTGCGCCTCCCGCGCGCAGCCTAGATTTCTGTTGTCGCATGATTTTTTGACAAAAACCGGTTCCCACTTTTTGTCATCATGCTTCAGCTGTAGGTCGCCCCCGCAAAATACAGCCCGTCCGGCGGGGCGTTATAGCCCAAAGCGGCGCGGTCGCGGGCTTCCAGCGCCGCCTTCAAGTCGTCGCCCGACCATTTGCCGCGCCCGACCAGCACCAGGCAGCCGACCATCGACCGCACCTGATGGTGCAGGAATGAGCGTGCGGCGGCGTGAATGTCGATCTCGTCGCCGTCGCGTATCACGTCGAGCCGATCGAGTGTCTTGACCGGGCTCGCCGCCTGGCAGTGGACCGAACGGAAGGTGGTGAAATCGTGATGGCCGACCAGATGCTGCGCGGCCTCGTGCATTGCGGGCACATCGAGCGGCGCGGACACCTGCCACGCCTTGCCGCGCTCCAATGTCAGCGGCGCGCGGCGGTTGGTGATGCGGTAGATGTACGAGCGCCCGGTGCAGCTGAACCGTGCGTGCCAGTCATCGGGCACGATCTCGCAGGCGAGCACCGCGATGGGCTGGGGGCGGAGCTTTGCGTTCAACGCCTCCATCAGCCGGAAGGGATCGAACGGCTTTTCGATATCGACATGCGCGCGCATCGCCAGGGCATGGACGCCGGCATCGGTGCGCCCGGCGGCGTGCATCACCGCCGCCTCACCGGTGATCGCCTGCACCGCCTCCTCGACATGCTGCTGCACGCTGGGGCCATGCGCCTGGCGCTGCAGCCCCATGAACGGGCCGCCGTCGAACTCCAGCGTCAGGGCAAAGCGGGTCATGCGATGACCATTCCCGCTGCGACCGGAAAGCCGCGCAGAAAGTCGTCCAGCGGCATGGCAGGGCGGCCTGCGCGCTGGATAACGCTGGGGCGGATCGCACCCTCGGCACAGGCGATGGTCAGCCTGTCGTCGAGAATGGTGCCGGGCTTTCCGCTGCTCTTCACGATGTCCGCTGCATGCACCCGCAGCCGCTCACTATCGAGCTCGAAAAACGCGCCTGGCATCGGATTGAACGCGCGCACCTGGCGCTCGACCTGTTCGGCGCTCTGCGAGACATCGAGCCGCGCCTCGGCCTTGTCGATCTTCGCCGCATAGGTCACGCCGTCCTCCGGCTGGACGACAGGCGGATAAGCAGCCAGATCGCCCAGCACCTGCACCATCAGCCGCGCGCCCATTTCGGCGATCTCTTCAGTGAGCGCACCGGCGGTCTTGCCCGCAACCGGCGTTTCGCCCTTGAGCAGCATCGGCCCGGTATCGAGCCCAGCTTCCATCTGCATGATCGTCACGCCCGTTACTGCATCATCCGCCAGAATCGCGCGCTGTACCGGCGCGGCACCGCGCCAGCGCGGGAGCAGCGATCCGTGAACGTTGAGACAGCCATGACGCGGCGCATCGAGCACCGCACGCGGCAGGATCAGGCCATAAGCGGCGACGACGCAGGCATCGAGGTCGAGCGCGGCAAAGGCCGCCTTCTCGTCTTCGCCCCTGAGCGAGACCGGCGTGCGCACTTCCAGCCCAAGCTGCTCGGCCAGCTGATGCACGGGCGAGGGGGTCAGCTTCTTGCCACGATGCGCCGGGCGGGGCGGCTGGCTGTACACGGCCGCAAGCTCGTGCCCGGCCTCGACCAGCGCGCGCAGGGCTGGCACGGCAAAATCGGGAGTTCCCATGAAGGCGAGGCGCATGACGGACTTTTCTTTTGCAGGGGGCGATGCGGCTCCGTAAAGCTCAGGCCATGGCATCGCAAGAGATTGAGGACCTGGCCGCCGCGCTCGCCCGTCTGCCGGGCCTCGGCCCGCGTTCGGCGCGCCGCGCCGTTCTGTACCTGCTCAAGAAGCGCGAGAGCGCGTTCACCCCGCTGGTCGAGGCGATGGAGCGGGTGCGCGCGAACCTTTCCACCTGTGACATCTGCGGCAATGTCGATACGCAGAACCCGTGCGGCATCTGTACCGATCCGCGACGCGACCCGCGCAGCCTGTGCGTGGTGGAAGAGGTGTCAGACCTCTGGGCGCTCGATCGCTCGCGGCTGTTCGTCGGGCGTTATCATGTGCTGGGTGGTCGGCTGTCCGCGCTCGACGGCATCGGTCCCGAGGATCTGGGCGTGGCCTCGCTCATTGCGCGGGTGGCGGAAGGGGGTATCGACGAGGTGGTGCTGGCGATGAACGCCACCTTGGAGGGGCAGACGACCGCGCATTATCTTGCCGAGCGGCTGGAGGGCTATCCGGTGCGGCTGACCCAGCTCGCCCAGGGGCTGCCGATGGGCGGGGAGCTGGATTATCTCGACGAAGGAACCTTGGCTCAGGCGCTCAGGGCGCGAAAGCCGGTCATCTAGGCCTGTCTGGACGGCTGTCGCAGTCTCTCGCCGATCTTTCCGGCGACTGGCTCAGACCAGGCCCAGCCGGGCCAGCTCGCCCAGCATTTCGGCAGGCATGGCATCGGCCTCGTCCATCCCTTCGCCCAGATCGCGCGGCGCATCCGCCTCTTCCAGATAGCGCCAGCCCTGATGGGCGCGGCGGGGAATCGACTGGACCGCGACCAGCCTGGGTTCGATGCGGATCCAGATGCGGCCCTGGCCATTGTCCATGAAGCCGATCAGCGGGCTGCGGCCGACAATGGCGCGGTTGTGAATCCAGTAGAGCGAGCCGCCGACCATTTCCTCGTGCCGTTTGGGCAGATAGCGCGTCGTCAGCCGCGCTTCGCCGAGCGGCGCATGACTTTCCAGCCACTGACGCAGCGAGCCCGCGCTGGTCGCGCCGAACGCGATCTTGGTCATGCTCAAGGGCATCAGAGTGATACCAGTCCGCTGGCGACGGCGAGGCCGAGAAACGCCAGAAAGCCCATCGAATCAGTGGTCATAGTGACGAAGATCGAACTTGCCACGGCAGGGTCCTGATCGAATTTCTCCAGAACCACCGGAATAACCACACCCGCAAGCCCGGCGAGAAGGATGTTGGTCTGCATCGCCGCCGCGATCACCAGTCCCAGATGGATATCATGGAACCACAGGGCCGTCGCCGTCCCAGCGATCAGCGCAATCGTCGCTCCGTTCATCAGCGCGATGCGCATTTCGCGCAGGATCGCGCGGCGGGTGTTTGATTCGGTCAGCTGGTTGGTGGCGAGCGCGCGCACCGTCACCGCCAGCGTCTGCGTACCCGCATTGCCGCCGACACCTGCGACGATCGGCATCAGCACCGCCAATGCCACCATCTGCTCGATCGCACCGCCGAAAAAGCCGATGACGCTCGATGCAACCAGCGCGGTGCCGAGATTCGCGATCAGCCAGCGCACGCGCGTCTTGTACGTCTCGCGGATCGGCTCGTTGATGTCGCCGTCGCCCGCACCCGACAGGCGGAAAATGTCCTCGCCAGCCTCTTCCTGAACGATATGGATGATGTCATCGACCGTGATCTGGCCCACCAGCCGGCCCGCGCCATCGACCACGGCGGCGGAAATCAGGGCGTACTTCTGGAAGCGCAGCGCGACTTCTTCCTGATCCATGTCGGTCGGAATCAGCGTCTGGTCGCGCTTCATCACATCGGTTAGCGCGATATGCCGCGGGGTCCGCAGGATCCAGCTCAACTGGCAGGTGCCGACCGGACGATGCTGCGGATCGACGATGAAGATTTCCCAGAATTCGGTGGTCAGATCGGCATGTTCACGCAGATAATCGATCAGCTGGCCGACATTCATGTGCTCCGGCACCGCGACCAGATCGCGCTGCATCAGACGGCCGGCCGATTCCTCGGGGAAGGAGAGCGCATCGACGATCGCCGCGCGATCCGCCGGTTCCAGTTCGGCGAGGACCGCGCGCTGGTCCTCCTCCTCCATCTCCTCGATGATCGCGACGGCATCGTCGGTCTCGAGCTGGCCCGCCAGTTCTGCCACCTGCGCGGCGGGCAGCGCATCGATCACGTCATCGCGGACATAATCGTTGAGCTCGGTGAGCACATCGGCGCCGAGCAGGTCGGTGATTGCGCGGGCAAGGGGGCCGCGATAGTCGCGCTCGACCAGCTCGAAAAGGTCGGCAATGTCGGCGGGATGGAGCGGCTCGACGAGATCGTAGGCCGCCTCGTCATCGCCCGCGTCGAGTGCTTCGCAGACCTGATCGACGAAACCTGGCAGCAGGCGGTTGTCTTCGTCGAGACTGGTGCTCTGATCCGCAGCTTCGAGGACATCCGGCTCGTGGAGCGGCGCGTCGGTCGGGTCGGTCATGGCCTGCTCCTTGATTGCGGGGTGGATGGGGAACGCGCGGGGACGCCGCAACGCTCCGCGTGTTTGGCCGTTCGCACCTGCAAAAGCAATCCCGATCCGGCGCGTCGGCCAAGGGGTGACATTCATGCCGGTCCCGCTATATCGGCGGCAGGATTTTCTCCGGCCAAGAAGGACATACCATGACCGCCGAAACGCTTACCTTTCATATCCAGGATGGCGGCGACATCGTCATCAAGCTGCGCCCCGATCTTGCCCCCAACCATGTCGAGCGGATTGTCGAACTGGCGCAGGAAGGCTTTTATGACGGCGTGAAGTTCCACCGCGTGATCGCCGGCTTCATGGCGCAGGGCGGCTGCCCCAATGGCACCGGCACCGGCGGCTCAAAGAAGCCCGACCTGAAACAGGAGTTCAACGACGAGCCGCATGTCGAGGGCGTGTGCTCGATGGCGCGCACGATGGACCCGAACAGCGCCAACAGCCAGTTCTTCATCTGCCTTGACGACGCGCGTTTCCTGGATCGCCAGTACACCGTCTGGGGCCAGGTGATCGAAGGCATGGAGCATGTCCACGCGTTGCCCAAGGGCGAACCGCCCGCCAAGCCCGGCGTGATCGCCTCGGCGACGGTGGCTTGAGCGTAGCCTGACCCGCTAGCCTGTTCCCCTCCCTATTAGGGAGGGGCATAGGTTGCTGCATCAAGCGACAATCAGATATTAGCTTCCACCAGCCAGTCGTGGAACAAGCGTACGGCGCGTGTTTCTAGCGCGCGGGGCTTGCAGACGAACCAGTAGCTGTAAGGGCTTTCGACTCGGACATCGAACAGCTTGGCAAGCCGCGGATCACCCGATCGCGTCAGATGATCGTCGTGCATGATCGCGATGCCCAGACCTTGCGCAGCCGCCTCGAGCATCAGTGGACCGCTGTCGATATGATCGATCGACTGCGGGTGCAGGTCAGCAAGACCCAGTGCCTGTTTCCATGCATCGAACGAATGTGCCATCTCGTTATGCACCAGGATCGTCTGGCGGTTGAGCGTTGCGAGATCGGGACGGGGGCCGATGCTCTCGGCGAGTTCGCGCGAGGCGATGGCGTAGACATAATTGCGATCCAGCCGCACTGAATGGAGGGCGGGGTCGGGATGTTCGGCCAGGATGATCGCGGCGTCAAGCGTATCGCCCAGCCGCGCTTCGGCATGGCCTGACGTGTCCACGTCGATATGCAGCATGGGGTATAGCCGTCGCAGTTCGCCCAGGCGCGGTACGAGACGCTGGCTGCCGAAAAGGGGAAGCATTCCCAGCCGGAGCCGGAGAACGCGGCTGTCATCCATATGCGCGGCAACCGCATCGGCCAGCGCGTCGATGGCCGGCGCCACGCTGGCATACAGCGCCTCGCCGGCCTCGTTGAGTTTCAGCTGCTGGTTGTGGCGCTTGAACAGCTTCTTGCCGACAAAGTCCTCAAGCCCGCCGATGCGCCGCGACAGCGCGGAGGGGGAAAGCGCAAGCTCGCTTGCCGCGGCCTTGGCAGAGCCCAGCCGCGCGACGCGCAAAAAGGCTTCAAGGGATCGCAGGGGAGGAAGACGTCGCATGGCCATGTGGCAACCATTATTGCAGTGCAGCGGGAATGTGCAATTGCAAATCGCGACAAACTACGGTTTTCCGGGACCAGGGTTGCGTTCTTTGCAACTCAAATCAATCATTTCGCACTTGCACAAAAACGGCATGTGACCCATATTGATCATGCCTTTCAGGCATCCTCTCCTAAAAACTTTATCGGGTCAGCCTTCGGGCTGGCCCTTTTTTTGTCCGGATGGCCTGTGGCGGCGGCTCTAACCCATACGGCAGGGGATAGCAAACCCTTTGAATCCCGGGCTATTTTCGCAATCGGACAGCAAATGAATTGCAAAGGATTGCGGCGTCCATGGGTAAGCGGTGTCATCCGCAGTGATTCGTCAGTTCGCAAAAAAAATCGAATCGCCGTTCACTGATCACATGGTGAGGGTGCGCGTACCGGGATGATGCTTGTCGAGATGCTTGCGGATGATCTTCAGGTTGCGCGAGTTCGACCGCCAGAAAAAGTCGAACGCATCGCCAACCAGCGGCACCGCGCCGATCAGGCTGTCAAAGCCGACATTCGCTGCCATGCGCGCCAGCTGGAACTTTGACATGCCAAGATTGCGTGCTTCCCACACGATATAGAGGCCCATGGCACCTGTGATGACGTCACCCAGGACGGGAACGAGGCCAAGCACGAAATCCAGCCCCACCTTGCGGTTGACGCCGGGCAGGGTGAAGCTGCGCTCAAGCATCATTTCGAGCATCTCGACACGCTGGCGAACAGCTTGAGGATCGCTTGACAGGGCCGGCATGGCTGCCCGCAGCTGGTCCAATTGTTCAGGCCGGATCGACTTCATGTTGCACTCCCAAGCCCCTTGCTTCCCTTATCTGGGAATGACGACCATGTCCGGCAAGGCGTGCCAGCCATCGGCCGTGATCGCAAAGCCCGGCACGTTGCCCTTGACCAGCGAAAAGCGGATCGGTGTTCCCAGCGGAATGAAGATGTTGGCTGAGGTCAGAGCAACTTCTGCTTCGGCCATCTTGGCCATCCGTACTTGCGGGTCCACAGCGCGGCGTGCCTGAGCCAGCAGCACATCGCCTTCCTCGTTGCATAGCGGTCGCACCGCGCAGGCCAGCTGGTTGAGGAACCAACCGGGCTGCCGGTAATGCGCAACCTCGTCGATCAGCACCAGGTCTGCCCTTGCATCCGGAGCGACCATCCTGGCACGCAGCCCGATCGTCGCAAGATCACGCTGGATGCGCCCGAAGACCAGACGGCTGCCCGGACCCTGCGGCATGGCAATGCGCAATTCCGGCAGCGTCTCGTGTTCCTGTCGCCAGCGCACAATCCGACCGCGCGCGAGTTCGCGCCGGGCTTCGATCGTCAGGTCGGTCCAGCGGTCGCCGATCAGCGGCTGATAGCGTTCCAGACCCAGCGGCACGATCCGCGCAGTCACCTGCCATTGACCGATACCCAACGGGGTCATCAGCGCCTCGCGGTCGATCGCCAGTGCAATCGCCTCGCGATTGGCGGGTTCTCCGAGAAAGCCTTTGCCGTTGACCACCAGCAGCCCGAACAGCCCGATGACCGGATCGGCGCGCACGTCATTGTCGGAAATGCCCGCTGCGCTGAGATAGGGCAGATGCTCGAACCGTCCACCCAGAACCATGGCGCTTTCGCCAAGCGAAAAGCGCGCGATTGCCCTGGCTGCGCGTTCGGTGCGAACCTCGAGCGGACGAACCCGCCGCCGCGAATCCTCGCCCATCGAATCGTCGACCCGTTCGGTCAGCAGGGTCCAGTACTGCTGGCGATCGGCCGCCAGCGGTCCGGTACCGCTGCCATTGCGCCGGATGCCCAGTTCCGGCAGCGCCAGGATGCGGAGCAATTCGGGCTGCGGCGCAAGCAGGCGGATTTCGATGACCCGGCCTGTCATCGAACGGATATCCCGTACTTCGGCCGTATCGGCACCGATCGCAGTTTTCGCCTCGATCTGCAGGCGGCGCTTCAAGGCTGCGGCGACATGCTCCGATGTGACCGGGTCGCCATTTTCCCAGCGGGCATTGCGCAGCCGGAAGATATAGCTCAGCCCGTCATCGGTCACGATCCAGCGTTCGGCAAGGCCGGGGACGATGTTGCCCAGCGCGTCGAGCCGGACCAGGCCCTGGGAGGTGGCCGCACGCAGATAGGCCGAGCCGGGCTGGAGCACGGCCGCGTCCAGATTGTTACGGCTGGCGGGGTCAATGATCGAGATGTCAAGCGGCGAACTGTCCGATCCGCTGCATGCCGCAAGTGCGCATATGGTTGCGGCTGCCAGGCCCGATACCGCTCGTTTCCATGCGCCGATCATGGCCTGCCTCATCTGGTTCACCTGCCCGCCGCCGCGATAGCAGGCGCTGTGCTCAGCGACAACGCCGCGAGCGGGCGTATGTTGCCGCGATCGCCGATCCGGTGGCAATCCTGTCGGCGGGAAACGCGTCCTGCCTTCTGGAGTGAAAGGTGGAGGGGCGCCGTGCAGACGGTCCGGCGTTGCCCGCTGCCGCATTTCACGGAACGGTTTGCGCGTGTCGCGCGTCATTGCAGCACTCAAATCACAAGGAAAAACATGATGCTGAACAGGAAGAACCTGTCGCTGGGCGCTGTGCTGATGGCGGCGACCGTGGTCAGCGGTTGTGCCGGATCCGGCTATCGCGATGGCGGATTTGCGTCCTATCGCCAGTATGACTGGAACCGGCCCGATCCGTCTTATGGCGGCTATGACGCGGGCCGATACTATCGCGACGACCGCCGCTATCGCGAGCGCAGGCTCGGCCGCAACGATCGCATCTATCGCGGGCAGGACGGGCGGTATTACTGCCGGCGTCTCGATGGCACCACGGGGCTGATCGTCGGCGGTATCGCTGGTGGTGTGCTGGGCAATATCATCGCCCCGGGCGATTCGCGGACCCTGGGCACGATCCTTGGTGCGGCCGGTGGCGCTGTCGCCGGACGTGCGATCGACCGGAACGGTGCGCGCTGCCGCTAAAAGCAACAGGCGCCCCGGAGCAATCCGGGACGCCTGTTGCCTTGTTGCCGTGATGACAGCTTAGTAGCTGTAATACATATCGAATTCGACCGGGCTGGGGGTCGTTTCCCAGCGGATCACATCGTCCCACTTCAGTTCGATATAGGCTTCGATCTGGTCCTTGAGGAACACGTCGCCCTTGAGCAGGAAGTCGTGATCGGCGGCCAGCGCGTCAAGCGCTTCGCGAAGCGAACCGCACACGGTCGGCACTTCCTTCAGTTCTTCGGGCGGCAGATCGTACAGGTTCTTGTCCATCGCCTCGCCGGGATGGATCTTGTTCTGGATGCCGTCGAGGCCCGCCATCAGCAGCGCCGAATAGCACAGATACGGGTTGGCCATCGCGTCGGGGAAGCGGAATTCTACGCGCTTGGCCTTTTCGCCGGTGCCATAGGGGATGCGGCACGAGGCCGAACGGTTGCGGCTCGAATAGGCGAGCAGCACCGGCGCTTCGAAGCCCGGCACCAGACGCTTGTAGCTGTTGGTGGTCGGGTTGGTGAAGGCGTTCAGCGCCTTGGCGTGCTTGATGACGCCGCCGATGAAATACAGGCACATTTCCGAAAGGCCCGCATAGCCGTTGCCCGCGAACAGCGGCTTGCCTTCCTTCCAGATCGAGATGTGCGTGTGCATGCCCGAACCGTTGTCGTTCTTGATCGGCTTGGGCATGAAGGTCGCGGTCTTGCCATAGGCCTGGGCGACCATGTGCACGACGTACTTGTAGATCTGCATGCGGTCGGCGGTCTGGGTCAGCGTGCCGAAGGTCAAACCCAGTTCGTGCTGCGCTGCCGCCACCTCATGGTGGTGCTTGTCGCAGGGCAGGCCCATTTCCAGCATGGTGCTGACCATTTCTGCGCGCACGTCGGTCATGCTGTCGACGGGAGCAACGGGGAAATAGCCGCCCTTGGCACGCGGACGGTGGCCCAGGTTGCCGCTGTCATAGCTGCGACCGGTGTTGGTCGGCAATTCGATATCGTCGATCGCGAACATCGAACCGTTATAGCCGTCCGAGAAGCGCACATCGTCGAACATGAAGAATTCGGCTTCGGGGCCGACATAGACGGTGTCGCCGATGCCGGTGGACTTCAGATACGCCTCGGCGCGCTTGGCGGTGCTGCGCGGGTCGCGGGCATAGAGCTCGCCGGTGCCAGGTTCCACGATGTCGCAGAACAGGATCAGCATCGGATCGGCCGAGAACGGATCGATATAGGCGGCGTCAAGGTCCGGACGCAGGATCATGTCGGACTCGTTGATCGCCTTCCAGCCCTCGATCGACGAGCCGTCGAACATCAGGCCGTCTTCGAGTTCGTCTTCGCCGATGACGCCAGCGCACATCGTCAGGTGCTGCCATTTGCCCTTGGGATCAGTGAAGCGGACATCGACCCACTCGATCTCGTTTTCCTTGATCATTGCCAGAATATCTGCGGCGGTTTTTGCCATTGGTGCTTTCCCTTTTCTTCTCAATCGCGATCCGGGCCGGGCGGCCCCCCTCGGGTGGAACTGATGCTTGTTGTTGCGGCCTTGCGGGAACAGGCCTCTCCTGGAGTTGCGCGCGTCCTTCGCTCAGACCGCGTCGTTATCCCGTTCACCCGTGCGGATGCGCAGAGCCGTCTCCACCGGGATCACGAAAATCTTGCCGTCACCAATGCGGCCGGTCTGCGCGGCGGCCGCAATCGCCTCGACCACACGCTCGGCCAGCGCATCATCGACCACCACCTCAAGCTTCACCTTGGGCAGGAAGTCGACGATATATTCGGCGCCCCGGTACAGCTCGGTATGGCCCTTCTGGCGGCCGAAGCCCTTGGCCTCGGTCACGGTGATGCCGGACACGCCGACTTCGTGCAGCGCCTCCTTCACCTCATCGAGCTTGAACGGTTTGATGATCGCCTCGATCTTCTTCATAAGTCCCTGATCATCCTGTCGTCATCCGCCAGACCCGCATGGGGTCGGGCGGTAATGGGAAAGAACGGAGCGGCAAGCCGCGCCGTCATGATATGGCTGCAGAGGCATCCGGTGCTGCACGCGGCAGGCTTTCCCGAGTCCCCCATTGACTGCTACCAAACAATTAACGTGCCAAGACGCATTCCGCCACAAAAGCTTGTGTGCGGTGCAATAATATTGCGGGGCGTGATGGAATTGCGGGCAGGCGGGCGTAGCGATGCCCAAATTTTGGGCAAGCGCTTGGACGACGAGCGCTGCTTGCCTCCCGTCCCGCTGGTAGGATATAATCGCACCAAAGCGAAAGGACCATCATGGAAAAGGCCAGCATCACCCTGACCGACGCGCATCACAAGCTGCTGCATGCAGCCGTCGAAGCAGGCGAATATGCGAGTATCAGCGAAGCGATCCGCGATGCCCTGCGCGGCTGGGAACTCGAACGCCAGATGCAGCAGGCCGAGCTTGAGCATCTGCGCCGCGAAATCCGGAAAGGCATCGACGATATCGAGGCTGGACGCGTTGTCCAATGGGATCCTGAAGCGATGAAGCAGCGCCTTCGCGCCAAGTTTGCCAAATGACCCGACTTACAGTCTCGGCTGAGGCTCAGGTGGACCTTGACGGGATCGCGGAGTACATTGCCCGCGACAATCTGGCGGCAGCCGAACAGTTCGTCGACAAGCTGGCCGGGATGTTCGACCGACTTTGTGAAGGGCCTGGCATAGGTTCGCCGCGGGACGACCTGATGCCCGGTCTGCGGGGACGCGCCTTCGGAAGCTATATCATCTACTACCTTGCTCGCCACGAGGTGCTGGAAATTGTGCGCGTCATTCATGGTGCCAGAGATCAGGCCAAGATTTTCGGCGCGTTACCAAACCCTTCTGACTAATAAGGCGGCCGGTCGAGCCCCTTCGCGCTCTTGGTGAAGATTTCACAGCCGGTTTCGGTGATGCCGATCGAATGTTCGAACTGCGCCGAGAGCGAGCGGTCGCGGGTCACGGCGGTCCAGCCGTCCTCGAGCATCTTCACCGCATGCTTGCCGATATTGATCATCGGCTCGATGGTGAAGAACATGCCGGGCTTGAGCTCGGGTCCGGTGCCAGGGCGGCCGACATGGACGACTTCGGGCGCATCGTGAAACAGCTTGCCCAGGCCATGGCCGCAGAAATCGCGGACGACGCCATAGCGGTGCTTTTCGGCATAGGACTGGATCGCGTGCGCGACATCTCCCATCGTGTTGCCGGGCTTGGCCTGCTCGATGCCGAGCATCAGGCATTCATAGGTCACATCGACCAGCCGCCGCGCCTTCACCCCGACATCGCCGATCAGGAACATGCGGCTGGTATCGCCGTGCCAGCCGTCGACGATCGGGGTGACGTCGATGTTGACGATGTCGCCGTCCTTCAGCTTGCGATCGCCGGGGATACCGTGACAGACGACATGGTTGATCGAGGTGCAGCAGCTGTGCGTGAACCCGCGATAGCCTAGCGTAGCCGGGATGCCGCCGCCGGCCAGCATCAACTCGCGCGCCTTGGCGTCAATCTCTTCGGTGGTCACGCCTTCACGCACGAATGAGGTCAGCTCGTCGAGCACATGCGCGGCGAGCTGGCCCGCCTTGCGCATGCCCTCGAAACCTTCGGGGCCGTGCAGCTTGATCGTGCCGTCGCGCATCGGCGTGTCGGCATTGGTGACATGGGCATATTGGTTCATGGTGATTCCATATAGGGCAGGGCGGAGCGATTTGCGACCCCGGATCGGATCGGACTTAGTCCGTTGACTTAGTCCGGTCAATGGACTAGCTTCACGCCCATGACCAGCATCGTCAACGTCCATGACGCGAAAACGCATTTTTCCAAGCTGCTCGACCGTGCGCATGCGGGCGAGGAGATCATCCTGGCCAAGGCGGGCAAGCCCTATGCGCGGCTGGTGCCTTTGGAGCGGCCTAAAGTGGAGCGTCGACCGGGTCGGCTAAAGCTTGCCAATCGCATTCCCGACAGCTTTTTCTTCGATCCGCTGCCCGAGGAAGAGCTTCGCGCCTGGGAATGACCGACTATCTGTTCGATACGCATGCACTCGTGTGGTGGTGGCTGGGGGACCCGGCCTTGCCGCGCGAGGTGGCGGAGGAAATTGGCGACGAGCGCAACACCATATTCGTGAGCGCCGTGTCTGCTTGGGAAGTCGCAACCAAATGTCGCATCGGCAAATGGGAAGCTGCCATTCCGGTATACGAGAAGTTCGAGCATCTGGCGCGAGCAGACGGCTTTTTCGAACTTGGCGTCAGCGTGTCCAATGGCCTGCTCGCGGGCTCTCTGCCTGGCGAGCATCGCGACCCGTTCGACCGGATGATCGCAGCGCAGGCGATCCACGACGACCTGACCGTTATCACCCGCGATCCGGCGCTGGCGGCGCTTGGGTGCCGTACCTTCTGGATCG
Source organism: Blastomonas natatoria (assembly GCF_003201955.1). GTDB lineage: Bacteria > Pseudomonadota > Alphaproteobacteria > Sphingomonadales > Sphingomonadaceae > Blastomonas > Blastomonas natatoria. Next base: position 312,712 of record NZ_QJJM01000001.1, read on the forward strand.
AATGAAGGGGCTCCGCACGAACCGCTTGCGCCGGTTTGCCCACGCGCTAAACACCGGCGCATGACCGCAGACGCCACCGCTTCCACCCCCCGCATCTGGACCGCCGCGCTGATCGTGATCGGCGACGAAATCCTCTCCGGCCGCACCCAGGACAAGAATGTCGCGCAGGTCGCGACCTGGCTGAACGTGCAGGGCATTAGGCTGAAGGAAGTGCGCGTCGTCGCCGATGATATGGACGCGATCGTCGAGGCGGTGAACATTTTGCGCGCCCGCAACGATTATCTGTTCACCACCGGCGGCATCGGCCCGACGCATGACGATATCACTGTCGATGCAATTGCACAGGCACTCGGCGTCGAGGTCGTCATTCACCCGGTCGCGCGCGCGGTGCTGGAACGCTATTACGCCTCGCGCGGCGGGCTCACCGAAGGGCGGCTGCGCATGGCGCGGGTGCCGGAAGGTGCCGAACTGATAGAAAACCGCATGTCGGGTGCACCAGGCATCCGCATCGGCAATGTGTTCCTGATGGCAGGCGTCCCGCATATTACCGCAGGAATGCTCGATGCGCTGACCGGTACGCTCGAAGGCGGGCTGCCGGTGCTGTCGGCAACTTTGGGATGCTGGGTCGCGGAAAGCGAGGTGGCGAACATGCTGGGTGCGACCGAGCGCGCGCACGAGCAGTGCCAGATCGGCAGCTATCCGTTTTTCCGCGAAGGCCGGGTTGGCGCGAATTTCGTCATTCGCTCGGTCGACCAGGCGGCGCTCGATGCGTGCGCGGCAGAGCTGACCGCATCGCTGGAAGCGGCCGGGCGCGAAGTCACGCCCGGCGGCATCTGATCAATCTTCAGGAGCGATCGCGACCTTCAGGCCGTCGAGCGCGTCGGTCAGCTGGATCTGGCACGACAGGCGCGAGGTCTCATTGCGGTGGTCCGAGCTGTCGAGCAGGTCATCCTCGTCGGCGCTGATCGGGGGCAGCTTGTCCACCCAGGCGCCATCGACATGAACATGGCAGGTCGCGCACGAGCAGCATCCGCCGCACAGCGCCAGAAGTTCGTCAAAGCCGTTGTCGCGGATCGCTTCCATCACCGACAGGCCGGTATCGGCTTCGATGGTGCTCTCTTCGCCCGCGCGATTGATGACAGTCAGCTTTGGCATGGAAACTCCCCATATTGGAAACGGGCATTGGCCCCCCGAATGCGGTTGCTATGATCAACGGCAAGCGCGATTGCAAGCGGCAGAATGGATGAGGATGCAGATATGGGATTGACCGCAGAGCAACTGACCGGAGGGCTGGATGCCGTCGCCGCGCGAGAACCGGCAATTGCCCGGGCGCTGGAAATTGCCGGCTATCCCGAGACCCGCATCCGCGATCGTGGCTATGCGACGCTGCTGCGCACGATCGTCGGCCAGCAGGTCAGCGTGGCGGCGGCGGCGTCGGTCTGGAACAAGCTGGAAGCGGCGTTGGGGAAGGGCTGCGCGCCCGATGCGCTGATCGCGGCAGATTTCGATGCCCTGCGCGCCTGCGGCCTGTCGCGCCAGAAACAGGGCTATGCCCGATCGCTTGCGGAACTGGTGATGAGCGGCGGTCTCGATCTCGAAAACCTGCCGCAAGATGACGAGGCCGCGATTGCCGAGCTGGTGCGGATCAAGGGCATCGGCCGCTGGTCGGCGGAAATCTATCTGCTGTTTGCGGAAGGTCGCCCCGATATCTGGCCCGCCGGCGATCTGGCGGTGCAGGCGGGCATCGGCCGCATCCTGGGGCTGGAGGCGCGGCCTTCGGAGAAGGACACACGGCTGCTCGCCGAGCCCTGGTCACCGCATCGCGGCGCGGTCGCGATCCTCACCTGGCATTGCTACAACAACGCCGCGCTGTAAGGGTCATCCCTTGTAAAGGATCCGACCGCTCGCCAGACGGCCGCGGCTGAGTGCTGTCACTTCCTTCAGGAAGCTGGTCGGCTTCTTGAAGAACTTGCTGCCGGGGTTGATCTTCAGACCTGCTGCGGTGGCGATTTCACCGATGAAATGCACGCAATTGGCCTTATTGAGATTGTAGTTCTTCTGCGGCTTGTTGCGCCACTTGTCGGCTACCGCCATCACCGCGCGATATTCGGCGTCGGTCAGCTCATAGCTGAAATGCGGCGCGCTGCTGGCGATATATTTGGGCTTCACCACGCTGACCTTGCCGTCGACCCAGCCGAACAGGATGCTGGGGCCGGTGCTGATCGCGGTGAAGCCGACATTGGTGTCCACGACCTCGCCGGTCGAATCCACCTTGCCCTTCAGCGTCGCGAAGGCATGCGGAAACTGGCTGCCCAGCTCGTGGCTGTAGAAGGTGATGGTCACGGCAGCATGCGCGGCATTCGCGCACATCAGCATCGGCGCGATGAACAGTGTCAGCAGCAGGCGCTTGAACATCATGGATTCTTGTCCTCGGTCTTGGCGGAGATGGCCCTGTCCAGCCAGATAGCCGAATCGGACGGGCTTTGCTTGTCGGCGTCCCTGTCGACGCGATAATTGGCCTCTCGCATTTTTTCCACCGGGATTGCGCCGACCAGAGGCTCAAGCGCCGCAATCAGGCGGGGGTCGGCAGCGGCTGAGCGGCTGGCGAGCAGGATCGCGTCGTAACTGGGCACAGCCCCTTTGGGGTCGGCGAGCACGACCAGGCCGTTGGCGGCGATGCGCCCGTCCGAGCTGAATGCGGAGATGATGTCCGCCTCGCCAAGGGAAAGTGCGCGGTACATGAAGGTCGGCTCGAAGGCCCGGCGGGCCTTGAACCGCAGCGGGTAGGCCTTTTGCACCATCTGCCATTCGGGGCGTTCCAAGAACTCGACATCGGTACCGAACACGAAATCGGGCGCGACGCGCACGACATCGTCGAGGCTGCGCAGATTGAGGCGTTTCGCATCGTCGGGCCGCACCGCAAAAGCATAGGTGTTTTCGAAACCCAGCGGGCCGATCAGCCGCACCCCGTGCTGCGTCTGCGCCCAGCGCGCGATCTCGGCGAGCATCTGCGGGCGCGGTTTGCTGTCCTGTCGCTGCATCTCGTTGGTCCAGATGGTGCCAGCATAATCGACATAGACCTGCACCTCGTCGCTCGCCAGCGCGCGATAGACGACGGCGCTGCCCAGACCCTCGCGATAGCGCACGGCATAGCCTGCCGCCTCCAGCCGCCGCCCGATCAGTCGTGCAAGAATATACTGTTCCGAGAAGCGCTTGGCCCCAATGGTTACGACAGGCCTGTCGGTCTGCGGCGCGGGCCAGAGCGCGAGGGCTAGTCCCAGCGCCAGTGCTATTGCGGCGCCCCAGATGCGCGCATGGCGGCGGTGCGCGATGCCGCTTTCGATCAGCCCGAGCAACAGATCGACGGTGATGGCAAGCCCTGCGGCGGCGAGGCACCCTTCGAGCACCAGGGTCCAGTTCTGCGTCTGCAGCCCGGCGAAGATCAGGTCGCCCAGGCTTGGCTGGCCCACGGTGGTGGACAGCGTCGCTGCGCCGATCGTCCAGACAGCGGCGGTGCGCACGCCGGCCATGATCGTGGTCGAGGCCAGCGGCGCTTCGACCAGCCACAGCTTCTGCAGGCCGGTCATGCCCACGCCATCTGCCGCCTCGACCATGGCCGGTTCGACCGAACGCAGCCCGGTCACCGCGTTCCGCAGGATCGGCAGCAGCGCATAGAGCGTCAGCGCCAGCAGCGAGGGGAGGAAGCCCAGCGGCGAGATTGCATCGCCGAACAGGGCGGAGAGCGCCAGCAGCAGCGGAAAGAACAGCGCAAGCAGGGCCAATGCTGGAATGGTCTGGACCAGGCTGGCAAAGCCCAGGGTAATCCCGGCCACCGTGCGGTTGCGCACCGACCAGATCGCGAGCGGCAGCGCGATGACCAGCGCAAGACCCAGCGCCGCAAAGCTCAGTTGCACGTGCTGCGCAAGCAGGTCGGTCAGGCGGGGCCAGTCTATGGGCACGGGATCAACTCGCCACCGTTTGATGCATACGTCCCTCGACCTTGGTCCACCCTGAGCGGCTGGCTTGCCAGCCAGCCGAAGGGCTCGGGACAAACGGAGATGGGCGAGTTGCGGATTTGCGCTTTTTGCCACCAAACCACACCCGTTTGTCCCGAGCGAAGTCGAGGGACGTGATCGTTAACCCAAGCCCCACGCTCAACCCCCGCTCCGCATCGCGGTAATTCGCTCCGCCTGCAAACGCGGTACCGCGACCAATGCCTCGGCCTCCGCCCCGCACCCTCCTGCGATAAGTTCGGCAGGCTCCGCCTCGGCAACGATCCGTCCGCCGGCCATCACCCACACCCGATCCGCAAACAGCAGCGCCTCGGCCATGTCGTGCGTGACCATGATCGTGGTCAGGCCCAGCCGCTCGTGCAGGGCGCGATACTGTTCGCCCAGCGCCTCGCGCGTGACCGGATCGAGCGCGCCAAAGGGCTCGTCCATCAGCATCAGCCCCGGCTCGCCCGCCAGCGCGCGCGCCACGCCGACGCGCTGCTGCTGGCCGCCGGAAAGCTGTTCGGGCAGGCGCGCGGCGAAATCGCGGGGAAGATCGACTAGGTCGAGCAGATCGCCCACCCGGTCGCTGGCCAGCGTCTGCCCCGTTGCCAGCCGCGATCCGATGCCGATATTCTGCGCGACGGTCATGTGCGGGAACAGGCCGATATTCTGGAACACATAGCCAATCGAGCGGCGCAGCCGATGCGGTTCCCGGCCGGCCACGTCCTGGCCGTCGATGCGGACGCGGCCCGAATCGGGTTCGATCAGCCGGTTGACCGTCTTGAGCAGCGTCGACTTGCCCGATCCCGAGCTTCCGACGATGGCAACAAATGTCCCGGGAGAAATTGTCGCACAGATCGTGTCGATCGCGATGGTCGTGCCATAGGCCTTGCCCACGCCCTCGAACGCTACGGCAGGGCCGCGCGCGCCTTGCGGCCGAGAAGGAATGGGGGAGGTCGCCATGCGGGACCGCTTATAGGCGGGTGGGGGCGCTGCTGGCTACCCACTTGCGCGATCTGCAAGGCGACCATAGCATGCGACCAAACCCACCATCCGTTTGTCCCGAGCCCTTCGGCTGGCTGGCAAGCCAGCCGCTCAGGGTAAACCGAAGTCGAGGGACGTGCTCGCAACCGCTGGCGCATACGTCCCTCGACTTCGCTCGGGAACTCGGAGAAGTTGGAGCGAGGGGAGCTTAATCATATGACCGAGACCAAATATATCTTCATCACCGGCGGAGCATCGGGCATCGGACGGGAAGTCGCGCGCTATTTCGCGCAGCGCGGCTGGTTCGTGGGCCTGGCGGATGTCAACCGCAAGGGCATGGAAGAGACCGCCGCGATGCTGCCGCCCGGCATGTCCTCGATCCACCCGCTGGACGTGCGCAGCCGCGAGCAATGGACGACCGCGCTGGAGGCCTTTGCCGAAAAGAGCAGCGGCAAGCTGCACGTGCTGTTCAACAATGCGGGCGTCGGCATCGGCGGGCCGCTGGAAAATCACAGCGAGGACGATATCGAGAAACTGGTCGACATCAATTTCAAGGGCGTTGTCTATGGCGCGCATATCGGCCACAAATATCTGAAAGCGACGCCCGGATCGTGCCTGCTCAACACCTCGTCGGCGAGCGGCATTTACGGCTCGGCGGGCCTGTCGGTCTATTCGGCAACCAAGTTCGCGGTGCGCGGGCTGACCGAGGCGCTCGATATCGAATGGAGCCTCGACAACATCCGCGTCCGCGCGCTGCTGCCGAGCTTCATTGATACGCCGCTGCTGGAAGGCACGCCTGCCAATTCCAACCAGTCGATCGGCGCAAGCGTCACTGCGGCGGGGCTGGAAATCGCGCCGGTCTCGCTGGTCGCGGAGGCGGCGTGGAATGCGGTGCACGATCCCAAACATGTGCACAGCTATGTCGGTCCGACCGCCAAGCGGCTGGCCTTTGCCGCCAAGTGGATGCCGGGATCGATCCGCAAGCGCGGCGGCCTGATGGTAAGGGAGAGTCGGGGTCAGTAAGGCCCCGTTTTCATCCGGCGCAGAGCGAAGCGTTCAGGGCTGTCTTACCGAAATCCGTCGCGCTGGCAGGCTGAAAGGCTAGCAAGGATAAGGCTCAGTTCGCGCCGACGGAGTCGCGGACGACGGCGATCCCAGCTTCGCGCTGACGCTTGAGTTCCTGTTTCAGCTTGGCCGGGTCTTCGGCGACGATGAAGCCGAAGCTCACCCCGCCCTCCTTGCCGATGGTGGCATGATGCAGCTTGTGTGCCTGCACGAGGCGCTTGGCATAGCCGCTCTTGGGCACCCAGCGGAAATAGCGCTGGTGCACCAGCCCGTCATGGATCAGCGTGTAGATCGCGCCATAGATCATCACGCCGACGCCCATCCAGGTCGCCGGTTCCCACAGCCATGCGCCGATGATGAACAGGCTGATCGAGATGGCCGAGCCAACAATCGCGTACAGGTCGTTCTTCTCGAAGGTGTTGTTGTGCGGCTCGTGATGGTCGCGGTGCCAGCCCCAGCCCCAGCCGTGCATCACATATTTGTGGCTCCACCACGCCACGAACTCCATGAACGCGACCGAGGCTATGACGATGCCGAAGTTGATAAGGGCTTGCATGCCACCAGAATAGGCGCATTCGCAGGCCGATTGAAGGGGGCATATTGTCCCAGTTGCAATCGCAACCAAATCCGCGCTGGATTTGGGCTTTCGCTTCTGCCAAGCGACCAGCGAAGACCGGTTCGAAGGGGTAATCTGCACGATGACTCAGGCAAGGACGCTGTACGAGAAGATCTGGGACGCGCATGTCGTCGATCAGCGCGACGATGGCACCGCGATCATTTTCATCGATCGTCATCTTGTGCACGAAGTGACCAGTCCGCAGGCGTTCGAAGGGCTGCGCATGGCCGGGCGCAAGGTGCGCAGGCCCGACCTGACGCTGGCCGTTCCCGATCATAACGTGCCGACAACTGCGCGGCTCGATGCCGACGGCAACCGCATTCCCATAGCCGATCCCGAAAGCCGCGCTCAGCTCGAGGCGCTCGAGCGCAATGCGCCTGCCTTCGGTGTGCCCTATATCAGCGCTACCGATATCCGGCAGGGCATCGTCCATGTCATCGGCCCCGAACAGGGGTTCACGCTGCCTGGCTGCACAATGGTCTGCGGCGACAGCCATACCGCCGCGCATGGCGCGCTGGGGGCGCTGGCCTTCGGCATCGGCACCTCGGAAGTCGAGCATGTGCTGGCGACGCAGACGCTGCAGCTCAAGCGCTCGAAATCGATGGAAATCCGCGTCGAGGGAGATCTGCCGGCAGGTGTCAGCCCCAAGGACCTGATCCTGCACATCATCGGCCAGATCGGCGCAGCAGGGGGCACCGGTCATGTCGTCGAATATCGCGGTCGCGTATTCGAGCAGATGTCGATCGAGGGGCGTCTCACCATCGCCAACATGTCGATCGAGGCAGGCGCGCGTGCCGGACTGATTGCACCGGACGACACCACCTTCGCCTATCTCAAGGGCCGTCCGATGGCGCCCAAGGGGGCAGATTGGGACGCTGCCGTCGCGTATTGGCGCACGCTCAGGACCGATGACGGCGCAGTGTTCGACAAGAGCGTCGTCATTGACGCCGCCGATGTCGCGCCCTCGGTCACCTGGGGCACCAGCCCCGAGGATGTCGTGCCGATCACCGGCGTCATCCCCGATCCCGAAAGCTTCGAGGATGCCTCCAAGCGTGCCGCCGCGCGGAAATCGCTCGACTATATGGGTCTGACGGCAGGCACGCCGCTGGCTGAGGTTCTGGTCGAGCATATCTTCATCGGCAGTTGCACCAACAGCCGCATCGAGGATCTGCGCGCGGCTGCCGACGTGCTGAAGGGCCGCCGCAACGCCCCCGGCATCAAGTCGGCGCTGGTCGTTCCCGGCTCGGGCCTGGTCAAGCGCCAGGCCGAGGAGGAGGGGCTCGACCGCATCTTCATCGAGGCCGGATTCGAATGGCGCGAGCCGGGCTGCTCGGCGTGCCTGGGCATGAACCCCGACAAGGTGCCGAGCGGCGAACGCTGCGCCTCGACCTCCAATCGCAATTTCGTCGGCCGCCAGGGGCCGGGTGCACGCACGCATCTGGTGTCGCCCGCCATGGCGGCAGCAGCGGCGGTCACCGGGCGGCTGGCCGACGTGCGCGAACTGGTCTGATCGAATACCCTTGCCACAGCTGACGGATGCAGAGACAATTCCGGCTGATCGTAAGGAAAACAGGAGCAATTGAGATGCGCAAGCTGCTGATTCTACTGGCGATTTCCGCCGGTCTTGCCGCCACTCCCGCTGCGGCGCAGCAGGCCGAGGTCAAGCTGTGGCGGCTCGATTGCGGGACGGTTGCGGCGAACGATCTCAACGCCTTTTCGGACACCCAGGCCTATACCGGCAAGTCGAAGCAGCTTGCCAGCAGCTGCTATCTGATCAAGCACGGCAGCGATTATCTGCTCTGGGATACGGGCCTGCCCGCCGCGATGAAGGGCAAGCCGCTCGATCCCAACGCCAGCATGGATGCAACGGTTACGGTCACGATCAAGGAACAGCTGGCCACGCTCAATGTCGATCCGGCGGCGATCAAATATGTCGGCGTCAGCCATTATCATTTCGATCATATCGGCCAGCTTGCCGAATTTCCGGGTGCGACGCTGCTGGTCGGCAAGAATGACTGGCAGGTGGTGACCACCGATCCTGCGACCTATGGCGCCGACCCCAAGCCTTTCGAGGCCTGGATCAAGGGCGGCAGCAAGGTCGAGGCTGTGGCCAACGACAAGGACGTGTTCGGTGACGGGTCGGTGACCATGTTGCGCCTTCCCGGGCATACGCCGGGGCATAATGGTCTGCTGGTGCGATTGAGGGGCAAGAAACCCTTCCTGCTCACCGGCGATCTTGCGCATTTCAAGGAGAATTACGCCAGCAACGGCGTGCCCACCTTCAATTACGATCGTGCCGAGACACTCGCTTCGCTTGACCGGTTCAAGAAACTGGCCGACAATCTGGATGCGACAGTGATCATTCAGCACGAACCGGCAGACATCAAGAAGCTGCCGGCATTTCCCCTGGCAGCGGAGTAGGATCAAGTGAGCAACGACAAGAAGAATGGCTGGTCCAACAGCGCCATGGCGGGCGCTGCGGTCGGATCGGCAGCGCTGGCAGCGGCATTGCTTTATGTCGGCAAGCAGTTCGGCAAGCCCAAGCCGGGCGCCAAGGATACCAAGCCCGAAGAACCGGGCGCAGAAGCCACCGAGGGGCCGCATGCAACCGATTGACCGTGTGGAAGGCCGGGCCATTCCCTTTGGCCGCAAGAATGTCGATACCGACATCATCATTCCGGCGCAGTGGCTGAAGACGATCAGTCGCGAAGGGCTGGGCAAGGGGGCGTTCGAGACTGTCCGCGCCGAGCCTGACAACGTGTTCGACAATCCCGAATTCGCAGGCGCGCCGATCCTGATCGCGGGCGACAATTTCGGCTGCGGTTCGAGCCGCGAGCATGCGGCCTGGGCGCTGACCGATCTCGGCATCACCGCAGTCATTGCGCCGAGCTTTTCCGACATCTTCTCGAGCAATGCCTTCAAGAACGGTATCCTCACCGTGGTGCTGCCGCAGGAAGCGGTCGACCGGCTGATGGAAGTCGCGGCGACCGATCCGATCCATGTCGATCTGGAAAGCCAGACTGTGACGACGCCCTTCCAGGACCGCTTCACCTTCGAGATCGATCCGTTCCGCAAGACCTGCCTGCTGCAGGGTCTGGATGAGATCGGCCTCACGCTCGCCAAGACCGATGCGATCAGCGCCTATGAGGCGAAGCTTGCAAGCGAGAAGCCCTGGCTGGTGCCCGCAGCAGCATAATTCCGGGATTCCCGCGAACGCGGGAATCCCGCTTCTGCGCTGATCGTTGAAGAAAGCGGGACCCCCGCGCTCGCGGGGGTGACGGGGAACAATCACAAACAACTGGAGAGAGCCCGAAGATGAAAGCCCTTTTGTCGAACGCCGCAGGTGGCCCCGAAACGCTGGAGATGACCGAGGTCGATGCGCCGGTGGCCGGACCCGGCGAGCTGCTGGTCGCGGTCAAGGCCTGTTCGATCAACTTTCCCGACGCGCTGATCATCAAGGACATGTATCAGCTCAAGCCCCAGCGCCCCTTCGCGCCGGGCAGCGAGATCGCAGGCGTTGTCGAGGCGGTGGGCGAGGGCGTCACCGGCTGGGCGGTGGGCGATCGCGTCATCGCGGGCACCGGCTTTGGCGGGCTGGTCGAGAAGAAGGTGGTGCCGGCTGCAGGCGCATACAAGCTGCCCGACCAGTTCAGCTTCGAACAGGGCGCATCGCTGCTGATGACCTATGGCACCTCGATCCACGCGCTCAAGGATCGCGGCCATATCAAGCCAGGCGATACGCTGCTGGTGCTGGGCGCGGCAGGCGGAGTCGGACTGGCGGCGGTCGAGCTCGGCAAGGCCTATGGCGCGCGTGTGGTCGCCGCCGTCTCGAGCGAGGAAAAGGCCAAGGCCGCGCGCGAAGCGGGTGCGGACGAGACCGTGGTCTATGACCGCCAGCCTTTCGACAAGGCGCAGTCCAAGGCGCTGGCCGATGCGTTCAAGCAGGCCGTCGGCCCCAATGGCGCGGATATCGTCTACGATGCGGTCGGCGGCGACTATTCCGAACCGGCGGTGCGCGCCATGGCCTGGGAAGGGCGCTTCCTGGTGGTCGGCTTCCCTGCCGGCATCGCCAAGCTGCCGCTCAATCTCACCCTGCTCAAGAGCTGTGATGTCTGCGGCGTCTTCTGGGGTGCGTTTGCCGCGCGCGAACCGCAGCGCAACGCCGCCAATATTGCCGAGCTGTTCGATCTGTGGGCGGCGGGCAAGATCTCGCCGCGTATCTCGGAAAGCTTCAGCTTTGCCGATGCGCCCAAGGCCATCGCCAAGCTTGAAAATCGCGAGGCAATCGGCAAGCTTGTCGTGACGATGTGACCAGCGGATTCATGCGGTTTGGCGCTTGCCGCCGCGCTTGGCCCGGCCTATGCGCAAACGCCAGACCTGCATGACCAGTGAGGGACAGACATGAACAGTTTCCAGGATCGCGAACGCGCCTTCGAAGCCAAATTTGCCGCCGACGAGGACCTTCAGTTCCGCATCACGGCCCGCCGCAACCGGCTGGTCGGCCATTGGGCCGCGCAGCAGATGGGCCTCACGCCGGAAGAAACCGAAGCCTATGCCAAATCGGTCGTTCAGGCCGATTTCGAGGAAGCCGGCGACGAGGACGTGATCCGCAAGCTGCTGGGCGATCTGGTATCGGCGGGCGTCGATATCGACGAGCTGGGTGTGCGCACTGCGCTCGAGGGCAAGATGGCCGAAGCGCGTCGCCAGTTCATCGAAGAGTCGAACTGAGCCATGCCGATGGCCGCTGCCGATATCGAGGCGCTGATCAAGGCTGGCATCCCCGATGCCGAGGTCACGATCACCGACCTCGCAGGTGATGGCGACCATTATGCCGCGCATGTGGTTGCTGAGAGCTTCCGACCCATGACGCGCCTTGCCCGCACCCGCGCGGTCTATGCGGCGCTTGGCGGGCGCATGGGCGGCGAACTTCACGCCTTGCAACTGACCACCGCGCTTCCCAGCTAATCGCCATCTGCATATTCAAGGGAGCATCCCGATGACCGATACCGCACAGGCGAAAATCGCCGAAATCGTCAAGGCGAACGACGTCCTTCTGTTCATGAAGGGCACGCCGCTGTTTCCGCAATGCGGCTTTTCAAGCCGTGCCGTCGCCATTCTCGACCATCTGGGGGTGGATTACGAGAGCGTCGACGTGCTGCAGGACATGGAAGTCCGCCAGGGCATCAAGGAATTTTCCGACTGGCCGACCATTCCGCAGCTCTATGTGAAGGGCGAATTCATCGGCGGATCGGACATCATGATGGAAATGTTCGAAGCTGGCGAACTTCAGACGCTGATGCAGGAAAAGGGCCTCGTCTCGGCGGGCTGATTTCCTCTCGCCAATCGGGCACCTGGCATCCGCGCGGGATCAGGCCTCAATTCGTCACTATCTGATCATCGCCGGGCTCCGCACACGCTGAGTCCGGCGATTGTCATTCGGTATGTGCTGGTTCTTCGAAGAGGCCGTCCGAGAGAGACTAAGTCTGCCAGTCAGGACAGAAGAGGGGAGGGGCTGGCCTGCCTCAATCCTTGTCGGGACGAAGGCTCGTGCCGGCGCGCTCACCGCGCAACGAAGCCCACCAGCTCAGCGGGTTCCAGTTGGTGTTGCCGTCGAGCGAGAAGGTGACGATTTCCGCACGGCCACCGATATTTTCCAGCGGAACCGCACCGCCCAACCCGAGGTCCTCCAGGCTTGCGCGGCTATCGGCGCTCCGGTCGCGATTGTCGCCCATCAGGAAAACGTGACCTGCAGGCACCCTATAGGGACCATAATTGTCGAGCGGATAATCGGGGCCAAGATCGATGGTGTTGTACGACACGCCATTGGGGAGCGTCTCGCGGATGATCGGAAGCTCGCAATAATAGCGACCGTCCGCGCCGCGCATCTTCAGCATCGGAAAATCACCGGCATTGCAGGGGGAGTTCGTATCGACCGGAAGCAGCATGTTCGGCTGCACCGCGCGCACCACCTCTTCGCCGTTCAGGATCACGCGGCCCTGTCGCACCTCGATGGTGTCGCCGGGCCGCCCGATCACGCGCTTGATATAGTCGCTTTGCGCGCCCGGAGGGGTGGCGATGACGATGTCCCCATATTCGGGCGTCGATCCCATGATTCGTCCCTTCATCGGGGGCAGCAGATGGAAGGAGACCGACACCCACGACCAGCCATAGGGGTATTTGCTCACGACCAGCCGGTCGCCGACCAGCAGGTTGGGCATCATCGACATGGTCGGGATGTAGAAGGGCTTGGCGACCAGCGAATGGAAGGCCAGCACGGCCAGCAGCAGCAGGAACAGTCCGCGAATCTCCTCGAACCAGTTCACGGGCTTTTCGCCCTCGGGCGTGCGCGCGTCCTTTGCGTCCATCGTGATGTCGGAAGATTCAGTTGCCATTACGGGGTCTTTCGGATCCGGACGGGGCGAGGGGCTGTCAGTCAACGGGCCGCGCCTCGATAATGACGAAGGCCTGAGCCCATGGATGATCGTCGGTGAGCGTAAGATGAATGACGACGGAATGGCCTTCAGGGATCATGCTGTCCAGTCGTGCCTTCGCGCCTCCGGTAAGATGCAGGGTCGGCGCGCCGGAAGGGGCATTGACCACGCCGATATCCTTCATGAACACCCCAGCCTTGAACCCTGTTCCCACCGCCTTCGAAAAAGCTTCCTTGGCGGCAAAGCGCTTGGCCAGCGTGCCTGCCTTGGTGAACGGCCGGCGGTTGGCCTTGGCCTGCTCGACATCGGTGAAAACGCGCTTTTCGAACCGAGCGCCGAACCGGTCGAGCGAATTCTGGATTCGCTCGATATTGCACAGGTCCGAGCCCAGGCCGATGATCACCGCGCTTCATCCATCAGCTGGCGCATCTTGCGGATGCTGGCCTCAAGGCCGTCAAAGATCGCCTCGCCGATCAGATAATGGCCGATATTGAGCTCTGCCAGCTGCGGGATGGCGGCAATCGGCTGGACATTCTCGAAGGTCAGCCCATGCCCTGCATGCGGTTCGATGCCGTTCTTGGCAGCCAGTGCGGCGGCATCGGCAATGCGCTTGAGTTCGGCCTGAACCCCGTCGCGGTCCTCGTCGAGCCACAGATGCGCATAGCGCCCGGTGTGGAGCTCGACGACCGGGGCCCCCAGCCGCATCGCGGCCTCGATCTGCCGCGCCTCGGGCTCGATGAACAGGCTGACGCGGATGCCCGCATCGCTCAGCCGACCGACGATCGGCATCAGCGTGTTGTGCAGCCCCGCCGCGTCCAGCCCGCCCTCGGTGGTGCGCTCCTCGCGCTTTTCGGGGACGATGCACGCGGCGTGTGGGCGGTGGCGCAGCGCGATGGCGAGCATCTCCTCGGTTGCGGCCATCTCCAGATTGATCGGCAGCGTCGCCCCCGCCATGATCGCGTCGAGATCGCTGTCGCGGATATGCCGCCGGTCCTCGCGCAGGTGCACGGTGATGCCGTCGCCGCCGGCTTGCTCCACGATGCGCACCGCGCGCATCGGATCGGGATGATCGCCGCCGCGCGCATTGCGGATGGTGGCGACGTGGTCGATGTTTACGCCGAGGCGGATATGATTGTTCATGCTGCTTCGGGTTCCTTGCGGCTGCCCGGTTTTGTTGCCGGAATTGACGCCAGTTCGGGGGGCAGCGATTCGGCAGGATAGCTTGGAAAATTCAAGGAAATCAGCGGGAAGAACGGCACGCCTAGCGAGACTTCTCCAGCGGAGCGATCGACCAGTGCGCCTGCTGCGATCACCTCGCCGCCCGCTGCATTGACTGCCGCGATCGCCTCGCGCGAGGACAGGCCGGTGGTGACGACATCCTCCATCAGCAGGACCTTCTGGCCCGGCTTGATCGCGAATCCGCGACGCAACTCGAACGTGCCGGTTGGGCGCTCGACGAACATCGCCTCGACACCGAGCGCGCGGCCCATTTCATGCCCTATTATAAGGCCACCCATGGCAGGCGAGATAACAAGGTCGATCTGCGAGCGGACGTCGCGCGGCATGCGCGCTGCGAGCGCGCTGGCCAGACGCGAGGCGCGCATCGGGTCCATCAGCACGCGGGCGCATTGCAGATAATGGGCGCTGTGCAGACCCGAAGAGAGGATGAAATGCCCCTCCAGCAAGGCCTGGCTGGCACGGAACTCTGCCAGAATTTCATCATCCTGCATCGGTATTTACCCTTTACGTAGCGTCGCCGGGGGCAGGGGCCCTCGAGGCTGAACCGGCGCTTAAAAAATATCCCTAGATTGGCTTGAGACTGGCGGCAAGCCTGCGTATAGGCAGCCATAGCTATGACGCAAACACGGCAGTGATCCGGCACTATGGGACGTGGACGGATGCCCTGCCTATACAGGGACATTCTACGAATGGCGTTCGCATCTTGGACGAAATCTATCGGTTTCGCAGCCCTTGCTCTCGTGACCGCGCCGATGGCGTTGGCGCAAACCCCGCCCGCTCCGCCGGTGGCGGCTCCCACGCCCAGCGCTCAGGTCGCACCGGCTGCTGCCGCGCCCGCTGCTGCGGCTGAGGCTGCTCCGGCCGACGCTGCTGCCGCCACGGCACTCGATTCGAGCTACACGCCGATGGCGCCCACCGCCGGCAAGGGCATGCCCATCGAAAAGGGCCTGGATTTCCAGCAGCAGTATTCGGAGCTGGGCGAATATGCGCACTGGCTCGACACCTCGGTGCTGCTGCCGATCATCGTTGCTATCTCGCTGCTGGTTCTCGGTCTGCTGATCTGGGTGATGATCCGTTACCGCGCCGCCGCAAACCCTAACCCGTCGCGCGTCACGCACAACACCGCGATTGAAATCATCTGGACGCTGGTGCCGGTGCTGATTCTGGTCGGTGTTGCGGTTCCCTCGATCGATCTGCTCGCCAAGCAGTACAAGCCGGCCCCGGCCGATGCCGTCACCGTCAAGGTTACCGGCTATCAGTGGTACTGGGGTTACAGCTATCCCGACAATGGTGATTTCGAAGTCGTGTCGAACATGCTGAGCAAGGAGGACGCCGAGAAACGTGGCGAGCCCTTCCAGCTTGCTGTCGACAACCGCATGGTCGTTCCCGCCGGTGAGCCGATCCGCATCATCACGACGGCATCGGACGTGATCCACAGCTTTGCGGTCCCGTCGCTCTGGTTCAAGATGGATGCCGTTCCTGGTCGTTCGAACGAGAAGATGCTGACCATCAAGGAGCCGGGCGTCTATTACGGCCAGTGTTCGGAACTGTGCGGCGCACGCCACGGCTTCATGCCGATCGCGGTCGAGGCGTTGCCGCGCGACAAGTTCGACGCGTGGGTCCGTTCGCAGGGCGGCACCGTCAAGGGTGACCAAGTCGCCGCCGCACCCGCTGCTGCTCCGGCAGCTGCCACCACCACTTCCGCAGCGCAGGGCGCGGCCGCAGCCGCCGCCGCTCCCGCCGCTGCTCAGTAAGGACAGGGCAAGACCATGACCACGATTGCCGCCAATCCGGCCGATCTGCATGACCATGATCATGCACATGACGATCACAAGCCCGCGTTTTTCCAGCGCTGGTTCATGTCGACCAACCACAAGGACATCGGTACGCTCTACCTGATCTTCGCGATTGTCGCGGGGATCATCGGTGGCGCGATTTCCGGCTTGATGCGCATGGAGCTCGCCGAACCCGGCGTGCAGTATCTGCAGGGCTGGGCGACGATGATGCAGGGCAGCGAGGCGACCCTGGACCAGGCCTATCACATGTGGAACGTACTGATCACGGCGCACGGCCTGATCATGGTGTTCTTCATGGTGATGCCCGCCATGGTCGGCGGCTTCGGCAACTGGTTCGTTCCGATCATGATCGGCGCACCGGACATGGCCTTCCCGCGCATGAACAACATCTCGTTCTGGCTGCTGATCCCGGCATTCCTGCTGCTGCTCGGCTCGACCTTCGTGCCCGGCGGTTCGGGCCTGGGTGCCGGTACCGGCTGGACGGTCTATGCGCCGCTCTCGACCAGCGGTTCGGTGGGCCCCGCCGTCGACCTTGCGATCCTGTCGCTGCACCTTGCCGGTGCCTCGTCGATCCTGGGTGCGATCAACTTCATCACCACCATCTTCAACATGCGCGCTCCGGGCATGACGCTCAACAAGATGCCGCTGTTCGTGTGGTCGATGCTGGTTACCGCATTCCTGCTGCTGCTCTCGCTGCCGGTTCTGGCCGCTGCCATCACCATGCTGCTGACCGACCGCAATTTCGGCTCGGCCTTCTTCAACGCCGCAGGTGGTGGTGACCCGGTCCTGTACCAGCACCTGTTCTGGTTCTTCGGTCACCCCGAAGTGTACATCATGATCCTGCCGGGCTTCGGCATCATCAGCCACATCATCGCAACCTTCTCCAAGAAGCCCGTGTTCGGCTATCTCGGCATGGCCTATGCCATGGTCGCCATCGGCGTCGTCGGCTTCGTGGTGTGGGCGCACCACATGTTCACCGTCGGTCTGTCGGTCAACATGAAGATGTACTTCACCGCCGCTACCATGGTCATCGCAGTGCCGACCGGCATCAAGATTTTCTCGTGGATCGCGACGATGTGGGGCGGTTCGCTCAGCTTCAAGACCCCGATGGTCTGGGCGCTCGGCTTCATCTTCATGTTCACCGTGGGTGGCGTCACCGGCGTCGTGCTCGCCAATGGCGGCGTCGACGACAACCTGCATGACACCTATTATGTGGTGGCACACTTCCACTATGTGCTCTCGCTGGGTGCGGTGTTCTCGATCTTCGCCGGTTTTTACTACTGGTTCCCGAAGATGAGCGGACGGCACTATAGCGAAGCGCTGGGTCACCTTCACTTCTGGGTGTTCTTCGTCGGCGTGAACGTGCTGTTCTTCCCGATGCACTTCCTGGGCCGTCAGGGCATGCCGCGTCGCTATCCCGACTATCCGGAAGCCTATGCCTATTGGAACGAGATCGCCTCGCTGGGCTATGCCATCATGGCCGCCGGCATGCTGATCTTCTTCATCAACATCGCCTATGCGCTGGTTGCCGGCCGTCGTGCCGAAGGCAACTACTGGGGCGAAGGTGCCACGACGCTGGAATGGACCTTGTCCAGCCCGCCGCCGTTCCACCAGTTCGAAACGCTGCCCGTCATCAAGTGACCGCAGCAGCGTTGCACCGCTGACAGGGCCGGACTGGGACAGCGTCCCATCCGGCCCGGCACCCCTCACCTTGAAGGCGAGGGGTTTGCCATATGGGTAGTGACATGAGCATGACCGAAGCCGTATCGCAGATTCAGGGCCAGCCCGGCAGCATCGCCGCCCAGCCGGGTGTGCTGATGCCTGCTCACTGGCGCGACTTCTGGGCGCTGACCAAGCCCGGCGTGATCCGTCTGGTGGTGTTCACCGGCCTGTGCGGCTTGCTGGCCGCGCCCGGCAGCATCCATCCGGTCATCGGCTTCGTCGCGATCCTGTGCATCGCGATGGGCGCGGGCGGCGCCGCCGCGCTCAACCAGTATTACGAATCCGATCTCGACGCGCTGATGAAGCGTACCGCCAACCGCCCGATCCCCGCAGGTCGCATGGACCGCGAGGCTGCGCTGCAGTTCGGCCTGGCGCTGTCGGGCTTTTCGGTGGTGATCATGGGGCTGGCCGTCAATTGGCTGGCCGCTGCGATCCTTGCCTTTTCGGTTTTCTATTATGCCGTGATCTACACGATCTGGCTCAAGCCCAATACGCCGCAGAATATCGTGATCGGCGGTGGGGCAGGGGCCTTTCCGCCGGTGATCGGCTGGGCGGCGGTGACGGGCGACGTCACGATGCTCCCGATCCTGCTATTCTCGATCATCTTCTTCTGGACCCCGCCGCATTTCTGGGCGCTCGCGCTCTTCGTGAAGATGGATTATGCGCGCGTCGGCATCCCGATGATGCCCAATGTCGCCGGTGAAAAATCGACGCGCCACCAGGTCTTCGGCTATTCGCTGGTGCTGCTGGCCACCGTCATGGCACCCGCTGCGCTCGGCCTGGTCGGCTGGACCTATGGCATCAGCGCGTTCGTGCTCTCGGCGATCTTTGTGGCGCTGGCTGCACGCGTCGGTTTCCGCACGGCGGGCGAGGGCGATGCGCTCAAACCCGAAAAACAGCTGTTCGCCTATTCGATCGTCTATCTGTTCCTGATCTTTGCCGCCGTCGTCGTCGATCGGGCGGTGGTTCCGGTGATCGGCGCATGACCGAAAGGCCCGCTCCCGACTTCAACGATCCGCAAGTGCTGGCGCAGCTTCGGGCGCGCCAGCGCAGCCGCGCCCTGTTCATGGCAGGGATCCTCATTGCGCTGTGCGTGCTGTTCTATGTCATCACCATCGTGAAGATCGGGGTGTGGGGATGAGCGCAGCGACCATCAGTCCCGAAATCGCCCGCCGCAACCGGCGCGCTGGTGTCATTGCGCTGTGCCTTGCCCTTGGCATGCTCGGCCTCGGCTATGCCGCCGTTCCGCTCTACCGCATCTTCTGCGAGGCGACCGGCTTTGGCGGCACCACGATGAAGGTCAGCGAAGCTGCGGCGGACCGCGTCGCAGTGACCGACAAGTCCATCGTCGTGCGATTCGATTCGAACGTTTCCTCGGCGCTGCCCTGGCGCTTCAAGCCGGAAAACCCGACCGAGAAGATCACCATCGGTGCGCGCGACATGGCCGCTTTCACGGCGACCAACCTGTCGAGCAAGCCTGTCACCGGGACCGCGACGTTCAATGTCACGCCGACCCAGGCCGGGCGCTATTTCGCCAAGGTGCAGTGCTTCTGCTTTACCGAGCAGACACTGGAGCCGGGCCAGACGGTGCGGATGCCGGTGATCTATTATGTGGATCCTGCGATCCTGACCGATCCGGATACCAAGGATATCGAAGAGATTACCCTCAGCTACACCTTTTACCCGCTGGACCGGGCGAATAAGGGCAGTTAAGGGCTTAGTTCAAGACGTTAAGGGACGACGGGGACCAGAGAGATGGCCGGAACAAAGAACCACGATTATCACATTCTTCCCCCCAGCATCTGGCCGTTTGCCGGATCGATGGCGGCACTCGTCATGGCGGTTGGCGCCATTCTGTGGATGCACAGCATGGATCCCTCCGGCATCGTTTTCTACGCAGGTACTGCCGGCGTGGTCGGCACGATGTATGGCTGGTGGGCACAGGTGGTGAAGGAAGCCCATGCGGGCGACCACACCCCGGTGGTGCAGTTGCACCTGCGCTACGGCATGATCCTGTTCATTGCTTCCGAAGTCATGTTCTTCGTCGGCTGGTTCTGGGCCTGGTTCGATTTCTCGCTCTTCCCCTCGACCGCAGACGTGATCGGCGGAACCTGGCCCCCCAAGGGTGTCGAAGTGCTCAACGCCTTCGAACTGCCGCTCCTCAACACCCTGATCCTGCTCTGCTCGGGCACCACGGTAACCTGGGCGCATCACTCGCTGATCAACGGCGATCGCGATGGCCTGATCAAGGGCCTGTGGCTCACGATCATCCTGGGTGTCGTGTTCAGCTGCGTGCAGGCCTATGAATATTCGGTCGCGCCGTTCCCGTTCAAGGACCTGAACTATGGTTCGTCCTTCTACATGGCGACCGGCTTCCACGGCTTCCACGTGCTGGTCGGCACGATCTTCCTGATCGTGTGCCTGGTGCGCGCCTATAAGGGCCATTTCACCCCCAAGCAGCATTTCGGTTTCGAAGCGGCTGCCTGGTACTGGCACTTTGTCGATGTGGTGTGGCTGTTCCTCTTCCTGGTCATCTATGTCTGGGGTGGCTGGGGCGCCGCAACGCACTGATGGTTGTCATCATCACGGCTGACGGTCATCATGGATGAGCCGCGGTCATCAAAAGGGCAGTCTGGTCTTGTCCAGGCTGCCCTTTTTGGCGAATGCCCGGCATGCGGTGCGCGCACATTGTTTGCCGGATGGGTACGCTTTGCGCCGCGCTGCCGCGCCTGCGGGCACGATTTTGCGGCGTATAATGTCGGCGATGGCCCAGCCGCATTTCTGATCCTCGTCATCGGCGCCTTGGTCTCCGCCTTTGCCGTGGTTCTGCAGGTCCAGGCGAGCCCGCCTTTCTGGGTGCATATCCTGCTCTGGGTGCCGCTTACCTTCGCGTTCGTGATCCTGAGCTTGCGCGTCTCGAAAGCGGCCATGCTGATCCATGAGGCCCGCGCCGAAGTGCGCGAAGGACGCCTGGACGGCGATGAGAAAGGCTCCAGATGAAGAAAATGCCGTTCTGGCCGACGCTGATCGTCGGCATCGCGATTGCGATCATGATCGGGCTCGGTGTCTGGCAGCTGCAGCGCATGGCCTGGAAGGAGGCGCTGCTGGCGGAATACAAGGCGGCTGGCGATCAACCCCCACTCGCATGGCCCAGCGTGCCGGATCCTGAAGCGCTGCCGCTCTATCGCAATTCCAGCGTCAACTGCCTCGAAGTCACTGGCTGGCGATCGGCCAGCGGGCGCAGCGCGACAGGCGCTTCGGGCTGGGTGCACATCGCATCGTGTCGCACCGGTGCGGAAGGTCCGGGAGCACAAGTGGTGGCAGGATGGTCGCAGCGGCCCGATGATCCCGCATGGACCGGCGGCAAGGTCACCGGCGTGATCGCGCCCGACAGTGCAGCGTTGATCCGGCTGGTCGCCGCGCCGCCCGTCACGGGCTTGCAGGCCGTGCAGAGACCTTCGCCGGAAGATATTCCGAACAACCACTGGGCCTATGCGGTACAATGGTTTTTATTCGCGGCCATTGCTGCCGTTATATATGGTCTGGCAGTCGCAAGGCGGACGCGATCCCCTTCGTCCGTGTGATGCCTTGAAGGAGAGACCATGCAGGGCGGACATTATTACGGCTTTCACCGGGTCACCCATTCGGACCTGCCGCTGATCGAGCAATGGCTGAAGACTCCCGAGGTCGAACAATGGTGGGGCGATCCCAAGCACGAGCTCGCGCTGATCATGGAGGATATGGACAATCCCGACATGGTGCAGCTGATCGGTATGCTCGATGGCCATCCGATCGCCTATATCCAGCATTTCGAAGTGCACGCCTGGCCGCAAAAGCACCTCCAGGACCTGCCGCAAGGCGCGCGCGCGGTCGATTGCTTCATCGGGGTGCCGTCGCTGATCGGCAAGGGGCACGGGGCAAAGCTGCTGGCGATGCTGGCGAAGCAACTCAATGCGCAAGGGGTGCGCGTGCTGTGCATCGACCCTGATCCGGAAAACCAGCGCGCCCGCAACGCCTATGTCAACGCCGGGTTTGTCGAGCACGGCCTGATCGAAACGCCCGAGGGCCCGGCGGTGCTGATGTTCTACGAAAGCCCCGAAGAGGATTGATCCGCGCGTTCGGCGTTCAACGCGCCGGTTGCATGGGAGGGGCAGGACCGCTAACGGGTCCACCCCATGGACTATATCAGCACCAGGGGGGAAGCCGCGGCGCTCGATTTCGAGGGCGTGACGCTGGCAGGTTTGGCAAGCGATGGCGGGCTGTACGTTCCGCGTTCCTGGCCGAAATTCACGCAAGCCGAGATCGCGGGGATGGCGGGCCTGTCCTATGTTGAGCTGGCCGTGCGGATCATGTCCCCTTTCGTGGCGGGCAGCCTGAGCGATGACGAGCTGCGCGGCCTGTGCGAGGCAGCCTATGGGCGCTTCTCGCACAAAGCTATAACCCCGCTGGCGCAGATCGACGAGAGCAACTGGCTGCTCGAGCTGTTTCACGGTCCCACGCTGGCGTTCAAGGACGTTGCGCTGCAGCTGCTCGGCCATCTGTTCGAGCGCTTCCTGTCGAACCGCGACGCGCATCTCACGATCGTCGGCGCGACCTCGGGCGATACGGGCTCTGCAGCGATCGATGCGGTGGCAGGGCGCGAGAAGGTCGACATCTTCATGCTCCACCCAGATGGCCGCGTCTCCGACGTGCAGCGGCGGCAGATGACCACTGTGCTGGCACCGAACGTGCACAATATCGCGATCGATGGCAGCTTCGACGATGCCCAGGCGATGGTAAAGCGCATGTTCGGCGACCCTGATTTTGCCGGACGGTTCACGCTGTCGGCGGTCAATTCGATCAACTGGGCGCGGCTGATGGCGCAGATCGTCTATTATTTCGCCGCCGCGCTGCAACTCGGCGCGCCGTACCGCCCGGTCGCCTTTTCGGTGCCGACGGGCAATTTCGGCGACGTGTTCGCCGGCTATGTCGCGGCGCAGATGGGTCTGCCGGTCGCGCGGCTGATCGTTGCGACCAATGTCAACGACATCCTCCACCGCGCGATCAGCGCGGGCGATTATTCCGCCGGCAGCGTCACGCCGACCGCCGCCCCTTCGATGGACATCCAGGTCAGCTCGAATTTCGAGCGGCTGCTGTTCGATCTGGAAGGGCGTGATGGTGCGCTGACGGCGGCGCGGATGAGAGGCTTCGAGGCAAGCAAGGCGATGCAGCTCTCTCCCGAGATGCGCGCCGGTGCCGAGTCGCTGTTCTCTAGCGCGCGGATCGACCCCGAGGAAATGGGCATCGCCATGCGCCGCGCCTGGGACGATGCCGGACAGATGATCGACCCGCATACCGCGATCGGCCTTGGCGCCGCACAGCGCCTGCAGGAGGCGGGTAAGCTCGACCGTTCGGTGCCCTGCGTGACGCTCGCGACCGCGCATCCCAGCAAGTTCCGCGATGCCGTGGAACGCGCCACCGGTCTGCGTCCACGCCTGCCTGCGCGGGTCGGCGATCTGTTCGAGCGTGCCGAGAAATTCGACAAGCTGCCTGGCGACTACACCACGGTGCGCGACTATATCGCCGAGCGCGCGGTCCCGGCGAAGGGCTGACGCGCGCGCATGGCCGAGCTTGACCCGCAACCGCTGCTGATGATCGGCGAACCGCGCGCCGATTACACGCTGATCGACAGTGGTGGCGGGCGCAAGTTCGAGACTTACGGGCCGTACCGGTTCATCCGCCCCGAGCCGCAGGCGATGTGGCCGACCAGCCTTGCCGATTGGGACGCCGATGGCGCGTTCATCCCCGGATCGGACGAGGACGGCGGCGGGCGCTGGCAGCTGGAAGCCAATGTGCCGCGCGAAGGCTGGCCGCTTGCCTGGGAAGAGGTGCGGCTGACGGCACTCAACACCCCGTTCCGGCATCTCGGCTTCTTCCCGGACATGGACCCGGTATGGCGCTGGCTGCGCGGGCATATCGCCGCGCATCGGGGCGAGGAGCGGGCAAGGGCGCTCAACCTGTTCGGCTATACCGGGGTGGGCACGCTGGCGATGGCCGCCGCCGGGGCCGAACTGACCCATGTCGATGCCTCGAAGAAATCTGTCGCGGCGGCGCGCGCCAATGCCGCGCTGTCGGGCATGGAAGATCTGCCGGTGCGCTGGCTGGTCGATGATTGCGTCAAATTCGCCGCGCGCGAGGTGCGCCGCGGCAGGCGCTATGACGCGATCCTGCTCGATCCGCCCAAGTTCGGCCGCGGGCCCGAAGGCGAGGTGTGGAAGCTCGAGGAGCATCTGCCTGCGCTGATCGCCGATTGCCGCAAGCTGCTCGATGAGCGCTCGTCGTGCCTGTTCTTGACGGTCTATGCCGTGCGCATGTCGGCGCTGGCGCTGGGCGAGCTGCTGGCTGCGCATTTCGCCGACCTGCCGGGCAGGATCGAGATCGGCGAACTGGCGGTGCGCGAGCAATCGGGCGGGCGATTGCTGCCGACGGCCATTTTCGCGCGCTGGTCGAACGGGTGAAACACTTGCGCTTTGGCAAGCAATTTGCCAACGCGCGGGAAAGGTGGAATTCCCTTCGTCATTCCCGCGAATGCGGGAATCCCGCTTCTGCTGCGACGGTAAGAGATAAGCGGGACCCCCGCGTTCGCTGGGGTGACGATGAAGATATACTAGAACAGGCCCAGCATTTGACCGACACCCAACCCGATAGCCTGATCCTCGAGGTCGCCGATTTCGACGTCAACGTCCTGACCGGCATCTATTCGGAAGAGACCAAGCTGCCCCAGCCGTTGCGCTTCACCATAGCGGCGGAGATGCTGGCAGAGGACCATTATGCGCCCGATACGCCGCTGAGCGCCTCCAAGAATTACATGGACCTGAAGCATGCGGCCTCCACCGCGCTGCCCGAAGGTGTGCATTTCACGCTGATCGAGGCGGTGGCCGACCATGTTATCGAGACGCTGTTCCTGCAGGATCCGCGCATCCGCCGGCTCAAGGTCAAGATCATCAAGCTGGCGATCGCCGAAGCTGGCGAATCGATCGGCATCACGCTGACCCGGACCCGCCGATGAGCGGCAACCCGGCCCCGCTCGCCCTGATTACCGGCGGGTTCCGCCGGGTGGGTGCCGCGATCGCGATCGAACTCGCCCGCGCGGGCTATGCGCTGGCGCTGCATGGGCGCAGTGATCTGACGCCCGAACCTGCGTTGGCCGATGTGCTGGCCGCCCAGAGGACCAACTGGCACGGCTTTGCGGCCGATCTGGCGGATGCAGATGCACCTCAGGCCCTGGTTGATTCGGTGACCGCACATTTCGGTCGTGCGCCGGACCTGCTGGTCAACAACGCCTCCTTGTTCGACTATGACGACTGGCAGACAATGTCGGCCGACATGCTGCACCAGCATTTTGCGGTGAATCTCTTTGCCCCGATGCTGCTCACGCGCGCCATCGTCGCCGGGGCAGGCGCGGGCGCGACGCCGGCGATCGTCCAGATCATCGACCAGCGGGTGCGCAACCCCAATGGCGATCAACTGAGCTATACCTTGTCCAAGCAGGCACTGGCCGAATCGATCCGCACGCTGGCACGGGCCTTCGGGGCAAGGGCACGGGTGAACGGTGTGGCACCGGGCCTGACGCTGGCGACCAGCGACTATGACGGGGCGCAAATGGCACGGCTTGCGGCGCGGATGCCTCTCAACAGATTGTCGGACCCGGGAGACATTGCGCGCGCGGTGCGTTATCTCGCCCAGGAGCCTGCGATCACCGGCCAGTTGCTTTTCGTGGATGGCGGTGCCCATATGCTCAGCCTGGAGCGGGACTTTGTCTTCATGGACAAGCAGGATCAAGCCTGACCGCTCGCCGACTGTTGGAGACACCCATGCGTTTGACTGCCACCGCTTCTGTTTTTGCGCTCAGCCTGATGCTGGCCGCCTGTGGCAGCCATGACGGCGGTGGAGATCCGGTGAAGCGCATCGATCCGGCCTCGCTCGAGGTCAAGGATCAGGAAGCGCAAGAGCCCGACGCCATATTGCGGGTTGACGAGGTGGTGCTTCGCAACCCTGATCTGTCGACGCTCGCGCGGGCGATCAAGGCGGCGGAACTGGGCGCGGCGCTGGCTGCAGACAAGCCGATGACCGTGTTCGCTCCCGATAACAGCGCGTTCGACAAGCTTGGCGTCGATGCGCTCGCGGATCTGCTGCTGCCCGAAAACAAGGCGAGGCTGGCGGCTGTGCTCAGCTATCACATCATTCCCGGCCGTCTGACCGCGGCCGAACTGCGCAAGCAGATTGGCGACAAGGGCGGCAGCATCGAGCTCACGACGTTGCAGGGCGAGAAGATCAACGCCTCGATCGAACTTGACCAGGTGAGATTGTCCGACGCCGGCGGTGATGTCGGCTCGATCCAGCAGGCCGACCTCGCGGCAAGCAACGGCATGGTCCATGTCATCGGTCAGGTGCTCGAACCGCAGCAATAGGGGCCAGCTTCTACTCCCAATCCCCGTCATTCCCGCGAAAGCGGGAATCCTGGTCCTGTCGCAGCCTGGCGATATAGCGGGACCGCCGCCTTGACGGGGGCCACGAACAATCCTTTCGATTTCGAAGTCAGCTCAACCCCCGGCCAGGGCGGTGTTGGCCGCGCGCAGCTTGCGATCGAGCGCATGGTTGATCTGGCGCTCGATCACGGTGCGGGCATCGGGGTGGAGTTCGAGATACTGGCGCAGCTTCGGCGCCGAAACGCACCAGAAACGGCTGTCGCTAGCAAGCCGTACGGTCCCGGTTGCCGGTTCGCCGCTCAAGGCGGTGGCATCGCCGATCAGGTCGCCGCTGGTCACTCCGCCGACATGCGCACCGTGCAGGGTGATTTCCGCCTCGCCGTCGTGCAGATAGAACAGATGGCTGATTGCTTCTCCCTCGTTGATCAGCACTTCGCCCTTGCGACCCGTGATCCAGTTGCCCTGATCCATCAGATGCCGCGCGCCGGCGCGGGTCATGTCGCCCATGAAGCTGGCGCGCAGAGCCTCCTCCTCGGCAGAGAAGCGCGAGTTGCGCTCGGCCATCAGATAGCGGGACAGCATCGACGCGCTGATCACCAGCAGGACGAAGAACCACAGCGCCAGACCGAGATCATTGGCAAAGCCGAGGGCATAGCTGAGGCCCGCGAGCGAGGAGAGGACAATGCCGAGTCGCATCCAGGGCATGGGCGGAGCGATCAGGGAAATGGCAAGGATCATGAACGCCAGATGCCCCAGCCAAGCACCGTTCGCGAATCCCAACCCCAGCGACATCCGATCCCTCCCCAATGCACGACGCAACATGGCAAAAGCGCCGCCTTGCAGCAAGCGGCACGGCAGTCCGCCGCCTGGATCGGGCTGGCGCTTTTTCCGCATGGTTAGAAAGGATTGCCTTGAAACTGGGGGGAGAAGCGGCGATAAGAGTTAGCAAGACAAGACTAAGGGGTCGCATCGTTAGTCTATCGGGGGCCGGTTCCGTGCGGAGCCGGGGGTAAAGCGACGATGCACAATTCAGGGCTTTTGGCCGTTCACAGCTTGGGTGGAATCCGTGCCGCATTTGCGGGTGCGGCATGTCTCGCCCTGGCCATCGGCGCTTTCTTCATTGCCAATTTCGCTGCGGCCGATCGGCTCGAAGCGCAAGCCGGCGCGGCTGCGCGCGGAACGCACATGGGTGTCGGGAGCTGTGCTGGATCGACCTGCCATGGCCGCAACGAGGCCGATGGCGAGGTGGTGCGGCAGGACGAATTGTGGCGCTGGCAGGAAGAGTCGACCCCCGGCGGCGCGCATGCCCGCGCCTTTCGCGTGCTTGGCGAGCCGCGCAGTCTGGCGATCGGCAAGAAGCTGGGTATTGGCGATCCGCGATCGGCAGCGATGTGCCTGGGTTGTCATTCCACTCCGGCTGCAGCCAGGGGGCCGCGCTATCAGGTCAGTGACGGGGTCAGCTGCGAAGCCTGTCACGGTGCCGCTTCGGGATGGCTGTCCAGCCATTACGCTACCGGTACCAGCCATGCGCGCAATGTCTCGCAAGGGTTGATCCCGCTGGAAAATGCGCAGGCGCGCGCTGGTGTCTGCCTCGACTGCCATCTCGGCAATGACGCGCCCGGCCAGTTCGTCAACCATCGCATCATGGCTGCAGGCCATCCGCGCATCTCGTTCGAGCTCGACCTGTTCTCGACGCTGACCCAGCATCATGACGAGGACGTCGATTATCGCCAGCGCAAGGGCAGGACCAACAACATGCGCATGTGGGCGGTGGGTCAGGCGATCGCGCTGGAGCGCTCGCTCAGCCTCTTCGGCAAGCCCGGTATCGGCCAGGAAGGCGCATTTCCCGAATTCTATTTCTTCGACTGTCACAGCTGCCATCGCCGCATCTACGATGAAGAAGATGCGCGTCCGGCCAAGCTTGCCAATCCTGGCCGTCCGATCCCGACTGGCATGCCGCCCTATAATGACGAGAACATGATCATGCTCTCGGCCGCGGTGCGCGTCGCGGCCCCTGGCATGGCCCAGCAATATGAGGCGCAGACCCGTGCATTCCATGCTGCGATGGCGCAAGGGCGGGGGCCAGCGGTGGAGGCGGCCAATCGCCTGCGCCAGACGGCGATGGCGCTGGCCGATCAGTTCAGCCGCACAGATTTTACCCGCGCGCAGACCTTTTCGATCATGGAAACAATCGCCAGCGAAGCGATCGCCCCTCGCTTTACCGATTACGAAGGCAGCGTGCAGGCGGTGATGGCCGTGGACACGCTGCTCAGCGGCCTCGTCACCCAGGGTCAGGTTTCGGGAGGGGCCGCAACCTCGCTCAGGGCACAGATCAACCAGGCTTACGCCGCGGTGGCCGAGCCCAATGCCTATCAGCCACTGGAATTCCGCCGCGCGCTTGGCGGCGCGGTGCGGACCATCCGGTCGCTGCAATAATACCGGCCGGGCAGGGAGATGACCAAGGTGGGACGTTTTGGTGAGGTCAGTTCTGGAATTTCCGGCCGGGTCGCATCGGTGCGGAGTGCGCGCGCATGATGCGGATGGGCAAGGTTACGGCATCGCTCGCGGCGATGGCGCTGGTTCTCACGTCTTGCGGCGGCGGCAATAGCAGCGGCACCACGCCCGCGCCCAGCCCCACGCCGACCCCCAACCCCGCGCCGCCGCCGGCAGGGGGCAATTTCACCGCACCTGCGCAGGAAGCGCTGACCGTGGGCGAGGTGCAGCAGGTGATCGCACAAGCGGTCAGCGAAGCGCAACGCCGCAACCTGCCGTCGGTGATCGCGGTGGTCGACCGTGTCGGCAATGTCCTCGGCGTGTTCCGGATGAACGGCGCGCGGACCATGGCGCGGACCAGTGCGATGACCGAGGCCGGGTTGAACAGCCCCACCATCGACGCGCAGGGCCTGGATGTGCCGGCCGAAATGGCGGCCATCTCGAAGGCGGTTACCGGCGCTTACCTCTCGAGCAGCGGCAATGCGTTTTCCAGCCGCACGGCCAGCCAGATCGTCCAGCAGCATTTTCCGCCAGCGCCATCGACGCGCGGACTTGAAAGCGGGCCGCTGTTCGGAGTGCAGTTCAGCCAGCTGCCGTGTTCGGACCTCAACGCGCGCTTCCAGACAGCAGGCGGTGCCAATGCGCTGATCGGCCCCAAGCGGTCACCGCTGGGGCTGGCGGCGGATCCCGGTGGTCTGCCGCTCTACAAGAACGGCGTGGTGGTGGGCGCGATCGGCGTGATGGGCGATGGCGACTACGGCTTCGATCCCAACATTCTTGACCGCGATATCGACCCGGAAGAAGCAATCGCCTTTGCCGGAACCCAGGGCTTTGTCGCGCCCGAGGCAATCCGCGCCGACCGGATCACCGTCGATGGCACCAGCTTGCGGTTCAGCGATATCCTTGCCAGCGACATCGGTACGCTCTCGACCAATTTCGCGGCGATCAACGGCAGCGCGGGCAGCATCATCGCGGTGCGCGGCTATGCCAATGCGACGATCATTGCCGGCACGCCTTATGGCACCGAAGCCTCGGGCATCCGTGCCGCGCGCGCCGCCGAATTCGCCAATAGCGATGCGTTCATCCTGACCGACGGATCGGGCAACAACCGCTATCCGATCCGTGCCGGGACCGATGCAACATCGGTCAGCCAGCCGCTGAGCGCGGCCGAGGTGCGGGCGATCCTGGAAGAGGCGTTTACCGTGCTGACCCGCGCGCGTGCGCAGATCCGCCGTCCGCTCGACAGCCGCATGCAGGCGACCATCTCGGTCGTCGATACCCATGGTCAGATCCTCGGTATCGTCCGTTCGCCCGATGCGCCGATCTTCGGCACCGACGTTTCGCTGCAAAAGGCGCGCACCGCGGCCTTTTTCTCGAACGCGGTGGCAGCCTCCAACCTGATGTCGGCCGGCGGCGGCGTCGCGCCGTTCGTCCAGGCGGTGCGGACCTTCCTCAACGATCCGCAGGCGCTGACCGGCAAGGTCGCGTTTTCGGACCGCGCTGGCGGCAACCTCTCGCGCCCCTATTTCCCCGATGGCGAGCTGGGCCGTCCGCCGGGGCCGTTCTCGCGCCCGATCGAGGACTTCAATCCGTTCGCAGTCGGTCTGCAGGTACAGCTGGTCGCGGCGAACATCATCCAGCATGCGCAGTTCGTGTCGGGCGCATCGCCCACCGATACCGCGCAGCGCTGCACCGCCTTGCCCGATACCGTCCAGGGCCAGAACCGCCTGCAGAACGGCATCCAGATATTTCCCGGATCGGTGCCGATCTATCGCGGCAACACGCTGGTCGGCGGTATCGGCGTTTCGGGTGACGGGATCGATCAGGACGACATGGTCAGCTTTCTTGGCCTGAACAATGGCGGTGCGCGCGTGGGCAGCGTGGGCAATGCGCCCAAGGACATCCGGGCCGACATGGTAGTGGTGAATGTGGGCAATGCGCAGGTTCGGCTGCGCTATGTCAGCTGCCCGTTCGCGCCGTTCCTCGATACCAACACCCAGAACGTCTGCGAGGGTCTGTAAATGACCGCGCCGCTTGTTGCCCTTATCCCGATCGTGGCATTCGCCGGGGGTGGCGACATGGTCGGCGATCCTGTGGTCGATCCGGTGCTCCGCCAATGGCCGGACACCGCTGTTGCAGCGCTCGCTGCGGCGGACCTGGGTCGCAATCTCTCGCTGGAGCATATCCAGCCGCAATTCACCGCTCCACCGGCTGCGAAAGTCGCCCGTGCGCTGCGGCCTATCGCCCCCGCACCCTATCGGCTCGGCTCGCCTCTGGGCGAAGATCATGCGCTGTTCTTCATGGCTGCGGGCGAGGGCGAACTGCTGCTTACCGCCGATCAGGAAGCGCCGCCGGCACCGGGGGCCATGCCGCCTTCGCCCGAAGCGGGTGATGGCGACACGATCGAGGCGGACGAGGCACTGATCGATGATCGGCGCCGCCCCGGTGTCGAGAAGCAGCTGCCGGATCGCGTGACCCAGGACAATCCGGGGGCCGTGCGCGCGCCTGCGCCAGAGGCCTTTCCGACTGACGAATTCCCGGTGCCGGATCGCTGGCGCATCGTTACCTCGCTCTGCCCGACCAGGGGCGGTGACCAGTCGATCTATGGCCTTTATCCCAACCTCTCGAGCGTCTGCCGTTCCAAGCTCGACCCCTATCACCAGAATATCCTGAAGGGCGACCGGCCGCTGGCCAAGGGCAAGCGCCCCGGTTTCCTCAAGGAGGATGACTGGTTCTTCATCGCCAATGTCGTTTCCGATACCGTGATCGAGCCGCGCAGTTTTCCGACCCCGGTGGGCGTGCAGACGACATCGCGGCCAGATAGCCTGGATGTTTTCGGCCGGGCGGATTCGCTGGTTCTGGCCCAGACGGTGATTGCCGGTTTCTCGCTGCTCAAGGGCGAGACCGCGTACAAGCCGCCCGCGATCGAATATCGCCTGGTGCTGGCAGCGCAGGTCAACCATGTCGATGTCAACGAACGCCGCATCCTGTTCGTCGAACCTTCCCGGCCGACCCAGCGCACTGACCATTTCGTGGGCGTGCAGGAAGCCTTTATCGACTATCACCTCGGCCAGTTCGATACCTCGCGCTATGACTTCATCTCGCTGCGCGCGGGCATCCAGCCGATGCAGGCCGATTTCCGCGGCTTCCTGTTCCAGGACAATCAGCTCGGCATCCGCCTGTTCGGCAATCGCGACAACAACCGCATCCAGTTCAATCTCGGCGCCTTCTGGCGGCTGGAAAAGGACACGAATTCGGGCCTCAACAGCGTGGTCGACACGCCACGCGACGACTGGGTGTTCTTCGCCAATCTCTACCGTCAGGACTTTCCGCTGGTCGGCCTGACCAGCCAGGTTTCGGTCACCTACAACATGAACCGTGAGGGCGGGCGCGAGCTCAAGATCGACGATAACGGCTTCCCGGTGCGCCCGGCCTTGCTCGGCGACCTGCGCAGCCGCGAATATGATGTCGTGTATCTGGGCTATGCGGTCGATGGCCGGATCGGGCGGATCAACATCACCGGCCAGGCCTATGGCGCGTTCGGCGAGGATCGCAACAGCTTCTTCACCAGCCGCAAGGCCGATATCCGCAGCTATTTCGGCGCAGCGGAACTGAGCTACGACAATGACTGGGCGCGCTTCCGCCTGCAGGGGCTTTTCGCCAGCGGCGACGGCGATCCGTATAACGATACCGAGGCCGGGTTCGACGCGATCTTCGAGAACCCGATCTTTGCCGGCGCCGATACCAGCTACTGGATCCGTCAGGTCATCCCGTTCGCGGGCGGCGGGCGCGCGGTCGGCGTCAACACGCGCAACGGCATTTTGAACAACCTGCGTTCCTCGAAGGAACAGGGCCAGTCGAACTTCAACAACCCGGGCACGGTCCTGCTGGGCGCGGGCGCAGATTTCGATCTCAGCACGACGACCCGGCTGTCGGCGAACGTCAACCATCTGTGGTTCCACAAGACCGACACGCTGGAGGCGCTGCGCCAGGAAGGCACGGTGCCCTCGTCAATCGGCTGGGATGTCTCGGCGGCGGCGATCTGGCGGCCCAATGCCAACCAGAACCTGGTGTTCCGCCTCTCGGGCGCGATCTTCGATCCCTCGCGCGGCTTCCGCGACCTGTTCACCCAATCGGGCAAGTCAGACCTCTTTTATTCGGTGCTTTTCAATGCGATCCTGGCGTACTGACCGGCGGCGCGGCGTCATGCCCGCCCTGAACTGGAAGCTGCTGCTGGCGAGCCTGCTGCTTGTCACCTTTGCAGCCTTTCCCGCCGATCAGCTGCTCGCCTCGGGCAAGGAAAAGCCGCAAAAGGTCAAATACACGTTCACGCCGCCCGCGCCCGCCAATCAGGAATGGGCCGAGGCCGATGCCAAGAGCGTGGGCTGCCAGAGCTGCCACACCGCCAGCGACCACAAGACGATGCACGCCTCGCCCGCCGTGGTACTGGGCTGTACCGACTGCCATGGCGGCGATGCCACGGTGATGGGCGACAATGCCTGGGGTCGCGAAAGTCTGCCCTATCAAGACGCGCTGCTGAAAAGCCATGTCCTGCCCAAATATCCGGTGGCGTGGAAATGGCCGAATTCGGCCAATCCGCAGCGCTCCTATGCGCTGCTCGCCAAGGAAGCGCCCGAGTTCATCCGCTTCGTCAATCCGTCCGATTATCGCGTGGTGCGCGAATCCTGTGGCGCCTGCCATATCGAGATCATCGAGGCATCGGAGCGCTCGCTGATGGCGACGGGTGCGATGCTATGGGGCGGCGCGGCCTATAATAACGGCATCGTGCCGTTCAAGAACTACATCTTCGGGGAAAGCTTCACCCGCGACGGCCAGCCGGCGATGATCAAGTCTGCCGCGACCGAGCCGGGGGCGGCGCATGGCACGGTGACCGAGGCGGAAAAGGCGCGCGGCGCTCTGCCGGTCATGTATCCGCTGCCGACCTGGCACATCATTCCGCCGGGTGACATCTTCCGCGTGTTCGAGCGCGGCGGACGCAATATCAACCCGACCTTCCCGGAAATCGGCCTGCCCAATATCGGCGGCATCATCCAGCGCCTGGAAGAGCCGGGGCGCCCGGATCTCAAGCAGTCGAACCGTGGTCCCGGCACCGGTCTGCGCGTGGCGATCCCGGTGCTCAACATCCACAAGACCCGCCTGAACGATCCTTTCCTGTGGCAGATGGGCACCAACGACCAGCCGGGCGACTATCGCTCCTCGGGCTGCGCCGCGTGCCATGTCGTCTATGCCAATGACCGCGAGCCGCGGCACAGCCTGGTCTATGCCAAATATGGCCGCGACGGCCAGACGATCACCGACGACCCGACGATCGCCAGCCTGACGGAAGGCCAGAAGCGGCCCGGTCGCTACGGCACCTATGATGCGGCCGAGCATCACGAGGAGCATGGCGGCGAGCACAAGTCTGGCCATGGCGGCGATCATGGCACTGTCCTGGCCGAGGGCGCGGGCGAGCATGGCTCGTCGCATGGCGGCGGCGATGGCCATGGCGCGGAAAAGGCGGCGTTCAAGGAAAAGGGCCATCCGCTCAAGCATGCCTTTAC
The DNA here is from genome assembly GCF_003201955.1 of Blastomonas natatoria. Lineage (GTDB taxonomy): Bacteria > Pseudomonadota > Alphaproteobacteria > Sphingomonadales > Sphingomonadaceae > Blastomonas > Blastomonas natatoria. The sequence goes on from NZ_QJJM01000001.1 coordinate 347,082, forward strand.
CCGCGCGATCCCGACCGCGCAGTGCATGAACTGCCACATGCACCAGCCGAACATCTTCCTGAACAGCTATCTCGGCTACACGATGTGGGATTATGAATCCGACGCGCCTCTGCTGTGGCCGGGGCCGGAGAACCGTGCGCCCAGGCCCGATGGCATGTCGGAAGAGGATTATCAGCGCATCTACAAGCGCCAGCATTACCCCACCGCCAAGGAAGTGCGCGCGACGCTCGACCGCAACCCCGAAGGCGCATCGCCGCGTGGCTTGTGGTCGGACCTCGATTTCGTGCGCAACGTCTATAACCTCAACACCGAGGCCAGGGACACCCAGTTCGCCGACTATCACGGCCATGGCTGGAACTTCCGCGCGATCCTGAAGCGCGACCGCAAGGGCAATCTGCTCGACGCGGAAGGAAACATGGCGACCTGGGGCACCGATACCGCGAACATGGTCTCCCCCGACGATCCGGAGAAATTCCGCAAGGCAGGCGAGGGCAAGTTCGTGCCCGTGGGCACCAATCCGGGCAAGGCCGTGCACATGATGGACATCCATGCCGAACTCGGCATGCAGTGCGTCGATTGCCATTTCAGCCAGGACGGGCACGGCAACGGCCTGATCTATGGCGAGGTCGCCAACGCGGTCGAGATCGGCTGCAAGGACTGCCACGGCACGGCTGACGCTTATCCCACGCTGTTCACTTCGAACCTCGCTGCGCGGCCCAAGGGCAACAATCTGGCGCTGATCCGCAATCCCGATGGCCAGCGTCGCTTCGAATGGATGAAGGATGCGACCGGACGGCGGGTGCTGATCCAGCGTTCGGTTCTCGACCCCGAACTGTCGTGGAAGGTCAGCCTGGTCAAGGATGCGGTCAATCCCGACAGCCCCGATTTCAACCCCAAGGCCGCGCGCTCCAAGCTGATGGCGAAGGACGGTGCGGAGACGGGCAAATACGGTTTTGGTCTGGCGGTCTCGAAGGAGAACCGCGCGCACGATACCGACAAGATGGCCTGCTTCACCTGCCACCTGAGCTGGACGACATCGTGCGGCGGCTGCCACCTGCCGATCGAGGCCAACTGGAAGGCCAAGGTCCACAAGTACGAGGAAGACGAGACGCGCAACTATGCGACCTACAACCCGCAGGTCGCGCGGGACGAGATGTTCCAGATCGGCCGCCACCAGACGAGCAAAGGCAATATCATCGCCCCGATCCGTTCGACCTCGGCGCTGATCCTGTCCTCGACCAATATCAACCGCGAGCGCATCTATGTGCAGCAGCCGCCGATCTCGGCACCGGGCTTCTCGTCACAGGCGTTTGCGCCGCACTTCCCGCACACCGTCCGCAAGACCGAAACCAAGCAGTGCAGCGACTGCCATCTGAGCGAGGCAAACGACAATAATGCGGTGATGGCGCAGCTGCTGCTGCTCGGCACCAATTTCGTCAACTTCGTGGGCCTCAACAGCTGGTTCGGGCTGGAGGGCGGGTTCGAGGCGGTGCGGGTGACCGAATGGGACGAGCCGCAGGCGGTGATCGGTTCCTATCTGCACCGCTATGCCTATCCGGATTATTACAAGCTGCATGTCGAACAGAACGGCCGCGAGCTGAAGAACTGGACGCGCGGGCCGATCTTCGACGACAAGTTCTCGGGCGAGACCTATGCCCGCGAGGAATTTGCCAATGTCGTCCAGGGCACTGACGGCGCGGTCAACTGCCTGCAGAATCGCGGCGAGTACATGTTCGTCGCGGAAGGCAGGGGCGGTTTCCGCGCCTATGACATCGCCTCGATCGGCAACAAGGGCTTTTCCGAGCGGATCATCCGCGCGCCCTTCTCGTCGCTGGGCCATGACACGCATGTGAAGACGACCAATGCGACCTGCATGGCGATCGCGACGACCCAGCCGATCGCGCCCAGCCGCAACACGCCGGAAATGCGCGAGGCCAATCAGGAACAGCCGTTCCATGCGGTCTATCATTATGCCTTTGTCACCGACAGCGTCGAAGGGCTGATCGCGGTCAATATCGACACGCTGGCCGATGGCGAGTTCCGCAACAATTTCTTCAAGCGCACGCTGACCTGGAACCCGGACAATGTGCTGAAGGGGGCGCGGCACATCACGCTGGCGGGCGATTATGCCTATATCACCGCCGATGCCGGGCTGGTCGTTGTGCGGCTGTCCGACCCGATCCCGCCCAATCCGCCGCGTGATTATGATTACAGCAAGCTCAACCCGAAGCTGATGGCGGTGCTGCCGCTCAACGATGCGCGGGCAAGCGCGGTGCAGTTCCGCTATCTGTGGGTCACAGATGCGGACGGCATCAAGCTGTTCGACATCACCCGGCTGGAAGCGCCGGTGGCTGTTCCCTCGGGCACGGTAAGGCTGGCCAATGCGCGCAAGCTCTACCTTGCCCGCACTTTCGCCTATGTCGCGGCCAAGCAGGACGGCCTGGTGATCCTCGATGTCACCAACCCCGAGGCGCCGCGCGAGTATATCCGCTACAATGCCGGAGGGCAGCTCACCGATGCCGAGGACGTGATCGTCGGATCGACCAATGCGACGCTGTTCGCCTATGTCGCCGATGGTCGTAACGGCATGAAAGTGCTGCAGCTGACCTCGCCGTCGAGCCAGCCCAATTTCTACGGCTTCTCGCCCGATCCGCGGCCGGACCTGATCGCATGGGCCAGGACCCCCTCGGCGGCGCTGGCGGTGGCCAAGGGGCTCGACCGCGACCGGGGTGTCGATGAATCGGGCGGCCAGATGGCGATCTTCGGGCGCCTGGGCTCGCGGCCGTTCAATCGCTCGGAAATGGAGAAGCTTTTCCTCAACAGCGCCGGCCGCCCTTACAAGGTCAGCGATACCGTGACCATGGCCGACTGGCTGGGCCCGCGCCCGGCGATGCTGGCGGCAAAGGGGCAGTAGAGGCGCTTCAGGAATTCCGGGGACAGGAGAGGGAAGAGGCGGACGTCAGTCCGCCTCGACCGTCAGCGCCTCGATGGTCAGCGTCATTGCGGGCATGCCCTCGTCGCGGCGGTGGATCTCGCTGACGGTGATGTCGGCGACCAGATGGCCGGCGATATGGAATTCATGTTCCGGCAGGATGCGTGCCAGCCATTCGCCGGTGCGCAGCCCCTCATCGCCGGACAGCGAGACGCGCATGACATGGCGCATGCCGGTAAAGGTCGCGCTGGCCCAATTCGTGCCGCGATGTTCGTCCAGCTCGGCCGCGCCGCGCGCCAGGGTGAGCACCGCGCGGATCAGCGCCGTGGCGGGGTCGTGGCGAATCTTCTGGTGGATCATGCCTGCTCCTGTCGGTAGATGTTCATGAAATGTTCTATTCGGTTCCGCAAGGCCTCGCGCGGCTCGCGGCCCCGGCGCAGGTCATCGACCAGCCGCGGATCGCGCGCCGACAGGCGACCGAAGCGGGTGCGCGGCATCCCCGTTTCGCGCAGGAATTTCTCGACCAGGCGCAGCAGCGGCATCGCATTTTCCTCCGGTTCAAATGGCGGGGGCGCCCCGCGGGATAATCGTAGGAATATTCCTATAAGCGATTCGCGGAGTGTAGGAAATATCCTTGAGAAAATCCTGCGCAATGCTATATGTCCATTATGGAACAGGATGTTCGCCAGACGCTGGAAAGGCTGATCGCGGCGCGGGGCGTGAGCTTTGCCGGGGTATCGCAGCTGCTCGGCAAGAACCCGGCCTATATCCAGCAGTTCATCCGGCGCGGCACGCCCAAAAGGCTCGACGAGCGCGACCGGCGCATCCTCGCGCAGTTCTTCGGCGTCAGCGAAGCTCAGCTCGGCGCACCCGCCGATGATGTGCAGGCAAGGCCGGGCAGGGCAGGGCGCGTACCTGTCCGTGTCAGCCAGCCGCACCGCACGCTGCCCGCACGTATGCGCCTGATCCCGCGCCTCGCGGTCGGCGCATCCGCAGGCCCAGGCGCGCTGGCGGAGGATGAGGCACCGGTCGCCGAGATTGCCTTCGATGAAGCGTGGCTGCGTCGGCTGGGTGCCGGGTCGGACGCGGTGACGATGATCCGCGTCGAGGGCGATTCCATGGCCCCGACGCTCAGCGATGGCGACGATATCCTCGTCGCGATGCAGGATGGGGCCAATGCGCGCCGCCGCGACGGCATCCATGTGCTGCGCATGGACGATGCGCTGATCGTCAAGCGGCTGGCGTTCCAGCCCGATGGGCGGCTGTCGGTGACCTCGGACAACGCGCTCTATCCCAGCTATCCCGATGTCGCTCCGGAGAGCGTGCATATCGTGGGCCGCGTGATCTGGGCCGGGCGGCGGGTTTAAACGATTGGTTATTGGATTTTTGCACGTTTTGTTATAACGCGGCGGCGTTCGCCAGATCATCTACGCCCGTGATGCCCTCAAGACGCTGCGCTCGATCGATAGGGCGACTGCAAAGCGCATCCAGGCGAAGGTCGCGCAATATGCCGCGGACCCAGCAAGCCTGGCCAATCAGGTCAAGCGGTTGCAGGGTGAGGAGCGGCTCTGGAGTTTGCGGGTTGGCGATTGGCGAGTGATCTTCAACCAGGATATGGTCGTGGTGCACGTGGTCCGGGTCGCCTCGCGTGGCAGTGCTTATGATTGAGGTTGGATAATGGGATACGAACCGCAGCATTTCACGGCACCCGATGGCACCAGGATGGTCGTGCTCACTGCCGCCGAGTTCGAACGCCTGCGCGAACTTGCAGAAGATGCGGAGGACGTGATCGCCGCGACATTGCAGCTTGAGCGTATCCGTCAGGGCGAGGGCGGCATGCCCGGCGAAGTGCTGGAATTCATCCTCAACGACGAACTGTCACCGATTGCCGCATGGCGCAAATATCGGGGAGTGTCGCAGGCTGATCTGGCAGCGCAGGTCGGATGCAGCCAAGTCTGGCTGAGCAAGATCGAGACCGGCTCAGCGCGCGGTGCTGCCAAGTTGCGCCGGGCCATCGCGACGGCGCTTGAGGCGCCGCTCTGGTCGATCGAAGACGACTGACTTGCGCCCTCCCACCATCCTTGCCACATACTCCCCATGACCGACGCATCCGCCAATTCCGCCCAGCCGCCGCTTCGTGCCGCGATCATTCCGGTGACGCCGTTGCAGCAGAACTGCACCCTGATGTGGTGCACTCAGACGATGAAGGGCGCTCTAGTCGATCCGGGCGGGGATCTGCCCAAGCTCAAGGCCGCTGTGGCGCAGGCAGGCGTCACGCTGGAAAAGCTGCTGGTGACGCATGGCCATATCGACCATTGCGGCGAGACCGGTACGCTCGCCAAGGAGCTTGGCCTGCCGATCGAGGGGCCGCACGAGGAAGACCGGTTCTGGATCTCGCGGCTCGACGATGATGGCCGCAATTACGGGATTGCAGGTTCCGTGTTCGAACCCGATCGCTGGCTGAAGGACGGCGATACTGTCACCGTCGGCAATCTGGTGCTCGACGTGATCCATTGTCCCGGCCACACGCCGGGGCACATCGTGTTCCACCATGCGCCGTCGAAGCTAGCGATCGTCGGCGATGTGCTGTTCCAAGGCTCGATCGGCCGAACCGACTTTCCGCGCGGCAACCACAAGGATCTGATCGATTCGATTACGCAGAAGCTCTGGCCGCTGGGCAACGATACCGTGTTCGTGCCAGGCCATGGCCCGACGAGCAATTTCGGCTTCGAACGCCAGCGCAACGGCTTTGTCGCGGACCACGTACTGGCTTGAGGCTCCCTTCCCTGGTCAGGGAGGGGAGCTTTTTGAGCAGGAAGCGAGAAGGTTAGCTCACCGGCATCACGCTCGCAACATAGATCGCATAGCCCGACAAGCCCAGCAGCGTCAGCATCGAGGTCAGCGTGCCGATCATCCGGCCCAGCTTGAATGCGCCGCCATCCATGCCCAGGCCATGCGCCAGGCGGCCGATCATGTAGACGACGCCCACCGCCCACAGCCAGGTCGCGGCATGGCCCGAACATTCCAGCGCGCCGATCAGGATCAGCACGAAGGGTGTGTATTCGACGAAATTGGCCTGCGCACGCATGCGGCGGATGACGAACTCGTTGCCGCCATCGCCCACGGAAACCTTCTGGCTGGTGCGTACCTGGCCTATGCGGATGGCGAGCCACAGGTTGATCAATCCGGCGGCGGCGGCCATGGTCAGTGTCAGCGGCAAGTTCATGTGAGTGTCCCCTCTGGTGCAGGCCACCTGTGCGGTGACCATTTCCGCAGCGGGGTAGCGTGACAAAGCTTGCAACGCACGAGATTTTCGCTATAGCCCCGCCTTCGCACGCGAATGGGCCTTGTCGCTCCTCCGGCAAGCCGCGCCAGTGGCTTCCTGATCGGATGGCATGGCAATATCGCATTGATAGACAAGCAATTTAAGGTTAGCAGGCTGCCATGGCTGTTCCTAAGAGAAAAACTTCGCCCTCCAAGCGCGGCATGCGCCGGAGCCACGATTCGCTGACGATCGATGCGTTCAGCGAATGCTCCAACTGTGGTGAACTGAAGCGCCCGCACCATGTCTGCGGCGCATGCGGCCATTATAACGGCCGTGAGGTGCTCGAAGTCGCCTGATCCTTATCAGACGGTCTTTGCACTTTTTCAGGGGGATTAACCGGTGCCGATGAAGCCGCGGATCGCGATCGATGCGATGGGCGGTGATGAAGGCGTGCGGGTGATGCTGGGCGGGGCGGCCGAGGCGCGCCACCGCCACGAGCGCTTCACTTTTCTGCTGGTCGGCGACGAGAAGCAGATCAAGGCGGGCCTGGACAATCACCCCAATCTGCGCGCTGCGTCCGAGATCCTGCACACCGAAGAGGTGGTGAAGGGTGAGGACAAGCCGAGCCAGGCGCTGCGCAAATCCAAGAACAGTTCCATGGGTCTCGCCATCCAGGCGGTGAAGTCTGGCGATTGCAGCGCGGCTGTAAGCGCCGGAAACACCGGCGCGCTGATGGCGATGGCCAAGCTCGCGCTGCGCACCATGCCGGGCATTGACCGGCCCGCGCTCGCCGCCTTGCTGCCGACGCTCGAGGACACCGACATGGTGATGCTCGATCTGGGCGCGAACACGGAGTGCGATGCGCGCAACCTGGTCCAGTTCGCGATCATGGGCGCGGTCTATTCGCAGATCATCTTCGGCTTCGAACGCCCGCGCACCGGCCTGCTCAATATCGGCACCGAGGAGTCGAAAGGCACCGAGGCGCTTCGCGATGCCGCCGCCGCGCTGCGTGCCGCAACGCACCTGCCGATGCATTTCCAGGGCTTTACCGAAGCGGACAAGATCTCGCGCGGCGATGTCGATGTGGTCGTGACCGACGGCTTTTCGGGCAATATCGCGCTGAAGGCGCTGGAAGGCACGGCCCGGTTCGTCACCGATCTGCTCAAGCGCAGCTTCCAGTCTTCGCTGCGTTCCAAGATCGGCTTCCTGATCTCGCGCCCCGCGACCGAATTGCTCAAGCATCATCTCGACCCGAACAATCACAATGGCGCGGTGTTCCTGGGCCTCAATGGCGTGGTGGTGAAAAGCCATGGTTCGGCCAGCATCAAGGGCGTGGCCAATGCGGTCGAGGTTGCCGCACGTCTGGTCGAGGACAATATCACGCAGCGCATCGGCGATGTGCTCAAGGATTTCGATACCAGCGCGATTGCCAGCAACGGCGTCGCTGCCAGCGGATCGGGCAGCCAAGGATCGGACGGTTTTCCCAAATGACTTTTCAGGCTCCTGCGACGCGCAGTGTCATTCTGGGCACAGGATCGGCACTGCCCGCCAAGCGGGTTTCCAACGCCGAGCTGGCCGAAACCGTCGACACTTCGGACGAATGGATCACCGAACGGACCGGTATCAAGTTCCGCCATATCGCCTCTCCCGACGAGACGACATCCTCGCTCGCGATCCATGCCTCGCGTGCTGCGCTAGCGGCGGCTGGGCTTGAGGGCGAGGATATCGACCTGATCGTTCTGGCCACGGCCACGCCCGATCATACCTTCCCCGCGACCGCGACCAAGGTACAGGCGGCAATTGGCATGACCGGCGGCATTGCCTTTGACGTCGCAGCGGTGTGTTCGGGCTTTCTTTATGCGCTGAGCGTCGCCGACAGCATGCTGCGCACCGGAATGGCGAAGCGCGCGCTGGTGATCGGGGCGGAAACCTTCAGCCGCATTCTCGACTGGGAAGATCGCGGCACCTGCGTGCTGTTCGGCGATGGCGCGGGTGCGGTCGTGCTGGGGCTGGAGCAGGCGGCAGAAGGCGATATCGCTGCGCGCGGTATACTCACCACCGAACTGCACTCCGATGGCCGGCATCACGATCTGCTGTATGTCGATGGCGGGCCCTCGACCACCGGAACGGTCGGCAAGGTACGGATGAAGGGACGCGAGGTGTTCCGTCATGCCGTGGTCAACCTGGCCGAAGTCATGGAGCAGGTGCTGCACCGGCTGGGCCTGACCAGTGCCGATATCGACTGGGTGGTGCCGCACCAGGCCAATGCCCGCATCCTCGACGCCACGGCGCGCAAGCTTGGTCTTCCGCCGGAAAAGGTGGTCATCACCGTCGATCAGCACGCCAACACCTCTGCCGCCTCGGTTCCGCTCGCGCTCGACACAGCGGTCCGGGACGGAAGGATTTGCCGGGGCGATCTGCTGGTGCTCGAAGCGATGGGTGGAGGGCTTACATGGGGCGCGGCTGTAATTCGCTATTAACCTCACGCAATTTTGTCGTCCAAAACCCTCTATTCGCACTGTTTTTACATAGCACCAGTTTGCGTTTATAACGTGCATCAGCTAGTCTTTGCGCCTTAGCGGGTTAGGAGACGGGGCAATGCGTTCGGTTGGGACTTTGACCAGGGCCGATCTGGCCGACACGATCAACCATCAGCTGGGACTATCGCGCGCCGATGCCGCACAGATGGTCGAATCGGTTCTCAATCACATGACCGATGCCTTGGAGCGCGGCGAGAATGTGAAGATTTCGGGCTTCGGAACCTTCCTGCTGCGCGACAAGGGCGAGCGTGTTGGCCGCAATCCCAAGACCGGGGTCGAGGTGCCGATCACGCCGCGCCGCGTGCTCACGTTCCGCGCAAGCCAGATCATGAAGGAAAGGATCATGGCGAGTGACTGATCCGGTTTCGATCTCCAGCAGCAAGGCCGAAGGCGCGATGCGTACCATCGGCGAGGTTTCGGCCGAGCTGGGGGTAAAGCCGCATATCCTGCGCTATTGGGAAGCCCAGTTCGATATGGTCAAGCCGCTGAAGCGTGCCGGAGGGCGTCGCTATTACCGGGCTGAAGATGTCGAGACCCTGCGCACGATCGACCGGCTGCTCAACAAGGAGGGCTTTACCGTGCGCGGCGCGCGCCAGTATCTGGCGGGCAAGGTCGTTAAAGCGCCACCCGCGCCGGCACCAGTTGCCGCGCCCGCGCCGGATGTTCCCGCGATCGATCTCAAGGCATTGCGCGCGATCCGCGACCGGCTGGCCAAGGCGCTCGAAGCAGCCTGATCCGCCGCATCACAACGGCTTGCGCATGATCCAGTCGGTAAACGGCACATTGCCGGTCATGAATTGCTGCTGCCCGACACGTTCGAAGCCGAATCGCTCGTAGAAGCGCTGCGCATCGGGATTGTTGGTATAGACGCAAAGATACAGGCAACTGGCCATGCGTGCGCGGGCTTCCTCGATCACCGCTTCCATCAGCCTGCGGCCGAGCCCCGCGCCCTGCCAGCCTGACAACGCATAGATGCGCTTGAGTTCCACGGAACCTGCCTGGGGCTCGATATCGAGTTCGGGTGGGCTCATCATCGCATAACCGACCGGCGCGCCCAGCGGCGTCTCGATCAGCCAGAAGGCATATTCGGGCTTGTCGAGCCAGGCGGCATAGCGGGCCGCACCATGCTCGAAGCTGCAATGGTCGATCAGCGCCTGGCCGGGATGGTCATGCGCAAAGGCGGTGAGAAAGGTGGCCGAGCCGATCAGCGCCAGCTTGGCGGCATCGTCCGGCCCTGCGCGGCGCAGGATCGTATCGGGCAGCGCTTTCGCCATGGTGTCAGTCGTCGTCCTGCGGCCCCAGTTCGGGGTCCAGATCGCGCGGACGCGTCACCTCGATCAGCTTTGCGGTGCGGTTGTCGAGCTTGGCCCAGCTGTCGATGCTCAAGTCCATGATCGCCAGCGCGGCGGTCGGGAATTTCTCCTCGACCACATCGCGCAGGGGGCTGCTGCCATCATCGGGGACCAGATCGAACACAAGGTCCTCGAGCCCAGGATTGTGCCCGACCATCAGCACATGGTTCGCGCTGTCATTCACCCCGCGCAGCACATCAATGAGCGTCACCGACGAGGCAAGATAGATTCGCCGGTCCCAGTCGGGATGCAGCGTCTGACCATAGGCGGTTTCAAAATGGTCGATCGTCTCGGTGACGCGTACGGCAGGAGAGGCGACGACCGCGTCGAACACCATCTTCTTCTCGGCGGCATAATAACCCATGGCCTTGGCGCCCTTGAGGCCCCGCGCGTTGAGCGGGCGGTCGAAATCGCGCAAGGAGCGGTCCAGCCAGTCCGATTTGGCGTGCCGCAGCAAGGTCAGCCTCTTCATCGCATCTCTCCCCCCGGTCCCGTCACGGGATCGATTCGCGCGCCCTGTAACGGTTGCGCAGAAACGCCAGATTGCACCGCTTGTAAAGCTTCTGAAAGCGTCACTCGTCGCACCGGCGTGCCGGGTGGAAAGGCGCTGAGCAGGCGCGAGGGAAAGGCGGAGGAGAGCATCACGAAACGCCCGCGATCGTCGGCTCTGCGGATCAGTCGTCCGAACGCCTGGGCAAGACGTGCGCGGATGATCATGTCGTCATATTGCGTGCCGCCGCCCGCGAGCTTGCGCGCGCGGTGCAATATGTCGGGCTTGGGCCAGGGCACGCCTTCCATGATGACGAGCCGCAGCGAATCGCCGGGCACGTCCACCCCGTCGCGCAAGCTGTCGGTGCCGAGCAGCGAGGCGCGCGGATCGTCGCGGAAGATGTCGACCAAAGTCCCGGTCTCCATCGGGTCGACATGCTGCGCGTAGAGCGGCAGGCCCGATTGGGCGAGCCTGTCGGCGATGCGGCCATGCACCGCACGCAGCCGCTTGATCGCGGTGAACAGTCCAAGCGCGCCACCACCTGCGGCCTCGATCAGCCGACCATAGGCGCCGGCCAGCCCGGCGATATCGCCGCGCTTCACATCGGTGACGATCAGCACCTCGGCCTGGTTGGCATAATCGAACGGGCTGCGCGCCTCGAACAGCTCGGGCGGCTTTTCAAGATGCACCGCGCCGGTGCGCATCATCGCCGGGGTCCAGTCCTCGCCGGCCTTGAGCGTCGCCGAAGTGACCAGCACGCCATGCGCCGGCTTGATCACGGCTTCGGCGAGCGGTTTGCCGGGATCGAGCCAACGCCGGTGCAGCCCCATATCGTATTCGCGCCCCTCTACCCGGTCGAGCGCCAGCCAGTCGACGAAATCGGGGTCCGCAGGTCCGCCGATCCGCCCGAGCAGCGACGCCCAGGCGGCCAGCAGATCGATCCGCCAGCCGAGCGAGGCGATCGCGCCTTCGATCCGCGCCCGCGCCGGGCCGTCAAGCCAGTCGGGTGGGTCCTCGATCAGGATTTCGAGCCTGCGGCCCAGCGCCACCAGCGGCTGGTGCAAGGCATGGATCGCGCGCGCGGCCTCCATCGCGGCGGCGATCAGCGGGCCGTCGAGCTCGGCAAGTTCGGTCTCGAGGCCATAGCCTGCATCCTCCGCGCCGCTCTCGTCGCGGGCATAGACGGTGCCCCGGATCGCGGCGAGCAGCTGTTCGATCTCGCCCGAGGGAGTCCCCTCGCGGATGCGCGCCAGCCAGCCTTCGCCGGGCAGCGCTTCCGCTGCGATCCGCGCCGCCTCGATCGCGCGCCCGCCGAGCTCGTCATAGGAGGCGACATCGGAGAGGCGCGCGGCAAGCCCGCGCCTGCGTCCGCGCGACTTGCCTTCCGGCCCCATCACCCAGCGGCGCATCTCGACCGTTTCCTGCCCGGTGAGCGCGACCGCGAACATCGAGTCGGCGGCATCGTGCAGATGATGGCCCTCGTCGAAGATGATCCGCGTCGGGCGGCCCTGCTGTTCGCGCGCGCGGGCGGCGTTGACCATCACCAGCGCGTGGTTGGCGATGACCAGATCGGCATTCTGGCTCGACCGTGCGGCATGCTCGATGAAGCATTTGCGGTAATGCGGGCAGCCGGCATAGACGCACTCGCCGCGCCGGTCGGTGAGCGCGGTGACGCCCGCGCGGCGGAACAATGTGGTCAGCCAGCCAGGCAGGTCGCCGCCGATCATGTCGCCATCGCGGCTATAGGCCGCCCAGCGCGCGACCAGTTGTGCAAGCACGGCGGCGCGGTTCTGGAACCCGCCCTGCAGCGCGTCCTCAAGGTTGAGCAGGCAGAGATAATTCTCGCGCCCCTTGCGGATGACCACACGCTTGCGGAACTCGGCTTCGCCGGCATAGATGCGCTCGGTCTCGCGCGACAATTGGCGCTGCAGCGCCTTGGTATAGGTGGAAATCCACACCGTGCCGCCTGCCGCATGCGACCAGAGCGAGGCAGGCGCGAGATAGCCCAGGGTCTTGCCGATGCCGGTGCCCGCTTCGGCCAGCAGCATGTGCGGTTCGGCGCGCTTTTCGCGCGGGGCGAAGATGTGGCTGGCGGTGCGCGCGAACTGGCGCTGGCCCTCGCGCCGTTCGGCCCCTTCGCCAGTCAGCGCTTCAAGCTGCGCCTCGGCGTCGTTCTCCGCCAGCGTGACCTGGCGCGGTTGCGGGCGAGGGGGCTGTTCCTCCCATTCGGGCAGGCGCGAGAACAGCCAGCGCTCGGCTTTTTCCGGTTGCTTGAGGTGTCTGGATGCTACTCCCGCCCAGGGCCAGCGCAGCCGGCTCAGCGCCTGCAATCCGGTCCACGCGCCCTCGCGCTGCGGCCAGTCGGAGCGTTCGAGCGTGGCGATCAGCGCCTCGGCGGCGGCGTGCAGCAGGGCGGGAATGGCGGATTCGGGGAGTTGCCCTTCTGCCCTTTCCCCTTCGGGGGAGAGGGAAGAGCCGCGAAGCGGCGAAGGGAGAGGGGACTGCAAATCCAGTGTTGGCGACGGCCCCCCTCCCCAACCCTCCCTCCTAAAGGGGAGAGGGAGCTGTAATGCCTTGGCCAGCCCCATCGGCGTCGGCACCATGAACTGCGCGGGGTGCACGAAGGCGAACAGCTCGAGCAGATCCAACCCGGAAAGCTCAGGGTATCCGAGCCGCTGCGCCACCAGAGGCGCGTTGAGCATGATCAGCGGCGTCTCGGCCGCGCGGGCGATCGCCTCGCCCTTGGAGATGCGCACCGCAGGCTCGCCCGGATGAGCGAACCAGATCGCGCTATGGCTTGCATGCAGGGCTGGAAAGTTTAGGGAAGCGATCATTATCCGCCCTTATGGCGACATCGGAACGAAAAGGAAACAAGCGTGAGCGCCTATCGCGAAGCTGCAATGCGATCCAAGGCATGGCCGTTCGAAGAGGCGCGCAAGCTGCTGAAACGCTACCCGAACGGCAAGCCCGAGCGCCAAGGACCGATGCTGTTCGAGACCGGCTATGGCCCCTCTGGCCTGCCGCATATCGGCACGTTCCAGGAGGTGTTCCGCACGACCCTGGTGCGCCGCGCCTATGAGGTGCTGACCGACGGCGCGCCGACGCGCCTGGTAGCGTTCAGCGACGATATGGACGGCTTGCGCAAGGTACCCGACAATGTGCCCAATCCGGACATGTTGCGCAGCCATCTCGGCAAGCCGCTGACGCAGATCCCCGATCCGTTCGGCAAGTTCGAAAGCTTTGCACACCACAACAACGCGATGCTGCGCGCGTTCCTCGACCAGTTCGGCTTCGATTACGAGTTCGTCTCCTCGACCGAGCGTTACCGGAGCGGCGTGTTCGACGAGGCGCTGCGTGGGGTGCTGCGCAACTATCAGGCGATCCTCGACATCATGCTGCCGACGCTGCGCGCCGAACGCGCTGCGACCTATTCCCCGATCATGCCGATCAGCGCCAAATCGGGCGTGGTGCTGCAGGTTCCGGTCGAGGTGGTCGATGCCGAGGCGGGAATCGTTCGCTTTGTCGACGATGGTGAGACGATCGAGCAATCGGTGCTCTCGGGCGGCGCGAAGCTGCAATGGAAGGTCGACTGGGCGATGCGGTGGGTCGCGCTCGGCGTCGATTACGAGATGTACGGCAAGGACCTGACCGATAGCGGCGTGCAATCGGGCAAGATCGCGCGCGTGCTCGGCGGCCAGAAGCCCGAGGGCATGATCTACGAGATGTTCCTCGACGAAAAGGGCGAGAAGATCTCCAAGTCCAAGGGCAACGGCCTGTCGATCGAGGAATGGCTGCGTTACGGCAGCGAGAACAGCCTGGCCTTTTACATCTTCCGCGAGCCCAAGGCGGCCAAGCAGCTGCATCTGGGCGTCATTCCGCGCGCAGTGGACGAATATTTCCAGTTCCGCGACAACTGGCACGGCCAGGATGCCGACAAGCGGCTGGGCAACCCCGCGCACCATATTCATGCCGGCGACGTGCCCGCGGGCAGCCCGCCGGTGAGCTTCGGGCTGCTGCTCAATGTCGTCAGCCTGCCGGGCATGGACGACAAGGATCTGGTCTGGGGCTTCGTGCAGAAATATGCGCCGGGGGTCTCGCCCGAGACGCATCCCGAGCTTGATGGGCTGATCGAGAATGCGGTCAATTATGGTCGTGACTTCATCGCCCCGACGCTCAAGCGCCGCTGGCCCGAGGGGGCCGAGATCGACGCGCTAACCCGGCTCGACAACGAGCTGGCCGAGCTGCCCGAAAACGCCAGCGCCGAGGATATCCAGAACATCGTCTATGCCATTGGCAAGGACGAGGCCTATGGCTTCGGCAATCTGCGCGACTGGTTCAAGGCCTTGTACGAGACGCTGCTGGGCAGCGAGCAGGGACCGCGCATGGGCAGCTTCATCGCGCTCTACGGCATCGCCAATACCCGCAAGCTCATCGCCGAAGCGCTGGGGCGGCCGGTCGAGGCTGCATGACGGTCATCGCCGCGCGGCTCTATCGCGATGGCGAGCGGGTGCGCGATCTGGACCTCGCGCAGCCGCTGCCGGCGCTTGACGATCCGGCGGACCTGCTATGGATCGGGCTGCACGAGCCGACCGAGGCCGAACTGTTGCCGATCCAGTCACAGCTCGGTTTGCACCCGCTGGCGGTGGAAGATGCGCTCGACCGGCGGCATCTGCCCAAGATCGAGCCTTATGGCGAGCATCTGTTCGCGGTCGCGCGCACCGTGCATCTCGACGAGAGCGACAGCAACACTGCGATCACCTACGGCAACACCGCGATCTTCATGGGGCGGCAGTTCATCGTCACCGTGCGGCACGGATCACTGCGCGATCACAGTCCGGTGCGCCACAAGCTGGAGGCGACGCCCCGGCTGCTCAAGCGCGGATCGGATTTCGTGCTGCACGCGATCCTCGACTTTATCGTCGACGGCTATCTCGAGGTGATCGATACGCTCGAGGACAAGGTGCTGGGCATCGAAGACCGCTCGCTCGATGCGTTCCTCGATCGCGAGGAGACCGCGCAACTGTTTTCGCTGCGGCGCGACCTGTTCCGGTTGCAGCGCGTGCTGAGCCCGATGCAAGATGTTGCCAACCGCTGCATGCATCTCGAACTGCCGCAGATCGATACCGACATCCACCCCTATTTCCGTGACCTGCACGACCATGTCCGTCGTGCGGATTATCGCGTCGCGGGCCTGCGCGACACGCTGACCTCAGTGATCGAGACGAGCGGGCTGCTCGAGCAGCAGCGCCAGGGCGTCATCACCCGCCAACTCGCCGCCTGGGCCGCGATCCTGGCGGTGCCGACCGCGATTGCCGGGATTTACGGGATGAATTTCAAGTACATGCCCGAGCTGGAATGGCGGCACGGCTATTTTCTGGTGGTCGGTGCAATGGTGACAATCTGTGTCGGGCTCTATGTCCGCTTCAAATGGGCCAAGTGGCTATAGGGAACGCCTGAGGCGCGGGGCCGTAGGGGTAATGAACCCCATCAATACGGAGAATATCCCATGAGCCTTCCCGATCTTTCCGATCGCAAGATCTGCATCCTCGCCACCCATGGTTTCGAGGAATCCGAACTCATCCAGCCGCGCGACGACCTCAAGGGCGCGGGCGCGGACGTCACCATCGTCTCGCCGGAAGGCGGCGAGATCAGGGGCTGGAAGGGCGACGACTGGGGCCAGAGCGTCAGCGTCGACGCGCCGCTTTCGGGCGCGCGGGTCGAACATTATGACGCGCTGGTGCTGCCGGGTGGCCAGATCAACCCTGATCTGCTGCGGGTAAACGATGAGGCGCTCGCGCTGATCAAGGCTTTTGCCGATGCCGGCAAACCCATCGCTGCCGTATGCCACGCGCCCTGGCTGCTTGTCGAGGCCGGCCTTGCCAAGGGCAGGACGATGACCTGCTACAAGTCGATCGTCACCGACCTCAAGAATGCCGGCGCGAATTTCGTCGACCAGGAAGTGGCGATCGACGGGCGGTTCATCACCAGCCGCTGCCCGGACGATCTGCCCGCCTTCGGCAGGGCAATCGCTGAAATGGTCAGCGAAAAGACGGGCGCCCGCACCGAATATGTGTGACGCTTGATATCATGCGGCAGGCTTCACCACCTGCCGCATGACGGCCGGATAGCCGGCCGCGATGGTCATCCGCCCGGCATGGCCGGCCTCTATCAGCATGCGATGCGCGCGCGGCAGATTGTAGCAGGGCACACCCATGAACAGGTGGTGCTCGCTATGGAAGTTGACCCAATAGGGCGCGACCGTCGCTCGCTCCAGCCAGTTCGCGTAGGTCGTGCGCGCATGGGTGAAAGGGTCTTCGCTGCCGGTCGTCGTGCAGGCATGTTCCGCGATATTGCGGATGCGAAGATACAGCTGGAAGGTCGTAGCCATGGCGATCAGCCAGATCAGATAGGGCAGCACGCCCAGCCCGGTCGCCAACGATAGCCCGATCAGCACGACCTGCGCTGCAAGAAAACGCAGCGTCACCTTGCCGATGAACAGGTTCTGCTCCTTCGCGCCCGGGCTCAGCCCCTTCAATGCCATGGCCAGTTGCGCGCCACGCTGCTTCAGGAAAGTCTGGCCGGTCAGGTCGCGGAACACCTTGCGCATCAGGCTGGCACGCGTGGTGGGGAAGGGGGCGGACAGCGAGAGGTCCGGGTCTTCGGGCTGCTGCGTGTAGCGATGGTGCGTCAGGTGATAGGTGCGATAGGCGTGCAGGTCCGTACCCATCGGGACGCCCGTGACCCACTGACCGACCCAGTTGTTCACCGCGCGGTTGGGGTGGAGCAGGCCGTGCGCGCCTTCGTGCATCAGGATCGCCAGACCCAGCTGCCGCCCGCCTATCAGCACGATCGCAAGACCCCATGCCCACCAGGTTGCGAGATAGGCCGCGCCCCAGGCGAGCGCGATGATGGTGATCCACGCATGCGCGACCAGGGCAAGGCCCTTCCAGCGCGAAACGGCGGTCAGTTCGCGGAACACCTCGCGTCCGAAAATCTGCGACGGGTTGGCGGCCTTCATCAGCGCCATGTCTCTCTCCTGATGCACTACACACGCTTTACGTTAGCGTCAGTCTAGCATTGCAGCCGCCAGCCGCCAACCCGGTCATATCACCAGGTGTCCAGACCGGGTCAGGGGGACCAATTCCGCTAACAGGACAGCCTAGTCAGCCCTTGGCGGGAACGAATACAGGTACCGCGATGGCAATGCATTCGAAGGCCGTGTCGCGCTCGAGCGGGGCGCGAAGCTGACGGGCAAGACCGGTCATCACCCGATCTATGCCGTCGGCAAGCATCGCTTCCAGTTCGGGGTTCGGACCCAGCGCGGGCGAGGCGACCCTCAGCACGATCTTGGTCGGGTCGTCGCTCTTGCGCACTGCCGAAATCCGGATCGGCGCATCCGGGCGCGTCAGATGAATGAGCTCGAGCACCTCGGTCAGCAGGAATGCAATCGGCACGCCCACGTCCTGGCTGACATGAACATTGTCGATATCGATCATGATGTCGGGACCGTCGCCACCATGAACATTGTCGGCATGCTCGAAACTGCCGGCCAGCTCGCCGACCAGTGCGCGAAGATTGATACCCTCGCTCCGTTCGTTGCCGGCAAAATGGTTGCGATGAACGACGGCGAGCGCATCCACGCGGCGCTGAATCTTGCCGTACGCCAGCTTGGCAGGATCGGAGTCGGCAGTCCGCGCGTGCAGGTTGATCAGGCTGGCGATGATCTGCAGGTTGTTCTTGACCCGATGGTGGACCTCGCGGGTCAGCATCACCTGCTGCTTCAATCCCTCGTCCAGCGCTTCGCGGTCGACCGAGACCTTGTGGGCAAGAGCCACGAACCCCTGGTCGAGCTCCTCGATCTCGCTGGCGTTGAACGCCGTCTTTTCCATGGGCGCCATCTGCTCGCCGATCTCGTACAGGCGCACCTTGCGCTGCAATTGGGTGAGCGGGCGGATCAGCATCACATTGACGACCAGCCAACCGATGATGGCGGCTGCCAGCAAGGTGATGAACGGAATGGTCTGCGCCAGAAATTCTGGCGGAGACTGTTTGGGCCGAACATAGCGCAGATCGAGATGCAGGCCTGCAACGACCGTCTGTGCCGTCATCAGCGCATTCAGCCGGCGCTGCCAGTTTTCCGGGATTTCGGTCAGCGGCAGGACTGCGGTCTGGCTTCGAAGGTCGAATTGCGACAGCGGGACGTCGTCGACCGGATCTGACAGCGTGAACAGACTGTCGGCCGAATAGAAGGCAACGGCGCGAGCCACCGATACGCGGCCACGGGTCGCAAAGATGGCGCCATTGGCCGGCACTGCCAGGGTCGCCGCCGGAGCAGCAGCATTGGCGCCGACTTCGCGCAAGGCACGCGGCACCGAACCGATCTGGCAGGATGGCGGCCCGCTATTGGCAGCATAAAGCAGCGCGGCGAAGCGGGTTTGCTGGTTGCCCAGCTGCTCGCGCAGGTTGAGGCAGATCTTGGCCGGGTCTTCACCCAGCGCGATCTGCGAAGAGGCCGCGCCGAGGATGGCAAGGTCATTTTCTATCGCGGCATTCAGCCGGAGCGCTGCATCGTCGACATTTTTCTGCAGCAGCCGATTACGCTCGTCATTGGCTGTATCTGCCAGGCTGCGGTTGGCGATCACCGATCCAAGCGCAAGCGGCAGCAGGGCGATCGCCAGAATGAGGAACAGTCTGGTGCCGATCGACAGGCGCGCCATGGGCGCAAGAAAGGGAATGTGCGCCCGGTCTGTCCTGCGCATTATTTCAACTGCTTGAGCAAATCCAGAAAGTCGTCTGGAATCTCCTCTTCCAGCGTCCGCTGGTACACAGACTTCAGGGCATCACCGATAAGGTGGGATTTGCCATCGTCACCGACGGACGCGCCCGCTTCCTCGGCATCGCCGGCCGCCATGCTGTCATCAACAAGATGCGGTTTGGTCTCCGGCGTGCCTTTCGCAGGCTTGTCGCCGCCGGACTGATCGTCATTGTTACGATGCACGAGCATCCCATCCCGCCTGTTGAAATTCCGTCCCGAAATGGGCTTAGCAAGCCGTCCCAACCCTGCCAAGCCCGCAAAATAGTGCGGGATTGTGCATAAACGTCTCAGGGAAGGAAACAAACTGCGGCGCGGATTGTTCCTTACGCGAGGTTCGGTTTGTCTGCTTTCACATCCGGCATCGCTTCGCGCCCCGTGTTTTGACACGGGGGGCCGAAGGTCATAGACACGGCACCAGCCGAAAAAGGAGTTTCACTGCATGTCCCTGGGCCAGACGCTCGCTCCCCATCTTCCCCTGTTGCGGCGCTATAGCCGGGCGCTCGCAGGCGACCAGCATCATGGCGATGCCTATGTAAAGGCAACGCTGCAGGCCATCATCGCCGCACCTGATCAGTTTCCCAGCGACGTCGACGCACGGCTCGGTCTGTACCGGGTGTTCCAGGTGATCTGGGGCTCGACCCATGATGACCGCGAGGAAGCCGACAGTTTCGATGCCTATCCCGATGCCGATGATGATTCGCGCCGCCTGCTGGCCGAACAGCGTCTGCGTCGCATTCCGCCGCTGTCGCGACAGGCGCTTCTGCTGACCGCGATGGAAGGCTTCTCGAATTCCGATACTGCCTATCTGATGGGCCTTGACGACCGCACCGTCTCGAGCCTGGTCAGCGAGGCGCTGAGCGAGATCGACAGCCAGATCAAGGCCAAGGTGCTGATCATCGAGGACGAGCCGATCATCGCGATGGATATCGAGACGATCGTGCGCGATCTGGGCCATGACGTGACGGGCATTGCGGTCACGCGCGACGAGGCCGTGGAACAGGCCCGCCGCGACAAGCCCGGCCTTGTGCTGGCCGACATCCAGCTGGCCGATGACAGCTCGGGTATCGACGCGGTCGCCGACATCCTGCGCGAGATCGACGTGCCCGTGATTTTCATCACCGCCTTCCCCGAACGCCTGCTCACCGGCGAGCGTCCGGAACCTGCCTTCCTGATCACCAAGCCCTTCCACCGGAACACGGTGCGCGCGGCGATCAGCCAGGCTTTGTTCTTCTTCGATCCTGAAACGGTGTGACTAAAAAATGCCTTCATTATGAAGGAAAATAGATCGAGCGAAAAGGCGGGCCTCGGGTCCGCCTTTTTTGTTTAGATCGACACATTTTGCTTGCCCGCTGATGATGATTTTGTCAGCTTTGATAAATATCACTATTTCTCGAACGGGGTGGGGATGCAGTTTTATTTCAGAGTTGCGGGACTTGCTGCGGGATTGCTTGCGGCGGTTGCGCCAGTGGGGGGCATTGCACAGGATCAACCAGCCGAGAGGACTACTTCTAGGGCCGACGATATGGCCGCAGCTTTCGGGTCGCGCGAGATGGTCCAGGACGCCAGCCTGTCGCCCGATGGCAGCAAACTTGCCTTTATCAAGCCGATCACCGGGCAAGGATCTATGCTGATGGTCGTTGATCTTCTGCCCGCCCCCGAAACACCTAGGGCGGTGCTGAAGCTGGATGGAGAACCCAACCGGCTCGGCTCATGCAAGTGGGTCGGCAACACGCGTCTGATGTGCGATGTTTTCGCCTCGATGGACCTGCTCGGTGACGCAACCTACGTGTCGCGGATGGTCTCTGTCGATGCGGCAGGCGGCGAGCCCAAGGTCCTGGAACTGCGCAAAACCGGTACCGGCCAGCAATTGGGCCTTGCTCTTTACGGCGGGGATGTCATCGACTGGAACCCGGCCGAGGATGGCCATGTTCTGGTCATGCGCGAATATCTGCCGCAGACCACGATCAGTGCCGCCGGGACCAGCACTCTTATTTCGCAATCGAAGATTGGTATCGGCGTCGATCTGGTCGATACCCGCACGTTGCAATCGAAGTCGGTGGAACAGCCCAAACAGGACGCCCGCCGCTATATTTCCGACGGCTATGGCAATGTCCGGATCAAGGCCCACCGCATTCTGGAAGGCAGATATGACTCGGGGCGCTACAATTACTACTATCGCAAGCCCGATAGCCGCGACTGGTTGCCGATGGTGGTCACCGATCCAACGGAAACGACCTTTCGGGCGGTCGCCGTCGATGCGAAGACCAATCTGGCTTACGGCTTGAAGCGCAAGGATGGCCGCATGGCCGCTTATAGCTACAGCCTTGATGGCAGCGGCACGGAAACGTTGGTCTATGCACATCCTGAGGTCGATATTGCGGGCTTTGTTCGCATCGGCCGCCGCAGTCGGGTCATCGGTGTGCGCTATGTCACTGATACGACCCAGGTCCATTATCTCGACGCTGACATCGAGAAGATGCGAGCAGCGCTGTCCCGCGCCATCCCGAATCTGCCGCTGGTGAATATCATCGATTCGACCGAGGATGAACGCAAGATGCTGATCTGGGCGGGCAGCGACACCCATCCAGGGCGCTTTTTTCTGTTCGATCGGGATGCCAAGACCCTCGCTCAGCTCCTGGCTGTGCGCCCCGATGTGGAAGGCTTGGCGCTGAGCGCGATGAAGCCGATTACCTATCCTGCGCGTGATGGTACGATGGTGCCCGGCTATCTGACACTCCCACCTGGCAAAGCAGACATGAAGGGCCTGCCTGCTATTGTCATGCCGCACGGTGGACCGGAATCGCGCGACACATGGCGTTTCGACTGGATGGTGCAGTTCTTTGCGCAGTCAGGCTATGCCGTGATCCAGCCCAATTTTCGCGGCTCGGCGGGTTATGGCGAACAATGGTTCCAGGAGAACGGATTCAAGAGCTGGAAAACTGCCATCGGCGATGTCAATGACGCCGGGCACTGGATGGTGAGCAATGGGGCCGATCCCAAGAAATTAGCGATCTTCGGATGGTCCTATGGCGGCTATGCGGCGCTGCAATCCAACGTTATGGAGCCCGACCTTTTCAAGGCCGTCATCGCCGTCGCACCGGTGACCGATCTGGACAGGCTCAAGGCAGATCGCCGTAACTGGTCCGATTTCGCGCAGGTCGCTGAATACGTCGGCGATGGTCCGCATATCGAGCAAGGTTCGCCTGCGCGCAATGCAGACAGGTTCAAGGCAAAGGTGCTGATGTTTCACGGCGATATCGATCGCAACGTCGATGTCGGGCATGCCAGGCTAATGGACGACAAGTTGAAGGCTGCAGGCAAGCAGTCCGAATTGCAGGTTTTCAAGAACCGCGATCATTATCTTGAGGACAGCGCGCTTCGGGCAGGGATGCTGCGCACCAGCATTGCCTTTCTGGAAAAGGCATTTGCAGCCCAGTGACACAAAAAAGGCGGGCTTTGCGGCCCGCCTTTTTCGTATCTCTGTCGGTATTGAACCGGATCAGCGCGAATAGAATTCGACGACCAGATTGGGTTCCATCTTCACCGGATAGGGCACTTCGTCCAGCGTCGGAATGCGGGTAAAGGTGACCTTGTCGGTGCCATCGGGGGCGACATAATCGGGGATGTCGCGCTCGGCCAGGCCCTGGGCTTCGATGACCAGCGCCATTTCCTGCGCCTTCTTGCCCAGCGACACGACGTCACCCGGCTTCACCTTGCGCGAGGCGATGTTGCACTTCACGCCGTTGACGCGGATATGGCCGTGGCTGACGATCTGGCGCGCAGCGAAGATGGTCGGCGCGAACTTGGCGCGATAGACGACCATGTCGAGGCGCTGTTCCAGCAGACCGATCAGGTTCTGGCTGGTGTCGCCCTTCATGCGGCTGGCTTCGGTATAGTTCTTCTTGAACTGCTTTTCGGTGATTTCGCCGTAATAGCCCTTCAGCTTCTGCTTGGCGCGGAGCTGCAGGCCGAAGTCGGACATCTTGCCCTTGCGGCGCTGACCGTGCTGGCCGGGGCCGTATTCGCGCTTGTTGACGGGCGACTTGGGGCGGCCCCAGATGTTCTCGCCCATGCGGCGATCGAGCTTGTACTTTGCACTGTTGCGTTTGGACACGCGTCATTCTCCAATTTGCTGTCTGAGTCTCAGACGAACCACAGCCTGATGCTGTGGCTTCCAGTCCCGGAATCGCGCCATGGTGCCGAATGTGCGCCATGCGGCCGCTGCTTCACCGGGGTGCAGGGCCAATTGCGAAGCGCGGCCTATGGCGAAGAGGCACGCGAGAGTCAAGGGCGCGCGGCTGGCTCGACAGCGCAGGCGGGCACGGCTATCGCATGGCCCATGTCAGACACGATCAAATCGCCCGAAGACTGCCAGACCATGACCGAAGTGCGCGCCGGCGTCGATGCGCTCGACCGCGAGCTGGTGGAACTGCTCGCCACACGCTTCGGCTATATGCGCGCCGCCGCCCGGATCAAGCCCGAACGCGCCATGGTTCGCGACGAGGCGCGCAAGGCGCAGGTCATCGCGCAAGCCAAGGAAGCAGCGTTCGAGCTTGGCGTGCCGGTCGGGCTGGTCGCGGACTTCTGGGAACGGCTGGTCGAAGCCTCGATCGCCTATGAAGGCGAGCATTGGGAATTGCTGCGGCGCTGACCTGATGGGGTGCAGCAACGCCTCTTCCTTGATGGGAGAGGCAGCGAGGCTTGGCGACGAAGGAGCCTAGCCGAAGCGGTGAGGGTGATGGTGCGGTCTGGCGCCGAGCTATCATCCGGCCCGGTCACCCCCACCCATACCCTCCCCCATCAAGGGGGTGGGCTTATGCTCAACTCACCGGCTTGCGGGGCGGCTTGGCGAGCGTGCTCAGCACGCCGCGGAAGGTGCGTACCTCGTTGCTGTTCCATTGCGGCTTGGTGACGAGGTTGCGCAGGGTCCGGCGGCTCACGGCAGCGCGGCTTTCGGGGAAGAAATAGTTCTTCTCCTCGAGCACGCCGCACAGCTGGTCGAACATGCCGTCCAACTCCTCCATCGGCGCGGGCGGATCGAGATCGACCTGCGGCGGGGATGCAAGGCCCTGGCCGCCGGTCTTGGACCATTCATAGGCGACCAGAATCACAGCCTGGGCCAGGTTGAGCGATCCGAATTCCGGGTTGATCGGCACGGTCAGAATATCGTGCGCAATGGCGACGTCATCGGTTTCCAGCCCCGAACGTTCGGGGCCGAACAGGATGGCGCTGCGGCCTGGAGCGGTCACCATCGCGCGCGCGGCTGCCTCGGGCGTGACGACGGGCTTGGTGACGCCGCGCTTGCGCACCGTGGTGGCATAGACATGATGGCAGTCTGCGACGGCCTCTGCGACCGTCTCGAACACCTGCGCGCGTTCGAGCACGACATCCGCACCCGAGGCTGCCGGACCTGCCGATGGATTGGGCCAGCCATCGCGCGGCGCGACGAGGCGCATATCGGTGAGCCCGAAATTGAGCATCGCCCGCGCCGCCTTGCCGATATTCTCGCCAAGCTGCGGACGGACGAGGATGAAGACGGGCGGCGCAACCAGCGTATCAGGCACCGCCGACATCCTTCACCGTGCTTGCAAATTCCTCGAAATCCTTCGCCTCGCTGAAATCGCGATAGACGGAAGCGAAGCGGATATAGGCAACGCTGTCCAGCATCCGCAGCCCATCCATCACCATCCCGCCAATCTCGCGCGAGGGGATTTCATTCTCGCCCGAAGTCTCGATCTGGCGCTGGATGCCCGAGACGAGCTGGTCGATCCGCTCCTGGTCGATGCCCCGCTTGCGGCAGGCGACCGCGACAGATTTCTCGATCTTGGCGCGGTTGAACGGCTCGCGGCGGTTCTCGCTCTTGATCACCATGATGTCGCGCAGTTGGATGCGTTCGAACGTGGTGAACCGCGCGCCGCAGCTTTCGCACTGGCGGCGGCGGCGGATGGCTGCCCCGTCTTCGGTGGGGCGGCTATCCTTGACCTGGCTGTTTTCGTGCGCGCAGAACGGGCATCTCATGTTGAAGCGTCAGCCTTCAGGGGCGCAGGCGCTTGTAGAGCATGAAGCCAGCACCTGCGAGCAGGCCGACCGGCCAGCTGACGACGGGCAGCACCGCGCCTGCCACCGCGCCGATTGCGCCCGCGGTCAGCACCGGCTTGGTCGAAGGATGGGCCATTCCTTGCTTGGCCATGCCCACGATCTCTTCGCGCGCGTCGGCGATCAGATCGCCCGAATTGTTCGGATCGTCGGGATTCTGCATGGTTCAGAGCTCCGGATAGATGGGGAAGCGGTCGCACAGCGCCTCGACGCGCTGGCGCACGGCGGCTTCGACCTCGGGGTCGCCATGTTCGCCCTTGGCGCGCAAGCCGTCGAGCACATCGGCGATCATGTCACCGATCTCGCGGAATTCGGCGACGCCAAAGCCGCGCGTGGTGCCTGCGGGCGAGCCGACGCGGATGCCGCTGGTCTTGGTCGGCGGCAGCGGATCGAACGGAATGCCGTTCTTGTTGCAGGTAATCCCGGCACGCTCGAGCGCCTCGTCGGCGTCCTTGCCGGTAACGCCCAGCGGACGCAGGTCGATCAGCGCCAGGTGCGTGTCGGTGCCGCCGGCGACCAGATCTGCGCCACGTTCCTTGAGGCGGCTGGCCAGCGCCTTGGCATTCTCGATCACCGCGCGCGAATAGCTCTTGAACTCGGGGGTAAGCGCCTCACCAAAGGCCACGGCCTTGGCGGCGATGACGTGCATCAGCGGGCCACCCTGCAGCCCGGGGAACACGGCGGAGTTCAGCTTCTTCGCCAGCGCCTCGTCATCGGTCAGGATCATACCGCCGCGTGGGCCGCGCAGCGTCTTGTGCGTGGTCGTCGTCGCGACATGCGCGTGCGGGAAGGGCGAGGGATGGACGCCGGCTGCGACCAACCCTGCGAAATGCGCCATGTCGACATGCAGATAGGCGCCGACCTCATCGGCAATCTCGCGGAACTTGGCGAAATCGATGTGACGAGGATAGGCCGAGCCGCCCGCGAAGATCAGCTTCGGCTTGTGCTCCAGCGCCAGGCGGCGAACCTCGTCATAGTCGATCAGGTGCGTGTCGGGGGTGACGCCATATTGCACGGCGTTGAACCACTTGCCCGACATCGCCGCGCGCGCTCCGTGCGTGAGGTGACCGCCCGCGTCGAGCGACATGCCCAGGATCGTATCACCCGGCTTGATCAGCGCCAGCAGCACCGCGCCATTGGCCTGCGCGCCCGAATGCGGCTGCACATTGGCAAATCCCACACCGAACAGCTTGCAGGCGCGTTCGATCGCCAGGCTCTCGACATCGTCCGATGGCGCGCAGCCCTGATAATAGCGCTTGCCGGGATAGCCTTCGGCATATTTGTTGGTGAAGACCGAACCCTGGGCCTCCAGCACCGCCTTGGAGACGATGTTTTCCGAAGCGATCAGCTCGATCTGCTTCTTCTCGCGGCGCACTTCCTTGGCGATCGCGGCAGCGACGGCAGGGTCGGTCACGGCCAGTCCTTCGCTGAAAAAGCCGGAGGATCGGATTTCATTGAGCGCGGTGTTGGTCGACATTTCAGGCTCCATCAGGGAATTGATCTGGCGGTGGACGTGATCGTCTGTGTATCAGGCCGGGGTCAGCTTGGCCACGCGGCGTTCGTGGCGGCCGCCTTCGAACGGCGTTGCAAGAAAGGCGGACAGGCAGTCCTTGGCGGCATCGATGCCGATCAGACGCGCGCCCATGGCGATGACATTGGCGTTGTTGTGCTGGCGCGACAGGCGCGCGGACAGGCTGTCCGAGATGAGCGCGCAGCGGCAGCCGGGATTGCGGTTGACCGCAATCGAAATGCCGATGCCCGATCCGCACAAGGCCACGCCGAATTCCGCCGCGCCCGACGCGACATGATCGGCCAGCTTGAAGCCGTAATCGGGATAATCGACGCTGTCGGTGGTGTCGGGGCCGAGATCGGTCACGTCATGGCCCTGGTCGCGCAGCCAGTCGGCAAGTTCTGCCTTGAGTGCGACGGCGGCATGGTCCGATGCCAGGGCGATCTTGACGGGCGGGGTGGTCATCGTTCGCTGCGATCTCTTCTGATGGGCTGGCGGGTCGAATCCCGCGTCGCGCGCTATCTAGGCGAGCGACGCGTGCGATGCCACCAGTGATTGTGGGTCGGCGACAGTTTTGTGACTCGGGGCCTGATCCTCTCACTCACGCCTCTCCCTCGATGGGAGAGACCGCGAGACTCTGCAGCTGGCTGCCGAGCCGCAGCGGTAAGGGTGGTCGCTGGGCGGAGTGCGAACAGGGCGCGGAGGCGTCAGCTTGCCCCATCACCCCCACCCAAACCCTCCCCCATCGAGGGGGAGGGCTTTTGCGTGGAGCGATCAAAACAGTCCCGGCACCTCGCGCTGTGCCGGGCTGGGTGCATCGGGCACCAGAAGCTGCCGGTCGATGGCGATCATGCCGCGCTGCGTCTGGCCCGCGATATTGCCCGCCGGGCCGCTCAGGGTGATCGCGGTGCAGCTGCGTCCGGCAAGGAAATCGAGCGCGCCGCGGATCGAGGCTTCCTGCGGATCGCCCAGGGGCCTTGTAAGGTCGTCCGCCGCCTGGCAGGTGACATCGAGCGTGCTGGCAAGGCCGTTGAAATAATCGCCCCGGCCGCGAGAGTTGACCGAGCTGAATGCGACCACGCGGATACGGTCGTCGCAGGCGCTGCGATCCAGCGCAATCTGGCCTACAGGTTTGCCGAACGTGTTCGCCCCTATCAGCGCGAGGTTGCGGCCAAGATAGGGCGCCATCGAATTGATCACCAGTTCGCTGGCAGAGGCGGTGGCGCTGGTACCGATAAAGGCTATCTTTACCGGGCTCACCGATTCTGCGCGCGGGGTGAAGAACACGTTCTCGTCGCGCGAGGATTTCGAAGCCCGATAGCGCACCCCGGAGTAGAGATCGCTGGACGTCCGGTTGCCGCCGAGCAGGTCGCCCATCAGCTCCGCCGTCGAGATGAGCCCGCCGCCATTATAGCGAAAATCGATGATGAACTCGGTGATTCCCGCCGCGCGAAAGCTGGAAAAGGCATTGCGCAGCGGCGTGTCCGCTGACGAGATGAAGGTCCGCAGGTTGATATAGCCGATCTGGCGGTTGCCGTCCTGGATGATCCGCGAGCCGTAGCGGCTCGACACCGCGGGCAGATCGAACACTGCCTTGGTCAAGCTGACCTCCCGCGAGCTGCCATTGCGGGAAATGCGCAGCACGCGGGTAAGGCCAGCGGTATTCGGGCCGAGCGCATTGGTGATCCCGGCAGAGCCTTCTGCGGCGATGATGTCGCTGACAGTGCGCAGGCTTGCGCTGCTGGTGCCGATGGCGGTGATCTCGTCGCCCCGGTCGATGCCTGCCGCAAGCCCGGGCGCGCCTTCAAAGGCCTCACTGATCAGAACGCGGCGTGCGGGGCCGTCAATGGCCAGCCGAATGCCGATCCCGGCGCTCTCGCCGCTCGCCAGAAACGCATTTTCCTCGGCGATCGAGGTGATGAAGGTGAAGAACCTGTCCTTGCCCTGCTGTCGCGCGGTGGCGGTGAGCGCATCGATATAACCCTGCACCGTGGTGAAGCTGGCAGGATTGGCGCTGGTCACCACCAGCTCTGGGAAGAGATACCACTCGTCGATCACGTCGCGGGCAAAGGCCTGGCGGCTGGCCAGCGAACAGGTTGGGCTGGGGGTCGGCGCGGGCGCGGGAGCGGGGGCGCTTGCAACCGGTGCGGGTGCGGGGCTCGATCCGCTTCCTCCGCCCCCGCCACAACCGGTGATAAGCAGCGCGGAACTGGCCAGCAGGCCTATCGAATGACGCATGGAGCCAAGAATCCGAAGCGGGAATGATGGGCCGCAGTGTAAGCAGGCAGCGGCGTTCAGGCGACAGGTTTTTGCAGCGATCGCATCTGCAACGCCGCATTTTCGGTACGGATGCGGACGAACAGGATCGCGGCGTTGAGCCCGGTCCAGACGACTGCAATCCACACATGCCCGAAGATCAGCGGGATGGTCAGAATCTCGAGCGTCACGACCCAGTAATTGGGGTGGCGCACCAAGCGATAGGGGCCGCCGGAGATGCGGGGGAAATCGGGCGCTGATATGATCCGCGTCGTCCAATATGGTCCCAATGTGGCGAGCACCCACAATCTGGCCGCCTGCAGCAGCGCAAAGGCGATCAGCAGCGGCCAGGCCATCGGGGCATCAGGTGCCGTACCGAGCCACAGCGCCGCCAGAAACGTGGCATGGATGGCCACCATTGCGGGATAATGGCCGCGTCCATGCTCCACTGCGCCGCGCGCCAGCAGCGCCTTCGTGTTTCTTTGCGCGTATACCAGCTCCAGCAGGCGCTGCGCGGTAAGAAATGCAAGTACCGCCCAGGCGGCGGGCCAGCTGGGCGTCCAGACCAGAGGCGCAAGGGCAGGGGAAGCCATCACCGGTGGATGATACCCATTGCGCCGGTAAAGCCCGGACCGAGTGCAGTCGTCAGCAGCGGGCCGCTATCGCCCCGCGCCAGAATTCGCTGCAGCACGAAATGCACGGTGGGCGAGGACATGTTGCCATGATCGGCCAGCACTGCACGCGTCGCCGCCAATCCGCCGCGCAGATGATCGAAATATGCTTCCAGCGCATCGATGACCTTGCGCCCGCCGGGATGGCAGGCAGGTTCGGCGAGCGCCGACTTGTCCAGCCCCTCGCGCGTCAGAAAACCATCGAGCACCGGCGCGAAATGCTCGCGCACGAAGCTCGGCAGGTCGCGCGACAATATGAGGCCGAGGCCCAGTTCATCGACATCCCATCCCATCATCGCGCGGCTGCCCGGCCAGGTATGCTGCGCGAAAGCCCCAAGCGCCGGGCCATCGCCTGCCGCCGAAAGCACCACCGCGCTCGCGCCATCGGCGAACAGGGTGGAGGCGATGATCGCCTTCTTGGTAAGGTCGCCGAAGCGGAAGGCGAGCGAGCACAGTTCGACCGTCAGCAGCAGCACCCGGCGGGTCGGATCGGCGCGGACCAGATCGCCCGCCACCTGCAGCCCCAGCACGCCGCCCGCACAGCCATAGCCGAAGAGCGGCACGGTCAGCGCATCGGCGCGAAAGCCCATGGGCGCGATCATCTGGCTCGCCATCGAAGGCGTGGCGATGCCGGTGGAGGAAACGCAGACGATGGCGTCGATCTGCTCCGGTTCCAGCCTTGCTTCGGCCAGCGCCTGTTCTGCAGCGCGCTCGAGGAGGCTCTGCCCCTCGGCGAGATACACGGCATTGCGCTGCGGGAAATCGGCGCGACCCAGATAGAATTCGGGCGGCTGCGCGATTGCGCGGCTTTCGACCCCGGTACTGTCGTAGATCGCCGCGATTCGCGGGCTCAGCCCCTTTTCGGTCGCCTGCCCCACAAACTCGCGGACCTGCGGCTGGCTGATCTGATGGTCGGGAACGACGGTGGCGATGGACTGGATGCGGGGAAGCATTGGCATAAGGTGGTCACAGTGCGCGGCGCTTGGCAAGCGATTCTGCCGCGCGCGGAATCGCGCTTGGCAGGCTGGGGGCAAATCTGCTTAAGCGGGGCCAAGCAAATGTTGCGTGAAGGGTGAGCGCGGGCGTCTTGCAGCCCGGCATGGCCCGGTCCACATCCGCAGCCGCACATCAGGAAAGCCGTTTCACAATGACCGAGACCATCAAGACCCGCATGCTGATCCTGGGCTCCGGCCCGGCAGGCCTTTCCGCCGCCATTTATGGCGCGCGCGCGGGCCTCAAGCCCATCGTCGTGCAGGGCCTGCAGCCGGGCGGGCAGCTCACCATCACCACCGATGTCGAGAATTATCCCGGTTTCCGCGATGTCATCCAGGGCCCGTGGCTGATGCAGGAAATGCAGGCCCAGGCCGAGCATGTCGGCACGCAGATGATCTATGACACCATCGTCTCGGTTGATCTCGCGCGCCGCCCGTTCCGCCTGACCGGCGATGGCGGCCAGGTGTACGAGGCGGAAACGCTGGTGATCGCCACCGGCGCGCAGGCCAAATGGCTCGGCGTTCCGGGCGAGCAGGAACTCGGCGGCAAGGGCGTCTCGGCCTGTGCCACGTGTGATGGCTTCTTCTATCGCGGCAAGAAGGTCGCGGTGATCGGCGGCGGCAATACCGCGGTCGAGGAAGCGCTCTACCTCACCAACCATTCGGACAATGTAACGCTGATCCACCGCCGCGATTCGCTGCGCGCGGAAAAGATCCTGCAGGAACGGCTGTTCGCCAACCCGAAGATCACCGTGCTTTGGAACAAGGGTGTCGAGCGCTTCGTCGGCGGCGGCGAGCCGCATGGCCTGGTCGGCATCGATCTGAAGGATACGGTCACCGGAGAAACCTCGCACCTCGCGGCCGATGGCGGCTTCGTCGCCATCGGCCACGCGCCCGCGACCGAATTGTTCAAGGGCCATCTCCCTCTAGACAGGGATGGCTATATCGAGGTCAAGCCCGGCACGCCGTACACCAGCATCCCCGGCGTGTTCGCGTGCGGCGACGTGATGGACAAGGTCTATCGCCAGGCGGTGACGGCGGCCGGCACAGGCTGCATGGCGGCGCTGGATGTCGAGCGGTTTCTGGCGGAAGCGGATTTCGAGGCGATTGCGGCGGAATAAGGGGGCGGGCGCGCACTCCCGGCGATGATCGTCGAGCAACTCGACGCCGCCCTTCGCGCCGGGGCAGCGTCCATCTGCCTGCTGCTCGCCTGGCTGATGCTAGCGTACCGGCGGCAGCTCGGTCAGCCATCGCTGCTGTTCGCTCCGCTCGCAATCTGTCTTGCCAGTTTCGTCCTCGGCAATACGCCGCTGTCGTTCGCTGTGCCGTTCGGGGTGCCGGGCGACATTGCCCATGGCCTGAGCGGCTTTGCCGTCATCTTCCTGTGGTGGTTCTCGCTCTCCTGCTTTGACCGCCGGTTTCGGCTGAAAGGCGGGGTGCTGTTGACGGGCATCGCCTGGGCGCTGATCGCAGCGGCGGATCGTGGGCTATTCGGGGCATGGCTTGATCAGCTCGGGCTTTCGCGCGTGCTGGTGGTGATGGGTTTTGGAATCGTCGGACACCTCGTCTGGCGGCTGCTGGCCGAGCGTCAGGACGACCTGATCCAGCGCCGCCACGAAGCGCGCGTGCTGGTCGCGGCGCTGCTCGGCGGTATGCTGTTCATCGACCTCGCCGCTGACGCCTTGTTCGGCTTCGCCTGGCGCCCGCTCGCCTTTTCGATGACGCAGAACGCGATGATCCTTGCCTTCGGACTATGGCTCGCGGGCAAGCTGCTGACCATCCGGACTGATGTGCTGACCTTTGGCGCGGGTGCCACGAATGCAAGCGCGGCCCCGCCTGCCAATACCGGTCAAAATGCAGCGCTACTTAGCCGATTGCGCGACCTGATCGAGGTGGAGCGCGTGCATCTCGACCCCGAACTCGGCTTTGCCCGGTTCGTCGAACTGATGGGCGCGCCCGAGCGCACCGTCCGGACGCTGGTCAATCAGCAGCTGGGCCATGACCATTTCCGCGCTTTCCTGAACCATTATCGGGTCATCGAGGCGTGCCGTTTGCTCGAAACGCGCGGGCACGACGATAAACTGATCGCCATCGCGCTCGACAGCGGCTTTGCCTCGCTCGCGAGCTTCAACCGTGCCTTTCGCGCGATAATGAGCTGCACTCCGAGCGACTATCGCGGCCGCGCCGCGCTTCTCGCCGAAGCTGCGCCAAATCCCGCGAAATCCGGGATCTGAGCAACGATCTGCCGTCTTTTGAGGAGCCTTGCGATCCGCCCAAGGCTAATCCCGGCACGCAATTTCAGCGAAAGGCAAAGGCGTGAACGGATTGATCGGACTGGCAGCCACCCTGACGATACTGCTCATGCTCGGTACGGCTATGGGCTTGGCGGATCGCCGGAATTTCTCGCCCCGCTGGCTGCTGATCGCCGCGCTGCTGATCGCGGTCAATGACGCCTGCCTCACGCGGTTCTACGGATGGCTGCCCGATCTGATCGGCGGGGAATGGAACTGGCAGGGCAAGCTCATGGCGCTCGCAGCCACGCTCGTTCTCGCCGGCCTGCCCGCGCTCGGCTGGCACCGGATGGGCCTGACCCTGGCGCAGACTCCCGGCAGCCTGAAGGCCGCGCTGCCCATCGCCGCCGCCTATTGCGCGTTCTTTGTTGCGATTGCGCTGGTGTTCGGCGGAGACAAGGCCGATGCGGAAGCGATCGGCTTCCAGCTGACCATGCCAGGACTCGAGGAAGAACCCTTCTATCGCGGCCTGCTGCTGTTTGCGCTCGACCAGGCGTTTCAGGGCCGCAAGCGCCTGCTCGGGGTCGACTGGGGCTGGGGCGCGCTGCTGTCCTGCTGGCTGTTCGGCATGGCGCATGCGTTCGGCTATTCCGATGGCAGCTTCTCGTTCGAGCCTGCGATCATGGCGCTTACCGCCATCCCCTCGCTGATCGCCGTATGGCTGCGCCTCCGCACGGGGAGTCTGGTGCTGCCGGTGGCGCTGCACAATTTCGGCAACGCGTTCTCGTTTCTGGTTTGAGAGGGAGAGGCGGCCTGGCCCTGGTTGCCCTCAAAAGCCCCTCTCGTTGAGCTTCGCTCGTCTGCGACCCAGGGGAGGGGTTGGGGTGGGGAGCAACGGTCGCGCTGAATGGCTGTGCCAGCGATGGCAGAGATGCAATCGCCCCCAACTCTACCCATCCCCTGAAGGGGATGGGCTTTAAGTGCGCAATTCCGCCAATATCCGCTCCTTGAGCCACGCCTTGTCGGCCGCGCTCGCGAAGCTGTGCGAGCCGCTGTTGAGGCGATGGAGCGACAGGTGCGGGTTGGCGTGCGCCTTGGCGAAGGCGTCGCTGGCCCAATGTTCGAGGAACCACATTGCGGT
Source organism: Blastomonas natatoria (assembly GCF_003201955.1). GTDB lineage: Bacteria > Pseudomonadota > Alphaproteobacteria > Sphingomonadales > Sphingomonadaceae > Blastomonas > Blastomonas natatoria. The sequence continues at coordinate 381,373 of NZ_QJJM01000001.1, forward strand.
GCGATCGTGCTCGGCAACCAGCAGTGTAGCGGGGCGGTCGAGCGTGGCGAGCGCCTCGCCGAGGCGGGCAACCAGGCCGGTGACTTCGGTCTTGGCCGTCGCCTGTTTCAGGCCGCGGACAAGTTTCCCGATATTCACCCCGCCGCTCGCCAGCCGCCACAGTTCGCGCGGGTCCTTGAGCTTGGCGAGATAGCGGCTGCGGATCGCGCTCGCGGTTATCGTGCTCGCGGCGGCGTCTTCGTCGGCTTCGTCCACCGTGTCGCTCTCGATCGTCCACATATTGGCGAGGATCAGCGCATTGACGTCCGCCGCCGGGCCGAACAAGGCGAGCGCGCTGGCCGCATCGCAATTGCCGAACGCGAGCAGCCGGGTAAGCTGCGGGCACCGCTCGCGAAACGCGCGCGCGGCGGCGGCGATGTCCTCCGAGCTGGATTCGAACCCGGCGTTCTCGCCCGTGCTGTCGCCGATGCCGCGCCGGTCATAGCGCAGCACCGGATGACCCGCTGCCGCAACCGAGGCCGCAAGCGCCGCCATCCCGGCATGCGCGCCCGAGCGGATTTCATTGCCACCGCTGACGATCAGCAGCCCGGTGCTGCCATCCGCGCCATCGAGTGTGGCGGCGAGCGTCTCGCCCGCGCACGCAAAGGTGAAATGCTGCCTCATCAGATCACCCATCGGGCCAGATCGGCGGCGATCGACGCGGCCATCGCAGGGTCGTGCGCAGGCTCGGCGCGCAGCCAGAGCGGCGCGCCCGCGATCCGCGCTTCGGCGTCGAGCGGATCGTCGGCAAAGCGCGCGAGCCGTACCGCGCTGCCCTCGGACGGCGCGGCGGAATCGAGTTCGCGGATCATGCTGGGCGAAAGGTTGTTGCCCGCCAGTTCGATGCCTTGGTTCCGCGCCGCTTCCATGAGCGTCTCGCTGCTGCTGCTGATCCCCGCCTCGCGGTCGCTGGCAATGCGTGCGCGCAGCATTGTGCGGAGCAACTGCCCGCCCTTGACCGGCGCGAGCCGCCAGCGCGGCAGATCGCCCAGCGCGCCATCGAGCAATGCGCCGCCGCGGATCGCCGCGACATGGCTTATCGGCCCCAGCTGCTCGGCACAGGCGATCAGCGCGGCCTGCCACAGGCTGATGCTCGCACGGTCGAGCGGAACGAGGCTTTCGTTGCAGCCGGGAAGATCGGGCAGCAGGCTGGCGATGCCGTGGTCCGCCAGCGCCCGCGCGGCTTCCACCAGCAGGTGGCGCACCCGGTTGGCCTCATCGAACAGCGGTGGCAGGATCAGCAGCGCCGGACCGCCTTCAGGCCCATGGCAAAGGCACAGTTCGTCGTTGCCGTCGAACCGGTAGGCGCGGATCACGCCGAGGCCTTGGCCCGCGCGAAATCGACCAGATTGCCGAAATTCTCGAACAGCTCGCCATCGACCTCGTCATCCTCGATCAGGATGCCGAGGCGGTCCTCCATCTCGGTGAGCAGGCCGGCCACGGCCATCGAATCGAGTTCGGGCAGCGCGCCGAACAGCTCGGTATCACGGTCGAACCCGGCGACCTGATCTTCGGACAGGCCCAGAATGTCGCGCAGCACCTGACGCACCACGGTTTCGATCGCGTCGCTCGCGCCGCTGGTCTCGATCTCGCTCACATATCCCTCACTGGCTTGTGCGGCCGCTTTCGGTCCCCCCGGACCGCGTGCAGGCGGCCTTAGTCCTTTGAAAAACGGGCGGCAAGCCCCGCAACGCGGCTCTTCGCCAGATAGGGCCACGCCTTGGGCGATCTGGGCCAGATGAGTTCCAACCGATAGCGCGGGCGGATGTCCTCCATCCAGTCGCGCTTGTACGCGTCGCTTCCGGTGCCGAAATCGACGAGATCGACACCATCCACATCGATCACATGCTGGAACAGCGCATGGGTCAGCAGCGTGCCGGGCGAGGCCTGGATATGCCGTTCGTCGTGCGCCAGCTTGTGGATATAGGCGGTGCCGTTTTCCACCGTCCAGAACTGCGCGGCGACCGCCTGGCCGTCGATGCTGGCCATGCCCATGCGCAGCCGTCCGGCCTCGGATTCACGCTGAGCAAGCCAGCGCAGGAAATCGGGATTGCCTTCTTCGGGCTTCCAGCTGCGCGCATAGATGGTTTCGTAATCGGCCCAGTCCTGCGCATCGAAGCGGGTCTCGACCCGAAGATCGACCACGCCCTTGTTGCCCTTGCGCTTGACGGTGGAGCGCAACTGGCCGGGCCGATCCTGCCAGTAATCGGCAAAGCTGCGGCCCTTCAAGTGCAGCACATGGTTCTCGTCGCAGGGTTCACGGCGCACGGTCCAGCCGGTCGCAGCAAAGGCTTGCTCGATCAGGCTTGCCGATCCGCATTCATCGGGAACGGGCGACAGGAGCAGGCGGTGCGTCGTCTTGCTCAGCTTGCGTGCGACCGCGAGCATCAGCGCCTGTTTGCGCTGGTCATGCGGTGTGCCGCCAAAAACGGGTCGCCAGATGAAGCTGTACCAGTTGGCCATAGATGCAAGACCAGATCGACCGCGATCGACCAGATGCAGCTTCACGGCATCGCCCAGCTCCGCGGCATAGGCAATATGCGGCGCATGTTCGGCTAGGCAATGGCGGTGCAGTCCGTCGAACCAGAGCGCGCGGTCGAACATCCCTGAGCGGGCCGGATCGTCGAGCGCAGAAAGCCGGTGCAGAAGCGCAGCCTTCCGGTTATCATGATATTCATCATTCAACGTCATGAACCCCATGATGCCGCGTCTTCCTTATGAGCCAAATCGTTCGTGATGTCTCTCGATCCCCGTCCGCAGCCGCTTGATCATCTTGTCCTGCGCGGCGATGGGCCTGCAAGCGCGCTGATCCTGCGTGAGGGCAGCCTTAGCTACGACACGTTAAACTTGCGTATCGGATTGCTTGCCCACTGGTTAACCACGCTGGGGCTGCAGCACGGCGATCGGGTCGCGACCTGGCTGCCCAAGAACGAGACCACCTGCCTGATGCCGCTGGCCGCAGCACGCGCGGGGATGGTGCATGTGCCGATCAACCCGGTGCTCAAGCGCGCCCAAGTGGCGCATATTCTGGCGGATAGCGGCGCGAAGCTGCTGATCACGGGCCGCACCCGGCAGTCGACGTTGATCGAGGGGGACGTCCCGCACGCATGCCGGACGCTCGATGATGACGAGGCGATGGCAGCGTGGAAGGCGGGAGAAGAGGCGCTTGAGACTTCCTCTCATGATCCCAGCGATTTGGCTGCGATACTTTACACATCGGGTTCCACTGGCAAGCCCAAGGGGGTGATGCTGAGCCATGCGAATATGTGGCTTGGTGCGATCAGTGTCGCGGGCTATCTGGGGCTGGATGCCAGCGACAGGACTTTGTGCGTGCTGCCTTTGAGCTTCGACTATGGGCAGAACCAGTTGCTGTCGACCTGGGCCGCAGGCGGCACCGCAATCCCGCTCGACTATCTGATGCCGCGCGATGTGGTGAAATCGTGCGTGCGCCATGGCATCACCACACTCGCTGCCGTCCCGCCGCTCTGGACGCAACTGGTCGAGATCGAATGGCCGGATGAGGCTGCCGCGAACATGAAGCGGCTGACCAACAGCGGCGGCGCGCTCAGCCCTGCGCTGGTGAAGCAGTTGCGCGGAATTTTTCCGCAGGCGCGCATCTTCGCGATGTATGGGCTCACCGAAGCCTTCCGCTCGACCTATCTCGACCCCGATCTGATCGATGCCAACCCGACCAGCATCGGCAAGGCCATCCCCTTTGCCGAGATTATGGTGGTCAATGACGCCGGAGAGGACGCTGCACCGGGCGTGGAGGGCGAGCTGGTCCATGCAGGGCCGCTCGTCGCGCAGGGTTACTGGCAGGATGCCGAACGCACGGCGGAGCGCTACAAGCCTGCACCGGCGTTCTCGACCTATGGCGGCATGGCGGTCTGGTCCGGCGACCGGGTGCGGCGCGACGAAGAGGGGCTGCTCTATTTTGTCGGGCGGCGCGATGCGATGATCAAGTCGTCGGGCAATCGCATCAGCCCGGCAGAGATCGAGGATGCCGCCACCTCGACCGGGCTTGCGGCGGAAGCCGTGGCGCTGGGCATTCCCGATCCGCAGCTGGGCCAGGCGATCCTGCTGCTGGTGCGCCCCGCTGCCGTGCCCCGGCCAGAGCAGCTGGTCGATGATCTGCTGATCGCGATGAAGCGCGATCTGCCCGCTTTCATGCTGCCGAAGATCGTCGAACTGCGCGCAAGCTTTCCCAAGAACCCCAATGGCAAGATCGACCGGGCGCTGCTGGTCGCCGAAGTCGAGGATCGTTACAAATGAAGCCCTTGGGCCCCATTCCTCCTGGATTTTCGAGTATCGGCGGCGAGCTGGCGGTGCAGGGCATTGCGGCCAGAGAACTGGTCGAACGGGCAGGCGACACTCCGTGTTTCGTCTATTCGTCGGACATGCTGCGCGCGCGCGTCGCCTCGTTGCGCGCGGCGATGCCCGATCGGCTGGCGATCCATTATGCGATGAAGGCCAACCCCTTCGCCCCGGTGCTGAAGCTGATGGCCTCTCTGGTCGATGGCATCGATATCGCTTCGGCGGGCGAACTGGCGCTGGCGCAAGCGGCGGGCATGGATGCAAGCAAGATCAGCTTTGCAGGACCCGGCAAGCGCGACCGCGATCTGGAAGCGGCCATTGCCGCAGGCGTCACGCTCAACCTCGAATCCGAAGGCGAATGCGAACGCGCGCTGGCGATCGGCCAGCGTATCGGCGTGCAGCCGCGACTGGCGGTCCGGGTCAACCCCGAGTTCGACCTGCGCGGATCGGGGATGCGCATGGGCGGGGGCGCCAAGCCTTTTGGTATCGATCAGGCGCGGGTGCCTGCACTGGTTCGCCACATTCTGGCCGAAGGGGCGCACTGGCGCGGCTTCCATATCTTTGCCGGGTCGCAGGCGCTCGATGCCGATGCCATCATCGACACCCAGGGCAAGACGCTCGATCTCGCGGCGCAGCTCGCCGACGAGGCAGGGGCGGTGCCTGAGCATCTGAACCTCGGCGGCGGCATGGGCATTCCCTATTTTCCGGGCGACACGCCGGTCGATATCGCCAGGGTCGGCGCGGCGCTGGGCGAGCGGTTCGCGGCCTTGCCCGACACGCTCAGGGACACGCATTTCGCGATGGAACTGGGCCGTTGGCTGGTGGGCGAGGCAGGCGTATATCTGACCCGGATCGTCGACCGGAAGACCAGCCATGGCGAGCTGTATCTGGTCACCGATGGCGGACTGCACCACCAGCTCGCAGCCAGCGGCAATTTCGGCACCGTGGTACGGCGCAACTATCCGGTCGCGATCGCCAGCCACTTTGATGCCGATCCGTCGGAAGAGGCGAACGTCGTCGGTTGCCTGTGCACCCCGCTCGACCGGCTCGCCGACAAGGCGCACCTGCCCGAAGCTCAGGTCGGCGATCTGGTCGCGGTGTTCTGCGCCGGGGCCTATGGCGCCACCGCCAGCCCGGCCGATTTCCTCGGCCATGGCAAGGCGGCGGAAATCCTGGTCTAGATCAGGCGAGGGCGCGCGCTGCGGCGGCGTTGCGCTGGATCGCGGCGGTGTCGAGCGGCCCTGCCGGGATCATCCAGCTGCCGCCGACGCACAGCACCGGATCGATCGCCAGCCAGTTGCCTGCGGTCTCCAGCGTCACGCCGCCGGTGGGGCAGAACTTGCACTGGCCAAAGGGTGCAGCAAGCGACTTGAGCGCCGGAATACCGCCTGCTGCCATTGCGGGGAAGAACTTGAAATGGGTCAGGCCCAGATCGAGCCCGCGCATGATGTCGCCCGCATTGGCAATGCCGGGCAGGAAAGGAATGCCGCTCTCGATCGCCGCCTTGCCCAGATTATCGGTCAGGCCCGGTGAAACGATGAATTCGGAGCCGGCCTTCAGCGCATCGTCGAGCGTCTTCGGGTCGATCACCGTGCCTGCGCCGACGATGGCGCCCTCGACCTGCTTCATCGCGGCAATGGCTTCGAGCGCCGCCGGGGTGCGCAGCGTCACCTCCAGTACCTTGAGGCCGCCTGCGACAAGCGCCTCGGCCATCGGCACCGCATCGGCGACATCATTGATGACGATCACCGGGATGACCGGTGCGGTCAGCATAATGGTTTCGATCGCGGCGGTGGTCATGCGCAATACTCCTGGGCAAAGGCGGCAGCGGCCCCGAAAAGGCCGGGCTGGGGATGATCGATCAGCTTGACGGGGATCGTCTCCATCAGCTGCTGGAACCGGCCCTTGGCGACAAAGCGCTCCTCGAACCCGGACTGCGGCAGACGGTCGGCAATCCGCTGACCAAGGCCGCCGGCGATTACCACTGCATTTGCGCCTTGCGCCAGTGCAAAATCGCCGGCCGCTGCTCCCAGGCTGAGGCAGAAGCGATCGAACGCGGCAGCGGCCAGGCTGTCCTCACCCGAAAGCGCCAGTTGCCAGAGCTGCTTGTCTTCCATGCTGACGACCGCGCGTCCCTCGATGCTCGCCAGGGTCTCGTAGATCGCGGCCAGGCCGGGGCCGGAACACACGCGCTCGACCGAGACGCGGCGGTGCTGGCGGCGCAGGCGCGCCAGAATCGCATCCTCGATCGAATCGAGCGGGGAATAGTCGATATGCCCACCCTCGGTCTCAATGGCGCGATAGCCGTCGGATCCCCGCACGACATAGGCGACACCCAGGCCCGTTCCGGGGCCGATCACGGTGATGACGCCCTTGTCCGGCAGATCGCCGTCAGGGCCGCACAGGTGCGAATAATGGTCCGCGCCGCAATGCTGCACGGCATGCGCCACCGCGCCGAAATCGTTAATCAGGATGAAGTCGTCGACATTGAGCTTCTCGCGCACCAGGGCCGGACGGATGACCCATGGGTTGTTGGTCATCTTCAGCACCTCGCCCCGGATCGGGGTGGCAAGCGCAATGGCAGCAGCGCGGGGCAGGGGTTCGCCGATCGTCTGGCCGAACGCCTCCCAGGCGGTCTGCAGGCTGGCATATTCGGCGCATTTGAGCGTGACCGGTTCGGCCAGATGGGTGACACGGCCATTCTCGATTGTCGCGAGCGCAAAGCGCGCATGGGTTCCGCCAATGTCGGCTGTGACGATCTGCATGTTCAACCTTCTGATGGTGTTTCGCGCAATTCTCTATCGTCACCCCCGCGCAGGGGGGGGGCCCGCTTCTGCGTCGTCGGTTTGATAAAAGCGGGATTCCCGCGTTCGCGGGAATGACGAAGAAAACAAGGAGATCACAACCCCGCCATCGCCAGCATCGCGCTCGCGCCTGCCTCCGCATTGTCGCTGCTCGCCCGCATCAGGGCGAACAGCTCGCGCCCGGTGCCCATCGGCTGCGCGGGCTGGCTCGCGGTCGGGCGGCTCTCCCAGTCCGCGCAGTCCGTCACAACGCTGATCGTGCCCGCGACCGCATCGAGCCGCACGACATCGCCATCCTTGATCCGCGCCAGCGGTCCGCCGTCACAGGCCTCGGGCCACAGATGGATCGCCGCCGGCACCTTGCCAGAGGCGCCCGACATGCGGCCATCCGTCACCAGCGCGACCTTGAACCCGCGGTCCTGCAAGACGCCGAGCGAGGGCGTCAGCTTGTGCAGTTCAGGCATGCCATTGGCTCGCGGTCCCTGAAAGCGCACGACGACCACGACGTCGCGGTCGAGCTCGCCCGCCTTGAACGCGACCAGCACCTGGTCCTGGTCGTCGAACACACGCGCGGGAGCCTCGATGATCCAGCGCGAAGGATCGACCGCGCTGGTCTTGACGATGCCGCGCCCCAGATTGCCTTCCACCAGACGCATGCCGCCATCAGGCTGGAAGGCCTCGGCCACCGGACGCAGCATCGCCTCGTCGCGCGTACGTTCGGGCGAGGGGACAAAGCCGAGAGCATCAGCCTCGTCCAGTACCGGCTCGACCGCATAATCGAGCAGCGACTGGCCCGAGACGGTCAGGATGTCGGTATGGAGCAGCCCCGCACCGGCCAGTTCGCGGATGACGAAGCCGATGCCACCGGCGGCATGGAAATGGTTCACATCGCCCGATCCGTTGGGATAGACGCGTGCGAGCAGCGGGATGATCGCCGAGAGCTCGCTCAGATCCTGCCAGTCAATATGGATGCCCGCCGCGCGTGCCATCGCGGGCAGGTGGATCGCATGGTTGGTCGAACCACCGGTGGCAAGCAGGCCGATGCACGCGTTGATGATCGCCTTTTCGTCGACGCAATGGCCGAACGGACGGTAATCCTCGCCATCCCAGCCGATCTGGGTGACGCGGTGCGTCGCGGCGCGGGTCAGTTCCTGACGCAGCTTGGTGCCGGGGTTGATGAAGGCGGAAGCCGGAACGTGCAGCCCCATCATCTCCATCATCATCTGGTTCGAATTGGCGGTGCCGTAGAAGGTGCAGGTGCCGGCCCCGTGATAGCTTGCTGCCTCGGCTTCGAGCAGCTCCTCGCGCCCGACCTTGCCTTCAGCATAGAGCTGGCGGACGCGCTGCTTCTCCTTGTTGGCAAGGCCCGAAGGCATGGGGCCAGCGGGCACGAAGATCGTCGGAATATGGCCGAAACGCGCGGCGGCGATGAACTGGCCGGGGACGATCTTGTCGCAGATACCCAGCACCAGCGCGCCTTCGAACATGCCATGGCTCATCGCGACGGCGCTCGACAGCGCGATCGTGTCACGGCTGAACAGCGACAGTTCCATGCCAAGCTGGCCCTGAGTCACGCCGTCGCACATCGCCGGAACACCGCCTGCGACCTGCGCGGTCGCGCCGACCTCGCGCGCGAAGATCTTGATCTGCTCGGGATACCGGCCATAGGGCTGATGCGCCGAGAGCATGTCGTTATAGGCGGTGACGATGCCGATGTTCATCGCCTTGCCTGAGCGGATCGCGGCCTTGTCCTCTCCCGATGCGGCAAAGCCGTGCGCCAGGTTGCCGCAGGACAGGGTGGGGCGGTGCACGCCCTTGTCGCGTTCGCGCGCGATGAAATCGAGATAGGCCTGACGGCCGGGACGCGAGCGTTCAATGATCCGCTGCGTGATCCGTTCGAGCTCGGGATGAAGGCTGGTCATGTTTCGCTCCAGAAGATGGTGACCGGTGCGTGCGCGGCCTTCAGCAGCCGCGCGATCGGCAGGTCGTTGGCCCCGGACAGGGCATCGCCCAGCACCTTGCGCTTTTCCGTGCCCTTGAGCACCAGCATGATATGGCGCGCGCGCACCAGCGCGGAAAGGGTCAGTGAAAGACGGTCGAACGGCGCTTCGGGCGGCAGCGGATCCGGCGTCAGCCGCACCACCTCCAGCGCGCCATCGGCATGCGGATCGGTATTGGGGAAGAGCGAGGCGATATGCCCGTCCGCGCCCATGCCCAGCCAGACCAGATCGAATGGTGGGGGCGTGACGCCCTGTTCCAGCGGGATGAGCGCCGCGCCTGTGGCGGCGAGCGAGCGTTCGAGCAGGCCGAAATTGCTTGCGGGGTGATCGGTCGGCACGCAGCGGTCGTCGGTCAGCCAGACAGCGACATCGGCCCAGGCGAGATCGCTGCGCTCGGCCAGCGCGGCGAGGATCGGCCCCGGTGTGCTGCCGCCGGGCACTGCAACCGCGCGCGGCTTGTCCCCTGCCAGCATGCCCGCGACGAAATCGGTGATCGCTTCGATCGAGGCATCTGGGGCATAGTTCGCCCCGGCGGCGGCGATCGGAGCGTCAGTCATTCCAGCTCACCCCGTCGCGCTCGGTCAGCGCAATCGCGGCGCTCGGCCCCCAGCTGCCCGAACCATAGGATTTGGGCTCGATGGCATGATCAGCCCAGGTCTTGCGGATGGCGTCGATCCAGCGCCACTGCGCCTCCACCTCGTCGCGGCGCACGAACAGGGTCGGTTCGCCATCGACCAGATCGAGCAGCAGGCGCTCATAGGCGATGCGGCGCTGTGCCTTGGAAAAGGCGGCGGTGAGCGACAGGTCGAGCGGCACCTCGCGCAGGATCAGCCCGCCGCGATCGAGCCCCGGTTCCTTGGCCATGACGAGCAGTCGGACATATTCCTCGGGCTGCAGCCGGATGACGAGGCGATTGGCGGACAACCTGCCGCCGCGCTGCGCGAAGATATTGTGCGGCACCTGCTTGAACTGGATCACGATCTCGCTGCGCCGTTCGGCGAGGCGCTTGCCGGTCCGCAGATAGAAGGGCACGCCCTGCCAGCGCCAGTTGTCGACATGCGCCTTGATCGCGACAAAGGTTTCGGTGTCGGAGGGCTTGCCGAGATCGTCGGCATAGCTGCTCACCGAATTGCCGCCCACCGCGCCCGCGCCATATTGGCCGCGTACGACTTCGTTGGGAGACACGGGGCGCAGCGAGCGCAGCACCTTGACCTTTTCGTCGCGGATCGAGGTCGCGTCGAACTCGGCAGGTGGCTCCATCGCGGTCAGCGCGACCAGCTGCAGGATATGGTTCTGTACCATGTCGCGCAGCGCGCCGGTATCGTCGTAGAAGCCGTGGCGACCCTCCAGGCCCACGGTCTCGGACACGGTGATCTGGATATGCTCGATGCCATTGGCGTTCCAAAGCGGCTCGAACATCATGTTGGCAAAGCGCAGCGCCATCAGGTTCTGCACCGTCTCCTTGCCGAGATAATGGTCGATGCGGAAGGTGCGATCCTCAGGAAAGGCATGCGCCACGGCATCGTTGATCGCGCAGGACGAGGCGAGGTCGTTGCCCAGCGGCTTTTCAAGCCCGATGCGCACCATCTCGCCTGCAAGGCCGGCCGATTTCAGGCCCTGGATGGTGGGCGTGAACAGGAAAGGCGCGGTCGACAGGAAGATCGACATGCCGCCCGAGATATCGCCCAGCCGCTCTGCGAGCGCGGCAAAGCCCTCGATCTTCGACGCGTCGAGAGGTTGGTAGCTCAACTGCTTGAGGAAGCTCGCGATCTTTTCGTCATCCTTGCGCGCTTCGGGCAGGAAGTGCGCCAGTGCTTCGCCCGCCATCGCACGGAATGCCTCGTCGTCCAGCTCGCTGCGGGCGGTGCCCATGATGCGTAGGTCGGCTGCGATCAGCCCGTCGCAATGCAGGGCATAAAGCGAAGGGAGCAGCATGCGCTTGGACAGATCACCCGTCGCACCGAAGAGAAGGAGCGTCCGGGATTGCGCATTCGCCATGTTTGAATCCTATCCTTTTCGTGACCGCAATCGCAGCGGGTCATCTGTTAGGGTCGGGTCGCGCTGGTGTCCACCGGTCAAACCCGATGTATAGCTATGCATTGATTTGCAATCGATTGCAATCATCGACCTGTTGTCACGAACCGGTCATTTGCCGCTAGGGAACGCGACTTTTGTTGCGTGTCAGCCGAGCGCGCGCTCAAGGGTTGAAGCCAGCCGCAATCCTGCGCGCAGCACCTGAGTGCGCACCACGGGGATCAGCGCCTCGATATCGGCATCGCTATGCCGTGCACGTTCGTCCCTGCCCAGCGCAGGACCGCAGGCGGGGCCATGCTGCGCTGTGGGATAGGCAATCTCGCGCGATACACTCCAGGCCTCGCGTGCCCATTCCTCGGTGCTGCCTGTGGTGACAGCGGCGCGCTCCTCGGACGAATAGGCGCGCACCAGCGGCAGCCCTTGGGTGATCGCACGCTCGGCGATCGGGCCGTCCCAGAGACGGTGCAGATTCATCCGCCCCTCGACAATGCCATAAGCCGCGCTCACCCGGTTGCCACCCAGATCTCCCCGGTCGCCCGCGTGTAATGGCTGATGCATGTCGCCCACGGTGTGGAGCAGGAAGGCGAGCGCCTCCAGCCGGACATGCACCGGCATCTTGCGATCCGCCAGCAGCGCCTCGTTGCGTGTGACCTGTGCCGGTACGCAGCTGCCATTGGGGCAATTGGCCTTGATGTCGAACGGCTTGCAGATGTCGATGTTCACATAATGCCACGGCGCGGTATAGCCCCAGCGCAGATCGTCGCGCCGGATGCAGTCGGCCCAGACGCTGGCATCCTCGATCGTTCGCAGCGGGCATTCCGGCGTCGCCAGCTGCTTTTCCTGCGCCAGCAGTGCCTTTATCCGCGCGCGAACCTTCGGCGAGACATTGGCCTCGGCAATCTGGGCAATCACGCGATGTCCATAATCGCCCCAAGCCAGCGCCGGGCGTGCGGACAGCGTCGTTATCGCAAGCGAAGCGACGAGGAGCAACCGGATCAGGCGTTTCATTTCAATTCCTTGCGGGTCATCCGCTTGCAAGCGAGGGGGGCTAGCGTGCGGTTATCGGTCTGCCCCTGCTCGGGTTGCGTCTGGTCTATCCTGTAGCGCAAACGTCCCTCGATTTCGCTCGGGACAAACGGAATTGGGGCGAATTGACCAGCTTTCTCGCTGCCACCTGGTCTCTCAATGGCAGAGGAGAGAACTGGCCTGCCAAGTACCCGTTTGTCCCGAGCCCTTCGGCTGGCTGGCAAGCCAGCCGCTCAGGATAAACTCCGTCGAGGGACCCTGCTAGACCTCAGCCTTCCATCCAGTCCTTGAAAAACGCTAGATTGCGCTCGTGCAATTCAGCCACAGCCACGGTTGCGCCTGACGCAAACACGACCGCATCGCCGCCGGTCGCCCCAATCAACTGCGCGCGCACGCCCGCAGCCTCGGCCGCCGCGAGCACGGCATTGGCATCGCTTGTCGTCACGACATAGCGCGCCTGGCCCTCGCCAAACCAGAAGCCCGCATCGCCCTCGGCCGAAAGCCCCGCGCCGATGCCCGATGCCAGCGCCATTTCGGCGACCGCGACCGCGAGGCCACCGTCCGAAATGTCGTGCACCGCACTGACCTTGCCCCCGGCGATCAGCGACGCGATGACACCGCCCGATTCCAGCTCGCCCTTGAGGTCCACCTGCGGCGGCGCGCCCTCGCGGCGACCGTGCAGCACGTCGAGCCAGAGCGACTGGCCGAGTTCTTCGGTGCCGTTGCCGCCGATCAGCACGATGGTCTCACCTGCAGCCTTGAACGCCAGCGTCATCATCTGGCCCAGGTCCTCGATCAGCCCGATCGCGCCGATAGCGGGTGTCGGCAGGATGGCACGGGCGATGCCGTCAGGGCCGGTGGTTTCGTTGTACAGGCTCACGTTGCCGCTGACGATCGGCATGTCGAGCGCCTTGCACGCCTTGCCCATGCCCTCGATGCAGCCGACGAACTGGCCCATGATCTCGGGGCGCTCGGGATTGCCGAAGTTCATGCAGTCGGTGGTCGCCAGCGGACGCGCGCCGGTGCTGACAAGGTTGCGATAGCATTCGGCGATCGCCTGCTTGCCGCCCTCGAACGGATCGGCAAAGCAATAGCGCGGGGTGCAATCGGTGGTGACGGCCAGGCCCCGGTTGGTGCCATGGATGCGCACCACACCGGCGTCGCCGCCCGGAATCTGCACCGTATCGGCCATCACCATGTGATCGTATTGCTGCCAGATCCAGCTGCGGCTGGCGAGCGCGGGCGAGGCCATCAACGCAGTCAGGTCTGCGGCCAGATCGGTGCTGGCGGGCACATTCGTCAGCGGCGCGGGCGGCGGCGTCGTGACATAGGGCCGGTTATAGCTCGGTGCATCGTCGGCCAGGGGCGCGAGCGGAATGTCGCACACCGTCTCGCCCTTGTGCTTGAGCACCATATGGCCGGTCTCGGTGACATGGCCGATGACCGCGAAGTCGAGCTCCCACTTGCGGAAGATCGCTTCGGCGAAATCCTCGCGGCCGGGCTTCAAGACCATGAGCATGCGCTCCTGGCTTTCCGAGAGCATCATCTCGTACGCGGTCATATTGGTTTCGCGCTGCGGCACGTTGTCGAGGTTGAGCTCGATGCCGACGCCGCCCTTGCTCGCCATCTCGACGCTGGAGGACGTGAGGCCGGCGGCCCCCATGTCCTGGATCGCGACAATCGCGTCCGATGCCATGAGTTCCAGGCACGCCTCGATCAGCAGCTTTTCGGTGAACGGATCGCCGACCTGCACGGTCGGGCGCTTTTCCTCGCTGTCCTCGCCGAATTCGGCTGAGGCCATGGTCGCGCCATGGATGCCGTCGCGCCCGGTCTTGGAACCGACATAGACGATCGAATTGCCAGGGCCGGAAGCGGCGCTGTAGAAGATCTTGTCCTGCTCGGCGATGCCCACGGCCATGGCGTTGACCAGGATGTTGCCGTCATAGGCCGGGTCGAAATTGGTTTCGCCGCCCACGGTCGGCACGCCGACACAATTGCCGTATCCGCCGATCCCTGCGACCACGCCCTGCACCAGATGCTTCATCTTGGGGTGATCGGGCCTGCCAAAGCGCAGCGCGTTCATCAGTGCCACGGGTCGCGCCCCCATAGTGAACACGTCGCGCAATATGCCGCCGACGCCGGTGGCCGCGCCCTGATAGGGCTCGATATAGCTCGGGTGGTTGTGGCTCTCCATCTTGAAGATGGCGGCGAGCGGCTTGCCGTCGGGGCCGGGGCCGATATCGACCACGCCGGCATTCTCGCCAGGGCCGCAGATGACCTGCGGACCGGTGGTCGGCAGCGTCTTCAGGTGCACGCGCGAGCTCTTGTAGCTGCAATGCTCGGACCACATGACCGAGAATATGCCCAGCTCCACCAGATTGGGTTCGCGCCCGAGCGCGGCCAGAATGCGCTGATATTCGTCCGGCTTCAGGCCATGTTCGGCCACGATTTCCGGGGTGATGGTGCCTGCGGGCGCTGCAAGAGTATCGCTCATGGCCCCGCGCTTTACGCGCAGGGGCGCGCAGATGAAAGGGGGAGAATGGCGGTAAAATGCACGACCCATGCGGTCGCCGGGTGCAGGCCCGCACTGCCGCGCAAGCCTGCCCGATTCATGTCAGCGGTCGCTGGTCGTTTCGGTGTCGGCCAGCGGCGTGATCGCGCTGCGGCTGAAGCGCACCTTGCTGTCGCCGACCGTTCCGGTCACCCGCTTGTTCGAAACGCGCAAGGTGAAGCGTTTGCCCGAGCGGGTTTCGGTGCCGTCGATGATCCTGAGGTCGCCCACCCTCTTGACGGTGTAGACGTAGCGGTCGCCGTCATGTTCGAATGTGACCTCTTCCGGTTCGGCGGCATGGGCTGCTGCGGGCAGGGCCAGCAGGGTCAGCGGAAGGGCGAGAAGGCCGAGCTTTTTCATGATGGTGGTCCCTGTTCTGTTGAAGTGAACTGCCGTCATCATCCTCTGTTATTGTGCGGTGCAGCATGTCAAAGTGACGAAAAGCGGGCAAATGCAATTAAGGCTTTCGCGGTTGCAGCATAATCAATCGAGAGGCAGTGCTGACGCACCTGATACGCAATCGCCTTGACCGGGGGCAGGCCAGCGGTCAAAGCTGTGTGCATGAGTGAAGTCCAAGCCATTCCTGCCGATCTGTCGTTCGAAGATGCCTTGAAGGAGCTGGAGGTGATCGTTCGCCAGCTGGAATCGGGTGACGTGCCGCTGGACGCATCGATCAGCCTTTACGAACGCGGCGACCGCCTGCGCAGCCACTGCCAGAAGCGGCTCGATGCGGCGCAGGCGCGGATCGAGAAGATCCGCGTCGGCGCCGATGGCCAGGCGGCGGGCACCACGCCGTTAGATGCTGGCTGACGGCTGGCCGATGCGCGCAATCAATCAAACCGGCGAGCAGACCGGGGCAGGGGACGAGATACAATGACGACCGCCATCAGCGACAACGCGCTGGCCGATGCCTTTCGCCAGATTTCTGCCGATGTGGATGCCTGTTTCGATGCATTGCTGACAGTGCCGGATGATCCGCGCGCAGTGCTTTTCCAGGCGATGCGCCATGCTGCGATCGGTGGCGGCAAGCGGGTGCGTCCGCTTCTGCTGACCTCGACGGCGGGCATGTTCAATGTCGACCGCGGTCTGGCCGTGCGCGTCGCCTGTGCGGTCGAGGCGATCCATGTCTATTCGCTGATCCATGACGACATGCCCTGCATGGACAATGACGACATGCGCCGCGGCAAGCCGACCGTACACAAGGCATTCAACGACGCCGTCGCGGTGCTGGCGGGCGATTCGCTGCATGCCCTTGCGTTCGAGATCCTCGCCGGGTCGCAGTCGCATCCCGATCCGTTCATCAGATCCGAACTGATCTACACGCTGGCCGAGGCAAGCGGCCCCAATGGCATGGCCGGCGGCCAGATGATGGACCTGGAGGCGGAAAAGGCGAAGTTCGACCTGCCCACTGTCACCAAGTTGCAGCGGCTCAAGACGGGCGCGCTGATCGCGGCCTCGGTGGAGATGGGCGCGATCCTCGGCAATGTCCCCGCCGAGGGACGCGGACAGTTGCGCGCTTATGCCCGCGATATCGGCCTCGCCTTCCAGATTGCCGACGACATCATGGACGAGACCGGCGACGAGGCGAAGGCCGGCAAGGCGCTGCACAAGGATGCCGCAGCGGGCAAGGAAACCTTCCTGTCGCTGCTGGGGCTCGAGCGTGCGCGCGAGCAGGCGTTCTTCCTGGTCGACCAAGCTGTGGGGCACCTTGCCAGCTATGGACGCGAGGCCGATACGCTGCGCGCTCTGGCGCGTTACATTGTCGAGCGCGACAACTGACCGCAAAAGGCGGCATCGCATAAGGGAAGAAGATCATGCGGATTGGCGTTTATCCCGGGACCTTCGATCCCATCACGCTGGGTCATATGGACATCATCCAGCGCGGGGCTCAGCTGGTCGATCATCTGATCGTCGGCGTCACCACCAATATCGCCAAGAGCCCGATGTTCTCCGATGACGAGCGCATGGAAATGGTGCGCCGCGAGGTCGCGCAGATCCCGGGTGCCAATATCAGCGTTGTCGGGTTCAGTTCGCTGCTGATGGACTTTGCCGAGGCGCAGGGGGCATCGGTGGTGATCCGCGGCATTCGTGGCGTGACGGATTTCGAATATGAATATCAGCTCACCGGCATGAACCGCCAGCTCAACGACCGTATCGAGACCGTGTTTCTGATGGCTGATGTCGCGCTGCAGCCGATCGCCTCGCGGCTTGTGAAGGAAATTGCCATTTATGGCGGCGCCATCCACCGTTTCGTTACGGATGCGGTGCGGATCGATGTCGAGAAGCGCGTTCGTGAGACCGGCCTGAAAGGGTGAGCTTCCGGATGGCTTCGGACATTTGCCTCTGCTCGGAGCGGGGAGGGGGGTGCCGATGTCGAAAACGCAAAATACTCCGGAATCGCATCATTGGCGCATAGAGCGCTGCCGCCAAGTTCATTCATGACAGGCTCAGATGCTTTGGCTATAGCCGTGCCCGACTTGGGGCAGGCTAGTCCGCGCCGCCCCGGATGAATCGAACAGGAATGCCTGGTTATATGCCCAATATCTTGAAATCGCTTGCTGCCCTTTCGTTCATCCCGATGCTGCTCGCCCCGATAACCGTCCAGGCGCAGGATGCAGGCGCGGCGCAGCAGTCGAGCATTGAGGCGGACCGCGAGGCCGCGCGCGTGGCTCGCCAGGCGGAAAAGGAAGCGGCCAGGGTTCGCGAGCAGCAGGAAAAGGAAGCCGAAAAGGCAGCCAAGGCAGCTCAGAAGGAAGAGGACAAGAAGGCCAAGGCCGCCGAAAAGGAGGCGCGCAAGGCTGAAAAGGAGGCAAAGGAAGCCTCTGAAGACAAGGACAAGGAGGCCCGCAAGGCTGCGCGGAACGCCGAAAAGGAAGCACAGGACCAGCGCGACAACAATGCTGCCGAAGCGAGCGTGATGGGAACGTCGCTGGTCGTGTCACCCGACAAGGCCGATCCCGACAATATCCTCTATCTCGACCTGTCAACCGGCGGCCGCGTGACCATCCAGCTGTATCCCGAGATCGCGCCCAATCATGTCGAGCGGATCAAGACGCTGGCTCGTCAGGGCTTTTACGACGGCATCATCTTCCACCGCGTGATCGATGGCTTCATGGCTCAGACCGGCGACCCCACGGGCACCGGAACCGGCGGATCGGACCTCCCCGATGTCGCGGCCGAATTCAACAAGTTCCCGCATCTGCGCGGCAGCGTATCCATGGCGCGCGCGCAGGACCCGAACAGCGCCAACAGCCAGTTCTTCATCGTGTTCTATCCGCGCTTTTCGCTGGACAACAGCTACACCAATTTCGGCCGCGTGATCTCGGGCATGGAATATGTCGATGCCGTGCCTCGGGGCGAGCCGCCGAGCAATCCTGCCAAGATCCTGCAGGCGTCGCTCAAGTCGCAGAACAAGCCCGAGCCGAATTATGCAGCACAGGCCCAGCCAGCCGAGCGTGCGATTTCGGTGGATGAACTGAACGCGCCGATCAGCAACTGATCGCTTTCCAGCCAATCTTGCAATCCATCGCCATTCCAGCGAAAGCGCGAATCCCGCTGCATGGCCGTTCGTGACGGCCGAAGCGGGCCCCCGCATGCGCGGGGGTGACGAGTCCTGCAGATTGAGTGCACCAGACAATGCGCGTTGACGAATTCGACTTCGAACTTCCCCAGGAACGGATAGCCCTGCGCCCGGTGCGGCCACGCGATGCGGCGCGGATGCTGCATGTGCTGGGGTCGACAATGGCCGATGCGACAGTCCGCGATCTGCCGCGCCTGCTAAATCCCGGTGACTGCCTGGTCTTCAACGACACCCGTGTCATTCCGGCGCAGCTGGAAGGGGTGAAGCTGGGTGGTCAGGCGCGGGTCGGAGCCACGCTGCACAAGCGTATCGACCTGCGCCGCTGGCAAGCCTTTGTCCGCAACGCAAAGCGTCTGCGCGAGGGCGATGTGGTGCATTTTGGCGCGGGCGTGCTGGCCGATGTGGAGGCGCGCGGCGAGGATGGCTCTGTCACGTTCGCCTTCCAGGGCGACGAGCCGGTCGAGATCCTGCTCGAGCGGGCCGGAACCATGCCGCTGCCCCCCTATATTGCCAGCAAGCGCGAGATCGACGAAGCCGATCGCGAGGACTACCAGACCCGCTTTGCCGAGAAAGACGGGGCGGTCGCCGCGCCGACCGCCTCGCTGCACTTTACCGACCGGCTGATGGCCGATCTTGCCGAGGCCGGGATCGAGCACGCCATGCTGACGCTTCATGTCGGCGCGGGCACGTTCCTGCCGGTCAAGGCGGACGACACCAACGACCATCAGATGCACGCCGAATGGGGCCGCATCGACGCGGAGACGGCGGACCGCCTCAACGCCATCCGCGGGCGCGGCAACCGGGTGGTTGCAGTGGGTACAACAGTGCTGCGACTGATCGAAAGCGCCGCCGGGCAGGACAATATCATCCGTCCGTTCGAGGGCGACACCTCGATCTTCATCACGCCAGGCTATCGCTTCAAGGGCATCGATGGGTTGATGACCAATTTCCACCTCCCGCGCTCGACCCTGTTCATGCTGGTCTCGGCGCTGATGGGGATTGATGTGATGAAAGCGGCTTACGCTCACGCCATTGCCAGCGAGTACCGCTTCTATTCCTACGGCGACTCGTCTCTGCTTCTGCCGTGATTGCGGCATGGGTTATCTAGTTCGTCACTAACATAGATCAGGAAAATCGGTTTTCCCGATCAACCGATCCCGGATTAATCTCCTGTGAACGGCGAATTCGCCCTTTAGCAGGAGACCACATCCCATGAGTCGCACGTCCGTGTCCGTCATCGCCTTGCTGGCGTTCGCGCTTTCGGCACCCGCAGCACTGGCCGAGACCTCGGCCCAGCCGATGGTCAATCCCGCCGCCGCCAATTCGAACCAGGATTGGTGGCCCGAGCGGCTCGACCTCTCGCCGCTGCGCCAGCATGCGCGCGAATCCAACCCGATGGGTGACGATTTCGATTATGCCAAGGAGTTCCAGACGCTCGACATCGCTGCGGTCAAGGCCGACATCAAGACGCTGATGACGACGTCGCAGGATTGGTGGCCGGCGGATTATGGCCATTACGGTCCGTTCTTCATCCGCATGGCCTGGCACAGCGCAGGCACCTATCGCACCGCCGACGGTCGCGGCGGTGCCGGCGGTGGCCAGCAGCGGTTCGAACCGCTCAACAGCTGGCCCGACAATGCCAATCTCGATCGCGCCCGCCGTCTGCTCTGGCCGATCAAGGCGAAGTACGGCCGCAAGCTCAGCTGGGCCGATCTGATGGTACTGACCGGCAATGTCGCGCTGGAATCAATGGGCTTCAAGACCTTCGGTTTTGCCGGCGGCCGCACCGATGACTGGGAAGCCGACAAGGTCTATTGGGGCCGCGAGAAGAAGTTCCTCGCCGCCGACCGCTATCATGGCGAGCGCAAGCTCGAAAAGCCGCTGGCCGCTGTGCAGATGGGCCTGATCTACGTCAATCCGGAAGGCCCCAACGGCAATCCCGATCCGCTTGCGGCTGCCAGGGATATCCGCGAGACCTTCGGTCGCATGGCGATGAACGACGAGGAGACCGTCGCGCTGATCGCGGGTGGCCACACCTTTGGCAAGGCGCATGGCGCGCACAAGGCCGAAGAGTGCATCGGCGCTGATCCGGCGGGTTCGCCGACAGAACAGCAGGGCATCGGCTGGGTCAACAAGTGCGGCACCGGCAAGGGCGTCGATGCGGTGACCAGCGGGCTGGAAGGCGCCTGGTCGGTCAACCCGATCGCCTGGACGACGCAATATCTCGACAATCTGTTCGGCTTCGACTGGGTGCAGACGCGCAGCCCCGGCGGCGCGATCCAGTGGATCCCCAGCGACAAGAGCGCCGCGAACCTGGTCCCCGACGCGCATGACAAGACCAAGCGTCACGCGCCGATCATGTTCACTACCGATCTCGCGCTGAAAATGGACCCCGAATATCGCAAGGTGTCCGAGCGCTTCCACAAGGACCCGGATGCGTTTGCCGATGCCTTTGCCCGCGCCTGGTTCAAGCTGACGCACCGCGACATGGGCCCGCGCTGGCGCTATCTGGGCGCCGATGCGCCCAAGGTCGACCTGATCTGGCAGGATCCGGTTCCGGCGGTCGATCATCCGCTGGTCGATGCGCAGGATGTCGCTTCGCTCAAGGCGCAGATCCTGGGCTCGGGCCTGACCACGCAGGAACTGGTGCGCACCGCCTGGGCGGCGGCTGCCAGCTATCGCGATACCGACATGCGCGGCGGCACCAATGGCGGACGCCTGCGGCTCGCCCCGCAAAAGGACTGGGCGGTCAACAATCCGGCGGAGATCACCAAGGTTGTCGCCAGGCTGGAAGCGATCCAGACCAGCTTCAACAAGGCGCAGAAGGGCGGCAAGAAGATATCGCTCGCCGATACCATCGTGCTTGCAGGCAATGCTGGTATCGAGGAAGCCGCGCGCAAGGCCGGCCACAGCCTGACCGTGCCGTTCGAGCCGGGCCGCGGCGATGCCAGCCAGGCGCAAACCGACGTGGCGGCTTTCGAGCCACTCGAGCCGACCGCTGACGGTTTCCGCAACTATTATGGTGCGGGCAGCGTGATGTCGCCGGTCGACATGCTGGTCGATCGCGCGAACATGCTGAGCCTGACGGTGCCCGAAATGACCGTGCTGGTCGGTGGCCTGCGCGCGCTCGATGCCAATACCGGCGGCGCCAAGCATGGCGTGTTCACCAGCACGCCGGGCCAGCTCAACAACGCGTTCTTCGTCAACCTGCTCGACATGGGCAACAAGTGGACCAAGTCGCCGAGCGAAGCGGGTCTGTACGAAGGGCGCGACATCAAGTCGGGCCAGCTCAAGTGGACCGCTACTCCGGTCGATCTGATCTTTGGATCGAACTCGGAACTGCGCGCGGTCGCGGAAGTCTATGCTGCCAGCGATGGCGAGAAGAAGTTCGCTGAGGACTTTGTCGCGGCCTGGACCAAGGTGATGAACCTCGGCCTGCAATAACTTCCCCACCTCCGGCGGCGGCCATCCCCAAGGCCGTCGCCGGATATGCGGGCCTTATTTTTCCTTCATCACCCAGACCCCGTCCCATTCCCCTTGGGGCGGGGTCGCCTGCAATATGCGGCACCGATCGACATAAGTGCGCGACAGGCCGTCGCCGGGATTGAGCGACACGCATTTCTCGAAGCGTGCGATTGCCTCTTCCCAGCGCGCGGCGCGATAGGCGACAATCCCGTCCTCGAAATGACCGAGCACATCGCGCATCGCCGGGAAGGTCTGCGCGTCGTGATAGTCGAGCAGTTCGAACACGCGCACCGGCGCGGTCTTGCCCTTGACCACGACCAGGTCGATGTCGCGCATCCGATAGGTTCCATTGAAGCGCGCTACGGTGTTCTCGCTCGCCAGAATCCGGGCGGAATACGCCTTGCACGCGCTTTCAAGCCGGCTGGCCAGGTTCACCCCATCGCCGATCACGGTATAATCCATGCGCTTGGGGCTGCCGATATTGCCCGAAACGATATGGTCGGTATGGATGCCGACTCCCATGTCGACGGTCTTGAGGCCCCGGTCGCGGCGCTGGGCATTCCATTCCCACAGAGTGCGGATCATGTTGATCGCGGCGCGCGCGGCGCGGTCCGGATCGTCGTCATGGGGCATGGGCAGACCGAAACAGGCCATGATCGCATCGCCGATGAACTTGTCGAGCATGCCGCCCTGCGCGGTGATGCAGTCGACCATCAGGCTGAAATATTCATTGAGGAAGGACACGGTGCCCTGCGCGCCATATTCCTCGGTGATCGTGGTGAACCCGCGCACATCGGTGAACATGATGGTCGCTTCGGCGCTGACCCCGCCGAGCAGGTCGAGCGTGTCGTCGTCCATCATCTGCGCCGCAATGACGGGGTCCATATAGCGTGACATGGTTGATTTCATGCGCTTTTCGCTGCTGATGTCCTCGACCATCAGCATCGATCCCAGCTTGGAATCATCGCTTTCGGACACAAGCGGCATGATCGTGAGGTTAACCGATTTGGTGACGCCTCCCAGCGCAACCTCGGCGTCGGGGAAGACATCGCTGCTGCGTTCCTCCTTCACCTTCTCTATCCGCTCCATGATCCAGGCGCCCTGCTGGTCGAGCAGCTCGGCGAGCAGCCGCCCCTGAACCTCTGCCGCCTTGCACGCCCAGATGCGTTCGATGGCCTGGTTGCAGGTGATGATCTTGCCCAGCGGATCGAGCGTCAGCACGCCGTTCGACATGCTCTGCAGCACGGACTCATTGTACAGCTTCATCCGCTGCACATCGTCGAACAGCTTGGAATTCTCGAGTGCGATGGCGATCTGGCCGGTAAAGGTCTTGAGCTGCTGCTCGTCCTTGTCGGTGAACGCTCCGGTCTTCTTGTTCAGCACCTGGGTGACGCCGATGACTTCGCCCTGCTTGTTGATGATCGGCACGCACAGGATGCAGCGGGTGAAGAAGCCGGTCTGCCGATCGAAAGAAGGGTTGAACCGCAGATCCGCATAGGCGTGCGGAATGTTGAGGCTCTGCCCGGTGGTGAAGACGGTGCCCGCGATGCCGACGCCCGACGGGAAGCGGATCTCGCTGACCTTGCCGCCCGCCGAGAACAGCGAGAAAAGCGTGTCGGTTGCCTTGTCATGGATGAAGATGGTGGCGCGCTCGGCCTCGAACATCCGTACCGTTTCGGCGACCACGCGCTGGAGCAGCCGGGTGAGATCGACCTCGGAGCTGATTTCCGAGATCATCGACAGGAACGCGAGCTCCTTGGCGCGGACCTGCTCGATTTCCTCGATGGACTGCAGGCTCTGGAGGAACACAGTCGCCTGGCTGGTCATTTCTTCCAGCAGGGTCACGTCATCGGCTGTGAAGCTGCCATCGTGCTTGTTGATGTTCTGCATGACGCCGATGATCTGTCCTAGCGGCGTGCGTACGGGAACGCAGATGATATTGCGCGTCTTGTAGCCGGTGCGCTGGTCGACCGTGCTGTTGAAGCGCGGATCGGCATAGGCATCCTCGACCAGCAGCGATTCACCGGCCTGGAAGACATGGCCTGCGATGCCCGAGGTGTTGAGAATGCGGATTTCCAGGCTCTGGCTGCCCTGGGCAAAGCGCGAATACAGCTCGCCCGTCTTGGGATCGTTGAGAAACAGCGTGCCGCGATCGCAATTGAGCTCGCGCGAGGTGAGTTCGACCAGCATGGCGAGGACACCGTCGATCTGCGTGATGGTGGCGCACTTGCGCGTCACTTCGAGCAGCACCTCGGTTCGGCGCAGCGCTGCCGCTCGCTGGCTCTCGGTCATCGGCCGGGAAAGGGTTTCAGTCATCGCGCTCATCAGGCCTGTTCCCGCATCGTCTGTTCCAGCCGGTCGCGCAGCGCCTGGATCTGCTGGTGCAGTGCCTGGCGCTCCAGCGCATGATCGGCTTCCATCGAAAGGCGCGCCTGCTCGGCGTCGGTGCGCGCTGAATCGAGAGTGTGTCGCAGCGCATCGATGCCGGCTTTGAGCTGTGCAATCTCTGCCTGAGCCGCGGCACGATCGGCCTGCAGCGCCTGGTCATGGGCACGCTGCTGCGCTTCCATGGCGTCGCGCATCTGCTGGATGGTGGCAGTGAGGTCAGCAAGCCGAGCGGCCTCTTCTGATCGGGCGCGGGTGACAGCCCGATCGGCTTCATGGGCGGCCGTCTCCAGCGCCTGGCGCAAACCATCGATCGTCGCCTGCAGATGCAGGTTGGCGGCGCGCATCTCGGAAAGCGCGTCCGGGCTGGCCTGTGTCATGTTCGATCGTCCCCGCCAAGCTGATACGATTGATAACGGCATCAGGCATGCAACGTTAACCGTTCATTTGCCATAACTCAGACGATAGTCCTTGATTGCGCATGCGAGCTTGTGCGGGCGTTTCTGGCTCAGTCGGGTGTCCCGATGATTGAGCTTGGGCGCCATTTCCGACCGGGTGTTGAAGCAGACTGATCACCCGCGCCGGGTTGGGGCTGAGCGAAAGCCCTGTTGCCGGTCTATTCCGTCGCCAGCAGCCGCTCCGCGCCGCCGAGATCGACCGATACCAGGCGGCTGACTCCGCGCTCGATCATCGTGACCCCGAACAGGCGGTGCATGCGGCTCATCGTCACGGCATTGTGGGTGACGATGAGATAGCGGGTGTCGGTGACCACGGCCATGTGATCGAGCAGGTCGCAGAACCGGTCGATATTGGCATCGTCGAGCGGGGCATCGACCTCGTCGAGCACGCAGATCGGGGCTGGGTTGGTAAGGAACAGGCCGAAAATGAGCGCTACGGCGGTCAGCGCCTGTTCGCCCCCCGACAGCAGCGTCAGGGACGACAGCCGCTTGCCCGGCGGCTGAGCCATGATCTCGAGCCCGGCTTCCAGCGGATCGTCGCTGTCGATGAGTTCCAGATGCGCCTTGCCGCCGTTGAACAGCCGCGAAAACAGCGTGCGGAAATGGCCGTCCACGGTTTCGAACGCGGCGAGCAGGCGCTGGCGGCCCTCGCGGTTGAGCGCGCCGATCGATCCGCGCAGCCGTGCGATCGCCTCCACCAGCTCATCATGCTCCTCGCGGATCGTTGCCATCTCGGTTTCGAGCGACGCGAGCTCGTCTGCCGCGATCAGGTTGACCGCGCCCAGCCGTTCGCGTGCCTGTTGCAACCGCTCGTGCTCGGCCGCCTCGTTCTCGGCCGCCGCGATTCCAGCCGGATCGAAGGCAAAGCGTTCGGGCAGAAGCGGGGGAGGGCACTGAAAGCGTTCGCCGCAGCCCTGCGCCAGTTCGATGCGCCGCTGGTCCTGGTGCTCGGCGCGCGCGCTGGCGCCAGCGCGCTGTTCGCGCGTCAGGGCGAGCGTCTCGGAGGCGGTCGCGGCCAGTCGCTCGGCCTCGGCCAGTGTTTTTTCCGCTGCGTGTGATGCCGCTTCGGCCAGAGCTTGCGCCTGACGTGCTTCGGCGAGCGATGCCTGGAGCGCGGTGATCCTCTCCCCCAGCCTTTCGGGCTTGTCGGCGATGCCAGCGCGTTCCTGCGCCAGCTCGGCGGCGCGGACCTGCATCTCGCGCAGCCGCTGTGCGGCCTCGCCCGATCGGCCTTGCCAGCCCTTGATCTCGGCGCGCACGCTCGCGCGCCGCTCGCGAAGCGCGGAAACCGCCTGAGCTTGCGCCGCCAGCGCTGCCATTGCGGAGCGCAGCCCTGCCTGTGCCGTCTGGTTGCGCTCGCCCAGCAGCGTCACCTGTTCGCGCTGCGCCGTACCATCGGGCAGCATTGCGCGCGCGGCTTCGGCGGCCTGGCGATCCTGTACTGCGGCGTCGGCGTCGGCTGCCAGACGCTCGATTCGCTCGGCGAGATCGTCGCGCCGTTCGGCATCGCGCTGCAATGCGTGCTCGGTCTGGTCGCGATCGCGCAACGCCTGGCGTTCGGCGGCGTCGGCAGCGCCCAATGCGCGGCTATGCTCTGCAATCCGCGCCTGCAGGTCTGCCAATTGCTGCTGTGCTTGCGCCATTGCAGCCTCTGCCGTCCCAAGCCGGTC
The DNA here is from genome assembly GCF_003201955.1 of Blastomonas natatoria. Classification (GTDB taxonomy): domain Bacteria; phylum Pseudomonadota; class Alphaproteobacteria; order Sphingomonadales; family Sphingomonadaceae; genus Blastomonas; species Blastomonas natatoria. Next base: position 407,699 of record NZ_QJJM01000001.1, read on the forward strand.
AGCCAGAGCAGGCTGCGCACGTTCAAGCTCGGTCAATCGGGTGCGCCGCTCGAGCCGTTCGGCGGCAGCCGCTCCGTCGCCGCTCGAAACAAACCCATCCCATCGGCGCACGCGGCCATCGCGTGTGACCAGCCGCATACCCGGCACAAGCGGCTGCTCGTCATCCGCCTGTGCAACGATCACCAGCGACAGTCGTGCGGCCAGTGCCTCAGGCGCGCGAACGTGGTCCGCAAGCCAGGCGCAGCCATCGGGCAGGGCAGGGCGACTGGCGGGCATATCGGCCCCGGTCCAGAAGCGCCCATCGCCCCTGGCCTCGGCAATCGGCGCGCTAAGGTCATCCCCCAGGGCGGCGGCGAGAGCCTTTTCAAATCCCTTGTCCGCCTCGACCTGTTCGAGAGCGCGCTCGCCGCCGCCGGCCTTTTTCGCAAGATCGCGGGCAAGCGCGTCGATCTCGCGGGTCATCGCATTCAGCTCGGCGCGCAGCGTCGCAAGCTCGCTCTGGGCCGCGTCGCGCATTGGAACGACAGCGTCGCGATTGGCTTGCGCCTCGGCGAGTGCAGCTCCTGCCTTTGCCTTGGCTTCGGCTGCCTGCGCGCATTCGGCAAGCGCCTCGTCGCGCAGCCGCGCCAGTTCGGCCGCATCGCCCAGCCCGGCCAGCTGTGTCCGTGTCCGCTGCAATTCCTCATCGGCGCGGCGGTTGCGAGCCAGCGCCGTGGCGAGCGCGGCATCGGCGACCTTGATATCGGCATCGGTGCGGGCGAGTTCGGCGCGCGCCTCGGCCAGCGCCAGTTCGGCCTCGCGGACCGCGCGTTCGGCATTGTCCTGTGCATGCGCCAGCACCGGCCCGCGCGCTTCCTCCGCCGCGAGATCGGCCTGAACGCGGGCATTTTCGGCCTCCAGCCTTTCGAGCGCCGCGGTGGCATCGTGCGTGAGCCGATCCTCGCGTGCGCTGTCTTCGGCGATGCGCGTCTGCTGCCGGTCGAGATCGGCGAGGCGCTGGACGGCGGCATCCCGCTCTGCGGTCATCGTCGACAGCCGGAACGCCAGATCCTGCGCGGCGTCGCGCGCCGATTGCAGCCCGGCGCGGGTTTCGGCCAGTGCTTCGATGGCCGCACGCTGGCTGACCTGAGCCTCGTTCTGCGCGGCCTGTGCCTCGGCCACAGCGGCCTCTGCCGCCGAGGCTTCCGCACGAGCCCGCTTCGCCGCCTCGGCAGCGGTGCGCCAGCGGGCGAACAGCGCACGCGCCTCGGCCACCGTGATCTGCTGGCTCAATGCACGATAGCGCTCCGCCGCCCTGGCCTGCCTCGACAGACTGGCGGCGCGCGCTTCCATGTCGGTCAGCACCTGCTGCAGCCGTTCCAGATTCGCTTCGGTTGCGCGCAGCTTCTGTTCCGCGTCCTTGCGCCGCACGTGCAGCCCGGCAATCCCCGCCGCTTCCTCGAGCATCTGCCGCCGTTCGACCGGTCGGGCAGAGATGACCGCCGCGATCCGCCCCTGGCTGACCAGGGCGGGACTATGGGCTCCGGTGGCGGCATCGGCGAAGAGCAGGGCGACGTCCTTGGCCCGCACATCGCGGCCATTGGCGCGATAGGCGCTGCCTGCGCCGCGTTCGATCCGCCGGACGACCTCGAGTTCGCCATCCTCGACCGAGACGGCGGCGAGCACTGGCTGGCTCACTTCGGTGAGCAGCGAGACCTCTGCGAAATTGCGTGCTGGCCGGGTGGCGGTGCCGGCGAAGATCACGTCCTCCATGCCGCCGCCGCGCATCGACTTGGCGGAGCTTTCGCCCATCACCCAGCGGATTGCCTCGAGCAGGTTGGACTTGCCGCAGCCATTGGGGCCTACGATGCCGGTCAGCCCCGGTTCGATCCGCAGTTCGGCAGGCTCGACAAAGCTCTTGAAACCGCTGAGCTTCAGCCGCTTGAACCGCATCGGGGCGTTGAAGGCGGGCGCACCGGCGGCAGCATCAGAAGCCTCCCTCTGATCGATACCGCCAGCAATCATCCCCCCGTGGTTCATTCAACCCCTTTCCGGACGTGGGGTCAGCGTGCCCCCAAGGCCTGGATTTCGGTTTCGAGCGCCGGCCAGCCGGTAAACTCCACCTTGCGGCCATTGAGGAAGAAGGTCGGGGTGCCCTGGATATCGTCTTCCTTCGTGGCGGTATTGGTGTTGTCTGCCAGCGCGCGAGCGGTGTCGACATTGGTCAGGCACTGCATCGCCTGATCGCGCGAGATGCCCCGCTGGGCGAAGAAATCGATCAGTCCGGTACCGTCGGCAAGCGCGACGAAGCGCTGGTTGTCGGGCATGGCGAGCGCGGCTTCGAAACGCTGCTGGCCCATGGCCTGTGCCTTGGTGAAGATATCCGCCTGATTGGCGAGGACCTGCTCGGTCAGCGCGAAATAGCTTTCATTGGGGCCGCAGCGGGTCAGCATCGACGCGGTCAGATCGAGCGGTTCGCGCACATAATTGCGCATCTCGAAGCTGACCCGGCCGCTCGCAACATATTTGTCGCGGATGGTTTCGAAGGCCTGCTCGGCAAATTCGGCGCAATGGCTGCAGGTGAGCGAGGCATATTCGACCAGCTTGATCGGCGCATCGGGATTGCCGAGGACATAATAGCCCTTGTCGGTCTTGGTCACCGTCTCGGTCCAGTTCTTGCCGGCAGGTGCAGGGATGGCGGCAATCGGCTCGCCCGAGGTGGCACTTTCCGCACCCTTTTCGGCTTCGCCGCTGCAGGCAGCAACGGACAGCATCAGGGGCAGGGCGATCAGGCTGGCAAAACGCTTCATACAGGCTTGGTCCTTGTCATCCACAACAGGGGCAGGTTCGACCCGTGCGGGTCAGCAATCTCGAACGGCTCGCTCTAGCGGCTGGCCAGCTGCGGTTCCAGACTTTTCCAGTCATAGACGTCTGCCAGCAGCTTGCCATTGAGCGTGAAGCTGGGCGTACCCTGAACCTTCACCGTCTCGGTCGCGAACTTGGTCATTGCCAGCACCTTGGCCTGTTCGGCCTTGTTGGTGAGGCAGGCGTCTATCTGCGCGTTGGTGGCCAGAGGCGAGTGGCGACGCAGCTCGTCGTAAAGGTCAAGGTCGCTTGCAATGCGCTTGAGCCGGCTGTCATTGTCGCCCTGATACCAGGCGGCCTGGCCTTCACGGCCCAGGCTGCCTGCCTTGCCCAGCCAGGTGCGCTGGCTGGCGAGCAGGCCCTTGTGGCGACGGAAGAAGCTGCGCGGCTCGCCGCATCGCGCGAGCAGGGCAACGGTCAGATCTACCGGATCGCGCACGAAGTTGCGGACCTCCAGGCTGGTCTTGCCCTTTGCGATGAAACCATCGGCCAGCGCGGGGTTCGAATCCTGTTCGAATGCCGCACAATGCGGGCAGGTATAGCTCATATATTCCACAACCTTCTGCGTGGCTGCGGGATTGCCCTTGACGTGGCCACCGACCTGGCTCTGGCTCACGCGCTCGGACCAGTCGGAAGGTGCGGCGGCCTTTTGCGCCTGGCCCGGGGCAACGGCGAACAGCGCCGTGGCAGTTGCAAGGGCAAGGGCGGAAAGGGCAGGCAGAAAGCGCAGGGGCGCAGGCATCAATGAACCTCGTCGTCAGATGGCGGCGCAAACAGGCGCACGGGTTTGAAATTGTCGCTTCTTAGCTGAACCGGGGCTGTCCGGGGAACCCTCGCAGCAGCCTCGCGTGCCTCCTTTTCCTCGAGGCTGCGCGCCAGCGATTCCAGCACGGTCTGCAATTCGCTATCGGCAATCGGCTTCAGCCCGTCCGCAGGCGCAATGCTGATGGGCTTGAGCGATGGCGGTGCGGCAGGTCGCGGCTCTGGCCGCCGGGGGGCGGTCAGCGTGCCGTGCCGATAGCGCACCCGGCCAACCGCCGCATAACCGAAGAACCGGTTTACCCGCTCGATGATCTCGGGCTCGGCATGCTGCATGAAGATCGCGGTCGCGCTCGTCACGACCAGGTGCAGCGTCCCGTCGGCCTTCTTTCCGCGTGCAAAGGCGATCGATTCGGGGCTGGCCATCGCGGCATAGCGGGGTCCGGCAATCTCGGCCCAGCGGGTGACCAGCGAGCTCTGGATGAAGCCGAACTTGCGAAAGCTGGTGTCGCCGATGGCGGGGATCAGATCTGCAATGCCGCGCGCCTCGCCGCCGCGCGACCGCCTGTGCGGCGATGCAGGCTGGGCCGGCTTGCGCGACCGGGTGGTGACAGGCTTATCGCTTTCCATTTCGCGGGCGACCATGGCATAGCCGCCCCATGTCCGTCGAGTGTCGCGATGCAATTGTGGATGAACCGGTCGGCAGCGCCATTTCGTCAGCGCTGCTGGCGCATTACGACGTCCATGCCCGCGATCTGCCCTGGCGGATTTCTCCTGCGGCGCGCAGGGCAGGGGCTGGCTTGGACCCCTATCGCGTCTGGTTGTCCGAAGTGATGCTGCAGCAGACCACGGTCGCTGCCGTCACCGGCTATTTCCAGCGCTTCACTGACCGCTGGCCGACGGTGGAGGCGCTGGCTGCCGCTCCCGAAGAGGATGTGCTCGCCGCCTGGGCAGGGCTCGGCTATTACGCCCGTGCCCGCAATCTGATCGCATGCGCGCGCGCCGTCGCTGGCGCCCATGGCGGGCAGTTCCCGCAGACAGAGGCTGGCCTGCTTGCGCTGCCGGGCGTGGGTGACTATACCGCTGCGGCCATCGCCGCGATCGCGTTTGACGAACCCGCTGCTGTCGTCGATGCCAATGTCGAGCGGGTAGTCGCGCGGCTGTTCGCGATTGCTACGCCGCTGCCCGCAGCGCGGCCCGAAATCCGCACCTGCACCGCCCGGATCACGCCGCGTGAGCGTCCTGGCGATTTTGCCCAGGCCATGATGGACCTGGGGGCCACGATCTGCACGGTGCGCAATCCTTCCTGTCTGATATGTCCCCTGGCATCGCATTGCGCGGCAAGGGCCGCGGGCATGGCCGAAGCCTTGCCGATCAAGCCGCCCAGAAAGGCCAAGCCGCAACGTACGGGTACCGCCTGGTGGATCGAACTGGACGGCCAGGTTCTGCTGGTCCAGCGTCCGGGCAAGGGAATGCTGGGCGGAATGCGCGCGTTGCCCGATGATGGCTGGTCGGCACGGGCCGATGGCCATGCCGAACCGCCCGTGACCGGCCAGTGGCAGGTCATCGAGGCGGCCGTCGGTCATGTGTTCACGCATTTTTCGCTTGAGCTCGCATTGGCCCTTTATCGCGGCCCTCAAATCGATAAGGTTGCCATTGAAAACCTGAATGGCATCTGGTGGCCGGTGGAACAAATTGCGGAAGCGGGGCTTCCAACGCTGTTCGCCAAGGCGGCGACTGTCGCCATTCAGCATCGATAAAGCCGGACTGGCCAAGGGCGCAGATCCGATCAACGGGAGAATTCTATGTCAAAGCTTTTGAGCCAGATGCCGCAGATGAGCCGCCGTCACCTGCTGGGCTCGGCGGGTCTGCTCGGCCTGTTTGCCGCGATGCCGGGATATGCCCGTGCGATGGCTGCTGGTGATTTCGGCCTGATCCGCAAGCAGGTGGAAGACTATGTCGCGACCAGGAAGGTGGCGGGCATGCTGGTGTCGCTCGGCTTCGGCGCGCAGCCTGCTGCGCTGATCGGCGCGGGCAATCTGGCGCTCGACATTCCGACCCCGGTCGATGCGGATTCGCTGTGGCGAGTCTATTCGATGACCAAGCCGATCACCGGCATGGCCGCGATGATGCTGGTCGATCAGGGCAAGCTAAAGCTCGATCAGCCGATCGCCGATTTCATCCCCGAATTCGCGCAGATGAAGGTGCTTACCGATCCTGCCAAGAATCTCGAATCGGTGCCGGCCAGGACGCTGATCACGCCGCGGCACCTGATGACCCACACTGCGGGGCTGGGCTATAACATCATTACCAAGGGGCCGCTGCTCGAGGAATATAACAAGCTCGGCATCAATCCTGCCGCAGTCAGCAAGACGCCGATACCCGGTTTCCCGATGCCCGCGCCCACCCCGGCAATCGACGAGTTCGCACGCCGCGTCGCGTCGCTGCCGTTGATCGCCGAACCCGGCACCGTCTGGAGCTATTCGATTGGCCTCGATCTGCTCGGCTATGTCATCCAGATTGCATCGGGCATGGAATTCGGCGCGTTTCTGAAGAAGAACATGTTCGATCCGCTGGGCATGACGAGCAGCTACTTCACCGTGCCGCAAACCGCGGTGCCCCGGCTCAGCACCAATTATGCGCCCTTTGCCGGCGCGCTGATCCCGATCGACCCGGCGCAGGACAGCATCTTCACAGTGCCGCCGGCCTTCCCGTTCGGCGGGGCAGGGCTGGTCAGCAGTGCGGCCGATTATGATCGCTTCCTTGCCATGCTTGTCGGCAAGGGGCAGTTGAACGGCACCCGCATCATGTCTGAACAGGCCGCGCTGATGGGGATGTCGAACCTGTTGCCGCCGGGCGTCGAAACCAAGGGCACCATGGCGGACGGATCGGGCTTCGGCGCGGGCGGCCGGGTGGGGCTGGGCAATGATAAGGGGCCGGTCGGCACATATGGCTGGGGCGGCGCAGCCGGAACCGTGGCCTTTGTCGATCATGTCCGCGGTATCCGCGCATCGGGCTATACCCAGTACATGCCTTCCGACACCTATCCCTTCCAGCGTGAGTTCCCCAAGATGATCGCCGAACAGCTTCAGGCGATGGGTTGAGCGAAGACCCGGGGGCATTCACATGAGTCTGTCGCTCATCGCTCCGGCGCTGACTGGAAACCGCATCGACCGTGCCGATCAGGTGCGGGTCGATGCAGACCGGCTGGCCGGATACATGAATTGGAAGGCCCGGCTGCTCAGCCTCAACGGGCTGGAGCCAGAGGTCGATTTCGAAGGAAGGCTCGTCTGGCGAAGCCTGGCCGATGCCGCTCCGGACAGCGAGCTGATCTTCCTGGGCCTGATCGACGAGAAGGCCCATTTTGCCGAGCTCAAGCCAGGCGAAAGGGGTTCGGGCCTGCACTATAACCCGCGCGTCTGGCAGATGCTGGCTGGCTTGCCCGGCGACGAGCTGGCGCTCTATGGCGGCGCACGAACGCTAGTCGACTGGCATGCCCGGCATCGTTTCTGTTCGCTGTGCGGCGTGGGCAGCGCGATGAGCAAGGGCGGCTGGTCGCGCACCTGTACCGGTTGCGGAGCGGAGCATTTTCCGCGCGTCGATCCGGTCACGATCATGCTCTCGGAATATCAGGGCAAGGTGCTGCTCGGTCGCCAGCCGCGCTTTCCGCCGCGCCGATTCTCCGCGCTCGCAGGTTTTGTCGAGCCGGGCGAAAGCATCGAGGAGGCGGTCGCGCGCGAGCTTTGGGAAGAGGCCGGTGTGCGCGTGAAGAATGTGCGCTATCTCGCCAGCCAGCCCTGGCCTTTCCCCTCATCGCTGATGATTGCTTGCACCAGCGAGGCGCTGAGCGACGAGCTGACGCTCGACACCACGGAAATCGAGGAAGCCGGCTGGTTCAGTGCGGATGAAGTCCGCGCCGCCATGGCAGGAGACGAAAGTGCCCCCTTCATCGCGCCGCCGCCGTTTGCGATTGCGCACGATCTGCTGAAACACTGGCTTTCCCAGCAATAGGGCCGCAGACTGTCGTTGGCGAATAAAGCAGATATTGACGCGCCCCGCGTCCGGTGGCATGTGCGCCGGACCACGCCGATGCGGCGCAAGTGCGCGGGTATAGCTTAGTGGTAAAGCTCCAGCCTTCCAAGCTGGCTATGCGGGTTCGATTCCCGCTACCCGCTCCAGGGTCTCATTGTCAGACCGGACAGCACCCAGTTTTTAGCTGGTTTCCAGTGTTTCTCGAGTTGCCTTACCTGGCACCCGGTCTTCGAGAAAATGTCGATAAATCTATCGCATAGGGCCGCCGATTCTGTCCCGACATCGGAAAACGCGCCATTGCGCTGGTTGTGGAGTGGTCACCGGAGGCAGCCGCTGGGTGGATCAGCCTTTGAGCGGGACCACAAGCCCGGCAATCACCAATTCGGCGCGATCCGCGATGGCGGCGATGTTCTGGTTCAGACGGCCTGCCATGTCGCGGAACTGGCGGGCCAGGGCATTGTCGGGAACGATGCCCATCCCAACTTCATTGCTCACCAGAATGATCGGCGACGGGGCACTCGCAAGCGCATCTGTCAGACGTTGCGACGCTGCGGTGAAATCGGTCCCGCTCAGCAGCAGATTGCTCGTCCACAATGTCAGGCAATCGACGAGCAGTACCCGACTTGTGCCTGCTTCGCGTGCGATGGCTTCCGGCAGATCGACGGGGCATTCGACGGTGTGCCAGCGCGGTCCGCGATCCTTCTGGTGACGGGCGATCCGGTCCGCCATCTCGTCATCAAAGGCCTGCGCGGTCGCCAGATAGACAAGTTCGCCCTCATGGCTTTCGGCCAGGGATTGCGCTCGCGCGCTCTTGCCCGAGCGCGCGCCGCCCGTGATGAATGTCAGCACCGCATCCGTCCATTTCCCTTGCAAAGCGTTTTCACTCGCAATAATGCGGCGAAGCGACAGGTTCCCAGAGATGGGATTAATAGGGAACGCGGAAGCAGGGTAAAGCCCTGTAATCCGCGGCTGTCCCCGCAACTGTGACCGGATAGCGGTCGCTCCTTATGCCACTGGGTGCCATGCACCTGGGAAGGTGGAGCGCTCGTGACGACCCGGGAGCCAGGAGACCTGCCTGACGCGGTCGGTCCTTTGCGCGGACGGGGTGTTCAGCGTGATCGAGGTTCATCCTCGCGTGACGACATCGGTCGGGGTTCGCGCGTGGGTGACATGCCTGCGACAGCTGTGTCGTGCCATCGGCGCGCGTGCCCCCTTGTTGTTTGACAGGGGATAGACATGCCTGCTCCAATTCTGAAAGTTACCATTTCCGCGTCTGCGTTCTGCGGCAGCCTTTCCGCTGCCGCGATGGCGCAGGACACGCTTGCCGAGGCAAGCCAACGCGAACCGGTGATCGTCGTCACCGCCAACCGCACCGCACAGCCGATCGAGCGCGTCGGCCAGTCGATCACCGTCATCGATTCCGCCGAGATCGAGCGGCGGCAGACTCAGGCGGTCGCCGACATTCTGCGCACCGTCCCCGGTGTCAGCATCACCCGTAACGGCGGCGTGGGCACATCGACATCGGTATTCATCCGCGGCGCGGAAAGCGACCAGACGGTGGCTCTGGTCGATGGCATCAAGCTCAACGACCCGTCTTCGCCCGGCGGCGGGTTCAACTTCGGCAACCTGCTGATCGGCAATATCGAGCGGATCGAAGTGCTGCGCGGCCCTTCTTCCGTGCTCTGGGGCAGCCAGGCAATCGGCGGGGTGATCAACATGATTACCCGCCAGCCGACCGAAGACTTGAGCGTCAACCTGAGGGGTGAATATGGCTATCGCGATACCGGCCAGCTGGTCGGCAATATTGCGGGCAAGGCCGGCCCGCTTTCGGCGAGTGTCGGCGGGGGCTATTTCCGCACCGATGGCATCTCGGCATTCAGCGAAGCGCGCGGCGGCGTCGAGAAGGACGGTTACGAGAATTACGGCGCCAACGCCAATTTCAACCTGGCCCTGAGCGATGCGATCTCGGTCGACGCACGCGGCTGGTATTCCGAAGGTCGGGTGAACATAGATGGGTTCCCGCCGCCGAGCTTTGCATTTGGCGATGTGAACGAGGAATCGCGCACCCGCGAATTCGTCGGCTATACCGGCGTGAATGCGGCATTTTTCGATGGTCGTTTCCGCAACCGTCTGGGCTATGCCTATACCGATACGCGCCGCCGCAATATCGCGCTGGATGGCGCGCCGGCCGAGACGTTTGTCGGCCATGGCCGCAACGAGCGTATCGAGTATCAGGGCATTTTCGATATCGCCGAGGGCTGGCAGCTGACCGGCGGGCTGGAGCGTGAGACCTCGCGCTTTTCGAGCAGCAGCTTCGGCGCTGCGCCCTCGATCGGGCGCGCGCGGATCGACAGCGTCTATGCCCAGATCGTCGCCACCCCGTTCACCGGCCTGACGCTCACCGGCGGGGTGCGGCATGACGATCACAACCGGTTCGGCGGAGCAACGACCTTTGGCGCCAGCGGCGTCTACGCGAACAGCCAGACCGGGACGACCCTGCGCGCCAGCTATGCCGAAGGGTTCAAGGCACCCTCGCTGTTCCAGCTGCAGAGCGATTTCGGCAACCAGCTGTTGCAGCCGGAACGGTCGAAAGGCTGGGACGCTGGCATCACGCAGGATATGGTCGACGGAAGGTTGCAGGCCAGCGCCACCTATTTCCGCCGCACATCCGATGACCTGATCATCTTCATCTCGTGCCCGCTGCCGCGCACCGGCATCTGCGCGGGCCGTCCTTCGGGCACCTATGACAATGTCTCAAGGGCGCGCGCGGAAGGGGTCGAGATCGGCCTGATGATGCAGCCGGTCGATGCACTCCGGCTGCAGGCCAACTATACCTATACCGACGCCACCAACCGCTCGCCCGGCAATGCCAATTTCGGACGCCAGCTGGTCCGCCGTCCGCAGCACAGCGTGACCGCCCTGATCGACTATCGCTGGAGCTTCGGGCTGGAGACCGGAGTCACGCTGACCCATGTCGGCGCGAATTTCGACAATGCCAATAACAGCCGCAAGGTCGAAGGCTATGTGCTGGCGGACCTGCGCGCCTCGTTCCCGCTGACCGACCGCGTAGAAATCTATGGGCGCGTCGAGAACCTTTTCGACGAACGTTATGAAACGGTGTTCCGCTATGGTTCGCCCGGCCGTGCGGGCTATGCCGGCGTGCGGCTGACCTATTGATGGCACAGGCGGCGTCGGCCTTGATCGATGACTTTGCCCGCCACGGCGGACGCATCGGCATGGCCCAGGCCGCCTTTCCGCGCATGGACCGGTGGACCGACCTGTCCACCGGCATCGCGCCTTGGTCCTATCAGGCTGCCGCATCAGCCCAATCAGCGGCAGAATTGCCTGATCCTGCCGCGCTTTCGGCGCTCGAAGCGGCGGCCGCCGGCTTTTTCGGGGCTGACCCTGCGCGCGTGGTCGCGGTGCCGGGTAGCGATCTCGCCATGCGGCTGCTGGGACTGTTACTGGGCCGGCGGTCTTTCGTCTTTCGTCCCGCCATCGTCCGGCCCGGCTATTCGGGCCATGCGGCCATGTGGGGTGGGCATGAGGCCATGGCCTGCACGGCAGAAGAGATCACGAGCATCGCGCCGACCCATGACGTGCTGGTGCTGGCCCGCCCCAACAACCCCGATGGCATTGTGGCCGACCCTCTGCTGCTGGAATGGGCCAGCCTGACAATGTCCGCGCGCGGCGGCCATCTGCTCGTCGATGAGGCATTTGCCGATGCCGATCCGGCCTGCAGCCTGGCGGGGCGCGGCTGGCCGGGGCTGATCGTGTTGCGATCGTTCGGAAAGTTCTTCGGGCTGGCTGGATTGCGACTGGGCTTTGTCATCGCACCGCCTGCCATCATATCCGACCTGCGCGCGCTGATGGGCGACTGGCCTGTCTCCGGCCCGGCGTTGGCGACAGGCCTGGCAGCCTATCGCGACACGGCCTGGCACGGGGCGCAGCGCGCGCGGTTGGCCACAGCATCGCAGCGGCTGGCCGCGCTTTTGACCCGCAATGGCATCGATATCGTCGGCCAGACGCCGTTTTTCGTTTTGGCATCAGCCGAGCACCGCGATCGCCTTTTCGTTCATCTGGCAGAGGCTGGCGTGCTGACGCGCCCGTTCGATTACGAGCCCTGCTGGCTGCGGATCGGCCTGCCGCGCGATGAAAACGATTGGGCCAGACTGGATGAGGCCCTTGTCATCTGGAGGACGCAATGACCGAGACCGAGCAGGATTTTGCCCGCCACAATGCGCGGATGAAGCGGGTTCAGGCCGCACGCGAGCGGATGCAGGCACGGCGCACGCTCGAGCGCGGGCTGCTGATCGTTCACACCGGTAACGGCAAGGGCAAGTCCTCGTCTGCCTTCGGCATGGCCATACGCTCGCTGGGCTGGGGGATGAAGGTCGGCATTGTCCAATATGTCAAAGGGAGCTGGGAAACCGGCGAGAAGAATTTCTTCCAGGCCAATCCCGACCTGCTGACCTTCGAGGTGATGGGCGAAGGCTTCACCTGGGACACGCAGGACCGCGCCCGCGATATCGAGGCTGCGCGCGCCGCGTGGGAGCGGTCGAAGGAGCTGATCCTCGATCCGGATTATGACTTCATCATCCTCGACGAGCTCAACATCGTGCTTCGGCAGGATACGCTGCCGATCGACGAGATTGTCGCGTTCCTGAAGGATCGTCCGTTGACCAAGCATATCTGCATTACCGGCAGAAGTGCGAAGCCCGAGCTGATCCAGATTGCCGATCTGGTGACCGAATTCGGCGAGGTGAAGCATCCCTATCATGCCGGGTTCAAGGCGCAGAAGGGCGTCGAATATTGATCCGCGCCTTCGCCTTGTTGCTGGGGCTGGCGATCGCGGGCTGCGCGTCGCAAGCGGCAGATCGATTGACGCAACGTCCGAAAACACAGGCTCTGCCGCGTGTGGTCTCGATCAACCCCTGCGTCGATGCGGTGCTGATGCAGGTGGCCAGCCCTGGGCAGATCGCCGCGATCAGCCATTATTCGCAGGACCCGCATGCGACCTCGATCCCGCTCGATCAGGCGCGGCGCTTTGCCGCAACCTCGGGCACAGCCGAAGAGGTGGTGGCGCGCGCGCCCGATATCGTGATCGCCGGAGCGCATGTTGCGCCAGCGACCATCGCGGCGCTGCAGCGCATGAACATCAAGCTGATCCAGATTGGTGTTCCCGAAAGCATCGCCGAAAGCAGGGGGCAGATCCGGACGATCGCAGCTGCGGTCCGTCAGCCCCGGCGCGGCGAGGCGCTGGTGGCGCGGATCGATGTGGCCGTTCGCGCAGCATCGGCGCAGCCTGGTTCGGCGCCTGCGGCCCTGATCTGGCAAGGCGGCGGTCTGGTGCCGGGTGAGGGGACACTGGCGAGCGAGCTGCTAAGACGGACCGGCTTTCGCAACATGAGCGCCGATTATGGCCTCAAGCGCTGGGATGTGCTTCCGCTCGAGCATCTGGTCGTGCGGCCGCCCGAAGTGCTGCTGTCCGTCGGAGCGGAAGATCGCAGCGACCGCATGCTGGGCCATCCGGTGCTGGCGGGTCTGAAGCAGACCATCGCGGTGCGCCGCTATCCCGAGCGGCTACTGCATTGCGGCGGCCCGACGATCATCGACGCGGTGGGGCATCTTGCGACGATCAGGCGCGCCTTGTGAACCGGTCGCTCGCTATCAACATCGGGTTGGTCGCCGCGATTGCTGCAGCCATGCTGTTGTCGCTGATCGCGGGCAAGGTGTGGATCCCGCTCGACGCCTGGGTGCACGCCGATCCGCGCTGGCCGATCATCGCCGAGCTGCGCCTGCCGCGCACGGTCCTTGCAGCCATGGTTGGCGCGGGCCTGGGCCTGTCCGGCGCGGCGATGCAGGGCTATCTGCGCAACCCGCTTGCCGATCCCGGGCTGTTCGGCGTGTCGTCGGGCGCGGCACTGGGGGCGGTGATCTCGCTCTATTTCGGCTATGCCGCCGCGCCCTGGCTGCTGCCGATGTTCGCGCTGACCGGCGCTGCGATCACCATGGCGCTGCTCGCGGTGCTGGTCGGCCGATCGGGCAGCATCGTCGTGTTCACGCTCGCCGGTGTGATCCTCTCGAGTGTCGCGGGGTCGATGACCGCGCTTGCGATCAGCCTTGCGCCGACACCCTTTGCGACCTCGCAGATCGTCACCTGGCTGATGGGCGCGCTGACCGATCGCAGCTGGGATGATGTGCACCTGGCGCTGCCGCTGCTGGCGCTGGGATGCGTGCTGCTGGGTCTTACCGGGCGCACGCTCGATGCGCTGACCCTGGGCGAATCCGCCGCCCGCTCGATGGGGGTCGATCCGCGGCGGCTGCAGCTGCTGATCGTGGTCGGCGTTGCGCTGTGCGTCGGCGCATCGGTGGCAACGGCGGGGATCATCGGATTTGTCGGGCTGATCGTGCCGCATCTCGTCCGTCCGTTGGTGGGTAACCGGCCTTCGGCGGTCATGCTGCCGTCCGCGCTGGCAGGTGCGCTGCTGCTGCTGCTTGCCGACAGCCTGGTGCGGGCCATTCCGACGGTCAGCGAATTGCGGCTGGGGATTGCCATGTCGATGCTGGGCGGGCCGTTCTTCCTGATCCTGTTGATGCGCATGCGCCGGAGGCTGGCATGAGCGGGCTCGCCGTCGATCACCTGACGCTTGCCCGGGGCGGTCGGCCGGTGCTGGACAGTGTCAGTGCGGTCTTCTCGCCCGGACGCGTGACCGCGGTGCTGGGCCCGAATGGGGCGGGAAAATCGACGCTCCTCGGGTGCCTCGCGGGCTTGCTTGCGCCTGATGCCGGGCAGGTGCTTGTCGGCGCCCGACCGCGCCAGACGCTGGGCATGCGCGAGCTCGCAAGGCAGATCGGTCTGCTGCCGCAGGGTGGCGACGTGCATTGGGACGTCGATGTTGCGACACTGGTAGGGCTGGGCCGCTATCCGCACCGCGCGCGCTGGGGAGAAACGCAGCAGGATCGTGCCGCCGTCGCGCGCGCCATGGCGGCGACCGACGTCACCCGGTTCGCGACCCGCCCAATGGCTGCGCTGTCGGGCGGCGAGAGGGCGCGGGTGCTGCTGGCGCGTGTCCTGGCGGGCGAACCGCAATGGCTGCTTGCCGATGAGCCGCTGGCCAATCTCGATCCCGCGCATCAGCTGGATACGCTGGCTTGCCTGCGCGATGTCGCGCGCGGCGGTGCAGGCGTGATCGTGGTGCTGCACGATCTCAATCACGCTATCCAGGTGGCCGATGAAATCCTGCTGCTTCGCGATGGTCGCACCGTGGCGCAGGGTGCGCCCGCCGAAGTTCTGACACCGGAACGGATTGCGGAAACCTATGGTGTCGCCGGGCAGATCGGGACGACGCCCGGCGGGGTGCCGTTCATCGTGACCATGCCGATGGCGCACCACGCATGATCGCGCGGCCGGAACAGCTGCTGCTGGCACTGATCGGCGAGGCGGCGATCGGCTATCCCGCGCCGCTGCTGGCAGCCATCGGCCATCCGGTGATGTGGACCGGCGCGGCCATCGCGGCGCTCGAACGGCGTTGGAATGCGGGCAGCGCCGTGCGTCGCAAAGCAATGGGGCTTTGCCTGCTGGTACTGATCGCAGGGATTGCTGCTGCCGTTGGCTGGGGCCTGGAGCGTCTGGCCGGAGACAGTATCGCCGTTGCAGTGGTGATCCTGCTCGCGACGACGGGCCTGGCGCAGCGCAGTCTGGACGACCATGTCCGCGCGGTCGCTGCGCCCTTGCTGCGCGGCGATCTGGCGGAAGCGCGCGCGGCGGTCGCCATGATCGTGGGGCGCGACACCGATACGCTCGGCGAACAGGGCATCGCGGTCGCCGCGATCGAAAGCCTCGCCGAAAGCCTCTGCGATGGCATTGTCGCGCCGGCGCTCTGGTTTCTCGTCGCAGGCCTGCCCGGCCTGATGGTCTGCAAGGTGGTCAATACAGCCGATTCGATGATCGGCCACCGCGACACACGATATCGCCATTTCGGCTGGGCGGCCGCGCGCACCGATGATCTGGTGAACTGGATCCCCGCCCGGATGTCCGGCGTGCTGCTGTGCATGGCGGGCGGGGGCGGATGGCGCGTCATGCTGCGCGATGCCCGCCATCATGCCTCGCCCAATGGTGGCTGGCCGGAAGCGGCCATGGCGGGTGTGCTCGGGCGAAGGCTGGGCGGTCCGGTGCGCTATGATGGCGAAGCGGCGGACCGTGCCTGGCTGGGCGATGGCCCGGCCCCTGCTGCTGGGGATCTCAAGCGGGGGCTGTGGGTCTATCGCCGGGCGTGCCTGCTGCTCTGGATTGGCGTAGGAGGTCTGGCATGGCTGCTGTGATGTTGCAGGGTACGGGGTCGGATGTCGGCAAGTCGGTGCTCGTTGCGGGGCTGTGCCGGTTGCTCGCCAATCGTGGGCTGAAGGTGCTGCCGTTCAAGCCGCAGAACATGTCGAACAACGCGGCGGTCGCTGAAGGCGGGGAGATAGGCCGGGCACAGGCGCTGCAGGCAGTCGCCTGCCGGGCCGCGCCCAACGTGGACATGAACCCGGTGCTGATCAAGCCGCAGTCGGATACCGGCGCGCAGCTGGTGGTCCACGGCAAGGTCGTCGGCACTCTGGGTGCGGCGGATTACCAGCATCGCAAGGGCGAGTTGCTTGGCAAGGTGCTGCAATCCTGGCAGCGGCTGACCGCTGCAGCCGATATCGTCATCGTGGAAGGCGCGGGCAGTCCGGCAGAGATCAACCTGCGCGCTGGCGACATCGCCAATATGGGTTTTGCGCGGGCCGCAGGCGTTCCGGTGGTGCTGATCGGCGACATCGACCGGGGCGGAGTGATCGCCTCGATCGTCGGGACGAAGGCCGTGATCGATGCCGAGGACGCCGCGATGATCCGGGGCTTTCTGATCAACAAGTTTCGCGGCGACGTGAGGCTTTTCGATAAGGGCTATGCCGAGATCGAACGCCGCACCGGTTGGCCGGGGCTGGGCGTTATCCCGTGGCTCGCTGCGGCGCGGCAGCTGCCCGCCGAGGATGCGGTGGTGCTGGACACAGCCGCGACCAGCGACGGCGCGATCACCATCGCGGTGCCGATGCTATCGCGGATCGCCAATTTCGATGATTTCGATCCCTTGGCGCATGAGCCCGGCGTGCGTCTGATGATGGTGCCGCCGGGACAACCCTTGCCCGGCGATGCGGCGCTGATCATCCTGCCCGGTACCAAGGCGACGATCGCCGACCTCGCCTTTCTGCGCGCGCAGGGCTGGGACATCGATATCGCCGCGCATGTCCGGCGCGGTGGCGCCGTGCTTGGCATCTGCGGTGGCTATCAGATGCTGGGGCAAACGATAGAAGATCCCGATGGCGTCGAGGGAATGGCCGGAACCGTAACCGGGCTTGGCCTTCTGCCGGTGACGACACGGCTCACCGGGGACAAGCGCGTGATCGAGGTGACCGGCAACAGCATTCGCGATGGCCAGCCTTTTGCGGGCTATGAAATCCATGTCGGCCAGACGCGCGCGTTGTCCCATGTGCAGCCGTTGCTGCGGCTGGCCGATGGAGCGATGGACGGTGCCGTCAGCCACGATGGCAGGATTGCGGGATGCTATATCCACCGGCTGTTCGATCATCCCGCACAGCGCGGGGCGTGGCTGGCGCGCCTGGGCGCGCAGAGCGATGGCATCGCGCAGGGCCATCGGGTCGATCAGGCGCTTGATGCGCTCGCAGCCGATCTGGAAGCGCATGTCGATATCGATCGGTTGCTGGCGATCGCGGGGTATCGGGCATGACCGGACCGGTGTTCGATGCGACCTTTCGTGCATCGCTGGACCAGCTGCTGGCATGGCGGCGCGATGTCCGGCATTTTCAGGCACGGCCGCTGCCAGATGGCATGCTCGACCGACTGCTCGATACCGCGTGCGGCGGGCCCTCGGTGGGCAATGCGCAGCCCTGGCGGTTCGTGCACATCCTCTCGTCCGACCGCCGCAATGCGCTCGCTCAACAGGTCGACGCGGAAAAACGGGCGGCGGGCGGGGCCTATGACGGGCAGCGCAAGGCGCTGTATGATGGCCTCAAGCTGCACGGCCTTCGCGAGGCGCCGGAGATTGTTGCGGTGTTCTGCGACGAGCACGACAGTGCCGGCCATGGCCTGGGCCGTGCGACGATGCCCGAAACCTTGTGCTGGTCGGTGGTGACGGCGGTGCACACGCTCTGGCTCGCCGCGCGCGCGCAAGGCATTGGGCTTGGCTGGGTGTCGATCATCGATCCCGAGGGGCTGAACATGTTGCTCGATGTGCCAGCGCACTGGCGATTTGTCGCCCTGCTGTGCCTCGGCTATCCCGAGCGCGAGACCGAAACCCCAGAGCTCGTCCGGCATGGCTGGCAAGAGCGGCTCGACCCTGCCACGACCCGACTGGTGCGCTGACGATGACCCGAAATGATGTCCATGCGAAGCTCGATGCGCTGGCCAAACCTGTCGGAAGCCTGGGGCGGCTGGAAGCTCTGGCCGTGGAACTGGCTGTGACAGGCCGGTCGCTGACGCCTGCCACCCGTCCGCGCCGTCTGGTGCTGTTTGCCGCTGACCACGGTGTGGTGGCGCAAGGGGTGAGCGCCTGGCCATCGGCGGTGACCACCGCGATGGTCGAGACGATCCTCACGGGCCAGGCGACCAGCGCCGCACTGGCCACTACGCATGGCGTCGATGTCCGGGTCGTCGATGCCGGAATGGCCCAGCCACCGCGCCGCCCATGGCCCGCCCATTTCAACGCGCAGCCGGTAGCGCCGGGAACAGCGGACCTGAGCGTCGGTCCGGCGATGTCGGTGGATCAATTCGATGCGGCCTGGGCGCTGGGTGCGGCGGAAGCCCAGGCGGCCGTTGATCAGGGCTATCGCCTGCTGATCGCGGGCGAGATGGGAATCGGCAACACCACCAGCGCTGCGTGCCTGACCCACGCGCTCGTCGGCATCGATGCCGATACAGCGACCGGAAGCGGTGCGGGTGCGGATGCGGCGATGCGGGCGATCAAGCGCGATATCGTGGCGAAGGCCGTCGCACGGCTGGAAGGCCGCACCGACAAGGGCGCCCTGTCTGCCATCGCGGGATTCGAGATTGCAGCGATGGCGGGCTTCTATGCCGAAGCGGCGGCGCAGGGGGTCCCCGTGCTGCTCGACGGCTATGTCACCACCGCTGCAGCCCTGATCGCCGAACGCCTGTGTCCGGGCACACGGTCTGTGTTGATCGCAGGCCATCTGTCCGCAGAGTCCGGCCATCGCGCAGCGCTGGCACAACTCGGCATCAGTCCGGTGCTCGAATGGCAGATGCGGCTGGGCGAAGGCAGCGGCGCCCTGGTGGCGCTGCCGCTGCTCGACAGCGCTGCGGCGCTGCTGTGCGATGTCGCTCGGCTGGCGGATATCGGCGCTTGACGATGGACAGCAAATGCCCTGTCTGGGCGCCTCCGGTGCTCGCCATACAGTTCCTCACGCGGATCCCGGTTCCTGGTACCGCACGGCTTTCGCCTGCGCAGATTTCGGCAGGGTTGGTGCAGGCTGTCGGGTGGTTTCCGCTGGTGGGCGCCGCGATCGGGGCGATCACGGCCGCGGTCGCACTGGCCGCCGATACGCTCTGGCCCACGCTGGTCGCCGTGCTGATCGCTCTGGTCGTCGAGGCCTGGCTCACAGGGGCGTTTCACGAGGATGCCGTCGCCGATTTCTGTGATGCCTTTGGCGGAGGCTGGACGGGCGACGACGTACGACGGATCATGAAGGACAGCCGCATCGGCAGCTATGGCAGCGTCGGGCTCATCCTCGCGATCGGGCTGCGGCTGGCACTGATGCTGGCGGTGGTGGAGAGCATGACGCCGCTGCCTGCATTCCTGACGCTTGTCGCTTCGGCCTGTTTCGGGCGGTTGCTGGTCGTCGTGCTGATGGCATCCGTCGCACCGGCACCGCAGGGTGAGGGGCTTGCCAAGGATATCGGATCTGGCGTCGGCCTGCAGGTGCTGATCCTGGCGGTGACGACCGCGATCCCGGGGATGACGGGTTTTGCTTTGCTTGAACCCATCTCCCTGCTGGCGGCGACGGTGGCTGCGGGCGCGTTCATCCTGTGGTTTCGCGTGCTTCTTGTCCGGCGGATCGGGGGGAGCACCGGCGACTGTCTGGGGTTTTCCGCCTATGCAGGGCAACTGATCCTGCTGCTCGCGGCTGTGGCGGCGTAGCCATGGCGCAGAAGGTGCTGCTGGTTCGGCATAGCCAGGTTGCGCGTGCCTGGCAGGGACGCTGCTATGGGCGGAGCGACATGGGGCTCAGCCGGGAGGGAAGCGCGCACGTTCGCGCCCTTGCGCCGGAGCTGTCCCGATGGCGGCCCGATCTGGTGGTGCATTCCGGCCTTCGCCGCGCGCGTATCCTGGCTGATGCTGTCGCCGCGCATGCCAGGGTCGCTTCAAGCCCCGATTCCGCCTGGAGGGAGCGCGATTTTGGCAGCTGGGAGGGTCGGACCTGGGCCGCGATCTATCGCGAAACAGGCGACGCGATGGACGGCATGATCAATGATCCCGCACGCTTTCGTCCCGGTGGCGGCGAAACCACGATGGAACTGGCCGCGAGATCGCTGGCTGCCTGGCGCTCCCTGCCGGCGCAGCGGGTGCTGGTCGTTACCCATGGCGGGCCTATCGCTGCGATTGCCGGCAGCTTGAATGCGGCAAGCGTTGGCGAATGGCCGATGCTGGTTCCCGCTCCAGGCGGTGCGATCGAAATTGCGCGCTTGTGCGGCACTGAACCGGTGGCCACACCTTGAACAGGGCCCGGGAATCGAGCGCCCGACGAGAGCCTGGGCAGTTCCTTGCATCCGAAAAGACCCACCGCAATCCGCGCCGATAGGGATGGTCGGATCGAGCGCATCAGCCAGACACAGGGGCCGATGGTATGTCTCGGGACGACGATCACGTTGTGCGGCGCATGATTGGAATGAGCGCCGGACAGCGCGGCTTGCTCTCTTTCTAACCCATGTGCGTGAACCAATTCGTCTGATCGCGCGTAATGCGCCGGGGGACGTTCAAGCCAGGCGCCCTGAAGTTCAGGATGGTTGATGTTTTTGCGCCTCAGTTCGGTTTGCTGCGTTGTTCTCCCAGCCTTGTGTGCCAGCCCTTCGGCCTTTGCTCTGCAATCGCCGGGACAGGGGGTTTCCGCACAGCCCGGCGCTGTACCCGCCGAGCGTCCGATCATTGACGATGAAGAGTTCGACGCCACCATCCCGGCGATCGATCCTGACGCACCGATGGGCTCGATCGAAGACTGGGACGCCCTGCAGGCCGAGCTGGAGGCACAGGCGGCTGGCCCGGCAGGACCCGATGCCATGCTGCCGCCGCTACCCGACGATCCTGATATCGCCGCGCCGCTCGAGCCGCTGGACAGTTTCGACGTCGAGCCATTTGACGACAGCCGCTACACCGAATCGGACGATGCCGTCACGCAGGCCGTTCGCTACAGCTATCGGATCGAAGGGCTGGATACGCTCAACGCTGCGAGCGAAACCGAGCCGGGGCCGGACGGTGCGCGGTCGATCCGCGCCCGGTTTGAAGAGCTTTCCGCGCTCGACGACGGCGATGGCAAGGCGAGCAACGGTGCGATGGTTTCGGCGCGGATGCTCGAGGATCAGCAGCTGCTGGCCGATCTGCTGATCGGCGAATGCTTTTTCGATGCCACGGTCAATGGCGCAATCGAGTTTCCCGAAGGCGGGACGGGGCCATTGGTGGTCGTGCTGACTGCCTCGCCCGGACCCTGCTATCGCTTGGCGTCGATCACGTTCAACGCCCCGCCGGTAGAGCCTGCAGACCTTATCGCGCGCAATTTTGTGCCCAGGCCTGGCCAGCCGCTCGACGCAGAACGGGTGCTGGCGGCGGAAGCGAACATCGCCGTTGCGCTTCCCGAGCGCGGCTATCCGTTCGTTCAGGTCGGCCAGCGGGACGTGCTGCTCGATCCCGAGACCGAGAGCGCCGATTACACGCTGCCCGTCGCGCCCGGACCGCGCAGCAGCTTCGGCGATATCCTCACGCGCGGGTCGACCGTGTTCGAGTCCGACCACATCACCAAATTGGCCCGGTTCAGGAAGGGCGACCTCTATGACAGCCGCCTTGTCGACGATCTGCGCAAGGCACTCGTCGCAACCGGGCTCTACTCGACCGTGGCGGTGCAACCGCAGCCGACCGGCGTCGAGGCGCCCGGTGGCACGCAATATGCCGATCTCGCGGTCGATCAGGAAGCGGGACCCGCGCGCACCCTTGCAGCCAATGCAGGCTATGGCACCGGACAGGGAATCCGCGCGCAGGGCAGCTGGACGCACCGTAACCTGTTCCCGCCCGAAGGTGCGCTGATCGTCAGCGCGACCGCCGGTACGCAGGAGCAGGGGGCATCCGCGACTTTCCGCAGATCCAATGCTGGACGGCGCGACCGTGCAGTGGAACTGAGCCTTTCCGCGCTGCGCAGCGATTTTGCGGCCTATGAGGCCTTTACCGGAAGGCTGGCCGGGCGCGTGTCCTATTACAGCACGCCGATCTGGCAAAAGCGTATCACCTACAGCTATGGCTTCGAACTGCTTGGAACGAACGAGCAGGACTACAATTTCGCACTGGGGCAGCGGGACCGGCGAACCTATTATGTCGCGGCACTGCCGGGACAGATCACCTGGGATCGCTCGAACGACCTGCTCGATCCTACGAGCGGCTTTCGCCTGTCCGCCCAGCTGTCGCCGGAAGCATCGCTCGGCAGCGGTACGCAATTCTATGGTCGTGGCCTGTTCGAGGCGACCGGCTATTATCCGGTCGGCGATAGCATCGTGCTGGCCGGGCGGGCGCGGGTGGGATCGATCTATGGCGCGGATCGCCCAGACATTGCCCCCTCGCGCCGCTTCTATGCCGGCGGCGGCGGTTCGGTTCGCGGTTTCGGCTATCAGGAGCTCGGGCCGAAGGATCCCGATAACCGCCCCATCGGCGGTCGCAGTCTGGTCGAAGCGGCAGCAGAGGTCCGCTATCGTTTCGGAAATTACGGCATCGTCGGATTTGTCGATGCCGGGCAGGTTTCAACGCGGTCGACCCCCGGCTTTGACGACCTGCGCTATGGCGTCGGCATAGGCGGGCGCTTCTATACCAATTTCGGTCCGATGCGATTGGATGTCGCAACGCCGATCAACCGGCGGCCGGGAGAATCCAAAGTTGCGATCTACATCTCGATCGGACAGGCCTTCTGATGACCGATCCCGTGGAAAATGCATCCGATGAGACGCAGCAGGCAGTTCCTGTGGCGCAGGCGCGCACATCCTGGCCGCGCCGGATCGCCATCGGACTGGCGGTGCTGCTGGGATCGATCATCGCGATTCTGGCCGTCGCCTATGTCTGGCTGGACAGCAGCAGTGGCAGACGCTTCGTCGCCAGGCAGATTGCCGGCATGGAATTCGAGAACGGCTTGAGCATCGGCATCGGCGCGATCGAAGGTTCGCTTTATGGCCGGATGGCGATCCGCGACCTTATCTTGCGCGATCCCCAGGGTGTTTTCGCATCCTCACCACTGGTCGAACTGGACTGGCGACCGTTCGCCTTTGCCCGCAGCCATGTCGATATCCGGTCGCTGGTCGTGCCGCAGATGCGTCTGCGCCGCCTGCCTGCCTTCAACGAGACTCCGCCGACCGACGAGCCGCTATTGCCGGATCTCGACATCGACATTGCCGACATTCAGCTGCGCCGGATCGACATCGACGCTGCGGTCTCCGGCCAGAAGCATCGCGCCTCGCTGGCGGGCAAGGTTCACATCGCCGACCGGACAGCTGTCGTCAGCGCACGCGCGTCAACGGTCGCTGGCAGGGATTTTGCTGGCGGCGAGACGATGGTCATCGATCTGCGCGCAGTGCCGGAAACCAACGTGCTCGATCTGGCCTTCAGGCTGGATGCGCCGGCCGACGGGCTGGTTGCAGGTCTGACCGGAGTGGCCCAGCCGATGCGGGTCAGTGTCAGCGGCAAGGGCGATTGGGATGCGTGGAATGGCGCGCTCAAGGGCACGCTGGGCGAGCAGTCGCTGGCGAATATTGCACTGACCGCGCGCAACGGCACGTTTGCCGTGCGCGGAAACATGAGCCCGTCGCTGTTGCTAGCAGTGCAGCCCGGCACGCTGCTGGCGCCCCAAACGACGGTCAACATCATCACGACGGTGAATGAACGCAGGTTCGATGTCGACGCTCGGGTTGGCAACGCGAACTTCGCTGTCGACGCCAAAGGGCTGGTCGATCTCGGCACAAGCCGGATGCGCGATCTGGCGATCGCTTTCCGCCTGTTGCGCCCCGGGACGATCGCCGAGAATCTGAACGGCGCAGGGATTGCCGCCAAGCTTACCATGAACGGTGCGTTCTCGGCGCCGACAATAGCCTATGAGCTCGACGCAGCACGGCTGGGATTCAGCGATACCGCCATCATCGGATTGCGTGCCAGCGGATCCGCACGGCTGGACAAGGATGCCTGGGTCATCCCGGTCCGAGCCCGGGCAAGCCGTATCGCGGGGCTCAATGCCGCTGCGGGCGGCCTGCTGGAGAATGTGCGGCTAGAGGGCGATCTTGCCTATTCCAATGCGCGGCTGATGTCTGACAACATGCGCCTTCGGTCCAGTCGGATCGACGCCACTGCGGTCCTTCTGGCCGATCTTGGCACGGGGCTGTATACCGGCGCGCTCAATGGCCGCGTCAATGGCTATCGCGTCGAAAGCGTCGGCATTTTCAACGTCGCAACCGATATCGACCTGCAGACGACCGGCAATGGCGGTTTCCGTCTGGCAGGGAGCATCCGTGCACGTTCCAGCCAGATTCTGAGCGATGGCCTGCGCGAGTTTCTGGGCGGCAATTCGCTGATCAATGCCAATGTCAGCTATGGCAGCGATGGAATAGGGCGCGTCGATCGGCTGACGGTGGCTGCACCATCATTCCGCCTGACACAGGGTAGCGGATCTTACGGCACGGACGGTCGAATCCGGTTCGATGCCAGGGGAAGTTCTAACCAATATGGTCTAGTTTCAGTCGCGGTGACCGGCACCATCACGCGCCCGGTCGCAACTGTCAGGGCAGCGCGGCCCGGATTGGGTGTCGGAATGGCCAATGTCGTCGCAACACTGCGCGGCGAAGGCGACAGCTATGCTGTCACCGGCTCCGGCGATACCGATTACGGCCCGTTTGCTGCCGATGTGAACGTTCTCATGGGCAGCGGCCCGCTGGAGGTCATGGTCAATCGCGGCACCCGTTTTGCCGAGATCGGCATCACAGGACGGTTGCAGCAGACCGCGCGCGGACCATTTGCGGGTCAACTGGTGGCCGACGGCGCCGGGATTGCGGGCAATGTCAGCCTGTCTGCCGCCGGCGCCTATCAGCGCGCGATCGTGGCGCTGAATGCAAGGGACGCGAAATTGCCCGGCCCCGCAGCTCTTGTCATCGGCCGCGCCATCGTTGCCGCTGACGTGACCCTGGCTGAACGGCCGCAGATTGTCGCCGATGTGCAGATCGGCTCGGCCCGGATGAACCAGCTTCAGATCGCAGCGGCTAGGGCCAAGGTGGATTACCGCAATGGTCGGGGCAGCGCCCGGGTGATGGCAGAGGGGCGCAACGGCTTTCCTTTCCGCATCGCGGCCAATGCGGCGCTTCAGCCTGACCTGTGGCGCGTCGCGCTGGACGGGCGCGCCAACGGCATCGACTTCAAGACGAGAGCGCCAGCGCGAATCATTCCGCAGAATGCGCAGTATCGCCTGATGCCGACCACCATCGATCTGTCGCGCGGCACGATCCAGCTGGCCGGCAGCTATGGTGTCGGAATGAATGTCGAGGCCCGTCTGAGCGATGTCGATCTGGCACTGATCAATCCGATCATGCCTGGGCTGGGCCTGGGAGGGCGTGCATCGGGCAGCCTCGATTTCGCACAGGCCAGCCCCGCCAGCTTCCCTTCTGCCGACGCACGGTTGAGCATCGACAATTTTACCCGAACCAGCCTCGCATCGGTATCGCAGCCTGTGGACATGAATGTCGTCGGCCGTCTGGAATCCGAAGGCGGATCGGCGAACGCCATCATCCGGCGTCGCGGTGCGGTCATCGGCCGGATGCAGGTCCGTCTGAACCCGCTGCCTCCCGGCGCTGGCAGCTGGACGACGCGCTTGCTTGCTGCACCGCTCGGCGGAGGTCTGCGCTATAATGGTCCCGCCGACACGCTCTTCTCGCTTGCTGCCTTGCCGGACCAGAGCCTGACCGGCGCTATCGGGGTGGCAGCAGATTTCACCGGGCGCGTACAGCAGCCGCAATTGCGCGGCATCATCCGGGCGAACAATCTGAGCTACCGAAATGAACAATATGGGACGCGGCTGACCAATATGCGGGTACGCGGCAGCTTTACCGGTGATCGGCTTCAGGTCGAGGAACTCACCGCCCGGGCCGGCAACGGTACCATCAAGGGCGAGGGCTTTGTCTCGCTGAGCTCTGCCCAGGGTTTTCCGATCCAGCTTGCGCTCGATCTCGACAATGCGCGTCTGGCGCAGGGCAACGACCTGGCAGCGACCGCAACCGGCCAGTTGCGCATCATCAGCAGCGCGACCCAGCCTGCGACAATCTCTGGAACGATCGCCTTGCCCGAAACCCGCTATCGCATCGTGCGCCAAGGCTCCGCTCAGGTCGCCAAGCTGACCGGTGTGCGCCGCAAGCCGGCACTCGGCCGAGCCAGGATCACGGGAGATCCCGAGCCGATTTCGGGCGTCCCCAGCAACTGGCGCCTCGATGTGAAGGTGGTGGCGGACAACCAGATCTACGTTTCGGGCATGGGGCTCGATTCCGAATGGTCGGCAGATATCCGTGTCACCGGAACCACAGGCAATCCGCGCGTCACCGGCGGCATCAACCTGGTGCGGGGAACGCTGGGCTTTGCCGGTCGCTCGTTTGATCTGGAAGAAGGGCGTCTGCGCTTCAACGGTGGCAGTGCGACCAACCCCGAAATCAACCTTCGCGCGAGTGGCGAGGCGGGGGATGTCCTCGTCAATATTGCCGTATCGGGCACCGGCGAGAACCCGGACATTGCCTTCTCTTCGACACCCTCACTGCCTCAGGACGAGGTGATGGCGCGGATCCTGTTCGGCAATTCCATCGGCGAACTGACGCCGATCCAGGCAGTGCAGCTGGCTGCGTCACTGAACAGCCTGCGCGGAGGCAGCGGCGGCCTCAACCCGTTGGGTGTGCTGCAATCGGCTTCCGGCGTGGATCGGCTGCGCATCCTGGGCGCTGACGAGGATACGGGACGCGGTACGTCGCTTGCCGTGGGTCAGTATATCTCCAACGATGTCTATGTCGAAATCATCACCGACACCCGCGGCTTCACCGCAACCCAGATCGAGATCAGCCTGAGCAAGGCGCTCTCCGTTCTGAGCCAGGTGGGCAGTTTCGGCGGATCAAACGTCAACGTGCAATACCGAAAGGATTACTGATGCGCGTCTGCCCTGCATTTGCCGTTCTTGCGGCGCTGGCGCTGCTCCCCGCCTGCCAGTCAGAGCCGGGCTTTGATGAGAAGTTCGAACAGCAATCGCGCGAGCTTTCAGCCAGGGCGCAGAAGATCGAAACGGAAACCAGAGCTCAGCTGGATGCGGCGCGAGAGGCCGAGCAGGCTGCAGCCGAGTTCCGCCGCCCATCGCATCCTGAAGCTGCACCTCAGGCGGCCGAGAGATGATGACGCCGACAGTCCCATCTCCCCTCCAGCATCCAGACGATGCGGATATCGATGCGCTGGCAAGCAAGGTTCCGGGAGCGATGGCGCTCTCTCCGCTGGACATGCCCCGGAGCGCGTGGTGGGCCATTTTCAAGCGCGTTTACATCATGAACGAGGTCCACAACCTTGCACTGCTGGCGGCTGGCGTGGCATTTTTTGCCTTTCTGGCCTTCGTCCCGCTGATCGCGGTGGTGGTGCTGCTCTATGGCCTGATTGCCGATCCCGCCAGCGTAGCCAGCAGCCTTGACCTGCTGGTCGATGTCGTGCCGCCCGAAGTGCTTGTCATCCTGCGCGAGCAGCTGCTGCAGATCGTGACCACCAGTGGTGCGCAGCAGGGGTTGGGGCTGGTTCTCGCGCTGCTTTTCTCGACCTATGGCGCCATGCGGGCGGCAAGCGCGATCATGCGGGCGCTGAACATCATCTACGAAGAGCACGAGACCCGCAGTTTCTTGCGCACGACATGGGTCGCGGTTCTGATCACGCTGGGCATGGCAGGGGTGGCGGTCGTCGGACTTATCGCGATTTCGCTGTTCGGCTATGTCCGCAATTTCCTCTCACCCCTTCTGGGAATCGGCGCGCTGCTGCTGATCCAGACCATGACCTGGGCGCTGGCGGCACTGCTCGTCAGCGCGACCTTCGCAATCTTCTTCCGCTACGCGCCCGACCGGCGGGCCGCCAAATGGCGCTGGCTGTCGCTGGGTTCGATCGCATCCACCATCCTGTGGCTGGCGATCACGCTGGGCTTCGGCTTCTATGCGGCCAATCTCAGCGACTATAACGCGACGTACGGTTCGCTGGCGACCATCGTCATCTTCCTGATGTGGCTGTTCCTGTCTGCCTATGCGGTGCTGATCGGTGCGGAGATCAATGCCGAAACCGAGCGACAGACCTTTCGCGATTCCACCATCGGCGCCGATCGCCCATTGGGCCAGCGAGGTGCCGTGCTGGCAGATTCCGTCGTGCTCGATGATGCCGAGCGAGCCATTCTGGAAAAACAGAAGCGCCGCGAGGCAAGCCGATCGCCGAAATGAGATGGCAAGCTCCGAGGCGTCTGCCGGCAACCTATTCGGCTGGGTGACGCGCCGGCGTGTCGATCACGAGAACCAGTCTGCGCTCGCCAGTATCTTCGATGGGCGGCGAGCGATGCAGGCAGGCGCTGTGCCCCGGTCCGAATTCGCGTCCCTTGAACAAGGCGACGGCGCCTGCCGGGATTCGTTGCAGCGGGCCATCGGGATCGTCACCCAGCGTATAGTCGGTTCCGGGCCCGGCAAGGGTGCAGATCAACCTCAGATCGGTATAGTCGGCGTGCACCTTCCGGCAGGCGTTGCCCGTGACGCCTTCGAGACGCACGCGAACCGTGCCGCAGTGCATCAGCGCCGCAAACCGACCTGCCAGCTCGGCGATGGCATTGGCCAGGCTGGCGGGGAGGGGAGGCAGGCCTGCGACGACAGCGTCCGGTGACCCTGATGTCCGATAGCCGAAAGGGGCGATATCGAGCAGTTGCCCGATATCGCCCCGCGGCAGCAGCACCGCATCTTCTTCAACCACGATCCGGGTTCGGGGATCGCGGATCGCCTCCCAGCGCGAATGGGCCTTTGCGCGCGGTTCGAGAAGGGTCTGTACTGCCATGATCACGCACTCTCCAGGATGCGGGCATTTTCACCCCATTGCGGAAACGGATCGGCCAGTTGCCGCCAGGCCTGCGGGGTGTAACCATCGGCTTCAACCAGGCAGCGATCGAGCTCGGCCCGCAGTCGCGCCTCGTCCATGCCGATGCCGATGAAAACGAGCTCCTGCCGTCGGTCACCCCAGGTCAGATCCCAGTTGTGGGCGACGAAGTCCTCGAACTGATTGTCATTCGGCCACTGGTTCTTGGGGACGGAGGCCCACCAGCGCCCCATGCGCGCAGTCATCGTCTGCGATCCGGCCACAGCCAGTTCGCCGACCCACGCCGGACGCGTCGCCAGCCAGAAGAAGCCCTTTGCGCGGACGACGCCCTCCAGGCCATTGCCTGTCAGAAAGTCGTAAAAGGCCTGAGGGGTGAAGGGGCGGCGGGCCCGGTACACGAAGCTCTCGATGCCATATTCCTCGCTTTCGGGGCGATGGCTGGCATAGCCGTAGAGTTCCTTCGCCCAGAGCGGATGTTCGGCTGCCCGGTCATCATCGAACAGGCCGGTGCCGAGGATCTGGTCGAGCGCGACCTGCGACCGATCCGCCGGGATGATCCGTGCATCGGCGTTGAGCGACGCGCACAATTTGGTCACGAGTGCCAGGTGGTCCGGACTGACATCACCGGCCTTGTTGATGATGATGACATCGGCAAATTCGATCTGCTCGACCAGCAGGCCGACCAGACTGCGCGTGTCATCGTCGCCCAGCGATTCGCCGCGATCGGCAAGGAACTCGTGGCTGG
The DNA here is from genome assembly GCF_003201955.1 of Blastomonas natatoria. Taxonomy (GTDB): domain Bacteria; phylum Pseudomonadota; class Alphaproteobacteria; order Sphingomonadales; family Sphingomonadaceae; genus Blastomonas; species Blastomonas natatoria. The sequence continues at coordinate 437,489 of NZ_QJJM01000001.1, forward strand.
CATAGTCCTTGAGCAGATTGACGGCGTCGACCAGGGTTACCATCGTGTCGAGCGTGGCCACATCACCCAGACAGGCTCCCGCTTCGTCCCGGAAGCTGAAGGTTGCCGCGACCGGGAGAGGCTCGGAAATTCCGGTGCTTTCAATCACCAGATAGTCGAAGCGTCCGGCTTCGGCGAGGGCGCGCACCTCCTTCAGCAGATCGTCGCGCAACGTGCAGCAGATGCAGCCATTGGTCATTTCCACCAGTTCTTCGTTGGCACGGGCAAGCGCTGCCTCGCCGCCGAGCACCAGCGCAGCATCGATGTTCACTTCCGACATGTCGTTGACGATGACGGCCACGCGCAGGCGCTCGACATTGGCGAGGATATGGTTGAGCAGCGTGGTCTTGCCGGCGCCCAGAAAGCCCGACAGAACCGTGACGGGCAGTTTATGCGGCTGGGCAGTTGCAGAAGTCGGCATGAAGTGCATCTCCTGGACTTGATATGTAATGTTATATCATTATAGTTTGAGGGCGAACTGCACAAGTGGAGAAATGTGCCAATGCCCGATGACAGTCGAGACGCTGAGGACAGCGCCGGGAAGACAACCGATATTGCCGAAGGCCTCGCCATCGCAGCGTCGCTGCTGTGCCTTGCGCACTGTCTGATCCTGCCGGTGCTGCTCGCCTCGTCCCCGGCGGTCAGCCGCGCTCTGGATCTGCCGTTCGATCTGCATCTGTGGATCGTCCTGATCGCCGGTCCGGTCAGCCTGTGGCTGCTGGTTTCAGCCGCGCGGCAGCAGCGGATCTTCGTGATGGCCGCTGGACTGGCCGGTTTGGGCATGCTGGTGCTGGCCCTTGTTCTGCCGGTGACCGAGACGGGCGAGATTGCGATCAGCAGCATGGGCAGCGTGTCGCTGGCTTTTGCGCACGTGAGCAACTGGCTCACCCGGCACCCGAGGGCTTATCTTGACGCCTAGACAGCTTCGCAACGGGATGCCGCATCTGCGAACAAAGGCTTTGCCAATCGGCAGGGTTATGTTGTAACGTTGCTCTGTCAGCGGGAAAGGGTTCGTTCATGCGCAATAAGGCAACTGCGATCATCGGTCTGATGGGCTTTGTGGCGACGAGTCAGGCGGCTAGTGCGTGCGATCTGGAAGGCTTTGGCTACACCCGGATCAATCCCTTTGCTCATCACGCTGCCTGGAACGTACCCAGCGACAAACCGACGCAGCAGAATGACTCCTCAGATCAGCGCGCAGCAGCGAATACCGCCGATACGCGATCTGCCTCGTCCACTCAGGCGCAGGCCAGTGCTACCGATGCGCGGGCAGACATCGCACGCGCAACGTTCACACCGGTATCTGCGGAATCGGCTGCCAATCAGTCGCAGCGCTTTACGGCCACAAAGGATTGATCGCCGCGCTGCCGTCATGAGCCTGATGATCCGCAATCTCGCCTTCCGCTATGGAGGGCGCGACATCCTCGATGATTTCAGTTTCGATATGGCAGCGGGCGAACAGAGCCTGCTGATCGGTGCATCGGGTAGCGGAAAGTCGACCCTGGTCAATCTGATCTGCGGGCTTCTGACCCCCGAGGCAGGTACTATCGCGATCGGCGGCGAACCGATGACCGGTATCAGCGCCAGCCAGCGAGACGACCTGCGCCGTCGCCGCATCGGACTGGTCTTCCAGACGCTCAAGCTTGTCTCTGCGCTCGATCTGACGGCAAATCTCAAGCTGGCTCAGCGGCTGAGTGGGCATGGCACCGAAGCCGAGCGGATACCGATGCTGATAGAGCGTCTGGGTCTGGGCCATCGGGCTCATGCACGCCCGCGCGAACTCAGCCAGGGTGAGGCGCAGCGTGCCGCCATCGCCCGTGCGCTGATCGGGCGGCCCGATCTGATCATCGCCGATGAACCGACCTCCGCGCTCGACCATGACAACATGCACAAGGTCGCCTCTCTGCTGCGCGAATGCGCGGGCGAGGCAGGCGCGAGCCTGCTGATCGTGACTCACGATGAACGGCTGCGCGATCACGTCACTTCGGTCCGCGAAATCGGGCCGGTATCGACGAGAATTGCTGCATGATCGGTCTTGCGCTTGCCTATATGCGCGATCGGCCCCTGATGGTCGCGCTCAATGCTCTGCTGCTGGCGATTGCGGTGGCGACCCTGGTCCTTCTGCTGCAATTTGCCCAGCAGGCGGGCGAGCGGTTCGAACGAGACGCGCGCGGCATTGATCTGGTGGTCGGTGCCAAGGGGTCGCCTCTGCAACTGGTCCTGTCGAGCGTCTATCACATCGACGTCCCGACCGGGAATATCCCCCTGGGTGAACTCGATCGCCTGCGGAGTGATCCCGGCGTCGCACGTGTGGTCCCATTGGCTCTTGGCGATAATTTCGAGGGCTTTCGCATCGTCGGTAGCGATGATCAGCTGCTCGGCTTCTACAATGCGAAAGTGGCGCAAGGGCGTACCTTTTCGCGGCCGCTGGAAGTGGTGCTCGGCGCCGAGGTCGCACGGCGTACCGGCGCGGGGCTCGGACAGCAATTCATCGGGAGTCATGGGCTTGAGACTGCCGAAGAGGATGGGCAGGGGCATGATCATGCACCGTTCACGACGGTCGGTATCCTTGCCCCCAGCGGCACGGTACTGGACCGGCTGATCCTGACTTCGGTGGAATCGGTGTGGGATGTCCATGGCATAGAGCATGAGCATCACGAGAGTGTAGCACAGCACGGCGACGGCGACGAAGCCGGGCATGAACATGAACACGACCACGATGAGGCCGATCACGACGCACATGAGGGCGAAGCTGCGATTGCGGGCATGGACCCGGAAATCACCGCACTGCTTGTCCGCTATCGCAATGCCTCTGCAGCCCTGCGGTTGCCGACGCAGATCAATCGCCAGAGCGCTTTGCAGGCTGCGGCTCCTGCTGCCGAGTCCGCACGGCTGCTTGGTCTGTTCGGATCGGTTCTCGAAGGCGCGCGTCTTTTCGGCTGGCTGCTCGCCTTCTCGGCCGGGCTCAGCCTGTTTGTAGCCTTGTGGAGCGCGACACGGGCCCGCGAGGGGGATCTGGCGTTGCTGCGCGTCATGGGTGCGAGCCCCGGCACGGTGTTCGGGACGATCCTTGCCGAGGGCGTTCTGATTGCCGCGATCGGCGCGCTGGGAGGAATTGCGGCAGCGCATGGATTGATCGGACTGGCCACGCCTGCCTTCCCGACGCTCGACGAGCTCGGCTTTTCGGCACTGCGGTTTCTGCCCGGCGAGGGTGTCATCCTGCTCGCTGCGCTGTTGATCGGCCTGGTCGCCGCACTGATTCCGGCCGTTCGCATCTTCAGGGTCGATCTGGCCGCCACTCTTGCCCGGTACAGTTGAGGAAAATCCCATGCGTCTGTCCCTTCTTGCCCTTGTCACGCTCAGCCTCGTTGCCTTGCCGCAGACCGCAGGTCACGCTGCCATGCAGCAGGGAAAGAAGGCGCCCGTCGAAGATGTGTGGAAGCCCGCCGCCACCCCCAAGGGCGGCGTATCCTGGGCGGTGCTGGAAGCCACCAAGGAGCAGACGCGCACCGGCAAGGATGGCTATCTCTATTCCAAGCCCCTGTTCACCCCGGCAGTCAAGGCGCTGGCAGGCAAGCGGATCAAGGTTGCGGGATGGATGAAGCCGCTGGAAACCGGCGGCCGCCAGAAGCATTTCGTGCTGCTGGCCTATCCTCCGGGTTGTCCCTTCCACTTCCACGCGGTGCCGAACCAGTTCATCGAAATCTATGCCGACATCCCGTTCCCGACCAACGAGACCAAGATGATCGTGGTGAGCGGCGTGCTGGAACTGACCGGTCAGGACGAAAGCGGCATCTTCTATCGCATGAAGGCTTCAAGCCCGGCGTGATGCAGGGCCTGGTGCACAGACCCTCGAACCTCAGAAGGGGATGAAATCCGGGGACGGTAGCCGCAGGACTAGTCGAACCGCAGACCAACACGCCAGAGCCGGCCCGGCGAGGGCAGGCCGGCTTGCGGGAAGATCTGGGCATCGGTGACATTGTCCACCGCAAATGTCAGCAGCAGCTGATGCGATCCCAGCCGCGCGAACGGAATGGCCGCGCGCAACGCCAGTTCCGCCGCTGCAGGCAGGGTGACGCGGCCACCGCCAGCATCGAAGTCGATCGCCTTGCCGACGGCACGCAGCTCGGCGCGCAGGTCGAAACGCTCGGCCACGTTCCAGTCGATCACCGCCAGTCCCTCGAACGACGGGCGCTGCGGCAGCCGGCGCACGGGGGCACTTCCGGCGTTCGCACGTGCGCGCAGCAGCGTGCCCGACAGCTCGAACCTGAGGTTGGCCGCAAGATCGTGGGCAATCCGCGCGTCGATCCCGTAGCTGGTCGCACCGGCAAGGTTGAAGCGCTGACGACGGCCATCGGCGAGAACGCGCTGTGCCAGCGTGTCGTGCGAGCGGATCAGGAAGGGGTTGACGCTCACCGCCAGGCCATAGCGGCCCCATTGCAGTTCGGCATCGACGAGCCAGGCCTGTTCCGGCCTGAGATCGGGATTGAGCGCAAACCGTCCGAGTGCCTCGCCGAACAGCTCCCGGGCCGTCGGAAAGCGGGTCCTTCGCCCGCCGCTGACCGTCAGCATCGCGCCATCGCCCAGATCGAAACGCAGCGCGCCCGATGCCGCGCCAGCCTGGAGCGAGGGTTGCCTGGGCTTGTCGCCGGTCAGCGGATTTTCCACCGCGTCATACGCAGCGCCAAGGGTAGCCCGGATACCGGGAGCGATCCTGGCATCGGCTTCCACCCCCGCGCTGTAAAGCGCCTGACGGTAGGTCAGGCGGGGACCAGCGCGAGCCGAGGGAAAATCTGTTTCGACCTGGCGGTGCGTGCTCGATTGCGCCGACGCGGCCCAGCGCAGATGCACCGGGCCCAGATCATGCGTCAGGGTGAGCCTCGCGCCTGTCGTGCTGTCGTCATCAACCTGCGTGCGGCGCAGCGTCGTGTAGCTGAGGTCGCGATACTGTTCGATCGTCTGGCCGAAATCCTGATGCCAGGCCACGGCCTTGATCTCAGAACGGCTGCCAAGCGCGACGGCCAGATTCAGCGTAGCCTGGGTAAGGGCAATTTCAGGGTACCGCCAATAGCGCACGCCCGCATCGGACGGTCTATCGGACTCGGGCGCGATTCCCCGCTGGCTGTCGACCCGCAACACGGATGCACGAACGCGCACATCGCCAATGCTCGTCCCGAGCGCGGCAAACAGGCTGGAAGCATCCAGATCGGTATTGGTGCGCCGGGCGTTGGAAATCTGATTGAAGGGAAGGGCGCCTGCGAGCGGTTCGGCATCGCGGGTAATGCCTCCTCCTGCCAGTGTCAGATCGATCGGACCGAGTTTCTCAGCCAGCACGGCCGATCCGCTGCCCGAGCCGCGGCTGCCGGCTTCGAGATGCGCGAAGCTGCCCTGGCTGCTCTGCCGAGTCTGGAAATCGACTACCCCGGCCACTGTGTTGGCACCATATTCGATCGGCGCAGCGCCCTTGACGACACGCAGATCGCCGATCAGGCCTGCAGGCAGCAGTCCCAGGTCGATCCGGCCGTCCCAGGGAACGGCCAGCGGCGCCCCGTCGAGAAACACCTGTGTCTGGCGTTCCTCGGCCCCTCTGATGCGCGCTACCGTCTCTCCCCGCGAATTGGCGCGCACCGTGACGCCCGCGATGCCCCGCAGCACATCGGCCAGGCTGCGCGGCTGACGGTCGACCAGTTCGTCGATCGTGACGATGGTCTGCGGCGGCAGCACCCGAACGGGCGCTGCCGGAGCGGTCACCGTAATCGGCGGCAAGCTGGGTTGCGCGCCGGCCGCGCCGATCGCAAGCGCAGCATGGCCTGCAACCGCACAGGCGCCCAGTATTCTCCGGCTCACTCGGTCGCTTGAGCAGCCACCGGCACGGCTAGCGGCCTGCGGACGATCTCTGCCATTCCCCTTGCGGCCAGACGCGCATTGACATCCGGCAGACCGGTCTCGATCACCTGGTCGAGCGAAGCCAGCTGCTTGCCGAGCTCGGCAGACAGTGTCGCAAACACCGCCACTGTCTGATCGGTCGGCCGGGCCTCGGCGCTTTCCGCCACGTTGATCAGCCCGGCCAGCTTGTCATTGAGCATGATCGGATAGTTGAGCGGATCCTGCCGCGAGCGGTTGCGCACCTGGTAAATCTGCCCCTCGATGGCGCTCAGCTTCATGTCCAGCGCGGTAAGCGCAGTGCGCAGAGCAGGATCGGCTTTGGCATCGGTTGCGGCTGCGGCTGTCTGTTCCTTGATGCCACGGATCAGCAGCACCGCTTCATTCGCTTCGCTTACCCGCTTGCTGACCCGGTTGGCAAAGTCGAAGCGTGCAGCCAGATCGGCCTCGGTAACTCCCGTCAGGCGGGGGTCGGAGCGGATTTCAAAGGGCTGGGTGAAGGTCTTGCCATCCACCGTCAGCCTGGCCTGATAGCGACCGGGAATGGCCGTGATGCCGCCATTGCGACTGGTCCACAGGATCATTCCGGGAAAGTCGGTGAACCCGGGGTGACGCATCTTCCACACGAAGCGGTTTAGGCCGGGCTTCATGGTGGTGGTCGGCGCCGGCTTGGGCTTGAACGGATCGTCGTTCTCGCTGTCCTTCTTCTTGTCGTCCTTCTTGGGATCGACCGGATTGCCGGCGAAGCTCTGGATCAGCGCACCGTCCGGACCAAGAATGTCGAGCGCGAGCTGCTTCGGCCGGACCGGCAGGAAATAATCGATCGCCACGCCTTCATCGACCTCGCGCACGGCGGGTGCGGGAGCAAACAGCCGCTCGGTACGCGGCGCTCCGCTTTCGAGCTGGCGCAGCACGCCGATATTGTCGAGCACCCAGAACGAGCGGCCATGGGTTGCGATGACAAGATCGTTGGCGGTCACTGCCAGGTCGGACACCTGCACCGCAGGAAGGTTGCGCTGCAGCTTGCGCCAGTCCTTGCCCGCGTTGAATGACACCCATACGCCGCGCTCGGTCCCGAGATAGAGCAGCCCGGGGCGCACCGTGTCCTCGCGGATGCTGCGCGCCATCTCGTCGGCAGGCAGGCCCGACGTGATCGAGGTCCAGGTCTTGCCGTAATCGGTGGTCTTCAGCACATAGGGTTTGAAGTCGTTCAGCAGGAAGCGATGGCCGGTCATATAGGCCGTGCCATCGGCATGCGGCGAATCCTCGACCGTCGTGATCTTCAGGTAGCGCGGCAGGCCCTTGGGCGTGACGTTGCTCCACTGGCCGCCGCCATCGCGGGTCACATGGACGAGACCATCGTCCGACCCGGCCCAGATCAGCCCGCGCTCGCGCCGCGAGGGGGCGAGGGCGAATACGGTGGCATAGGTTTCCACACCGGTCTGGTCACGCGTGATCGGGCCACCCGACGGACCCAGGGTCTTCGGATCGGCGAGCGTCAGATCGGGGCTGATCTTCTCCCAGCTCTGGCCCTCGTTCCGGCTGCGCCAGACATGCTGCGAGGTGACGTACAGGCTCTTGGGATCGTGCGGATCGAACACGATCGGGAACGTCCACTGGAACCGCTCGGCAATCTCGCCCGCAGAATAGCCCATGGGGTTGTCCGGCAGCACGTTGATCGCGCGCGACTGACCGGTCGTGCGGTCGTAGCGGTCGAGCGTGCCGCCATAGCTTCCCGCATAGAAGATTTCCGGATTGAGCGGGTCATTAGTGACATAGCCGCTTTCGCCGCCGCCTGCGGCAAAGCCATATTGGCCGCCGCCAAGCACATTGACATGCTTCCAGTCGCGCGAGGGGACACAGATGGTCGAATTGTCCTGCTGCCCGCCGCATACGAAATAGGGGAAGTGGTTGCTCACCGACACACGGTACATCTGCGCGGTCGGGTAGTTCTGCCGCGTCCAGCTCTCGCCGCCATTGACGCTGACATTCGCGCCGCCGTCATTGGCCTGGATCATCCGCTGGTTGTTGGCCGGATCGATCCACAGGTCGTGGTTGTCGCCATGCGGCACTTTGATCTTGGTGAGTGTCTTGCCGCCGTCGTCCGAGCGGAAGAAATCGACGTTGAGGATATAGACCCGGTCCTTCTCGACCGGATCGGCAAGCAGGCGCGAGTAGTAGAAGGCGCGCTGGCGAAGATCACGGCTGTCGTTGGAGCGCCTCCAGCTGGCACCGGCATCGTCCGATACGAACAGTCCGCCTTCCTCGGCGTGTTCGACGATAGCATAGACGCGGTTCGCGTCGACCGGCGACACGCTCACCCCGATCTTGCCGATCAGCCCCGTTTGCGGCAGCCCGGGCGCGCGGGTCAGTTCCTTCCAGGTTTCCCCGCCATCGGTGCTGTGGAACAGGCCGCTGCCCGGTCCGCCAGAGCTCATGCCCCAGGGCTTGCGCCAGGCTTCCCACAAGGCGGCGTACATGTTGCGCGGGTTTTTCGGATCGATCGAGATATCGACCGCGCCGGTCCGGGTATCGCGGTAGAGCACCTTGCGCCAGCTCTTGCCACCATCGGTCGTCTTGAACACGCCGCGCTCGGCATTGGCTTCGCCATAATGGCCGAAGCCCGCGACAAAGGCGGTGTCGCAATTGCCCGGATCGATCCGGACACGCGCGAAATTCTGAACGTCCGCAAGCCCCGTCTTGGTCCAGGTCTTGCCGGCGTCCGTCGATTTCCACACACCGTTGCCCGGCAGGATGTTGCCGCGAAGCTGGGTTTCGCCGGTGGTGAGATAGAGGATATCGGGATTGGCTTCACACACCGCGACGCCGCCCACCGATGCCGTATCGAGCTGTCCGTCGGTGACCGGCTTCCAGGTCTGGCTGGCATCCGTGGTCTTCCACAATCCGCCGCCCACAGCGGTGAAATAATATTCGTTGGGGCGGCTGGCGCTGCCGGTGGCGGAGATGGAGCGCCCGCCGCGATCGGGGCCGATATTGCGCCAGGTCAGCGAGGTGAAATAGGCCTGCTCGTCGTCCGGCAGCGGCGCGTCAGCAGCCTCCTTGGCCTTGTCGAGCTCGTTTGCATCCTGCGCCATGGCGCCGCTGACCGGAACCCAGCAACATGCCAGCCCAATGAGCTTCATTCCCAGCTTCATGTGATTCTTCCCCTTGGCACCCCGGTATTTCGTCGCCCGGACCTGGCGGCGACCGTTATTTTCTATGGGAAGAACCATCGAGCCAATCGTCTGGAAAATCAAGCTGGATCATGACGTTGGTGCGCCAGGGCCATGCCAGCTGCTTCCGGGTGCAAGGCCATCAGGTTGATTGGGTTCAACTGGCTATCAAGCTGCGCAGAGCGTCATCTCGCGGACCGGCACGGCCTCAGCCACTCAAGTTCAGTCACGAATGTGGGAGCGCGGGGGGTGATCCGCGCTCCCGGTCAATGGCACTGGTACGGGTCGCGGAAGACCAGCACCATCAACAGCTCTTGTGATCGGCTTGCAAGAGAGCACCACGCAGGCCGTGCCCCCTGGCGCGAGCGCGCGGCATCCGTAGAGTGCACGCGGCCGAGCGGATCAGGGTTTCCTTGTGGAGCACCACAGGCGATAGACTTCATGATAGCCCGATGCGCAGCTTTCGCCCTCCTTCTTGGCATAGATCTTCGGCGCCAGCGTGCCCATCGGCTCGCAACGGTCGGTGTCGCCATCGGGTGTCCGCCAGCCGGAAGGGCAGGCGACTGCGCGGCTCGGCTTTTCTACGATGTTGCGGTTCTGGCCCTGCGCAAAGGCTGGCATGCTCAACGTGCTGATGGCCAGGCCCGCGATCAGCGCCATGTTGAAGAGTGCCATCGCGCCACCGATCAGGAGCCTGGTGCGGATATGCTGGGAGACCATGCGGGTTTTCCTTTGTCTGCCGAACGACTGCAGCAGGATTAGCGCCTTTGCATGTCCCACCCCATCCCGCGATTGCGGGATCGCGCCGCCGTAGCGGCCGCGCTAGGCTGATGGGTGGACAGCATGGTCCAAGCCTCGTTAGGCCTTGTGTCGGCGCGCATGCTGTGAAGAAGAGAAGCCATCCATGCGCGCGGATGCAAACCCGACGGATGGCAGAGGCTGGCCAGGGGGGATGGCGGATATGGATGACAGTCGCGAAACCGTACCAGGAAATCCCGCACCTGGCGCCGAGACGGGCGAACCCAGCCGCATCTTCATTGTCGAGGATGATTCGATCCTGCGCGCCAGTCTGATCGACCGGATCAGGCGTGAGCCGGACATGCGGGTGGTGGGCGAGGCCGACTGCCTGTCTGCAGCCAAAGCCGCGTTGCGCGGAGCAGCAGCCGGAGTCGATATCGTTCTGATCGATCTCGGGCTGCCGGATGGCTCAGGGCTCGAGCTGATCGATGCGATCCAGAAGAGCAAGGCGCCCGTCAAGATGCTGGTCTTCACCGTATTCGGCGATCGCAAGACGGTCAGTGACGCTCTGGCGGTGGGAGCGGACGGGTTCATCCTCAAGGACAGCGGCCCGGCAGAGCTGGCCACTGCCATACGCGCCGCCCGCGATGGTGGGGTGCCGATCAGCCCCAAGGCCGCGGCGCAGCTTTTGCGCGCCTTTCGCGAAGGTTCGTCCAACACGGGCGAGAGACCGCCCGCCGCTTCTGAAGAAACCCCTCAGGATTATGGCCTGACTGCCCGCGAGCGTGAAACGCTGGAAACCCTGGCGCGCGGTTTCAGTCAGCGCGAAGCAGCCGACATTCTGGGCGTGTCGCCGCATACCATCGTCTCGCATGTGAAGGCGATCTATCAGAAAATGGCCGTCAATTCTCGATCCGAGGCCGTGTTCGAGGCTATCCACAGCGGCCTCATCAAGGTGGAGGGCCGATGAATCCGGCGGCCTCGCCCGTGATTGCATTCCGGCATGCACAGACCATCCGCATGATCATCTGGATCATCGCGGTCCAGGCCGCGTTCTGGAGTCTGGCGCTGCTGGTTCGTCCGCCGGTGATCGACCCCGTCTTCAAGCAAAACAGGCTGGCGGACGTCGCATTGCAGGGCCCGGACGGTCAGATGCGCGAACCGGGCGGACGGCCCAATTACTATCTGGGAGAGGGACGCGAGGCCCGCTTCGTCGCCACGGTAAGGCTCGACAGCCCCGACCAGGGGCTGGTGGTATTTGCGCCGCGCTACAACCGTTGGGCCAGGCTTTCGGTCAACGGACAGGTCATCCCCTTGTCCGATGCCCCGGCCTGGCGTGGTGGCCGACTGGGCGGAAAATGGGTTGTCCCGCCAGGTTTCCTGCGGGCGGGCCGGAACGTCCTGACACTCGACATTGGGCGCGAGTGCTGCCGAGCCTATCTCGCAGCGCTGATTGCTGCACCGCCCGGCCCCATTGACCGTGCGATCCGGCAGTGGCGGCTGCAATCGGCTCTGCCACCTATCGGGCTGATGGTCCTGGGCCTGTTCGGGGCGGTGTCCTGCCTGATGGCGGCTGGCCGTTCTCCCTATCGTCAGCTCGGTCATGCTGCTGCGCTGGCCTTTATCGGCATGGCGCTGGGCGGCGTCTGGCAGATCGATGTTCTCACCCCCTCCAGCGAGCCGCTTTATGGTGCAGCGGGGCAATTGACCCTGCTCGCGACCTTCTCGGGGCTGGTGGCGCTGGCCGATCGCTGGTTTCCTGGAGGCCCCCGGTTCGACCGATATCTGACCGTGCTGGCGCCTGCATTTTTCGTCGTGATTGCAGCCACGGCCTTCACCACCGACGGCATGCCGACCCTTTTGCGCAATCTGGTCGATACAACCATCGTGGTGCTGGCCAATATTGCCATAATTGCATGCGTCCGCCGAGGTCTCCAGCAGGACCGGCAGGCCTGGATCCCGGATGCTGCCGTGGTCCTGCTGGTTCCATCGATCAGCCTGGCGGACCTGATCGACAGCATCCAGGTCGACCCGCTGGCGCTCAGTATTGCGCCCCTGGGCGTGCTCGCGCTGGCGATCCTGCTGATGCTCGGCATCGTTAGACGGGCGCGGATGCTGTCGCGGCGGCTTGAGGATGCCAATATCCTGCTCGATGCGCGGATTGCCGAAAAGCAGGCAGAACTAGAGGCAACCGCAGAGCTTCTGCGTCAGCGCGAGGCAGAAGCGGCCGTGCAGGGCGAACGCAGCCGGATCATGCGCGACATGCACGATGGCATGGGCGGACAGCTGCTGTCCGTGCTGATGCTCTCGCGTGACGAGAACAGCCCTCGGCACATGATAACGCGTACGGTAGAGCAGGCGATCGACGATCTGCGGCTGCTGATAGACAGTCTGGATTCGGTGGGCGACACGATGGACATCGCTCTCGGCCAGTTTCGCGAGCGTGCGGAGACGAAATTGCGGGCGGCAGGCATGAAGCTTGTCTGGTCCAATGCGCTTGACGGGCATTCGATCATGCTGGCGCCCGGCGCCATCCTGGCAGTCTATCGCATCATGCAGGAAGCGATAAACAACGCGGTGCGTCATTCGGGCGGGCAGGTGGTCAGCCTTGCAATCAGTCGGTACGGATCGAACGGGATAGAGATCGCCATTGCCGACGATGGCCGACCGGGGGCTGGCTTGTGGAAACGGGGGCGCGGTCTGTCCAACATGGAAATGCGCGCGCAGACTATCGGTGGATCGCTGGCGATTGAAACCGGGGCGCACGGCACACGGGTTGTGTTGCGCATCCCTGCGCATTGAGATCGCGTTTTGCACAGCAAGTGCCGGAAGCGGCCGGAGCAAAGCATGCGATCAAGCGCGCGCATGCGAGGGCTGCAACGGTTGCCACCCGCTGGGGGCCAGTGACGCTGCAGGTGGGCGCAGCATTTTTGCCCCCTAATTTTATGGGGGGAGCATGAAATTTAAACGAGTGATTAGGCATTTTGTCATATTTCCCGAAGCTCTCCAAACCTGCGACTAGGAGACCTTCGATGATTCAGTACTTTACCGCGAATGCACCCATTCGCCGGAAGTTCGACTTGTTGATTTTGCTGCTTGGCTCTCTGGCCAGTATCCCCTTGGTGGTGACATTTTCCGGGTTCGGCGGCCTTCTGGCGATCGAACTGGCAGAGGCTGTCGCCGTGGCCGCACTCATCGGCGTGATGCTGATCGCCAAGAAACTCATCTGTGACCCCTATGTCACGACCGTCGTTCGGATGGAGGGGCTTGCTTCGGGTGATGTTGCCCCGCCCATCCCTTATGTGCATTTCGAGGATTGTGTCGGGCGCATGAGCCGCGCGATGCTGATCTTCCGCGACAACGCCAAGGCCCGCGAGGACGCGGATGCGGCGCTGCAGGATGTAATCGGCGAGGTCACGACCGCCCTGGGTCATTTGCGCGACGGCGATCTTGGTTATTCGATCAGCATCAGGGCCGCGCTGGGCGAGCAGGCCAATGCGATCAGTAAGGCGTTCAACGATGCGACGGCGGCGCTATCGGCCATCATGTCCAAGGTCGCGGATACTGCAGGCAATGTCCTCAATGGTGCGACCGAGATTCGATCGGCCTCGGACGATCTTGCTGCCCGCACCGAGCAGCAGGCCGCCAATCTTCGCGACAGCGCACTCGCCATGGCAGAGGTCACGCAGATGGTGCAGCAGACCGCAACAAATGCGGGCGAAGTCGGTACACAGGTTGCCGAGGCCCATTCGGCTGCGACCGATGGCGGCAAGGTCGTGCATCGCGCCGTGGCCGCCATGCAGGCCATCCAGAAATCGGCGAGCGAGATCACCAATATCATCGACGTCATTGATGGCATCGCCTTCCAGACCAACCTGCTTGCACTCAATGCGGGGGTTGAGGCGGCGCGCGCGGGCGATGCGGGCAAGGGGTTTGCCGTCGTTGCCAACGAGGTGCGCGCTCTGGCCCAGCGCTCGGCCGAAGCGGCCAAGGATATAAAGGAGCTCATTTCCGCCTCCACGGCCAGTGTGTCGGATGGCGTGGCGCTGGTTGACGAGACAGGCTCAGTGCTGTTGCAGATCGGCGACCGGGTGGCTGCGGTCAATTCCCGCATCGCTGAAATCTCGGCCTCCGTGCAGGTTCAGGCGAGCCGGCTGCAGCAGGTCAATCTGGCTGTCGGAGAGATGGACAAGATGACCCAGCAGAATGCCGCGATGGTCGAACAGTCCACGGCTGCGTCGCGCAGCCTCGCAGAAGAGGCCAATGACCTGGCCAAGGCAGTGCAGCGGTTCAGTGGAGGCCCGGCTCCGGCGAGGCCCATGGGCAGCACGCCGCTGCGTCGCACCAAGCCGCGTCCGGTCTCGCAGACGACAGGCAATCTCGCCCTGCAGGTCGTTCACGATGATGCAGACTGGTCCGAATTCTGACCGTCACCGAGAAGGTCGGGTTCAGAACCAGAAGCGTATGCCGATGACGAAGTTGGTGACGCTGGGATCTTCTCCGGCTGCTCGCGCAAGATCGGCGCTTCGACCCGTTTTCCAGGTCTGTTCGACACCGATATAGGGCGCGATCTCGCGGATGATCTCGTAGCGCAGCCGTATGCCGACTTCGAAGCTCTCGATCCCTGCGCCGATTCCAAGCTCGGGCACGTCCTGCGCTGACAGGTTGAGTTCGGCGCGCGGCTGGATGAGGATCGACTGGATGATGCGCTGATCGAGCTCGGCTTCCACTCGTGCGGTCAAGTCGCCCCGGTGCGACAGAAACAGCGCGGTATCCAGCTCGAACATATAGGGCGCGAGCCCCTGGATGCCGATGACCGCATAGCTGGTATCGGGCCCGGCGAGATCCTGACGGAATCCGGCCTGAAGATCGAAGAACGGCGCGATCGCGCGCGAATAGAGTGCCTGGATTTCGAGCTCCTCGATCGGCGCGCCAAAGCTGCCTTCGCCCTCGCTCTTGAACCAGAACTTGTAAGTGGTGTCGCCGTAGAAGCCCTGCAGATCCCAGAGATAGCCGTTGCGGCCGTCGCGTGCCTGAAATTCGGTGCGGTCGGCCTGAAACCAGAACAGGTTGAAATCGCCATGGGTTTTCTGCAGGTCCTCGCGCGAAGCACGCATCGCCTCGGCGCCCCAGATGGCGTCTGCTGCACGAGGCGGGCCGCTTCCGGCTTCGGGCGGCGGCGGGGTTTCCATGTCGGGTCCGGGTGAAGCTGCCGAAGGCTCCGGCGCCCCGTGGCCCATGGCTGAATGATCCATGGTGCTGTGGTCCATCTCACCCTGATCCGATGCCCCGTGATCCATCGACCCGTGATCCATCTCGCCATGGCCCATCTCACCATGGTCTATGCCTTGATCTTGGTCAGCGGGTTCGGGTTTCTCCTCGGCTGGCGCGGCCTGGTGCCCGGCATGCGGGGTTTCGGCCTGATGGTCGTCATGCGCCTGATGCTGCTGGGCCAGTGCCGGGCTGGCGAGCGGGATCAGCGCGGCGGAGACCAGCAGCCCCAGCCTCATGCCCCGCGCCCCGGCCCGGCGACGGTTACGGTCTGCATCATCCCGCCGTGCATGTGATAGAGCAGGTGGCAGTGAAACGCCCAGTCGCCAGGCTCGTTGGCGGTGAGATCGAACTGCGCGCTGGCGCCGGGCTGGACGATCATCGTGTTCTTGCGCGGCTGCAACTCGGCCGACTGGCCGTTGACCATCTCGAAGAAAAGCCCGTGCAGATGAATGGGGTGCGCCATCATCGTGTTGTTGACCAGCTTCACCCGCACGCGCTCGTTCCAGGCAAAGCGGATCGGAACATCGCTCACCGCAGAATACATGCGCCCGTCGAACGACCACATATAGCGCTCCATGTTGCCGGTGAGGTGGAGCTCGAGCAGTCGCGTCGGCTCGCGCGCATCGGAATTGGGTTCGGCCGCCGCGAGCATGCGATAGGTGAGCACGCGGTGCGGCACATCGCGCAGGCCCAGGCCCGGATCGCCCATCTTGTCGACCGGCGCCATCGAGACCATGTCGATGCCGGGGCCGACCTTGACGTCAGGCGGCAGCAGGCTGGTGTCGCGCATCTTCATGCCCTGCATGCTCATGCTGCCCGAGCCATGGTCCATGGAGCCATGGTCCATTCCGGCGTGCCCCATCGCGTCATGGTCCATGGTTTCGCTGGCATGGTTCATGCCCATGTCCCCCATGGTGAGCAGCGGCGGATCGCGAAGGGCTGGAACGTCCGCGCGCAGCCCCGGCGCGCTCGCCAGCGTCGCGAGCGCCATGCCCGATCGGTCCATCGATTCGGCCATGATGCTGTAGGCGGGGGCGGACCCTGGCTCGAGAATCACGTCATAGGTTTCCGCCGTGCCGATCTGCAATTCGTCCACCTCGACCGGGCGCACGCGCTGGCCGTCGGTCGCGATCACGGTCATCGGCAGGCCGGGGATGCGGATGTTGAAAAAGGTCATCGCCGCGCCGTTGATGATGCGCAGGCGGATGCGTTCGCCGGGCTTGAACAGATATTCCATGCCCTCGTTGGGACCCCGGCCATTGGCGAGGAAGGTATAGGTCTTGCCGCCGATGTCCGCGATGTCGGTGGGCATCATCCGCATCTCGCCCCACATCCGGCGTTCCTCGCCGGACATCGGGTAATTGTCGGTCCAGGTGGACTGCTGGCGGTTGAAATAGCCCTCGCCGGTGCGCAGCCGCTTCATGATGAAGTGCGGGTCGAGCGTGGTGAAATCGCTGACCAGCAGGATATAGTCGCGATCGACCTTGATCGCCTCGCCGCCCCTGGGTTCGATGATCATCGGCCCGTAATGGCCGGACTGTTCCTGCAGGCCCGAATGGCTGTGATACCAGTAGGTGCCCGACTGGCGCACCGGGAACTCGTAGGTGAACGTTTCGCCCGGCTTGATCCCCGGAAAGCTGATGCCGGGAACGCCGTCATATTGAAACGGCACCAGCAGCCCGTGCCAGTGCACCGAACTGTCGACATCGAGCGTGTTGGTGACGTTGAGGCGCACCGTGTCGCCTTCGGTCAGCCGGATCAGCGGCCCCGGCACGCTGCCGTTGACCGCGATGCCTGGCCCGCGCCGTCCCTGAACTATGCGATGCCCGCTGCCGATCGTCAGATTGACCTCCGGACCGCGCACTTCGTCAAAACCGGCGAGAATCCGGGGTCCGCTGCGGCTGTGTCCGCCGCCGTGCATGCTGTGACCTTGCGCCCAGGCGGGAAAGGCGGCCAGGCCAAGACCGCCGCCGATACCGGTCAGGATGGAGCGTCTGGAGAAATCTCTGCGCATGTTTGTTGCTTGTCCTCTGGCGTGCGCATACTATACCCCCCTACGGTATGCAACGCCAAACTGGAAGGATCAGCATGGCCAAGGACAGGACCGCAATCCTCAATCGCCTGAAACGCATCGAAGGCCAGGTGCGCGGCATTGCGCAGATGGTCGAGCAGGACCGTTATTGCATCGACATCCTCAATCAGGTGCAGGCAGTGAAGGCCGCGCTGTCCAAGGCGGAGAGCGAGATCCTCAAGGATCACGCCGCGTGCTGCGTGTCGGAAGCGATCGCCTCGGGCGATGCGGCCGAGCAGCGGATCAAGTTCAACGAACTGATCGAGCTGTTCGAGAAGGTCAAGAAATGAGCGGGAGCAAGACTGCCGTGCTCCATCGCATGGTGATGGACAAGCATGTCTGTCCCTATGGCCTCAAGAGCAAGTATCTGCTCGAAAGTCAGGGCTACAAAGTCGAGGACCACTGGCTGACGACGCGCGAGGAGACCGATGCGTTCAAGGCGAAGCATGGGGTCAAGACCACGCCCCAGACCTTTATCGACGGGTCAAGGATCGGCGGCAATGACGATCTGCGCCGGTATTTCGGCAGGAAGGTGAAGGACGCGGACGCGGTTTCCTATGTGCCGGTGATCGCGCTGTTCGCGATGGCTGCGCTGATGGCAGGGGCGATCACTTGGCTGAGCATGGGCAGCTTGCTGTCGGTGATGACGATCGAGACCTTCATCGCAATTGCGATGTGCCTGCTTGCGGTGCCCAAGCTGCAGGATGTCGATGCGTTTGCGACCATGTTTCTTGGTTATGACCTGCTGGCCCGGCGCTGGCTGCCTTATGCCTATATCTATCCGTTTGCCGAGGGGCTGGCGGGCGTGCTGATGCTCGCGCGGGCGCTCGACTGGGTGTCGATCCCGGTCGCGCTGTTCATCGGATCGGTGGGCGCGGTGTCGGTCTTCTACGCGGTCTATGTCCAGAAACGCGACATCAAGTGCGCGTGTGTCGGCGGCAGCTCGCGGGTGCCGCTGGGCTTTGTCTCGCTGACCGAGAATGCGATGATGGTCGCCATGGCGCTGTGGATGGCCGTTGGTTCACCAAACTGATCGACGCAATCGGGTTGATTGCGAAGACTGGGTTGCCGGTCGATGCATTGCGGTCGTCCGTTGTCTGTCCCGATCAAGCTGTCCGGCAAATGAGCGGTCGCACGCAGACTTTGGCATTTCTTATGGACAGGCCGCAAATGTGATTAGAGTTGCATCCGGGCGTCGATAATCTGGCCGTCATCAGGGTTCCCGCGAGAGGAATCACTTTGGGAGATGGCCATGAACATCATGTCTGGCACGCGCCGACGCGCGTTGACCTCTACTGCACTCGGGCTGGCGGCGCTGTGCGGCCTGCCGGATACCGCCTCAGCGCAATCGGCATCCGCACAGACACAATCTGCTGAAGAAGCGCAGCCACAGGAAATCATCGTCAGCGCACGTCGCCGCGAGGAGACGTTGCAGGAAACGCCGGTCGCCGTGACCGTGTTCAGCGGCGAGGCGCTGGAAGACCGGCAGATCACCCAGACCCAGGATCTTGAGCGGTTCACGCCAAGCCTCCAGTTCAAGCCGGCGGGGCAGCTTTCGGGCAACAGCGCGGCAGCGGTGGTCTTCATCCGCGGTGTCGGTCAGCTCGATCCGACAGCTGCGGTCGATCCGGGTGTCGGCGTCTATATCGACGATGTCTATGTCGGGCGCTCGGTCGGCGGCACCATCGAACTGGGCGATATCGATAGCGTCCAGGTGTTGCGCGGCCCCCAGGGCACGCTCTTCGGCCGCAACACGATTGGCGGTGCCATTCTTGTGAAGACCCGCGAGCCCCAATTCGGGGCATTTTCCGGCAAGACCCGCTTGCGTATCGGCGAAGATAATCTGATCGAGGGCTCGACCGCGCTGAACCTGCCCATCACCAGCAACATGGCGGCACGCGTCTCGGGCGGGTTCCGCAAGCGTGACGGCTATGTCATTCGCGAATTCGACGGGCTGGGCCTGGGCAACGACAATGTCTATACCCTGAATGCCTCGCTGAAATGGGAGGCTGCGCCGGGGTTCAACCTGCTGCTGCGTGGCGACTATACCGAGCGCAACGAGAACGGTGCGCCGTTCGTGTTTGCGGGGATCAACGAGCAGGCACCCGTGCCCGCCATCGCCAGCGTGGGCGCTGGTTGTCCCGGTGCGACGATCCCGTTCGCGCCGCTGACGCCCGGAAACCCGCGCTTTGGTGCGCCCAATGTGCCGCTGATCAACGACCCGCGCTGCGCCAATGATTTCTACAATCGCGGGCCGTTCGTCAACGGCGGCACCGCGCCGGTCCAGAGCACCTCGAAAGTCTGGGGTCTCTCTGCGACGGCCAGCCTTGAACTGTCCGAAGCGCTCACGCTCAAGAGCATCACTGCCTATCGCGATACAGAGGCGAGGGGCATTCGCGATGCCGACAACACGCCCTTCGTGATCCTCACCACCGATGTCGGATCGGAATCGAAGCAGTTCAGCCAGGAGCTCCAGCTCCAGCTCGATGCGGGCCCTGTGAGCGGGATTCTCGGGGCCTATTATTTCGACGAGGACACCAACGAGCGCGCGTCGGTGCCGATTTCCTTTCCACCGACTCCTGCTGTGATCGGCTCGATCCTGGCGGGCGGGCCCGGCAGCCGGGACCTGCAGCTGTCGGTGCTCGAGACCAGATCCTTTGCCGTGTTCGGCGAGGGGACCTGGGAGGTCGCGACCGGGCTCGAGCTGACCGGTGGCCTGCGCTATACCGAGGATCGGAAAACCTATCAGGGCACGGTGCTGAACCTGTTTCCGTCCACCCGGCCCGATCCCAATCCCTTGCCGACCGCTGCCATCCCTCAGGGCGGGCCATTGTTCATCTTCCCCACGCCCAATCGCGAGACCTTTTCGGCGCTGACCGGATCGGCGAGCATCCGCTATCAGATCGCCGACTGGGTGAGCACCTATGTGTCCTATGCACGCAGCTTCAAATCGGGTGGCTTCAATACCCGCTACAACGCCCCCCCGGCAGGCAATGTGCCGATCCCGTTCGACGAGGAGACTGTCGATAGCTATGAACTGGGTGCGAAGCTCGACTTCGGAGCTTTCCGCCTGAATCTTGCAGCCTTCCAGGCCGACTATCAGGACATTCAGCTGATCTTTCGTGCGGGGCCAGTTCCGCTGCTGTTCAATGCCGGCAAGGCACGCATTAGGGGCTTCGAGGCAGAAGCGTCCTATCGCAGCGGCGGGTTCAGCCTCGACGGTTCGATCAGCCTGCTCGACGATGACATCCAGTCGGTCACGCCGATTCCCGGGGCGACGGCAACCGTCGTGCCGGGCGACGATCTGCCACTCACCCCTTCGTTCCAGGGCAGCTTCGGCGTGGCATATGATTTTCCGCTGACCGACACCATGAAGCTCACTCCCCGGTTCGATGGCTCCTACACGTCATCGCTGGTGTTCATCACCGGCAGCGTGCCCGAGATCGAGCAGGATGGCTATTTCGTCGCCAATGCCTCGCTTACCCTTTCGCATGACGATGGCTGGAAGCTGCAGGGAGGGCTGACGAACCTGTTCGACGAACGCTATCTGATTCAAGGCAACGCCTCGCTGGCCACACTGGGCTATGCCGAACGGATATTCGCCAGACCGCGGCAATGGTTCCTGCAGGCCAGCTTCCAGTTCTGATCCCAGGGCGCGGCGCACCCTGTCTGCGCCGCGCCCGCCGGTCGGTCAGCGCGAAGCCAGGCGAAGCTGTTCGAGAAACGCCGCCTGCGCCAGCGTCGGGCGCCAGCCGGTTCGCGTCACGACGCCGATCGTCCGGGTAAGACCAGCGGGTGCATCGACAATCTTGCGCAGCCATTGCGTGGAAAGTTCGACCGCCACCTGATCGGGCGAGAGCATCGTCAGGAAATCGCTCGTCACCAGCAACTGGCGGATCGCAATCACGGATCCGCACTCGATCGGCACGGTCGGCAAGGGGAGCCCCGCCTGCTCGAACATCTCGCGCCAGCGGCCATGCAGCGGCGTGCCTTGCGGTGAGACGATCCAGGGATAGGCCGCCAGTTCCGCCAGGGTCGGCACGCGGTCGGCCAACGGATGATCGCTGCGCCCGATGATGGCTGGCCGATCGAGAAATAGCGCCTGCTGCTCGACATCGCTGCCCGGTATGGGCTCACGCAGCGCCCCAATGACCAGATCCAGATCGCCGTCGCGCAGCGGCTCGATCAGGTCGGCAAAGGCGCCCTCGGTAATCACGATGCGCACATCGGGAAATTGCGCGTGGAACGCCGCGACCGCCGCAGGCAGCACCCGTGCCCTGGAAAGCGGCATCGCGCCGATGGCGATCTTGCCGACTTCGCGACCCTTCAGCGTTTCGACCTCGGCTAGGCCAGCCAGCAATTCGGCCCGCGCCAGGCGGAATGCGCGGATCATTCGCCGTCCGCTTTCGGTAAAGCCGATACCCTTGCCGCGACGCTCCACCAATGTGCGCCGCAGCGCGATCCCGAGATCGGCCAGCGCGCGATGCAGGCTTGGCTGTGAAAGCCCGGTCAGGGCGCTGGCGCGGGCATAGCTGCCTCCTTCGGCCACGGCCAGCAGCGCGCGCATCTGGGCCATGGTCACGCGAGGGCTGCCGACATGGTCCAGCGCGCAGGCAATGCGGGGAGCAAGCAGAGCGGCGGCTTCAGTGGGCTGCATGCCTTCGGGCATCCGGCTGAACAGCGCGATGCCCAGCTGTGTTTCGAGCTTGCACAGGCCCTGGGTGATGGCTGGCTGCGATATGCTGACGGCTTCGGCAGCAGCCGAAACACTGCCAAGGCGCAAGATGGCAAGGACTGCGCGCAAATGACGAAGGTTCAGATTTTCCATCATCATGCGGCATTTTTAGCATGGACTTATGGCTCGGCAGAAGAGGGAAATGATATTTCTCATAACAGTGACAAATCCGTCACGGCCCGTTCGCCCGCCCGATCTTCCCGCAGCTTGCGCCGCATCCGCAGGCGTTGATCCTGCGCGACAAGACAAGGCAAAAATGCCGTTAATTCTGCTTGTTAGCGGAATGCGAGGGATGCTTCCCTAGCCCAAAAGTCTTCATAGTGAAGGCAATTCGTCGCGATGATCCATCCCCAGTCCTGGTCTCGTCGGACGCTCGCCGGGCGTGCAGCGCCATCGAGGCCGTCGATGCTGAAACGGCTGGGAAAGGACCGCTCGGGCGTGGCACTGCTCGAGTTCGCCTTTTCGCTGCCCATCTTCCTGGGACTGGGTCTGTATGGTACCGAGGTGGCCAATCTGGCCATCACCCAGATGAAACTCAGTCAGATTGCGCTCAACCTGGCCGACAATGCCTCGCGCATCGGAACGCTGAACTCTGCCCTGGGTGCCAAGGAGATCAACGAGCAGCAGATCAATGACGTTTTCCAGGCAGCGGCCATTCAGGGTGGTGCGCTGGATGTCTTCGAAACCGGCCGGGTGGTGCTGTCGAGCCTGGAGGTCAACTCCAATGGCGGCCAGACCATCATGTGGCAGCGGTGCAAGGGCAAGCTGGCCGAGGTATCGGATTACGGAGCCGAAGGGACGGGCGCATCGGACACCAGCTTTCCCGGCATGGGGCCTGCTGGCGACAGGATAAGTGCCAGCACTGGCACGGCGGTCATGTATGTGGAGCTGACCTTCACCTACGATCCGCTGTTCGGCGACCTTTTTGTCGATCCACAACCCTTGCGTCAGGAAGCGGCCTATACGGTTCGAGATGCGCGCGAGATCGGGAGTGCGCCGACCAACAATGTCTCGGCAGCCAGGCTTTCGACGTGCGACAAATATGATACGATCTTGCCGCAAACCAGCGGTGTCTAGCCTGCAGCTGGCAAGCTGAGCGCGCCTCGTGGCGCGATGCCGGCCCGGCCGGGCAGGCGCATTCAGTGTCCTGTCGTTAGGCGCTTTGAGCGGACGCCGTGCCGCCGGCGTCATTCGCCGGGCGATAGGCGCTGGCGATCCATTCGAGGCGGCTGTTCGCCAGCGACTGCGCCATGTCCTCGGATTCCAGGATCTCGGCGATCGCAACCTGACGCTGTGCCAGCAGGTCGATATCCTGCAGGAGGGTAAGGTTGCGCGTTGCCGTCTCCACGTCCTGGCACAGGGCAGAGCCGACCTGTTCGGTCAGATGCCCTGTAGAGCGCAGGAGATCGGCTATGACGCGCAGAGCAGAACGGTCATGCAGCATTCTGCGTAGCCTCGTCGACCGGGCACAGGCGTGCACCGAAATCGGCGGGAGCAACAAAGTTCATGATGCCCTTGGCAACGGCCGCGCCGATCATTTCGGGGATGAGTGCGGTATCAGGCGACTGCAGCAGGCAGGTGCCTTCGCCTGCACGCAGGGCGGCCATGCCCGCTGCGCCGTCTTCGCCGCCACCCGAGAGCAGCAGGCCGACGCCCTTTGCGCCCACGGTCCTGGCAAGCGATGCCAGCAAGAGGTCGGCGGAGGGACGGGCGCCGTTCACGGGATCGCGTTCGACCAGGCGGATACGGCCGTTCGGCCAGCTGTCGATGACGACGTGGAAGCGCGGATCGACGGCGACATGAACGATACCGGGCTCGAGCAGCGCGCCGTCTTCGGCGATCTTGATCTGCGCGCGGCAATCCTTGTTGAGATTGGCCACCAGCGATGCCGTCAGCGCCTCGTCGATCGCCAGCGAAACGATGGTCGGCGGACAATTGGTGGGCAGGCTGGTCACCGCCACGGTGGCCGGGTCGATCGATCCCATGCCGCCAGCGATCGCCAGCACCTGGCCGTTCCAGCGGTAGTTGAACGAAGCGCTGAGATCGACCGCATCCTTGGCCTTGCTGCGCGCTTCCAGATTGGTGCGCGCGGCGGTCAGCACCGTCTTGCACAGCTTGCCCGAGATCTTGGCGAACTCTTCTGCCGTTGCCTTCTGGGGCTTGGGGAAACAGTCGACGGCGCCCAGCTCGATCGCGCGCAGCGAGATGTCCGCGCCCTTCTGGGTCAGCGTGGAGAGCATCACGACCGGGATCGGGCGCTCGGCCATCAGCTCGGCGAGGAAGTCGATGCCGTTCATGCCCGGCATTTCGACGTCCAGCGTCAGCACGTTGGGGCGCAACTCGGCAATCAGTTCGCGTGCTTCGATGACATCGCGGGCAGCGCCCAGCACCTCGATATTCTTGTCCTTTTCCAGCGCGCTGGTGAACAGCGCACGCATGGTGATGGAGTCATCGACGATCAGGACACGGGCGGCGGCAGTCATTGTATTGACCCTTCAATTACGGGAAACGGTGCTGCGTTCAGGCAGCGTCGGCAAATTCAACTTCGTGCGTCAGGGCGCCCAGATCGAGCACCATGACCATGCGGTCATCCAGCGATGCCAGACCCTCGAGGAACGGCAGCACCGAATCGCCCGTCGTCGGCGGCGGCTGCAGCGCGCTCTGATCGAACGTGACGATGTCGCGAACTGCATCGACGATCATCCCCTTCAGCTGCCCGGCAACCTCGGTGACGATGATGACATGGCGCTCGCCGGGCTTGGACTTGTTCCAGCCGAGGCGCGCTGCCAGATCGATGACCGGCAGCACGATACCGCGCAGGTTCACCACGCCAGCGACATAATCAGGCACGCGCGGCAAACGTGTGGTGGGAGACCAGGCGCGGATCTCGCGGATACCCATGATGTCGATACCGAAGGTCTGGCCCTCGACTTCAAACGTGATCAGCTGGCGGTTCATCTTACTTCCCTCAACAATCGAACGGCATCAATGCGTGACGCGGCGCACGGCTGCAGCGAGCTTTTGCGCGTCGAACGGCTTGACGATCCATCCTGTCGCACCGGCCCGGCGCGCTTGTGCTTTCTTCTCCTCTGACGCTTCGGTCGTCAGCACCAGGATCGGGCGATTTTCGTGGATCGCGCCTTTCCGCAGATGCTCGATCAGGCCGAAGCCGTCCATGCGTGGCATGTTGATGTCTGTAATAACGACATCGCATTCGTTTTCCTTAAGCCAATCCAGCGCGGAAACGCCGTCATCGGCCTGATCGACATGAAAGCCCTCTGCGGTGAGCGCGTGCTTCAGCAGCGCGCGCATGCTGGGGCTGTCGTCGACGGTCAGGATGCGGGTCTTATCTTGAGCACAGGTCATCTTCTGGGGTCCTCTTCTCAAAACAGCTCAATATCGCCGTGATCTTCACGGAGCTTGGGTGTGGGCATATCCCGGGGTGCCTGCGAATTGTCGACGATGCGGCAACGGGCCTGGCCGTGATAAGGGCGGAAATCGACACGGCGAGCCGACGGCCCACCCAGCGATTGACTGACCAGCGGAATGCCTTCCGCCTTCAGGAAGGAATTCGCGAACTCGGCATTGGCGGTGCCGATCCAGCTCATCCCGGACGACATGTTGGCACCCCCGTAAAGGTGCGCGCGCAGCATCCGGCGGTCTGCGCCATAGGCCAGCATCTCGTTGATCAGCACTTCCATCAGGTAAACGCCGTAATGCTCGTCGAGACCCGCATCATTGCCCGGGCTGGCGAGCAGGAAATGGTTCATGCCGCCGATATTGTTGGAAGAATCGTACAGGCAGCAGGCAATGCAGCTGCCAAGCACAGTCGTCAGCTCAAGCCGCGGATCGCCGCTCACGCGGGCCTGGCCCTGCATCACCATCAGGCGGACCCGCTTGTGCTTGGAAAAGTCGATGGGTTCCATCAGCATAGCGCTACTCCCCCGAAGGCGACCTGAGCGATGCGGTGGATCGGTGCGACCACGCTGGCTGCACCCAGGGCGATCGCTGCGCCCGGCATGCCGAACACGACAGAGGTCGCCTCATCCTGCGCGATGGTCATCGCGCCGCTCTCTGCCATGGCGAGCAGCCCGTGGGCCCCATCATTGCCCATGCCCGTGAGCTGGATGCCGATGGCGTCTGCGCCCAGATTTTCCGCGACCGAATGGAACAGCACGTCGACGCTGGGCCGGTGGCCGCTGACCTTCGGGCCTGGCCTTGCGCGGACATACATGCCCGATGCGCCGCTTCCCCGGACTTCCAGATGCCGCTCGGTGCCTGGTGCGATGTAGACATGGCCTGCCCGCACCGGCAGGTCCGGTTCGGCGATCATCACCTTGGGCGCGCAGACCGAATCGAGACGGCGGGCGACGGCTTCGGCAAAGGCACCGTTGATGTGCTGTACCACCATGGTCGGGGGGCAATCGGCAGGGAACTGGCTGAGCAGCACATGCAGCGCCTCCACTCCGCCGGTCGATGCGCCGATCGCGATGAGCCGGGTCTGCGCCGAACCCAGCGTCTGGCGCGGGGCAGGGGCGGGGCGGACGCGGTCATGCGCCTGAACCTTGGCCTGGGCGGCGTTGCGGATCATTTCGGCCAGGCGGCCCTGGTCGGAGACCAGAATGTTGCCCGCAGCACCGCTCGGCTTGGCATAGCATTCGACCGCGCCGATCTCGAGAGCGCGGACGGTCATGGCCGAACCGCTTTCGGCAAGGCCCGACACGATGACCACCGGCGTCGGACGCAGCGTCATCAGCTTTTCCAGAAATTCCAGCCCGCTCATGCCCGGCATTTCGATGTCCAGCGTCACCACGTCCGGGTTGAGCGCCTTGATCATGCTGCGCGCTTCGCGCGCATCGACAGCGGTGCCCACCACCTGGATGTCCGTCGCCGGACGCAGCGCTTCGACCAGAAGCGCACGCATGGTGGGAGAATCATCAACGATCAGGACACGGATGGTCATGCGCCCTCCTTAAGGTAGATAGTCTTACCGATTTGCGTAAGGCAGGCCGCAGCAGGGCCTATGACGCGCTCGCTGTGACCGATGTAGAGATGGCCGCCCGGCAGAAGCTGGTCGGCAAAGCGTGCGACCAGACGCTCCTTGGTCGGCTGGTCGAAATAGATCATGACGTTGCGGCAGAATATTACGTCGAACCGCCGCTTCATCGGCCAGTCATGCAGCAGGTTGAGCCGGTTGAAGCTCACCAGATTGCGGACCTGGGGATTGATGGTCGTCGTCGATCCGCTGGCCTGGGTCCAGAGCCTGCGCAGCTCGGGCGGCATGGCGGAGATGTTTTCGGTCGTGTAGGTCGCTGCGCGCGCGGTCGCGAGCACATTGTCGTCAAGATCGGTGGCCAGGATGCGAAGGTCGGTGCCTGCCAGCGCAGCCGCCATGCGCGGGTCTTCGCCCAGTATTGTCGTGACGATCGACCAGGTTTCCTCGCCGCTCGAACAGCCTGCCGACCAGATGCGCACCGGCTGACCCTTGCGCGCCTTGGCGATCAGGACCGGTGCTATCTCTTCTCCCAGATGCTCGAAATGATGCTCTTCACGGAAGAAATAGGTGTGGTTGGTAGTCAGCGCGCAGATGACCCGGCGGAGCTCGTCCTCGTTATTCTTCAACGAAGCAAGATAATCGGCAAAGGTGGTGAAACGCGATTCGCGCACCAGCGGGGCAAGGCGCGAATAGACCAGCATCGACTTGGCCGGAACCAGGACGATTCCCGCCGTTTCATGCGCCAGCCGCTGCACGGTGGCAAAATCCTCCGGCGAATAGACCGCGCGGCTGATCCCCGGCAGGGTTTCAAAGGAGAGGGTTTGCGCGTTCACGCAACCTCCCGGTAGCTCTGCGTGCCTGCTTCGGCCGCGACCAGACCATCAACATCGACGATCAGTGCGACACGGCCATCGCCCAGGATGGTGGCACCGGCGACGCATTCGACCGAGCGATAATTGGCATTGAGGCTCTTGATGACGATCTGCCGCTGGTCGACGATCGAATCGACCAGCAGGGCGGCCTGTCCGGCAAGTTCGGTATCGACGATGATCAGCACAGCTTCGGTGGGATCGTTGATCTGGCCGTCGAGGTCGAGCGCACGGGCGATGTTGACCACCGGGATGAACCGGTCGCGGGCCTTGAGCATCAGGCGACCATTGCCCAGGCGGTGGATCTCGCCTTCGCCGGGACGCAGGTTCTCGACGATGTGCGACAGCGGCAGCACGAGAGTCTGCGTGCCGACGGTCACGGTCATGCCATCGGCGATGGCAAGCGTGAGCGGCAGCGTCAGGATGAAGCTCGTGCCGGCGCCAGGCTCGGTCTTGACGGTGATGCGCCCGCCCAGATCCTTCACGTTCTGGCGGACCACGTCCATGCCGACGCCGCGACCGGAAATGCTCGAAACCGTCTCGGCGGTCGAGAAGCCGGGGGCAAAGATCAGGTTGTTGATCTCGTCAGCCGAAAGGTTGGCGTCGGGCGCGACAAGGCCCTTTTCGACAGCCTTTTTCAGCACCTTGGCCTGATCGATCCCGCGACCATCATCCTCGATGCGGATCAGGATGCGGCCCGAGCGCTGCTCGGCCGAGAGCTTGAGCGTTCCATCGGGGCTCTTGCCGTTCGCGGTGCGGGTGGCAGCATCTTCGATGCCATGGTCAGCCGCGTTGCGGATCAGGTGCGTCAGCGGATCGCCCAGACGCTCGATGATCGTCTTGTCGATTTCGGTTGTTTCGCCCGACACTTCCAGATTGATGTTCTTGCCGGTGCTGGCCTGCAGGTCGCGCAACAGACGCGGCACGCGGCTGAACACGGTGCTGATCGGCTGCGCGCGGATCGCCATCGCACGTTCCTGCACATCGCGCGTCAGCGATTCGAGCATGGCCAGTTCGCTACTGTTGCGCATGCCATAGGACGACATCTGCTGGCCGAGCATGGCCTGGGCGATCATCATTTCGCCGACGGTGTCGATCAGCTGGTCAAGCTTGCGCAGGTCGATGCGGACCGATTGCGACACGGGGGCCGCAGGCGCCGCGGGCGGCGCGGCCTGCGACGAAACGAGCGCTGGCTTCGCGCCAGCTTCAGGCTTTTCAGCAGCTGCTGCCTGTTCTGCGGCAGCAGGCGCGGGCGCCGGCTCTACAGCGGGCGCAGCCGCAGCCACGGGCGCGGCGGTTACCGGTTCCGGCGTCACTACGGGCGCGGGCGCTGCAACGGGCTGTTCCACGGGCTGCGCTGCCACAGGGGCAGGAGCAGGTGCGGGAGCAGGAGCGGGTGCGGGTTCCGGCGCAACTTCGACCGGGGCGGGCGGAGCGCTGACCGGGGCAGGAATGCCAGAGCCGGAGTCGATTGCAACGTCCAGATCGTCGCCCGAGAAGCCGAACACGTCCTCGATCGCATCGCGCTCGACCTCCCCGGGCAGGGTGACGTCCCAGGCGAGATACGCGCCAGCGGGATCGAAGCTGTCGAGATCGGGCAGCGCACTGGTGTCGAGGCGCACGGTGCCTTCGCCCAGCGAGCGCAGTTCGCGCAGCAGCAGCAACGGCTCACCGCCGTTCAGCATGGCGCTGGCCTGGGGCTTCATGCTGACGCGCCATGCTGCCTTGGCAGGCGTGATGTCGGTGGCAATGTCGCTCAGCATCGCGTCAAGATCGAACGACAGCAGGTCGTCGACGCTCGACATGGTTTCGGCAGCAGCCGGTTCCTCGGGCGTTGCGACAGCAACCGGTTCCGGTTCGGGTTCGGCGGCGACTGGCGCAGCGGCGGCCGGAGCAGACTCTGCAGGCGCAGCCGCGCCACCCTGCTGGGCTGCGGCAAGCTGGGCCAGCATTGCGCTGTCATCGGGCGAATCGTGCCCTTCGAGCGCGCAGGTCACGTGATCGCCGAGCAGATCGAGCGCCCGCAGAAGCAGCGACAGCAAGTCTTCGGTCATCGGCAGGATGCCGTCGCGCACGTCCGAGAGCAATGTCTCGAAACCATGGGTGTAGACCTGCAGCGACGTGTAGCCGAATGCCCCTGCGCCACCCTTGATCGAGTGGACCGAACGGAACACGTCGTTGACCGCGTCCATATTGTCGGGCTGGGTCCGACAGATGGTCAGCGCCCGCTCGGCAGATGCCAGAGCTTCCTCGCACTCGGCAAAGAAGATGGTACGGATTTCCTCGTTCGTCATGACGCCATTCCATTTCCGCACAGCATGTCCGGATCAGCTCCGGCATTGGTCAGCGTTGAGCGCATCTTCTCGGACGGAGTGATGGTGAGCGACTGCCCGGTGCGATTCGCGGTCTGGCGCGCGCTCAGCAGCAGCTGGAGCATGGCCTGGCCGAGCGCAGAGACGTCCGACCCGTCGAGCGTCACCGGTCCTGCCTTCAGCTTGTCCCGCAATTCGGGGTGCAGCGCGATCGCGGCGGCGCGGTCGCAGCGGCTGGGCAGAGTCAGTTGAGTCATCACCCTGTTCTCCTGTTCCTCAGAATTCAGACCAGTCTTCGTCGGAATTGGTTAATGCGAGGTTTCCTGAGACCATCGGAGCGCGCGCTACTGCTGCACGGCGGGCCGGCTTGGCGCTCGCTGGCCTTGCGGGAACGACATTGCCGGTCTGGAAGCGCTGGACGACCTGCGAAAGATCGGTGGCCTCTTCGGCAAGGCTGCGCGCTGCAGCATTCGATTCCTCGACCATCGCGGCGTTCTGCTGGGTCATCTTGTCCATCTCGCCGACGGCGATATTGACCTGCTGCAGCCTCGTGGCCTGGATCTGCGCAGAGGACGATATCTCGGTGATGCGCTCGTTGATGGCTGCCACGCGGTCGCTGATCTGGACGAGCACGGTTCCGGTCTCGTCGACCAGGGCCACGCCATCGGAAACACCTGCCGTCGATGCAGTGATCAGTTCCTTGATGTCCTTGGCGGCATCGGCCGAACGCTGGGCGAGGGCGCGCACCTCGTTGGCGACCACGGCAAAGCCCTTGCCGGCATCGCCCGCGCGGGCTGCTTCGACGCCTGCGTTGAGTGCAAGCAGGTTGGTCTGGAACGCGATGCCGTCGATAACATCGATGATGTTGGTGATCTGGCTCGAGGATTTCTGAATCGCGTCCATTGCCTGCACGGCGCGGCGAACCACGGCGCCGCCGTCCGTAGCGGCATTGTGCGCCTCGCTCACCTGCTTGCCGACCTCGGCCGCGTTCTGCGCGGTCTGCTGGACCATGCTGGTCACCTCGCGCATCGCGGCGGCGCTTTCTTCAAGGCTGGCGGCCTGCTGCTCGGTCCGCTGGGCCAGATCACCCGATGCCGAGCGGATTTCGGAGGCTCCGGTGAGAACATTGGCTGCGGCGGACGAGGTCTGGGTAAGCAGCTGGCACAGCTGTTCCATCGTCTCGTTGAAATTCCGGCGCAGCGAATCATACTCGCCGTCGAAGCTCTGATGAATCGCGTAGTTGAGATTGCCCTGCTTCATGTGCTGCAGGCCAGTCGTAAGCTCGGTCACCACGACGTGCAGTGCGTCATCCGATCCGGTGCGTGCGACCGAATTGTCCTTGAAGGCGAGCATCGCCTTGTTCATCCGGCCCACGCAATCCCGATGATCGGTATAGGCTATGGGGCTCTGGAGATCGCCGGCAGCCAGCGCCTCCATGCGCACGATGGTGGCCACATACGGATCGCAGATCGCCTTCTTCGCAAACAGGACGAACGCCCCTGCAGCCAGCATGACAGCCAGTTCCACCAGAAGCTCAGCCCCAGCTCCAGGTTCGCCACTCACGAGATCGGCGGCGCCGAGCACGACAGGAACAGCGGTCAGCGCCACCAAGACCGTGAAGATGATGTCGAATTTCTTGCGGATAGGATAATGCGCGCTGAAGTCTTTAAACATGTGCCCCCCATTGCTGCCGTCGGCAAGCGTCGGAGACTCGCGATAATCGGCAAACCGATAAACAATGGTTAATGATAAATGCCCGCGTGGTTACGCTGCTTTGGCACCGAGCCGACCGGCGAAGCGTACGATGACGCTCTCCGCCAGAACGCGGCGGTTATCACGGGCCAGCCTTGCGGGAGGGGTGATGGCGAACTGTGCCAAGCCAAGGAATTGGAAAGCTTGGGTGAATTTACCGGCTTCATGGAATCGACCGGCGAGCCAGGCCAGTCCCGCAAATAGCAGATGCAGGTTCAGCAGGCATTGTTGAGCTGGTGGCGCCCGCCCGGAAAGTCCTGTTTGCGGCGCCGCAAAAAAAAGCGATCGGCGCAAAAATACCGGAGCGCGCGTCGCACTGTCCCATCGCTTCGACAGGTGCTCGCAACAAACTGTGCTCGCGCGTCAAGCAGGCATGACCATATGACGAGCGAGGCCCTTTTCGGCGCAGGAAATGTTATGAGGATATCCGTCCGTCAACACTCTTCGTCCATGAAGAGTGGTGACCCCTACGGGAATCGAACCCGTGTTTCAGCCGTGAAAGGGCCGCGTCCTAACCGCTAGACGAAGGGGCCATCTGTGCGGGAAGCGCCCCTCTAAGCAGTTGGCTTCGTGCAGTCAAGCGCCCGTTTTGGCTTTTTTCCGCTTTTTCAGAAATCCACTGGAGCAAGGTCGTCCACATGCATTTCGGCGGCGTGGTTGCCGTTCCAGTTGTCGATCTTTACCCGCCCCGCAAGCCAGAATCGCCGGTCGCGCGGGGCGCCTAGCAGAGCCTGACCCAAGGGCGTGTCGACGCTGCGGAACGCCATGGCCTTGAACGATGCACCGTCATCGCCCGCCGCGATCGCGCGGACATGCGTGGTGCCGACGACATCGCAGCGCACGATTCGTACTGGTCCGGTGGCGATGCGCGGCGCGGGCCAGCCCATGCCATAGGGCCCGGCCGATTCCATCTGCTCGACAAGCTCGGGCGTCAGACCACGCGGCGCGACCAGCGCATCGACCAGCAGCCGCGAGGCGCCCGAAGCTGCCGCGACGGGCGCTGCCAGACGCTCTTCCAGAAACTCGCTGAAACGGTCGAGGAGATCCGCGTTGATCGTCAGCCCTGCCGCCATCGCATGGCCGCCGCCCGCGACGAGCAGCCCGGCATCCTTGGCCGCGATGATTGCCGCGCCCAGATCGACGCCGGGGATCGAGCGGCCCGATCCCTTGCCGATTCCCGCATCATCCAGCGCGATGACCAGCGAGGGGCGATTCGTCCTTTCCTTGATCCGACCGGCGACAATCCCGATGACCCCTGGATGCCAGCCTTTGCCTGCGAGCACCGCCACGGCGCGGTTGTGCTGCGCGGCGAGCAAGCTTTCTGCCTCCTCCTGGACCATCGCCTCGATGGCGCGGCGCTCGTCGTTGAGCCGCGACAGTTCCGCAGCGATGGCGCGCGCTTCGGTCTCGTCTTCGGTGGTCAGCAATCGCACGCCAAGGTCCGCCGAGCCAACGCGTCCGCCTGCATTGATGCGCGGGCCTAGCGCAAAGCCGAGGTCAGAACAGACCGGCGCGCGGGTCAGCCTGCTCGCCTCGATCAGCGCGGCCATGCCGATATTGCGCCTGCGCCCCATGATCCTGAGGCCCTGCGCCACGAACGCGCGGTTGAGACCTTTCAGTTGCGCGACATCGGCGACAGTGCCCAGTGCCACGAGATCAAGCATCTCCATCAGCGCCGGCTCCGGCCGGCTGGTGAAATAGCCTTGCGCGCGCAGGGTCCGCACGACAGCAGCGGCTAGCAGAAAGGCGACGCCCACGGCGGCGAGATGGCCGTGCGATGCCGCCTCGTCGTCCTGGTCGAGCCGGTTCGGGTTGACCAGCGCAAAGGCACGCGGCAGTTCGGCGGCGCATTTGTGGTGATCCACGACGACGACATCGACGCCTGCCTCGTGTGCCATCTGCAGCGCCTCATAGGCCATGGCGCCGCAATCCACGGTGACGATCAGCGTCGATCCTGCTTCGGCCAATTTGGTCAGCGCGGCGCCGGAGGGGCCATAGCCTTCCATCAGCCGGTCCGGGATATAGGCACCTGCCTCGAGCCCGAGAGCGCGCAGCAGCCGGATCAGCAAGGCTGCGCTGGTCGCTCCGTCGACGTCGTAATCGCCATAGATGGTCACCTTCTCGCGCGCGATCACGGCCAGAGCGAGGCGGTCGGCAGCATTGTCCATGTCGCGAAAGATCGAGGGATCGGGCATGAAGCTGCGGATCGTGGGCGCGCGGTGCCGCTCCAGATCGTCGCGCGGAACGCCCCGGCTGAGCAGCAGCAGTGATACCAGATCGTCGGGCTGCAGATCGGCCTCCCGCCGGTCGCCCTCCGCGCCTCGCCAGTGCCAGGGCTGGTCGGTAAGCGATCGGGCTATGCCGAGAACCGGATCGGGATGCAGCGTGGCCATGCGGGGGAATTCCTGGTTATGAGAATGAACCGTTTTCCGGCGAAAGCTGGAATCCAGAGCGGGCACGGAGCAATCTCGCCTCTGGGCTCCGGCTTTCGCCGGAGAACGGTGCTGGTCTTTCAGAAGGTCTAGCCTGCCAGCCAAAGTTTGGCGAGAGCCTGTCGCAAGGGCTTGGACGTTCTCTCCAGCATCGATAGACCATGCCCATGTCCCAGCCACCGACCCTTCTCATCGTCTGGCACAGCCGCACCGGTACGGCGCGCGCGATGGCGCAGGCAGCAGCGGATGCGGCGCGCGCCGAAGGCGAGGTGCGCATGCTGGCGGCAGATGAGGCACACCCCGAAGACCTGCTTGCCGCCTCGGGCTATCTGTTCGTCTGTCCGGAGAATCTGGCGAGCATGACCGGCGCGATGAAGGAATTTTTCGACCAGAGCTACTACCCCCTTCTCGGGCGTATCGAGGGCCGACCCTATGCGGCGATGGTCGCAGCAGGATCGGACGGGGCAGGGGCTGTGCGGCAGATCGAACGGATCTCGACCGGCTGGCGATTGAAGCGCATCGCCGAGAGTCTGATCGTCTGCACCCATGCGCAGACGCCCGAGCAGATTGCTGCGCCCAAGCTTCCGGACGAAGCTGCTCTGGCTCGCTGCGGCGAATTGGGCGCGATGATCGGCGCGGGGCTGGCCATGGGCATTTTCTGAGCTTAAGTGTTTGCATCTGAAACGAGATTTGGGTCCATTCCAGGGGAGTATCGCATGCTGTTCCGTTCGTCGCTGCTGGCTGTCGCCGCGCTGATCGCTGTTCCCGCTGCAGCTCAGCAGGCGCCAGTCGAAACCCGCCAGGTTGGAACCGCGCGGCTGGAAAACGTGCCGGAGATTCCGCAGGACATCCGCGACGCCGTGCAGCGCTATCAGAATTATCGCGAGGCGCGCTTCCAGGACTGGCTGCCCGACGGATCGATGCTGATCACCACGCGCTTCGGTTCGACCTTGCAGGTGCACCATGTGCCCGCGCCCGGTGCGGCGCGGCGACAGCTGACCTATTATGGCGAGCCTGTAGGCGGCGCGAAGGTCGTTCCTGGCAAGAATCGGTTCGTGCTGACCCGCGATACCGGTGGCGACGAATGGTTCCAGCTGTTCGTCCGCGATCTCGACGGCGTCGGCCAGCCGCTGACCGAGCCGGTGACGCGCAACCAGTCACCGGTCTTCGCCAAGGATGGCAGCCTGCTGGTCTGGTCGCGCGCCACCAAGGGCTCGCCCGATTACGCGATCATGGCCGCCGATCCCGCAGACCCCAAAAGCCGACGCATGGTCTGGCAGGGCACCGGCGCAGTCGGGCCGCAGGACATCAGCGCCGACAAGGCGACGGTGCTGCTTGGCAAGGGCATTTCCAATCGCGAGAACCAGTTGATGCTGCTCGACATGGCCAGCGGCAAGGTCACCCCGCTCGACTGGTCGCTCAAGGCCAGGGCGCGGTTCGAGGATCCGCGCTTCATCGATGGCGGCAAGGCGATTGTCGCGATCACCAATGCGGGCAGCGATTTCCGGCGGCTGGTGCGGATCGACACTGCCACGGGCCAGATGACCCAGCTGTCCGACAGGGTAAACTGGGATGTCGAGTCCTATGACCTTTCGCCTGACGGCCGCACGCTGACCTATACCATCAACGAGGATGGCTATTCGCGGGTTCTGCTCAGCTCGCTTACTACGCCGGGTGCCGTATCGTCGCCCGCACTGCCGCGCGGCGTCGTGACCGCGTTGGCCTTTTCGCCCGATGGCGGGAAGCTGGCGGTGGGCCTCACCAATGCAACGACGGCGGGAGATGTCTGGGATGTCGATCTCGGCAGCGGCAAGGTCACGCGCTGGACACAGTCCGAAGCCGGAGAGATTGATGCTGCCAGACTATCCGAACCGACCCTGATCCGCTTCAAGAGCTTTGACGGGCTTTCGGTCCCCGCCTTTGTCTATCGGCCAAAAAATGCTGCGCCTGACGCGAAGCTGCCGGTGATCATCGACATCCATGGCGGGCCCGAGGCACAGACCCGGCCGAGCTGGAACCCCGGCGCGCAATATTTTGCCGATATACTGGGCGCCGTGGTCATCCTGCCCAATGTGCGCGGGTCCGACGGATATGGCACCAAGTATCTCAATCTCGACAACGGGCCGCTGCGTGAGGACAGCGTCAAGGACATTGGCGCGCTGATCGACTGGGCAGGCGCGCAGCCCGGCATGGATGCCAGGCGGATCGCGGTCTATGGCCAGTCCTATGGCGGTTACATGTCGCTCGCCAGCATGACCTTTTATTCGGACAAGCTGGTAGGCGGGGTCGAGCGCTATGGCATCAGCGATTTCATCAGCTTCATGGCTAATACCGAAGCCTATCGCCGCGACAACCGCCGCGCCGAATACGGTGACGAGCGCGATCCCAAGATGCGCGCGGTGTTCGAACGGATCGCGCCGCTCAAGAATGTGGGCAGGATCACCAAGCCGATGCTGGTGATGCAGGGCGCGAACGATCCGCGCGTGCCGCAGTCCGAATCCGACCAGGTGGTCGCCGCGCTCCGCTCGAACGGCGTCGAGACCTGGTACGTGCTCTACGCCGATGAGGGCCACGGTTTCCTCAAGAAGGCCAACAACGACCTGCGCCGCGAAGTCGAGACGGTCTTCCTCAAGAAGCTGTTCGCGCAATGAGGACATTCTTCGACGCGCGCCAGCATGACCATGCGCCTGCGATGGAGCTGCATAACGGCGCCTATGTGCCCTATGCCGAACATCGCGGGCGAATGGAGAACGTGCTCGAGGCGCTGAGCTATGTCGAGGCTCCGCGCGATTACGGGATGGAACCGATCCGCCGGGTGCATCGCGACAATTATCTCGAGTTCCTGCAGAGCGCGCACCCGCGCTGGGTCGAAGCGGGGCGCAACGGCGATGCGCATGGCTATGCCTGGCCGGTTGTCGGGCGGCGTCCTTTGAAGTTGAACCGCATTGACGCCGATCTCGGCCAGTTCAGCTTCGATGCCTCCAGCCCGATCGCTGCGGGCACCTGGACCAGCGCCTATTGGGCGGCGCAATCGGCGCTGGCCGCGACCGAGGCGGTTCTGGCGGGGGAGCGTGCGGCCTTCGCGCTGTGCCGTCCGCCGGGCCACCATTGCGGCGCGGATTATCTCGGCGGCTATTGCTTCATCAACAATATCGCGGTGGCGGCTGAGGCGGCAATAGCGGCGGGGAAGAAGCGCGTCGCGATCCTCGATATCGATTACCATCACGGTAACGGCACCCAGGACATATTCTACGATCGCGGCGACGTGCTGTTCGTCTCGGTTCATGCCGACCCCGCGACCGACTATCCGTTCTTCTGGGGCCATGCCGACGAACACGGCGAGGGGGAAGGCGAGGGCGCCACGCTCAACCTGCCGCTGCCGCGCGGCACGGACCTGGCCGCCTATACCGCTGCGCTGGATACAGGCCTCGCCGCGATCCGCGATTTCGGCGCGGACATGCTGTGCGTTTCGTTCGGTGCGGATACCTTTGCCGGCGACCCGATCTCGCAGTTCGCCCTGCAGACGGCGGATTACACGCCGATAGCGAGATCGATCGCAGCGCTCGATCTGCCGACCGTGATCGTCATGGAAGGCGGCTATGCGGTGGACGCACTGGGCGCGAATGTCGCGGCGTTTCTGGCGGGGTTCGGGTAGACAGACATGGGTGCCCCGCGAAGTTGGAACCGCTATTCCCCTGTCTTCACCTTGCGATAGGGAACAAACTGGCTGAGCGCGCAACTACCCAGTGGTACGCCAATGCGCATATCCTGCACCAGCACGATATCGCCCGCGCACAGGCGGCCGACCGGGGTCTGCGAGATCATCGTGTTGTCGCGGGCGCGGGGGCAGCCCAGATACGGCGTGTTGACGTACACTACCGAGCCATCGTCGTAGAGCAGCACATCATCGCTCGCCGCGGTGGAGCGGCGCAGGCGGATGTTTGGAATGCAGTCAACCGGATCGCCCGCCACCCGGTCTTTGAGATAGATTTTCGCGAGCTTCTGGCCGCGCTCATCGAGTTTGGCGATAGCATCGGTTGTCCGCGCGCGGATTTCTGTATCACGGCTGTCCGATGCGATCAGTGGGGTCGCGCAGGCGAGCGCGGCGAGGCTGAGCATGAGGGGCATGTTGCGCATGGTCGTCATCCTATTGTTCGGCCCCCTGAGGCAGCCAGTATAACCCAGCCCTTCGCACCTCGCCAGCGGCTTACCAGGTGCCGGTATTGGGCATCGACACCCAGGGTTCGGCGGGCTCCAGATGCCCTTCCTGCAACAGCTCGACCGAAATGCCGTCTGGGCTGCGGACGAAGGCCATATGGCCGTCGCGGGGCGGGCGGTTGATCGTCACGCCTGCGTCCATCAGCCGCTGGCAGGTTTCGTAGATATTCTCCACCCGATAGGCGAGATGCCCGAAATTGCGGCCGCCGCTGTATTCCTCCGGGTCCCAGTTGTGCGTGAGTTCGACCTCGGCAACGCCTTCCTGGCCGGGCGCTGCGAGAAAGATCAGCGTGAAGCGCCCCTGTTCGCTCGAGAAGCGGCGCGTTTCCTTGAGGCCGATCAGTTCGAAAAATTTGATCGTCGCATCGGGATCGGTGACGCGGATCATCGTGTGGAGATATTTGGTCATTATACTGGCCTCAATTCATCGCAGTTAAGACACGGTTCATCGCAGCTCGGTTAGTCGATCAGGCGTGTCGTCGGGGGTGTATGTTCCCCGCAGATATAGGCGGCGCGCAAGGCATTGGAAGGACTTTCGGACATGGTTGATGGTGGGGGATCGGACGGATCGGGCAGGCGCGGCTGGGTGCGCGACAATGTGTTTCTCGCCAGTGCCGCGATATTGGCGATCGGCATGGTGGCGGGCGGCTATCTGCTTGGCGACGGTCTGCTGCGCGCCAAGCAGGCTGACCGATCGGTGACGGTGCGCGGTCTGGCGGAAAAGGACGTGACGGCGGATCTTGCCACCTGGACGATAGCCTATTCGGCCCAGGCCGACGACCTTGCGACCGCTCAGGCCGATATCGATGCCGATACAAAGGCGCTGCGTGGCTTCTTCACCGAACTGGGCTTTGATGGCGATGCGCTGCAGCCGACGGGCGCGAACGTGTCACAGTTCAACAACAATTACGGATCGACCACGTACACCATCCGCCAGCGCATGTCGCTGCGGACCAACGACATCAGGAAGGCGCAGGCGGCAGTGAAACGCCAGTTCGATCTGATCCGGCGCGGTGTCGTGCTCGAAGAAGGATCGGGCATGGCTTACAGCTTTACCAAGCTCAACGACATCAAGCCCAGGATGGTGGCCGAGGCGACCAAGGACGCGCGCGCATCCGCCGAACAGTTCGCCAAGGACAGTGGCACCGATGTCGGCGGCATCAAGAGCGCGACCCAGGGCTATTTCTCGGTGGAATCGCGCGATGGCGACAGCGGCGGCAGCTGGGGCGTCAGTGACACGCCGTACAAGAAGGTCCGCGTGGTGACGACCGTGGACTTCTACCTGGATTGATGGGGCATACAAAATCCTCCCCGGAACGGGGAGGGGGACCGTGAGCGAAGCGAATGGTGGAGGGGGAGCGGGATAGCGCCCTGCTTGAACCACAATGCCTAATCGCTTCCCCTCCACCACGATGCTGCGCATCGCGGTCCCCCTCCCCCCTCTGGGGGAGGATTTTTTTTTCACGGATTACGGCTTTGCTGGGGGCACGGCGCTCTCCGCCTCTGCCTTGTCCAGCTCGCTCAGATGGGCACGCGCCGTTTTTGCGATCGGTCCTTCCGGGCGGATTTCGACAGCCTGTGTCCAGTTGCGCCGGGCAACATCATGTTTCCCGGCGCTGGCGGCAATGTTGCCCGCCTCCAGCGCCACTTCGGGATCACGCGGGGCCAGCCGGGCGGCGATGTCGATATCCGCCTGCGCGCGATCGAGCTTGCCCAGGCGCCGCGCGAGCGTGGCCGACAGCAACCAGGCCAGCGGATCTTCCGGCGCCAGCTTGTGCGCCTCGGCCAGCGCGATTTCCGCCGCATCGGTCTTGCCTGCAACTACGAGCGCGCGGGCCCGGTCGAGATGCAGCTCTCCCAGCAAAAGACCTTGTGCCACTCCCTGGGCCATTGCGGCATCGAAATAGGTCAGTGCCTTGTCCGCATCGCCAGTGGCGAGCACTGCATTTCCGGCCTGGGTCCACAGATTCGTGGCGCGCTTGTCTCTCGCTAGCTCGGCATCGCGCGCTGCATCGACAAAGGCATCGGCTGCGGCGGCCCAGCGGCCTTCCTTGGCATAGGCAAAGCCCAGGCAATGGCGCGCGAAATAGCCGCCGCCGGCGATCAGCCACTCATTGGCTGCAACGATGCCGCTTGCAGGATCGTCGGTTGCCATATCCATGCAGGCATCGAACCTCGCTTCGTCGGCCACCGGCGACGTGAAGCCGCGCAGGGAAGGGCTGGGGCGTGGGTCCTCGGCGGGTTGTGAGGCTGGCTGTGATGGCACAACCGGGGCGTTGGCATCGGCGGGGCCGATCTGGCTGAGTGCAAGCAGCAGCGTGGCGGTGAACAGGGTCATGGCGGCTCCTTGACCTGCGCGACCTTAACCGGCGCTGGCTGGCTGGCGCGCCGCAGCGGCTATGGCAGCAGCAAAGGCCCTGCCTCCATCGGCCGTGCGATCCAATGATAGCCACGGCTCGATCAGCTCTATCTCCATCAGCGCATAGCCGCCCCGGCCATCGCCGACCATGTCTATGCGGGCGTAGAGCAGTTCCGCGTCGATCGCCTGCAAGGTCGCCAGCGCCAGAGCGCGCGCTGCCGCTGGAGGATCGACCGCCTGCGACTGCCCGCCAAACTGGCCCTGCACCCGGAAATCGCCGCTGGCGGGACGCTTGAGAATGGCGTGGGCAAACTCTCCGGCCAGCCAGAACAGCGAATATTCGCCCTCGCTGGCAATGGCAGGCATCATCGGCTGCACCAGCATGGTTTTGCCGAGAGCCGCAATGGGGCAGGTGACGCCATCTCGCAGCAGCCAGGTGTGATCCGACGCTGCTGAAACCGGCGGTTTGATGACCAGATCCCGAGCAGCGAAGGCGGAACGCGCTTCAGCCAGTGCCGCCTCGTCCAGCGCATCGCTCAGGATCGTCGGAACGATCGCTACGCCCTTGTCCTGCAGCGCAAGCAGATAGCGCTTGTCGGTATTCCAGCGCAGCACCGGCAGTGGGTTGAGAAAGCGCGTTCCGTCCCAGCGATCAAGCTGATCGTACCAGCGCTGCAGGTCGCGGTGGTAGCCCCATGCCATCAGCGGCAGTGCCAGATCGGCCGATATCGGCGCGACGTCCGTCCAGGCGCGCCATTCTGCCGACAGGTCATGCGCGGCAAGCAGAGGCTCGATCAGGACCGCCTGGTCCTGCCAATCATCATAGCGCTTGAGATCGGCCTTGTCGGGAATAAGGATGCAGATGCGCATGGAACAGGTCCGGCTTTGAGAAGGGGAGCGGTTCGGGCTTGATCGCTCTGCCCTTTGCGGTCAACAGTCCGGCCATGACCGATCCTGCGCCCGTAATCCAGAGCCTGTTTGCCGGGCTGCCCGTCTTCATGCTGCATCTCGGCACCGCGACTGTCGCCTGGGCGCTCGCGCTGGCCCTGTACATGTGGATCACGCCGCACAAGGAATTCGCGTTGATCCGCAATGGCAACGTCTCGGCGGCAGTGTCGCTGGGTGGAGCAGGCCTTGGACTGGCTGTCCCGCTTGCCTTCTGCCTCGCTGCCTCGGTCAATGTATGGGATGTCCTCATCTGGGGGAGCGTGACCCTGATCCTGCAGCTGATCGCCTTTCGCGCGGTCGATCTGGCAATCGGCAACCTGTCGAAGCGGATCGAGGAAGATCAGCTCGCAGCAGCAATCTTTCTGGCGATGACCAAGGTTGCGCTCGCCGCCCTCAACGCGGCCGCGGTTGCCGGATAAGCGAATGGCGGAACCGCTTGCGCGGCCCCGCCATCGGCTTTCGAGATCGGTCGATCAGAAGCGGAACGCAGTGGTCACGCGGATCGAATGGAACTCGAAATTCGGATCGCTGCGACGCATATCGGTCTCGCCGGCGCGCAGCAGGAACGGATTGGTCGCAGGCGCGGTGCCCGGACCCACGTTCACGACATAATCGTCATTGGTATAGGTGTTGTAGAGATATTCGAGGCCGATCGTCATGTTGTTGGCGATCTTGGCTTCGACGCCGCCACCGGCCTGCCAACCCCACGACCAGTCCTTGCCGTTGCGCGGCGTGAAGGCATTGGCGCCATTGGTGGTGCGGAAGCTGTTGTCGATGCGGCCATAGCTAGCGCCGCCGGTGCCGTAGAACAGGATGCCGCCGCCCGGGGTATAGCCTGCGCGGGCGCGCGCCGAGATGGCATAATCCAGTTCGCGGGTGAACACGTAGTTGGCGGGGGTCGAGCTGAATGCGGTCACCGAATCCTTGGCTTCCGACCGGCTGCCTTCGACGAGCGCACCGATCACGAAATTGCCGTAGCGCTTGTCGGCGCCGATACGGATGCCGTATTCGATGTCATTCTGGTCCTGACGGCAGCCATCGCCGGCAATAGCGGTGCGTGCCGAACCGCGGCAGAAGCCGGGGTTGAAGGCATTGGCGCCAGAGGTCGTGAACACGCCATCGCTATAATCGCCGTCGCCGTTTGTGTCGAAATTGACGCCTTCATCGCGCGGGCTGGACTGGGCGGAATAGCCGAAATGGCCACCGACATAGACGCCGTCGAAATCGGTATCTTCCTTGGCCGTCTGGGCAAAGGCCGGGGTCGCCAGCATTGCAACCGCGATGGCCGACAGTGCGGAGAATTTGATGGGGGTTTTCATATTTTCGCGTCCTTGCGTTTTTGTATTCAGACGGATGCCAAACCTACAGATGGCGATCGAGTTCCACAGTCTACCGCTTTGCAGCTTGTATGTTGTGTTTTTGTCACATGATTACCGCCAGCTATGCTTAACATGAACCAGGAATTAATGAGAAATTCGTCGAGTGTTCATCAACATGGTGGAGTTGGACTGTGCAGCTCGATCTTTTCTCATATTGCCGAAATGGGTCCGGCACCGCTTGATTCTGCTGGCAGCGGGGCTAGCGTCGCAATTATGCACAAGTCCGATCTGGGTTCCCTTGTTCCGGTAGAGCGATGAGCAAACGCCGCAGTTCCAATCGCGCAGGATGCCTGCCCTGGGTGCTGGGCGGGATTCTGCTGCTCGTCTGGTTCGGGGGAGATCGCGGAGAATGGGCGGACACTCCGCTGAGTGTCGAGCAGTTCGATCCGCGCAGTCCCCGCCGGCCCATGCCCGACATCGGCGAGGGTTTCGTGATCGCCGATCTGGGACCACAACAGGATAGCCAGGGAACGGCCTTTGCCGTCGATCGCGATGGGACCTGGCTGACTGCGGAGCATGTCACGAATGGCTGCGACCGGATCGGGCTGGTCGCGAGCGATGGCATCGACGCGATTTCCGACGTGTTCGAAAGCC
This sequence comes from Blastomonas natatoria, assembly GCF_003201955.1. Lineage (GTDB taxonomy): Bacteria > Pseudomonadota > Alphaproteobacteria > Sphingomonadales > Sphingomonadaceae > Blastomonas > Blastomonas natatoria. Next base: position 481,261 of record NZ_QJJM01000001.1, read on the forward strand.
GCGAGGCCGATGTCTCGGTGATCCGATCGGGACCGTTGCCGGATTTTGCGCTGGCACTGACCGAAGAACTGCCGGAAGAAGGCAGTCTGGGCTATCATATGGGCTTTCCGGCCGGAAATCCTTCGGTGGTCGTGTCGCGCTTCCTGGGCGCGGCCTATGCGACGCGCGGCGGGCCGGGCGGACAGAGCGAACCGATCCTCGCTTGGGCAGAGGGCGATCGCCTGCCCGATTTCGATGGGCCTCTCGGCGGGATCAGCGGCGGACCGACTTTTGACGAACAGGGCCGCGTGGTGGGGGTCAATGCGGCATCGACGCCGCGCCGGGGCAGGGTACTGACCACCGACCCCATGGCAATCCTGCGACTGGTCGTCGCCAGCGCGGCGGTCGACGATCGAGGCGAGGTTGCAGATCTTTCGACACCCGATCTGGCCGTGCAACTCTTCCAGGTGCTGCTCGATCGCGGCATCATCCGGCAGGTCTATTGCGATGTCCGCTAGGGCTGGCTAAAGGCCCGGCACGCAATTGCCAGAACGGACCCCATGATGACCGAGACCCCGGAAAGCCCCGAACAGACCCCCGCCGCCGTGAGTGGCGCTGCGGACGTGCCGCCGGACCGGCTCGCGATCAATCCGCGCAGCCCCCATTTCGACGCCGATCTGCTGGGCCGGGGCATCGGCATCCGGTTCAAGGGTGTCGAAAAGAACAATGTCGAGGAATATTGCATTTCCGAAGGCTGGATTCGGGTTCAGGCCGGCAAGACCATGGACCGCAAGGGCCAGCCGCTGACCCTGAAGCTGAGTGGCCCGGTCGAGGCCTGGTACAAGGATCTGGGCGAGGACGCGCCGGTCGCCAGGGTCTGATGCCCTGATCGGCTGCCGGTCATCAGCTTCCGGTCGCGGCGATCAGGTCGCCGATCGGATCGACCGCCAGACGCGGTACCGGCCCGGGTGAAGCCTGCGCCGTCGCCTTGCCCGTCTTGTCCTGCTGTTTCAGATATTTCGCATATTCGCGGCGCTGCTTTTCGATCTCCTTCAGCCGGCGCTTGGCCTCCTTCTCGGCCTGACGCTGTGCCTTGCGCTCTTCGCGGCTGAGCCTGGCCGGTCCGGTGTCGGCAGAGGCGATCTGCACGGGGGGTGTCTGCAACCGGCTCGGCGCGCGGCCCTGCGGATAGATGAATCCGTGCACCGGATAGCGCGTCGTGCCCAGCGCGCCGATCGGCGTGAACCAGACGCGAACCTCGCTCCAGTCATTGGCGGCTGACACGTCCTCGGCCAGAACATTGCGCTCGATCTGTCCCTTGCGGCCGTCGATCGGCGACCAGTTGGCATGATCGAGCAGCACTCGGCGCTTGTCGAGCACCTTGGCCACCGTCGCGACATGGCCAAGCTGCATCGAGCGATAGGGCTTGAACGCCATCACCGCGCCGACCGCAGGCCGCTGGCCGCGCTGGTATTTCCCTTCCGCCTGCTGCCACCAGCTGTGCGCATCGCCATAGATCTCGATGCCGCTTACCTGCCGTGCATAGGGCACGCATTGCAGCAGCGGCTCCTGCGCATTTGCAGGCTTAACCGCGACCAGTAACGCGGCGGCCATCGCCAGAACGGGCAAGGGGGCAATGCGAGGAGCCATCGCGGCAAAATTGCGGCAAAATGGTTGACGAAAAGTTTACCCAAACCCCTGCGTGTTTCCGCTTGTCGCAAACCTGCGCTCGCTTCAGCGTGCCGCCATCGCATGAGGACGATTCGAGGGGGCAACAGATGGGACAAGGCACGCGGCGGCTGGTCGCTGAGGGGCTGGGATCGGGGCTGCTGTTCGCCTGTGTCGTGGGCTCAGGGATCATGGCCGAGGCGCTGGCAGGCGGCAATGTCGCGATCGCGCTGCTTGGCAACACGCTGGCGACCGGCGCGATCCTCTACGTGCTGATCACGATCCTTGGGCCCATATCCGGCGCGCACTTCAATCCGGCTGTGACTTTGGTGATGCGGCTGCGCGGGGAGATCGGAAGCCGCGAGGCGCTGGCCTTCGTGGTCGTGCAACTGGCGGGCGGGATTATCGGCATCTGGGTGACGCATCTGATGTTCGACCTGCCGATCCTGCAGCTTTCCACCAAGGCGCGCGCGGGGATCGGCAACTGGACGGGTGAGTTCGTCGCCACCTTCGGCCTGTTGCTGACCATTCTGGGCGCGGTACGATACCGTCCGGACAATGTGCCTGCGGCCGTCGCGCTGTATATCGTCGCGGGATACTGGTTCACCAGTTCGACCAGCTTTGCCAATCCGGCGATTGCGGTCGCGCGGTCCTTGTCGAACAGCTTTGCCGGGATCGCGCCGCAGGATGTGCCGCTGTTCATCGTGGCGCAGCTTGCAGGCGCGCTTGCGGCCTATGCGGTGGGGCGGAGGCTGTTTGTGGAAGAACTGCCCAGTCCGCAACCGTAGCGCTATGTCCCTCGACTACGCTCGGGACAAACGGAAGAGGGGTGCAGGGCCTTTCCTGATCACCGTTTGTCCCGAGCGAAGTCGAGGGACGTTGCACCGGGCCTGTCCTCCTGACGCTCACACCACGACTTCCCTCATGACAAAGCCGTGCAAAACGCCTATGCGCGCGGCCATCATGTCCAGCCCCATCACTATTCCCGCCCCGCCGAAAGTCGGCATGGTCTCGCTCGGCTGCCCGAAAGCCCTGGTCGATTCCGAACGCATCCTCACCAAGCTGCGCGCCGAGGGCTATCAGATGTCCGGCGATTATGCCGGTGCCGATGTCGTGCTGGTCAACACCTGCGGATTCCTCGACAGCGCCAAGGAAGAGAGCCTCGAGGCGATCGGCGAGGCTATGGCGGAAAATGGCCGGGTCATCGTCACCGGCTGCATGGGTAACGAGGCCGATGTCATCCGCGCGCGCTTCCCCGATGTGCTCGCAGTCACCGGCGCGCACCAATATGAGGACGTGGTGCAGGCCGTCCACGATGCCGCCCCGCCTGCGCGCGGTGCGTTCATCGATCTGGTGCCCGAAGGCGGCATCAAGCTGACCCCGCGCCATTACAGCTATCTGAAGATTTCCGAAGGCTGCAACCATCGCTGCTCGTTCTGCATCATCCCCAGCCTGCGCGGCGATCTCGTCAGCCGCCGCATCGATGCGGTGCTGCGCGAGGCGGAAAAGCTGGTCGCGGCCGGCACGCGCGAACTGCTCGTCATCAGCCAGGATACTTCGGCTTATGGCGTCGATACAAGGCACGAACCGCGCGACTGGAAGGGCCGGCAGGTCCGCGCGCACATGACCGATCTGGCCCGCGAGCTGGGCGGATTGCGCACGGCAAAGGGCAAGGCGCCCTGGGTGCGGCTGCATTATGTCTATCCCTATCCGCATGTCGACCAGGTCATCCCGCTGATGGCCGAAGGGCTGCTCACCCCCTATCTCGACATCCCGTTCCAGCACGCTGCGCCGTCGGTCCTCAAGCGCATGAAGCGCCCGGCGAACGAGGCCAAGGTGCTCGACCGGATCAAGGCCTGGCGCGGAATTGCACCCGACATCACCATCCGCTCGTCGTTCGTCGTCGGCTTTCCCGGCGAGACGGAAGCTGATTTCCAGTATCTGCTCGACTGGCTCGACGAGGCGCAGCTCGACCGCGTCGGCGGCTTCCGCTTCGAACCGGTCGAGGGCGCGGCGGCGAACAGCCTGTCCGATCCGGTGCCCGAGGAGGTCAAGGAAGAGCGCTACCAGCGCCTGATGCAGAAGACCGCCGCGATCAGTGCCGCCAAGCTCGCCGCAAAGGTGGGCCGCACGCTGCCCGTCATCATCGATGAGGTGGGCGAACCCGACGAGGAAGACGGCTCAGTCGGCGCGACCGGTCGCTCGCAGGCCGATGCGCCCGAGATCGACGGCCATGTGTATCTGCGTGACGTGCCGCAGGGGCTGGAGCCCGGGTCGTTCGTCGATGTACTCGTCGAGGATGCCGACGAGCATGATCTGTACGGGGTGGTTGCCGGGCAGGCGTGAATCGATCCGGGCGAGACACCGTACCTGCTGCCAACCGGGGCACCGCCCGTACGGCGATCGGGAGTGACGTTGCTCGATCCATATATCGTTAACCATTCCGTCCTAGGCTGAAATCTCCCAGATTTTGCCCAGACCGTGGATGGTGCCGTGCCCAAGTCTCGAACATTGCCAGCCGGACATGCACAACCCGGTCTTGCGGCCGTGATGATCGTCCGCAACGAGGAACGCTGCATCACCCGCTGCCTCGACAGCGTGCGGCCATGGGTCGACAGGATGCTGGTTCTCGACACCGGCTCGACCGACAGCACCAGAGAGCTAGCCCGGCAAGCCGGCGCCGACGTGCACGAGATCGAATGGCCCGGCAGCTTCTCGGAGGCGCGCAATCGGTCGCTCGACCTGGCGGATGCGGACTGGAACCTGGTGATCGATGCAGACGAGTGGATCCTCTCCGGCGGCGAACTGCTGCGCGCCTGGTGCCGGAATCCTGCGCGCCTCGGCGTCGTCTGTCAGCGGAGCATGATCGAACTTGGCCAGGATGCGCCGGCCGCGGCTGCAAGGGCCGAGGGCCAGCACTGGATCACGCGTCTTCTGCCTCGCGGTGTACGCTATGAAGGCCGGGTCCACGAACAGGCAGCATCAGACCTGCCGCGGATCAGGCTGGAATTGCACCTCGGGCATGACGGATATCTCGACGCGCAGCTGAATGCCAAGCGCGATCGCAACGGCGCGCTGCTGCTGCTGGACCTCAAGGACAATCCCGGCGACCCGTACATCCTCTATCAACTCGGCAAGGAGGCCGAGGTGCGGCGCGAGTTCGGCGACGCGTGCCGATATTATCGACAGTCGCTGGAGGCTACCCCCGGCAGCGCCAACTGGCTGCACTGTCTTTCCACGCACTATCTGTACTGTCTGGGACAGACGGGTGATTTCGATACGGCCTTTGCCTTTGCCGACCAGAACATGACCCGCTGGGCGCATTCGCCCGACTTCTTCTTCGTCCTTGGCAATCTGGCGCTGGACAAGGCCATGACCGACCCTGCCAATGCGCTGGGCGAATGGATTCCGTTCGCTGCTGCCGCCTGGGAACAGTGCCTCGAGATCGGCGACCAGCCGTCGCTCGAAGGCAGCGTGCATGGTCGAGGCAGCCATCTGGCGAGAATGAATCTGGAAGCGATCCGGTCGCAGATGCCCGGCCTCGCAGCCTGAGGGCGATCGGAAGATCGCCACTGTTGTCGCCTGCGCCTGTCGAATCCCGCGCCACCGGCAGCCCCCAATCCCGCTCTCCGGCGAAAGCAGGAGACCAGGAGTCAGGACACGCGCCCGTGCCTCAACGCACGCTTCCCTTTGCGCCTTTGCGTGAAACGGCAGCTGAAAAGGTTTGCACGAAGCCGCGAAGACGCTTTCGAAGGCCCCAAGACCCTTCCCATCCCACCCGAAGTGCATGTCGCCCTGGATTCCGGCTTTCGCCGGAAAACGGGACAACTTCGCGTGCCTATGCGCGTCCCATCCCTGTCATGCTGAACTCGTTTCAGCATCTATCGCGCCTCGGCAGCCGAAGCCGCTTGGGGAAAAATAGACCCTGAAACAAGCCTGTCCTGAGCGTAGTCGAAGGGGTCAGGGTGACGTTGTGTGATGTGTCGACAGTGGCGCAGGGCCTTCGACTGCGCTCAGGCTGAGCGGAGGGATTGGCAGCTTTGGAGGCTCGCTAGAAAAAGCTGCCGTTCTGCAAAGGACCCCTTTGCGGTCATTCTCTAAAGCGCTATGTTTGGTGAGAAAGCACGGTCGTCAGGGAGAGCCTTGGTGATGTTACGCATACGCCCAACCATCATCGCGCTGGCCTGCTTGGCAAGTGCTTGCGCGATTTTCGCAGCTGCCTCGCTTCATGAGGGACTGCTTGAAGGCGGGAAAATGCTGGCCGATTGGGTGGCGACCCGCTGGACGGGCCAACAGATCGAAGTTGTCATGCTATATGCCATGCCTGCTTCACTTGCCGTGATGGCGTTGAGCCTTGCCTTGATTTTTGCCTCGACGCTGAGCGCCAAGAAGCAATGAACTGGTCATGGCAGGTTGTAGAATTGGTCCCATAGCCGCCATTCGTCGATTCACCCATAACTCGCCACAAGAACCGCAACAGCTAATCTTCAAACGCGGACACTCTCCTCAAACCGGCAACCCGCCCTGCGCCTTCGCCTCTTTCAGCACGAAGCTCGTGCTGATCGCCTTGATGCCTGCAATCGGGCGGAGCTTGGTGTTCGCGAAGTCGGCATAGCTGTCGAGGTCGCGGCTGACGACGGTGAGGATATAGTCTGCGCCGCCGGTGACCTGGTGGCAGGCGATGACCTCGTCGAGATCGGCGACTGCTGCCTCGAAATCGCGGGTCACCGCTTCACCATGGTCGGCGATTTCGACGCTGACATAGGCGAGTACGCCGAGGCCCAGCGCGCGTCTGCTCAAGCGTGCGGCATATCCGCGGATCACGCCGTCCGCTTCCAGCCTGCGTACGCGCCGCCAGCAGGGCGAGGCGGACATGCCGACGGTTTCGGCGAGCTCGGCATTGGTCATGCGCCCGTTGTCCTGCAATGCGCGCAGGATGCGGATATCTTCTGCGTCCAGATCAATCATGGGCAGGATTTACCTGTATTGTGCAATCAAGGGAAGGACCTTCTAAGACGAGGCGATATCGAGCAATGATAAGACAGGATTTTTCCCTGCCCCGGTGCTATATGTCTCGCTCAGCATTCAACAGGGGACGCACCAATGGAAAGCCTGCTCATCAAGCCCGGTGCGGTGGATTTCTCGGTCATTCCGGATGTCCCCGCCGACACCTTTGTCGCCCCGCTCGTCCGCCCCGGCCATCTTGGCGAGGACTGGCTCGAACCGCAGCAGCGCCAGTACACCACGGAAGAACATGCCATCTGGGACGATCTGTTCGCGCAGCAAATGGACGTTTTGCCGGGCCGCGCGGCGAGCAGCTTCATGGCGGGGCTGGACCGGCTCGATCTGGGGCGCGGTGGCGTGCCTGATTTCGGGGCGCTCAGCGAGGAACTGCAGGCGATCACCGGCTGGTCCGTCGTCCCGGTGCCGATGCTGATCCCCGATCACGTCTTCTTCTATCACCTCGCCAACCGGCGCTTCCCGGCGGGCAATTTCATCCGATCGCGCGAGGAATTCCACTATATCTCCGAGCCGGACGTGTTCCACGACGTGTTCGGTCATGTGCCGATGCTGACCGATCCGGTCTATGCCGATTACATGCAGGAATATGGCCGTGCCGGGTGGAAGGCGCTGGCCTATAACCGGCTCAAGGCGCTGTCGGCGCTCTACTGGTACACAGTCGAGTTCGGGCTGATCCGCGAGGCCGATGGCATCAAGGCCTATGGCGCGGGCATCCTCTCCGGCCCGCTGGAGGCGAAATTCTCGGTCGAGGCGCAGTCGCCCAACCGCATCCACCTCGAAGTCGACCGGGTGATGCGCACCGATTATGTCATCTCGGACATGCAGCCGACCTATTTCGTCATCGACAGTTTCGAGGAGCTGTACCGCAAGACGGTCGAACGCAATTTCGACGACCTGTATCGCGCCCTGACGCCGGGTTTCACCTATTCCAACCAGGCGGTGCTGGGCGGCGACAAGGTCTATCACCTCGGCACCCAGGAATATGCCAATCGCGGCGGCAAGGGATCGGGCGCGCGCCCCGTCTGACCGCTGACACGATTGTCAGTTGCGTGAAGGGAGCGCGCCGGTCTAGCTTCAAGCCATGACCGAGATACGCCCCTTTACCATCGATGTGCCGCAATCCGCGATCGACGATCTTCAAGCCCGCATCCGTGCCGCCTGCTGGCCCGAGAAGGAACAGGTCGATGACTGGGACCAGGGCATTCCGCTCGCCGTGGTGCAGGATTTCGCGACCTATTGGGCCAAGCAGTACGACTGGCGCGCGTGCGAGGCGGCGCTCAACGCCCATCCCAATTTCCTGATCGAACTCGATGGGGTGGACATCCATTTCCTCCACATCCGTTCGCGCCATGAGGGCGCGCGACCGCTGATCCTGACGCATGGCTGGCCCGGATCGGTGCTGGAGTTCATGGAGGTGATCGAGCCGCTGACCAATCCGGCGGACCCGGCGGATGCGTTCCATCTCGTCATCCCCTCGCTGCCCGGCTTCGGCTTTTCGGGCAAGCCTACCGAGACGGGCTGGTCGATCACGAAGATCGCCGCCGCTTGGAATGACCTGATGCTCGCGCTCGGCTATGACCGCTATTTCGCGCAGGGCGGTGACTGGGGATCGGGCGTGACGCTGGAAATCGCGCGGCAGAATCTGGGCGCGTGCGCCGCTGTCCATTCGAACATGGTGCTGGCGCTGCCTGATCCTGCGACCCTGGGCAACCTGAGCGACCTGGAAAAGCGTGCTGCGGCGCGGATGCAATATTATCAGGAAAAGGAAAGCGGCTATTCATCGATCCAGAAGACGCGGCCGCAGACCATCGGCTATGCGCTCGCCGATTCTGCTGTCGGGCAGATGGCCTGGATCCTCGAAAAATTCCGCAACTGGTCAGACTGCGACGACGATTTCTCCGGCTTCAGCCGCGATGCGCTGCTCGACACGATCACGCTCTACTGGCTGACCAATTCGGCGGCCTCGTCGGCGCGGCTCTACTGGCACAGCTTCAACGCTATGGGCTTTGATCCGATCAGCCTTCCGACGGGCGGCACGATCTTTCCCAAGGAGCTGTTCCAGACCTCGCGCCGCTGGGCGGAGAAGCGCTTCAGCAATCTCATCTACTGGAACGAGGTGGAAAGAGGCGGGCATTTTGCGGCGCTCGAAGTGCCCGATATCTTCGTCGAGGAAGTGCGCGCCTGCTTCCGAAACGCCAGCCTCTGAACGAGAAACCCCGCCAGCACGGTTGCGCTGACGGGGCTTCCCATGTCCTGATCTGGCGAGATCAGTGTTTGGTGACCTGAACGCTCTGGATGTCCTGGGCACCAAGTTGCGCCTGTACACTGTCCTTGCCGACCAGATGCGCCGCGCCGACGGCCATGAACACCGTGCCCGGCCTGTTCATCCGCGCCTTGATCCATTCGACCCAATTGGCATTGCGATCGGTCAGCAGCGCGTCGTACAGGCCGGGATAGCTCTCCATGCCCTCGTTCATCAGCTTGTCGAGTGTAACGAGGTCGCCCTTGCCCCAGGCATCGACCAACGCATCGATCTGCGTCGTGATTTCCGGCACGCCATCCAGCGTCACGTCGAGGAACGCGACCTGCTCCTTGGTGCTGAGGCCGTCGAAGATGCCGAGCTGCTGCTCGACTGTTTCGAGCTGTCCGATCGATTTGTTCTGTGCCTTGGCAGCGGTCATCAGCACCTTCTCGGCCCCGCTGTTGAGGTCATAGCCCTGCATCATCAGCGGCAGCGTGGTGAGCGTGACGCTGGCATACCAGGGCTCAAACTGATCGAGCGCCACCGGGGGAATGTTGAGCGTGCCCAAAGTCTTCTCGTACTTGGTCAGCACAGGCGGGGTCAGCAGGCTGCGCAGCGTGATCCCTTGCGGGTTGGTGGCGAGCCTGTTGACGGTGGCCTGCATCGCGGTCGGGTCCGACGGCTCCTGCACTTCCAGGATCAGTTCGTCCGAGGCGTCGAAGGCGGTCTTGATATCGCCCTTGAGCCAGTTGAGGCCCGGCCGGAGCACGTGGACGGTGCCGAACAGATAGATTGTGGTGTCGGAATCGCGCACCACCCACATCGCCGGGTTGACGTCCTTCTTGGCCGGGGCTGGGGCGGGGCCAAGCGCTTCGGCCAGCGTCGTCGGCTGCTGCGCCAGCAGCGGTTCGCCGGCAAAGCCGATGGTGACGATGGCCGCGACGGCCAGCGTGGCAGCGCCGCTGCGCAGGGTCTTGAACAATTTTGTCATGAGGTCATCCTCTTCACTGGGGACTTTGGGGGGCGAGGCGTTAACGGAACTTGTACCAGACATAAGCGAGCACGTTGCTGATGAGGCCTGCTAGAAACAGCCAGAGCGCATCGGGCTCAGGCACGATTCCGCCCAACCACAGGGTGAACCAGGTCGGATAGCCGATCAGCATGATATTGCCTGCGACAACCATGGTCTTGGTGTGGATCACACGCTCCAGCTCGTCGGAGACCTGCATCAGCTTCCACGAACCATAAATTGAGGAAATGACAAACACGAAAGCGCTGAGCACCGCCAGCCAGGGAGGGATGCTGTGAGCGGTAAGGTGGCCCACATTTTCGTCCTCGAAAAAGCCGATGAGAAAGCCGGATACCATACCCACGCAGAATAGTGCGCCGACGACTATGTTGATCCGTTTTTGGCGCTGCTTGGCGCGTGCCTGCCAGTCGCTCTCAACCATGCTGGCCTCCGGTGAATTCATCATCGAATATCTCCTCGATATGCATGTCAAACAGCCGCGCGATCCGAAAGGCCAGTGGCAGCGACGGATCGTATTTCCCGGTCTCGATCGCGTTGACCGCCTGGCGCGAGACGTCGAGCCTCGCGCCGAGTTCGGCCTGGCTCCAGTCGCGTTCGGCGCGCAGCACCTTCAGACGGTTCTTCATGTCTTCCATCCGTGAGTCATCCTTGTGCACCTGCAGATACCGGCGCGGTCATGCGAGAACCAGATGGATCGGCATGATGCGCGCGGAGGTTCCAGACGAAGGCGCAGATCTTGCGTCTGATCCCTGGAGGCTGATCCATGCGCAGACGGCGCAGGTGAGCAGCACAAGTCCTGCTGCCCAGCCGTAAGCGCGGCGGGTGGCGATCGTCAGCAGCGGCGGGTCTGGCTTTTCCATCGGTGCATCCTGTCATTGCTCGCTGACCAAATGTCAGCTTACCCTGACTTTATGTCGTGATTCGCTGACCATGTCAAGTGACCCTGACTTAGTGCCAGTGTCGCATGACATCCGCTACGGAATGGCGCGGTTTTCGGTGGCTGGTCACCAGCCGGGCGCGCTGATACCCTCTCACTCAAAGACATCAGGGGAGAGACAGCATGGCGGACGAATCGGCCACCACCATCCACGCGCGCACCTGCCATTTGTGCGAAGCGAACTGCGGCGTGCTGATCGAGGTCCAGGGGCGCAAGGTCGTCTCGATCAAGGGCAATCCCGATCATGTGCTGTCGAGGGGCCATATCTGCCCCAAGGCGACCGCGCTCGCCGATCTGCAGGATGATCCCGACCGCCTGCGCCGCCCGGTCAAGCGCACCGAAAGCGGCTGGGAGGAAATCGACTGGGACACCGCGTTTGCCGAAATCGGCGCGCGCATGGCCGAGGTCACGGAGGGCGGCGGCCAGCCGGCGCTCTACATGGGCAACCCCAATGCGCACAACTACGCCACCGGCACGCAGACCGGGGTGCTGCGCAAGGCGCTGGGTGTGCGCACCCTTTATTCGGCCTCGACGCTCGACCAGATCCCGCACCAGCTCGTCCAGATGTGGATGTACGGGCACAATGCGCTGTTCCCGATCCCCGATATCGACCGCACGCAGTTCATGCTGATCATCGGCGGCAATCCGCTCGCCAGCAACGGCAGCGTGTGGACCGTGCCCGATGTGAAGAAGCGGCTGAAGGCGGTGCAGGCGCGGGGAGGGCAGGTGGTCGTGGTCGACCCGCGCCGCACCGAGACCGCGAAGATCGCCGACGCGCACTATTTCGTCCGCCCAGGCACCGATACCGCGCTGCTGCTTGCGCTGTTGAAGGCGCTCGACGAGGCGGGTCTGGTCGCGCCGGGACGGCTGGAGCCGATGCTGGACGAGGGCTGGGACGCGGCCTGGCAGGCGATTCGCGGCTTCGAGGTTGCGCCGCTCGCCGCGCATTGCGGCATCGACGAAAGCGTGATCCGCGACCTCGCGGCGAAGCTCGGCAGCGGTGATCCGGCTATCGTTTACGGCAGGATGGGCGTTTCCGTCACCGAGGCAGGCACGCTCAACCTCTGGCTCATCCAACTCCTGAACATCGCCACCGGCAATCTTGATCGCGAGGGCGGGGTGATGTTCTCCTCGCCGGTGATCGATCTGGTCGCGGGCGCGGGGCCGGGCACCTATGACCGGTTCCGCTCGCGCATCGGAAACCGGCCCGAGGTGATCAGCGAGTTTCCGTCCGCGCTGCTGCCAGAGGAGATAGCCACTCCCGGGGAGGGGCAGATTAAGGCTCTGGTCGTCATCTCGGGCAACCCGGCGCTGTCCGCCCCCGGAGCCTGGGGCGAGGCGCTGCCGCAGCTCGAGCTGATGGTGTCGATCGACATGTACGTCACCGCGACCAGCGCGCACGCGCATTACATTTTACCGCCGTGCGGGCCGCTCGAAAAGGATCATTATCCGCTGTTGCTGGGCCCGATCGCCATCCGCAACTATGCCGATTATTCCGCGCCGACGCTGCCGATGGAGGAGGGGGCGAAGGCCGATTGGGAAATCGTGGCGGAACTGGCGCGTGCGATCCTGGCGGCGAAGGGCGAGGCGGTGCCCAATATCGTGCCGCCGCGCGCAGTGCTCGCCTCGATGCTCGCGCGTTCGGATTACAAGGTGACGCTGGAGGAACTGGAGGCCAACCCCAATGGCGTGGATTTCGGGCCGCATGTGGAGCGTCTGCCCGAGCGGTTGCAGACGCCCGACAAGCGCATCGCCTGCGCGCCGCCGCTCTGTCTCGAGGCGCTGGAGCAATGGCGCGTTCATCTCGAAGCCATGCCCGCTGACCAGTTGCTGCTGATCGGGCGGCGGCATGTTCGCAACAACAACAGCTGGCTCCACAACAGCCCGCGCCTCGCCAAGGGGCCGGACCGTTGCACCGCGATGATCCATCCCGACGATGCGGCAGCGCACGGCATCGCGACGGGCGATCAGGTGCGCGTGACCAGCCGCGTGGGATCGGTCCAGCTCGCCGCCGAGGTCAGCGAGGATGTGATGCGGGGCGTCATCTCGATCCCGCACGGCTTCGGCCAGGACAAGCCGGGGACGCGGCTCTCGGTCGCGGCGAGGCGTCCGGGCGTGTCGCTCAACGATCTCACCGATCCGGCGGCGATGGACCCGATCTCGGGCAATGCCGTACTGAATGGCACCCCGGTGATGCTGGAGCGAGTGGAGCAGGCGGTCGCGGCGGAATAGTTTTTATTCCCTAACCGTTATCGTCAAACCCGCGAAAGCGGAGGTCCCGCTTCCTTCAGACCTGAGCGCATAAGCGGGATTCCCACGTTCGCGGGAATGACGACCATTGGGTTGGCAAAGCTCAACTAAACCCCCTGACACCAAGCCTGAATCACCAGTCCCTTGACCCGCGCCCCTCCATCCGCCAAAGCGCGGCGCATATTTTTGCAACTGCGAAGGCCGGACGTTTGAGCGAGCAAAGCCTTTCCTTTCAGGACATGATCCTGACCCTGCACCGGTTCTGGAGCAGCCATGGCTGCCTGATCCTGCAGCCCTATGACATGCCGATGGGCGCGGGCACCTTCCACACCGCGACGACGTTGCGCGCGCTGGGCCCCGATCCGTGGAACGCCGCGTTCGTCCAGCCCTGCCGCCGCCCGACCGATGGTCGCTATGGTGAAAATCCCAACCGGCTGCAGCATTATTACCAGTATCAGGTGATCCTCAAGCCCTCGCCGGGCGACATCCAGCAGCTCTATCTCGACAGCCTGACCGCGATCGGCGTCGATCCGCTGCTGCACGACATCCGCTTTGTCGAGGACGACTGGGAAAGCCCGACGCTGGGCGCCTGGGGCCTGGGCTGGGAGGTCTGGTGCGACGGCATGGAGGTGACGCAGTTCACCTATTTCCAGCAGATGGGCGGCTTTGATTGCAAGCCGGTGGCGGGCGAGCTGACCTATGGGCTTGAGCGGCTCGCAATGTACATCCAGGGCAAGGACAGCGTGTACGATCTCGATTTTAATGGCCGGGGCGTCACCTATGGCGATGTGTTCCTCGAGAACGAACGCCAGATGAGCGCGTGGAATTTCGAGCATGCGAACACCGAAAGCCTGTTCGATGCGTTCAAGAAGGCCGTTGCCGAGTGCGAGAACTGTCTCGACGCCAAGCTGCCGATCCCGGCCTATGAGCAGGCGATCCAGGCGAGCCATGTCTTCAACCTGCTCCAGGCGCGCGGCGTGATTTCGGTCGCCGAGCGCCAGGCCTATATGGGCCGCGTGCGCGACCTCGCGAAGGGCAGCTGCCAGGCGTGGATGGAGAAGAATGGGTGGGCGGCGTGATGGTGCGAACCTCCAACCACCGTCACCCTGAACTTGTTTCAGGGTCCATCGGGCACCCAGCGCCTTCGCCCTGTCGGCTTCAGGACGGTCGATGGATGCTGAAACAAGTTCAGCATGACGGGGTTTGCGAAATGGGCCAGGAGCGCGCGGCATGACCGACTTCCTGCTCGAACTCCTCTCCGAGGAAATCCCCGCGCGGATGCAGGCGAAAGCCCGTGCCGACCTGGAAAAGCTGTTCGCCGATCAGCTCGCCGCTGCGGGGCTGAAGGCGGAGAGCCTGCAGACCTGGTCCACCCCGCGCCGCCTCGCATTGATCGCGCGCGGGCTGCCCGAGACGACGCAAGCGGTATCCGAGGAGCTCAAGGGTCCCCCCGCCGACGCGCCCGATGCTGCGGTCGAAGGCTTTTTGCGCAAGGCGGGGCTGACCCGCGACGCGCTCGAAACCCGTGACGTCAAGGGCCGCGCGACGCTGTTCGCGGTGATCGACAAGCCGGGCCGCGCGACTGCCGATGTGCTGTCCGAAGCCATCCCCGCGATCGTCCGCGCCTTTCCCTGGCCCAAGTCGATGCGCTGGGGTGCGGCGAGCCAGACCACGGAATCGCTGCGCTGGGTGCGTCCGCTCCAGGGCATCATCGCGCTCTTGGGCGGCTATGTCGTGCCGTGCGAGGTCGACGGCCTGGTTGCGGGCAACACGACTGTCGGCCACCGCTTCCACCACCAGGGCGCGGTCACCGTGTCGGGTGTCGAGGATTATGCCGATGTGCTGCGCGCGGCTTATGTGATCGTCGATCATGAGGAGCGTGCGAAGATCATCCGCGACGGCGCGGCCAAGGCTGCGGCGGACGCGGGCTTCGCGCTGATCGAGGACGAGGGGCTGGTGGTCGAGAATGCCGGACTCACCGAATGGCCGGTGCCGCTGCTCGGCCGTTTCGACCCGGCGTTTCTTGAGGTTCCGCCTGAGGTCATCCAGCTAACCGCCCGGGTGAACCAGAAATATTTCGTGGTGCAGGATGCGCGCGGCGCGCTCGCCCCGGCTTTCGTCTGCACCGCCAACATCGCCGCGCATGACGGCGGCCAGGCGATCGTCGCGGGCAACGAGAAGGTGCTGGCGGCGCGGCTCTCCGATGCGCGATTCTTCTGGGAACTTGACCAGAAGAAGACGCTGGAACAGCATGCCGAGAAGCTGAAGGCCATCGTCTTCCACGAAAAGCTGGGCACGGTGGCCGACAAGGTCGAGCGCGTCGCCAAGCTCGCCCGCTGGCTGTGCGAAGAGGGGATCATAAAGCCCTCGCCCCTTCAGGGGAGAGGAGGGAGCCGCGAAGCGGCGGAAGGAGAGGGGCAGTCGCCCACCTCTGCGCAGTCCCCCCTCCCAACCCTCCCCTCTGAAGGGGAGAGGGCCGAGTTGGCAAATCTCGCCGAACAGGCTGCCCGCCTGTGCAAGGCCGATCTCGTCACCGAGATGGTCGGAGAATTCCCCGAACTTCAGGGGCTTATGGGCGGTTATTACGCGGTCAAGGAAGGTCTCGATACCCAGGTCGCCGCCGCCATCCGCGACCATTACAAGCCGGTCGGGCAGGGCGATGACGTGCCGAATGCGCCGGTGACGGTGGCGGTAAGTCTGGCGGATAAGCTGGATACGATTGCTGGGTTCTTTTTTGAAGAGATGCCGCCCACAGGATCGCGTGATCCTTTTGCCCTTCGACGTGCCGCGCTTGGGGTATGGACGACTATATCAGCCAATGGTTTGCGACTGCATTTGCAGACCGCTTTGACGCTTGCAATTGCATTTTACGGCAAGCGAATTGGGGCGGCTGGTGCAGACTTGGTGAAAGCTTATCGAGCAGCAAAGGAAGCTGCCGGTTTGGAATTTACTGACGCTGATCTGGCCGAAGCGCGGGCCGCATTCATCAGCAATAATCTTTCTGATGAGGCTAAATCAGCCATGATTGTCGGAAGGGTCAGGCCTGCGGTTACCGCAATTCTCGACTTCTTCGCCGACCGCCTCAAGGTCCAGCAGCGCGAGGCCGGCGTCCGTCACGACCTCATCGACGCGGTGTTCGCGCTCGGGGGCGAGGACGATCTCGTTCGCCTCCTCGCGCGGGTGAAGGCGTTGCAGGGCTTTGTCGAAACGGGCGAGGGGACGAACCTGCTTGCCGGGTACAAGCGTGCGGCGAACATCCTCAAGAAGGAAGAAGCGCCCTCTCCCCTTCAGGGGAGAGGGAGGAGCCGCGAAGCGGCGGAGGGAGAGGGGCAGTCGCCGACCTCTGCGCAGGCCCCCCTCCCAACCCTCCCCCCTGAAGGGGAGAGGGCTTTGCAGCACGAACCCGCCGAAATCGCGCTGATCGACGCTCTCGATAAGGCCGAAGCGGCGGCGGACGATGCTATCGCGGCGGAGGATTTCGAAGGCGCGATGGCCGCGCTTGCAGAGCTGCGCGCACCGATCGATGCGTTTTTCGAGAGCGTCACCGTCAACGATGCCGATCCCGCCAAGCGCGAAGCGCGGCTCAATCTGCTCGCGCGGTTCCGCGCTGCGGTTCACCGGGTCGCCGATTTTTCGAAGATCGAGGGATAATCTCGACCGACAACCCCTTCAAACACAGACAGGCTGAAGCTGATGACCAAATATGTGTACCGGTTCGGTGGCGGCGCCAATGATGGCGGTGCTGGCAACAAGAACCTGCTGGGCGGCAAGGGCGCGAACCTTGATGGCATGGCGTCGATCGGCCTGCCGGTGCCTCCGGGCTTCACCATCAGCACTGAAATGTGCACCCGCTATTATCAGGATGGCGAGGTCTTTCCCGACAGCTTGAAGGCCGAAGTCGCCGATGGCCTCGCGCATATCGAGGGCGTGACCGGCAAGAAGTTCGGCGATGCCGCCGATCCGCTGCTCGTCTCGGTCCGCTCGGGCGCGCGCGTTTCCATGCCCGGCATGATGGACACGGTGCTCAACCTCGGCCTCAACGATGCGACCGTTCAGGGCCTCGCCCAGGTCTCGGGCGACGAGCGGTTCGCGTGGGACAGCTACCGCCGCTTCGTCCAGATGTATTCGGACGTGGTGCTGGGCCTCGACCATGATGCGTTCGAGGAAGCCTTGGAAATCATGAAGGAAGACAATGGCTTCTTCAGCGATACCGAGATGGAGGCGAAGCACTGGAAGGCGCTGGTCGGCGAATACAAAACGCTGGTTGAGGACCAGTGGGGCAAGCCCTTCCCGCAGGATGTGCATGACCAGCTCTGGGGCGCGATCAGCGCCGTGTTCGGCTCATGGCAGTCGGAACGCGCCAAGGTCTATCGCCGCCTGAACGACATTCCCGCCGAATGGGGCACCGCGGTCAACGTGCAGGCGATGGTGTTCGGCAATATGGGCGACACTTCGGCCACCGGCGTTGCGTTCACGCGCAACCCCGCGACCGGCGAGAATGTCTATTATGGCGAGTTCCTGATCAACGCGCAGGGCGAGGACGTGGTGGCGGGCATCCGCACGCCGCAATACCTGACCAAGGCCGCGCGCGAGGAAGCGAACGCCAAGCCGCTGAGCATGGAAGAGGCGATGCCGGAGACCTATGCCGAGCTGGCGCGCGTGTTCGACATTCTCGAAACGCATTATCGCGACATGCAGGACATCGAGTTCACCGTCGAACGCGGCAAGCTGTGGATGCTGCAGACCCGATCGGGCAAGCGCACCGCCAAGGCGGCGCTGCGCATCGCGGTCGAAATGGCGAGCGAAGGCCTGATCACCGAGGAAGAGGCGATCGCGCGTGTCGATCCGATGGCGCTCGACCAGCTTCTCCACCCCTCGCTCGATCCGTCGGCCACGCGCGACGTGCTGACCAAGGGGCTTCCGGCCTCGCCGGGTGCGGCGAGCGGCATCATCGTGTTCGACGCGGATACGGCAGAGCGCCGCAACGAGATGGGCGATGCGGTCATCCTGGTGCGCATCGAGACCAGCCCCGAGGACATTCACGGCATGCACGCCGCCAGGGGCATCCTGACCGCGCGCGGCGGCATGACCAGCCACGCGGCGGTGGTGGCGCG
Source organism: Blastomonas natatoria (assembly GCF_003201955.1). Lineage (GTDB taxonomy): Bacteria > Pseudomonadota > Alphaproteobacteria > Sphingomonadales > Sphingomonadaceae > Blastomonas > Blastomonas natatoria. Next base: position 499,503 of record NZ_QJJM01000001.1, read on the forward strand.
TGGCATGGGCCGGCCCTGCGTCTCGGGCGCGGGCAGCCTGTCGATCGACAACAAGGAGCGCGTTCTGCGCATCGGCAAGCGCGAGCTGCGCGAGGGCGACACGATCACCATCGACGGCACCTCGGGCGAGGTGATGCTGGGCGAGGTGCCCACCGTGCAGCCCGAGCTCGTCGGCGATTTCGGCGTGCTGATGGGCTGGGCCGACAAGGTCCGCCGCCTCAAGGTGCGCACCAATGCTGAGACGCCCGAGGATTGCCGCGTCGCGCGCGATTTCGGCGCGGAGGGCATCGGTCTGTGCCGCACCGAGCACATGTTCTTCGAGGCGAGCCGCATCACCTCGGTGCGCCAGATGATCCTCGCCGAGGACGAGGCTGGCCGCCGCGCGGCGCTCGAAAAGCTGCTGCCCGAACAGCGCGGCGACTTCCACAGCATCTTCGAGGTGATGGCGGGCTTGCCCGTGACCATCCGCCTGCTTGACCCGCCGCTGCACGAATTCCTGCCGCATAGCGAGAGCGAGTTTGCCGAAGTCGCCGAGGCCGCTGGTGTCGGCGTTGAGGTGCTGAAGCGCCGCGCCAACGAACTGCACGAGTTCAACCCGATGCTCGGCCATCGCGGCTGTCGTCTCGGCGTGACCTATCCCGAAATCTACGAGATGCAGGCGCGCGCGATCTTCGAGGCGGCATGCGATGTCGCCGAAAAGAGCGGCGCGGCCCCGATCCCCGAAGTGATGATCCCGCTGGTCGCGACCAAGCGCGAGCTCGAGCTGATGAAGAAGGTCGTCGATACGGCTGCCGAACTGGTGTTCGCCGAAAAGGGTCGCCGCATCGAATATCTGGTCGGCACGATGATCGAACTGCCGCGCGCGGCGCTGATGGCCGATGAAATCGCCGAGGTTGGCGAGTTCTTCAGCTTCGGCACCAACGACCTCACGCAGACGACGCTCGGCGTTAGCCGCGACGATGCGGGGCGGTTCCTCACGCAATATGTCGACAAGGGCATTTTCGCGCGTGATCCGTTCGTCAGCCTCGATGTCGAAGGCGTCGGTCAGCTGATCGAGATCGCGGTGGAAAAGGGCCGCAAGACCCGTGATGGCATCAAGCTCGGCATTTGCGGCGAGCATGGCGGCGACCCGGCGAGTATCGCGTTCTGCGAGCAGGCCGGGCTCGATTATGTGAGCGCTTCGCCCTATCGGGTGCCGATCGCGCGGCTGGCAGCAGCGCAGGCGGCGCTGAAAAAGGGCTGAGCGAGCGCTCTCCCGCTTCCCTTGAAGCCCTCCCCCTTGATGGGGGAGGGTAGGGTGGGGGTGATCGCCCCGGATTGCGCAGTTGGTTTTCCTGCGCGCGGCCGCGCCGAGACGCACCATCACCCCCACTGCTGCGACTAGGCCGCAAGCGGCCAAGTCTCGCTGCCTCCCCCATCAAGGGGGAGGGGCGACGGTGGGCGCATACTGCCATTCCCCTGTGCAGGCAGGGGGCCATCTCCCGACGGTTGCCGGATCTGCAGCTGTTGCGCCGCACGCGCGGGCAGGTGATGGGCCCCTGCCTGCGCAGGGAACCGGCTAGCGCACGCTGCTGATACCAGCCCACAAGCGCATCCCCCTTGCCATTGCCCCCAAACTCACGGCATAGGCCCTGTCAAAATATAACAGGGAGAGGGACGCCATGTCGCCTGGGTTGCGCTATGGATTGATGCTGGTTGCGGGCCTCGCGATCGGCACGGGGACTGCGGTCGCTCAACTGCGCCAGAGCTTTGCTGCGATGGGGATCGAGAACGGCCCCTGGCGCACCGGCGAGAAGGTGGGCACCGCCGATGCCAGCGTCGCTACCCGCGCTACCGTGGCGCTCCGGGGCCTGCTCGCCCTGCCAGAACGCGAGGCGATCTATTTCAACGCTGCCGTTGACAGCCAGGGCCGCAAGCTTATCGGCAAATGCGCCTATCGCGTCAGCGGCGGTACGATCGATGCTCGCTGGTGGAGCCTGACGCTGTACGACAGCAAGGGCTATCTGATCCCCAATCCGGCGAGCGTTCATTCTGTCGGCAGCGCAGCGATCGCCCCCGATGAGGCAGCCAACTGGACAGTCGATGTCGCGGCCAAGCGCACTGGCGCGCACTGGATCGCGATGCCCGACGATCAACCGTTCGAGCTGACCCTGCGCGCCTATCATCCCTCGCGGCAATTGCGGGCGGAGCGTGGGCGCGCGCCGCTTCCCCGCATCGAACGCGGGGAGTGCCGCGCATGAGCCGGTGGATCGGACCCATTGTCGTTGCGGTGATCGCCGCGCTCGCCGCCTGGTATGCCACGCTGGCCGCCACTCCGACGGTGATCATGGACCGTGCCTGGGAGCGGCTGGCCGAGCAGGCGGGCTATAACAGGATGGCACACACGCCGCTGGTCACCGCCGATCACCAGACGATCGTGCGGCCGAGCCCGGATCTCGCCTATTCGATCTGCGCGTTCGACCTCAGCCAGTCGCCGCTCGAGGTCATGGCCAATCCGGTGCCCGATCATTACTGGTCGCTCACGGTGTTCGACAGCGTGACCGATGTTGCATTCGTTGAGAGTGATCGCGACACCAAGGGCGCGCCGATCCGCGTCGTGCTGGCGACGGCGGACCAGCAGGTGCCCAAGGGCGCGCGCAAGATCGTGATGCCCGATGCCAGGGGTGTCGCGCTGATCCGCGTGCTGCTGAAAAGCCGGGGCGAGATCGGCGCGGTCGATGCGTATCGCAAGCAGTCGTTCTGCCGTCCCCTCAAAGGCTGAGCCGTCATTCCCGCGAACGCGGGAATCCCCTTGTGCGCTGCCGTGAGCCAAGAAAGCGGGACCCCCGCCTTCGCGGGGGTGACGACAGGCTGCAAGTCACTGACACGGATGTCAGGAAAATCGCTGCACGCCCTAGACAAGCGCCACAGACCTCTTCATATCTCCATTTAACCGAACGATTAAACGAGGCGGCGAATCCCAACGCGGCCCGGATCGAACGCGCTAGAGGAGAGAGACATGGCAACCCGTCCTACCGCTGCCGAGCTGGCGGACTATGAGGCCCAGGCCGATGCCTGGTTCCGCGAGAACACGCCCAAGGACCCCGGCTTCATGCTGCCGCTGACCTTCATGGAGGTGAGCACCGATCAGCAGTTCGAGTTCCTCTGCGCCTGGCAGCGCAAGGTGTACGAGGCGGGCTATCTCGGCGCGAGCTGGCCGACCGAATATGGCGGCGGCGGGATGCATCCCGATTTCCAGCGCATCGCCACCAAGGTGATGAAGAAATATGACGGCCCGATCATGCTCAACGCGATCGGCATCGGCTGGGCCGGTCCGCTGATCCTCGATATCGGCAGCGAGGAAGAGAAGAAGAAATATATCAAGGGGATGCTGAGCGCAGAGGATATCTGGTGCCAGGGTTTCTCCGAGCCCGAAAATGGCTCCGACCTCGGCAACGCACAATTGAAGGCCGTCCGTGACGGCGATGAATATGTGCTCAACGGCTCGAAGATCTGGACCTCGCTGGGCGACCGCGCGAAATACATGATCCTGCTCGCGCGCACCTCGAACGAGGGGCCGAACAAGTACGCGGGCCTCAGCTTCTTCCTCGCGCCGATGCATGCTCCAGGCATCGAGACGCGGCGGATCAAGAAGCTCACCGGCGAATATGGCTTCGTCCAGTGCTTCTTCACCGATGCGCGCATCCCCGCCGAGTGCCTGATGGGCAAGGAGGGCGACGGCTGGCAGATCGCGATGAAGACGCTCGAGTACGAGCGCGGCGCCAAGGTGAACCTCGCCGGCGGCTATTTCCTCAAGGAGCTCGACGCGATGGGCGTGGTCGAACTGGCGCGCCAGTCGCAGCGCGGCGGCAAGGCGCTGCTCGACGATCCGGTGATGAAGGACCGGATGATCGATTTCATGATCGACATTCAGGCGCTCAACCTCAACAACCAGCGCCGCCGCATGGGGCCGCTGGTGCAGGACCGCCCGATGGGCCTCGCGCTGATGAACAAGCTCGCGCGCACCGAGATGATCCGCGAACTGACCGAATTCTCGCTGTCCTTCCAAGGCACGCGCGGCGGCTATTATGTCGACGATCCGTGCGCGGTCGACAATGGCTATTGGCACCGCAGCTACTTGAACAGTTTCTCCGCCACGATCGGCGGCGGCACGTCCGAAATCCAGCGCAACATCGTCGCCGAGCATGTGCTTGGCCTGCCCAAAGGACGCTAAGAGATGGCTTTCAGCGAAGAAAATCTCGCCAATCATCTCGGCGGCCTGGGCTATAGCGAAGAGCAGATCGAGCTGATGGACGTCGCCACCAGCTTCTGCCGCGACAAGTCGCCGATCGACAAGGTGCGCAAGCTGATGGCGGACGAGCGCGGCTATGACGCGCAAGTCTGGCAGGAGATTGCCGAACTGGGCTGGCTCGGCATCGCCATTCCCGAGGCACATGGCGGCGTCGGCCTGTCGATGGCCGAGGTTGCGCCCATCGCCGAGCAGATGGGGCGGCGGCTGCTGACCACGCCGTTTGCGACCTGCACCGTCGCGGCGCAGGCGCTGCTCGCGGCGGGCGATGAGGTGCAGTGCGGCGAATGGCTGCCGCGCATCGTCGCGGGCGAGATCGCGACGCTGGCGCTGTCCGAACCGCATGGCGACTGGACGCTCTCCCATGTCGAGGCGACTGCGAAGCCCAACGGAGATGGATATGCGCTCAGCGGTACCAAGCAGTTCGTCGCCTATGCCAAGGACGCGGCTTTGGTCATCGCGACGGTGAATGTCGATGGTGCTGTGCGGCTGGCGCTGATCGAGCAGTCGGCCATTCCCGATGGCGCATTGCGCCGCGAGATCATCGTCGACGAGACCCGGCGCACCTATGAGCTGACATTGGACGGGATCACCATCCCGGCCTCCGCGCTGCTCGATGCGGGCCGCTCGGCCACCGCCCTCGGCCAGATCGAGCTGGCGAGCGCGCTGCTCCAGGCGGCGGAAATGTGCGGCGGCACGCAAAGCGCGATCGACTACACGGTCGAATATCTGAAGACCCGCAAACAGTTCGGCAAGCTGATCGGCGAATATCAGGCGCTCAAGCACCCGATCACCAATGCCTATGTGGCCTATGAAAAGGCGCGTTCGCACATGCTCAGCGCCGCGCACAATTTCGGCCAGCAAGGCGTGGGCGAGATCGCGGTGCGCATGGCCAAGGCGAGCGCCGACAAGGCCTACAGCTTCGCCGCCGACCGCGCGGTGCAGTTCCATGGCGGCTTCGGCTTCACGCACGATTGCGATGCCGGGCTCTACCGCCGCAGCGCCATCTGGCACGCCAGCCAGTTCGGCGACGCCGCCTGGCACCGGGCAAAGCTGGCCGATCTTTTGTTCTGATGACCTCACCCCAACCCCTCCGCTCAAGGGGAGGGGCTTTTCAGGGAGATTTTGCATGTCCGAAGTTTTGACCCTCGCCGATGATGGCGTCCTCATCATCACCATCAACCGGCCCGAGGCCAAGAATGCGGTCAACCGCGCGGTGGCCGAAGGCGTCGCTGCGGCGATGGAAGAACTGGACGCCAATGACGCGCTGCGGGTCGGCATCATCAAGGGCGCGGGCGGAACCTTCTGCTCGGGCATGGACTTGAAGGCGTTCCTGACCGGCGAGCTGCCGATGGTGAAGGGCAAGGGCTTCGCCGGCTTTGTCGAATCCCCACCGAAGAAGCCGCTGATCGCTGCGGTCGATGGTTATGCGCTCGCGGGCGGCATGGAGGTCGCAATCACCTGCGACCTGCTCGTTGCCAACAGTAAGGCGCAGTTCGGCATTCCCGAGACCAAGCGCGGTCTCGCGGCTGCGGCGGGCGGCCTGATGCGCCTGCCGCGCCAGATTCCGCCGCGCATCGCGATGGAATTGGCTCTGACCGGTGATTTCATCTCGGCCCAGCGCGGCTACGAGATCGGTTTCGTCAACCGCGTGGTCGAGACGCCCGCGATCGACGGCGCGCTCGAACTGGCGCACAAGATCAGCGCCAACGGTCCGCTCGCGGTGCGCGTCTCCAAGCAGGTGATCGTCGAATCGCGTGGCTGGAGCGATGCGGAAATGTGGGCAAAGCAGCAGGAAATCGTCGGCCCGGTGATGACCTCGCAGGACGCGCGCGAGGGCGCTGCGGCGTTCGCCCAGAAGCGCGCGCCGAACTGGACGGGGAAGTGATCCGGCATTGTTGGGACACTGCCTGAGGAAGAGGGTGACGAGTATCTCTATGTTTACGCGTTTTTGGGCGAGCCCAATGGCCTGAAATATGTCGCCGAACCGCCGATGCTCGACACACCAGCGCCGCTGGGCGTGCTCATGCCCGATCTGGCGCGCTCGCTCTGGTATGATGGCATCCCCGACCCGAAGGGTGGCCCCCCGGTGCGCGTGGAAATGCCGCGCGATATGTGGATGGGGGACTGTGCGGAATAGCGGACGTTACCAAGTCAGCGAGATAGTCGCCGCACTGACGATAGAGGCGCAGAGCAACATTGCGATGCCATTCTTCTTTTCGGGTAGCCTGAGTCCCTCCCGCGCTATCAACTGCCAATAGGGTATCCATAGGGAGACGAGCAGGACCATTGAACAAAAGGCTGCGATGGCAATTGCGACCTGCACTGTACTGGCTCCAAATGCGATTATTGGACAGCCGGATTATCTTTGAAATTCTCGTATCTACAAGCCCTGAATTGGGCGCTCTGGCTCACGCCCCTTCGGTTTCTGGTGCGTGATGGATCCAGAAACAAATTCAGGATTACGGGCAATAGTTTGAACCTTTAGCGCACTCTCCCCTCCCGTTTGCGGGAGGAAAGAGGGGTTGCGGCTTCCCGATGAGCCCTCCACCCCACCAGCCCCGCCGCTATCTGTTGCGCTGCAGCAGACCTTCGGCTATGGGCGCGCCAGCAACAGGCGTGCCGGTGGACGGCGTGTCCGCGACCATCCCCCTGATACAGGCTCCATTTCATGTCCCTTCGCAATATCGCCATCATCGCGCACGTCGATCATGGCAAGACCACCCTTGTCGACCAGCTGTTCCGCCAGTCCGGCACCTTCCGCGATAACCAGCGCGTCGAAGAGCGCGCGATGGATTCGAACGACCTGGAAAAGGAACGCGGCATCACGATCCTGGCCAAGTGCACCTCGATCGAATGGGACAATGCCGGCGAGAAGACGCGGATCAACATCGTCGACACCCCGGGCCACGCCGATTTCGGTGGCGAGGTGGAGCGCATCCTCTCGATGGTCGATGGCGTGATCCTGCTGGTCGATGCTGCTGAGGGCGCGATGCCGCAGACCAAGTTCGTCACCGGCAAGGCGCTCGCGCTCGGCCTGAAGCCGATCGTCGTCGTCAACAAGATCGACCGTCCCGATGGCCGCCCGCAGGAAGTGCTGGACGAGGTGTTCGACCTGTTCGTGTCGCTCGACGCCAATGACGAGCAACTCGACTTCCCCGTGCTCTTCGCTTCGGGCCGCAACGGCTATTGCGGTGACAGCCCGGAAGTCCGCGAAGGAACGCTGCAGCCGCTGTTCGAGAAGATCGTCGGCCATGTGCCCGCGCCCAGCGCCGATCCCGACGGTCCGTTCAAGTTCCTGGTCACGCTGCTCGACCGCGACAATTTCCTCGGCCGCATCCTCACCGGCCTGGTCGCCAGCGGCACGGTGAAGACCAACCAGCAGATCCACGCGCTCGACCCCGATGGCAACATCGTCGAAGCGGGCCGCGCCTCGAAGATCATGGCGTTCCGCGGGCTGGAGCGCGTTCCGGTGGAGCAGGCGAACGCGGGCGACATCATCTCGATCGCCGGCCTCACCACCGCAACCGTCGCCAACACCATCTGCGACACGTCCGTCACCGAGCCGCTGCACGCGCAGCCGATCGATCCGCCGACCCTGTCGATGCGCTTTGCGGTGAACGACAGCCCGTTTGCGGGCCGCGAGGGTACCAAGGTAACCAGCCGCATGATCCGCGACCGCCTGATGCGCGAAGCCGAATCGAACGTCGCGATCAAGATCACCGAATCGGCCGACAAGGACAGCTTCGAGGTTGCCGGGCGCGGCGAATTGCAGCTCGGCGTGCTGATCGAGACGATGCGCCGCGAAGGCTTCGAGCTCGGCATCTCGCGTCCGCGCGTGCTGTTCGGCGAGGACGAGAACGGCAACCGTACCGAGCCTTATGAAACCGTCGTCATCGACGTGGACGACGAGCATTCTGGCACGGTCGTCGAGAAGATGGCGCTGCGCAAGGCCGAGATGACCGACATGCGCCCCTCGGGCGGCGGCAAGACCCGCATCACCTTCAGCGCGCCCTCGCGCGGGCTGATCGGCTATCATGGCGAATTCCTGTCCGACACGCGCGGCACCGGCATCATGAACCGCCTGTTCGAGAAATACGGACCGTACAAGGGCGCGATCGCGGGCCGTCCGGTCGGCGTGCTGATCTCCAACGGCACCGGCGACACGGTGGGCTATGCGCTCAACGCGCTGGAAGATCGCGGCAGCCTGTTCATCGGATCTGGCGTGCCCGTCTATGAGGGCATGATCATCGGCGAGAATGCCAAGCCCGAAGACCTCGAGGTCAACCCGATGAAGTCGAAGCAGCTGACGAATTTCCGTTCGACCGGCAAGGACGACGCCATCCGCCTGACCCCGCCGCGCCTGATGAGCCTGGAACAGGCCATCGCCTATATCGACGACGACGAAATGGTCGAGGTAACGCCCAAGACCATCCGCCTGCGCAAGCGCTTCCTTGACCCCAACGAGCGCAAGAAGCAGAGCCGGAAGAAGGAAGCGGCATAAGTCACGCCTTCAGCAGAATATCGAAAGGGCCGGTGCAGCGATGCGCCGGCCTTTTTTTGGCCCTGCGGTGATGATGAAGAGATGAAAAGAACAGAATTGGTGGATCGTTACACAAGCCTGTCATGATCCGGCGACATGTAGAAATCTGCCAGATTCAAAGAACTTGAACCGAACTTGCTTTCGCATTGCAATCGGGGTTGCTTCCGGCGCAGATAAGCGAAGCATGTCTATCGGATGCCTCAGGGGGGTGCATGACGGGGAGATTAGCGCGAGCCGGATTGGCAATTGCTGCCGGACTGATGGCGAGTGCCGGGGGTGCGCAGGACGGTACCGTAATCGCCTCGGCGGAAACAAGCCAGGTGCCCTATGACGCTGCGGTCTTTGCCAGGTCCCCGCTGCTGCAATCGCCCAAGCTGTCGCCGGATGGTCAGCGCCTGCTGTTCTCGACGCGCAGAGATGGCAAGCTGTTCATCGTGTTCCGTTCACTGACCGACCCCGAGCTCAAGCCGGTGCTGGTGCCGGAGAAAATGGATCTCAACTGGTACCGCTGGGCTGGCAACAACCGCATTCTGATCAGCGTGTCGCAGACGGTTCCGTGGTTCGGGGACGAAGCCCGCAAGTCCGTGCTGATGGCTGTCGATACAGCCACGATGAAGATCAATTTCATCGGTCATGCCACGCAGGGGCTGGAGGGGGACGATCTGCTCTATGTCGACCCCAGCGGGGACTGGGCGTTGTTGTCGCTCCAGGAAACGGCTTACGACTATCCCGCCGTGTTCAAGGTGCGCTTCGACACGGGCAGGCTGTCCCAAGTCCAGGTCCCGATTGACAATATCTGGGAATGGTATGCCGATAACAGCGGCGTTGTCCGGATTGGTATCAGCTATGGATCGCAAAAGTGGACGCTGCATTATCGCGAGGTCGAAAAGGGAAAATGGAAAAAGCTGGTCAGCGCCAATTATGACGACGAAAGCTCGGCCGGATTAATCGAAGCCCTCCGGGTGATCAGCGGCACGGACAAGGGCTATGTACTGGCTGCGCCCCGCAACGGCAAATATGCCCTGCACAAATATGATTTCGCCACACAAACGATCGGCGACCGCGTGTTCGGCCTCGATCAATACGATATCGATGATTTCGACCTGAATGCGGACGGCACCCCTGCAGCGGTCTATTACACCGACGATCGCCCGCGCGTGCGCTGGTTTGACCCCGCACAGCAGGCGCTGCAGGATGATGTCGAAAAAGCTCTTGGGTCGAAGCACGGCACGCTGGTCTCCAGCAGCCGCGATGGCCGGATCAAGCTATACCATGTCGGCGCATCGAACGATCCGGGGAGCTATTACGCCTTTCAGGAGGCCACTGGCTCCATGTCGTTGCTGTTTCGGATCAACGGCGATCTGCAGCCCGGCAGGCTGAGCCCGAGCAGTTATGTCAATTACAAGTCGCGCGACGGGTTGTCGATCTACGGCAATCTGACCTTGCCCAGAGGCGTGGCGCCCAGGGGACTGCCGCTCATCATCCTGCCGCATGGCGGCCCTTACGGCATTCGCGATGTTCTGGGATATGATCCTGAGGTGCAATTTCTGGCCAGTCGTGGCTACGCCGTTTTCCAGCCCAATTACCGGGGATCGGGGGGATATGGAGACGCCCATGTGAAAGCGGGGGAAGGCGCCATAGGGCGCCAGATGCAAGACGACCTCGACGATGGCATGGACTGGCTGGTCAGGGAAGGCATTGTGGATGCTGGCCGTGTCTGTGTGGTGGGTTCATCCTATGGGGGTTATGCCGCGTTGTGGGCAGTCACGCGCAATCCCGAACGCTATCGTTGCGCAGCCAGTTTTGCCGGGGTGACGGACTGGAAGCTCATGCTGAAATATGACGCCAAGTTTCTCAGCCGCACGGGGCTGCGCAGGTTTCGCAACAAGGTGCAGGGTGACGAGTCCTTCGACCTCGATACCGTGTCGCCATTTGCACAGGTTCAAAGGCTGACACGCCCTGTGCTGGTGGCTCAGGGTGAGGACGATACCGTCGTGCCAGCCAAGCAGGCAAAAGCCTATGTCGCTGCGCTCAAGGCCCATGGCAAAGCGCACGAATATGCGAGCTATCGCGACGAGGGCCACGGGCTGGACGATCCCGCCAATCTCACCGACTGGCTGCGCCGGCTGGAAGCCTTTCTTGCGGAGCACAACCCGGCCTAGAGCGTTTTCACATTGCGCGAAAACGCTCTTGTTTTCTGATGCCGCATTTTCCCAGCCGTTGACCGTAAGCGGTCAACTTGAAAATGCTCCAGCTTGGCGACCGGGGCCGGCGCACGCAGACTCGTTCTACCGCCCCAGCAATATCCGCGCCTGACTGGCGATCTGCGCCAGCATCGCGACGCTGGGTGCAGCATCCAGCCTCGCCCGGTCGACCAGTCCGCGGAACTGCTTGATGCGGGGCAGGTTGGCCTCGGTCCAGTTGGCGACATAATCCTGCGGGTCGCCGCCCTGCGCCTTGGACAGGAAATCGAGGCGCATCTGCTGGAAGTCGCGGGCGAGGCCCGAGACCAGCAGCCGTTCCCAAGGATCGCTGGGCGACATGCGCGCGGCGGTCATCTGCGTCCAGTCGAGGCCCAATGTCGCACCCAGATCGGCGAACGCATGGGTCAGCGGCAGCGGTCCGGTGCCGCTATGGCTGGCAAGGTTGGCAAGCCCCGCCGCGCCGTCGAGCCCGGTCAGCCGTACGATATGCGCAGCCTGGCTGGGTGCCGCCCCCTGGGCGGTCAGATCCTGCGCCTGGCGGGCAGCCTGCAGCCGCGCCTCGGCGTTGAGCAGATCGTCCATGCCCGCGATCAGCGCATCGACACCGGGCTTCAGCGCGGCGACGATCTCGCCGGGCATCAGGCCATCGGGGCTGGCGCGCAGCACGTCGGCAATATGCACCCGCACGATATTGGCGGTGGCATCGAACAGCATCAGGCGGACCTGTTCGTCCATCTCGGTCTGATCGAACTCCGCCCAGATCGCGGGCAGCGCGAACAGCCGTTCGGCGGCGACAAAGGCGCAAGCGACATCGCCCAGAGTGCAGCCTTCCTCTTCTGCCAGCTCGAACGGATGGATCAGACCCAGCCGGTTGATCATGCGATTCGCAAGCTTCGTCGCGATGATCTCGCCGCGCAGCTGATGCTGCATCAGCACGTCGCCATAGGCCTCGCGCATCTGCGGGGGGAAGGCGGCGAGCAATTCGGGCCGCATCGTCGGATCGTCGGCGAGCGGAATGCGTTCGATCGCATCCTGCAGCGCCAGCTTGGCGGTGGAGAGCAGCACCGCGAGCTCGGGCCGGGTCAGGCCATGGCCCTCCTGCGCACGGCGCTTGAACGTCGCATTGTCCGCCAGCCCCTCGACCTTGCGGTCGAGCCGGCCCTGTTCCTCGAAATTCTCGATCAGGCGCAGATAGCTGGGCAGCGCGCGGGTACCGCCCTTTTCGGCGATCGAAAGCCCTAGCGCCTGCAGACGGTTGTCCTCGAGCACCAGCTGAGAGACGTCGTCGGTCATCGAGGCGAGCAGCGCGTTGCGCGACGGTTCGTCGAGCAATCCGGCGCGCATCACGGCAGCAAGGCCGATCTTGATGTTCACCTCATTGTCCGAACAGTCGACGCCGGCGGAATTGTCGATGAAATCGGTGTTGATCCGCCCGCCCAGCATCGAGAAGGCGATGCGCGCGGCCTGGGTGACGCCAAGGTTCGCGCCTTCGCCGACCACCTTGCAGCGCAGCTGTTCGGCATTGATGCGTAGCGGATCGTTCGAGGGATCGCCGACGTCGATGTTATTTTCCGACGCGGCCTTGATGTAGGTACCGATGCCGCCGAACCACAGCAGGTCGACCTGGGCGCGCAGGATCGCGGAGATGAGCGCCGCCGGTTCGATCTCGTCCTGATCGATGCCCAGCATCGCCTTGACCTCGGCGGTCAGCGGAATCGCCTTCATCGAGCGCGCGAACACGCCGCCGCCCTTCGAGATCAGCGCCTTGTCGTAATCGTCCCAGCTCGACCGCGGCAGCGCGAACATGCGCGCCCGCTCTTCCCAGCTCTTCGCCGGATCGGGATCGGGATCGAGGAAGATATGGCGGTGGTCGAACGCGGCGACCAGCTTGATCGCCCTGGACAGCAGCATGCCATTGCCGAACACGTCGCCCGACATGTCGCCGCAGCCCGCGACGCGAACCGGATCGGTCTGAACATCGACGCCCATTTCGGCAAAATGGCGCTGCACCGAGACCCAGCCGCCCTTGGCGGTGATGCCCATCGCCTTGTGATCATAGCCCTGGCTGCCACCGGAGGCGAACGCATCGCCCAGCCAGAAGCCGAACTCCGCCGCGATGGCATTTGCGGTGTCGCTGAAGGTTGCGGTCCCCTTGTCGGCAGCGACGACGAAATACGGATCCTCGCCGTCATGCACCACGACGTCCGCCGGGTGCACCACCTTGCCGTCGACGATATTGTCGGTGACCGACAGCAGCGTGCGGATGAAGGTCTTGTACGCCTCCTTGCCGCCAGTCAGCCATCCGTCGCGATCGGTCGCGGGATCGGGCAGCTGCTTGGGGAAGAACCCGCCCTTCGCGCCGGTCGGCACGATGACGGCGTTCTTGACGCGCTGCGCCTTCATCAGGCCGAGCACCTCGGTGCGGAAGTCGTCGCGCCGGTCGGACCAGCGCAGCCCGCCGCGCGCGACCGGACCGGCGCGCAGATGGATGCCCTCGACCTGCGGCGAATAGACGAACATCTCGCGCCAGGGCAGGGGGGCGGGAAGGCCCGGCACCTTGGCGCTCTCGATCTTCATCACCATGGCGAGTTTTGCCGCGGGCGCAAAGGCGTTGGTCCGCAGCACCGCCATGACCAGCGCGCGCAACATGCGCAGCAACCGGTCGTCATCAATGGCCGAAACGTGCGTCAGGCCCGCGTTGATCGCGGCAAGATTCGCCTCGGTCGCCGCTGCGCGGTCGCCGGTGAAGGCGGGATCATGCCGCGCGATGAACAGCGCAACCAGCGCATGCGCAACATCGGGCGCATCATGCAGCGCATCGACCATAGTGCCGATGCCATAGGGCAGGCCCGCCTGGCGCAGATAGCGATACCAGGCGCGCAGCCAGATCACCGCGCGCTGTTCCAGCCCGGTGGCGGCGATCAGCCGGTTGAACGGATCATTTTCCGCCTTGCCTTCCAGCGTGCCCGAAATCGCTGCCTCGATGGCGTCGGCCCGTTGCAGCAGCGCTTCGGTATCGCCCTGGCCCTTGAGCCTGAGCAGAAAGTCGTGGATATGCCCGCCATCGGAGCCACCCATCTGGGTAGGGATTTCCTCGAGCACATCGAAGCCGAAATTCTCGAGCACGGGCACTGTTTCCGACAGAGGAATGGCGCCTGCCTGGCTGTAGAGCTTGAGCCGCAGGTTCTGCGTGCCGTCCTGGCTCTTGCGATACAGCCGCGCGCCCTGCTGGCCGGGGCCCTCCAGATTGCGCAGCCTCAGGATGTCGAGCGCAGCCTCCTGTGGTCCATAGTCGCTGCGATAGGCCATCGGGAATTGCGGCGCATAACGGCTGGCCAGGGCTGCAGCACGGCTATCCTCGCCCTGCGCGATCAGCGCTTCCTCGACCGAAGGCTCCCATCCGCGCACCATGGCGCGCAACGCGGCATCGAGTGCGGCGTCATCGATCTTGTGCTCGCCATCGCGCACATCGAGCACATAGCGCAGCAGCGCAATTTCGCCGTCCTCGAGCGAGATCGACCAGCTCAGCGTCTTGCCGCCCGAGGCCTCGACAAGCATCCGCTCGATCGCGACGCGGCGTCCGGTCGATACCTCGTCGCGCGGCAGCCAGGCAAAGACGAACAGGTGGCGCTTGAGCGAGGATTGGACGGTGACCAGCTTCGAGCGCGGCCGGTCTGCCAGCGACATCGCGGTCAGCGCGACGCGCTCCAGATTTTCAAGGCTGAACGCGATCAGCAAGTCGTGCGGCAGTGCGGTCAGCGCATGCGACAGCGCCTTGCCGGCATGGCCGTTGGGCGCAAAGCCGAACTTGTCCATCAGCAGCTTGAGATGCGCGCGCAGCACTGGAACCCGTTCGGGTGCTGCAGCCAGCGCTGCACTGGTCCAGATGCCGCCGTGAACCGACAGGGCAGCAACGCGGCCGTCCTCCCAGATCGGCAGAATGATGAGATCGAGCGGGGCCCGGCGATGCACGGTCGAAATGAAGTTCGACTTGATGATGAGGGGCGATGCCTTGCCGCTTTCGAACCAGGCAAAGGCCTGTTCGAAGGAGTGCGCAGCAAGCAGCTGGCGTTCGCTTCCGCCCATCCGCGCCAGGCCCAGCGGTGCATCCGTCGCGCCATCGCGGCGATAGCGCAGATGCGCCAGCTGGGTCATGTTGCGGTCGAGGAACCAGCGCAGCAGTGCAGCGCCCTCGCCATCGGTCATGGCGGCGGCATCCGCCGACATTGCGGCCTGCAGCATCGGCCAGTCGGTCACTGCTGCGCGCACGTCGGCCATGGCGGAGAGCAGGGCGGTTTCCAGCGCCTTGCGCTGCCGGGCATCGGCGCGCTCGACTTCCAGATAGACCACCGATTCCCGCCGCTCGCCTGGCGCCTCGTCGGTGTAGATTTCGCTGAGCAATCCATCGGCGTCGCGGCGCACTGCCACCACCGGGTGGATGACGCGGTCTATCGCCAGCCCGAACCGCGAGACGGTGGCGGCAATGGAGTCGACCAGAAACGGCATGTCATCGTTGATGATCGCGACGCGCATGTGCCGCTGACCGGCCTGGCCCGGAATGGATTCGATCGCCAGCACGGTGTCGGGCGAGGGGCGGCGCGCCATGGTCTTGAGCGCAAAATCGGCCGCCTCGGCACTGGCGGATTCATCGAAGCCCTCGTTTTCGCCGGGCAGGGCCCCCTTGAGGAACGCTTCGTTCAGGACCTGCCGAAGCTTGTGATGCTGTGTGGGATCGGCAAAGGGGGTGCTGGACGGCGCGTCTGCATCGGACGTTGCATTCTGGATGTCGGCCATGGGTTCCTCATGCCCCGCGTGCACGCTGTATTGCGGCCTCTCTATGGGGTCTGCTGTCCCGGCTTATGCGCCATCGCACTCGGCTTCTCAAGCGCACAGCCGGGTGGTGACGCCAAAATGACGTAATTTTCTTTCAGTCGATCGATTAAATGTTACGAGACTTGCAGGCTGACTGCCGGGCTCAGCCGGCAATCTTGCGCAGGATGCGATCGGCCACGGGGTCGTTCTCGCCCAGCACGCCGATGACGCCCAGTTGCCCGTTGGCATCGCGCCGGGTCACCAGCACGGCAAATTCGGCATCGCCCAGATCCACCTCACTCACCGGCAGCGATGGTGCCGCGCGCAGCCGCTGGCGTGTCTCGTGCTTGCGGCAGAGCTTCTCGGCATCCTCGTTGCGCGCGCGACGGGCCTTGCGTTCCATCTGGACGATCGCCTTGAGGCCGCCCGGCTGCTGCAGCAGCAGGTCCGCCAGACCACCGCGTGGCACGTCGCGGCGCATCGCATGGCTCAGCACGCAGGCATATTCCGCGAGCCGCGTCTTGTCATAGCTCGTCCCGAAGACCAGCTTCACCAGCGGAGTCATGGGAGCACGTGCCTGTGCCGCAATGCCGCAATCGGCCAGCAGCGCTGCATAATCGTCGGGGCGGCCGCGTGCGGCCAGCGCAAAATCATAGGCGCGGCCGATGGCCGCATAAAGCGCCTGACGCGAACGGTCCTCGTTCGCCAGCGCGGCATCGACATGGGCGCGCGCGAAATCCAGCAGATCGGCCAGCGCAGCGTCACCGCCGGGCATCTCGACGGCAGGGAAAGCGTTTGCAATCGGCTCGTCATCCAACCCGCCAAATCCGACCTCGATCAGGCCGTCGGCCCGATCGTCGAACATCGCGTAGCCATCGAGCGGGAGCGGCTCGTCCAGGGCGTCGCTGCCAATCTCGCCGGGGGCCAGATTCTGGACAGGATCGTCTTCCCAGACCGGCAGCGCCGGCTTGCGGGGGCTCTGCTTCACGGCCTCATCGATCTGGAGGATCAGTTCCTCGGTCAGCGACCGGTCGGCAAGTTCCTTCCAGTTGATCACGCCATAGACGAAATCGATCGTGTCATCATCTGTCGAGAAGGGCAGCAGGATGCCGCGATACATGATGGTCGATCCGCGATCGTTCACATATTCGGCTTCGAATCCGATCGGTGCCTGGTTTGCCAGGATCTGCAAGTAGTGATCGGTGATTCGCGACAGCAGCGATCGCCCGGGCACTTCGTCGAGATACGCCACTGCTTCGGGAAGATTGCTCTCCTCACGCAGAGCCTTGCCGATGAACGGAATGGCCGGGTTCTCGATTCCGGAGGTGAAATCGAGCAGCACGCTGTGCGGTCCGAAGTCTTCGATATTTTCCGGATCGAGGTCTTCGATCGACGGAAATACCCTGTTTCCCAGCAGCTTGGCCCAATGGTTATAGGCCCGCACATGCATGCGCCGCTCGTCGCTGCCAAAGGTCTGGGGCGGATCCATCAGCGCTTCGTCATCGGCTTCGACGGACGCGGACGCGAATTGCGCATCGTGGCTGCCGTCATCGCCGTGTCCGCCATCGCGGTATCCGCGCAGAGTATCCATGGATCTGTCCCATTCAGTGTCTTACCGCGGCAGTGTCTCCCAAGGAGGTAAAACTAGGGTTAATTAACCATCTCAGATTGTTAGCCAGGTGAGCGGCGGGATACCGCTGGCGCAAAGCCGATGCATTTCGTCGGCGTTCCTCGCGTAACGCGTCTTGCATCGCGCCCCCGACGCTGATAACGGCCCTCCTCGCACCGGCCAAAACAGGGCCCAGCGCGCCGCTTTAGCTCAGTTGGTAGAGCACATCATTCGTAATGATGGGGTCACGTGTTCGAGTCACGTAAGCGGCACCACCTTTTCACAAATCAGTTTAGCGGTTGCCATGGGAAAGACCGTCCGGCTTGGGGCATTTCTGACTGGCGCCTCGTCGGTATTCCTGCCGCGCCGATTTGCGGCAAAATGTCTCGAAACAGGGCGCGGACGCGCCTCTAGAGCAGCCATTCTATGGGCAGAAGCTGCCACATAGCCACCTGCATGCGCCGCCAAAGGCTTGTTTCCGGGTCATGGGTGTGCACCAGCGGCCCGTTTTGTCCAGACTCGATCCATAGCAACCCGCCGTCCGGAGCCAGTTGAACCTCATAGGCGCGTTCGCGCAGGGGATCGCCGAAAATGCGCTGCAGCCGCTGCGCGAGGGCAGGGCTTTCCATCAGGAAGCCCAGTTCGGTATTGAGATGCATCGAACGCGGATCGAAATTGAAAGATCCGACGAACAGCGTGGCGCTATCGCATGTAAAGGTCTTGGCGTGCAGCGACGTCCGGCTTGATCGTGGCAGGCTGCCGAGCACGCCGCTGCGCTTGGCGGGGAAGGCCGTATTTTCGCCTTTCATCTCCCACAATCGGACGCCGGCCTTGAGCAGACGTCGCCGATAGCGGGCATAGCCCGCATGCACCACGGCAACATCGGTAGAGGCCAGCGCATTTGTCAGGATGTCCAGCCGCACGCCGCGCGCCGCCATTGCCACGAACATGTCCGCACCAGCTCTGGTTGGCACGAAATAGGCCGAGACAAGACCCATCCGGCATTGCGATTGCCCGATGATGTCGCCGATGCGGCCAAGCGGTTTGCGTGTCCGCGGCTGCCGACCGAGGGCCTTCGCCGGGTCGTCGCTCAGCATCGTGACCGGAACCCATTCGTATGCGATAGCATCATGGGTAAGCGGATCAGCAAAGGACAGTTCGTCGACGGCTACCGCATAGTCCGTTGCCAAAGCGTCGGTGCGCAGCAATTGCTGCGCATCGCTCGCCAGCCCATCTAGTGCGCCGCACGCTGGAGGCGGCAGGATCAGATGGCAAGGATAGGAAGACGCGCTGACCCAGTATCGCGAAAAATCGGCGGCAAGTTCGGGTACGATCGCGCCTATCGCCAATATGTCCAGATCGGCAAACTCAGGTTGGTCGCCGGCGCCGAAATACATGTCGCCGATGTTGCGCCCGCCTATGATCGTCATCTGATTGTCGGCCGTCAGGCTCTTGTTGTGCATCCGCCGGTTGAGGCGCGAGAAGTCGAGGACATAGCCCAGCATCTTGGGGCGGCGGATCGTGAAAGGATTGAACAGCCGCACCTCGATGTTCGGGTGGGTGTTGAGCGCCGCGAGTTCATCATCGAGGTTGGCGATGCCATTATCGTCGAGAAGCAGCCGCACCGTGACACCACGGTCAGCAGCCTGGCGCAGTTCGTCGAGGAGAAGTCGCCCGGAAACATCCTCGCGCCAGATATAATATTGCACATCCAGGCACACATCCGCCGCCCGGATCAGCTTGACCCGCGCGGCATAGGACCCGCGCGAATCCGGCAGAAGCTGAATGCCCGAAAGGCCCGGGTGCGCCGCCTCGAGCCCGGCGATCGCCTTTCCGATGCGGCTTTCCGGTGTGTCAGCCGGCAGCGGAGGCAGCGCATCTGGCGGCCGATCGGGCAACGCAAAGAGCAGGCGCAACACCAGCCATGCCGCAACCAGCAGTCCGGCAATAGCAGCGACGATGCTCATGCACCGCCAGGCTTGGGCAATGTTGGCAGCCTCAACTTTGCCCAGATCGGCAGATGGTCCGATGCCGATGCTGCAAGTGCGCTGCGGTGTACTGCTGCATTCTCCACCGTCAGTTCGGGCGAGGCGAACATCCGGTCGAGATGCGCCACCGGCCAGCGTGCCGGAAAGCTGGGGCCGGGCCTGATCGGTTCGAAATTGCGCGCCAAATGCCTGAAGCCTGGTGGCAGGCTGCGCCATTCGTTGAAATCGCCCGTGATCAGCGTGGGCAAAGCCTCATGCTGATCGTCAACGTGACTGCCCAATGCCCTGATCTGTCGCGGCCGCCACAAGCCGGAGAGATCCAGATGCGCGCCGACCACACGCAGCGGCTGACCACTGATCGCAAGGTCTGCCAGAATGGCGCCGCGCGGCTCGAGCATCGGCAGCTTCAGGCGGGCGCCGCGAATGATGTCGACACGTGGCGACACCAGGATCGCATTGCCATGCCAGCCGATCCCGTTGCGGCTGGTTGCGACAGGCACGATCTGCCAACCGGCCTCTCCGATCAGTCCGGGCGGCAATGCACTCGGGCGCTCGCCCAGCCGCCGGTCGGCCTCCTGCAGCACGGCAATATCTGCGCCGGTTTCTGCCAGCACGCGCATGATGCGTTCAGGATTGTGCCTGCGATCCGCGCCCACCGCCTTGCGGATGTTGTAACTTGCGATCTTGAATGTTTCGGATTGATCGGCAGTCATGTGGCGATCCGGGTCCATGGAGCATCATGATGGTCAGCCCTGGCAGGCCTGGTGCTGGGCTGCCGGGATACCCGATTGGCGAGCACGCCGATAGATGCTCGGTGGAAAATCGGCAGAACCGGCCAGCCGGATCGATATCGTTCTGTGGGCTTGTGCCGGATTATTTGCTCAGTGCGTGCAGTTTGCGGCCCGTCACTGCGGTCTGGATCACGAACAGGAGCATCATCCCGGCGCCGATGGTCATGATGAACAGGTCGAATGGAGAAAGGCCGGTGCCCATGATGGTCGTCGGTGGAGTGGAAAACATGGCAAGGCTCATCGCGATCAGGATCAGCCGCAATTCGGTGGGACCGGCGGCCAGATACGACAACCGGAATTCACCCGTGACACGCGCCGCGAGAAAAGTGTGGATCGAGAGCAGCAGATAGCTGCCCAGAGCAAACATCGCGACATCCATGCGGATGAAAGCCGTAAGGCCAAGCCCTGTGACGATGACGAGGTTCGACAGGGCATCCATGCTGTGATCGATGAAATAGCCGTAATTCGGCCTTTCGATCTTGCGGTACCGCGCCAGACTGCCGTCCAGCGAGTCACCGAACCAGTTGATGAAGAAACCGGCAATGGCGAGCCATAACCACTCGATCCGGTAAAGGCTGAGCGCATAGCCAGCGAAGATGGTCAGCGCGCCGCAAAATCCTGTCAGGGTCAGCCCGTCAGGCGAAACCCATGCAGGCAGGCGGGCGCACAGCCAGTTGAGCAGCCTGCGTTCGGCGGTGGCGAGCAGGTTGCCCTGTATCCGGTTCACGCCGCTCATGACCACCGCCGGATAGCTGATGGCCGATTCGGCAGGGTAGGGGTTGAAATCATGCAGGATTCCTAGGCAGGGTTGTGACTTTCCCCGCGTGTCAGGGCAGGCATATAGAACAATTGGCAGAGAATTCGAGACTGACGTAAAAAATCTGTCACAATATCCATGGTCGCTGCGGCCGAGCCAGGCGAACGGCGCAATGATGCGTGGGCCGCCTTTGGTTCAAACGGCAGCCGTGATCGACTTATTCCCTACCGCGAAATCTCGCATCTCCTCATCCTGCGCGGGGTCGCCTCTCCAGGTTTGCCCCCCGCTGGCAAGCAGGATGCAATTGGGCAGGTGCTTGGCGAGATGGTCCTGGTCGATTATGCGTCGATGCCGAAATCAGCGAGCACATGAACTGTTTTCGGACGGCCACCATCCGTGCACGCTCGATGCCGTGGGGGGATATCATCGATGACCATGCCAGATGCACCAGTGCAAGTGCCCGATCAGGAAGCGCTCATGCGCCTCGGCGAAACCGTCCGTCAACGGCTGGCGGGGAGGCCTGGCGTCTACAAGGTCCCGGTCGAGCCGGTGGAGCTGTTTGCCATCGGCGATTTTCTTGATTCGGCCGAATGCGCGCGGCTGTGTGCAATGATCGACGATGTCGCGCGTCCATCGACGCTTCATGAAACCAACTATACGAGCGACTTCAGAACATCCTATTCCGGCGATCTTGACCCGCACGACCCGTTCGTTGACAACATATCGAAGCGCATTGACGACTTGCTGGGCGTCCCTTCCGACATCGGCGAGGCAATCCAGGGACAGCGCTATCTGCCGGGCCAGCAGTTCAAACCGCACAATGACTGGTTCTATACATCCGAATCCTACTGGTCCGAAGAGGAAGCGCGAGGCGGTCAGCGAAGCTGGACGGCGATGGCCTATCTCAATGCCGTGGAAGCGGGCGGCGCGACGGCCTTCACGACGCTGGGCATTCAGATCGACCCGCAGCCCGGTGCGCTCTTGCTTTGGAACAACGCCCTGCCCGACGGGCGGCCGAATGAAGCGACACTGCATGCAGGAACACCTGTCGAGCGCGGCGCAAAATACGTCATCACCAAATGGTACCGAACGCGCACGTGGCGATAGGCCGGGAGGCGCTTCGGGTTCCGCCGCAGGAGAAGGCCGAGCCCTTTTCGCCTGCATATCGGTGATTCGTCCGACCGCTTTTTGCAGATCGGATGATTGACCGGTCAAAACATACTATCGTCATTTTTCAGAGCATCGTGCTCAATCGACAGAAAACCGCATTTTCCGGGTATTCGTGGGCCATGTGACGCGAAGTAAAATCTTCGCGATAGCTCGGTGCTGTAGGATTGCTCGGTCACTGGCTTCTGGTCCATTTTCCTCCAGGGTTGATGTTTTAATTCTGCGAACTGACGACGCACGCTGGCTTTTTGCGGAGCCGGGCGCTGCGTCCTGCAAGTTTTTGGGGGAAATATGATATTGTCTAAGCCAAGCCGCGTTCGTCATGCTGGCTTGCTGGTGTCAACCAGCGCGCTTGCCCTGGCTCTCTTCCAGCCAGCCATGGCCAAGGATGCCGAAGGAACGGCAACCGATCTCTTGCCTCAGACAAGTCCGGTTGCTTGGCGCTGGATGTCGAACGAGAGCCTGATCGCACAGACTTCGCAGAGCATTCTGGCAGACCCCGGCCAAGCCTTTGCGCTGATCCAGGCACGCCAGGAATTGCTCGGGTTGCAGTCGCTCTCAGCCGCAGATCTGGAGTCGCTCGCTGGCAAGCTCCAGCTCATGGCGACTGGTGGAGCCAGCGCGGAAGCAGTTGGCGCTGAGCTGGCGGCTGCCGGGCGGCAACTGGGGCAAGAGCAAGATGCGATCCCGACCGCCGAAGCCCCCAGGGATCCTTCCGAAGCATCCATGAATGGCGCCGCCACGCAGCCGCCTGTCCGCATAATCCGGATCGCGAAGCCTGATGAAGAGTCTGCTGCAACGGGCGAAGGCGTGCAGACGGGGCTGATCGTCGCCGGCGGCGCTGCTCTGGCTGGCGTCATCGCCTTGGTCGCCGATGGATCGGATGGCGGAGACAATTCGGTATCACCGCCGCCACCGCCGCCGCCGCCGCCACCGCCGCCGCCGCCACCACCGCCGCCGCCGCCGCCGCCACCGCCGCCGCCACCGCCGCCGCCGCCGCCGCCGCCGCC
>NZ_QJJM01000002.1 GCF_003201955.1 Blastomonas natatoria
TCTTGCGATCGGCATCGATGACACGGCACGCCCGCCGTTCGCTCATCCCGTGGCACGCTTGGAGATGAGCGACAGCTTCCCGCTTCGCGGCGGGCGTCAAAACTTTTTTGCCAGAAGATCCTTCAACGCAGCCTGGTCCAGCATCGCATCGGCCAGAAGCCGCTTGAGCCTGGCGTTCTCGCTCTCGAGCTCTCGCAGGCGCCGGGCCTCGGATACCTCTAGGCCTCCATACTTGGCCTTCCAGTTATAGATCGTCGCTTCTGACACACCGTGCCGCCGGGCGAGATCAGCGGTCTTCGCGCCCGCTTCTGCCTCCTTCAGCACCCCAATGATCTGCTCTTCTGAAAACCTTGCACGCTTCATCGTCTGTCATTCCTTCAGGCCAGACTCTAATCGTTCGTGGAGGAAAATCAGGGGGTCACGTCAACCGAGGTCGATTATCGAATGTTTTGCGACAATATCGACTGGGAAAAAATTCCCCTATTGTCTAAGCAGAACCTGACTATACGAGATCTAAATAGACGGCTTTTTTTGCCACAGCGTGATGAGGCTGCCTTAGCAGAAATTATTTCTGCGGCAGGGGAAGTGGGAAAACCAAGAATAATTGTATTTTCTCCTTCTATTTCTCATGCGGAAAAATTTGCAGATATTCTGAGTGCTTCCGGTATCCCTGCGAAGAACATTTCTGGCGTGAAGCGTCTCGACCGCCAGGCAGCCCTCATGGAATTCTCATCTGGACGAATTCAAGCTCTAACTGCCGTGGATCTTTTGAACGAAGGTATCGATGTCCCAGACGTAAATATCATTGCCTTCATGCGCGCGACGCACTCCCGGCGTATTTTCGTTCAACAGCTCGGTCGAGGCCTGCGCCTTGCTCCTGACAAGCCCAAAACCATTGTCTTGGACTTTGTTTCAGACCTTCGCAGAATATCAGAAGTTGTGAGCATGAACGAAGAAGCGAAGCGCTCGGACCCCGCTCCAGAGGCAATCTACATCAAAGATGGGTTCGTAACTTTTAGCGATCAAAAGGCCGAAACGTTAGCCAAAGAGTGGATCGCTGATGTGGCAGATCTCGACGCTAACGATTCGTCAAAACTTGTTTTCCCAGGGATTTGATATGGTGGACATGCCAAGGAAAGTCATGCTCGAGATTAGAGAGCGGATTTTTAATGTTCTTGACGAAAAAGAATATATGTCCACGAAGCGGAAGCGTTCTGGCGAAATAATGGACTCTTTAGTGTCTGATCCGACTATCGGTGCAAGAATAGCCGAGTACTACGGGAAAGAAAGGGTTCGTACCTATATTAAGGATGCCGTTCTCAACAGGTATACAAAGGAGAGAACGAAAGCACCCGATGACTGGACTCCATTCATCAAAGAAATCTTTGGTTCTGAATGCTCGCAAGTTGCGACTTCAAATGGCGTGAGGCTGTTCAGAAGCGAGGATGGTACAATCTTTGTCGCTAGCCACGGCCGCCTTTTGAAATGGGAAACGGCACTTCGAAAGTTGCTGGAATATCGTGCGGCTAACGCCAAGGCCTTGCTTGAACACGGGAAAATTGTCGAGTCTTGCCTTGTATTAATGAGTGGAGGCGCCCCGCAAACTGCAGCTGATGCCGATCTACTTAGAAGCGCACTTGCCAATATCAATGTTAAGGTAAAAGTCCTTTGAGTATGAATGCCGTTCCTGCAGATTTTTTCCGACACACTTTGCGGCAAGCATGCCTGATAATAGAGAGTTTGTATGCAGGCTCTCTCCCACCACCACTATCTTATTGCCAATCAATTAGATGGCCCTTCTTAGGGATGAAAAATCCCCAGCTTCGGCGA
Organism: Blastomonas natatoria; assembly: GCF_003201955.1. Lineage (GTDB taxonomy): Bacteria > Pseudomonadota > Alphaproteobacteria > Sphingomonadales > Sphingomonadaceae > Blastomonas > Blastomonas natatoria. The sequence continues at coordinate 1,831 of NZ_QJJM01000002.1, forward strand.
GACGACGAGACCCACAATCCGCTAATTTACGCCACGAGTTGTGCCGAATGTTCTGACAACGGACAGTCTTCAATCACCCGTTCATCCTACTAACCTCACGCGATCCCATTGGGTTGCGAACGCTATGGCCAGTTCGGCAAATTTCAGCAATTGCTCCGACTTCATTCATATAACCGCGCAAGCGCTCTTCGGTCCGTCGACGCGGCCGCCTGCCGGACTTCAGATCGGCGACCAGCCGTGGGTCTCCAACTGCCAACCTGCCGAAGGTGCTTGGCGACGTCTGGGTTCGCGCCAGATATTCCTCGATCTGCTCCAGAAGCTCCATAGTCCAGACTCGCTTCGCACTTGCGTTCCTGTTATGTTCTTACTAGGAAGGCTTCCTAGAGTCTAGGATCAATTTTCCTAGGAACCCGCGATAGGATTGGCAGTCATGGACGACGCACGCAGAGCCCTGGACGAACTGATCCAGCAACGAGGCTGCAATTATTCCTCGGTTTCGCGACTGCTCGGGCGCAACGCAGCCTATATCCAGCAGTACATTCGCCGCGGCAGCCCGAGACACCTGGACGAGCAGGATCGCTCGGTGCTCGCCCGCTTTTTCGGGGTGGACGAGAAGGTGCTTGGTGCCCCTGCCCGTCGCTCAGGTCCAGTCGTTGAACTGGTCCATGTGCCCGTTCTCAATGTCGAGGCATCGGCTGGCCACGGCGCTCTGGCCGAAATGGAATCCAAATCGGCGCAATTCGGCTTCGATGAGAAGTGGCTCCGCCGGCTTACCGCCAGCAAGGCTTCGAGCCTGTCGATCATCGCCGTGCATGGCGACTCGATGGAGCCCACCCTCCACGATGGCGACGAGGTCATGGTCGATCTTGCCGATAGCCAGGCCCGTCTGAGAGACGGGATCTATGTCCTGCGGATGGATGACATGCTGAGCGTCAAGCGGATTGCCCTCGAACCGCAGGGCAAGCGCGCTTCAGTTCTGAGCGACAACCCGGCCTATCCGAGCTGGCGCGGCCTCGAAAAACGGACGCTCAACATCGTCGGGCGGGTTCTCTGGTTCGGACGGGCGCTTTAAGGAGGTCATCTTATGCTAGCCCTCCTTGCCGCCTCGATCGTAGCCTCCAGTCAGACCTTCACCTGCACACCAACCCATGTCTGGGATGGAGATGGCCCGGTCTGGTGTGCGGAAGGGCCCCGCATTCGCATCGCTGGCATCGCTGCCCGAGAAATGGATGGCAGCTGCCGCACCAATCAGCCCTGCCCCGATGCCACGGCGATTGAGGCACGCGATGCGCTCGTCCAGCTGATGGGCGGCGCGCGCGGGGCAATCCCGACCGGTCACATTGTGGTTCGAGGTCTGCGGCTGTCGTGCCGCTCGGGAGGTTCCGCAGGCGGAAGCCGCACGGCTGCCTGGTGCCGCCTGCCATCCGGCGCAGATCTCTCCTGCGCGATGATCCGTACGCGAACGGTGCTGCGATGGGACCGGTACTGGAAAGGGCCAGCATGTCGGTAAGCCCCGACCTACACCTTCGTGGTGAGCTGGTTGAAGGGCCGCTTGGCCTCGTGCTCCAGGCAGGCGGCGGCCACTGGGAACTGGATGCGCCGAGATCGGCTCGACGCCTTGTCGGCCGCGAGGTCGAGATCACTGGCCACCGTGCAGGTTTCAACGGCTTGATCTGCAAGCAAGTCTGGCCGGCAGGGACAGCCCAACCTCGCCGAATACAGCTTCCAATCGAACGCCTGTTCGTTGGTGGTTTCGTGATTTACGGACTTCTGGCGACCCTGGCCGGGCTTGCCGGCCAGCTTTCTTGATGCTCAGCGATTGGGAACTCTGGGCCTGTGCCAACCATGTTCTGCAAACCCATGGCGACAAGGCACCGTTGCACGTCGCCGAGCAGATTGGCGCTCTCGCTCTCGCGGACGACCAGGCAGGAATTCGTGCGTGGCAGGCCATCGCCGAGCGGATTGTCCAGCTGACCTCCAACCGTGATGGCGCCCGGCTGCAGTAGCCGAATTCGGCGCTACTGCCTCGTTCATCCGATCGGCGATAGATCGCCTGGAAACAGGCATGCCTGCGCGCTGGATGGGCCACACGCATCGCCTTCGATCCTGAAACCATGCATGCGCTCCACCAGATGGCGGGCAAGATCGACACGGGCACCGCGCTGCACACGCGGATCATCGGCATTGAGGCGAACGAGGGTGTGCTCTGGCGCAACGGCCAGGGCGACTTCGAGGTGGGTCAGAAGAAGGTCGTCAGAGATTCGGCGCATATGCCCATGAGAACAAATAAAGAACTTATTGTCAACCGGCGGCGTGCGGAGAGGTGTGGAAGGGGCGACACTATATGCCGATCTCGAAGGGCTTGGCGATCGAGCGATCGAGCTCTGGAGGCTTGCGTTCAGGCGCAGGCGCACGGTCTTTGGCCTGCCCTTTGGCGGCTGCATCGCGGAGCAGATCAACCGTCTCTAGCGCCGAGCGCTTCATGCCGGCGTTGCGCTCGACCGCCGCTTCGAGTTTGCCGGCATTATCGACATACAGGGTGAGGCCATCGCGCAGCCGCGTAATCGTCACCAGGAACGTCTGCTGGTTGGCCAGATTGCGCTCACGGCTGTCCATGACCGCGATGCCGCGATCGGAGGTGAGCCCCTGAGCCATATGGGCATTGAGCGCATAGGCGAGATCGAGACGGCGGAGCATCGGGTCGCCCTGCTCCAGCCTGTGCTCTGCACCGAGAGATGTCTTCACAACGACCCCGGCGCTGTCGACTGTCCGAGCCATCGTCCGCCGGAACGACTTGGATCCCGCCGTCGGCTTCGGCAGGTTCAGCCTGTCGCTCGCCGTAGAACACGGGCTGGAGAACCGGCGTCGATCACGACCCGACGTTCTTCAAGGTGCGGCTAGATAAGGCGAGCTATGTCGCAGATCTTGGGGCAATGCCCCGGCGCAACGTCCATCGCATCTGGAAAGCGCTGACTTCAGCCCAGCGAAAAAAGGCGATCGAGCTCGGCCATTCCGCACCGCAGGAGTGAGGGTGCGGACAGGCAAAAGTCCGCGACGCAATTTCAGGGCCGCCAGACGATCTGATGGTTGGCGATGTCGCCAATGTTCCAGTTACGCGCGCGCAGCAGCACGAGTTCGGCATCCGTGAAGGCATCGCTCCGCATGGCCAGGCAAACCAAATGGGAAGGGCGAGTCACCGCAACATAATGCTGCTTCAGGCTCTTGCGTAGCTCGGGCTTGTTGGCGGTCAGTCCTGATCTCGCGCCCGTAAGCCAGTCCTTTATCCGAGTGAGGTGCGACCCTTTGTAGTGGGTATCAAAGACGAGCGTGGCGAGATGAGTCTCACCTTTGACAGAATGGATCGAGCCGACCTTGATCCGGACCGCAGGCTCCACGCTCGGGTAGGAGAAGATGTTGCCCGGCGTAGCCAGAGCACCGACCGCTCCCAGCTCGTCGTCCCACGCCATAAATTCATCCGCACTTCCCGCTGCGGCGCCCGCCAGCAAAGCGGTGGCAATATCTGTGATCGGCTTCTTCCAACTCTGCCACACCCGGGCGTTCGTAGGCAGTTCTCCGGCCGCAACCTTCAAGCACAAAAGATGAAACCGTCGGAGTGTCGCAGCATCGTGTTCGAGAAGCCGACCCAGCTGGCGGAAGCGGTTGGCCAGCTTCGGATGTCGAACGGACGGGTTGAGCATCGTCGCCAGCCGCAACACGGCGTCGGCGGCCTTCTCGGTTATGGGACGAACATCTCCTGTTCCGGCCGCGTCCCGGACACCGCGCCTGAGATAGCCGATCAGGGTGGCAGGTCGCCCTTCGATGTGGGCAAGCTCATGATCGTAACCCTCCCAATAATGGGCCACGCAATTTGGCGGGTCCGGTCGATTAGTATCGCGATGGATCGCACCGACAGCAGCGAAGATGCCAGTCGCGCGCTCTGCGGGACTGACACGATTAGGCGCAGCATAGGCCTTCAGCGCTCGCTCCTCGGCGAGAGCGCCTCCGGCATCATTGTCGATGAACAGGTAGAGCTCGCGCACGCTCTCCGGGATCGAAACCAGACCGAACCGCTCGTTTCCAAGCGTCGCCCAGCACGGGATCCCGAAGAGCTGCATTGCTGACAGGGCGCTCTCGATACCTTCGGCAAGACCCAGACGCCCCTGCACTGCCGGCGCAAGTCTGACGGCACCACAGCCAAGGGTGCCAAGCGCACGCTTGGGCCGCTCGAAACCGGCCAGCTTGCCTCTCGCCACGTCGAGAAATGTCCTGTGTACTGCGATAATGCCCATGTCAGTCGTGACTGCCGCCAACATCGCAGGGATAAATTGAACTGCCCCGCGTGGTCCGAGCGGCGTACGTTCCAGGTAACGGAACTGGTCAGATGCGCGCTGGAGACCGCGCTGTGAGAGATATCGTTCGACGGGACTGTCGGAGATCGCCGAAGCCGATTGCCACAAGCGTCGCGCATTGGGGCTGAAGTCACCATGATTGTGCCGATCGGCGGTAAAGGCGCCAGAACCGTCAAAGAGCTCGCGGCTGCGAACGCCCTGGCGATCCAATGCTGCAATGACGTCCTCATTCGAACATCCGGCGAAGCAATGGAACAGGATGGCCTTTCGCCCCAAGGTCACGCTGAGCGACGGTGTGCGGTCGTCGTGGGCGGGACAGCAGCACATGCCCTTGCCCTGGCGCCATGTTCCGTTGAGGCGTTCGACAATCGTGCGGGCGCGGCGTTCGAGTTGATGACTGTTCTTTAGCTGGGGCATCGACCTTCTCCGGTTGAGGTGCCCTCCCCGTGCAGCCTCCGCTCTGCACCAGCGCCAAAACATTTTCCTACGCCCTATGTTCTTTATATGTTCTCTCTCGATTCGGCTATAGAAGGATCGAGAAATGCCACTGAAAACCCTGATGATCGGCAGCATTGGCATCGCCATCGCGTTTGCCACTCCTGCCAGCGCGCAAGACCTGCCGGCTCCCCACATGCCCGAAGAAAGTGACAGCCGCTCCGATGGCATCCGGATTGCAGAGGCATCGAACGGGTTCCAGTTGGTCGAGCATGGGCTCTGGCAATCGGCGCAAGCCGCCCCAGCACCAAGTTCGAGCGTTGCAGAACATGGACGGGTCAACCTGCCGTACAGATACGAGCCCAAGGCCAAAACTGCCCCATCCGGGTTTCGGCGGGCGAGCTACCTGCCCCACGTCTATGCGGCGGAAGCGAAGTATTCATTGCCTACCGGCCTGCTCGACGCGCTCGTCTGGACGGAATCCCGCTATAACCCCCTTGCTGTCAGCCCGGCAGGAGCTGCGGGCCTTGGCCAGCTGATGCCAGCAACGGCAAAGGAACTCGGCGTCTTCAATCGCTTTGACCCCATGGCCAATATCTTCGGCGCGGCGCGGTATCTGAGGCAGATGCTCGACAGGTTCGGCGTGGTTCACCTCGCTGTCGCGGCCTACAATGCCGGTCCAGGTGCAGTCGAACGCGCGGGCGGTATACCGCGGAATGGCGAGACGCCCGGATATGTCCGCGACGTCCTTCGCCATTGGCGCTTTTAGCGGTCTATCCGCAAGTTAGCCGAAACAGAGGCAATCGACGGATTGTTGCCGGGCTGGACCATTTTGCAAGCAAGCGACTGCACGGGAGTTTAGCCGCTTTTGGCCTCGGCTGGGTACTTGGCTACAATCTGCATTACCTCCTTACCCCACAACGCCAACGCCTCGCGCTTCTCGTTGGTATACTGGTGTCGGTGATAGACCCCCGCCACACCGGCCATAGCTGATCCTGACTGGTGATTGAGGACCGCTTCAGAAACCACCAGAGGTATGCCGAGACGCTGGAGGCCAGTTGCCACCGTCCGCCGAATGTCATGCATTGTGAAGTGACCGGCTTCGTAGCCGAGCTTCTCGTCCACGCTTGCTCTGATCCGCTTCCATGCTTTCGAGAGGCCGCTAACGCTGTTCGTGCTGGTGACCTTCGATGCCAACAGAATCTGGGATTGCTTGTGAGCGTCGTCAGGGTCGATCCCTGCGGCCATGAATACCTCTGTGACGACTGCAAGAGCCTGCGCGGACAGCGGCACCACATTCGCTTTGCCATTTTTCGCTCGGTCGCCTGGGACGGTCCAGACCTTCGCCTTGAAATCGAACTCGTCACAAGCTGCATCGAGCACTTCTCCCCGGCGTTGAGCCGTAAGGACAAGCATCTGCACAAGGTGACCGAACGGATAGCCATCCTCGACCGCAGATTGCCATAGCGCCGCGAGTTCTCGGTCGCTGAGTACGCGATCACGAGGTTCATTCCGCTTCGGACGCCACGCGTCCCGGCAGGGATTAGCAGGCATATGCTCGAGTCTGGTGAGTGCCCACGTGTAGAAGGTCGAAAGATGGCGATAGACGATCCGCGCCATCGTCAGGGTTTCCTTGCCCCGCTCGAATGCGATCTTCTCAACAAAGCGGCTCACGTCACCTCGGGTAATGGAGTCCGCGAGGCGGTCTCCCAGCTCGGGCTCAATGTACTTTCGGAAGACCCGATCGAACTCCCTCGCGCTGCGCTTTTTGCCCTCGATCTGCTGGGACAGATACGTCTCGTAGAGCTCGGCGACCGTACCGACGCCCTTTGACCCCTTCCTCTTAGCACCCGGCTTCCTGGCAATGCTCTTGCCCTGCTCGACATCGACAAGCAGATCGCGCGCCTTCTTACGCGCATGGGCGAGGGTAAAACTCGGACCATGGCGTCCGATGGTCACATTCAACCACTTGCCCTGAACCCGCTTGCGCAGAATGTATGTCTTGATACCACTGGCACCCATGCGGAGCCTCAGGCCGGGGACGATACCATCGGCCAGCTCAATCTGACCAGCCGCCGGCGCCTTGAGCCCTGCGATCTTGGCGTCCGTCAAACCTACTTTGTTCGCCATATGTACCTGCTACCTTAGGTAGCTTTTTGTAGTGGATACTGGCGAACATTTCAAGAACAATGCGGACTATAAATCGCAGATTTCCGACATTCTTGGACACATGCGGACGCGCTAGGACCCTCTGATCATGGCTCTTAATCAGCGGGTCCTAGGTTCGAGCCCTAGTGCGTCCACCATTTTTTCCGACAAACCAAATAGCTGTACCTCTCCTCTGCCCAGGAATGGCGAGAGGCATCCCCTGGCAGCGGTCGGGGCAACATCCTGGCTGATTGGCAAAGACGGGAACTCGCAACTCGTGCGGGTCTTCCTTGTCCATTGCCGAGACGGCAAGGCATTACCCTGACCTTGCGTGGCACGCGGCCGATCTGGGCAGCGCACCGCTGGCCGGTCGCCCTGCGACTGTCGATGCCCCTGTTTTCCTGCCCCTTTAGCGGAGTCAGCGATGAAACAGGCGGATGGCAGCAGGCTGGCGGGGTACGGCGGCAGGAACAAGGACGGTGATCGCCTTCGGCATGACCTTGAAATGCGCAGGAGTGGCGGTGACGATCTCGCCGTCGGTATTGATCGGCATGGGACGCCGCGTCTCGATATCGAATTCCACGCAGCGGGCAGTCCGGACCTCTTTCCAGGCGCCATGCGTACCCGTCCGGAATGCCCGTACCATCAAGGCGAGCTTCCACAGGTTGCGCATCTCCAGACTGTAGAGATCCAGCGACCCGTCATCGATGGCAGCCGTCTCTTCCACGACATTGCCACCGCCGTAGAGACGTCCGTTGCCGATCGCGATCTGATAGGTCTTTACCCTCGTTCCGCTACCTTTCTCGACAATCCTGGCGCGAAACCTTCGCGCTCCTGCCAGAATGCGCAGTGCGGCGACGGCATACCCCAGTCGGCCGAACCGTTTCTTGATCGCGGGATCGAGCTTCTGCGCCAGATCGCTGCTGAGCCCGATGCTGGCCACATTGAAGAAGGCATGGCCATTCACCATGCCGACATCGATCTGCCGCGCGTGCCCGGCGACGATCACATCGGCAGCGGCAGCGAAATCGAGCGGGATCGACAGGGTCCGCGCAAGGTCGTTGGCGGTTCCAGCCGGAATGATCCCCAGCGGCAGCCCGCTTTCCATGATCGCCGGGGCCGCCGACGAGATCGATCCATCGCCGCCACAGACAGCAACGAGATCCGCCGATTGATGTAGCCGGGAAATGTCGCGCGCGATTTCGGGCAGGTTGGCAAAGGGTTCGACGATGACGGACAGCCCGCCAGCTTCAAGGCGTGCGCGCACCGGCTCCAGTGCAGCCGCGCCCTGCCGCGATTGTGCATTGTGAAGCAGCAGGACACGCTTGCCGGTATCGGATGGCACGAACAGACCTATCGCAGCAGGAAAAGAGCGCCGTCAGTCATAGCCGGTTCGCGGGCAAAGCCCTGCATAATCTTTGCAGCAGCGTCAGAAATCCAGGTCCAGAGCATTCGGCGCGCTTTTTCGAACGTCGCAAAGCGGACTTTCCACGCAGTCCCGGATCGTTCATCAACGCAGTGTTCGTTCAGAGGAGAAGCTGATGGAGTTTGACGAGGTCATTCTGGGTCGTCGGAGCATTCGCGGTTACAAGCCCGATCCGGTGCCGCGCGCGCTGATCGAGGAAATCCTGCAGATCGCGATGCGAGCCCCGTCGTCGATGAATACCCAGCCCTGGAACTTCTATGTCATCACCGGCGAGCCTCTCGATCGGATCCGGCGCGGCAATACCGAGCGGATGATCGCAGGCGTGCCGCAGTCGCGCGAATTTCGCACCGGAAAGCCCTTTGCGGGACCCCATCGCGAGCGGCAGATCGGAGTCGCCAAGCAGCTGTTCTCGGCGATGGGCATCGCCCGTAACGATGCGGATGCCCGGCAGGATTGGGTCCTGCGCGGCTTCCGTCAGTTCGATGCACCGGTTTGCGTCATCATCACCTATGACCGCGATCTCGATGGCAGCGACGACACGCCATTCGATTGCGGTGCTGTCGCGACGGCTCTGGTCAACGCCGCATGGTCACGCGGGCTGGGCGCGGTGATCAACAGCCAGGGCATCATGCAATCGCCAGTTGTGCGCGAACACGCCGGGATCGCAGACGATCAGGTAATCATGAAGAGCATTGCCCTGGGATGGCCAGACGAGACCTTTCCAGCGAACGCGGTGGTCTCGACCCGCAAGTCGGTGGATGAGGCAGCGGTGTTCGTCGGATTCGAATGATCATCAGCATCATTTGCCTCAGGGATCGTGCGCGACCGGGCTGAAGGGTGAGCAGAAAGCGATGGCCACCAGCATCCTTGCTGGAGGCTAGCACAGCTGTTTGGTTGCTGAACGCGCGGCAAGTGCGGATTGCCCAAATCGAAGATGAGATAATCGTGCAATCCATCGATGTTCGGCTGCAGCAAGGCTGCGCCTGATGCAGACTGCCGGTCCGCTTTCCGAGTAACCGCAATGCCCTTGTCCAGCCTGTTCTCGCCCCTAACCATCGGCCGACTGAAGCTCGAATCGCGCCTGGTGATGGCGCCGATGACGCGGCGGATGAGTCCTGGCGGCATGCCGGGGACGGAGGTTGCGGACTATTACCGGCGCCGCGCAGAAGGCGGCGTGGCGCTGATCATCTCCGAAGGCACGGGCATTGCCGATCCTGCAGCCCTGGCCGAAGCCGGCGTTCCCGAATTCCATGGCGCAGCGCTATCTGGCTGGGCAGAAGTGCTGCACCGCGTCCACGCTGCTGGGGGCAGAATGTTTCCGCAACTCTGGCATGTCGGCAGTGCGCGCAAGCCCGACCAGACCGGTACCCCGCATGTGCCTGCAGTTTCTCCATCCGGCCTGTTCGCACCCGGCAAGCCCAATGGAGAGACACTCGACGATGCGCGCATTGCTGCCATCATCGCAGCCTATGGGGATGCTGCGGCTGACGCACTGCGGCTGGGCTTTGACGGGATAGAGCTTCACGCGGCGCACGGTTATCTGATCGACCAGTTCTTCTGGGTCCCGACGAACCAGCGCAAGGATGTCTGGGGGCGCGAACCCTGGCGCTTTGCGCAGGAGGTCATTCGCGAGTGCCGCCGCCGCACCAGCCCGCAATTTCCCATCTGCCTGCGGTTCTCGCAGTGGAAGCAGCAGGACTATGCCGCCCGTCTGTTCGATGCGCCTGCAGCGCTCGAGCCCTTTGTGGCGGCGATGGCCGACGCCGGAACCGACATCTTCCATTGTTCCACCCGCCGCTTCTGGGAGCCCGAATTCGAGGGCAGCCGGATGAATCTGGCCGGCTGGACGCGCAAGCTTTCGGGCAAGCCCGTGATCACGGTCGGCTCTGTCGGACTGGACGAGGACTTTCTGATCACCCGGGTCGGCGATGATCCCATTCCGGACAGCGCGCGGCTTGATCTGCTGGACGACATGCTGGCAAGCGGGGAAATCGATCTCGTCGCCGTCGGCCGCGCACTGATCGGCGATGCACAATGGGGCAACAGGATGCGCGACGGGCACTTTGACCGGATCACGCCGTTTACGCGCGAAGCGCTGACGCGGCTGGATTAGCCGGGATTAAACAACAGCGTCTGCCCGCCGGTCGCGAGCAGAACGCCCTGCTCGCTCCAGAGCTCGACCCGCCCCTGGGCAAAGCCCGACGCCGCCGCCGCGATGGTGATATCGGCGAGGCACCAGCCCGGTGCTGCGCTGCGCACCATGCGCAGGCTGTTGTCGATGCTGTTGCCTCCGCCGGGCCGCCCGCTCATCCGGCCCAGCGCCACAGGAATGAAATCGGCAAACAGGGCAAGGCTCGCCATATCGATCGGCCCCGTGGCCTTGCGGCGCAGCCAGAAGCGTGCGCGTCCCGCAGGAAGGCAATCCTCGGGAAGTTCGCGGACCTCCATGGTGTCCAGAAAATGCGCGTTGTCATCCTGGCGCGGCAAGCGGGCGCTGGGCAGGCATTGATCGGGCGCAGGGACAAGCGGGGCATCGAGCCATTGCTGCTCGGCAAAGCCTGACCTCTCCCCCAGTGTCACGCCCGCCGACAGAACCAGACGGTTGTCCACCCGCCCGCTGACCTGCGCCTGTACCAGGGTCCGACCGGCCTGCAGGATGTCGACCGTCAGTTCGAGCCTTGCCCCCAGCGGGGTGAAGCTGACGAACTGCAGCGCCCCCTGAACCACGGGGCGCTGAACGGTCTCGGCCGCGGCCTCCAGCGCGAGTGCCAGGCACGCGCCACCGAACAGATAGGCGTGGCCCGGTGGGCCTACTGCCAGCGCCGGTGCAATGTCGATGGCAAAGCGGCCATCGCCCCGGCTCAGAAGATCGGGAAAGGCAGCCGTCATCTATGCTCGCGCAAAGGAGTAGACAGGATCGTCGGGCCAGCGTCCGCCCACGGGCTTGCGCGCGCCAAAGCGCTCGGCCTCGGTGCCAGGGGGCAGCGGCATCTCTTCCACCCAGTCGAACACCACCAGCCGGTTGAGCACGCGCCATTCGCCGTTGCGCTCGACAAACCAGTCGAGATAGCGGCCCTTCATGTCCCATTGGGTCAGCTTGCCATCGGCACCCGGCTGGCGCTGGAAGGCGGAGAAATAGCTCTCGACCGCCGCGCCGCCCTCGCGGAATTCGATCAGTACATTGTGGATCTGGTGAATGCCGCGCTCGATGTGCGGCAGCATCTTCATCGCCCAGTCGACAAAGCCCTCCGCGCTGCCATTATAGGGTCCGTGATTGTCGGTTCCGTCCGGCCAATAGGCAGAGCGCAGCATTGCTTCGTCCGCGCGATCGATGCCGCGGCAATAGCGCATCAGGCAATCACGGATGCGCTCGCGCGCAATCAGCTCGGCGACCTGCGGGTCGGGGGCGGCGGTCATGCTGCAAACCTCATGCGATGGTGATCGATGGAACCGTGCGCGATGGCAAGCATCATCTGACGCTTGAGGTGATGGCTGACGATCAGCTCGTCGCTGAACCCGACCCCGCCGTGCAGCTGTACCGCCTGCTGGCCGACATAGATGCCGCATTCGCTGATCCGCACCTTGGCGGCCGACACCGCGCGCTGGAAGGCGGCATCGCCCTTGGGGATCGACAGCGCAATATGGCACAGCATCGCCCGGGCCTCTTCGCATGCCACGGTCATGTCGACCATGCGGTGCTGTAGCACCTGGAAGCTGCCGATCGGCTTGCCGAACTGTTCGCGGGTCCGCAGATAATCGAGCGTGATCGCACTCACTGCCTCCATTGATCCCACCGCTTCGGCGAGATAGCCGCAACTTGCGCGCGCCACAGCGGCCTCGATATCGGCCAGCGCATCGCCCTGGCTCCCGATGAGCTGGCCCGCAACGCCCTCCAGCTCCAGACGGGCGTGGCGGTGGCCGTCGACAGCTCGAAACCGCTCGACCCTGAGGCCCGGGGCGCTGGCGGAGACGAGGAACAGCGACAGCCCGTCGCGATCCCGGACGCCGCCGGCCGTACGCGCAGGCACGATGAACCATTCGGCATCGCCGCCATCCTCGACATGCGCCTTGGCGCCATCCAGCGTCCATCCTTCATCCGATCCGGTCGCACGGGTGGCGACATGGTGCAGATCATAGCCGCCATCATCTTCCAGCAGAGCAGCCGCGACGATAGCTTCGCCGGCGCCGATCTGCTCGATCAGGTCGTCCTGCACCGCGCCGCCGCGCGCCAGCAGCGCCGGGGCGAGCACGCAACTGGCCATATAGGGGCCAGGCACCAGGTTGCGTCCGAAGCCTTCGCCCAGCGCCATCAGTTCGATGATGCCGCCGCCCAGCCCGCCACATTCCTCGGCGATCGGCAGCAGCAGCCAGCCGAGATCTGCCATCCTGGCCCAGGCATCCGTCTCGCCGCTCCGCCCCTGCCGGATCAGCCGGTGGCGTTCGGTCGGCGGAAAGTGCTCCTGGCCGAAGCGCAGAATGCTGTCGAGCAGCATCGCCTGTTCATCCGAATAGGTAAAACGCATCGCGCTATCCCTTCAGGCCCAGCGCGCGCTGGGCGATGATGTTGTGCTGGATCTCGCTCGACCCGCCATAGATGGAGGTGACACGGGCATAGAGTGCGCCCTGCATCGCATAAGGCATGTCGGCGGGCAGATCATGGCTATTGTCCAGCGGCGCGAAATGCGCGGCGCGCGGCCCCAGCGCGCCGACCCAAAGCGCAGTGCCTGCCTGGCTTAGCTGCGACCAGCGCAGCTTGATCATCGAACCCAGCGGGCCGGAGTCGGTCCCTGCCGCAGCATCGGCCATCACGCGCAGCACCATGGTCTGCAGCGCGGTGACCTCGATCTCATATTGCGCCAGCTTCGCCTTGAAACCCGGCATGTCGATCAGCCGCACACCGCCGATGGTGCGTCTGGATGCCGCCTCGCGGATGGCCTTGACCGTCTGGATCAGGAAGATCGCGACCGATGCGGTGACCATCCGCTCTCGGTCGAGCAGCACCTTGCCATATTCCCAGCCGCGTCCTTCCTCGCCGACCAGATTGGCGGCGGGCACGCGCACATCGTCGAGGAACATCTCGTTGGTGTGGTGCTTTTCGTCCATCGTCGCGACTGGGCGGATGGTGATGCCCGGAGTCTTCATGTCGACCAGCAGCAGCGAGATGCCCTGCTGTCTCTTGGGTTCGTCCGACGTGCGCGCCAGCACGAAACAATGGCTGGCGACATGGCCATAGCTGGTCCAGGCCTTTTGCCCGTTCAGCACATAATCGTCGCCGTCACGGACTGCACGGGTGCGCAGCGAGGCCAGATCGGACCCGGCATTGGGTTCCGAATAGCCCTGGCACCACCAGTCGTCGGCGTTGACGATGCCGGGCAGATAGCGGTCCTTTAGCTCCTGACTGCCATAGGTAAAGATGATCGGCCCGATCAGTTCCAGCCCCTGGTGGAACTGTGCCGGCGCATCCGCCTCGGCCGCTTCGGTCCAAAAGATATACTGGCGGATCGGGCTCCATCCGGTACCGCCATATTCGACCGGCCAGGTCGGCGCCCCCCAGCCGCGCGCGGCAAGGCGCTTCTGATAGGCGACCAGCTCTTCCGGATTCAGCCGCAGGCCGGCGCGCACGCGCGTGCGCCACTCATCGGGGATGCCGGTCGCAAAGAAGGCGCGCACCTCCTCGCGAAAGGCCAGGTCGGCAGGATCGAGTTCAAATTCCATGGGCAGCGCCTGTTGCAGGTTGGAAGGTGAGGCGGCTTTCGGCAATTCCCCGGACGCCGAGGCCGCGGACCACGGCGATCCGCCCGCCATCGGGATGGTCGGTCACCAGATTGTGGCCGGAATTGCCGATCGAGGTAACGTAAAGCGTCTCCATCCCTTCGCCGCCGAAAGCCGGGCACGAGGGAAAGGGCATGGGCATGTCGATCCGGCGAAGCAGCGTGCCATCGGGCGACACGCAGGCAAGCGCCTGATCCAGCACCAGTGCGATCCACAAATTGCCGTCGGCATCCACCGTCGCCCCATCGGGGGCCTGACCGATGCCGGCGAGGTCGATGCGGCCCGTCTGCGCCCCGATCGTGGCGGTTGCCGGATCATAATCATGGCAGCGGATGAAGCCGTCCAGGCTGTCGGCGCAATACAGGCGGCTGCCATCGGGGGAAAAGCAGATGGCATTGGATATGCGCATCCCCTGCGCGACCTCGCGCAACGCTGCATCGGCGGTAAGCTGGAACAGCGTGCCCGTTGCGGTTTCCTGCATCCGGGTATGGCCGCACACATAGCTGCGGCCCTCCCGGTCCACCTTGCCATCGTTGAGCCGCACCGCCCCGCCCTGCGATGGCACCGTCAGTACCGTTTCAGCCGCACCGGTCTGAGTGTCGATCAGCGCAAACCGATCCGCCAGGCCCGCGATCAGGCCGCCATCGCACAGGCCGATGCTTCCGAACATGCTGTCATAGCGCCAGGTGACCGGACCATTTCCGGCTTCGTCCGCACTATGTATGGCCTGGTCCACAGCATCGACCCACCACAGCCGCGCAAGCTCAGGGTCCCAGATCGGACTTTCGCCAAGCCGGCACCGGAAGTCGCCCAGAAAGCCGATATCGATATCCACGTCTGCGCCTCTCCACTGCCGGCCCATGCCGATCGTCTCAGTCAGCAATTATGGCGCGAGATCCGGGCTGCGCACGTGATCCGGCGCGCAGGCCCAGACTATCATGTCCGCGATAGTGCCAAGCTACCCGGCAGCCGGGCGGAATGAGGTGGTCAGATCGCGCAGGATCTCGACGATCGCGTCCTTGCGGTCGGCAATGCGTCCGGCAAGCCCGCCCACACCCAGCGCCAGCGGCACCCCGCCCAGATCGGCGTCGAGCGCCATGGTGATCGAAGATACCGCCGGCGTCGGCCGGTGGGGAACATAGGCATAACCGACCTGACGGACGTGTTCGACATCGCGCATGATCTGCGCGTAGGACACCCGGGCTGCATCGCCAGCATGATAGGCGTTCGAATAGCGGCAAAGCTTCTCGATTGCGCGATCGTCCATCCGGGCCATCAGCGAGAGACCAGCCGATGAGTCCACGAGCTTGCGCATCGCCCCGACCTGAGGTGCCATCTGGAACTCATGGGCAGGCGTCAGCAGGATGATATACTGGATGAACAGGTCGTTGCGGGTGATCAGTGCCACCGTCTCGTCGGTCCGGCGCTGAAGTTCCTCGACCAGCTCGCGATAGGCGCCCTGCGCCTGGATATAGTCGGGCAGCCAGTTGCCCAGTTCGCTGATCCGCGTCGTCGGCAGATAGGTGCGATGGTCGCGGTCGTAATTTAGATAGCCCTTCATCACCATGCTCTTGAGCAAGGCGGTGGTGCTCGATTGGGGATAGCCCAGCGTGCTGTGGATCTCGTGCAAGGGCAGCGGCGTACGCCGCTCCGCGAACAGTTCCAGAACCTCGAAGGTCCGGAGGGCCGATTTCACGGCTGGTTGCGACATTCTCCTCCCCTCCCCATGACTGGTACCGGACATGAGACTGCCCGTCCCTGCGGGCGCCGTAAAGGCGTCAGGCGCGCTGCCTGGCCTGGACCATGCGCAGATTGTTGCCGCCATCGCAGGCGATGACCTGCCCGCTTACCCCATCGGTCTGCAGCAGGGCAGCAGCCAGGTGCGCTGCAGCCATGGCCCTGCGATCATCGGTCGGATCCAGCGCGACCATGTTAACAGTCACGCCTTCGCGCATGAATTCGAGCGCCACGGACCGCATCAGACCGGTCGCGCCTGCGGCAAAACCCGCAGCGAGACTGGCGTCCCAATGGCCGAGCCCTTCGGTTGTGCCTATCAGCACGATGCGCCGATGGCCGGGAACCAGGCCCGAAAGCGTCTCGCCCAGAGCGGCCAGCGGCTGGATCAACCCCGCTTCAAGATCGTCATCACCCAGAGCGGCAAGCCCTGCCCTTGCCGTATGGGGCATGGCATCTACCAGCGCGGCAGGGTCGGCAAGCCCGGCGCCGCACAGATCATGGACTGCGGTTCCGATTGTCGCCGTCAGGCTTTCGGGCGCTGCGATGACCGTCAGCATGGAAACACCCCCAGCGATTTGCCGCCATCGACCAGCAGGACCTGCCCGTTGAGCGATCGGCCCGCTGGCGATGCGAGATATGCCACCGCTTCGGCGATCACATCGGGCGAGAGAGCAGCGCCGCTCGGTTCGAGCGACGTCAGCCGCTCGCGCATTTGCGGCGTGAAATCGGCGATCATGCGCGTCTCCACCATGCCGGGCGCAACCGCGTTGACGCTGATGCCGCGCCAGCGCAGTTCCACGGCCATCGCCCGGGTCATCCCGACCACCGCTGCCTTGGATACGACATAGTGCGCCGCGCCCGCACCGCCCAGATAGCCGCGCGAGGCTATGTTGATGATGGCGCCGCCCTGCATCCGCCGCGCTGCCTCGCGCGCGACCACTAAGGTGCCGCCGGTATTGATCCGCAGCATCTGTTCGAACGCCCTGCGGTCAATCTGCTTCAGCGGCAGCAGCTGCGCGGCTATCCCGGCGCAATTCACAACGATATCGGGGCCCGGGAATGCATCGAGCACGCGCGCCACAGCCTTTGCATCGGTTATGTCGAGCATGGTGGCGGTCACATCGTCCCGCCCGCTTGCCCAGCCCAGCGCCTCGCTATCCCGGTCGGCAGCGATGACGTGCCAGCCCAGAACTGCCAGGCGCTCGGCCACCGCACGGCCTATCCCCTGCGCCGCGCCCGTCACCAGCGCATGAGGGCGCAGCACGTCAGCCAAGGGTCGCCAGCGCCAGTTCGGTCGCGCGGCGATAGTCAGACTTTCCGCTGGCATGGCGCGGCAGCTCATCCAGCACGATCATCCGCCGCGGCAGCTTGTAGCGGGCCAGATCGGCCTCCAGCGCGGCGCGGGCACGCGGCTCTTCAAAGCCTGGGCCGGCGCGGACCAGCGCCACGACAGCCTTGCCCCAGGTTGCATCGGGGATGCCGACAACTATGGCATCCTCGATTCCGGGTGCGCGCTTCAGCGCCTCTTCGACCTCCTCGACGAACACCTTTTCGCCGCCGGTATTGATGCACAGATTGCCGCGCCCGATCAGCCGGATCAGTCCCTCGGGCGTCCGCTCCGCCATGTCGCCAGGGATGGCATAGACGGTGTCGCCGATCCGGCGGTAGGTCTGCGCGGTCTTCTCCGGATCACCGAAATAGCCCAGCGCAAAGGGCGGCCTGCGCGCCAGCCATCCAGTGCCGGGCTCGGCATCGGCCAGCACGCGGTCGGTATCGATATCGATGATCACGGTCTGCCGTCCAGGCTCGAAATAGCCGGTGGGGGTGGAACGCTGGGCCGTTGTCAGCGCATAGCCAAATCCCGAGGCTTCCGATGCGCCCAATATGTCGACCAGCGACAATTGGGGCAGCTGCTGCACCAGACCGCGCTTCACCTCCTCGCTCCACATCAGTCCGGCCGAGGAGATCACCTTGAGGCTGGACAGGTCCCAGCGTCCCGGGTGCGCTTCAAGCGCCTGGAGCATTGGCCGCGCGAAGACATCGCCGACGATCAGGATGCGGGTGACGCGGTGACGCTCGACCTGGTCCCACAATTCGGCGGCGTCGAAGCTGTCCTTTTCCAGCAGCACCGCCGTGCCACCCATCAGCAGCTCGGCCATCGAGCTGTTGAGCCCCGCGCCATGCATCAGCGGACATGCGGGCATGACCCTGCCCGGCGCGGCATTGGCGGCGACCTGGTGGGCATGATCCTCGAGCGTGGTGATTGTGGTACGCACGGTCGGCGATTCCAGCTGGACCTGGCGGGCATCACGCGCCGCCCACATCACACCCTTCGGGCGTCCTGTCGTCCCGCCAGTATAGAGCAGATAGCCATCGGTGGGCGATCGGGTGATGGCGAGCGGGCCTCCATCACCCTGCCCCACCATCGCCTCATAGCCGTCTGCATTTCCGCCGATCTGGACCACGAGCTTCAGGTGATCGAGAGCCGCAGGCAGCGGGGCTACCACGCCGGCAAACTCCTCCTGGTGAAATAGCGCGGCAGCCTGACAATCGGCCAGCACATATTCGATTTCTGCCGTCGTGTACCGATAGTTGATGTTGACGTGCGTCAGCCGCGCCTTGAACGCGGCACAGGCGATCTCGATGAATTCGGGGATGTTGCGCGCAAGAATTGCCACGCGATCGCCGCTTGCCAGCCCCGCAGCCAGCATCGCCCGCGCGAGCCGATTGGTGCGCGCGTCGAAATCCCCCCACAGGATCGTCCGGTCTCCACGCACCAGCGCGGGCCTGTCTGCCGGAACATGGGCTGCGGCCACGTCCAGCAGATCGCCGAAATTCCAGTCGCCGCCGGTCTCGTTCGTCATGGCCAGCCTCAACGTCCCTGGAAGACCGGCGGACGCTTCTCGACAAATGCTGCCACCGCCTCGGCCGCATCATGCGATGTCGCAAGCTTCGCGGTGTTGCCCTGCTCATAGATATAGCCGTCGCGCAGCGTCATGTTCTCGATCGTGCGCATGCTGTCCTTGGCCAGCCGCGTGGCGAGCGGGCTCTTGGCGGCGATGTTGCGTGCCATGTCCATCGCATAGGGCATCAGCTCTTCAGGCGGCAGGCAGGCTTCGATGATGCCGCGCCGGTAGAGCTCCTCGGCAGGGGCGCGATAGCCGGTCAGCATCATCCGGCGCACCAGCGAATGCGGCAGGATGCGCTCGGCATGCTTGCCGCCACCCATCAGGCCGACATCGACTTCGGGCAGGCCGAACACTGCATTCTGCGAGGCGATGATGATGTCGCAACTGGCCACCAGGCCCAGTCCCGCGCCCAGCGCGGGGCCGTTGACCGCCGCGATGGTCGGCTTGGCATTGTCCATGATGCAATAGCTGACCTCGCGCACCTTGCGGTTGCGCGCCCAGCGCGCGCCTGGGGCGGAAAGATCGGGCCGGTTGCGCAGATCGGCCCCGGCGGAAAAGCACTTGCCCTCGCCCGTCAGCACGACAACACGGACATCGTCGCGGTCGTTGAAGGTATCGAACGTGGCGATGATCTCGTCGACCAGATCCATGTTCTGCGCATTCACCGGAGGGTTGTCGATGGTCACCACCGCCACATAGTCCGCGACTTCCAACCTGACCTGACTCATCCTTACCTCTCCCGCAATTTGGCGTGTATCGCGGCAGACTATGGACCCAGCCAAGGCTTGGCACCTGCCGTCTGACCGACGCCCACCACTATTGCATATGCGATTTGCCCGGAGCTCGGCCGGGTCAGGGCATCGGCGCTCCTGATGGGTGACCGCTGGCCAGATAGCCGCCATCGGCCTGCACGGTAGTACCGGTGATATACGAGGCCGCGTCCGATGCCAGAAAAGCGACGAGCGCAGCAATCTCAGAGGGCTGGCCCAATCGGCCCATCGGAATTCGCGCGGTGATGGCCGCCATGTCGCGCACCCCGGCATCGATCATAGCCTCGACCGCTGGCGTGCGGATATAGCCCGGCGCCACGGCATTGACGCGGATGCCATGCTGCGCCCATTCACAAGCCATGCTGCGCGTCAGCATCGTCACCGCCGATTTGGAGGCACAATAGGCGTTGCGGCCGGGCAGCCCGAGCGATGCGGTGATCGATGACAGGTTGATGATGCGTCCGCCGCCATGGTCGCGCATCTGCCGGGCAGCAGCCCGCGCAGCATGGATTACCCCGGCGACATTCACATCCACCGTTCGGCGGAAGTCCGCCAGGTGCTGCTCTGCACTGGGCATCAAGGGCTCCACCACGCCTGCACTGTTGACCAGCAACGCGACCGGCGCCAGCCTTGCGGCGATCTGGGAAAATGCGTCTTCGACCTGGCGCTGGTCGGCGATATCCATCTGCCAGCTGGCAAACCGGTGACCGGATACCGGCTGCTTGTCCAGCACGGCCACCTGCCATCCCTGTGCTGCCAGCTCATCGGCAATCGCCGCGCCAATCCCGCTTGCGCCGCCGGTCACGCAGGCGACATCGCCGGTCCGGTGCATGCGCTGCGGCATGGTCATGGCCGAAGCACGGCCGGATCCACCAAAGGCATCGACCCCGCCATCGACGCTGAGCATGGTCCCGGCAAGATAGCCACGCTGCGAAAGGTGGAACACCGCTTCGGCGATCTCATGCCCCTGGCCCAGTCTGCCAGCCGGGATCGCGCGCGCGACCGATTCCCGGTCGAACCGGCCCTCGCGTTCGAGCGCCAGCAGGATTTCCGTGTCGATATAGCCGGGCAGCACTGCATTGACGGCAATGCCCTTCGGCGCGAGCTCCACAGCCAGGGCCCGGGTCATGCCGATCACTCCAGCCTTGGTCATGCCATAGGCGGCCCTGCCCGGCAGCGCGCGCAGGCCTGCCCCCGAGGCGATGTTGATGATGGCCCCGCTGCCCCGCTCTGCCATTGCCGGGATAGCAGCGCGCGCGGCAAGGAACGGCCCTTGCAGGTTGATGCTGATGAGGCGCTCGATATCGTCGGCAGGCACGTCCAGCAATGGTCGTGCGAAACGGTCGACCACGCCTGCATTGTTGACCAGCACGTCGAGCGGCCCGAACCGGGATCGAATGTCCGCCATGGCGCGCATGACATCATGCTCGGAAGACACATCCATGCACACGGCCATATGTCCGGCACCGAGCGATCGCGCAGCAAGCGTGCACGTCTCGGCATCGCGGTCGGCGAGAACCACCCTGTCCCCGGCTTCGACAAAGCGGCGGGCACAGGCCAGACCTATGCCGCGCGCAGCCCCCGTCACCAGGACCAGCCTCTGCCTCATGCTGTCACCGTGTTCCGCCATGGCTGCCGCTCCTGCGCGATAGTTCTGCTTGGGGGTCGAGCCTCACCTGCACGCGCGCAGGGGTCAAAGGGGGCCGGTAGCGCCCACACCACTATCATAAGCCGAATAATGCAGCCGCTCCCGCCGGTCATGCTGCCGCTCGCCAATCGCATCGGGCTAGGTATCGCCACAACAGGAAGGGATGAACATGGGCGGAGAACTGCAAGGCAAGGTAGCCGTTGTGACAGGTGCATCGCGTGGTCTGGGACGCGCCATTTCAGAGCTTTTTGCCCGCGAAGGCGCCAGCGTGGTCCTGATCGACCTGAAACAGCCCTGGGCGCAGGCAGCAGCCGATGCCATTGCATCCGACAGCGCGACGGCGATCGGCATCGGAGCCGATGTTTCCGACCGTGACGCACTGACCGCCGCCATCGACGATGCCGCCCGCAAGCTCGGCCGGATAGACATTCTGGTCAACAACGCGATGTGGAACAGCTACAATCTGATCCCCGATATCACGCCAGACATATTCGCCCGCATGATGGGCGTCGGGCTGGGCGGGATGGTCTGGGGCATCCAGGCCAGCGTTCCGCACATGCCGGAAGAAGGCGGCGCGATCATCAACATCGGATCGATGGCCGGTCGGCTGGGCAGCGCCGGCGCGCTGCTCTATGCTGCGGTCAAGGCAGGCGTCGATGGCCTGACCCGATCCGCTTCGGTCGAGCTTGGGCCCAGACATATCAGGGTGAATGCGATTGCGCCCTCGACTGTCGCCACCGAAGGGGTGATGGCCATCCTGAGCGAAGAACAGATCGCCAAGCGGGTCACGCAGACGCCGGTGGGCAGGCTTGGCGAAGCGGCAGACATCGCGCAAGCCGCGCTCTGGCTGGCGGGCGGGCGCTCCACCTTCGTCACCGGACAGTCTCTCGCGGTCGATGGCGGCATCGGCCATAGCCTGGTGCGGTGAGCAGGCATGGACCGGAGCCCCTGCGCAAATCGCCATTATGATTATGATGGCTCAATACCCGGCATGGATTGCCTGTTGCGACCCGATGCTGCGAGATCATCAGGCTAGAACAAAGCCAAATTCCGCATAACCGCGCTGCAAAAGACCGTCAGGCCTGCATGTCCTGTCGCGTTTCCTGCACGCGTGCTTGCGACAGGCACAGACAATGAGGGGATGGAGATGAGGGACCACATGATTTCACGGCTGCTGGCCGGGCTTGGCACCACCGCGCTTGCGCTGGCCATGGCATCGCAGGCCGCCGCGCAGGACAGTGCGGCCACTGGCGAGGCCGAAAGCGCACCTGGCTTTGACGAAATCGTCGTTACAGCCACCAAAAAGGCCAATGCACAGAACGTCCAGGACGTGGCGATCGCGATCACCGCGTTCGGAGCGGAACAGCTCGAAAACCAGCATATCCGAACGCTCGACAATCTCAGCTACAGCGCCCCCAACGTGCAGCTCGATGATGTCGGCACCGCGCCGGGCTTTGCCAATTTCTCCATTCGCGGGCTGGGCATCAACAGCTCGATCCCGTCGATCGACCCCACCGTCGGCGTCTTTGTCGATGGCGTGTACATGGGCATCAGCGCAGGGATCCTGTTCGACACTTTCGACCTTGAGGGCGTCGAGGTGCTGCGTGGGCCGCAGGGCCTGCTGTTCGGGCGCAACGTCACCGGCGGTGCGGTCGTCGTCCGCACCTCCACGCCGGGCAACGACCTGAAGGTCGAGGGCCGGCTCGCCGTTGAAACCGGGCTCAACAAGATCGCCAGCGCGGTAATTTCCGGCCCGCTGATCGAGGACAAGCTGGCCGCCAAACTTGCCGTCTATTACAATGACGACGACGGCTATTTCACCAACAGGTTCAACGGCAACAACGATTTCGGCGCATCGGAAACGCTGATCGTGCGGTCCGCGCTGAACTTCACTCCGACCGATACGATCAGCATCGTCGGGCGCTATGAACATGGCCGGGTGCGCGGCGATGGCGCAGTCGTCAGCAATTTCGGCCTGTTCCGGCGCGAAAGCTTCGACATCAGCGTCGATGAAGAGGGCGTGACCCGCAACGACTGGAACCAGGCATCGGTCGAGATCAATATCGACACCGCGTTTGGCGACGGCAAGATCACCAACATCACGGCCTATCGCGATTACAAGGGCTTCGTCGTCAGCGACATCGACTCCTCGCCCAGCTTCACCTTCCACGCCGATACGCTGACCCGGCAGGATCAGTTCAGCAACGAACTGCGCTATGCAGGAACGTTCGGCCGCGTCGATGTAACCACCGGCCTGTACTATTTCGAGCAGGATATCGACTATATCGAACTGCGCCGCCTGGCAGGCGGGGCGCTGCGCATCTCCGGCGGCGGCAAGCAGTCGCAGACCACGTTCGGCGCGTTCTTCTCCACCGACTGGCGGATGACCGACACGCTGACCGTCAGTGGCGGCCTGCGCTATTCGTGGGAGAAGAAGCGGGTGCAGGTGCAGAACCTGGCCGGCAATCTGTGCGACCCGATCGGAACGCGCACCTGCAGCAGCTATGGTTTCCGGGATAGCGAAAGCTGGCAGGACCCAACCTTCCGCGTCGGCCTGCAATGGCAGCCGACCAGCGATACGCTGGCTTATGCCTTTTTCGCGCGCGGCTTCCGCAGTGGCGGCTACAACTTCCGCAACGGCAACCCCGCCGAGGACCCAGGTCCCTTCGATGCGGAAAAGCAGAACAGCTACGAAATCGGCCTCAAGCAGGATTTCGGCAACGTGCTGCGCCTCAATCTGGCGGCCTTTCACAACACGGTGCTGGGCCTGCAGCGCGAGATCATTCTGCCGGTTCTGCCGATCGGCACCACTCAGGTTATCCGCAATTCCGCCGATCTGCGGCTGCGCGGGGTGGAGGCCGAGGCGACCTTGCGGATCGGCGACCATCTGACGCTGAACGGCCAGCTGGGCTATACCGATGCACAATACACCCGCATCTTCTTCGACCTGACTGGCGACCGGGTGATCGATGCGCGCGATTTTGCCTTGCGCCCGCCGCGGCTTGCGCCCTGGACCTATGGCGCATCGGCCAATTTCACGCATGATGTCGGCAGCGCTGGGGAGTTCTCCGCACGCGCAGCCTATGCTCATCGAGATGCGGCATGGTCGAACGACAACAATACTGGCCTGCTCAGCGCCGGCGATATCGTCGACATCAACTTTGCCTTCCAGACCGCCGACCGGCGCTGGAAGTTCTCGCTCTATGGCAACAACCTGCTCAACGACCAGACCGAGGGCAATGTCTCTCCGCTGCCGTTCTTCGCGGGCTCGACCTTCTCATCGATCAACAAAGGGTGGGTGCTCGGGGCGGAACTGATCTTCCGTTACTGAACCCCCTGCCCATGCCGGGCGGTGCACCCTCTAAGCGCCGCCCGGCAACCTCTCTCGGACATAGCCACAAGACCGGAACGCACACATGACCGCCCAACCGCAAGACATTCCCGATAGCGCGCCAACCATCACCGTCGATGCGCTGGTCGTCGGTGCAGGCTTTGGCGGCCTGTATGCCGTGCACAAGCTGCGCGAGATGGGACTTTCCGTCACCGGCGTGGAAGCCGGCGGCGATGTCGGCGGAGTCTGGTACTGGAACCGCTATCCCGGCGCACGCTGCGACCTGATGTGCGTCGATTACAGCTTCGGATTTTCAGACGAAATCCAGCAGGAATGGACCTGGACAGAGCAGTTTGCGGCCCAGCCGGAAATTCTGGCCTATGCCAATTTCGTCGCGGACAAGCTGGCGCTCCGCCCGCTGTTCCATTTCAATACCCGGGTGATCCGCGCACGATGGGATGCCGAAATGCAGCGCTGGACCGCCACGACCGATCGCGGGCAACGGATCGTGGCCAGCTATTGCGTCATGGCAACCGGGCCGCTGTCGATCCCCAAGGACCCTGAGTTTCCCGGGCTGGCGGACTTCAAGGGCGAGCTGCTGCGCGCTGCAAAATGGCCGCATGAGCCGGTCAGCTTCAAGGGAAAGCGTGTCGGGCTGGTCGGCACCGGGTCCAGCGGCATCCAGATCGTGCCCGTGGTAGCGCAGCAAGCCGAAGCACTGCACGTCTTCCAGCGCACCCCCAGCTTTACCATGCCGATGCGCAACAGCCGGCTCGACCCGGACTATGTCGCCGAGCTCAAGCGCCACTATCCCGCCATTCGCGCAGTCGCGCGCGCCAGTCAGCTGGGCGGCGTTCGCCCGGTCACATCGCGACCCTTCTTCTCGATCACGCCATCGCAGCGGCAACGGGTGATGGAAGATGCCTGGGCACGTGGCGGGCTCGACTTTCTGGGCATGTTCTCCGATCTGCTGACCAACCCGGAGGCAAACGAGCATGTCGCAGAGTTCGTGCGCGGGAAGATCGACGAGACAGTCAACGATCCTGTAACTGCGGAAAAGCTCAAGCCGCGCGGCTATCCCATCTTTGCGCGGCGCCCGTGTCTCGATACCGGCTATTACGAGAGCTACAACCTGCCGCATGTCCATCTGCACGATTGCCTGGAACATCCGATCGAGCGGGTAACGGACAAGGGAATTCGCACCAGCGCGGGCGAGGTCGAACTCGATGCGCTGATCCTGGCCACGGGCTATGACGGGCTTTCAGGCGCATTGATGGCCTTTGAGGTCCAGGGCCGCGCCGGGCATGATGTCCGCACCAAATGGGCGGGGGGGGCGCGCTCCTATCTGGGCCTGATGATGGCGGGGTTCCCCAATCTGTTCATGGTGTGCGGACCCAATGGGCCGGCGGCACTGGCGAATATCATCACGCTGGACGAGCAGAACGTGAACTGGATCTGCGACCTGATCGCGCACATGCGCAGCCATGGCATCGCCACGGTGGAACCCCGGCTCGAGGCTGAGGACGAGTGGATGGAAACGGTCTTCGGCCTCGCCCAGCTGACGCTCGTATCCAAGGCAAACACCTGGTACACCGGAACCAATGTCGACGGAAAGCCGCGCGGGCTCATCATGTATACCGGCGGCTTCTTCAAGTATAACGAAGCCTGCACGGCGGTGGCTCAGGCAGGCTATCCGACGCTGGATTTCGGCAAGGTCCCGGTTCAGGCCTGACGGGATCGCGATGTCACAAGGGGCCGGACCGGCAATGCGCCCCGGCCCCTGGCCTGCAGTCAGGCCGCGCTGAGAATGGGGTCCGATGCAGTCGCGCCGCCGGCTTCATGCCGCGCCCGGAAGGAGGCGATCGCGTCGGTCATCACGTCGATGATGTCCTGCTTTGCGCGCGAGATGCGATCGACCAGCCCCCCGACGCCCAGCGCGAGCGGGATCCCGTAAAGGTCTATGTCCAGCGGCATGGCGATGGAGGCCAGCTCCGGCGTCGGGCGCTTGGGCAGATAGGCATGCCCAACCTCGTGGCTCCAGCGCACCTCGCGCATGAGTTCTTCGAACGTCGGCAGCGCGTCACCGCCCAGCGCGTAGTGCCGGGTATAGCGATACAGCTTGTCGATCTCGCGCTGGCGCATGCGGCTCATCAGCGCGATGCCCGATGAGGAATCGACCATCAGCCGCATCGTCCCCTCGCTCGGCGCCATCTTGTATTCGTGATCGGGGGTCTTCAGGATGATGTACTGGATGTAGAGGTCATTCTGCGCAACCAGCCCCACCGTTTCGTCCGTCCGGCGCTGGACTTCGTCGACCAGGCTGACCAGCCCGCCTTCGCGATTCATCATGCTCGGCAGCCAGCTGCCCAGCGCCGCCACCCGCAAGGTTGGCAGATAGGTCATCGTTGCGCGGTTGTAATTGAGATAACCCATCATGACCATGCTCTTGAGCAGATTGGTCGCGCTCGACTGCGGATAGCACAGCGCCCGATAGACTTCATTCAGCCTGAGGGGGCGCCGCTCTTCCATGAACAGCTCCAGAACCTCGAGCGTCCGGGACGCGGACTTCACCTTGATCCGTTGCATCTGTCACCCTCCTAAACGGCTGCCGCTTCATTGTCGGTTGGGTGGAATTCTAGCGGATGGCCCTGCAGAGGCAACGAACCGGGGGCTTATCATATACGTGATGAAGTGGAGCAAGCGGTGCTCGGGTCCTTGATCTTGCACAAGGGCGGCCAGTGACGTCGGATCACGATCCCGCTTTCAGCCCGGATTTGGCAATCTTCCCGAGAGGTCTCGCCCCGCCGGCGGCCTGCGCCGTTTGGCGACGCGCCTGCGGCACTACACGCTGCTGCGAAAGATCATTGCTCCGACAGCATGGCATTGAAATTGTGGTCGAGCCGCTCCGGTGCCGGTCTGCCGAGGCGACTGACGGCCACGGCGGCAATGGTGCTGACAATGAACCCAGGGATGATTTCATAGATGACATCCGTCGGTGCCTGCCCACTGATGGTGAATGGGGCATAAAGCCAGACGAGCACCGTGGTTGCACCGCCAACTATTCCTGCAAGCGCGCCTTCGCGGGTCATGCGGCGCCAGTGGAGGCTCAGCAGTATCACGGGGCCAAAGGCGGCACCGAACCCTGCCCAGGCATTGCCGACGAGCGAGAGAATGCTGCTCGATCTATCGAGCGCCAGGAATACGGCAACGATTGCGACCGCAAGCGTCGCAACGCGGCTGACCAATACCAGCTCGCTCTGGCTTGCGGATTTTCTGAAGAAGGTCTTGTAGAAGTCCTCGGTCAGCGAGCTTGATGACACGAGCAGCTGCGACGAGATCGTGCTCATGATGGCGGCCAGGATCGCAGCAAGCAGGAAGCCCGCGATATAAGGATGGAACAGCGTCTGCGACAGGACGATGAATATCGTTTCGGGATCGGCCAGGATCAAGCCGTTCTGAGTGACATAGGCAAGCCCGCCAACACCGCACAGCACCGCGCCGATGACCGTGACGATCATCCACGACATGCCGATACGGCGGGTCGTCGGCATGTCCTTGACGGAGCGCACGGCCATGAACCGCACGATGATGTGCGGCTGGCCGAAATAACCCAGGCCCCAGGCGAGGCTCGACAGGATTCCGAGCGTGCCGACACCGGCAAACCAGTCGAAATAGTCGGGATTGATGGCGGTGGTCGCCGCCTGTGTTCCGCTCCAGCCACCCACCGCTGCAATGGCGACGATGGGTACCAGCACCAGTGCGAGGAACATGATGCAGCCCTGGACGAAATCGGTCAGGCTCACCGCCAGAAATCCGCCGAACAGGGTATAGAGCAACACGACCGCCGCGGTAAGGACAAGTCCGAAACGATAGTCATAGCCGAACGACGCCTCGAACAGCTTGCCGCCGGCGACCAGTCCTGCCGAGGTATAGAGGGTGAAGAACACGATGATCACCAGCGAGGCGATGACCCTGAGACTGCGGCTGCGATCCTCGAAGCGCTTTTCGAGATAATCGGGGATCGTCACCGCATCGTCCGCGATTTCGGTATAGGCGCGCAGGCGCGGCGCGATCAGGCGATAGTTCGCCCAGGCACCGATCGTAAGACCCACCGCAATCCAGACGGCGCTGAAACCCGCAAGATACACCGCACCCGGCAGCCCCATCAGCATCCATCCGCTCATGTCGGAAGCGCCTGCTGAAAGTGCAGCGACTGCAGGTGGCAGGTTGCGCCCCCCCAGCATGAATTCGGAAACATTGCTCGTCGATTTGCGCCAGGCATAAAGGCCGATGCCGATCATGAGCACGAAATAGGCTCCCAGCGAGACGGCAGTTTCCGAGTTCATTGCGATATTCCGTTCAGTAGTCAGATTGGGTTTGCCTCAGGCAGGCAATGGGTCAGGTACGGGTCTGCCCTGCACCGTGGACGAGATATTTGAAGCTGGTTAGCTGTTCGAGGCCGACGGGACCGCGCGCATGCATCTTGCCGGTGGCGATGCCGATTTCGGCTCCCATGCCGAATTCCCCGCCGTCCGAGAATTGCGTCGACGCATTGTGCATGACCACCGCGCTGTCGACCGCCGTCATGAACCGGCGAGCAGCCTCGTCATTGCGCGTCAGGATGGCATCTGTGTGGCCGGACGAATTGTCGGACACGAACGCGATGGCCTCGTCCAGCCCGCCCACTATTTTCACCGAAGCGATGGCGTCGAGATATTCGGTGCTCCAGTCTTCCTCGCTGGCGGGAAGCAGCCGCGGCTCGATGGCAACCGCCTCGGCATCGCCACGCAGTTCGCAATCGGGCATGGCATCGGCAAGCGCAGGGAGCACGCGATCGGCGACCTGCCGATCGATAACGATGCTTTCGGTCGCACCGCATATGCCGGTGCGGCGAAGCTTGGCATTGCGGATGATCGCTACCGCCTGGGCCACATCCGCATCGGCATGGACATAGCTGTGGCAGTTGCCATCGAGATGAAGAAGTGTCGGCACACGCGCTTCGCGGCGGACGAGCTCGACGAGCCCCCGCCCGCCTCGCGGAATGACCAGATCGACCAAGTCGACGGCGTGCAGCAATTCGGTGACGGCTGCCCTGTCGATGGTAGCGACCGCCTGCACGCAATCGGCGGGCAGACCGGCCTCGACCAACCCTTTGCGCATGCACGCCACGATCGCCGCGGTCGAGCGGATGCTTTCCGAACCACCCCGCAGGATGATGGCATTGCCTGACTTGATGCACAGGGCACTCGCATCGGCGCCGACATTGGGGCGCGATTCATAGATCATGGCAATCACCCCGATCGGCACCGCAACCCGCCGGATATCCAGACCATTGGGCCTTTCAAAACGGGCGAGCTCGCGTCCTACGGGGTCAGGCAGTTCGGCAATGGCATCGATCGCGTCGGCCAGCGCGGCCACCCGGGCCTTGTCCAGCCGCAATCGGTCGACAAACGACTCCGGCTTGCCATCGTCCAGGCCGGCGATATCCTCGGCATTGGCAGCGACGAGGTCGGCGCTCGCGTTGCGCAGCGCGCGCGCTGCAGCACGGAGCGCCGCGTTTCTGGTTGCAGTATCCGCCATCGCGAGTTGCCGTGTCGAGGCCCTTGCAGCCTTGCAGAGCGCAGCAACATGCGCGGTCGTGTCGGAAGAATTCGCCTTGATCGGTTGAATGAAGTTCATGAGAGGTCTTTCCGGCCGTTCAGGCCTGGTTGCATAAATCGAGACGCGGTTGCGTCAGCGCAGTTCCACCGCGCGCTCATAGGCAGCGGTCAAAGTGGCGCAGAACCGCTCGCCCAGTGTTCCGTCCCCGTTGAGCGCTTCGAGCCCTGCGGCTGTCGTGCCGTTCTTGCTGGTGACGCTGGTGCGGAGTTGATCTAGGCTTGATTGCGATCGCTGGGCCATCGCGATGGCACCCGCCATGGTCCCCAGCACAAGCTGCCGGGCGTCTTCCGGGCTGAAGCCCAACTGCATGGCGGCATCGACATAGACCCGGGCAATCTCGAAAACATAGCCCGGTCCCGATCCCGCGACGGCGGTCAGCCGGTCGAGAATGTCTTCATCCGCCACCCACACGGTGGTGCCCGCTGCTGCCATGAGACGTTCAATCAACGCCCGCTGCTCGGTTGTCGCGCGGTTGTCTGCGCACAGACCGCTCACGCCTTCGCCGATTGCAGAGGGCAGGTTCGGCATGACGCGAACCACAGCTGCTCCGCCGGAAAGGGCCTGAAGCCGTTCAATGGAACAGCCGGCCGCGATCGAGGCGACGAACCCATCGGGGGACAGCCTTGATACATAATCGGGCAGCACCTCGGCCACGATCTGCGGCTTGACCGCCACAATGACCAGGTCGAACCCGCTTTTCTCGACCGGAGGTGGCTCACGCAGATAATGGACGGGATTGTCTTCTCCTGAAACACGGAGCTCCTGCATCGGATCGATAACGAAGAATTGTGCATCGGGAAAATCTCTTTGGCCCATGGAGCACCATTGCCTGAGCAACGCGCCACCCATCTTTCCGTTACCAACCAACGCAATACGCAAAGCCACATCCTTCTCTATCAACGCGACGGATCATTTCGACATTTTCGGTCCACGCTCGACCAGGCCGATATCTGGCAAGGAGCACGCATGGCTCCGCGAGACCTTTGGAAACCTGCAACCTTTACAGAGTTGCCATATGTTAATGTAAAGTCTATACGCCCCTATGTCAAAAATGGTTTCCTGTGTCAAATCACGTACCATTTTGCCGATTCAGAGGTCGCCTTTGGGCACCATGCCGATATATCGATTAAATAACAAACAGGATAGATTGTGAGTAAATCAAAGCGTATTGTCATAAAAGTTGGGTCCAGTCTTTTAACTGATCAAAACAAGCTTGTACCGCGCTGGGCTTTTCTTCAACGCCTGATGGAAGATATCGCGCTGTTGTCATCGCGCGGCCATGAGGTGATCCTCTGCTCTTCCGGTGCTGTCGCCCTGGGGATGAAAATGATCGGGGTCACCCCGACAACCGCAGGATTGCGCGACAAACAGGCCGCTGCAGCGTGCGGGATGCCGTTGCTTCTGAACGCGTACAAGCAGATCGGTCACGAACACGATCTCAACATTGCGCAGATTCTGGTGACCTTGGGCGACTTCGGAGACCACCGGCGGTTTCTCAACACCAAGAACACGCTCCACCGGCTGATCGAATCGGGAGTGCTGCCGATCATCAACGAAAACGACACGATCACCACCGAGGAAATCCGGGTGGGGGACAACGATCGGCTGGCGGCCAAGGTGGCGCAGATGGTCCAGGCGCAGCATCTGGTGATCCTGACAGGAGTCGATGGCCTGTATGACCGCAACCCGTCCGAACCGGGGGCGAAGCTGGTCGAAACCGTGCACGATGTCAGCCAGTATCTCGCCGTAACGAGCGAAGTCGGCACACTGGGGACAGGCGGAATGCTCACCAAGATGCAGGCTGCCAACATGGCGCAGAATGCCGGCTGCACCACGCTGATTGCCAATGGCGAGGCAGACAATCCGATCAGTTCGGTCCTTGATGGCACGCGCCCGTGCACTACCTGCGTGGCGCATGCAGAGCCTGCCGACAGCTGGGCAGCATGGCTGACCGATAGGCTGCAGATGGATGGCAGCATCGTGGTTTCGAACGAAGCCGCTCAAGCGATGGCAGACGGCGGGCGCGGCATCGACCGCGACGATGTGCTCTCGATCCATGGAAATTACGTCAAGGGCGATGTCATTCACATCTATGACGAAACGGGGATTGAGCGTGCACGCGGCATGACCGATTTCTCCTCTGAAGAAACCGCGATTCTGGTCCGCAACCGCGACATCCCGGTCAAGCAGCTGATCGGCTACCATTCCCGTGGCGTCCTGGTAGAGATCGACAATCTCATTTGCCTGGACGATCGCCATATCCTTTGGGAGCCCCAGTCAATGAGCGGAGCCGCATGATCTATCGAGACTGATTGCCATTCTGGTGTGACCGGCAGGGCGATCGCCTGGCTGAAATGGGCTTCGGGGCAAGCGCGAAGGACGGGCATGGCTCGGCTGACCGTTCCGCAAGGGCGATCTAGCGCCCGGGCATGTCGCGCAGGCATGGGGCCGGATGATACGCGAAGGGCCGGCAACCAACCCTCGCTGCGCAGATCATGGAGTTACGGGGCGGCTTGCAGGTTCTCGCCGACGCGCTCGAAACTGCCAAGTCCGACGAAGATGCTCCTGCTGCCCGTCACGCCATCGATCAGTTGCAGGGTGTCGCCCGCGCACAACAGGCCGCTAGGAGAACGGATCAGGATGATATCACGCTGGTCGAGTTGGGATGCTCCGAAGCGCAGCCGGTTTATGTACCGCTTCCTGCCTGCCATCTCGTAGATGATGCCGGCGCCTCGGATGATACGGGTGGACCGAATGCGGTGGCTCGCAATGCATGTCGCTGCGGCTGGTGCGTGCCAATCGACATCGTCGGGTACAGGCGGCACGTACATCATCTCGCGCACTGGTTGTCCCGTTGCGGATGGCGCAGGATGCAGCGCCTGAATGCCTGCAGTCAGCCAGATTAGCAGCAGCGACACCTCAGACTCCCATAGTCCCTGAATGCCCGTACTCCCGGAATGGACGTGCACCTTGAGAGGACTGCTAGCAGCGGCCAATCCTCTCAAGGTGCTTCGGGTCCAATCGGGGGCGACAGTGGACCACTGCGGGCCAGCCGGGGTTCGGGCGGGCCACATCAACCAGACGTCGCCGCCTTGCACGACCCGCATGCTTTTTTCGGCTGGTCGAAGAAAACGCGATGCCGGTTTACGGGATGTTGCATGCCGCGGCGTCTGTCTGCATGGACGCCGCCTGTTCCGAAGCCCGCCAACCCCGGATTACCCGACCAATGCCTCCCCAAGGCCTGGAAGCCGTATTGATTGCCGAACGCGAAGCATTGCTGCGCTTTCTGCGCGCTCGCGGTGCGGGCGATGCGGCCGAGGACATCCTGCAGGACCTCTGGCTGCGACTGCGTTCTGCGCAAACCGGCCCGATCCTTGATCCTCGCGGCTATCTTTACCGCGCCGCCAACAACGTGATGCACGACCGGTTCCGTTCAGCACAACGGCACCGCAAGCGCGATGGCGACTGGGTCTCCGTACATGGCGACGCCTCTGCAGCATCGGAGCCCCCCCTGCCCGACCGCATGCTGATCGCGCGCGCAATGCTCGATCAGGCCGAGGCTGCACTGCATGCCGAGGGGGAGCGGGTGCTTCAGATCTTCCGGCTGTTCCGCATCGACGAAATGGGCCAGCGCGCCATTGCCCAGCATCTCGGGCTCAGCCTCAGCACCGTCGAGAAGGATCTGCAAAAGGCCTATCGCACGCTGATGCGCCTGAAGGACGTGCAAGATGCGGAATGAGGTGGACCGGAACGTCTGCAGTGCGAGGCACATACGATGACGAACAGCAATGAACATATCCGCCAGGAAGCACTGGAATGGGCGCTGGCCACGCAGGAGACGGATTTTGCCGGCTGGGCCGCGCTGACCGAATGGCTGGAGGCAGACGCGCGGCACGGTGCTGCCTATGACGAAGCGCTGGCAGCAGGCAACTGGATGGCAGAGCTGGTTGCGACCGCAGCGCCTGCGCAGGTGCGCGCCGCCAATGATCAGCCGCTGGCTCAGCCCCGTCGAAACACGGCATGGCGGCGGCGGGGCTATATTGCCATGGCGGCGGCCTTGCTGGCGGTGCTGCTCATCCCCGTCTGGCAGATGCGACCCCAGCCTTACGATATATCCACCCGACCGGGGGAAACGCGAACGATCGTACTCGACGATGACAGCCGGATTTTGCTGAACGGCAATAGCCGGCTGGCGCTGGACCGGGCCAGGCCGCGCTTTGCCCGGCTGGACGATGGCGAAGCAATGTTCGAGATCCGCCATGACGAGGCCGATCCCTTTGTGGTGGAATCCGGCGATGCCCGTCTGGTTGATGCAGGCACGGCCTTCAACGTGATGCGCAATGGCGCCGCGCTTGATGTTGCGGTGTCCGAGGGTGCGGTAATCGTCAATCCGGATCGGGAGGCGGTCCGGCTGCAGCCTGGCCGCAAGGCGAGGATCGACGACGCTTCGGGCAGGATCACCGTTTCCCAGGTCGCGGTGGCCGAGGTCGGCGGATGGCGCAGCGGACAGTTGAGCTTTGCCGATGCCAGCCTGACCGAAATCGCCGCAGCTCTTGAACGGACGCTCGGAACGCCGTTGACGGTCAGCCCCGCCATCGTCCATCGCCGGTTCAGCGGTGTGCTGCAAGTACAGGACCGTGACGAAAAGGCCCTGCTTGCCGTCGCGCCAGTGCTGGGCACAAGGGCGGTGAAGCGCCCGAACGGATGGGAGCTGGTGGCATCTGATGCCCAACCCTAGAAACCTCCTGCTGCCCCTGCTGGTGGCGGTATTGGTGCCGGCGACCGCCCATGCCGAGACGCCGATCGCGATCCGCATCGCGTCGGGGCGGCTGGACGCCAGCATCGTACGGTTGGGCCAGCAGGCAGGCATCAGCATTGGCCTGGGCGATCGGCAGCTGGCGGCACAGCGGGTGCGCGGGCTCAAGGGGCGGATGACGATCGACGAGGCTCTGGATCGCCTGCTCGAAGGCACCGATGCCCGCGCCGTCCGGCTGGGCAGCGGCCAGTGGCGGATCGTCCGCGCGGCGCGTTCTGCCGGTTCCAGCGGCGCGCCCTTGCGGCTGGCCGTGGCCAGGGCTGTGCGCCCAACGCCGCCTCCCGTGCCTGAAGAAATCGTGGTTCAGGGCGAACGCAGCGACGAAGAGCTCGATCCCCGGCTGCTGCATGGTGCGATCGTGCTGGACGGGGCCTTCGCCCTTCAGGCCAGAGGCCAGGGATCGGACGCGCTGATCGATCGCCTTCCCGGCCTCGGCTCCACCCAGCTTGGTCCCGGTCGCAATCGGCTTTTCCTGCGGGCAATTGCGGATTCCAGCTTCAATGGACCCAGCCAGGCCGTGGTCGGCCAGTATCTCGGCACGGCGCGGCTCAACTACAACGCACCCGATCCCGATCTTCGCCTGATCGACCTCAGCAGCATCGAGGTGCGTCAGGGCCCCCAGGGAACGCTGTACGGAGCGGGTACGCTCGGCGGCGTCATCCGGCTGCTGCCCAATCAGCCCGACAGTACGGATTGGGCTGCCGCACAGTCAGGCTCGGTCTCGGCTACCTGGCACGGCGCGCCTTCCTTCGACGCCAGCGCGATGCTCAACATTCCGATAGTCGAGGATATGCTCGGACTGCGAGCCGTCGTGTATGCCGGGCGCGATGGCGGCTATATCGACGATCGGCTGCGCGGCGAGGATGACGTGAACCGCGTATACACCACCGGCGGTCGCGTCGCGGCACGGCTGGAACCAGGCAACGGATGGACGATCGACGTCATGGGTGCGGCGCAGACCATCGACGCACGCGATGCGCAATATGCCGACCGTCAGGGATCGAGGCTGGATAGGTCCAGCCCGGTCCCGCAGCCCCATCGCAACCGCTTCCGTCTCGGTCAGATGACGCTGGGCAAGGCCTGGGACACGTTCGAGCTGCTGTCGACGACAACCCTCACCGGGGTGCGGCTCGACGAAACCTACGATACCAGCCAGCCGGGCAGTCCACCCAGCCTGTTCCGACAGCGCAGTGAAACGCGGCTGATCGCCAATGAGACCAGGCTTTCAGGCCTCACCGATGGCGGCTTTGCATGGCTTGCAGGAACCAGCCTGCTGATCAACCGCTATCGCATCCGGCGTGAACGGGGCACGATCGCGACCGCCAGCGCGCTGGCGGGGATCGAGAACCGGACCGAGGAGGCCACCGCCTTTGCGGACCTCTCGATCCCGGCATCGGAGCGGCTTCAAATCGGGCTGGGTGGCCGCGTGACCCATGTACGCCTATCGGGCGAAGCACTGGACAATCCGCTGCCGCTGCTGGCGGCGGACTTGCGAACGATCGCGGGCGGGCGCGGGCAGACCGCCTTTCTCCCTTCGATCGGGCTGCGCTATCGCTTTTCCGATACGCTATCGGCCCATGCGCGCTATCAGGAAGGCTTTCGCCCTGGCGGTATCGATGTGCGCAATGACAGGTTCCGCAATTTCGAACCCGACAATGTATCGGCGCTGGAGACGGGTCTTGCCTTCGCAAGTGGTACGTTCAGTGCCGATGCCACCCTCGCCTATACCCGGTGGCGCAACATCCAGGCCGATCTGATCGACAGCGATGGCCTTCCGTCGACACAGAATATCGGAAATGGCCGCATTGTCACCATCGACGCGACCATGGCGTGGCAGCCTGTGGCGGGTGTATCGATAGAAGCCTCGGGCGTGTTCGCCGACAGCCGTCTCGTCACGCCGTCGGCCGGGATATTCTTTGCGCGAACCAACCGACCTGGCAACTCGGTGGTACCAGAAGGTGCCATATTGGTAACAGATGATGCGCTGCCCAATGTCGCGCGCTGGTCGGGGCGAATGGGCGCAACCTGGGGCTCGACCCTGGATCGCGTGGGTGAGCTGACCATCGGCGGTACGCTGCGCTACATCGGCCGCTCGCGGCTGGGCATAGGCCCGGTGCTGGGCAGGCCGCAGGGCGACGTGCTCGACACCAGCCTTTCCATCGAGCTGGCGCAGCCCGGCCGGGCCTTCTGGTTACGTGCGACGAACCTGCTGGACAGCCGGGGCAACCGGTTTGCATTGGGATCACCTTTCACGCTCGCGCTCGGTGATCAGATCACGCCGCTGCGTCCGCGCACCATCACCATCGGGGCCGATTTCAGCTTCTGATCCCGATTTCACAATATCCGCAAATGCTTCGAATATTTGCAGATTTGTCCTACGGGTTGGGCAGTCTGGCAGCGTCTTGGGGATGAACACTCCCCTCCCCTCGCTGAAAGGACGACAATGCGACTCTTGCTGGCCTGCACCTGCCTGACCCCGGTAACCGTGATCCTGCCGTTGGAGGCGGCGTCTGCTGAAACCACCGTCACCACTGCCCGGACGACACCGATCGCCACGGGCAGCGCCAATAACGGCGCGGCCGACAGCATCCGCATTTCCTCTGCCGGATCGATCAAGCCGACTTCCGGCGTCGCGGTTACGATCAACAGCAACCATGGCGTGACGAACGAGGGCACGCTCCAGATTACCGACGCCAGCAACGCTGCGGGAATTGTTGCTAATACCGGAACAGCTGGCACCATCACGAACAAGGGCACGATCACGCTTGACGAAGCCTACAAGCCCGCCGATGCCGACAAGGACGGCGATCTGGATGGCCCTTTCGCACAGGCGCAGAACCGTTTCGGCATTCGCACGCTGGGTGATTTTACCGGATCGGTGATCAATGAAGGCACGATCAACGTTGCGGGCAATGCCAGCGCAGGCATAGCGCTTGACGGACGACTGAATGGCAATCTCACCAGCAGCGGAACCGTCACTTCCGTCGGTGACAATTCCGCTGCCATCCGCGCCGGCACCGTCACCGGCAATGTTGCCGTCAGCGGTACCGTAACCGCAACCGGAGCCAGCAGCGTCGCCCTCGATCTGGCAGGCCCGATCGGCGGTGCGCTCACCATTCAGGGCAGCATAGCCGCGACCGGCTATCGCAATGTCACCGCGCCTGCCGATGTCAGCAAGCTTGATGCCGATGACCTGCTGCAGGGCGGCCCGGCAATCCGTGTGGCGGGATCCGTCGGTGGGGGCATTCTGTTTGATGCACCGCCGCGCGACACCAAGGCCGACGACAAGGATGAGGACAAGGACGGCATCGAGGATGCCAAGGAGGGCACGGCGTCGGTGCTGGCCTATGGCGCAGCGCCCGCCGTCCGCATCGGGTCGGCCGGTCAGGACATCGTGATCGGAGCGGTTGCAGGAACGGCGGCAGCCGGAAACGGCATCGTCAACAATGGCCGGATCGAAGGTATCGGCGTCTACAAGGACGTGGCCGCCACCGGAATGGAGATCGGCGGACAGGGTCAGAGGGTCACCGTCGCGGGCGGCATTCTGAACAACGGCGTGATTGCCGCAAGCTCGCGCGGCGGCAACGCATCTGCCCTGAAGATCGGGCCACTGGCCAATGCTCCCGCCTTGCAGAACAGCGGCACGATCGAGGCAACAGGCGGCGATTCCGCTGTCAGCCAGGTGCGCGCGCTGTTTGTTGACACCACAGGATCACTGACGCGAGTGACCAATGGCGGCAAGATCGCCGCAACTGCCGCCAATGAAGGCTCGGCGGCCGCAATTACCGACCTGTCCGGTTCGCTGAGGACCATCGAGAACAGCGGCACGATCAGCGCGACCAGCGCCAAGCCTGTGGCGGGGCGCGCGGTTGCGATCGATCTGTCCGCGAACGCGTCGGGCACCACGATCCGGCAGACCGCGGCGACGGCAGCTGCAAAGCCTTCCATCACGGGCGACATCCGCCTCGGTTCGGGAAGCGACATTCTCGACATTTCCGCCGGAACGCTCAACGGCGCGATGGCTTTCGGCGCCGGTGACAATCAACTGCTCGCCAGCGGCGAAGCGAGCGTGACGGGCAATGCCGCCTTCGGCAGCGGCGCGGATCTGGTGCAGCTTTCGGGCAAGTCGATGCTCGCGGGCGATCTCGATCTCGGAGGCGGTAGCGACAGGCTGTCGATCAGGGATACAGCCCAGTTGCGAGGTACGATCACCGGGGCATCACAGGCAGCCATCACGGTCTCGGGTGGCTCGCTGCTGCTGACTGCGCCGAGCGCGATGCAGGTTGCTTCGCTGGCGGTCACGGAAAAGGGCACGCTGGGCGTGACTGTCGACGGCAGGACCGGCACGGCGACCCGGATAACCGTGGCCGGAAATGCGAACTTTGCTGCCGGATCGAAGCTGGCAGTCAACCTGACGAGCGTCAGCAAATCGGCGGGCACCTACCAGATCCTCACTGCAGGGACGCTGACCGGCAGCGCCAATCTTTCCAATGCAGACATCACCCTGCCCTATCTCTTCACATCGAGCCTGACGACAAGTGACGCGAGTGGTGCGGTGGCGCTGACCATCAAGCCCAAGGCCGCATCCGAACTGGCGTTCACGGCGTCGCAGGCACGCGCCTATGATGCGGTGTTCAGGGCGCTCGACAATGATGCGGCAGTCGCAGGTGGCTTCCTTGCCCTGACCAGGGCCGAAGAGGCGCGCGCAGCCATGCAGCAGATGCTCCCCGATCATGCCGGCGGCAGCTTCGCCACGGTCACCCAGGGTTCCCGCGCGACCGCGCGTTTTCTCACCGACGCAGTCGCGCCCTATGCCGATCAGGGCGGCTGGGGAATCTGGCTGCAGCAGGCGGCCTGGGGTGGCAGCAAGGATCAGGGGGGCACCGCATCGTTCCGCACCAGCGGATGGGGCGCAACCGGGGGGCTGGAGGTCCAGGCCGGAGAATTCGGCCATCTCGGGCTGTCGCTTGCCTATCTGAACGGCAAGAACGCCGATCGCGATACCGATGGCGAAGTGGTGTCGGACCAGTATGAACTGGCGGCCCATTGGCGCGGCAACTGGGGACCGGTCCGCGCCTTTGCCCGCGGCTCTGCCGCGATCATCGACTTCTCGGGAACCCGCCGCTTTGCTCAGATCGTCGCTGGCAAGCAGGTCGAACGGATCGCGAAGGGAGAATGGTCCGGCGACCTGTACAGCGCTGCAGCCGGAATCGCCTATGAAGCTGAGCTGGGCAAGAGACTGGTCCTGCGGCCGACCGCCGTGATCGACTATTACCGGCTGGACGAGAGCGGCTATGCCGAAACCGGCGGAGGCGATGCATTCAACCTCACCGTCGACAAGCGCAGCAGCGACGAAATCGCGGTCAGCGCGACGCTGGTTGCTGGATATGAACTAGGCAGCCTGATGCCCGGCGATGTCTGGCTGCGTGCCGAGATCGAAGGCGGGCGGCGCCAGATTGTCGGCGGATCGCTGGGTGAAACCACCGCGCGCTTCAAGGGTGGTGATGCCTTCACGCTGCTTGCCGACGCGCGCAGCGATGGCTGGACCGGTGCCGTGCGTATGGTCGGCGGCCAGGACGGTTTCCGCATGGCCGGCGAGATAGGCGCGGAAGAGCAGTACGAACGGCTCGCCCTGGCCGCGCGCGTTTCGCTACGCCTAGGGTTCTGAGTACAAAAAAATGCGGGCCAGCCCATTGCCAGGCTGGCCCGCATCCTCCCGTTCTTTCTACCCGGCCAGCAGCAGCGTGCCACCATCCGGATCAATTCGATCAGAACTCGCTCCAGTCGTCGTCATCGGCCACCGGGCTCAGCGCCAGATTGCCCGATGTCCTCGGAGCAGGCCGGGCCTTGGCGACAGGGCGGCTTGCCGGCGCGGATGCTGCCGAGCTCGACGGGCGGCCCAGTGC
Organism: Blastomonas natatoria; assembly: GCF_003201955.1. Classification (GTDB taxonomy): domain Bacteria; phylum Pseudomonadota; class Alphaproteobacteria; order Sphingomonadales; family Sphingomonadaceae; genus Blastomonas; species Blastomonas natatoria. The sequence continues at coordinate 42,739 of NZ_QJJM01000002.1, forward strand.
GGTCTTGAGGCGGAACCTTCCGACCAGCGATGCCAGCTCATCGGCCTCCGATGCCAGGGTCCGCGCAGCAGCGGTGGTTTCTTCCACCATGGCTGCGTTCTGCTGAGTCATCTTGTCCATGTCGCCGACAGAGTTGTTCACGCTGCGCAGATTGGACGACTGGGTTTCGGCCCCGTCGGCGATTTCTGCGATCATCACGCTCACATCGCCGATGCGGCCCATGATCTGGTCGAACATCTTGCCGGTTTCGGCGACCAGGCCGACGCCTTCCTGAACCTGTTCGGTCGAAGCGGTGATCAGCGCCTTGATGTCCTTTGCGGCATCGGCAGAGCGCTGCGCAAGGCTGCGGACCTCGTTGGCGACCACCGCAAAGCCCTTGCCCGATTCCCCGGCGCGTGCAGCTTCGACCCCGGCATTGAGCGCCAGCAGGTTGGTCTGGAAGGCGATGCTGTCGATGACATTGATGATCTGGCTGATTTCCTGCGAGCTCTTCTCGATCGCATCCATCGCGCTGACCGCCTTGTCGACAACCTGACCGCCGGCATTGGCGTCCTTGTGCACGGCGTCGATCTCGCTGCGCGCGGCCTTGGCACCCGAGGCAGACTCGCCCACCATGCCGGTAACCTTGTCCATCGCGCTTGCTGCGCCTTCGAGGCTTGCGGCCTGCTGTTCGGTGCGATGCGACAGGTCTTCCGATGCAGCGCGGATTTCGCTGGCGCCGTTGTGAACGCTCTGGGCAGAGCTGGCGACGCTCGACAGGCTGGTCTCGAGGCCTTCCACCGTTCGGTTGAAGGTCAGGCGCAGGCCGTCGTAATTGGCAGCGAAAGGCTCGGTGATCTGATAGGTCATGTCGCCTGCGGCCAGAGCCTCCAGACCCTTGCCCAGGGCCGAAACGACATTGGCCTGATCCTGGTCGGCACGGGCCTTGGCCACGGCCGCATCGCGGAACACCACCACGGCGCGGGCCATGTCGCCCAGTTCGTCGGCACGGCTGACATCGACGTCGATCGCGTTCTTGCCTGCAGCAAGGCTGGCCATCGCGTCAGTCAGACGGGTGATCGGCAGTGCAATTGCACGGCTGAGGGCAACGGCGAGACCGATGGCGATACCGATCAGGGCAATGCCGCCCAGGACCAGTGCGATCACCGCCGATGTCAACGCCGATTCCTGTCGGGCCGAATTCTTCTCGATCGATGCCAGTTCGGTGTCGCGAATATCGCGCAGCGGCAGCACCGCCTTGCTTACCAGCACCGCCTTGCCGGCGTTGCGGACAGCCTCAACCGCCTGCTCGCGGCGACCCTGCTGAGTCCACTTGATCAGCTTGTCGCCCCAGTTCTTGCGCCACGCCAGCGTCTCGGTGCGCGCTTCTTCCAGGAGCTTGAGATGCGCCGGATTGACGATCAGCGTCTCGAGTTCCTTGGCAGCCGCATCATATTCGTCACGGCCCTCGTAATAGGACTTCAGATAGCTCTCGTCACCCGTGACCAGGTACCCGCGGAACTGGCTGTTCTGTCGCAGCAGCGAGGTCTCGAGAAGCTGCACCTTGCCATAGATGAGCTGGGAATGATTGTTCTGGTCCGTCGACGACTGGATCATCCAGAGGTTGACGGCGAAGACGATCATCATCAGCGCAGCAGAGCTGCAGATCATCAGGAAGGACAGGCTGAGCTTCCGTGGAATGTTCAGTTTGTTCAGCATGATCAACCCTTTGTGCATGCGAAGCGGGGCGCGGCCCCCGCAGGACCAGACAATGGCGTGGCAAGACTTGCCCGGCGGACCTGCAGGGGCTTGCGCATCAGAAGAAGAACCTTGCAGAGGCGGATACGGTACGGCCGTACATGGTCCGAGCCATGACGACGCCCGAAGCCGGGATCGCGCCTTCAGAGATGCTGGTGATGGCCCGCTCGTTGAACAGGTTGCTGGCGTTCAGGCTGAATTCCAGCTTTTCCATCGGACGGAACTGGGCAAACGCGCCCACCGTGGTGAAGGCCGGCAGGCGGATCAGGTTCACGTCCTGCGCAAAGCTGCCCGTCGTGCCGATCACATTGACGCCGACCGAGAACATGTCGGTGTCGAACTGCGGGCGGATGCCGTAGAGCAGCTTGGGCTGGCCACGCGGAATATTGCCGACCAGCGTTGGCGTTTCCGCACCATCGATCTCCGCTTCGGTATAGGTGGCGTGCGCAGTCACGCTGAACGGACCGCGACGAATTCCTCCCTCGAACTCGAGGCCGTAAGCCTTGTAGGAGCGAGCGACGGTGACAAGCTGGGTCAGACCGGTGGTCGGGTTGGTCAGCAGCTGCGAGTTGGTTTCGTCGGTCAGCGCATAGAAGCCGGTCAGGTTCAGCATGATGCCGTCCTTGCGGTACTTTACGCCCACTTCCGCCTGGCGCAGCACATCATGCCCCGCCACGCTGTTGAGCAATGCGCCGGTGACCGTGCTCACGGCCGGCGTGAACAGGATCTTGTCTGCCCCGGCACGACCGCCGCGGCTGTAGCGTGCGAATACCGAGAACGGTTCGGACACGCGGAAATTGCCGCTGAGCGAGTACGACACATAATCATGGTTGTAGTTGACCGGGAAGGTCACGCCGACGGGAATGAAGGTCACGCGGCTTTCGGGCACCGAGATCGTGCCATTGCCGTTGATATCAAAGGGACGCGCGCCGGTATCGTTGATGATGTTGCCGCGGGCCCGAACGTTATCCCAGCGGATCGAACCGCCGATGGCGATCTTGCCCTTGGCATAGTTGAACGATCCGAACGGCGCCGTGATCTGATAGGTCATGTCGGTGTTCTTGGAATTGCCGAAGCCTCCGGCGCTGCCATAGACCAGGATGCCGCCATCGGTCACCGGAATGCCGGTTGCGGTACGCAGGTTGATCGGCACCGACTGGCCACCGCCAACGGCGTCCTGGAAGAAGGTGGTGAAGCCGATTTCCGAAACATATTCCTGGCTCGAACGGTACAGGCCCGCAGTGGTGGTGAGGTCACCGCCGCCAATGTTCCAGACGCGGCTGACACGCAGGTCGTTCGTCATGTTGCTGACATCGGGCACGTCGGAATCCGCGATGAACGAGAGCGTGAGCAGACCGTTGCCCGATCCGTCAAACGCCTGACCGGCGCGCGGACCGGCTGCAAAGCTGAGCGTGGCGCCAGGGCCGCCGAAGCGGGTCGCAAATGCCGCTGCAGGAGCGGTTGCCGAGGGGAACAAGATGACGCTCCGCAGCGACTGGTCCGCATAGCGGAAGCGGTTGGTGACCGACCATTCGCCCAGGCTGAATTGCGCATCAAATCCCAGCGCCTTGGCCTTGGCATGGGTACCCGTGCTCAGATTTTCGCGCGTCGGCTGGCCCGAAGCCCCGAGGCGCAGAGAATTGGGCAGGCTCGGCGAGAGGAGCGAGTCCGTGCGGCTGTCGAGGCCGCGAGGATCGGCGAAGGACGGATCGCTGTTGGTGCCAGTGACCAGCAGAGGTGTATTGATGAAGCTTGGGGCCCGATCGTCAAGCAGCTTGCCGTAGACCCGGATATAGCCGTTGTTGAACTGCTTGGTGACGTTGAACTTGACCTGTCCGCCGCGCATGGAGTTCATGCCGGTTTCACGCGGACCTTCGCCTTCGCGATAGAAACCGCCGACATGGAAGCGCCAGCCATCGCCAAGGCGCGCGCCATAGTCGAAATCGGTTCGATAACTTTCAAAGTCCAGACCGATCGTGGCCATGATCGATCCGCCCTCGACTTCACCGGTCTTCGAGATCAGGTTGATCACGCCGCCGGGTGCGTTCGATGCAAAGGTGGAAGCCGAACCGCCGCGGATCGATTCGACCTGCGCGATGTTCAGGTCGGCACGCAAAAAGATGTCCGGGGTGAGAGTCAGCAGATCGCCGAATTCGAGAACCGGCAGGCCATCTTCCTGCAGCTGGATGTACTTGGCACCATCATTGACCAGCGGGAGACCACGGACGGTATAGCTGTTGCCTGCCTCTCCGGTGCTGGCATTGACGCGAATACCGGGAATGTTGCGGAACAGCTCGGCCAGCGAACGCGGCGCGATGGTGATGATGTCATTTTCCTTGATCGCGCTCGTCGAGGTAGCGCTGTTCAGGCGATCGCGACCCCGGGCCACACCTGTAGTGACCATGTCGCCTTCATCGACCGTGCGGCTTGCTTCCCAGGCCGTCATCGGCTTGTCTTCCTGGGCGAACGCAGGGGTAACCAATGCCGACATGGCAATGGTGGCGACCGATGCGTAAGCTGAAACTTTGTACTTGAAGAAATTCATGGATTGCCCCTGCTCTTGAAAGCTTTCCAGACGGGCCTATTTGATTCCGATTAAAGCGTGGTTAACAGCGGTTGACGAAGATATTCACCACGGCCGGACCCGGCAGAAATCGCCGAAGACTCGGCTTGAATGCAGCCTTCGGCGCGATGCCACCAACGACAAAGGGCCTGACGCGGACGTCAGACCCTTGATCGTATCGAGCTCATCAATCGCGGCCTCTCATGCCGGCGATCGAAACCGACCGGCATGAAGAGCCGCGATCGATGCGGATCAGAAGAAGAAACGTGCCGATGCGGAAATGGAACGGCCGAAAAGCGGTCGTGTCATGACCACGCCGGACGCCGGGATCGTGCCTTCCGAAATGCCCGTGATGGCGCGTTCGTTCAGCACGTTGTTCGCGTTGATGCTGAGTTCCAGCCGCTCCATCGGGCGGACCTGTGCAAACAGGCCGACCGTGGTGTATCCCGGCATGCGCAGCTGGTTCACGTCCTGGCTGAAGCTGTCGGTCACGCCAATGATGTTCGCACCGATCGTGAACGTTTCGGTATCATATTGCGGGGTCACCCCGAACAGCAGCTTGGGCTGGTTACGCGGGATATTGCCCACCAGCGCAGGATTTTCGGCGCTCTTGATCTCAGCTTCCGTATAGGTGGCATGCGCGGTGACGCTGAACGGTCCGCGACGGAAGCCGCCTTCGAACTCGAGACCATAGGCCTCGTAGGCGCGTGTCACCGAGTTCAGTTCCAGCTGCCCCGTCACCGGGTTGGTCAGGATCTGCGCGTTGGTGTCATCGGTCTTGGCATGGAAACCGGTCAGGTTGAGGACCAGACCGTTCTTGCGGAACTTCAGACCGATTTCCGCCTGGCGGACGCTGTCGTCGCCCGCACCGCTGTCAAGCAGCGCACCCGTAGTGGCGCTGATGGCGCGGCTGAACAGGATCTTGTCTGCCGCAGCACGACCGCCAAGACTGTACCGGGCAAACATCGCAAAGGGCTCTGCTATGCGATAGTTCACGCTGACCGAGTAGGACAGGTAATCGTGGCTGTAGTTGACCGGCTGCGTCACGCCCACCGGTACGAACGAGACCAGACGCTCCGGCGCGGAGATGACGCCGTTGCCGTTCATGTCAAATGTGCGGACGCCCGGGTCGTTCATCACGTTGCCGCGCGCACGGCTGTTGTCCCAGCGCACAGAACCGCCCAGCGCGATCTTGCCCTTGGCGAAATTGATCGAGGCAAAGGGGGCTGTGGTCTGATAGGTGACCGCGTTGTCGCGAATGTTCCCCGCAGCGCCCGGTCCGCCAAAGTTGCGATATCCGCCATCGGTGACGAAACCACCCGCCGCCGTGACGAGGTCGAGCGGAACGGCCTGCCCGCCGCCGACAACATCCTGGAAGAAGGTGGCAAAACCGATTTCAGAGATGAACTTCTGATTGGAGCGATACAGACCCGCCGTGGTGGTCAGGTCACCGCCGCCCACGCTCCAGACACGGCTGATGCGCAGGTCGTTGGTCATGTTGCTCACATCAGGAGCGTCATTGTCCGAGAAGAAGGACAGGGCCACCAGACCATTGCCGCCCGCGGCGCTGAAAGCCTGGCCTGCGCGTGGGCCTGCAGCATAGCGGAACGCTGCACCCGCACCGCCGAAGCGCGAAGCAAACTGCGCTGCCGGCGCCGCCGAAGAGACAACCAGGGTGGTGTTGCGCGTGGACTGATCGGCATAACGGAAGCGGTTGGTGACCGTCCAGTCGCCAAGGCTGAACTGCGCTTCGAAGCCCAGCGTCTTGGCCTGTGCCTCGACGCCGTCGATGAAGTTGCGGCGACGCACCTGCCCGGACGAGCCGAGCGTCAGCACGACGGGCAGCGTCGGCGAAAGCAGCGAGTTGGTGCGGCTGCTGACGCCGACCGGATCACTGAATGAAGGATCGGCATTTGTGCCGGTAACCAGAAGGGGCGTGCCGGTGAAAGTCGGTACGCGATCGTCCAGCAGCTTGGCATAGACGCGGACATAACCGCCGTCGAACTGCTTGGTCACGTTGAGCTTCACCTGGCCGCCGCGCGATGCGTTGAAGCCGGTTTCCCGAATGCCCTCGCCCTCACGGTAGAACCCGCCGATATGGAACCGCCAGCCATCGCCAAGGCGACCGCCATAATCGAAATCGGTGCGATAGCTCTCGAAATCCACGCCGACAGTCGCCATGACCGATCCGCCCTCGACCTCGCCGGTCTTGGAGATCAGATTGATGACGCCGCCGGGAGCATTCGACGCGAAGGTCGAAGCGGAGCCGCCGCGAATGGATTCGACCTGGCCCACGTTGAAATCGGCGCGCACGAAAATGTCGGGCGTCAGGCGCATCAGATCGCCGAATTCCATGACCGGCAGGCCATCTTCCTGAATCTGTATATATTTACTGGCGCCATTCACCATCGGCAGGCCGCGGACGGTGTAATTGTTCTGCGCCTCGCCAGCAGCGGCTTCGACACGGATGCCGGGGATATTGCGAAAAAGTTCAGCCAGCGAACGCGGCGCCAGACGAACGATGTCGTTTTCCTTGATGGCGCTGGTCGAGGTTGCACTGTTGAGACGGTCGCGGCCACGGGCCACGCCCGTGGTAACCATGTCGCCCTCGTCGACAGTGCGGCTTGCCTCCCAGGCCGTCAGAGGTTCAGCTTCCTGTGCAAAAGCGGGCGCGGCAAATGCTGCAGCCGCAATAGCGACAGTCGAAACGCGAAGAAGTGCTCGATAACATTCAGACGTCATTGGTGCCCCCAATAGGATTGAACGAATCGGCGATTAGAATGTTAGATTTAATGAGGTGTTAAGCGCATTTGACCGCCCGAATGCCGCTTAAAACGAGCATATCAGAGCGTCATTCCTGCGCTTTCTAGTGCTAAAACAGCGAATTAGGCCTGGTCTTCAGGCATCACGCTGACCAGAGGGGTGCCTTTGCTCCAGCTTTTATTCTGGCAATGCAGCCTTGGAATCCCTGCAACCGTTTGTATTTCTTATTCTTGCATTTTTTCCGTGATCGAGTGCATTTTTTGCATCTGATGGTCAATAAATGCGCGGCGCGCTGGCAAGCCCTTATCCCGCCATCGAAGACGGCGCCGCGAATGCGGACTCTCGTCGTGCTTGCGTACCGCCGTCTCCCGGTAACCGATGTTCTGATTCCATCGCGAAGCATCTGCGGCGTTAACTGCTTGTTTACGCTGCTTACCTAGCCAATGTTCATAGGTCGGGTGTCCATGCCGACCCTGGCGTTGGCGAGAAACATGTCTGCATTAGCTACCCGAAAAATTCCCAGCGCCGTCGGTCTCTCGGCTCGAGACTTTGTCGCGGACACAGGACAGCCGTCACCGCAGGCCATCGACACGGGCGCGGGCGAACTTTTCCGCCAGGCCGGGATATGCCGATCGCTGGGATCTGAATTTGTCGGCGATGTGCTCGAAGCGGCCGCGCGCCAGCTTCACCATGCCCGCAAGACCGAGGCAGTTATCGTCAGCTGGCCGGGCGACCGGGCTGCTGCTGCGCTGGCAATGCGCCTCAACGGAGCTCTGCATGCCATCGCACGGCGCGGTGTTCTGCCCGATCTCACGGCCCTTTACTGTGGCGACCATGCCGATTTTGACCGGGCGATCGGCGAAGCTCTCGCCAAGTTCGACGACTTCATCCTTCAATGGCTGCGCGATCCGACCCAGACCAACGAGGTGGGGCGCTCGGCCGCGCTGATGGCCGCGCTGATGGTCGCAGCCCGGCAGTATGGCATGCCTTTCGAACTGCTCGAACTCGGGACCAGCTGCGGGCTCAATCTCAACCTGGGTCGCTATGGCTACGATCTCGGCGGCGTTGCGGTTGGCGATCCGCGCTCGAGCCTGCAGATAGCTCCCGAGTGGAGAGGTCCATCGCCTTTGCCTGCCCCGGTGGAGATCCGTTCGGCGCACGGGGTCGATCTGCATCCGCTCGATGCACGCGATGCCGATTCCTGCGAGCGGCTTCTGGCGTTCATCTGGGCCGATCAGGGCCATCGAATCCAGCGCCTCGAACGGGCGCTCGACATCGCCCGAGAGCACCCTCCCCAGATCGACGAGGCCGAGGCAATTGGCTGGATCGAGCGCAAGCTGGCTATCCCGCAGACCAGTGGCACGTGCCGTGTCGTGTTCCATTCGATGTTCCGGCAATATCTGCCTGTACCCGAACAGGCGCGGCTGGCCGATCTGATCACCGCAGTCGGGCAGACGGCAACCCCGGAACGGCCGCTTGCATGGGTCAGTCTGGAATGGACGCCCACCCGAAGCGAAGTGCGGTTGTCGCTGACCTGCTGGCCTGATGGCGAGCAGCGCGTGCTGGCAACCTGCCACCCCTATGGCGAATGGATAGACTGGCGCTGATTCCCGCAAAGCGAAGCCTTGCGCAGGCTCTTCCTGCGCGCCAGTACTGATGGGATGGCAGACCGACCAGATCTCGAAACATTGCTGCTGGGCCCTGTGCTCGCAGAGCGCGATTGCGGGGAATGCACGGCTTGCTGCATCACGCTGAAGGTCGACACTCCCGAACTAAAGAAGCCCGCCGGGACACCCTGCCCGCAACTTGCCGCCACCGGCTGCACCATCCATCCGTCTCGCCCGACCATATGCCGGACCTGGTTTTGTGCCTGGCGGCGCGTTGCCGCCCTGCCCGATGATGCACGCCCCGACCGCTCCGGCCTGATCGTTTCGGTCAGCTTCAACCGCGATTCGCGCAATGCGTTCGAGGCCATTGCGCTGACAGTGCTCGCGCTGCCCGGAAGCGATGCCATAGCCAGCGGGATGGCGGCGCATGTGCTCGATACGCTGTGCGACCGACCGATTGCCGTATGGTTCAGCGATGGGTCACGCAAGATGCTGATGCATCCGGAGAACGACGTTGCCGAAACGGTGCTGTCAGGAGCCACACCACCGCCGCATCTCGCAGCGGAAGTGGCGATATGGCGCGCCCAATATGCCGAGTTCCTTAGGTGATTGCTGCACTCTGACTAACGGTGGACATATCTGTCATCCTGCGCGAAAAGACGGCTTGGCGCATGGGGCGCGACAAAGGCGGGAGCGGATATGAGCGGGATCGACCGGAGGCTGTTCGTGGCAGGCGCGGGCGCCGCACTGATCGGCGCAGTCGGCAAGGCAGCGACTAGCGGAGGTTCAACGAGCGGCACCATCACCCTGCCCTTTGCCAATGGAACGCGTCCGCTGGTGTCGCTGCCCGGCAAGCGCGAAATGATCCTGCTGACCAGCCGCCCGCCGCAGCTCGAAACGCCGTTCAGCGTATTCAATGACGGGCTGCTGACGCCCAATGACGCGTTTTTCGTCCGTTATCACCTGTCGGGCCTTCCGACGGACATCGATCCGCGCAGGTTCCGCCTCGCCATTGGCGGACATGTGGAAAAGCCGCTGCAGATCGGCCTCGAATCGCTGCGCCGCGACTTTCCGGTGAGCGAGATCGTCGCGGTCAACCAGTGCTCGGGCAACAGCCGCGGATTCGTCACCCCGCGTGTTGCGGGCGGCCAGTTGGGCAATGGCGCGATGGGCAATGCGCGCTGGCAGGGCGTGGCGCTGAAGCACCTGCTTGCCAAGGCCGGGGTGCGCGCGGGCGCTGCCCAGGTGACCTTCAACGGGCTCGACAATCCGCCCGCCGATGGCATTGCCGATTTCGTCAAGGCGCTCGATATCGACCATGCGCTCGATGGCGAGGTTATGGTCGCCTTTGCGATGAACGGGGAGGAACTGCCCTTCCTCAACGGCTATCCGCTGCGGCTGGTGGTACCCGGCTTTTTCGGCACTTATTGGGTCAAGCACCTCCATGAAATCAATGTCGTGGACGCCGAGTTTGACGGTTACTGGATGAAGACCGCCTATCGCATTCCCGACAATGACTGCCGCTGCGCGGAGCCCGGTATCAAGCCCGACAAGACCGTACCGATCGCGAGGTTCAACGTGCGTTCCTTCCTGACCAGCCATCAGGATGGAGCGGCGATTGGTGCGGGCAGGACCACCGAATTGCGCGGCATCGCGTTCAGCGGCGGCGATCCGGTCAAGCGCGTGCTGGTGTCGCCCGACAATGGCCAGAACTGGCAGGAGGCGAAGCTGGGCGAATATCTGGGGCGCTATTCGTTCCGCGAATGGAAGCTGGGAATGACCCTTGCCAAGGGCCGCCATGCCTTGCGCGTTCGCGCCGAAACGCAGGGAGGCGAGACACAACCGATGGAACCGCGCTGGCAGCCCTCAGGCTATATGCGCAACGTTGTCGAAACGATCAACGTGGAGGCGCTGTGATGAAAGCCAAGAGTCTGTTCATCGGCCTCGGCCTGCTCGCTGTCGCCGCCGGCGGCGTGACCTGGACGCTGATGGATCGCGAAACGGGACCGGATATCGTCGCCGCGCGGATGGAGCCGGTCAGCTACCCGTTGCCCGAAGAGGCCATTCCCGCCGAACTGTCGGACACCGAGGCGGAGATCGTGGTCAACAACTGCACCGCCTGCCACAGCCTGGAATACATCACCACCCAGCCGCGCGGCATGGGCGACAAGTTCTGGAACGACGAGGTCACCAAGATGGCCAAGGTCTATGGCGCGCCGGTCGAGCCCGGCGATGCCGAAGCGATCGCGAAGCTGCTCGCCGAACGCTTCGGTTAGAAGAGCAGCATCACTACCGCGAACGACGCCGCAAGGCTGGTCAGCGTCGCGATCAGCACCGGGATAGCGGGGCGAACGCCGGTTTCCATCAGCAGGTCCATGCGGCTGCGCATCGCGGTCGCGATCACGGCAATCAGCAGCAGGCCCTTGGACAGGCTGAGCGCCGAATCGCGCACGGGATCGGGCATGGAAACGAGCGAGTTGACCAGAACGACGGCGAAAAAGGCGACGATGAACCAGGGCAAGGCCAGCCGCTTCCACAACGGGCTGCCTTCGGCCTGATCGGCATTGCCGATGACCAGCCCGGTGATGATGACCACCGGCGCCAGCATCGCCACACGCGACAGCTTGACGATCGCAGCATAGCTGCCCGCGCTTTCCGAAAAGGCATAGCCGCCTCCGATCGCCTGCGCGACGTCATGGATCGACGCACCGATCAGGAACCCCGCCTGCTGGTCGCTCAGCTCCAGGTATTCGGCGAGGATCGGATAGAGCGACATGGCAAGCGCGCTCGCCAGCGACACCACGACCAAAGTGATCGCGAATTGCGACTGGTTCAGCCGCTCCCGCCCGATAATGCCATATAGCGCCATCGCCGCGCTCGCACCGCAGATCGCCGTCGCCCCGCCTGCGAGAATACCCGTATAGCGTGACTGCCCGACCAGCCGCGCACCCAGAATTCCGGCGAGAAAGGTCACCGTCATGATCGCCGCCAGCGCGGCAAAAGGCTCGACGCCAAGCGAACCGATCTGCTCGAACGTCACCTGCAGGCCCAGCAGCACCACGCCGAAGCGCAAACAGGTGCGCGAGGCGAAATCGAGCCCCTTGTGGCTGCGCGGATCGCGCGCGATGAAGCTCAGCGACAGCCCGATCAGCAGACCCAGCAGGATGATCGGGAAATTGTAATGCTCGGACAACCAGGCGGCCGCACCGGCAGCGATCGCGCAGACGGCGAGGCCCTGAAAGATCGTGTCGCGCGGTTTGGCGCCCTGAGGCTCAGGCGCGGGCGCAGCTTCTGCCAGGTACATTTCGCCGAAGAGGTCACCGGCTGCGGGGAGCGAATCCCAGTCAATCTCCTGACGCTTCACCTGCATTCCCCCTCCCCAGGACTACGCAATATGTCCTTCGGTGTCATATAAGGCTTTTCTTACGCGCGCGAGCGGTTATCGTGCAAGCAAGAAGCGCCGGGGACAGGTGCATCGGCCGGGAGGACTGCAGGATGAACGAGGCACGACATCAGGGCATGGCACGCGGCGCAGCAATTGCGCTGGTCGCCCTGCTGTTTCTCGGCAACGCGCTCAACTATGTCGACCGTCAGGTTCTGGCGCTCCTAAAGCCCACGCTCGAGGGCGAATTCGGCTGGTCGGATGCGGATTATGCGCATCTTGGCTCCTCGTTCCAGATTGCGGCAGCGGGCACGCTGCTGTTCGTCGGCTGGTTCGTCGATCGCCTCGGCGTGCGCGTCGCCTATGCCATCGCGGTGACCGTCTGGAGCGCAGCCGGCATGGCGCATGCGCTGGCGCAGACGGTACAGCAGTTCGTCGCCGCACGCGTCATCCTGGCTGCAGGCGAATCGGTGAGCACGCCTGCTGGGCTCAAGGCGGCGGCCATGTACCTGCCGGTGAAGCAGCGCAGCATCGCCATCGGGTTGATCAACACCGCGCCCAATATCGGCGCGATCCTGACGCCCCTGCTGATCCCGCCCTTCGCGCTCGCCTTCGGGTGGAAGGCGGCGTTCTGGGTTACCGGCGCGTTGGGCTTTGTCTGGCTTGCAGGCTGGTGGTGGGGCACCCGGGGCCTCAAGCCGCTGGGCGATATTCCCGAGCGCGCGCGCGTCCCCTGGGGCACGCTGCTTTCCGACCGCAAGACCTGGACCGTGATCGGCGCGAAATTCTGCATCGATGCGGTCTGGTGGTTCGTGCTGTTCTGGATGCCCGATTTCTTCAACCGCCAGTTCGGCCTTTCGCAGGGCGAGCTCGGCTGGCCGATCGCGATCATCTTCACCCTCGCCGCCTTGGGCGCGATCACCTCGGGCGGCCTTTACCCGATCCTGCTCAGCCGGGGCATGACCGTCAACGGCGCGCGCAAGACCTCGATGCTGTTCTATGCTTTGGTCGTGCTCGCGATGCCACTCTCGCTCCAGACCGGCGATCCGTGGATCGCGGCGGTGCTGATCGGCCTGGGGCTGTTCGCGCATCAGGGCTTTTCGACCAATGTCTTCGGCATGACCGCCGACATCATCCCCGCCACCCGGGTCGCCAGCGTGATCGCGCTGGGCGCGGTCGCGGGCAATCTGTCGGGCACCGCGATCATCGAGTTCGCGGGCTATTCGCTGGGTAGCGGCATGGGATATGTGCCGCTGTTCGCGATCTGCGGCAGCGCCTATCTGGTCGCGCTGGCGTTCATCCAGCTGATGATCCCGCGGCTGAAACTGGCAGCGGAATAAGGCCAGAGGGGTCAGTGCTCGTCATCGCCAGGGGGCAGCGGCTTGGCCGGGGCCCCCGGCCTGTCGAGCGATGCCGCGACCTTAGGCTTGATCAAGCCCTCCCAGAGCGCCCAGCGGCAGATGCTCGCCACGATCGCGATCCACAGCGGGATATAGACGAGGACCGGAAGATCGATGAACCCGGCATAATCGGCTGTGACCAATGCAAAGCCGATCCACCCCATCACCGTGATGAAGGGTTTCAGGCGGTCGATATGGACTGCCACTCGCGATGCACGTTCAACGATTCGCTCCACGGTAGCAGCATCTCATCATCCAGCCATCCGGACAATGCCGCGAACTTGGCTTGATCCGTTTAGGGGCAATAACGCCCCCGTCATGCAACAAGCACTTGCTCGCCAAGAAGCCTGTCCATGAAACGCACCATATCTCCAGGCCACGCGCTGGTCAGAGTCTGGAATTCATCGGTTCGCGCCGAGTAGAGCGCCCGCAGCGCTTCCTCGTAATTTGGCATGTCACCGCATGCTGCCTGCATGAAGCGATAGGCCGCGTCCCGGCATTCGCGGTCCGTACGGCCCTTCGCACGCTCCTGGTCAATCAGCCTGCGAAGCGTAGCGGATGCACCCCCGGACTGGTTTGCCAACCAGTCCCAATGCTTGGGAAGAAGAGTGACCTCGCGGGCTTGCACACCAAGTTTCGGCCTGCCTGCCGCTCGCGGGGCGACATTTCTGTAATCAAGGTCGGTGACACGACCCGTGCAGTCATCAAAAACGAGGATCGTGCCATCCTGGGCTTCCAGAACCTCAGCCAGAACCCTGGCGACCTCGTCGCGCGGACCAGAGGCAATCTGCCGCCCGTGCTGAAATGCAGTTACGTTGGTCATGGCTTTGCTACCTCGATTTGCGTTGGCGAGGTTTATATCCGGGTAAAATATCCCGGTCAATACTATCCGGGTAATATTAGCACTGCAGCGGCGCAAGTCCCCTGCCCTCCACCGCACGATGCGGAACCCGCAACAAAAAAGGCCCCGGACATGTCGTCCGGGGCCCCATTTGGGTCGCTCAAGCCTGACTCAGCGCAGGCGTGCGCGCAGGCTGATGCCGAAATAGCGGTCCGCGTCGCGCGGGATCTGCAGGCGCTGGCCGGCGCTGACATTGAGCAGCGCATAGGCATTGTCGGTGATGTTGCGCGCGAGGAAGCTCACGCGGTAGTTGTCCTCGGGGTCCGAGAAGCCGATCGAGCCGTTCCAGATGCCATAGGCCGCGATCGGGCCCTGTTCGCCAAGGTCGGAGAACTGCCGGCTGACATGGCGGAAATCGGTGTCCAGATACATCTTGAAGCCGCCCAGATCGCGCTCGTAGCTGGTGCCGATGGTCCAGGTGAACTTGGGCGCCAAGGGCAGTTGGGTGCCGTTGCGCGCATCGGGCGCGTTGGTCGCGGGGTTCGGGTTGAACCGCTTGACGGTGGCGTCGGCATAGGCGCCGCTCGCACGCAGCGTCCAGCCATCGACCGGCACCGCGAGCAGATCGACCTCGAAGCCTTCGCTCTTCACCGAACCGGCGTTGGTCAGGTTCGAGACGACCGCGCCGTTGAGCAGCACGAAGTTGTTCGCCTGGAAGCCGTCATAGGTGACGGTGAAGGCGGACAGGTTGAACTGCACGCGGTTGTCGAGGAACTGCGACTTGAGGCCGATCTCGAACGCGTCCGAGGTTTCCTCGTCGATCGGGATCGCGTTGGTCGGTGCGGTGTGGTTGAAGAACACGTTGAACGCCGGGCCCTTGTAGCCGCGGGTGTAGCTGCCATAGAGCATCACGTCCTCGCTCGGCGTGAACTGCAGCACCGCACGGCCCGAAAGGTTGCCGTTGGAGCTGTCGCCGCGCGAAGTGTTGGTACCGTTGCCGCCCGAAGCGATGGTGCCGCCCGCAGGCGCGCCCGAGACGCCGGGACCGGTCGCAGGCAGACCGGTGGTCGCGTTCACGCCCGGCGCACGGGTGTGGACGAAGCTCAGGTCATCCCAGGTGTAGCGCAGGCCGCCGGTCAGCGCGAACATGTCGCTCAGGCGGTAGGTTGCCTGGCCGAAGATCGCATAGTTACGCGATTCCACAGCGCTGAACGAAGTCGCAGTCGGGAACAGCGTGTTGGTGCGATCATTCACATTGCACGGGCGGCCGCCGGTGATCGGATCGACCGGCAGGGTCGAGGTGGTGCAGGTGATATTGCGGCGGGTGAAGTCCTGCTCGTTGTCCGAGCCCCAGATGAAACCGCCGATCTGGTAGAAGAACGGCTTGCTCTGGTCCGACGCGAGACGCAGCTCGAGCGAGAGCTGCTCGGTGCGGACCTGGCCATTGTCGTGGAGTTCGCCCGTGCCGACGAGCGCGCGCGGCAGGAAGTCGCCTTCGCGAATTTCGGTATTTTCCCAGTTGCGATAGCCCGCGATGACGCTCAGCACATGGCTGGTGAACACGTCGAAATCGGCCGAAGCGGTCAGGCTCCACTGCTTGTCGAGCGTGCGGGTGACGAGGTTGTGGTTGACGAAGCGCTGGTTGACGCCGCGCGCCACGCCGCCGGGCAGGCCGAGCTCGGCATCGAGCACCGCACCACGGCTGACGCCGGTCACATCGGCGCAGCAATCGTCATCGGCCTCGAAATAATCGGCGATGAAGCGGAAGCGCGTGCCGCCATTGTCATAATCGAGAATGCCGCGCGCGCCGTAATGCTCGTAGCCGTTGATGCGGTTGCGGCGGCCACCGTTGATGTTGGTGATGTTGCCGTCATAGCTGCCATAGAAGCCGGTGATGCGGCCAGTCAGGTTCTCGGCGAGCGGGCCGGAAATCGCGCCGCGCAGGCGATATTCGTCATCGTCGAACGCTTCGAGCCGAGCTTCGGCCTGAAGCGTGTCGGTGCCGCCCTTGGATACGATGTTGACGAGACCGGCGGATGCGTTCTTGCCGAACAAGGTGCCCTGCGGGCCGCGCAGAACTTCGAGGCGATCGGCGTCGACCAGGTCCATGAACGCCTGCCCCGAACGGCTGAGCACCACGCCGTCGACCACGGTCGAAACGCTGGGCTCTGCTGCGATCGAGAAGGTGATGGTGCCGACGCCGCGCATCACGATAGCGCTGTTGGCGCTGGTCGTGCCCTTGCGGAACGACACCGAGGGGACAAGCTGGGTCAGGCCTTCAAGGCTGGTAACACCGGTAGTTTCGAGGCGTTCGGATGTGATCGCGGTGATGGCAATCGGAACATCCTGGACGTTCTCGGCAACCTTCTGCGCGGTGACGACGATTTCGCCGATACCGCCCTGATCCTCATCCGCCGATTCCTGCGCCTGGGCAGGCATTGCAAAGGCGAGCGAAAGCGCGGTCGCGGACAAGGCGACGGCACGAATGGAAAACATGTTGATGAGCTTCATGATAACCCCTCCCTGCTGAAATGCGGTCGTAGCGGGGGCTTGCCGCCCCTTGATATGGTCGCCGCGATTGACGCTTGATCTGCTATGACTGCCCCGATATGTCAAGCGGTGTCAGAAAAACGGACAATGGCTGCGGCCATTCCGCCACAGTGCGGCTCAGGATGAGGAAAAGCGCCTTGAAACTGCGGGTGAATGCCCAGATCGACGGTTTCGATCTCCTTTTTGGAGACCGGATCGTGCTGTCGCATCGCACGACCTGTCCTGCGGTGGTCATGGCGCGAGGCAATCCCGAGATCACGATGTTTCGCGGCAATTTCCGCATTTCCGACTCGCCAGCCGACAAGTTAGTTCCGACCGCCTGGCGTCAGGCGGACGGTGGCATCGAATTGCTGCACGACGACGCGCCAGTCGCCACGATTTCGACCAATCTCAACCGGTTGACGATCAACGCGCTGTTGCCGGGTTACGACCGCCTCCGCGTCCGATTCCATGCTGAGCCAAGCGAATGCGTCTGGGGTGGCGGCGAACAGATGAGCTATCTCGCGCTGAATGGCCGCGCCTTCCCGATCTGGACGAGCGAACCTGGCGTCGGACGCGACAAGTCAACCGAACTCACCCGCATCATGGATGCCGAGGGCATGGCGGGCGGCGACTACTGGAACACCAACTACCCGCAGCCGACCTTTCTCACCTCGCGCTGGCTGGCGGTGCATCTCGACGCCAGTTGCTACAGCGTGCTCGATTTCACCGATCCCGGCTGCCACGCAGTGGACGTGTGGAGCAACATGGTCGCCTTCGAGCTGTTTGCCGCTGATGGTCCGCTCGAACTCGTCTCGGTGCTGTCGAAGCGCTTCGGTCGCCAGCCTCAACTGCCCGACTGGGCGATCGGCGGCGCGATCGTGGGGCTCAAATCCGGCGCATCGAGCTTTGACCGGCTCGAACGTTTTATCGAAGCGGGTGCCGCCATCTCTGCCTTGTGGTGCGAGGACTGGGCGGGAATCCGCGAAACCAGCTTTGGCCGTCGCCTGTTCTGGGATTGGCATAACGGAGAGCGCAGTGCCCGGCGCTATCCGGACCTGAAGACGCGCATTGCAGACCTGCATCAGCGCGGCATCAGGTTCATGGCCTATGCCAATCCCTATATTGCCGCAGATGGCGAGCTTTTCGCCGAAGCGGCAGGCGGCGGCCACTTTTGTCTTCGCACCGACAGCGACGACGTCCATCTGGTCGATTTCGGCAAGTTCGATTGCGGGGTGGTCGACTTCACCCGCGAGCAATCCCGCGCCTGGTTCGCCGAGCGCGTGCTGGGGCGCGAGATGCTCGATATCGGCATCGACGGCTGGATGGCCGATTTCGGCGAATATCTGCCCACCGACCTGCGCCTGGCCGACGGCTCCGATCCCATGGAGGCGCACAATCGCTGGCCAGTGCTCTGGGCTGAAGTCAACGCACGTGCAGTCGAAAGCCGCGGCCGAACCGGCGATGCCGTGTTCTTCATGCGGGCGGGCTTTTCGGGCGTTCAGGCGCATTGCCCGCTGCTCTGGGCGGGCGACCAGTCGGTCGATTTCACCCGGCACGACGGCATCGGCACGGTGATTACCGGCGCACTGTCTGCAGGCCTGGTCGGTAACGCCTACAGCCATTCGGACTGCGGCGGTTATACCTCGCTGCATGGAAACATCCGCACCGAAGAGTTGATGCAGCGCTGGTGCGAGTTGGCTGCGTTTGCTCCCGTCATGCGCAGTCATGAGGGCAACCGGCCCGACGACAATCTGCAATATGATTCGAAACCCGACCTGCTCGCCTGTTTCGCGCGCTGGAGCCGGGTGCACCTCCATCTTGCGCCTTATGTGCGTCATCTGTGCAACGAGGCGCGGGACCATGGGCTGCCGGTGCAGCGCCCGCTGTTCCTGCACCACCCCCATGATCCTGCCCTCTTTACGGTGCAGGATCAGTTTCTCTACGGTGCAGATATGCTGGTGGCCCCGGTCGTCGAAAAGGGTGTATCTCGGCGCCGGGTCATTCTGCCCGGAGCGGGTGTCTGGCGGCATGTCTGGACCGGCAACGATTATGCGCCCGGCACCCACGACATCCCTGCCCCGATCGGCCAGCCACCGGTCTTCTATCGCCCTGACAGCGTCCATGCCGCGCTGTTCGAGGGCCTGAACGAGGTGCTGGAGCGATGAGCGAACGGGCGAACATCCGCGATGTCGCGGCCAAGGCGGGCGTGGCGGTCAAGACGGTCAGCCGGGTGCTGAACGGCCACCCCTATGTCAGCCAGGCAACGCGCGACCGGGTGGAGGACGCGATGCGCGCGCTCGATTTCCGCCCCAGCGTCGCCGCGCGCATCCTGTCGGGCGGCAAGTCGAACCAGATCGCGCTGATCTACGACAATCACAGCCCCTATTACATGTTCCAGATCCAGACCGGATGCTGGGATTTCTGCCGCGCCAACCGCATCCGCCTGCTTGCGCAGCCGGTCGATGTCGCGGACCAGCAGGTGGGCGAACAGGTCCGCGGGCTCGTCACCGAAACGCATGTCGATGGCATCATCCTCTCCTCGCCGGTCACCGATTGCGATCCGGTGCTGCGTGCGCTCGAAGCGCTAGACGTGCCGTTCGTCCGCATCTCGCCAGGCACCAACCATGCGCTGACGAGTTCCGTGTTCATGGACGATGCCCAGGCCGCCGACGACATGACCACGCATCTGATCAATGCGGGCCATCGCCGTATCGGCTTCATCAAGGGGCATCCCAACCACATGGCGTCGGACGACCGGCTGTTCGGCTATCGCCGCGCGCTCGATCGCGCGGGCCTGCCTTATGATCCGGTGCTGGTCTGCGATGGCGAGTTCGATTTCGATTCGGGCGTGCGCGGCGGACGCGCGCTGCTCGATCTGCCGCAGCGACCGAGCGCCATCTTCGCCTCGAACGACGATATGGCAGCTGGCGTGCTTGCAGTCGCGCACGATCGCGGCATGGACGTTCCTGCCGAGCTTTCGGTGGCGGGGTTCGACGACACCACGCTCGCGCGCACCGTCTGGCCGCCGCTTACCACCATCCACCAGCCGATGGCGGAACTCGCGCGCACCGCGACCGAAATCCTCATCGCTGGCGGCGACATCACCCATCGCCGCCTTCCGCATCAACTTGTCGAACGCGCCTCGGTAGCGCCCCCAAACAGGACCTTTTCATGAGCGAACTGCCCTTGCCTCCCGCCTTTCGTGCCCTTGGCGGAAGCGACATCATGGTTTCCCCCATCGCCTGGGGCATGTGGCGCCTTGCCGAGAATGGCCGGAGTGCAGCCGAAGCGACGCGCCTCGTCCATGCCGCGCTCGATGCCGGAATCAATTTCCTCGATACTGCGGATATTTACGGCTTTGACGGCCAGGGCGGCTTTGGCGATGCCGAGGCGCTGCTCGGCGAGGTGCTCGCCGCCGATCCGGCGCTGCGCAGCCGCATGGTGCTGGCGACCAAGGGTGGCATCCTGCCTCCCCTGCCCTATGACCAGAGCGCCGATTATCTGCGCACCGCGATCGACAATTCGCTGCGCCGCCTGAAGATCGATATGGTCGATCTGTGGCAGATTCACCGCCCCGACATCCTGGCGCATCCGCAGGAAGTCGCGCGCGTGCTCGACGATGCGGTCAGCGCAGGCAAGATCCGCAGCATCGGCGTGTCGAATTTCACCGTGCACCAGATTGCAGCGCTCGATCATTTTCTCAGCCACAAGCTGGTCACCACCCAGCCCGAGATCAGCCCGCTGCGGATCACCTGCTTCGAAAATGGCGAGCTCGATCAGGCGATGATGATGGGCCTGACGCCCATGGCCTGGTCACCGCTGGGCGGCGGACGCCTGGCAGCGGCGGAGACCGCGCGCGACCGGTTGGTGGCGGCGGCGCTCGACGCGGTGGCCGAGGCGCAAGGCGTCTCGCGCAGCGTCGCGGCCTATAGCTGGCTGATGGCGCACCCGGCGGGGATTATCCCGATCATCGGATCGCAACAGGCCGAACGCATCGCCGAGGGTGCGCAGGCGCTCAAGGTCCGCTGGACCCGGCAGGACTGGTATGCCGTGCTGGTCGCTGCACGCGGCGAGCAGCTGCCCTGATGTTGCGCACCATGCTTCGACAAGCTCAGCATGAGCGGCGTTGGAGCGGCCAATCAACCTCCATCCGCTCAGCCTGAGCTTGTCGAAGGCCCCGCGCCAGACCGAAGGAACCGAAACATGACCCAAGCCCCCGATCAGCAATGCGAAATCGCCTGGTTCTCGGCGCTGTGCGACGATGACTATGAGTTCCTGGGCGTCCCCGACCCTTATCTGCAATCGAGCTGGGAGCATTGCCGCAATATCGTTCTGCGCGCCGAAGAAGGCGGGTTCGACAATATCCTGCTGCCGTCGGGCTATTCGCTCGGGCTTGACACCACCGCCTTTGCCGCGGCCGTCGCCACCCAGGTCCGCCGCATCAAGCTGCTCTGGGCGACGCGCATGGGTGAGGACTGGCCGCCGCAGCTCGCCCGCCGCATCGCGACCCTGGACCGCATCCTCGGCCCCAATGCCGCAGGCACCGGCGGGCGGTTGAACGTCAACATCATCTCGTCCGACATGCCGGGCGAGAAGATCGAATCCGGCCCCCGCTATGCCCGCGCGACCGAGATCATGAAGATCGTGCGCACGCTGCTCAACGGCGAGGCGCTGGACTTCCAGGGCGACTTTTTCAACCTGAAGCTCGATCCGCCGCGGATCACCACGCTGTCGGGCCAATGCCCCGCCTTCTATTTCGGCGGGCTCAGCCATGAAGCGCGCGAATGCGCCGCCGAGGCGTGCGACGTGTACCTGATGTGGCCCGACACGATGGACAAGGTCCGCGACAACATCGCCGACCTGAAGGCGCGTGCCGCCAAATACGGGCGCACGCTCAAGTTTGGCTACCGCGTCCACGTCATCGTCCGCGAGACCGAGGACGAGGCGCGCGCCTATGCCGACCGTCTGCTCAGCAAGCTCGACGACGAGGCGGGCAAGGCCATCCGCGAAAAGTCGCTCGATGCCAAGAATTATGGCGTCCAGCGCCAGCAGGAACTGCGCGGCGCGGCGGATGGCGACGGCTTTGTGGAGGAGAACCTTTGGACCGGCATCGGCCGGGCCCGCTCGGGCTGCGGTGCGGCGATCGTCGGCACGCCCGATCAGGTGCTCGCCAAGCTGCGCGCCTATCAGGCCGAAGGCATCGAGGCGTTCATCCTCTCGGGCTATCCGCATGTGCAGGAAGCCGATATGTTCGCGCGATACGTTCTGCCGCACATCCAGCACGGGCCGCTCGAGATCTGATGGAACAGTTGCCGCATCCTGACGCCAGCATGTTCGACGTCGCCGTGATCGGTGGCGGCGTCAACGGCACCGGTATTGCCCGCGACGCTGCCGGGCGCGGCGCGCGGGTGCTGCTGCTCGAGGCGCAGGATCTGGCCAGCGGCACCTCATCCAATTCCAGCAAGCTGATCCACGGGGGCTTGCGCTATCTGGAGCATTACGAGTTCGGTCTGGTCCGCGAGGCGCTGGGCGAGCGCGAGATCTTGTGGGCGATCGCGCCGCACATCATCTGGCCGATGCGGTTCGTACTGCCTTGGGTGAAGGGCCTTCGCCCGCGCTGGATGCTGCGGCTCGGGCTGTTCCTCTACGACCATATCGGCATGCGCAAGCTGCTGCTCGCGACCGAAACGATCCGGCTCGACCGGCACCCGGCAGGCAAGCCGCTGAAGCCAGAGTTCCGGCACGGCTTCGTGTACTCGGACGGCTGGGTGGACGATGCGCGGCTGGTAGTACTGAACGCACGCGATGCCGCCGACAGGGGCGCTGAAGTGCACACGCGCTGCCCGATGACGAAGCTGGAGCGGGTGTACGATCACTGGCGGATCGACACACCGAAGGGGGTTTTCGCTGCGCGTTCGATCATCAACGCCGCCGGTCCCTCCGTGCTGAGCGTTCTGGGCCGGTCCGGCGAGCAGCCGAAACAGTCGATCAGGCTGGTGCGCGGATCGCACATAGTCGTGCGCAAGCTGTTCGACCATCCGTTTCCGTATTTCTTCCAGCTCCCCGATGGCCGCATCTTCTTTGCTATCCCCTACGAGCAGGATTTCACGCTGATCGGCACCACCGACCGCGACCAGCAGGCGGGCGAGCCGATCGTCGCGAGCGAGGAGGAAATCGCCTATCTGTGCGAAGGCGCGAGCCGCTTCTTTGCGAAGCCGGTGACGCCCGCTGATGTCGTGTGGACCTATTCGGGCGTGCGACCGCTGGTCGACGACGGGTCGGGCAAGCCCGAGGCGGCAACGCGCGGTTATCGCTTCGACCTGACGGCAGAGAACGAAGGCGCACCGATGCTCTCGGTGTTTGGCGGCAAGATCACCACCTTCCGCACCCTGAGCCAGGAAGCCGTCGACAAGCTCGCCAGCCGCATTCCCGCACTACGCGGCGACCATTGGACGCATGCCAGCCCCCTGCCCGGCGGAGACTTCCATGTGGACGAGGCTCCGTTGCAGATTGCAGATTTGCGCAAGCGCTATCCCTTTCTGGAACAAGGCTGGGCCGAGCGGTTGGTCCGCAGCTATGGTACCATCGCTGCGCGCTTCCTGGGTGAGGCCAAGACCCTTGCCGATTGCGGAGAGCATTTCGGCCATGGCCTGACCGAAGCAGAAGTGCGCCACCTGATGGCCAACGAATGGGCGATGACTGCCGAGGACATTCTCTGGCGTCGCACCAAGCTCGGCCTGCATCTTTCATCCGAGCAACAAGCCGCGCTCGAACGCTATTTCCAGAAGGAACCCGTAGCATGACACCCCGTATCGTCGCCATCGGCGGCACCGTCTCGATCGGCAGCACCACCGAGCTCGCACTGCGCACCGCGATGGCGAGTGCTGCGACGCATGGAGCAGAAGTGCAGCTGTTCGACGGGGCGTATCTCGCCGCGCTGCCGCATTACCGATCGAGCGCGCATGCAGGCGCCGAAGGGCGCGAGATGGTCGAGGCGGTGCGCGCCGCCGATGGCGTGCTGCTCGCCGCACCTGGCTATCATGGCACGATCTCGGGGCTCGTGAAGAACGCG
The DNA here is from genome assembly GCF_003201955.1 of Blastomonas natatoria. Taxonomy (GTDB): domain Bacteria; phylum Pseudomonadota; class Alphaproteobacteria; order Sphingomonadales; family Sphingomonadaceae; genus Blastomonas; species Blastomonas natatoria. The sequence goes on from NZ_QJJM01000002.1 coordinate 66,636, forward strand.
CTCGATTATCTCGAAGACCTGTCGAAGGACGCGCGCCCATATCTCGATGGCCGCGCGGTCGGGCTGATCGCCACGGCTTATGGCGACCAGGCGACGATGAGCACGATGCAGACGCTGCGCAGCATCGTCCACGCGCTGCGCGGCTGGCCAACCCCGATGGGGGCGACGATCCGCACCTATCCGGGCCTCTACTCGCCCGACGGCGAGTGCCTCGACGACCGCGCGCGGATGCAGCTCGAGATGGTCGGTCAGCAGGTCGTGCAGGGCGCGACCAGCCTCAGCGCGATGGCGAGGCCCGCCGCATGAGCATCGCGGGCGCGGTGGAGGCCCTCAAACAGGGCAAGGTCATCATCATCACCGGCGATCGGTTCCGCCGGGGAGACATGGACTTCGCCATTGCTGCGCAGCATGCGACGCCCGAGGCGATCAACTTCATGGCGACGCACGGGCGCGGGCTCATCTGCCTCGCGATGCAGCAGGACCGCGCGATGCGGCTGGGCATCGGCTTGATGAATCCTGGCAAGGATCGCCAATCCGGTCGTCCGCTGGGCCGCTCGATCGAGGCCGCCGAGGGCGTCACCACCGGCATTTCCGCCGCTGATCGCGCGCAGACCGTGAAGGTTGCTGTCGCGCCCGAGGCGACCGCGGATGACATCGTCTCGCCTGGCCATATCTTCCCGCTGATCTGCGCGCCCGGCGGCGTGCAGGAGCGCCCCGCCGCTGCCGAAGCCGCGATCGAACTGACGCGCCGCGCAGGCTGCGGCGACGCGGCGGTGATCTGCTCGATCATGCGCGACGATGGCGAGATGGCGCGGCCCGGCGACATTGCCGATCTGGTCGAACGCTTCGGGCTGGAAATCGCAGACATTGGCGATCTGCTCGGCGAGAATGCAGCCACGGAGGCTGCGCATGGCTGACAAGCTGATCCTGGTGCTCGACGAAGGCACCACATCGACCCGCGCGATGCTCTACACGCTGGCGGGCGAGTGGATCGCGACCGAGCAGCGCGACATCACGCAATATTACCCCCAGCCCGGCTGGGTCGAACATGATGCAGGCGAGATCTGGGACCGCACGCTCGAATGCGCGCGTGCGGCAATCGAACGCGCGGGCGGTGCCGATCGGATCGCAGCGATCGGCGTCACTAACCAGCGCGAAACCGTGGTGGCCTGGGACAAGGCGACCGGCCAGCCGCTCGGCAAGGCCATCGTCTGGCAGGACCGGCGCACCGACGAACAATGCCAGCAATTGCGCGCCGATGGGCATGAAGCGCAGGTGCAAGAGAAGACCGGCCTGCTGCTCGACCCCTATTTCTCCGCGACCAAGATGGCATGGATGCTGCGCAACGTGGAAGGTGCGGCTGCGCTGGGCGACAGGCTCGCCTTCGGGACGATCGAAAGCTGGCTGGTGTGGAACCTTACCGGCGGATTGCACATTTCCGACGTGTCGAACGCCAGCCGCACCAGCCTGCTGGCGCTGACAGGCCAGACTTGGGACGATGCCCTTTGCGACCTGTTCGGCGTCCCGCGCGCGGCGCTGCCAGAAATCGTGGCCAGCACCGGGACGTTCGGAACAACCAAGCCCGAACTGTTCGGAGCCGCCATCCCCATTACCGGTCTGGCGGGCGACCAGCAGTCCGCAACCATCGGCCAGGGCTGTTTCGGTGTCGGTCAGACCAAGGCGACGCTGGGCACCGGAGCGTTCATCCTCGCCAATATGGGCCAGACCCCGCCGAAGTCGGAACACCGGCTGCTCGGCACGGTGCTGTGCGAGGTTAACGGCACGCGCAGCTTCGCGCTCGAGGGATCGGTGTTCGTTGCAGGAAGCCTGGTCAAATGGCTGCGCGACAGCATCGGGCTGCTCGGCAATGCGGCGGAGAGCGAGGCGCTGGCGCGATCGGTACCCGATAGCGGCGGCGTGGTCGTGGTCCCTGCCCTGTCCGGCCTCGGCGCGCCTTACTGGCTGCCCGACGCGCGCGGTTCGATCACCGGCCTTTCGTTCGCGACGACACGCGCGCACATCGTTCGCGCCTCGCTCGAATCGGTCGCCAATGTGTTCCACGATCTCGGCCGCGCCTTTGCGGCCGACGGTGCACCCTGGTCGGTGCTGCGGCTTGACGGCGGGATGAGCGCCAATGACTGGATCGCGCAGGACATTGCCGATGTGCTGAACATCCCGTGCGAACGCCCCAGCGATGTCGAGACGACCGCGCGCGGGGCGGCGATCCTCGCCGCGATCGGTTCAGGCCATTACGGTTCGCTCGAAGAGGCGCGCGCGATGGTCTCGCCGATCCAGACGTTCGCTCCCGAGATGGACAGCACGGCGCGCGACCAGCGCCTCAGCCATTGGACCAAGGCGCTGAGCTGCTGACCGATCAGACCTTGGCCGGAGCCAGCCTGGGGCTGAGCAGGTGGACCACCAGCAGCGCCGCCAGATAGGCGCTGGCGCAGATGGCGAACAGGATCTCGTAACTGCCGGTGCGATCGAGAATATAGCCGGTGAACAGCGCCATGCCCATGCCGCCCAGCGCGCCGACCGTGCCGCCGATACCGACCACCGAGCCCACCGCCCCGCGCGGGAACACGTCCGACGGCAGCGTGTAGAGATTTGCAGAGAAGGCCTGGTGCGCCGCCGTAGCCAGTCCGATGATCAGCACCGCGCCCCAGACGCTGTCGATGCCTTGCGCGAACCAGATCGGCGTCACGGCGAGCGCGCAGACGAGCATCGTCGCCTTGCGCGCAAAATTGGGCGTCCTGCCCGCCTTGATCAGCCGCGAGGACATCCAGCCGCCGAAGATCGATCCGCCGTCGGAGATCAGATAGATCGCGGCCAGCGGCAGACCGAAGGTCTTGAGGTCCATGTCATAGCGCTCGAACAGATAGCCCGGCAGCCAGAACAGGAAGAACCACCAGATGGGGTCGATCAGGAACTTCCCTAGCGCATAAGCCCAGGTCTCGCGCACGGTAAGCAGCTTGCCCCAGCCTATCTTCTCGACAGGATCAGCCGGGTCCTGCTGAATCCAGGCGAGTTCGGCGGGGGAGACGCTCTTGTGCTCGGTCGGATGGCGATAGATCGCCCACCAGGCGACCAGCCAGACAAGCCCGAAAATGCCGGTAATGTAGAACGCCTCGCGCCAGCCGAACCATAGCACGAGCGCAGGGACCAGCAGCGGCGTGATGATTGCCCCGACATTCGCACCCGCATTGAACAGGCCGATGGCAAAGGCGCGCTCGCGCTGCGGAAACCAGTCGGTGACCGCCTTGATCCCGGCGGGAAAATTGCCACTCTCGCCGATGCCCAGGCCAAAGCGCGCCGCAGCAAAGCTGGTGACCCCGCTCGCCAGCCCGTGTGCCATGTGCCCGGCCGTCCAGATGATGATGGCGATCGTGTATCCCAGCCGTGCGCCGATCACATCGACAATACGCCCGAAACCGATATAGCCGATGGCATAGGCGACCTGGAACCAGAAGACGATGTTGGCAAAGTCGCTCTCGGTCCAGCCGAACTTCGCAACCAGCGTCGGCTTCAGCACGCCGATCATCTGCCGGTCGATATAGTTGATCGCCGTCGCTGCAAAGAGCAGCCCGACAATCACCCAGCGATAGCGCCCTGCCCTGCCCGCAGCGGCGTCAAGCGCCTGGGGCCGGGTCGCGGTTGCGGCTGTATCACCCATCATTCAGCTCTCCCAAATCCACGCCCGGCTGTTACCGACCCGCGTCCATCCATCGGTTCAGCGCGGCTGTGCCGCGATCACGCGGCAATGCACATCGCCATGGCCGACAAACTCGGCGCGAAATGTCTGGCCCACGCTGATCTCGTGGACGCCGGTAATCGCGCCCGTCGAAACCCACAGGCCGTTCGATACATCGAACCCACGCTCGATCAGGTTGCCGAGCAGGAACCGCACCGCACCATAAGGTCCGTCAAGCATGTTGGCAGCCGTAGCCTTGCCGACCTCCGTACCGTCAATCTCGCTGCGCACGACAATCGCGCACAGATCGACGTCTCGCCATCCCACCAGTTCAGCGCCCCGGACCATGCCGGCATTGTTGCCGAAATCGGACACGGTTACCGCCGGACCGTCGAGGTTGATCCGCGCATAGGGGGAACTCGCAATTTCGACGCCCAGCCGCACATCGTCCAGGATCGCGCGCGTGCCATCGTCATCGGTCGGAACCGAGCCGGAAAAACCCGCAGCGACATGCAGCAGGATTTCCGCCTCGCCCGCGGCGAATCCGCCCTGGAATACAGGCATCTCGGGAATCTCGCCCGACGCTGCATCGACGACGCTATCGGCAAAGATCGGCCCGGACAGGCGATTGGCCCCCAGCGTGCCGTCAAGCGGCGGGTTGATCCGCCCCACCTTCCAGCCGGCGACCTCGCGTCCGTCTATCCGGATGGCGCGGTCCTGGATGGAATAGGCAGCGGCCAGCGCGTCAGGCGCAATACCCGGATAGACGCTCAGCGCCCGGGCCTCGCGGCGCGCGCTGACAAAGGCCTGCGCCACGGCATCAACTTGTGCACTGACCTGCAAATCCGTCCCCATCTTATCGTCCTTCTCTCAATTGCGCTGCCTAAAGGAAACCGGTGTCATTCGCAAGAGGCGCTGTTTTCATCCTGGCGCTGGCTAGAGCGTCACGCCGTTCTTCCAGATGGCAATCGCGCGCTGGCCCCCGCGCTCTGCTGCGGTCCGCTGCCCGCTCGCAATCGCCAGCAGTGTGTCCAGGAAATCGCGATCGACCTGCTCGACAGGCCCGTCCAGTGCAGCCGAAGCGTCGAAATCGATCCAGTGCGCCTTGCTGGTCGCAAGCGCACGGTTGGACGCGATCTTGACCGTCGGCGCTGGGAAGCCGAGCGGCGTGCCGCGCCCGGTGGTGAACAGGACAAGCGTCGCGCCTGCTGCGGTCAGCGCCGTCGAGGACACCGCATCGTTGCCCGGCGCTTCCAGCAGCGCAAGACCCGGCCGGATCGCCTGCCCGCCATAGGCCACGACGCTGGTCAGCGGTGCCGTTCCCGCCTTTTGCACCGCACCTGCGGATTTCTCCTCCAGCGTCGTGATGCCCCCCGCGATGTTCCCGGGCGAAGGGTTTTCCGATACCGGCAGGCCCTGGTCGAGATAATAGCGCTTGAACCGGTTCACCAACGCTGCGGCTTGCTTGAAGGTCTGGGCATCGCAGGCACGGTCGAGCAGAGCCTGTTCCGCCCCGAAGATTTCCGGAATTTCAGTCAGGATCGGGGTTCCCCCCGCCGCTGCCAGCATTTCGCTGAACCGGCCCAGCAGTGGATTGGCGGTCAGGCCCGAAAACCCGTCTGACCCCCCGCATTTGAGCCCGACGACCAGTGCGCTCAGCGGCAGCGGCTCGCGTTCTGCCATCGCTGCCTCGGCCACCATCGCGTCAATGATCGCTGCCGTATCGGCGAGTTCGTCGCCTGCTGACTGCGAGGAGAGGCTGCGCACCTTGTTCCGTGCCGAGGGAGGAATCGCCTCGATCAGCGCCTCGAGCTGGTTCGATTCGCAACCCAGGCCCAGCAGCAGCACGCCTGCCGCATTGGGATGCGCAGCCAGCCCTGCGAGCAAAGCGCGCGTGCCGGCAAGGTCATCGCCGAGTTGCGAGCAACCATGGGGGTGCGGGTAGGCGATGATCCCGTCGATCCGTCCAGCGGCGATCAATGCAGCATGGCGCTGTTCGGCCTGCCGGGCGATCTGCTCCGCAGTCAGCGCCACGCAGCCCACCGTGGGCAATATCCATATCTCGTTGCGGGTCGCAGCCCGACCATCGGCGCGACGATAACCGTGCCAGATCATCGCATCGGTCCGGTTGATCGAGCCTGCGTGCTCCGATGCACCGCCCGCGGCATAGACCTGCTCACCCACCAGCGCCGTAACCAGATTATGGCTGTGGACATGCTCGCCCGGTTCGATGGCAGCACTGGCCCGGCCAATAGGCAGGCCGTACTTCACCACGCGGTCGTTCAGAGAATGAGGCCGGATCGCAAATTTGTGGCCCTCGGGAATGTCGCAGACGAGCGTAACCTCGCTGTTGCCGACTGCAATCCCCGACCCTGCGTCGATGCCGCGCAACGCCACCGCCACCGTGTCTGACGCGTGCACCTGCATCGCATCGGGCATCTGGATATCCCCTCGATCTTGCGACTCTGCGCCGGTCGCTCTGTTATGCCATAGCGCGATGGTAACCGGTGTCAATCCTGCCGGGATTGCGTTTGGTGCAAGGATGCGCTTAGGAGATGGCATACACTGACACCGGTGTAGCAAGTCGATGGGGCGGAACAACAGGTGAGCAAAGCGAAAGAGGGCAAGCCGACGATCAACGACGTGGCCCGCCTTGCCGGGGTATCGAAAAAGACGGTCAGCCGCGTCATCAATCGGTCTGCCCTGCTCAACGCGAGCACCCGGGAGAAGGTCGAGGCGGTCATCGCCGAGCTTGGCTATGTCCCCAATCCTCAGGCGCGCGCGCTTGCGCTCCGGCGGAACTTCCTGATCGGGCTGATCCACGACAACCCCAATGCGCAGATGGTGCTGGGCGTGCAGGAAGGGATATTGTCGGCCATTCGCGACACCGAATTCGCGCTGGTGGTCCGCCCGGTCAATCGGCGCTCACCTGACATGCTCGACGATGTCCGCACCTTTCTGGAGCAGCAGCGACTGTTCGGGGTGATGCTGCTTCCCCCGATTTCCGAGAATGACGCACTGGCGCAGTTGTGCGAGGAACTTGGCGTCACCTATGTGCGGATGGGATCGGTCCGGCTGGATGATGACGAACATATGGTCGCCTCCAACGACCGGGAGGCCGTCGCCAAGGCCGTGGCCTATCTGGTCGGTCAGGGCCATCAGCGCATAGGTTTTGTTGCTGGCCCCGAAGGCTTCCGTTCTGCGGCCGAGCGCGATCTCGGATATCGCGACGCTCTGGAGCGTGCCAGGATAAGACTGGATTCCGCGATCATGGCGCAGGGCAACTACACCTTCGAATCCGGCATCGCCGCCGGAGAGAAGCTGCTCGCGGCCTCCCCTCGCCCCAGCGCCATCTTTGCCAGCAACGACGAAATGGCCGCCGGTGTACTCCATGCTGCGCGCAGCATCGGCATGTCGGTGCCCGAGGATCTGTCGATCATCGGCTTCGATGATACCGCGATCGCAGCGCATATCTGGCCGCCGCTGACCACGGTGCGCTGGCCCATCCAGGCCATGGCCAAAGCAGCGGCGATCAAGCTGATCGACCCTGCCGAGGCGCGCGACCAGCCATCGCATTTCCTTTCCGATCTGATCGAGCGGGCATCGGTCGCCCCGGCCTGAGCCGCCTGGCAGGACCCTCAATAGAGCTTGCACCAATCAATGACACCGGTTACCAAGGCGGCAACAGAACCCCGAACCAAGCCGGGCATGAGTCACTGGATGACCTTCACCCGGACAGGAGAGACGCATGAAAATCGCCCTGATCACCGAGAACAGCCAGGCTGCAAAGAATGGCATCATTCATGAAGCGCTGACCGATGTGGCAGTGCCGCTGGGGCATGAGGTGTTCAACTACGGCATGTATACCGCCGAGGACTCGGCATCACTCACCTATGTGATGAACGGCCTGCTTACCGGCATCCTGCTCAATTCGGGCGCGGCGGATTTCGTCGTCACCGGCTGTGGGACCGGCATGGGATCAATGCTGGCGTGCAATGCGATGCCTGGCGTGTTCTGCGGCCTTGTCATCGACCCTACCGATGCATTTCTGTTCGGCCAGATCAACGACGGCAACGCGATCTCGATGCCCTATGCCAAGGGCTTTGGCTGGGCTGCGGAACTGAACCTGCGCGATGTCTACGCCAAGCTGTTCGATGGCGAGCGCGGCCTGGGATATCCCAAGGAGCGCGCGGCGATCATGGCCAAGAACCGTGGCATCCTCAAGGAGCTCAAGGCCGCCAGTTGCCATGACATGCTGACCGTGCTCAAGACCGTGGATCAGGATCTGCTGAAAGCGGCGGTTGCCGGCGAGAAGTTCGCCGAATATTTCTACCCCAATTGCCAGGATGAGGCGATTGCTGCCTATCTGCGGGCACTGACCGCCTGAAAACACCGCCCGAAATACGGGGAGAGGATCACATGACGAACGGGCTTTTCGACCTTTCCGGTCGCGTGGCTGTCGTGACCGGCGCCAATACCGGCATCGGCCAGGGTATTGCGCTGGCGCTTGCCCAGGCAGGGGCAGACATTGCTGCGGTGGGCCGCACCCCGGCCGACGATACCGCCGCCAAGGTTCGCGCGCTGGGCCGCCGGTGCGAACTGGTATCGGCCGATCTCGGCACCATCGCTCCGGTCCAGGGCGTGGTCGATCAGGTGCTGGAGACGCTGGGCGGGCTCGACATCCTGATCAACAATGCCGGCATCATTCGCCGAGCGGATGCGGTCGACTTTACTGAGGAGGATTGGGACGCGGTGGTTGACACCAATCTCAAGTCGGTCTTCTTCCTCAGCCAGGCGGCAGGCCGTCACATGATCGCGCAGCGCGAGGCGACCGGGCGGCGCGGCAAGATCGTCAACATCGCCTCGATGCTGAGCTTCCAGGGCGGCATTCGCGTGCCGAGCTATACCGCGAGCAAGAGCGGGGTTGCAGGGCTGACCAAATTGCTCGCCTGTGAATGGGCAGCCAAGGGCGTGAACGTCAACGCGATCGCGCCCGGCTATATCGCCACCAACAACACGGCAGCGCTGCAGGCCGACGAGACGCGCAACCGCCAGATCATGGAGCGCATTCCCGAAGGCCGTTGGGGCGACCCGGCAGATATCGGCGGTGCGGCCGTGTTCCTGGCGAGCAATGCCGCGGACTATGTCCAGGGCCATGTGCTCGCCGTCGATGGCGGATGGCTCGCGCGGTGAGCGGAGCCGATCGCACCGGGGCCGTCGTCTGTTTCGGCGAGATGCTGCTGCGTCTATCGCCCCCAGGCGTGCGAATGATGGTGCAGGCGCAGAGCCTCGACATGGTCGTGGGCGGCGCCGAGGCCAATGTCGCCGCCGCGCTCGCGTCGCTGGGGCACGAGACGCGCATGGTGACGCTGCTGCCGTTGAGCCCGCTCGGCGACAAGGCGAAGGCGGACCTCGGCGCGGCAGGTGTGACTACGCGCTTCATCACGCGGGCTCCGGGACGCATGGGGCTGTATTTCCTGGAACCCGGCGCAGGCCTGCGGCCTTCCTCGATAACCTATGACCGTGCGGACTCGGCCTTCGCACTCGCCTCTCCCGCAGCGCTGGACCTGAAGGGCGCACTGCAGGGCGCGGCCCTGCTGCACCTGTCGGGCATCACGCCTGCGCTGGGCCCGGGCGGCGTCGCGCTGGCCGAGGCTGCGGTTGCGGCCGCGCAGGAGGCAGGCGTACCGATCTGCTTCGATGGCAATTACCGCGCGCTCCTGTGGGACGCGTGGGACAGCGATCCGCGCGCCATACTCACCCGGCTTGTCGGCGCTGCGACAATGCTCATCGGCAACCATCGCGACATTTCGCTACTGCTTGGCAAGACGTTCTCCGGCGATGGCGCCGAACGACGGCGCGAAGCGGTAGAAGCCGCGTTCGAGGCGTTTCCGAATCTCGAGCTTATCGCCTCGACCGCGCGTCACGTCGTCAGCAGCGACCATCACCGCATTGCCGCTCGAGTGGATAGCCGGGCCTCGAAGCACCAGACCGCCGAGATTGATGTCACCGGCATCGTCGATCGCATCGGCACCGGCGATGCCTTTGCTGCAGGCGTCCTGCATCAGTTTCTTCAGGGCGGCGATGCGCAGGCCATGGCTGAATGCGGGCTGGCGCTTGCCGCGCTCAAGCACTCCCTGCCCGGTGATTTCTGCCTGATCGGTCCCGCGGAGCTTGCCGCCTTCTCGGCCAGCGGCGGCGATGTCCGGCGTTGAGCTGTCTCGGCGCGCACTGATAGGCATCGGCGCGGCGGTGATTGCAGCCCCTGCCCTCGCCCGATCCGGCGACCCCGTTGTCGGGCGCTATACCGGCATGCGTGAGAACGGGGTGCTCGCCTTCAAGGGCATTCGCTATGGCCGCGCCGAACGCTTCGCTCCGCCCGTGCCCGAACCCTCGACCGGCCCCGCTCTCCGCGCACAGCAATCCGGCCCAATCGCCCCGCAGCGCGGCAATCCCGATCTGCCCCAGTCGGAAGACTGCCTGTTCCTCAACATCTGGACGCCCGAAGCGAACCCGAGGGCCAGGCGCGCGGTCATGGTCTATTTCCATGGCGGCGCGTACAGCAACGGCACCGTCACCGATCCGCTGACGCATGGACAGCGGCTAGCGGCGCAGGGCGATGTCGTGGTTGTCACGGTCAACCAGCGGCTGAATGCGCTTGGCTATGCATGGCTCAAGCCGTTTGGCCAGCGTTTTGCCGATAGCGGCAATCTGGGCCAGCTCGACCTCATCCTCGCGCTGCAATGGGTGCGAGACCATATCGCCGAGTTCGGCGGCGATCCGAGGCGCGTGATGGTTTTCGGCCAGTCGGGCGGCGGGGCGAAGATCGCGACATTGATGGCGATGCCGGCGGCACGCGGCCTGTTCCATAGCGCAGCGACGATGAGCGGGCAGCAGGTCACCGCGAGCGGACCCGGCAACGCCTGGAAACGCACCCAGGCGCTGATGGTGGCGATGAAGCTCGCGCCCGACGATGTCGAGGGCCTGCGCACTGCGCCGACCGAGGCCATCGTCGAGGCGCTGGCTGCGACCGATCCTGTGATCGGCGGGTCCTTGTATTTCGGGCCGGTGCTCGACATGACCAACCTGCCGCGCCACCCCTTCTGGCCCGACGCCGCGCCGCAATCGCTCGCCGTCCCGATGATCCTCGGCAACACGGCGGAAGAAACGCGGGCGTTCATCGATCCACGCGGACCCAAGCTCAAAGGACTCGACTGGACCAACATCGCGCTCCGCATCGCCGCAGAGGTGAAGATCGATCTCGATCCGGAATGGGTCGTCGCCAGCTACCGCGCGCAATTTCCCAATTGGTCCCCCGAGCGGCTCTTCTATGCTGCCACCACGGCGGGCAGGTCATGGCCGGGCCAGGTGATCGAGGCCGACGAACGCGCGAGGGCGGACGCGAAGGCGACATGGGTCTATCAGCTCGACCGCCCCTCGCCGATCGATCCCTTGCGCGGCGCGGCGCATACCGATGACATTCCCTATGTCTTCGGCACATTGGATGCGCCGGGCAGTTATAGCGGTAACGATGAACGCGCGCAGGCGACGCGCGATCTGATGATGAAGGCCTTTACCGGGCTCGCCCGGACCGGCAGGCCGGGGCTGGAGAGCTGGTCGCCCTACACCCTGCCCGACCGCGCGACGCTGGTGATCGGGGACGGCGCAGCAGCGATGGTCAACGATCCCCGCCGGTTCGAGCGGGAGCTTTGGGCGACGGGGCCGTACATTCAGCCGGGCAGCTGAGCGGATCCTTCACCGGATAGGCGATGATCAGCGCGAGCGGCTTGTCGCCCTTTTGCCAGATGCCGACCACCGCGCCGTCATAGAGATAGGCGGTCATACCGGGCTTCAGCACCGCGCGCTGGCCATCGGACACCACCTCGCCCTCGCCTTCGAGCACATAATAGACCTCGTCATGCGCGATCGGGTGTTCGCCGATGGCCGCGCCGATATCGAGCGTGCGGCGGCGGAATTCCATGCGGCGCGGCTGCGGCACATGGTCGCTGATCCGCCAGGCGGTGCTCATGCCGATCGCGCCATGCGGGGGCGGCTCGCGCTTGACGGTATCGAGCTCGTCGACGATTGCCATGGGCGGCGCGGCGGCGAACATCAGCGCAAGAAGCGCGCTCATGGCTGCGAGGTCCGCATCTGCCGATCGCGGGTGGAGAGCGCTTCCTGCGCGCCACCTTTCTGTCCCGGATAGCGACCCGACTTGGGCGTCATCGTCTCGAGATTCCACTCGGCCTCGTTGAACGGCGCGAAGCTCGCCACCGGCGCGGGATAACCGCCAACCTCGCTTTCGTCATCGATGATATCGCCGCGACCTTCGGCCACGAAGAATAGCACGCGAATGTCGTCGGGCGCGCGATCCCAGGGGCGTGCGCCGGCGGTCTGCAGCAGCGAGGTTTCGACCTCACCCGAGGGCAGCACGGCATAGGCGTCCACGCGCGCCAGCGGTGCCTTGGCGGTGATCAGCTTCGCACGCGTTTCGCCATATCGACCCAATTGCGGAAGCGGATTGCCGTGGCGGTCCACCGCGCGATTGTCCTTGCCGAAATAGGCGAGATCGCCATCGCCGCCGAGCATCAGGAACGGCAGCCCTTCGTTGGTGTCGTTGCCTCCGCGCATGACATTGCCGATCGCGGTAATCTCGCCGGTGACATAATCATGCCCCTGCCACTCGAGGTTCATGAGGTTGTAATGCACCGCGCGATGGCCGGGATTGTAGATCAGGTTGTTGACCATCGCCACCTGCGCCCCGCCCTTGACCAGCGGCGACCGCTCCACATTGTGCGCCCAGACATTGCGGTAAAACATTATATTCGTTGCATTATCATGAATCAGCGAGCCCTTGCTGTGCTCGCCCTTGGGGTGGCTCGAATTGGCCAGGCCCTCGGCCGCCAGATTGTCGCGGAACACGATATGGTGGCTGGTGCCCGCACGCCATTGCTCGACGGTATCTCCGGTGAAGCGCGGGCCGGAAGCCGACATGTTCTCGTCCACGCCCCACAGGAAACTGCAATGTTCGACCACAACATTGTGCGCAGCGACAGTGGAAAACGAATCCGCCTCCCAGCCCGACATCCGCGCCTGGCCGTCCGCGCCGGTCATCACCCGGATATGCGAAACCACGACATCGTGTGTGCGCAGATCGATGCCACCCTTGATGATCGTGATGCCCGGCGACGGCGCAGTCTGCCCTGCAATGGTGAGATAGGGCTCGCTGATTTCCAGTGTGCTGCGCCCCAGATCGATCACGCCGCCAACTTCGAACACGACCGTGCGCGGCCCCTTGGCGGCCAGCGCTTCTGCCAGCGATCCCGGCCCCGATTTGGCAAGCGTGGTGACGCGGATGATTCGCCCGCCTGCACCGCCTCTGGTCGGGTCGCCAGGATGCGGCTCGGCGGCGGCATGGCCAAGGCTGGCCAGGGCAAAAGCCCCGATAATGGCGGCTTTCTGCAAGGTCTTGTGCATGGTCTCTCTCCCGTTGCCATGGTTATTGACAGAGCGATGCCGAGAGGGCAATACATAATGACACCGGTTACCTTGGGTGGTCAGCCTCTCTGGCGCTCCCCACAGATGATCGGGAAGAACAGCGGTGTCCGCCCCGGCGAGACATCGGAAGTCGGGAGTCAGGGTGTCAGGGCGTATCGGATGCATGGTGCATCTTCTCCTTTGACACCGGTAGCAATTGCCTGAAAAAGGCGATCAGGAGGGGACAGACATGCGCACTCAGCATCCGCACCGTGTATCGGGCATTTCCATTTTCAAGGTCGCGTTGCTGACCGGATGCGCACTGGGCGCGGCGGGCACCGCCCAGGCCCAGGTTGCCGAGACCGAGCAGCCGACATCGGTCGAGGACGAAGCCCTTGCCGCAGACGAGATCGTCGTCACCGGTTTCCGCCAGTCGCTTGAAGCCGCGATTAACCTGAAGCGTACTTCGGTCGGCGCGATCGACGCGATTGTCGCGGAAGACATCGCCAAGTTCCCCGACCAGAACCTCGCCGAATCGCTGCAGCGCATTCCCGGCATCTCGATCACCCGTGATGCTGGCGAAGGCCGCGCGATTACCGTACGCGGTCTGTCGAGCCAGTTCACCCGCGTCCGCGTCAACGGTCTCGAGACCGTGGCCACTTCGACCGACGGCGCCTCGGCCAACCGCGATCGCGCCTTCGACTTCAACGTGTTCGCCTCCGAGCTGTTCAGCTCGATCGTCGTGCACAAGACCGCCGAAGCCAGTCTCGACGAAGGATCACTGGGTGCGGTGGTCGATCTCAATACCGGCAACCCGCTCGCGGCGAAGGCGGGATTCACTGCGGTCGGTTCCGCTGTGGTCAGCTATAACGATCTGTCCGAATATGCAGGGCCCCGTCTTGCGGGTCTGCTGAGCTGGCGCAACGATGCCGGCACCTTCGGCGTGTCGCTCTCGGCCGCCTATCAGAAGACTCAGGTGCTCGAGCTCGGCAACAACACCGTGCGCTGGGCCCAGGCCCGGTTCGACTCGGTCAACGGCACCCCCTGCTTCCAGCAGAGCGCGACCAACACGGCGGCTCGCCCCAACAGTGGCGGCGTCTATCGTCCGAGTGCAGTCTGCGACCAGGCTGCCCTCGCCTTCCACCCGCGCATCCCGCGTTATGGCGAGGTAAAGCACGACCGCGAGCGTCTGGGTATTACCGGATCCATCCAGTTTGCCCCCACCGACATGACCAAGTTCTCGATCGACGGCCTGTTCTCGCGCTTCAACAGCGACCGGCGCGAGCGCTGGGGCGAGGTGCTGTTCCGCTCGAACGAGCGCTCTATCGACGTCATCAATCCGGTTTACGATTCCAACAACAACATGATCAGCGGCACGTTCAACGATGCCTGGGTCCGCACCGAGCACTACCTGCGCGAAAGCACCACCGAATTCTATCAGGTCGGTGGCAGCTGGGATCAGGACCTGTCGGACAGCTTCCGGTTCACGCTGCTCGGCGGCATCTCGAAGTCGACCGCAGACATTCCGGTGGAAACGACCATCGTGTTCGACGACCGTGACGCGCAGGGCTATAGCTACGACTATACCGACATGAAGCGCCCGAAGCTGACCTTCGGCACCAGCGTCACCGATCCGGGCGTGTTCCAGCTTGCCGAAATCCGCGACCGGCCGTCGGAAATCGTCAACCAGTTCAAGACCGCCCAGTTCCGCACCGAATGGGACGTCACCGACGGCTTCACAGTCAAGGCAGGCGCGATGTGGCGCCGGTTCGAGTTCGATACCGTGGCGTTCACCCGCGATACCGCAGTGTGCGGCAATGGCGGTCTGGACCGCGTGCTCGGCACCATCACCTGCTCGCCCACCAGCCTGTTCGGTCCGACGGCCGTCTACGGCTTCCCGGTCACGCCGCAGCTCTCTGAACTGTTCCAGCTGGGCAAGGCGGGGCAGCCTGCAGGCAACACAAACGCATGGCTCGTTCCCAACCTGGACACCGCAGCCGAATTCACCAGGCTTTACAGCCGCCCGCTCGCGCTGGACGCCGGCAATAATCGCGGCGTGCAGGAAACCACCAAGGGCGGCTATCTGCAGTTTGACGCCAAGGGTGACCTGTTTGGCCTCGAATATGCGCTCAACGCCGGGATCCGATATGTCAAAACCGAACAGTCCTCTTACGGTCTGGTGGGAACGGTCGAAGCGACCATCGAGCGCAGCTATGATGACTGGCTGCCTGCAGCCAATATCGCATTTTTCCCAACGCAGAACCTGATCATCCGTGCAGCGGCGGCAGAGGTTATCACTCGTCCGACGCTGGGCTCGCTGACCCCCGGCGGTTCGGCCGACGGCTTCAACTTCCGCGTCAACAGCGGCAACCCCTTCCTGGAGCCATTCCGGGCCACCAACTATGACCTTGCGATCGAATGGTATTTCGCTCCGCAGGCCCTACTGTCGGTCGCCGGCTTCATCAAGAATGTCGGCAGCTTCACCCAGTCGGCAGCGATCACCGAGGCAACCTTTGCACAAACCGGGCTACCGGTCTCGGTGCTCAACCCATCTTCGCCCGCTGCCCTGAACCCGGCGCTGCTCAGCCAGCCGATCTGGACATTGACCACCACGGTCAACGGTCAGGGTGCAAAGCTGAAGGGTGTCGAAATTGCTGCCCAAATCCCGTTCAGCGCTTTCACGGATGGATTCTTCGGCAACTTCGGTATTCTGGCCAACGCGACGTTCATTGACAGCAGTGCCACCTTTACACTGCAGGGCCCTGCAGTTGCACCGGGAGGCGCACTGCAGCCCGTTACCCGCCGCGCAGCTCTAGCCAACGTGTCGAAGCAGTCGTTCAACGGTACCTTCTACTATGACGACGGCAAGTTCTCGGCGCGCGTGATGGGCACCTATCGCAGCCGCTGGCACGAAGGCGCGAGCGGCACCGGCAATGTCCTGGAAGGCTTTGGCAGCCAGTTCAACCTCGATGCATCGATCCGCTACAAGCTGACCGAATGGGTCGAAGTCTCGCTGGAAGGCAACAACCTGACCGATACCTATCGCTATCGCTTCACCGATTTCGATGCGAACCGGAACTACGAGAACAACCATTTCGGCCGCACCTTCTTCCTGGGCGCGCGCTTCAAATACTGATCACAACCGGGCAGCGGTTCGCCGCTGCCCAATCCTTTGACGGGAGGAGCCGCCATGACGATCGACCGCCGGTCCCTCATGGCGGCTCCGCTCGCCTTGGGCCTTGCCAGCCTGGCGAGCGCGCAGACGCCAGTACCTGAGGTTCCGGGCGGCGCCCTGCCCCCCGGTCTGCCCCAGCCATCCGAGACCATCGACCTTTGGCCAAAGGGAGCGCCGGGAGCCCCCGCGGCGCCGCTCGTCGAAACCGTGCAGGAACGCTCGATCGACCGGCTGGTCACCGACCGCGCGGTATTCGGAATTTCCAGACCCCGCATGGCGGTGTTCCGGCCCGACCAGCCCAATGGCGCAGCGGTGCTGATCACGCCCGGCGGTGGCTATCGCTGGGTGGTGGTCGACAAGGAAGGCTATGAAATGGGCCGCTGGCTGGCAGCGCGCGGCTTCACCGCCTTCGTGCTGTTCTACCGGCTACCCGGCGAAGGCTGGGCGGCGGGACCCGATGTCCCGCTCGCCGATGCGCAGCGCGCGATGCGCCTCATCCGTGCGCGCGCACGCGATTTTGCGATCGACCCCGAGCGCGTTTCGGCCATGGGCTTTTCTGCGGGAGGACATCTGTGCGCGGACCTTTCCACGCGCTTCGATGCAAAAGTCTACGAAGCGGTGGATGCTGCCGACCGCCTTTCCGCAAAGCCGCACAGCGCCGCGCCGATCTATCCCGTCATCTCGATGACCGCGCCCGATGCCCATCCCGGCTCGCGCGATCTGCTGCTGGGCAAGGCGCCGACCGCCATGCGCGAAACTGCGCACTCGCCGCATCGCAACGTGCCTGCCAATGCCCCGCCTTTCTTCCTCCTCCATGCCGAAGATGACGCGGTTGTGCCGGTGAATAACGCATTGCTGCTCCGCGCCGCGCTGAAGGAAAAGGGCGCGCGGGTCGAAACACATCTGTTCGAACATGGCGGCCATGGCTTCGGGCTGCGCAAGGCGATCGGCAAGCCGGTCGAGGTCTGGCCCGAATTGTGGCGTGCCTGGGCGCGGACGACGGGGCTGGCCCTGTGACTTGGCGCCTTCCCCTCCTGACCCGCCGCACCGCTATCGCCTCGGCGGGGCTCACCAGCTTGGGGCTTGCAACATCTCTGCCCGCAAGCCCCTCCCCGGCGCCTGATCCTTCCCCGAAATGGCGCCGGGGCCTGGACAACCAGCGCATTGCCGATCTGGGCGATGGCCGCTTCCTCAACCCGGTCCTCTCGGGCGACCGGCCCGACCCGGCGATCCTCAAGGACGGTGACGACTATTATCTCACCTTTTCCAGCTTCGAATCCTATCCCGGTCTGCTGATCTGGCATTCGCGCGATCTGGTGAACTGGCATCCCCGCAAGCCAGCGCTTACCCGCAATATCGGATCGGTCTGGGCGGTCAGCCTGGAAAAGCATAAGGGCCGCTATTTCATCTACATTCCGGTCAAGGCCAGCCCGCAGAACGACACGTTCGTCATCTGGGCCGACCATATCGACGGCCCCTGGTCCGACCCTGTGCCGCTCAGCCTGCACAGGCATATCGACCCCTGCCATGCCGTGGGCGAGGATGGATCGCGCTGGCTGTTCCTGTCGGGCGGAGACCGAGTGAGGCTTTCCGATGACGGCATGCGCGTGACCGGCGAGGTCGAGCATGTCTACGACCCCTGGCGATACCCGGACGAATGGGATGTCGAGGGGTTCGCTCCTGAAGGCCCGAAAATCCATCGTATCGGCCAATGGTTCTACATGCTCACCGCCGTGGGGGGCACGGCAGGACCTCCCACGGGCCATATGGTCATCGCTGCTCGCTCACGATCGATCCATGGCCCGTGGGAGCAGCATCCTGGCAACCCGCTGGTGCGAACCACCGACATCCGCGAAGCCTGGTGGTCGCGCGGCCATGCCAGCCTGGTGCAGGCGCCGGACAAGAGCTGGTGGAGCCTCTATCATGGTTTCGAAAACGGCTATTGGACGCTTGGTCGCCAATGCCTGCTCGATCCGGTCGAGTTCACGCCCGATGGCTGGTTCCGCATGACTGGCGGCGACCTCTCCGCGCCGATTGCCAAGCCAGACGGCGGGACGGCCCTGCCGCACGGCATGGCGCTGTCCGACGATTTCAGCACCCTCGCGATCGGGACGAAATGGTCGTTCTTCCGCCCCGATCCCGACGAAGCGACCCGCGCAAGGGTGGCCGACAACACGCTGTATTTCAAAGGCAAGGGCCTTGCCCCTTCAACGGGTTCGCCACTGCTGGTGACGGCGGGCGACACCTCCTACCGGTTCGAATGCGATATCGAACTCGCCCCCGGCGGCACGGCAGGGCTGGTGCTGTTCTATGACGACAAGCTCTATGCGGGCCTGGGCTTCGATGCCGAACGCTTCGTGACGCATCAATATGGCATCGAGCGGGGTCGCCCGGTCAATCCGCACGGCGACCGCATGCGCATCCGCGTAACCAACCGACAGCATATCGTCAGCTTCCATACATCGGGCGATGGCGGCAAGACCTGGGCGAAATTCGATCGCGGCATGGAAGTCTCGGGCTATCACCACAATGTTCGCGGCGGCTTCCTCATGCTGCGCCCGGGGCTCTATGCGGCAGGCCCCGGCGAAGCAAAATTCCGCGACTTCCGCTTCACCGCGCTGGACGATTAGCCGAGGCCCGGTACCACCGAGGCCAGCCATTCCGCGAACAGCCGTGCGCGCGGACGTACCCGCCGACCTTCGGGAAAGATCACCCAGATATCGCTGTTGCCCAATGTCCAGTCGGGCAGCAGGGCAACGAGTTCTCCCCGCGCCAGATTGGCACCGACCATCCGGTTGGTCACCATGGCGATGCCCAATCCGGCTAGAGCTGCAGCGCGCAGCCCCTCGGCCGCGTTGACGCGCAGCAAGGGGTCGGCGGGATAGGCGGTCTTGCGCGTACCGGCCCGCTCGAACGTCCAGGCCTGGCGGCTATCGAAGCTCGCAAAGCTGATGATGCGGTGATCGGAAAGGCCATCCGGATCGCCTGGCGACCCCATCTCGGCGAGATAGGCGGGCGATGCGACGAGCATGCGTGCAGCACGGTCGATGCGCCGCGCCAGCAGGCTGCTGTCGCCGAGCGCCCCGGTGCGCAGCGCGAGGTCGACCCCCTCCTCCACCAGGTCGATGCGGCGATCATCGAGGATCAGTTCGATCCGAATGTCGGGATGCTGCGCCTGAAAATCGGACAGCAGCGGGATCACGACCTGGCTGGCATAGACCGGTGGCGCGGCGATGCGCAGACTGCCGCTGAAGGAGCCGGCCTCGTCGCGCGCCGCAGCCTCGGCTGCATCGGCCTCGTCCAGCGCCAGCCGCGCGCCGTCATAGAAGCGCTGGCCCGCTTCGGTGAGGCTGTGGCTTCGCGTGCTGCGCATGATGAGGCAGACGCCCAGCCGCTCCTCGAGCAGCGCGACGGACTTGGACAGCGCGGGCTGCCCGATCCGCAGCTGTCGTGCTGCGCCGGAAAACGAGCCGCAATCAGCCACCGTCACAAAATGGCGCATGGCCTGAAGCCGGTCCATCAATCATTCCTTCCAGGAATGGATGTTAGCTCCTGCGGATATCTACTGCAATGTTCTGGAATGCCCTAATTCCGGTTTGGCCGCAGCCACTAAGGGCTGGGCCAATCGGAGACAGGACATGACCGCTTTCACCATCCACAGCATCGACACCGCCCCTGCAGGATCGAAGGACCGCCTCGCCGCAGTCAAGAAAGGCTGGGGCTTCATCCCTAAGCTGCAAGCGACGCTCGCCGAAAGCCCGGTGGCGTTGAAGGCCTATGACGACCTGTTCGGGCTGATCGCCGCCGAAGCCACGCTGACCCCCGCCGAACAGCAGGTCGTCTATCAGGCAATCAACGTCTTCCATGGCTGCGAATATTGCGCATCGGGCCATACCTTCCTGTCGCGCAAGGCAGGTGTGCCCGAAGACGTGATCCAGGCGATCCGGACCCTTCAGCCGATCACCGATGCCCGCCTGCAGGCGCTGCGCGTCTTTGCCGAAACGGTCGCAGAGCAGCGCGGCTTTGCCGGCGACGCGGCGGTCGATGCGTTTCTCGCTGCCGGCTTCAGCAAGGCACAAGTGCTCGAGGTCGTGACGATCATCGCCACCAAGGTGATCAGCAATTACACCAACCACCTCACCCATACGCCGCTCGAGGATTTCATGAACGATCCCGCACTGCGCTGGGAAGACCCCAAGGGACGGACCCCCCGTCGCGATTGAGGCGGCTGATTGTCCGAGAGGGCATGTCCCCTGGTGGCCGGCAGGCCATCAGGGCATGACCGTTCAGGGCAGTGCGACGGTCTTCACCTCGTCGCCGGAAAAGCGGAGCGTCTGCACGAATTGCCCACGGCGCACCGCCACCTGATTGACCTGCCTCGGGTAGATATCACGCAGGATGGTCGATTGCACAGCGACCGCCTTGGGACGCTGCTTGATGGTTCCTGCATAATCCACACGCACATCACGCACGCCAATCTCGACCGAAGAGACCGACAGCGGCACCTCCACCCCGTCCGCCCGCAGGTGGAAATGCGCAAGCAGATAGGTTTCCAGCTCGGCAATCGCATCGGGATCATCCAAGCTGGTCTGCGCGTTGGGCGCGATCTCGGCGAGCGCGGGTTCCAGATCGTGCGCCTCGAACCGGTGCGAGACCGTGACCTTGCCATCGGGCGCGAGCGTCACGACGCTCATCGCGTCATGTCCGCGATGGGCATTCGCCTGCGGGGCCAGAACAAGGCCAACCACCGCGCCTGCCATTGTCATGACCGAACGCCTCATTTCGGTGCATCATAGGTGCGAAGCGAATCCGGCAAGACCTTCATATCCGAATCCTTCATGCGGTTCTTGCCTTCTTCCGGCGTGTCGATGCCCAGGGTCTTGGGGTCGATCTGACCGGTATAGACATTGTTCGACCGGTCGGCATCGGCGGTCTCCCACAGCGGGTCGACCTCGGCGCGGGTGAGTGTCTTGGGCGTCACGAACTGCCAGGTCACCGCCTTCTGGTTGTAACGCCAGACTTCGGCCGGGATACGCGCGGTCTCGCTCGATCCGTCAGAAAAATCCATCTTCAAAATGACCGGCATGACAAGGCCACCGCGATTGGAGAAGCTGAAGCGATAGAAATTGTCGGTGACCTGGCGTGCCGCCTTTTCCTCCGCCGTCAGGTCGGCAAAGGCCTCTGCCGCCTTGCGCTTGTCTGCCGCAGTGGCATCCAGCGGGTCGATGCTGTCATAGAAATCCCGAGTCGAAGGATCGCGCTCGATGACCGTCTGCTGCCCTGCATTGCGTGCTGCGGTGAGCGATCCGGGTTCGGCATCGCGACGCTTCTTGCGCTCGGCCGCCGCAGCGGTCGCGTCGGCTGGCTCCAGCGTCGCGCGCACCACCTTGTCGAGCGCGATATCGACATGGTCGGTCGAATAGAACCAGCCGCGCCAGAACCAGTCGAGATCGACGCCCGAGCTTTCCTCCATCGTACGGAAGAAATCATAGGGCGTGGGATGCTTGAACCGCCAGCGCTCCGCATATTCGCGGAAGGCGCGGTCGAACAGTTCGCGGCCCAGGATCGTCTCGCGCAGGATGGTGAGTGCCGTGGCGGGCTTGCCATAGCCGTTCGCGCCGAATTGCAGCACCGAATCCGATTGCGTCATCAGCGGCATCTGGTTGGTAGACAGCATGTACTCGGCAATATCCTTGGGCTCGCCGCGCCGCGCCGGATAGTCCTTGTCCCACAGCCGCTCGGCCTGGAACTGCAGGAAGGTATTGAGCCCCTCGTCCATCCAGGTCCATTGCCGCTCGTCCGAATTGACGATCATCGGGAACCAGTTGTGGCCGATCTCGTGGATCACCACGCCGATCAGCCCGTATTTCGCGCGCTCGGTATAGGTGAGATTGCCGGTCTTCTTGTCCTTCACCGGGCGAGGCCCGTTGAAGGTGATCATCGGATATTCCATCCCGCCTACAGGGCCATTGACCGACTGCGCGACCGGATAGGGATAGGGAAAGGCGAACTTGCCATAGACGTCGATGGTGTGCGCGATCGACTTCGTCGAATAGGCATCCCACAACGGCCGCGCTTCCTTGGGGAAGAAGCTCATCGCCATGACCAGCGGCTGCTCGGCATAATCCTGTTTCACGCCCATCGCGTCCCAGGCGAACTTGCGCGACGACGCCCAGCCGAAATCGCGGACGTTTTCTGCGGCAAAAACCCAGGTCTTCTCGCCCGATGCCTTGCTGCGCTCTGCCGCCACCGCTTCTTGCGGAGTCACGACATAGACCGGGCTGGTGGCAGACTTGGCCTGTTCGAGCCGCTGGCGCTGCGCGGCCGTCAGCGCCTGCTCGGGATTCTGCAGTACGCCGGTCGCGGCGACGACATGGTCGGCAGGCACAGTGAGCGCGACGCGATAATCGCCGAATTCGAGCGTGAACTCGCCCGAACCGAGAAACGCCTTGTTGTGCCAGCCTTCATAGTCCGAATAGACCGCGAGCCGCGGGAACCATTGCGCGCCTTCAAAGATGCAATTGCCGTCCTCGCCGGGCTGGGTGAAGCATTCATAGCCCGAACGGCCACCGACCACCTTGTTCTCGACCATCGGAAACGACCATTCGATCGAAAAGCTGGTCTCGCCGCCATTGGCCGCGACCGCCTGGCCCAGATCGATGCGCAGCAGGCTGTCGACCACGGTAAAGGGCAGCGCCCGGCCGCTGGCATCGCGCACGGCAGAGATGGTGAAGCCGCCTTCCCATTCCTGCATACGCTTGATGCGCCGCACTTCGGCAAGGCTGATCTTGTCGCCCGAGACCGTCTCGGTCATCGCCGCGATGGAATCGCGCTTGTAGTCATTCTGGTCGAGCAGCAGCCACAGATAGGGCAAGGCATCGGGCGAATTGTTGACATAACGCACGGTCTGGCTGCCGCTGACCGTGCGCTTGGCCTCGTCGAGCCGCGCCTTGACGTCGTAATCCACCTTCTGCTGCCAGTAGCGATATCCAGGCGCGCCCGACGCGTTGCGATAGTCGGTTGGGGTCGGCCATTCCTCGCCCTCGAGCTGGCGGAACTTGTCCTCGTAGCTGCCCTTGGTCTGCTCGACCGGGCTGGCCATGGCCGGGGCAGCGATCGCACCGACAGCCAGCGCGAACAGGGAAGCGGAAAATCCGGAAATGCGACGCAAGGCGACCCCCTATTTTAGGGGCAGTCGCCCCCATGAATCATTGTTGCCGCTTGCATGTGATACTATCGCATGACGGTCAATGCCCAGACGGCAGGGATTGCGACAAAATGCTGGCCGGAAAATCAGTGCGTTGCAAACTGCTGCTCGGCCGGATCAAGCGGGCTGTGGCTGCCCCAGCAGGTTGTAGGGGTCGATTCCCTGGGCGCGCAGCTTCCGGTGTGCCATCGCGTAATAGCGCGGTTCGTCGATATTCAGCCGCTTGCGGGCCTCTGTCAGCGGCTCGGCGAGCAGCGACAGCATCGATTGTTCGGCGATGCGCGGACAGGCCTTGCCCAGCCGTTTTGCCTCCCCCACCGCCTTGAAAACCGGTGCATCGCTCCGGATGGTCCGCGTGATGTTGAGCGCTGCCATATAGGCGATGAAGATGTTCCCGGGTGAAGGGTTCTGACCATAAGTGAACGCCAGCACCGACGCCTCGCCCAGAGCGTCGCGGCCATATCCGGTCAGCACATGCAGAAGGTCGTGCGTGTCGCGCAAGCGATTGACATACCATTCGACCATGTCGCCATAGCGGCGGTTGCCCTGGAACCGGTCATATTCGGCGACAAGACCAGCCGCAGACAGCCCCTCGCGCTCCATGAAATCGACATAGGCATGCGCGACGCTACCCTTGGGCATCGCGCGCAACCGGTCGTGATCATCGAGGATATCGGGCAGATAGGGCTCGCTGATCCGCAATTCGCGCCCGAAATCGCTGTACACGAAGCTGCGAATTTCATCGACCAGCTTTAATCGCGGCAGGCACTGGAAGATGTGGAAGACCTGCTCGGTGTCTTCCTTGTCCGCGATCAGCTTGCGAAAGTGATGCAGCGCTCTGAACGGGCGGAATTTCGGCACGGGCCGCTCGGGATGACGGAATATCGGTTCGGACATTGTCTACCTCGCACGGCTTCTCACTGACAGTGGTGTCAATAGCATGCGGCGCAAAGGTTGAAAAGTCGTGTCATCCGCCATGACAGATCGTCAGAAATCGATCGCGATGCCCTTGTGCTCCCAATCGCCGAACCGGGTCGGACCCTTGGCCGCCTCTTCGGCGTCACCCTGGGCAATCGGCTGGGGCGCAGGAACCGGTGGCGATTTGCCCCAATGCGCAGGCGGCTTGACATGGTCGGGGCGGCGCGTGGCGCGGGGTGTTTCTGGCATGCTGCGTCCCTTTGGCTGAGCCGGCCGATCGATTGAAAACCGGCGCGGCATTCCTACATTTCTTGCGGGCATATGGGGCGTGCCGGGCGCAATGTGAAGCACCGGGCATGCAACGCGCACACAAGGATTTAGAGGTCAGATGAACGGATTGAAGACCACCATGCTGCTGGCAGCGCTGACCGCGCTGTTCATGGCCCTGGGCTTTACGCTGGGTGGACCGCGCGGCGCCGCCATTGCCTTGCTGTTCGCAGGCGGAATGAACCTGTTCACCTTCTGGAATGCCGACAAGATCGTGCTGAAGATGCACAATGCCGTCGAGGTCAGTGAACAGAGCCATCCTGACTTCTACAACCTCGTCGCCCGGCTGGCCCAGCGTGGCGGGCTGCCGATGCCCCGCGTCTATCTTATCGAACAGGCTGCGCCCAATGCATTCGCGACAGGCCGCAATCCCGAAAATGCGGCGGTTGCAGCCACGAAGGGATTGCTGGCGATGCTGAGCCGCGACGAGATCGAAGGGGTGATGGCGCACGAACTGGCGCATGTGAAGAACCGCGACACGCTGATCATGACCATGGTCGCGACGATTGCGGGCGCGGTCTCGATGCTCGCCAATTTCGGCCTGTTCTTCCGCGACGACAACCGCAATCCCTGGGCGGCGATGCTCGCGGTGCTGGTCGCGCCCTTTGCCGCGATGATCGTGCAGATGGCGATCAGCCGCACGCGCGAATTCGGTGCAGATCGGGGCGGTGCGGAAATTAGTGGAAAACCGCTAGCGCTCGCTTCTGCCCTTGCGCGCATCTCCAACCAGGCGCAGCGCATTCCGAACCCGGTGGTGGAGCGCAATCCGGCTGCAGCGCAGCTCTACATCGTGCCCTCGGGTGTCCGGGCGCTGTTCTCGACGCACCCCGATACTGGCGATCGTATCGCTGCGCTTGAGGCGATCGCACGCGAGCAGGGCGCTGCTCCGGTCGCCCCGCGCCGAGGCAGCGCGCTCGATCCGCTGGGAAGAGGCTGAGCTATACCGAAGTCCTCCCACTGCTTGCTGTGGGAGGATTTGATTTGTTGCGCGACCAAGCCTAACGCCCGCGCATGAACAACCGCCTGTCCCCCCCCGATGCAACGCCCGGCCTGCCAGCCCGCCGAGCAGCGCTCAAGATGCTCGATGCCGTGATGCGCCGAGGCGAGTCCCTCGATGTGGCACAGCACGCAGCCTGCCAGGGCATCGATGACCGATCCGATCGTGCGCTGGCCATGGCGATTGCCGGGGAAGTGCTGCGGCATCTGCCGGGCCTCGACCTGCTGATTGACAGCATGACCCAGTTGCCGCTCGCCGAGGATGCCAAGGCGCGCATGGTGCTGCGGATCATGCTGGCGCAGACTTTGGCGCTGGAAACCCCGCCGCATGCGACCATCGCCACCGCACTACCACTGCTGCAAGGCGGTCCGCGCAAGCTTGCGCATGGCGTCTTCGGCAACCTGATGCGTGCCAATGTCACCCTGCCCGCACCCGAGCTGCCGCCCGCCACCGCCAATCGCTGGACGGCCCTGTGGGGCGAAACGATGGCCGAGGCCGCCAGCGCGGCTCTGGGCAGCCCTCCGCCCCTGGACCTGAGCCTCGCCGATGCTGCACGCAGCGAAGCCACCGCAGCCAAGCTCGGCGGAGTTTCGCTGGCGCCTGGTCATGTTCGCCTGCCCCGCGCAGGAGCCATCGAGCAGATCGAAGGGTTCGAATCGGGCGACTGGTGGGTGCAGGATCTCGCCGCCAGCCTGCCGGCACGGCTGCTGGGTCGCGGCGAAGGACGCAGCGTGCTCGATCTGTGCGCCGCCCCCGGCGGCAAGACCATGCAACTCGCTGCCGCCGGATGGCAGGTAACCGCGCTCGATAATTCGGAAAAGCGTCTGAAGCGCCTGCGCCAGAATCTAAAGCGCACCGCACTCGATGCCGCCACGGTCACTGCCAATCTTCTGGAATGGCGGCCCGACGATCAGGCCGATGCCGTACTGCTCGATGCGCCGTGCAGCGCGACCGGCATTTTCCGCCGCCACCCCGATGTGCTCTACCGCATCGCCCCCCGCCATATCGAGGATCGCGCTGCCCAACAGGCCGAACTGCTGGCGCGCGCATCCAACTGGGTCAGGCCCGGCGGATTGCTGGTTTATGCCGTCTGTTCGCTCGAAAAGGCTGAGGGCGAAGATGTCGTCGCCCGGTTCCTGGCGGACGACAGCCGCTATGCCATCGACCCGGTTCAGCAGCAGGAGCTGCCCGCAGGCGTCGCACCGGATGCTGCAGGTCAGGTTCGCACACTGCCCGGCATGCTTTTAGACGCGGGCGGCTTGGACGGCTTCTTCATGGCGCGGCTGCGACACACCGGCTGACTGTTCCTGCATGGGCCAAATCATGTGGAAAAGGGCGCCAAAGCGCCTTGCCCCACAAGATGTTGAGGTTTAAGCGGCTAAGCCTATGCCGCAGCCGCCATTGATAGCCCCGTCGATCCTGTCCGCCGATTTCGCGCGTCTGGGTGAGGAAGTCCGCGCCATTGACACCGCCGGTGCCGACTGGATCCACATCGACGTGATGGACGGGCATTTCGTGCCGAACATCACCATCGGCCCGGCCGTGGTAAAGGCGCTGCGGCCGCACACGACCAAGCCGTTCGACGTGCACCTGATGATCTCGCCGGTCGATCTGTACATCCAGGCCTTTGCCGATGCAGGCGCGGACATCATCACCGTGCATCCTGAAGCGGGGCCGCATGTCCATCGCACGGTGCAGTTGATCAAGTCGCTGGGCAAGAAGGCGGGTGTGGTGCTCAACCCCGCTACCCCGGCCAAGATGCTCGACTATCTGATCGACGATGTCGATCTGGTGCTGGTGATGAGCGTCAATCCCGGCTTTGGCGGGCAGAGCTTCATCTCCAGCCAGCTGCGCAAGATCGAGGCGATCGCGAAGATGATCGAGAAATCGGGCCGCGCCATCGATCTGGAGGTCGATGGCGGCATTGACACCATCACCGCACCCCAGGCGGTCAACGCCGGGGCCAATGTGCTGGTGGCCGGCACTGCGACGTTCAAGGGTGGGCCGGATCGGTATGCCGCCAATATCCGGGAACTGAAGGGCCAATGAGCGACGTCCTGTCCGAGAATCGCCGGACAGGCGCCCGTGCAGCCGAGGCCAGCGAAGAGGAACGGCGCTTGCCGCTGATCGGCGCAGACCATGAGCCTAGACCAGATCTGATCGATACGGATGGTGCGCGGACAAATGGGCCCAAGCAGCTGGTTCGGGTCGAAAATGATCGCGGGCTGTCGCTAACCGAAAGCCTGGTGCATTATTTCTACCGGCTGACCTGGCGCACGCCGCTGCACAAGCTGCGGTTGAAGGGTCGCTCGCCGCTGCGCCTGCTGGCTGCGCCCGATGATCCGTTCCCAGGCGACGCGCGCCGCGGCAAGGCCATTCGCGCCGGATTTTTCCAGATTGCGGGCCAGCGTATCGAACTCGCCAAGCTCAATTTCGCCACGTTGCAGGCGCCACCCGAAGCACTCGACTATATTCACAGCTTTGCCTGGTTGCGCGATCTCGCTGCCGCCGCGCCGCGCGAAACCTGCGTGCCGATCGCCGAAAAACTGGTCGATGCCTGGCTCGATGCCCATCTGGAAACCGTGGCCGATCCAGCCTGGCGCGCCGACCTTGCCGCGCGCCGCATCCTCAACTGCGCTGCGCACGCGCCCTTGATCCTGTCGAGCAGCGATCTCGTCTATCGCTCGCGGGTGCTGCGCAATTTTGCCAGCACCGCGCGGCATCTGGATCATGTGGCAGACAAGGCGCCCGAGGGTCTGGCACGGGTGACCGCATGGGCGGGGGTCGTCGGTGCATCGCTCCTGCTGCCCGATGGCGAGCCGCGCCGAATCTTTGGCGAAGCGGGGCTCAAGCGCGCAATCGAAGGCTTTATGGGCGAAGATGGCGGCGCATTGTCGCGTTCGCCGATGGCGCAGATCGAAGCGATCCAGGTGCTATCGATGCTGCGTGCCGTCTACGCCGCTCGAAACGAACTGCTCTCGCCGATCGTGGAACTGGCGCTCGGCCGCGCGGTGCCGGCGCTGCAAGGGCTGACCCATCACGATGGCAGCCTCGGCAGCTGGCAAGGCGCGCCCGGGATTTCTGCCGAGAAGATGGCGACGCTCATTCGGGCTAGCGGTATCCGTGCTCGTCCGCTGCGCGATGCCAGGCACTGGGGCTATCAGCGCGTTCCCGCCGGTCGCACGGTGGTGCTGGTCGATGCCGGAACGCCAGCGATTGCTCGCCATGCAGTGATGGGCTGTGCCTCTACCCTTGCGTTCGAGATGAGCCACGGCCCGCACCGGCTGATCGTCAATTGCGGAGGTGCGAGCGCGGTTCAGCCCGACATGCCGCCCGAGCTCGCCAAGGGTCTTCGTGCGACGGCCGCCCACTCCACCCTGTGCCTTGACGACACCAACAGCACTTCGGTGCTGCCCAAGGGCCAACTCGGCAAGGGTGTCGGTCTGGTAGAGCTCGACCGGCGCGACAGCGACGATGCGGCGCGGCTCGACATGACGCATGACGGCTATGCCAAGCGCTACGGCCTGATCCATCGCCGCCTTCTCGTGTTGCGCAGCGACGGCCGCGAGCTGCGCGGCGAAGACGTGCTGCTTCCCTTGACCAGCAGCGGCCTCAAGCGCGGTTTTGGTCGCAGCAAGCACGGCGATGTGCCTTTTGCCATCCGCTTCCATCTTGGCGTGGACGTGGAGGCGCACCTGGCGACCGATGGCTGGGGCGTGTTCCTGCGCGTAGCCGATGGATCCTTGTGGCAGTTCCGCTCTGCCGCCAGCAAGGTAACGCTCGAGGAAAGCCTCTGGGTAGACGAAAACGGGCAGATCAGGCCCAGCCAGCAAATTGTCATGTCCGGCACCGCTTCGGTGGGTGGAGGCAATTACGGCTGGCTCATCAAGCAAATGGGATAATCACGTGACCGATATTGCGATCAAGCGCGCACTGCTTTCCGTCTCCGACAAAAGCGGACTGGCAGAACTCGGCGCTACTCTGGCGGCGCATGGCGTGGAGCTGATCTCCACCGGCGGCACCGCCAAGGCCCTGCGCGATGCGGGCCTTGCCGTGCGCGACATTTCGGAGATCACCGACTTTCCCGAAATGATGGACGGCCGCGTCAAGACGCTGCACCCGATGGTGCATGGCGGGCTGCTGGCCGTGCGCGACAATGCCGAGCATGTCGCCGCGATGGAAGCGCATGGCATCGGCGCGATCGATCTGGTCGTCGTCAACCTCTATCCCTTCGCCGCCACCGTCGCCAAGGGCGCAGAACGTGATGAGATCATCGAGAATATCGATATCGGCGGCCCAAGCATGGTGCGCTCTGCCGCCAAGAACCATGCCTTTGTCACCATCGTCACCGATCCTGCCGATTACGCGACGCTGACGGAAGAAATGCAGGCCAGCGGCGGCGCGACCACGCTGGCCTTCCGTCGCAGGATGGCGGCCAAGGCCTATGCCGCCACAGCCGAGTATGACGCAATGATCGCCAGCTGGTTCGCCTTTGCCGATCAGGGCGAGATGTATCCGGAAAAGCTCTCGGTCCCGTTCCGCAAGGGCCAGGCGCTGCGCTATGGCGAGAACCCGCACCAGAGTGCGGCGCTCTATCTGCCCGCCTTCGCTCCCGGAGGATCGCTGGCCGATCATCGTCAGGTCCAGGGCAAGGAGCTGAGCTTCAACAATCTGAACGATGCCGATGCCGCGCTGGAGCTGGTCGCAGAGTTTCGCGACGGTCCGCCGACCGTGGTTATCGTCAAGCATGCCAATCCGTGCGGCGTGGCAAGCGGTGACAATCTGGTCAGCGCCTACAAGGCGGCGCTGCAGTGCGACAGCGTGTCCGCGTTCGGCGGCATCATCGCGGTCAACCGCCCGCTCGATGGCCCTACGGCCGAAGCGATCAGCGACATCTTCACGGAGGTCGTCTGCGCGCCCGATGCTGATGACGCCGCCAAGGCCGTATTCGCGAAGAAGAAGAACCTGCGGCTGATCCTGACCGGCGATCTGTGGGACCCGGCGCGCGGCGGCATGGCTCTGCGCACGATCGCGGGCGGCGCGCTGGTGCAGTCGCGCGACAATGGCCGGATCACACGCGAGGACCTCAAGGTCGTCACCAGGCGCGCGCCCACCGAGCAGGAACTGACCGACTGCCTGTTCGCCTGGACGGTGGCCAAGCACGTCAAGTCGAACGCGATCGTCTATGCCAAGGATGGCGCAACTGCCGGGATCGGTGCGGGCCAGATGAACCGCCGTGATTCTGCGCGCATCGCCGCGGCCAAGGCACGCGAGGCGGCAGAAACCTACGGCTGGGGCGAGCCGCGCACCGTTGGCTCGTCGGTCGCATCGGATGCGTTCTTCCCGTTCGCCGACGGCCTGCTGGCTGCGGTCGAGGCGGGTGCCACCGCAGTGATCCAGCCGGGCGGATCGATGCGCGATGACGAGGTCATTGCAGCCGCCGACGACGCGGGCCTGGCGATGGTGTTCACCGGAATGCGCCACTTCCGCCACTGATCGGGCGGGCCCGGCGGAGTTCAGCTCTGCCGGGCCAGAACCTCATAGGCCATCACGGCAGCGGCGACCGCGGCGTTCAGGCTGTCCGCCTTGCCCAGCATCGGGATCTTGACCAGCAGGTCGCATTCCGCCTCATAGGCGGGCGGCAGCCCCTGCGCCTCGTTGCCGATGAGCAGGAAGCAGGGCGTGCCATAATCCGCCCCGCGATAATCGAAGCTGGTGTTGAGGCTGGTGCCGACCAGTTGCCCCGGCCCGGCGCGCAGCCAGCGCAGGAATTCGCCCCAGTCGGCCTGCGCTACCGGAACGGTGAACACCGCACCCATGCTCGCGCGAACGGCCTCGACCGAAAACGGATCGACGCACTGGTCGACCAGGATCAGTCCGCCCGCGCCCACCGCGTCGCAGGTGCGCAGCATGGTGCCGAGATTGCCCGGATCGCGCATCGACTGCGCGACCAGCCAGATGCCCGAACGACCGCGATCGAGCGCATCGAGCGATGTCGGCAGATCGGCGAACACGCCCAGCACCGTCTGAGGATTTTCCTTGCCGCTGATCTTTGAAAGAATGTCGCTGGTGGTCTCGTAGATCGTGCCACCCGCCGCGACGACCGCCGCTTCGAGCGCATCGACCAGCGGATGCGGGTCGCGCTGCTGGCCGAGCCACAGCGCTTCGGGAACAATGCCGGCCTCGCGCGCCTCAGTGAGCAGCCTGAGCCCCTCGGCAAGGAAACGGCCCTCGCGCTTGCGATGCTTCTTTTCGCGCAAGGACCGCGCAGCCTTGACTGCGGGGTTGGAAAAGCCGGTGATGAGATGCCGATGAATCGTCATGACAGAGGGGCCGGAAGGACGTTCAGTCCTCGCCGAAACCGTCCATGACCAGGCCGACCAGCTTCTTGAGCGCGGCCTCCTCGCCCTCGCCCTCGACGCGAATGGTGATGCTGTCGCCGCGCGCTGCGCCCAGCATCATCAGGCCCATGATCGAGCTGCCGGTGACCTCGTTATCGTCCTTGCTGACATGCACCTTCACGGTTTGCGGCAGGCGAGCAACGGCGCCTACGAACTTGGCGCTCGCCCGGGCGTGCAGGCCTCGTGCATTGGTGATCTGCACGGTCTGCTGCTGGCTCATTGGGGGCTTTCCTGCCCCAGCAGATCGGACGCGACGCTGATATATTTCTGCCCGGCATCGCGCGCGGCAGCGACAGCATCGCGCACGTTCATCGATCGGCGCGCACCTTCCAGGCGGATCAGCATCGGCAGGTTGACGCCTGCAATCACCTCGACCCGGCCCGCCTCGAGCAGCGAGATGGCGAGGTTGGAAGGCGTGCCGCCGAACAGGTCGGTCAGGATGATGACACCCTTTCCGGTATCGACCCTGACGATGGCCGCGGCAATGTCTGCCCGCCTCTGTTCCATGTCATCGTTCGGGCCGATGTCTATGGTTTCAATATGTTGCTGCTTGCCGACCACATGTTCCATCGCGACCAGAAATTCCTGTGCGAGCCGTCCATGGGTGACGAGAATAAGACCGATCATGGGGGGTGTTTGTACCAGTTGCTGTATCTTGAAATCTCTATGGCTGACGTCAGTCCCTGACCCAAGGCCTTTTCAGCGATCTCTCCCCTGCCCGGCTTTCCGCCATCATGCAGGCGGTGCGGGGCTTTCCTCTATGGCATCTGTGGGTCGTGACGTCAGATTGCGATGCTGGACAGTGGGACAAAAGCCTGCTGCTTGCAAGCATTTGCTGATCTCCTGAGCCACGAACACCGACCGGTGTCTCCCCCCGGTACACCCGATGGCAATATGAACATAAGCCTTGGCCGCCGCCTGATAACGCGGCAGCAGGAATGTCAGCAGATCGACCATGCGGTCGATTGCGCCCTGATAGGCAGGATCTTCGGTGACGAAAGCCCCAACCGGAGCATCGAGCCCGGTCATGTCGCGCAGCGAGCGATCCCAATAGGGGTTGCGCAGAAAGCGCATGTCGAACACCAGGTCGGCGCTGGGCGGCATGCCCCGCGCGAAACCGAAGCTGGTCACGATGATGCTGGTCGGCGACTGTTCGAGCGCGAAACGGCGGCGGATCTCCTGCTGCAGGTCCGACACGGGCATGTCGGTGGTGTCGATGACGTTTTCCGCCCAGCGCCTGAGCGGCTGCAGCCATTCGCGCTCCTCGGCAATTCCTGCTTCTGCCGAGCGGTCCTGCGCAAGGGGATGACGCCGACGGGTCTCGGCATAGCGCCGCTGCAACTCGCGTCCGGCGCAATCTAGAAACAGCGTGCTGATCGCATATTCGGGCCGTTCCTCCAGATCGCGCACCTGGCGAACGATCGATCCGGGATCGAAACCGCGCGTGCGCGTATCGAAGCCGATTGCCAGCGGTCGTTCCTCGCCGAACCGGCGGACGGCATGGGGCGTGTCCATCAGCAACGGGAGCAGCCGGATCGGGAAATTGTCGATTGCCTCCCAGCCCAGATCCTCGAGCGTCTTGAGCGCGGTCGACTTGCCTGCCCCCGAAAGCCCGGTGACCAGCATCACGCGGTGCGGTGCGGTCTCGGCCGGAAGGTCTGGAGATGCGCTCGGTTCAGTCATGGGCCACCCCTGGCACGACACGCGCGAGGCCTTTCCGCGCGTTGCTGCACTAGACCTTCAGCCCATAGGCTTGCAACGCCATTTCCGCCTTGATCGCCAGCACACGGCTGTCGGGGGAAAGCAGGATCTCCGGGATATCCAGCCCCAGCAGCATCCGGTGCTGGCTGCGCTCGATCCAGCGTGGCGCGGCCCGATTGAGTTCGATCAGCAGCGCCACCGGGCTATCCGGTCCGGGCTCGGCCGGCAGCAGACCCAGATTGCGCACTTCGATCAGCCCGCCGATATTGGGAGCAGCCGAGGCGATCAGCCGCTCCCCTGTGCGACGCAACGCCGTATGGTCATCGCTGATCAGCCGGGCGCCGCGATCGATCAGCGCCAGCGCGAGTTCGGACTTGCCGATGCCCGATTCGCCGCTGATCAGCAGTGCTGCGCCGCCAATGCTCACGCAACTGGCCGGATATGTGCAACTGTCCCCCTGCCCCATGCCATCCTCCCCCAATGGTTCCGTTCCGGAAACTGTCCGAATGCTAGCGCCGTGCTCAGGCCGGCGAAATGGGCAGTTCCTGCTGATCCTTGGCAGGCAGGCAGATTTCGAACACGGCGCCCGGCGCCCCATCGTCACGGTCGGCAACGGTGATCGTGCCGTGATGCCCCTCGACGATCGTGCGTGCGATCGCCAGACCCAGCCCGCTATGCTGCCCGAACTCCTCGCCCTCCGGCCGGGCGCTGTGAAAGCGGCGGAAGATGGCCTCGCGCTCGCTGGGTTCGACACCGGGCCCTTCGTCGATCACCCGCACGAGCACCCGCCCGCGCAATTGCGTCGCCTCGATCCGCACCAGACCGCCCGGCGGGGAGAAGGAGATGGCATTGTCGAGCAGGTTCGAGATCACGCGTTCCAGCCGCGTGCCCTCCCCCATCACGACCGCCACGCCGCGCCGCGGCCGTGCAAAGGCGGTTTCGCGGCCATGATTCAGACCGCGCGAACGTCGCAGGTCGAGGAGATTCTCGATCATCTCGCCCAGATCTATCGGCTCGAACCGGGTGCGCGTGAGCTGCGCATCGACCCGGGAG
Source organism: Blastomonas natatoria (assembly GCF_003201955.1). Lineage (GTDB taxonomy): Bacteria > Pseudomonadota > Alphaproteobacteria > Sphingomonadales > Sphingomonadaceae > Blastomonas > Blastomonas natatoria. The sequence continues at coordinate 101,583 of NZ_QJJM01000002.1, forward strand.
GCTTCGGAAATGTCGGTGATCAACCGATCGAGCCTGCGCACATCGCTGCATGCGATCTCGAACAGTTGCGCACGCAGCCCCTCATCCTTGACGCTGCCCAATCCCTCCAGAGCGGAGCGCAACGAAGCCAGCGGATTCTTGAGCTCATGGCTGACATCGGCAGCAAAGGCTTCGGTCGCATCGATCTTCTGGCGGAGCGCCATGCTCATGTCAGAAAGCGACCGGGCCAGCAGGCCGATCTCGTCACCGCGCGATGGCAGGCGCGGCACCACGACTTCGCGCGCCCGACCGAGACGCACCCGTACCGCAGCGCTCGCCAGCCGCCGCAGCGGTCGAACAATGGTACGCGCCAGGAACAGCGAGAACAGGATCGATACCAACGCGGTCGCCAGCACGATCATCGAAAGATTGAACCGCTCGGCCCGGACGATGCGCGTGATATCGCGGGCGTTGTAGCTGGTCAGCAGCACCCCGTCGCCGCGCGGCAGGGCAATGGCAGCGGTGATCATGGGGGTGCGGTCGGGCGCATAGCGCATGCGGGCCGTCGCCGCCCCGGTCCGCGCCGCCTCGGCCGCTTCCGGCCATTGGCGCATCCGGTCAGGACGGCGTTCGGCAAAACGGTCGACTCGCTGGGCATCGACCAGCCAGTCGAAGCCCTGATCGAGCAGCCGGGCCGCATGACGCTGCCAGGGCTCTTCGGATGGGTCGCGCAGACGATAGGTGGGCGGCGCAAGGGCAAAGCTGTCGAGCACAAGGCCGCCGGCCCGGTTATAAAGGCGGATACGCGAATCATACCGATCGCTGACCGCCTTCACCATCGCCTCGCGACCTCCTCGATCGAGGCTCTGCAAGGCGTGAGCCAGCAGCCAGATGCTCTGCTGTTCCTGCTCCAGCCGCTCCTGGATGATCTGCTCGCGATAGCTGTCGAGATAGAGAAGGCCGCCGCCGAGCATGGCGATGGCGAACACGTTCACTGCCAGGATCCGCCAGGTCAGCGAAACCCGCCTGGTCCAGCCGAGCCGCAGCGAAGGCGGATTATTCTCCGGCGAATCGGTAGCCGGCGCCATACAGGGTATCGATTGCGGAAAATTCGGGATCGACCTCGCGGAACTTGCGCCGCAGCCGCTTGATATGGCTGTCGATGGTGCGGTCATCGACATAGACATCGTCCTGATAAGCCGCATCCATCAACTGGTTGCGGCTCTTCACCACCCCTGGCCGCGCAGCCAGCGCCTCAAGGATCAGGAATTCGGTGACGGTCAGCGTCACGCGCTTGCCGTCCCAGCTGACCATGTGCCGCGCAGGGTCCATCTCCAGCCGTCCTCTCACGATCGGTTCGGCGGCAGGTTCGTCACTGGGCGCATCGGGCGCGCGCATCAGCTCGGCCCGGCGCAGGATCGCCTTGATCCGGGCAATCAGCAGCCGCTGCGAGAAAGGCTTGGTGATGTAATCGTCGGCCCCCATGGCCAGGCCCAGCGCTTCGTCCAGCTCCTCATCCTTCGAGGTCAGGAAGATCACCGGCACGGCGCTATGCTCCCGGACACGGCGCAGCAGTTCCAGCCCGTCCATGCGCGGCATCTTGATGTCGAACAGGCACAGGTCTGGCGGCGTGTCGACAATGGCCTTCAGCGCGGCCTCGCCATCCGAATAGAGCCGCGTGACAAATCCTTCCGCCTGCAGCGCAATCGATACCGAAGTCAGAATATTGCGGTCGTCATCGACCAGCGCAATCACTGCTGCCATGCGTGGTTGAATCCTCTTGGCCCGTCCCGGGTGCCCGGTCGCATATCACAGCCCTAGCGTAAACAGCTATATTCCATTGCCGCAACGCAGCATTTTGGGTCCCTGGCCATAACATTGCACCACCCATGTTATGACACCGGTAGCAGCTATTGACAGACTCCCGACCGCTGGTCTTGGACGATTGCATCACGAGGGAAGGACTGCGTGAGTCGTCTGGAATCGAGAAAGGCTGGCGGGTGCGCGCGAGACCAGCCAAGGGCGGCATCAAATTGGGAGAATTTCAGCAGTGGCCATTAAATCCAAAGTTTCGCTTGCCGATCAGGGCTTTACCGCAACCGACAACCAGCACTGGAATTTGGGCACCGAAGCCCTGGTCGAAGAGGCCCTGCGCAACGGCGAGGGATCGCTGGCCAAGGGCGGTGCGCTGGTCGTCGCAACCGGCAAGCACACCGGCCGCAGCGCCAACGACAAGTTCATCGTCCGCGATGCCGAGACCGAAAACACCGTCTGGTGGGGCAAGACCAATGTTGCGATGACGCCCGAGAATTTCGCCACGCTCAAGGCCGATTTCCTCGCCTTCCTCGCCGAAAAGCCCAAGCTTTACGTGCAGGACCTGTTCGGCGGTTCGCAGCCCGAATACCGCGTAAACGTTCGGGTGATCAACGAATTCGCCTGGCACAGCCAGTTCATCCGCACGCTGCTCGTCCGCCCCAAGGCCGAGGAGCTGTCCGATTTCGCGCCCGAATACACGATCATCGACCTGCCCAGCTTCCGCGCCGACCCCGCCAAGCATGGCACGCGCAGCGAGACCGTGATTGCGGTGAACCTCACCGAAAAGCTGATCCTGATCGGCGGCACTGCCTATGCGGGCGAAATGAAGAAGTCGGTCTTCGGCATCCTCAACTATCTGCTGCCGACCAAGGGCGTGATGCCGATGCATTGTTCCGCCAATATCGGCCCCGAGGGCGACACTGCGGTGTTCTTCGGCCTGTCGGGCACCGGCAAGACCACGCTTTCCGCCGATGCCAGCCGCACGCTGATCGGCGATGACGAGCATGGCTGGTCCGACACCGCCGTGTTCAACTTCGAAGGCGGCTGCTATGCCAAGATGATCAACCTCTCGCCCGAGGCCGAGCCCGAGATCTACGCCACCACCGGTCGCTTCGGCACGGTGCTGGAAAATGTGGTGATGGATCCGGCGACCCGCACGCTCGACTTTGCGGACAATTCGCTCGCCGAGAACAGCCGCGGTTCCTACCCGATCGACTTCATCCCCAACACGTCGAAGGACAATCTGGGCCCGGTGCCGAAGAACATCATCTTCCTCACCGCCGATGCCTATGGCGTGCTGCCGCCGATCGCGCGGCTGACCCCCGAACAGGCGATGTACCACTTCCTGTCGGGCTATACCGCGCGTGTCGCCGGAACCGAAATCGGCGTGACCGAGCCTTCGGCGACCTTCTCGACCTGTTTCGGTGCGCCGTTCATGCCGCGTCACCCCTCGGTCTATGGCAATCTGCTGAAAGAGCGCATCGCGAAGGGCAATGTCACCTGCTGGCTGGTCAATACCGGCTGGACCGGCGGCAAGCACGGTGTCGGCAGCCGCATGCCGATCAAGGCGACGCGCGCGCTGCTCAACGCCGCACTCGATGGCAGCCTGAACAATACCGAATTCCGCACCGATCCCAATTTCGGCTTCGAGGTTCCGGTCAGCGTACCGGGCGTCGACAGTGCGATCCTCGATCCGCGCGGCACGTGGGCGGACAAGGCGGACTACGACGCCACCGCGCAAAAGCTGGTCGGCCAGTTCATCGACAATTTCGCGCAGTTTGAAGAGCATGTCGATGAGGCGGTCCGCGCCGCCGCCCCGCAACGTCAGGCCGTCGCCGCCTGACCCGGCCCGGTTCACGATCGGGCCTTCGTTCTTGAAAGCCCGATCATGACCGACCACAGCATAAGATCTTTCGATTCCAGCACAGCCGTTCGCCACCTTGGCGAGCGGCTGATCGCTTCCTGCCTGCCGCGCGAGGAGTGGACGCACGAGGCGCATGTTGCTGCCTGCTACTGGCTGGTGGCGGAGCGGCCCGATATCTGTCTGGCGAACGACCTGCCCGGCATCATCCGGCGGCACAACGACAGTGCCGGCACGCCCAATACGGACAGCAGCGGCTTCCATGCGACGATCACGCATTGCTATGCGGTTGGCGTGGCGGCGTTTCATCGGCGCTGCGATGGGTCGCAGCCCCTGGTCGATCGCGTCAACGTGCTGCTGACCGCGCCCGAAGGTGCCCGCAACTGGCCGCTGCATTTCTATTCGCGCGAATCCCTGTTCTCGGTCGAGGCGCGGCGTGCGGTAATTTTACCTGATGTGGGTGCCTTGCCCGAGTGATGCCGATGGCGACCCCGGTTGCTCCATGATAACTTCAGCCGTTCTCTGGCGAGAGCCGGAGCATGGCATTGGGCATAGGGAGCAATAGGCATGGATTTCCTCAACAACATCGTCGGCCAGCTGGGCGGCGTGGACAGGATTGCGGGCCTCGCCAAGCAGGTGGGCCTCAGCGAAGCGCAGGTCCAGGCCGCAATGGCCGCGCTCGGCAAGGCCGCGCCCCAGCCCGGCGACACGGTGACCAGCGCAGCACAATCGACCGGCCTGCCGATGGACAAGCTGCAGCAACTGCTCGCCCAGGTCGGCGGCGAGGACGCGCTCAAGAAGATCAGCGGCTTTATCGACCGCGACGGCGACGGCAACCCGGTCAACGACATCATGGGCTTCGCGAAGAAGTTCACGGGGCAGTAAGCCACGTCTCGATCCGCTAGAGGCGACCGCAGGCCCAGCCACCTCTCCCTTCCCGCGTGCGGGAGGGGAGATTGCTGAGGCTCCGCTTCAAATCCTCCCCGAGCTTGTCTCGGGGAGGGGGACCGCCGACCGAAGGTCGGGGGTGGAGGGGAAGCGCGGTGGCAAGGCGTCCAGTCGGAGGCATCACAAAGCTACCCCTCCACCACCCGCTGCGCGGGCAGTCCCCCTCCACCAGCAAGCCGGGGGAGGAGTTGTGAGGATTACTCCGCCGCTTCCCCTGCCTCATCCTCCGCGATCAGCGCGGTGTCGCCATAGCGGGGCAGCGCCTCGATCTCGTCGATCGCCTCCAGTTCGCGCTTGCCGGTCTCGATGTTGAGCGCGGCAAACTTGCGGCCGGTCGACAGAACATTGCGTTCGAAGCTGCCGACGAACTTGTTGTAATGGCCAACCGCGCTCGACAGACCTGAACCCACCCGCTTGAGATGCTCGGCCGAGACCGCTAGCCGATCGTAAAGTTCCTTGCCGAGCTGGCCGATCTGCCGCGCCTCCTGCGCGAGGCCCTCCTGCCGCCAGACGCTGGCGACGGTGCGGGCGATCGCGACGAGGTTGGTAGGTGTAGCCAGCAGCACCTTCTTTTCAAAGGCATAATCCCAGAGCTTGGCATCATGCTCGAGCGCGGCGGAGAGGAAATGCTCGCCGGGGACGAACATGATGACATAATCGGGCGCGTCGGCGAACTGATCCCAATAGGCCTTGCGCGATAGGCCATCGATATGCGCCTTCATCGAAGCGCAATGCGCGGTGAGCGCGATCCGGCGCGCATCGTCGTCATCGGCTCCGAACGCGTCCTGATAGGCGTTCAGGGACACCTTGGCGTCGATCACCAGCGATCGCCCGCCCGGCACCTTGACCACCGCATCGGGGCGAAGCCGCCCGTCCTCGGTATCAACGCTCAGCTCCATCAGGAAATCGGTGCGCTCGGCCAGGCCGCAGCTTTCCAGCACGTTGCGCAGCTGCTGTTCGCCCCAGCGCCCGCGTGCCTTGGGTGCGTTGCGAAGCGAGTTGACCAACCGCGCCGCTTCGGTCTGCACCCGCTCCTGCCCAGCGCGCATCTGTTCGATCAGCCCGGTCAGGTTGCCATAGGCCTCGCTGCGCGTCGCCTCGATCTTCTGGACCTGATCCTCATAGCTTTTCAGCCGCTCGCCGACGGGCGCGAGCAGCGCGCGGATCTTTTCCTCGTTCTTCTCTTCGGACTGGGCAAAGCGCTCGTTCGCGCGGCGCAGGAACGCTTCCTGCGCTTCTCCGAGTAGCTTGTTGCCAACCTCGCCGAACTGCTGCGCCAGCTGCTCACGCGCCTCAACCAGCAAGCGCACCTGCTTTTCGTGATTGGCGGCATCGGCCTTCATCGCGGAAAGTTCAGTGGCGACAGCTTCATATTGCGCGCGAACCGTATCGAGCCGCTGGGCAAGATCATCGGCCTGGCGCGCGCGTTCGCTCGCGGCGGCGAGCTGCCCCTGCAGCGCAGCACCCTGCTGCCGCGCATCGTCGAGCTTTAGCGCCAGATCGTCGGCAAGCTTGGCACGCTCGCTCGCGCCTGCCAGATCGCGGATCGCGGCGTTGAACTGCTCCTGCAGCGTCTTGAGCTGAACCTGTGCCTCGTCGCGCTCCTTGCGTGCATCGCCGACCGGCTTGCCGCCAAGCAACCAGCCCAGGCCGAGCCCGACAATCAGAGCGACAACAATGAGAATGGCGACCATCGGGTCCATATGGGGCTTTCGCGCGCAGGAGTGGAACGAAAGGCGAACCTAGAGTGCGGTGACCTGATTGGCAATGGGGCATTGCCGCCGAATTGGGGACAGACCAGACGAGCCCGCATCCGTCATTCCCGCGAGAGCGGGAATCCCGCTTGTGAACGGAACGCAATGAAAGAAAGCGGGACCCCCGCCTTCGCGGGGGTGACGGTTCAGTCCATTTGGAGATCAGTAGGCGTTCACGCCGCCTTGCGCATCTTCTCGAGCTTTTTCAGCACCATCTGGCGCTTGAGGCGCGACAGGTGGTCGATGAACAGGATGCCCTCGAGATGGTCCATCTCGTGCTGCAGGCAGGTCGCCATCAGCCCGTCCATCGCCTCTTCATGCACTTTGCCGTCAAGGTCCTGCCAGCGCGCGCGGATGCTCGCGGGGCGCTCGACTTCAGCATATTGGTCGGGCACCGAAAGGCAGCCCTCGTTGTAGAGCGACTGTTCGGCGGACGGATCGAGAATTTCGGGATTGATGAAGACGCGCGGCGCCTTGATCGGCTTGCCTTCCTCGTCTTCCTGTTCCTGCAGATCGATCACCAGCACGCGCTTGGGGACACCAACCTGGATCGCAGCCAGACCGATGCCGGGCGCGTCGTACATGGTTTCGAACATGTCGGCGACCAACGTGCGCAGATCGTCGTCGAACGTCTCGACAGGTGTTGAGACGGTCTTCAACCGCGGATCGGGCACTTCAAGGATGGGACGGATAGCCATGCCGCCCAGATATGACTGCAATGCCGCCCGGTCAAGCGGCCTGCACCCGCCTCATGCGCGTCCGAAGCTGCGCGGTGCGGACAATCCAGCCGGCGCCAGAGGGCGACGGCCGAAGGTGCGGCGCTCGACCAGCGGGTTGGCCTCTTTCTCGAGCAGGGTCAGCGATCCGAAATACAGTTCGCGCAGCCCCACCACGTCCTCGAGCAGTTCGTCCGGCTCGGCATGAGTCTCGACGCAATGGCGCGCCATCATCTCGATCTTTTCGGACAACAGGCCCAGTCGCTCGGCACCGAACTGATGCGCCTCGCTCTTCAGCGTATGCGCCGGCAGCACCAGGCGAGCCGCGCTGCGGTCGCGCATCGCCGCCTCGATCGCCTCGACCGATTTGACGCCGTCTTCGCGAAAATAGCCCAGAATCCGCACGAAATCATTGCCCAGCGTCGCCCGTGCCTCGGCATAGGTCGACCAGTTGACCAATGGCACCTCTTCAAACGACATGATGCTTTCTCCCGACATGCCTAAGCACTTGCTCTTCGTTTTACATCGGGATTGGTAAATGAAGTCTTGCGGCTGACTAGCGCATGGCCGATTCAACAACAAAAAGTCATGCCGTCTGCACGGTACGAATAACTTCTAGAAAATCAGCTGTTTGAGAACGGATTTTTTGGTGCGCGATAGGTCAGCCGCACTGGAACCGCGCCAAAACCGAGTTCGCGGCGCAAGCCGTTGATAAGATACCGCGAATAGCTTTCCGGCAGTTCATCCACGCGGGTCCCGAAGATGACGAAGCCCGGCGGGCGCACCTTTGCCTGGGTGATGTAGCGCAGCTTGATCCGCTTGCCGCCCGGAGCCGGCGGCGGGTTGGTTTCAACCGCCATTTCGAACCAGCGATTGAGCTGCCCGGTGGAAACGCGGCGCGACCAGGCGGTGCGCGTCTCGAACGCTACCTTGATCAGCGTGTCGATGCCCTTGCCGGTCACGCCCGAAATGGTGAGCACGGGCACGCCCTTGAGCTGTGCCAGGCCTTCGTCGAGCGCGGCCTTGATTCCGTTGAACAGGCTGGAAGCGTCCTGCGCGACATCCCATTTGTTGATCGCGATGACGAGCGCGCGGCCCTCCTTGATCACATGGTCGGCAATCTTGAGTTCCTGCAGCTCCAGCCCGCGGGTCGCATCGAGCAGCAGGACAACGACCTCGGCATAGTCGATCGCACGCCGGGCATCGGCGACCGAGAGCTTTTCCAGCTTGTCGGTGACCTTGGCCTTCTTGCGCATGCCTGCGGTGTCGATCAACCGGACCTTTCGGGGCGGCGCACCGTCCGCCAGATTCCAAGTCCAGTCGATCGCGATCGAGTCGCGGGTGATACCCGCTTCGGGGCCGGTGATCAGACGGTCTTCACCCAGAATCTTGTTGATAAGCGTGGACTTGCCCGCATTCGGCCGCCCGACGATCGCGAGTTGCAGCGGCGCTGCTTCCAGCGCGTTTTCGTCGATCGATTCGGCATCCAGATGGACATTGGCGAATTCGGTCTCCGCCTCGCCTTGCTCTTCCCAGCCTTCGATCAGCGGGCGCAGCGCATCGAACAGTTCGGCCAGACCCACGCCATGTTCGGCGCTGAACGCGATCGGCTCACCCATGCCGAGCGCATAGGATTCCATGAGGCCCGCATCGGCAGCGCGCCCTTCCGCCTTGTTGCCCATCAGAATGATCGGCGTCTTGGTGGTGCGCAGCCAGCGGGCGATTTCCTCGTCGAGGGGGGTCAGCCCGGCCCTCGCATCGAACACGAAGATCGCGGCCCGTGCGCTGGCGACGGCAGCCTCGGTCTGCTGACGCATCCGGCCCGGCAGCGTTTCGGGGTCCTCGTCCTCATAGCCAGCCGTATCGACGATCTGGAAATGCAAGCCCAGCAATTCGGCCTTGCCGACACGGCGGTCGCGGGTGACCCCGGGCTGGTCATCGACCAGCGCCAGCTTCTTGCCCACCAGACGGTTGAACAGGGTTGATTTGCCGACATTGGGCCGGCCGATGATGACGATTTCGGGTAACATGATGCCGCCTGTATAGCGGAAGGGAGCTTTTGTCTCCCCCCGCAATCAGACCCTCATCAACGATAGGCCGTGATAGTACCGCCGTCGTCGAGAATATACAGCGTGTTGTCTGCCACGATCGGCGGCAGCGACACCTTTTCCTTCAGTTCGAACAGCAGCGAGAACGTGCCGTCCTCCGGATTGACGGCGCCGACCTCGCCCTCGGTATTGACCGTGAACAGACGCCCGCCGGCTAGCACCGGGCCGTTCCAGTAGATCGCGCCTTCCTTCTTCTTTTCCTTGCGATAGCGCTGCAGCTGGGTCGACCAGCGCACCTTGCCCGTGGCGCGCGCGATGCACAGGATACGCGCATCGTCGGTCAGCACGAACAGCCATTCGCCCGCGATCACCGGGGTCGAAATGCCCGCGATGTTGAGTTCCCAGATTCGCTGGCCGGTGACCAGCTCATAGGCGGCCATGCGTCCGCCCTCACCCACCGCATAGACGCGACCGCGATCGATGATCGGATCGGCATCGATATCGGTGAGCGTCGACACCGAGGTCGAGATGCTGGTGCGTGCCAGCGCGTCGGACCACAGGTTGCGGCCATTCTCATACCGATAGGCGATCAGTTCGCCGCTCGAGAAACCGGCGACGACCGTGCCCTGCCCGGCCGCCGGAGCCGCGACGCCGAACACGCCCGCCTGGCCCAGCGATCCGCTCTGGTTCCAGGAGGTGGTACCGTCAGTCTGGTTGAGCGCGATAAGCTGGTTGTCCTGCGTCATCACATAGACCGAGCCGAAAGCCAGGGTCGGTGCGCCGCGCAGCGGCCCGGCCGGCTTGACGCGCCAGATCTGCGAACCATCAGACGGGTTGAGCGCTGCGACTTCACCGACACCATTGGTAGCATAGACGCGGGTTGCATCGACACTGACGCCGCCGCCGAACACCGATGACGATCCACCCTTGTCGGGTTCCAGCGTGACCGACCAGACAAGGGCGCCGGTGGCGGAATCAAAGGCGTGGACCGTGCCGTTGGTATCTATGGCATAGAGGCGACCGTTGAAGACGACCGGAGCAGCCGCCAGCCGCACGCGCAGGCTGGACCCTGCAATCCGAGCGCTCCAGGCGCGCGCCAGATTGTCGCCGATCGTCAGGTGGCCGATGGCCTTTGTGGCGGTACCGCCAGGCTGGTTCCAGTTGGCATTGGTAACAGCAGGCGGCAGGATCACCGAAACTCCTGCAAGATCCTTGTCAACAGCAGCGCCGCTCTCTGCGCGGGTCAGGATCGATGTGCGATTGCCCACGGTGGGCGTAACAGGCTTGTCCTTGCCACCCAGAACACCGCATCCTGCCAGCGTGGCCGACAGCGCGAGAATCGTCGCCCATTTTGCCTTGTGCATTGCCAGTCAAGCTCCCCGAATCATCACAAAATCAACGTCAACGGTAGCGACCCGCAAATTAACTCTTACTGCGCACCCGCCGGTGCAGCCAAGCCCGGCGCAGCCACAGGCGCAGAAACACCCTGTGCCTTGCTGGGATCATCGACCGCGTCGATGCCCATGACACCGGCCAACTGTCGCGCACGTGAACGAATGGTTTCCGGAACCTGCTTGTCCTCGGCCAGCTTCTGGAACAGCGGACCAGCCAGATCAGGCTTGTTCATCCGCATATGCGCGATGGCGACCATTTCACCCGCGCTGCCGAACCAGGGATTGCCCGGTACAGCCAGCGGCTGAAGGCGCGTGATCACGTCCTGCGGCTTCAGGCTGTCATATTCGGCTGCTGTCTGACGGATGAGCGCCAGGTTCCGCAGCGGCTGAGGCAGGCTTTCATCGCCCGCGACCTTGGCGAAGATCGCTGCGGCGCCCTTGGCATCGTCCTGTTCCTGACGGATGCCGGCAGCCAGCAGTTGAGCCGCGGCGCGATAGCCAGGCTGATCGGCGGTTTCCAGGGTCTTGAGCGCGTTGGCAGCACCGGTCAGGTTGGCGTTGCGGACCGCGTCAAGCGCGACCGTCATTTCCTCGCCGCGCACGCCGGCCTCTTCCGCCTGCATGTGCCGATACCAGAACCAGCCACCCAGAGCGAGCAGGATGACCACAATGCCGATCAGCAGGTACCGGCCATAATTCTGGACGATATTGACCATCTGGTCCTGACGCAACGCATCGTCCACCTCGCGCAGAAACAGGTTGTCGCGCGCGGCGTCGGCGTCCTTTTTCGGTGTCAGTGCCAAAAGAGGCTCCTTGGATAAGCTTCAGCAGCCGAAAAGCGTTGGCTCCGGCTCAAGGTCAGCGTCTTTAAACGCGGGTCGCGCCAAAAGCCATGCCAAATTTGCCACGCCGCACCAGCCTCAGAAGCGCTTGCGGAAGCTCAACGAAACGACACGGCCCTGCGGATCGATGAAGCCGGGCTGGTAGCGCAGCGGCACTTCGCCTGCCTCGTTGGTCACCCGCTGCTGCGCGTTGAAGATATTGTCGACCCCCAGCCGCAGCCGCGATCCCTTCAGGAACGGGACGGCCTCGGTCAGCTTCGGCTTGTTGTCGAAATTGACGAAGGCGCGCATGCCGAACGTGGCAATATCGTTGAATCGCAGATCCGTGGCGCCGACCAAGCCACCGCCATCAACGCGTGATCCGCTCTGGTAATTGCCGGTGAAGCGCAGGCCGATACCATTGAGGAACAAGCCTCCTTCCATTTCGACACCATGACGGGGCACGCCGCCGCTCGAACCGATAGCCGAACCATTCAGCAGATCAAGTTCCGCAAGGCCGGGACGGATGCGGATGGTCTCGGCAAAGCGGACCGTGTGATAGACCGAGATGTTCCAGCGGCCTCCGCGACCACCGGCACCGGGGCCGAAACCACCGGAAGGGCCGCGCGGCGGACCGCCTGCTCCGGGTCCGCGGGGAGGACCGCCAGCACCGGCACGCGCGCCGCCCGGGCCATTGGGCGGCGGACCGCCTGCGCCAGCCGCTCCGCGAGGCGGGCTACCGGCACCCCGGCCACCTGCCCCGCCGCGATCATCACCGCCGATACGTCGCGAGAAATTGATTCCGTAGCGCAACCGGTCGCTGGTCACCCGATCATAGTTGATCGCACGCTGATCGATCGCCAGCAGCCTGCCGTCCGTGTCGCGAATGATGCGGTCGGGAAAGGCCGCCTCGATTTCCGGCGTTAGGACCGGGAAAGACGAGGTCGTACCATAGCTGCGGTTGCGGATGAATTCGGCAAGGAAATCCAGGCCCTCGACGAAGGGCGGGCGGTAGTTCAGCGAGATTTTCACGTCTCGGCGTTCCTCCGCCGTGAGCAGTGGATTGCCGCCCGAGATGATAGTCGCCAGCACGGTTTCGTTGCGCGCCAGATCAAAGGTGCTGACATTGGGCGTCACGATCTGCGGGTCGCCCAGCTGGCTGATTCCGGGGGCAGCTTCCTCCCCGATCAGCGACGCCTGCAGGGTCAGCGTGTCGGTAGGCGACCAGTTGAGGCCGTAGCCGAAGCTCAGCAGCCCGCCGATATCGCTGAGCTCGCGATAGCCGAGATTGCCATTGACAGAGAGCTTGCCGAACCAGTCGCTCATATAGGTATCGACCAGTGGTACATCGATATTGGCCGAGACATTCGCCTCGCTGCGGGTCAGCGAGACGCTGCCCTGACCGGCGCGTCTGCTGTCGACAGAATCCTGCAGGCGACGGGCAAAGCCGCCGACCAGGGTCAGGTTCACGGGCCCGGCAGGCAGATCCGCAAGCTTGCCATTGGCAGTCAGCTGAGAGTTGAAAAACTGATTGCGGCTTTGCGCCGTATCGCTGATCAGACCGGGCAATAGCGATCCCAAGGTGCCGGTGAACGGGTTGACCGCACCGGTCGCGCGCGAGATCGCTGCCTGCACCCCGCTGGCATCCACCGGCTGATCGATGATCGTGAGCGTATCGACCCGTGTGTAATCGCCGGTCAGCGCCCATTTCCAGTTGGCCGGCAGCACGCCATTGGCATTGAAGCCGAACGAATAGGTGTCGGTATCGACCGTCCGGGTGATCGTGCGCGGATCACCGAATGCCGTCAGCAGGCTGACATCGCGCCCGAACGGATTGAACGGGTTGGCCGCGGGCACGGTCAGCGTCGCAGTATTCAGGCCCAGCAGCGATGTTGCGAAATTGTTGGTATAGGTCGCGTTGACCTGCACATTGGTATCGGGTCCCAATGTGCGGATATAGGTCGCATTCGCCTGGATGCGGTCCGAATTCGGAACAAGCGTGCGAAATTCGCCCAGGTCGGTGGTGTTCGCAGGAATGTTGAATGCCGACATGGCCGGGGCACCGGTAAGTCCCTGGGGGACACCTGCCAGGCTCACCGGACGACCGGCCAGGGCGCTCAATGCCGGGCTGATTTCTGCCCCCGTGGCAAAAGGCGACGCGCCGACATTGCCGCCGAGCGCGAACGGTGCAGTGCTGTCCGGCTGAATGATCCCGCGCTCGCTTTCGCGCAGGGCGGTCGCCATTTCATATTCGACATCCACGATCAGCCGGGTGTTCTTGCCCAGCTTGGTGAACGTGCCTTCGAACTCCGTCGTGCCATAGCCGCCCTGGGTGGACAGGCCGTTGTCGATCTCGGCTGCAAGACTCTGATAATTGTCGACCAGGATGAAATTGATGACGCGCTGGTCGGGCCGAAATCCGTATTTGAGCGCGAGTTCTTCGGGAAACACCTCGACCTTTGCTATGGCTTCAGGCGGGATGTCGCGGATGGCGCGGAAGCCGGAGACACGCTGGCCGTTGAGCAGCACCACGGGACCATCGCCGCCGCGACCGCGCGCACTGCCGGTCTGTGGCGCAATCTGCTGCAGCAGTTCGGCGAGCGACGAGGCGCCATAGCTGGCGACATCCTGCGCGTTCAGTTCAGCCACCGGTGGCACATCGGTGCGGATCGAGCCGCGCAGCTGCTCGGCCCGAACGACGATCGTCTCCCCGTCGCTGTCCGGCTCGGTATCGGACTGCGGCGCAGACGGGGTCTGGGCCTGCATCGTGTCGACCATCGTGTCAGCCGCAACCGCACCCGCCCTGGCATCGCCCGCGTCACCCTCCAGCGATGCAGCCAGCGCAGCCGGACTTGCCGCCACCAGCAACGCAGAGGCAAGGGGAAATCCCAGCGAAGGGCGGGAAACCATTCTGGGTCGCGGATCGAGCATCATGGGGGACAGCGTCTCTTTGTTCTGTGCGCCGGGGAAAGCGCCGGGGATTTATCTGTTGCGGTGCAATATGATGCGCAGCTGCGGCTTGCCCAGTGCTCAATTGTAACAAATTTTGGCACAGGGTCGGAAACCGTGCGGCAAGCTGCGCAAACTCCCGTCTTTTCTTTTGCACGCTTTGTCTGTAAGGCGCGCTGGCACTGACCCGGGCTTATGGCTTCCATGACCGGGCAAGAACCGGGCGCAGACGATCGCGCCATCACAATCGCAAACCACATTGCAGGGGCCGAATGGCAAAAGAAGAACTTCTCGAAATGCGCGGCCAGGTGGTCGAACTGCTTCCCAACGCCATGTTTCGCGTGAAGCTGGAAAACGATCACGAAATTCTTGGCCATACCGCCGGCAAGATGCGCAAGAACCGCATCCGCGTGCTGGTGGGCGACGAGGTTCTGGTCGAACTGACCCCTTATGATCTGACCAAGGGCCGGATTACCTACCGCTTCAAGTAATGCCGCCGCTGATTCTCGCATCGGCCAGTCCCCGCCGCCAGCAACTGCTGGCGCGGATCGGCATTGTTGCGAGCGCGATCATCCCTGCCGATATCGACGAGACACCGCACAAGGCAGAGCTGCCCCGGGTCTATGCCCGGCGGATGGCGTCCGAAAAGGCGGCCGTGATCGCCGCGCAAAATCCCGAAAGTGCCGTTCTGTCAGGTGACACGGTCGTCGCTGCCGGACGCCGGATTCTGCCCAAGGCCGAGACCGAGGCCGAGGCGCGCGAATGCCTGGCGCTGATTTCCGGGCGCCGGCATCTGGTGCTGTCTGCAGTCACGCTGATGCTGCCCGGCGGCCGGGCCCTGCATCGGTTGTCAGAGACCATCGTCACCTTCAAGCGGCTGCATGCCGATGAGGTGGAAGCCTATATCGCGGGTGGCGAATGGCAGGGCAAGGCGGGCGGCTATGCCATTCAGGGCAGCGCCGAGGCCCTGATCCGCAGCATCGCGGGCAGCTATAGCGGTATCATGGGCCTGCCTCTCTACGAAACGCGAAGCATGCTGCTGAGCGCGGGCCTGCTTTCCCCGCGGCCATGACCCACTGGCTCTACGAGCAGGGCATCGGCGAGGAGCGTGCTGCGCTGATCGACCGGGGCCGTATCGTCGAGGCGAGGATTCAGCGCAACGATGCCGTCTGGCTGGCGGGCGCAGTGCTGGACGTGAAACTGCTTGCGAAGAGCGCTGGCGGTCACCGCGCGCGCGCGTTGCTGCCGGACGGCGCCGAAGCGATGCTGCAGCCGGTTCCCGCACGCACCAGCGAAGGCGCAACCATCCGTGCCGAAATCGTCCGGGAGGCGATGATCGAGCCTGGCACCGGCCGCACCAAGCCGCCGCGCCTGCGCCCGGTCGGCGCGGACACGCCCCTGCGCCCCGCCCCGCGCCTGATCGACATCTGCTCTGCCGATGACGTGGAGATCATCCGCTGCCCCCCTGCCGGACCCGACTTGCTGGCGGATGCAGGATGGCATGAGGTGATCGAGGAAGCCGAAACAGGTCAGGTCGCATTTCCGGGAGGACTGCTCACCTTTTCACCGACACCTGCCATGATGGTCGCAGATATCGATGGCGACATCCCGCCGCGACTTCTGGCTCTTGCCGCTGCGGCTGCTCTGGCACAGGCGATCCGGCGGCACGGCGTGGGCGGAGGGATCGTGGTCGACTTTCCGGCCGTGAGCGAAAAGGCCGACCGGAACGACGTTGCCTCAGCCTTCGATTCGGCGATGGCGCTGCCATGCGAGCGCACCGCGATCAACGGCTTCGGTCTGATGCAGGTGATCTTGCGCCGAACGCGCGCTTCGCTGATCGAGCTTTGCGCGGCTGACCGTGTACGCTGGAACCTTCTGGCGCGCTTGCGCAGTGCCGAAAGGGATCACGGCACGGGATTGCTGACCCTTGCTCTGTCGCCTGCCGAATCGACGCTGCTCGCCGGCCAGCCGCAATGGCTGGACGAACTGCAGCGGCGCACCGGGAGACCGGTTGCAGTCGAGAGCCGCGCCGCATAGATGCAGCAAGCATGAACACTTCCCGCCCCTGTCCGCTGTGCAACCAGCCTGCCCGGCCCGATTTTGCTCCATTCTGCAGCAAGGCCTGCAAGGACCGCGATCTTCTGCAATGGCTGGGCGAAGGCTACAGGCTGCCCGGCCCGCCCGCAGATCGGCCTGATGCGGAATATGATTGAGCGCCAGATGCAGGCACGTGATTTTGCTATGGACAAGGCCGCCCAAGCCTGCCTATAGGCGGCGCTCCAAATCGCCGGTGAGGCGATGAGCCAGATACCGCTTTCGCTGCGAAAGCCTGGCTAGGCCCGATGCCCGGGTAGCTCAGTTGGTAGAGCATGCGATTGAAAATCGCAGTGTCGGCGGTTCGATCCCGTCCCCGGGCACCACTTTTCCACCTCTGTACAACCCCAGGTGCCGGAACACTCTCCGACACCCAAAGACGTGCGAACCCGCGGGCTATCTGCGGATGAAGTCCAGAATGTCGGCATTGAGGCGATCGGCATTCACCGTCAGCATGCCGTGCGACAGGCCTTCATAAACCTTCATCTCGGCATGCGGCAGCAGATCGGCCTGGAGCAGCGCCGCGTTCCGATAGGGAACGACCTGATCATCATCGCCGTGCAGGACAAGCGTGGGAACGGTCATCGCTTTCAGATCCTCGGTCTGATCGGTCTCGCTGAAGGCCTTGATACCTTCATAATGGGCCTTGGCGCTGCCCATCATGCCCTGACGCCACCAATTCTCCACCACGGCTTCGTCTGGCTCCGAATCGTCCCGGTTGAAACCATAGAAGGGCCCTGATGCGACGTCGCGAAAGAAAGCGGCGCGATTGGCGGCCAGCGCGCTGCGGAAGCCGTCAAACACCGCCATGTCGAGACCGTCAGGATACCGATCGGTCTTGAGCATGATCGGCGGAACCGCAGCGACCAGCACCGCCTTGGCAACGCGGCCCTGCGGAATGCCATGCTGTGCGACATAGCGCGCAGCCTCACCGCCCCCTGTCGAATGGCCGACATGAATGGCGTTCGTCAGATCAAGATGCGCTGCGACTGCGGCGGCGTCGGCTGCATAATGGTCCATGTCATGCCCTTCGCTCACCTGCTCCGATCGGCCATGCCCGCGGCGGTCGTGCGCGATGACGCGAAAGCCCTGGCCCAGGAAGTAAAGCATCTGCGCATCCCAATCGTCCGACGAGAGCGGCCAGCCATGGTGGAACATGATCGGCTGCGCGTCCTTCGGCCCCCAGTCCTTGAAGAAAATCTGCGTGCCGTCGGATGCGGAAACATAAGCCATGGTCGTTCTCCCGTTGCTGACGCCCAGCCTAGCGCATGAAGGGGGTCGGAAAGATGACCCCGATATGGAGCCATTGCACCAACACCCCGATTGCGGTCGCGCCGGTCAGCTTCGCTGGGGGATGGTCCCCGGCCGCAAATAGGGCATGAGGTGCCCGACATAGTCGATCTTGCCCAGCGGCACACCCTGTCCCCGCAGGATCGCATAGGCGGTCATCACATGGAAGTAGAATTGGGGAATCGCCCAGTCACGAGCATATTGGGCCGCCGTGAAGTCGAAGATCATGCCGATCGGCAATGCATGCGCGATCGGCATGTCGGCAGCGACATCGGCGAGATCGTCCGCCGCCGCCTCGACGATGGCGATGCTGCCGGCAATCCGTGCCTGCGCATCGGCGATGGTCCAGACCTTGGCTCCGGCGTCCACCCCCTCCCCGCGCAGTTCCGCTATCGCATCCGGAAATTCCTGCCCGCGCAGCCGCGCCATCGCCTCCTGCGCCTGCACGCACGCAAAGCATATCTGGGTGAACAACGGAAACATGTCCGGCGCCAGCCTGGCCTGCATCAGCTCCGCCGAACGATCGCCTGTGCCATGCTGCTCGGCCTTGCTGAGCCAGGTGGAGAGTGCCCCGAGCATCGGCACGAATGTGGGTACGAGAAGATCCTTCAGTGTCATCAAATCATCCTTCCTGCGATGCAGCACCTTAGCCCGAATGGTGCCGCCACATAGCCCGAGCGCCGAAATAAACCTGTTCTTTCTTTGTTCCGATCGCTATCTTCCAGCAATGAGCGAAAAACCGATTCTGCAGAAGCTCGCCGTTCTGGCCGATGCGGCCAAATATGACGCATCCTGCGCATCGTCCGGAACGGTGCGACGCGATTCGACCGGCACCAAGGGCATCGGCTCGACTGGCGGGATGGGCATCTGCCACAGCTATGCGCCCGACGGGCGCTGCATCTCGCTGCTCAAGATCCTGCTCACCAATTTCTGCATCTATGACTGCCGCTTCTGCATCAATCGCGCTTCAAGCAATGTCCCTCGGGCCCGGTTCAACCCCGCCGAGGTCGTCCGGCTGACGCTGGATTTCTACAAGCGCAACTATATCGAAGGCCTGTTCCTGTCCTCAGGGATCATCCGCTCGGAAGATTACACGATGGAACAGCTGGTCGAGGTTGCGCGGCTGCTCCGCGAGGAGCATCGCTTCGGCGGCTATATCCATCTGAAGACTATCGCCGGCGCTTCGCCCGAACTGATTGCCAAGGCGGGGCTGTATGCCGATCGCCTTTCGACCAATGTCGAACTGCCGACCGAGGACGGACTCAAGAGCTTTGCCCCGGAAAAGAAGCCGCAGACCATCCGTAAGACCATGGCCAATGTCCGGGTCGGCGTCGAGGATGCGGTCGATGCGCGCAAGGATCGGCTGCTCAGGAAGGCCAGGCCGCCCCGCTTCGCCCCTGCCGGCCAGTCGACCCAGATGATCGTGGGCGCCGACAGTGCGCGCGATGACGACATCCTTGCCTCGGCGACCAGCCTCTATTCGGGATATCGTCTGCGCCGGGTCTATTATTCGGCCTATAGCCCGATCCCCGATGCCAGCAGCGACCTGCCTCCGGTGCGACCGCCGCTCATGCGCGAGCACCGGCTGTATCAGGCGGACTGGCTGCTGCGCTTCTATGGTTTCGACCGCGCAGAGATCATGGCGGGTGCCAGTGACGGCATGCTCGACCTGTCGATCGATCCCAAGCTGGCCTGGGCATTGCAGCGGCGCGAGAGCTTTCCGGTCGATATCAACCGCGCGCCGCGCGAAATGCTTTTGCGCGTGCCAGGTCTTGGCACCAAGGCGGTCGATCGGATCATTGCTGCACGACGCCTGGGCGCCATTCGCATCGGCGATCTCGCTCGCCTCACCGCTTCGGTGAAGAAGGTCCTGCCCTTTGTGACCACGCCCGACTGGCGGCCCGGAGGGCTCACCGACAGCGCCAACCTGCGCGCGCGCTTCGCTCCTCCGCCCGAGCAGATGAGCCTGGCGCTCTAGACGCGATGGCGATGCGCGAGATCATCCTTCACCAGCCCGGCGATTTCGAGGAGTGGCGCAGCCATGCCCGCGTGCTGCTCGCCGCGCGGATCCCTCCCGAGGATATCGTCTGGCGGCATAGCGGCGAGAGCGCTTCGCTGTTCGCCGATCCCGCGCCGCTCCAGCCCCAGCGCACGATCAGTCTGCTGCGCGAACTCGTGACCATTGCCGACCGCGTGATCTGTCACCGCGATGACGGCGTCCCCTCGCGGCTCTATCGCGTGCTCTGGCGCTCGCTCGACGATCGCAGGCTGCTGGAGCGGCGGACCGATCCCGATACCGACTGGCTGATGCGTTGCGACAAGGCCATCCGGCGCGATCTGCACAAGATGCACGCCTTTGTCCGCTTTCGCAGGGTCGGCGAGGACGAGACAGGGCGCGAGCGCTTCATCGCCTGGTTCGAACCCGAGCATCGCATCGTGCGGCTGGCTGCGCCCTTTTTTCGCAAGCGCTTCTACGGCATGGACTGGGCGATCCTGACCCCGGATGCCCGCGCAATATGGCACGACGAGGAACTGCATCTCGGCCCAGGCGGCACGCGCGACGAGGTGCCCGATCACGACGTCGTCGAGGAGCAATGGCGCACCTATTACGGATCGATCTTCAACCCTGCCCGGGTCAAGATTGCAGCGATGCGGGCGGAAATGCCCAAGAAATACTGGCACAACCTGCCCGAGGCGCAGGATATCGCGCCGCTAATCGCCGGGGCGGAGGCGCGCGTGGAACGGATGCGCGAGACAGCCGTCTCGCTTGCCAATCCCCGCAGCGACAAATGGCGTGTGCGTGGAGACACGGAGACTGTCGTGCCCGAGACCATCGCATCGCTGGACGATCTCAATGAGGCCGTGCGCGCCTGCACCCGCTGCCCACTGCACTGTCACGCCACGCAGGCGGTGACCGGCGAAGGCCCGCGTCAGGCGCGCATCATGCTGGTGGGCGAGCAGCCGGGCGACCGCGAGGACCTGGAAGGCCGTCCGTTTGTCGGGCCCGCCGGGCAGCTTCTCGACGAGGCGCTGGCTGAAGCAGGGCTCGACCGAAAGACGCTGTACGTCACCAATGCGGTCAAGCATTTCAAATTCGTCGCGCGTGGCAAGCGGCGGCTGCACCAGAACCCCAGCACCGGCGAAATTGATATCTGCCGCTGGTGGCTCGATCAGGAACGCGCGCTGGTGCGGCCAGATATCATCGTCTCGCTCGGCGGAAGCGCGCTACGCGGGCTCACCGGCAAGTCTGCCAGTATCTCGTCGATGCGCGGCAAGGTTCATGCGCTGGACGATGGCGCGCGGCTCGTTGCGACGGTGCATCCCTCTTTCCTGCTGCGCCTGCCCGACCGCGAGCGCGCCAAGGTCGAACGCGATCAGTTCGTCGCCGATCTGGCTTCTGCGAAACATATGGCCGAAAGCCTTGCCTGATGGCGCAACCCCCAAGGCCAAGCCGCGTATGGTCGGCATGTCTGAAACGTGCACAACCGACGATCATCCGCTGGCGGAGCGCTTCCGCTCGTTCATCCAGGATCGCAATTTCCCCTGTGTCGGCGCCAAATCCGCGCTGGCCAAGGGCAATTTGCGGATCATCATTGGCCGCGACCTGCGATCGGCCTGGGACGACCTTCGCATTCATCCTGCACTCATGGAGATCGCGCGCGATTATGCGCTTGACCCGGCCCCATTCCAGTCGCTCGCCGTTCTGTTCGAAGAGGATGCCGGGCTCGACGAGGCCGGGTTCGAACAGCATCTTTGGCAGCGGCTGCAATCGCTGAGCGACAAGGACGACTGGCTCGGCCAGCCGGTCGACCCTCGGGTCAGCGGCGATCCTGACGACCCGCATTTCTCGCTCAGCTTTGGCGGTGAGGCGTTCTTCGTGGTCGGCCTGCATCCGGGTGCCAGCCGCCCCGCGCGAAGGTTCGGTCGGCCTGCGATCATCTTCAATCTGCATGATCAGTTCGAGCAGTTGCGCGCGTCGGGCCTGTACGAGAAGATGCGCGGCACGATCATCGATCGCGACGTGGCGCTGGCTGGCGCGCCCAACCCGATGCTGGCGCGGCATGGCACCATCTCCGAAGCGCGGCAGTATAGCGGCCGGGCGGTAGGAAGCGAATGGCGCTGTCCGCTGCGCCCCAGAAAGGCTGCCGAACATGCCGCATGAAATTCCGCCGCGCTCGGGCACGGCTTTCCTCTTGAGCCAGGGGCAGACGCTCACCGTCACCGACATTCTCGGCGAACAGGTGGCGGATCTGCTGGCCTTCAACCGGCACGATATCGGCGAGGTAATCTCTTCGGGACGGACGCTCGATTATGCCAGCAAGATCTACCTTTCGACCGGCGACCTGCTCTATTCGAACCGCAGCCAGGTGATGCTCGAAATCATCGCTGACGATGTGGGGCGGCACGACTTCCTGCTGACGCCCTGCTCGAAGGACACGTTCCGCATCATTTACGGCGATACCGATCCGCATCGCGGCTGTTTCGGCAATCTGGCTGCAGCCCTCGCGCCTCATGGCGTGACCGAGGACATGATTCCCGTCGCCTTCAACTGCTTCATGAACGTGCCTGTCGACGCTGCCACCGGTGAACTCCGCGTCGATCCACCTCTCAGCAAGGCGGGAGAGTCTATCACCTTCCGTGCGCATATGGACCTGATCATCGGGTTGACCGCCTGTTCGGCGCTGCAATCGAACAACGGGTCGTTCAAGCCCATCGCCTATACGATCGACGATTGATCCTCAGCGCTTGCGCGCCGCCAGATAGAACCAGTCCCCCATCCCGATCTTCGGCCCCAGCCAGGCAAGCGGCGCAAAGGCGAGCGCATAGGCCAGCCGCTTGTAGCTTCTGGCCAGGTCGGCCGGCTTGCCGAACGTGTAGCGCAAGTCGATGGCGGTGTCCTGCTTGCCGAGACATTCGAAACCGCGCGCCTCGAGCATGGCCGAAAGCGTGCGGATCGAGAACTGATACAGGTGCCATGGCGGTTCGGGATGCGGCCAATATCCCAAGGGGGCGGCCAGCGGCTCCGAAGCCCGCGGAAACAGCCCGTCGATATTGGGCGTCGACAGGATGAACAGCCCGCCAGGCTTGATCAGCCGGTGCGCAGCCATAATGTCGCAGGCCGGGTCGCGCACATGCTCGATCACGTCGAACATGGTCAGCACGTCGAGGCTCTCCGGTTCAGCCGTAACCGCGTGAATGTCGCCGTTGGCGATGGTCAGGCCGAACTGGTCGCGAGCAAACTGGGCCGAAGCCTCGGAAAACTCGATGCCGGACACTTCGAACCCGGCCTTTTGCGCTTCGTGCAGAAACAGGCCGGTCGAGCAGCCGACATCCAGCACCCTGCCGCCCGAAGCATATCTGCGCACGAAAGCCAGGTGTTCGCGCGCTATGCGCGCCATGCGCGCAAAGTCATCGCTTGCAGGATCGTGCAGGCTGGTGTGATAGTCATTGCCGGCCTGGTACATCGCTGCCAGCACATCCGGATCTGGCGGGTCGGCAATGAACGCCAGCCCGCAGGCGGCGCAGCGCACCAGCGTGTAGCCGCCGACCGACGCAACCAGCCGGCTATCGGTCGACTGGCAATGATTGCATGTGGCTTGCGGCCAAGCCTGCGCCATGTTCTTGTCCCACGAAAATTTGCTTCGGTCACGAGGTCGCGGCTCTTGCATAGCGGCCTAGCGCTTTGACATGAAGATCGCGTAAACCGAGATCCAGCGATCTTGCGCGACGTGCTTCAAGCGATCTTAACCGTCACCGCCTAAAGGTCTCGCCAATGCCCCGCCCCCACCCGATAGCTGCCGCATGACGCCTGTCTCCACCGATATTCGTTTTCTGCTCGGGGATCGCTGCATATTGCGGGTACTGCGGATGCTGGTGCCGCTGGCTTTTGGGCTGGACGATATTCTGGAAAGTCGCCCGATCAACCGCGAGCCGCTGCGCGATAATGCGGACGGCTATCGGCTGCAATCTGCTCCTGCCGCGCAGGCAGCGAACTGGCCGCAGCAATTTCCGGGATTTCTCGCGTCACACCCTCAGGTCTATGCCCGCCACTATATCGACATGGCGCTTGGCCATGAGGGCTATATGGCGCAATTTTCATCCAAGACGCGCGCTACACTCAAGCGCAAGATGCGCAAGCTGGCCGAGGCTGGCGGAGGTCGTCTCGACATCCGCAGCTATCACGCACCCGATCAGCTGGACGCCTTTTTCACGGCGGCACTGCCGCTGTCCGAGACGACCTATCAGGCACGGCTGCTCGACGCCGGGCTGCCTTCGATCGCGTCCTTCCGTGCCGAGGCCGCAGCCATGGCGCAGGCAGACAATCTGCGCGCCTATGTGCTCCATCTTGACGGGCGCGCGATTGCCTATCTGTATCTGCCCGTGGTCAGGGATGTCCTGATCTATGCGTTCCTGGGTTATGATCAGGCGCTCGCGCAGCTTTCTCCCGGCACCGTGCTGCAGATGCATGCACTGGAGCAGCTGTTTGCAGAGCAACGGTTCCGCTATTTCGATTTCACCGAGGGCGATGGTGCGCACAAGGCGTTGTTCGGCACCCATCAGGTCGAGTGCGCGACGCTCTATCTGCTCAAGCCGACCGTTGCCAACCGCATCCTGCTGGGCGGGCATGGCGCATTCAACGCTGCAGTAGAGGCCATGGGCGAATGGGCGGACCGACTGGGCGCGAAAGCGCGGCTGCGCAAGCTGCTGCGCGGCTGACTCAGACCGCGACAAGGCTTTCGAAAGCCGCAAATTCGTTCAGAAAGAGGGTCGACAATATCCCGACCTCGTACCGAATGCGGCTGACGGCCTGCTCGCCATAACGCAGGGCCGTGCGTACCAGATTGGCCGGCAGCGTCGCGAGGCGGGACTGCTGCCGCGGCTGCAGCCCATCAAAGCCCGACCCTTCCAGCCGGGTCTGCTCGGAGATGTTCATGCACATCGATTCAAATCGGCGGGTGACGATGGGATTGGACCGCGTCCGGTCGCGGCTCAGCAATTCGAAACTGTGACTGACGATGGTGAAGCATGGCCAGTCATTCTGCGCTGCATGGGTGAGAGCATCGCGCATCTCCCAGGCGGAAAGTGCGCACAGCTGTGCCGCGCGGATGCTGCCCGGGCGATCCTCGATATAACTCACGGGGATGATGCCAACGCCAAGATGCTCGGAAAAAGGTGGCGTCTCGGGCGGCAGGTCGATCGCGCACTCGCCCGACAGGAAAGCAGGATTGAAGCTGCTGTCAAAACGAACGCTGAGCTCGCTCAAAGCGCGCAAGGTGTCGTCGTTGGCGCCGAAATTGCCAGCGCGAAACGCGGTGGGCCTGGGCGCACCGGCGATCATCAGCAGCGCGCGCGCCTGATCGAGCAGCCTGATCTGGTCTTCGAGCGGAAAATCGGCAATGTTGCGGCCGCGCAGATGTTCCAGTTCGTGATCGCGCGCAAATTCCAGCCATTCGGTGTGAATGTGCAGTTGCACCTCGTGCCCGCGCTTCAGGATCGGCTCGACGATCTTCGCGATCACGCCGGGGCCATAGACCAGCGCCGGAAACGGATCGACAAAGAACACCCCTGTCAGCCCATAGGCTTCCAGACGATCCATCTGATAGAAGATCCCGAACTCGCCATCGCGGCACTTGCCGGCGATCGAGCTGTCGTAATTCTGCTGCGCGCTCGCGCCCTCCTGAAAGAGCTTGAGCGACAGTTCGGTATCGACGGTGTACTGAACTTTCGTGGCCATCGTCCTACCCATAAAACGGGCGGGTTAAGACCCGCTTACCCTGTCGCAGCGCGAAAGGGGCTAAAGGAAACAATATATCAAGTCCATTCCATGTTAACCGGGGAGGTGTATCGGTTTGAGGCATAATGCCGCCTTACCGGGACATGCTGCCCGGGATCGTCACTCCTCACAAAGCCTTATTGCTAATAGTTTTCAATTGCGCAAATAATTGAAGCCACCCGTCTTTTGATGGTTGAAATGCCCGGCCAAGCGGCCTAGTCAGGCCAGCGAGCGCGATGACTCCGGCCGAAAAATGCTGGGGCGCGCCCATCTGAGGTCGTGAAACGGACAAGCGCATTGCAAGTTTTCTGCTGAGGGCCGGATATCTGTTCAGGGAACGCACACGCACCACATAGCACTCCGCATTCCCAGCAGGCAGGATCGGCCGGAACACCCATTTTCGGAAAGGATTGACCATGGCACGCAACAAGATCGCGCTGATCGGCGCAGGCAATATCGGCGGAACCCTGGCGCATCTCGCCGCTCTCAAGGGCCTGGGCGATATTGTGCTGTTCGACGTTGTCGAAGGCGTACCGCAGGGCAAGGCGCTCGATCTGTCGCAGTGCGGCCCGGTCGAAGGCTTTGACGCGAAGATCACCGGCTCGAACGATTATGCCGACATTGCCGGCGCCGATGTCATCATCGTCACTGCAGGCGTTGCCCGCAAGCCCGGCATGAGCCGCGACGACCTGCTCGGCATCAACCTCAAGGTCATGAAGGCCGTGGGTGAAGGCATTCGCGACAACGCGCCCGACGCGTTCGTCATCTGCATCACCAATCCTCTCGACGCCATGGTCTGGGCGCTCCGCGAATTCTCAGGGCTACCTGCCAACAAGGTCGTCGGCATGGCCGGCGTTCTCGACAGCGCGCGCTTTGCCACCTTCCTCGCCTGGGAATTCGGCGTCAGCGTCAAGGACGTCAACGCCTTCGTACTCGGCGGCCATGGCGACACGATGGTACCGGTGCTCAGCTATTCGACGATCAACGGCATTCCGGTGAAGGACATGGCCAAGATCAAGGGCGTTTCGGAAGCGCGTCTGGACGAGATCGTCAAGCGCACTCGCTCGGGCGGCGGCGAGATCGTCGCGCTGCTCGGCACGGGTTCTGCCTATTACGCCCCCGCGACCAGCGCGATCGCGATGGCCGAAGCTTATCTCGGCGACCAGAAGCGCATCCTGCCCTGCGCGGTGAACGTCGAAGGCAAATACGGCCTTGACGGCCTGTATGTCGGCGTACCCGTCGTCATCGGCGCGAACGGCGCCGAACAGGTGATCGAGATCTCGCTGAGCGACGAAGAGAAGAGCAACCTTCAGGTATCGGTCGACGCAGTCAAGGAACTGCTCGACGCCTGCAAGGCGCTGGACCCGAGCCTGGCCTGACAATTGAGCGGGGTGGTCGATTTGGCCCGCTCGCCCCGCGCCACCTGATCGGCTGGTGCCGTGATGGCCGCACAAACGGAGTTACCTGACACATGAGCATCCTCGTAAACAAAGACACCAAGGTCATCACGCAAGGCATGACCGGCGCGACCGGTACCTTCCACACCGAGCAGGCGCTCGCCTATGGCACGCAGATGGTCGGCGGCGTGACGCCCGGCAAGGGCGGCACCACGCATATCGGCCTGCCCAATTTCAACACCGTCGCCGAAGCCAAGGCTGCGACCGGTGCGACCGCGACGTGCATCTACGTGCCGCCGCCATTCGCCGCGGACTCGATCCTCGAGGCGATCGATGCCGAGATGGAACTGATCGTCGCGATCACCGAGGGCATTCCGGTGCTCGACATGGTCCGCGTCAAGCGCGCGCTGCAGGGCAGCAAGTCGCGCCTGATCGGACCCAACTGCCCCGGCGTGCTGACCCCCGACGAGTGCAAGATCGGCATCATGCCCGGCAGCATCTTCAAGAAGGGTTCGGTTGGCGTCGTCTCGCGCTCGGGCACGCTCACCTATGAAGCCGTGCACCAGACCACTGCCGTGGGCCTGGGCCAGACCACCGCAGTCGGCATCGGCGGCGACCCGGTCAACGGCACCAACTTCATCGACGTGCTTGAACTGTTCCTGGCGGACGACGAAACCAAATCGATCATCATGATCGGCGAGATCGGCGGCAGCGCGGAAGAAGAAGCCGCGCAGTTCCTGAAGGACGAAGCCAAGCGCGGCCGCAAGAAGCCGATGGTCGGCTTCATCGCCGGGCGCACCGCGCCTCCGGGACGCCGCATGGGCCATGCCGGCGCGATCGTCTCGGGCGGCCAGGGCGGCGCCGAGGACAAGATCGCGGCGATGGAAGAAGCGGGCATCCGCGTCTCGCCTTCGCCTTCGCTCCTCGGACAGACGCTGGCCGAGTTGCTCGAAACGGTGTGATTTGAACTATCCCTCTCCCCTCGCGGGAGAGGGAGGGCATCGCGAAGCGATGCGAGGGAGAGGGCCAGGAGCACGCCGGTAGCGCCGCTTCCGCCTCACCCAGCTTCGACGAGGCGCTAGCAGCGCCAAGTCTGCGCAACCCTCTTCCGCGGTGGGGAGAGGGAAAAGGGACGCCAAGACATGACCTACGACGGATTTGATTTCGACCCCGCAGAAGGCCCCCAGCAGGGCCCGAGCTGGCAGCGCGGCAACTGGCCGCTGGCCGATAGCGACGACCTGACG
Source organism: Blastomonas natatoria (assembly GCF_003201955.1). GTDB lineage: Bacteria > Pseudomonadota > Alphaproteobacteria > Sphingomonadales > Sphingomonadaceae > Blastomonas > Blastomonas natatoria. The sequence continues at coordinate 129,667 of NZ_QJJM01000002.1, forward strand.
GCGGCGCTCGACCCGATGCAGATGCAGGCGGCATTGAAGGCCGCCGTGCGCGATGCGTCGAAAGCCGCTGGGAAGCCCGTGGACGAAGCTGCGATCGCACGCGCGGCGGATCGCTCGATCCGCGCGATGATGCTGATCCGCACCTACCGGGTGCGCGGCCATCTGGCGGCTGATCTCGATCCGCTCGGCCTGTCGCAGCAGGCGCTTCCGGCCGACCTGACGCCCGAATATCATGGCTTTACAGGCAGCGAGCTTGATGAGCCCGTCTTCCTTGGCGGCACCATGGGGTTCGAAAGCGCCACCGTGCGCCAGCTCATCGATACGCTGCGTGCCAATTATTGCGGCAAGGTGGGCCTGGAATACATGCACATCTCGGACGTGGAGGAACGCCGCTTCTTCCAGGACCGGATGGAAGGCGTCGACAAGGGCGTCGAGTTTACCGAAAACGGCAAGAAGGCGATCCTCTCCAAGGTTATCGAGGCCGAAACCTTCGAGAATTTCCTCGCCAAGAAATATGTCGGCACCAAGCGCTTCGGCCTCGACGGTGGCGAGTCCATGATCCCCGCGCTCGAAGCGGTGATCAAGTACGGCGGCCAGCTCGGTCTCAAGGAAATCGTTTACGGCATGCCGCATCGCGGCCGTCTGAACGTGCTCGCCAATGTGATGGCCAAGCCCTATCGCGTGATCTTCCACGAATTCTCGGGCGGTTCGGCCAATCCCGATGACGTGGGCGGTTCGGGCGACGTGAAATATCACCTCGGCACCAGCACCGACCGCGAGTTCGACGGCATCAGCGTCCATATGTCGCTGGTCCCCAACCCGTCGCATCTCGAAGCGGTCGACCCGGTCGTTCTTGGCAAGGTGCGTGCGCAGCAGGTCGTGCGCGACGACCTCGCCGATCACAATCAGGTGCTGCCGGTGTTGCTGCACGGCGATGCGGCCTTTGCCGGTCAAGGGATTGTCTGGGAATGCCTCGGCTTTTCGGGCATTCGCGGTTACAATACCGGCGGCTGCATCCATTTCATCGTCAACAACCAGATCGGCTTCACCACCAGCCCGCAATTCGCGCGCTCCTCGCCCTATCCCTCGGACGTCGCCAAGGGCGTCCAGGCGCCGATCCTGCACGTCAATGGCGACGATCCGGAAGCGGTGACCTTTGCCTGCAAGATGGCGATCGACTTCCGTCAGCGCTTTCATCGCGATGTCGTCATCGACATGTGGTGCTACCGCCGGTTCGGTCACAACGAGGGCGACGAGCCCAGTTTCACCCAGCCGCAGATGTACGCGCAGATCCGCAAGCATCCCAAGGTCAGCAAGATCTACGGCGATCGCCTCATCGCCGAGGGTGTGGTGACGCAGGACTGGATCGACGAAACCGCCAAGACCTTCTCGGATCAGCTCGAGGTAGAGTTCGAGGCCGGCAAGACCTACAAGGCCAACAAGGCGGACTGGTTCGCCGGTCGCTGGTCGGGCCTGCACATGCCTGCGGACCCGGAAACGGCGCGGCGCAACATCGAAACCGGCATTGACAAGAAGCTGATGGAAAGCCTCGGCCGGACGCTGACGACCATTCCCGAGGGCCATGAGGTGCACAAGACGCTGCGCCGCGTGCTCGAGGCCAAGCGCGAGATGTTCGACAAGGGCGAAGGCTTTGACTGGGCCACCGGCGAAGCGCTGGCCTTCGGATCGCTGGTGTCGGAAGGCTATGCTGTCCGTCTGTCGGGCCAGGATTCAGGCCGCGGCACCTTCAGCCAGCGTCACGCGGTCTGGATCGACCAGAATACCGGCGGTCGATATCTGCCGCTCGAACAGGTGCCGCATGGCCGGTTCGAGGTGCTGGACAGCCCGCTGTCCGAATATGGCGTGCTCGGCTTCGAATATGGCTATGCCATGGCCGATCCGAAGACGCTGGTATTGTGGGAGGCGCAGTTCGGCGATTTCGCCAATGGCGCGCAGATCATGATCGACCAGTTCATCGCCAGCGGCGAAGCCAAGTGGCTGCGTGCTAATGGTCTGGTGATGCTGCTGCCGCACGGCATGGAAGGCCAGGGTCCCGAACACAGCTCGGCGCGTCTGGAACGCTTCCTGCAGCTGTGCGCGGGCGACAATATCCAGGTTTGCAACATCACGACGCCGGCCAATTACTTCCACGTCCTCCGCCGCCAGATGCACCGGAATTTCCGCAAGCCGCTGATCATCATGACACCCAAGTCGCTGTTGCGGCACAAGATGGCGGTGTCCAAGGCGAGCGAGTTCCAGGGCAACAGCCACTTCATGCGCATCCTTTCCGACCCCAACCAGCCGGAAGACAAGGACATCAAGCGCCTGGTGCTGTGCTCGGGCAAGGTGGCGTTCGACCTGATGGAAGCGCGCGATGCCGCCGGCGACAAGCACACCGCGATCATCCGCCTCGAACAGCTCTACCCCTTCCCCGGCGAGCCGCTGACCATTCGCCTCAAGCGCATGGTCAATCTGGAAGAGGTGGTCTGGGCACAGGAAGAAGCGCGCAACAATGGCAGCTGGTTCTTCGTCGAGCCGTTCATCGAGGAATGCCTGGCCGACGCCGGTGTGAAGCCGAAGCGCGCCCGCTATGCCGGTCGGGTCGCGGCGGCATCGCCCGCCACCGGCCTTGCAAAGCGGCACCAGGCCGAACAGGGCGCGCTGATCGCCGACGCGCTTGGCCATAATGTCCGCGAAGAAATCCGCCGCCAGCGCGGCAGCTGACCGCCATTACATAATCATTTCCGCACCATAGATGCGGTTAGAAATAGGGTTTGTGAACCATGAGCATCGAAGTCAAAGTCCCCGTTCTGGGTGAATCGATCAGCGAAGCGACCATCGGCGAATGGCTGAAAAAGCCGGGTGACACCGTCGCTGCCGACGAGCCGATCGCCAGCCTGGAAACCGACAAGGTCGCGGTCGAAGTTCCTGCGCCTGCCGCCGGCGTGCTGGGCCAGCTGATCTTTGCCGAGGGCGATACCGTGCAGGTCGGATCGATCCTGACCACGATCGAAAGCTCGGGCGCTGCTGTCGCCACCTCTGCTGCCGCTCCGCAGCCTGCCGTCGCCAAGAGCGAAGCCGCTCCGGCAGCAGTTGCCGCGCCCGCCCCTGCCCCGACCGGCGAACCGGTGAGCCTCTCGCCCGCCGTGCGCCGTCTGGTGCTGGAGCATGGCCTTGACCCGACCAGCATCAAGGGCACCGGCAAAGACGGCCGACTGACCAAGGAAGACGTGCTCGCCGCAGCGGCTGAAGCCGCCAAGGCCGCACCTGCGCCCGCCGCCGCCGCTCCGGCTGCTGCCGCGCCGGTCGCCAGCGGCGCTGCCGGTCGCGAGACCGAGCGCGTGCGCATGACCCGCATCCGCCAGACCATCGCCAAGCGCCTCAAGAGCGCGCAGGACACGGCAGCGATGCTGACCACCTTCAACGATGTCGACATGACCGCGGTGATGGAAGCGCGCAACACCTACAAGGACCTGTTCGAGAAGAAGCACGGCGTGCGCCTCGGCTTCATGGGCTTTTTCGCCAAGGCCGCGTGTCTGGCGCTCAAGGACGTGCCGTCGGTCAATGCACAGATCGAGGGCGACGAGATCGTCTATCACAATTATGCCGATATCTCGGTCGCGGTCAGCGCACCGAATGGCCTGGTCGTGCCCGTCATCCGCAATGCCGAAAGCCTCTCGTTCGCGGGCATCGAGAAGACCATCGCCGATTTCGGCAAGCGCGCCAAGGACGGCACGCTGAAGATGGAAGAGATGCAGGGCGGCACCTTCACCATCTCGAACGGCGGCGTGTTCGGTTCGCTGATGTCGACCCCGATCATCAACCCGCCGCAGAGCGCGGTGCTGGGCCTGCACCGCATCGATCAGCGCCCGGTCGTGATGCCCGACGGCTCGATCGCGGCGCGCCCGATGATGTATCTGGCATTGAGCTATGACCACCGCCTGATCGATGGTCGCGAAGCCGTGACCTTCCTCAAGACGATCAAGGAAGCAATCGAGGATCCGACGCGGCTGCTCATCGATCTGTAACGCAAGCGATACGGAAGGCGGAACTGACGAGACCTTCTTTCGTCACCCCCGCGCAGGCGGGGGTCCCGCTTCCGCCAAACCGTCAGCAGCAAGCGGGATTCCCGCTTTCGCGGGAATGACGGGAAAGACAGTGCCGAACCGGTCTGATATGGCCAGAACGCACGATGGAGTTTGAAAATGGCTGATTATGATTTCGACGTCCTGGTGATCGGTGCCGGACCTGGCGGCTATGTCGCGGCGATCCGTGCGGCGCAGCTGGGCCTGAAGACCGCGTGCGTCGAAAGCCGCGCGACATTGGGCGGCACCTGCCTCAATGTCGGCTGCATCCCCTCCAAGGCGATGCTGCACGCCTCCGAACTGTTCGAGGAAGCTGCAAGCGGCAAGCTCGCCAAGCTGGGCATCAAGGGCACGGTCGAGCTGGACCTCGAGACCATGCACGCGCAGCGCCGCGATGCCGTGAAGGGCCTGACCGGCGGGATCGAATATCTGTTCAAGAAGAACAAGGTCGAATGGCTCAAGGGCCATGCCGCGTTCACCAGCGCCGATACCGTCGACGTCGCAGGCAAGAGCTATCGGGCGAAGAACATCGTCATCGCCACTGGTTCGTCGGTCACGCCGCTGCCCGGCATCACCGTGGACAATGAGGCGCAGATCATCGTCGATTCCACCGGTGCACTCGAACTCGCCAAGGTGCCGGGGCACATGGTCGTGATCGGCGGCGGCGTGATCGGCCTCGAACTCGGCAGCGTATGGAAGCGCCTGGGTGCCAAGGTCACCGTGGTCGAGTATCTCGACCAGATCCTGCCCGGCATGGACGGCGAAATCCGCAAGGAAGCCAACAAGGTCTTCAAGAAGCAGGGCATCCAGTTCAAGCTATCGACCAAGGTCACCGGGGCCGAGGTCAAGGACGGCAAGGCGGTGCTGACTGTCGAGCCTTCCGCTGGCGGCGATGCCGAAACCATCGACGCCGATGTCGTGCTGGTCTCGATCGGTCGGCGTCCCAACACCGATGGCCTGGCGCTCGACAAGGCGGGCCTGTCCGTCAACGGTCGCGGTCAGGTCGAGATCGACCATGATTTCCAGACCAAGGTCCCCGGCATCTGGGCGATCGGCGATTGCGTGCCCGGCCCGATGCTGGCGCACAAGGCCGAGGACGAAGGCATTGCTGTCGCGGAGAATATCGCAGGCCTCACCGGCATCGTGAACCACGAAATCATCCCGAGCGTCGTCTACACCATGCCCGAGATCGCGGGCGTGGGCCTGACCGAAGAGCAGGCAAAGGAGCGCGGCGAAATCAGGGTCGGCAAGTTCCCGATGATGGCCAATTCTCGCGCCAAGACCAATCACGAGGGCGACGGCCTGGTCAAGGTGATCGCCGATGCCAAGACAGACCGCGTGCTCGGCGTGTGGATCATCGCATCGCTCGGCGGCACGATGATCGCGCAGGCTGCGCAGACGATGGAATTCGGCGGCACCAGCGAGGACATCGCCTATACCTGCCACGCCCACCCCACGCACAGCGAAGCGCTCAAGGAAGCCGCCATGGCCGTGCAGGGCAAGCCGATCCATATCTGAGGCTAGACAGGCTCCCTCCCCTTCAGCGGAGAGATACGAAGGCTTGCCTGCAAAGCAGGCTAGCCGAAGTTGAGAGGGGCGGCGTTGTTGGCCCCTCTCTGCTGCGACTAGGCAGCAAGCTGCCAAGTCTCGCGTCTCTCCCCTAAAGAGGAGAGAGCAGATGAGACGTGAAATCGCGCGACCGTTCAACTATGGCGGCGTCATGACCAGCCCCCTCTCCCCCGGCCCTCTCCCCGCGTTCGATTTCGGCACCATACTTGGCACGCTCGACATGTTCGGGATTGCAGTTTTCGCCGCCTCCGGCGCGCTGGCAGCGGCGGCAAAGCGACAGACGTTCGTCACCTTCACCTTTTTCGCACTGGTCACCGGCGTGGGTGGCGGCACGGTGCGCGATCTGCTGATCGGTGCTCCGGTATTCTGGATCGTCAATTCGAGCGTGCTGGTCGTGGTGCTGGCAGTCTCCGCGCTGCTCTGGATAACCCCACAGAACTGGTGGGAGGGCAAGATGCTCGACTGGTTCGATGCCGCCGGGCTGGGAGCTTATGGCGTATTCGGCGCCGCCAAGGCGCTGCAATATGGCATCGAACCACTGCCCGCCGTGATGATGGGTGTGATCACCGCCTGCGTCGGGGGCATCATCCGCGATGTGCTGGCGGGTGAACCGTCGATCATCCTGCGCCCAGAGCTGTATGTCACCGCAGCAGCGCTGGCATCGGGATCCTATGTCGGACTCCGGCTTCTAGAGGTCGATCGGCCCGTGGCTGCAGTGATTGCCGCGGTTGCGGGCTTCGTGCTGCGCGGCTTTGCCATCCGCTACAATATCGCGTTGCCCGCCTATCGCGGCGGCGGGCGCACGGATGACCAGGTCTGACAGCCCGGCACGGTTACCCCTGCGGCGCACGAAGGGGCGAAGCGCGCCGCAGGGGGTCAGACCGGGTGGGATCAATCAGAGTTGACCGGTCCCGTCCGGTAATCAAATGGTTCATTCAGGCGGAAACGATTCCGCGTCATCATTGCGCCAGGCATAATCATCGTCGTTCGGATCGACGCTGAACGGCGGATCGGTCACTGCGACGCCATTGTCGAAGGCACCGTCATTCGCACCCCAGGCGCCATTGGCGCGGTTGAAGCGGACATAATCGATCCGGCCGAAACTGATGCCGCAGGTGAAGCTGTCAACGCCATTGCGGCGCGACCCGACCAGGCCTTCGACCCGCCAGCCCTGACCATCGCGAACGACATTGTCGATGCGCTCGATCCGCGAACCAAGGCCCGATTGCGCCACGGCGGCGGCTCCGCATTGATCGCTGGCCGAGCGGACATCGTCATTGAAGCTGCGATCATCGCCATTACGGCGGGCGTTGCTGGTCGCAGCACTGGCGACCGCGGCAATCCCGCCCAGTATCAGAACGCCAGCAAGGATATCGCCGGCATCGACACCGCGGTTGCGGCCGCGCCAGCGCCGGTCGCGCCAGCCTCCACGCCATTGGCTGGCGCTTTCATCACCCGGATTCCAACCCAGCACGGCCGCCGGAGCCGTATCGAACGTACCGCGCGGCACCGGGGCAGCCATGGCCGGGGCCATGCCGGTTACAAGCATCGCCCCTGCGGCGCCCAGACCTGTCAGTGCTTTCAACATTGCATGCCTTTCTATCGGCAAGGCCCGGGCGCAATGGCGCTGTACCTGATTATCCTGAGTTTAGGCGGTTCAGCCTGTCGCCACGCTGAACCGCCTGGGAGCAAGAGCATATGCGCAAACCTTAGCGGAAATTGCCGAGCCCGCTGAGACGCACGTCATACACCCGGCCCCGATCCACGAAGCAGGTGAAGCGACCACGATCGACACCGCCACCACGCCAGCGACCGCCCTGTTCGACAACAAGTCTACCTTGTACGCGCAGGCCACGGCGAGTGCGGTCGATATCGCGAATATCGGTGACCTGCGCGAAGCGTCCGAAACGGCGCGCTTCCAGTTCGGCAGCGCGGACGCACTGGTTGACAGCACGGTCACCGCGCCCTCCCCAGCCACCACCATTCCAGCCGGGGCCACCGCCGTGCCACTGTGCCGCCGCAGGGACCGTCGCCGAAGCCATGGCAGCAGCGCCGAGCAGCGCTGCGCCAATAACACTCTTTGCCTTTGCCATCGTCCAATTCCTTCCGTCGCCGCCGCCCATGCTGGCGGGATGAACTGGTTCTATCGATTCGCCGATGTGGCGAGGCTGAATTGGGATGACAGCATCTGTTCAGAAATATGGCAGATTATATGAACAGTTTGAAAGCGAGGCCTAGCGTGGCTGCGAGGCCCAGCACTTCGATCATCGGTCGCTTGAGAACAAGCAGATGCACGGCTGCCCAACCAGCCAGCACCAGAGCCAGCCAGTCGATCGACCCCGCATCCGGCCAGTCGAACCGCAGCGGACCCAATTGGCGCTCGCCTATCCGAGTGAAAATGACGTGCAACGCAAACCACAGGCTCAGATTGGCGATGACGCCGACGACCGACGCCGTGATCGCTGCGAGCGCGCCCTTCAGGCGCAGGGCATGCTGCAGGCGGTCGATCCAGGGCGCAAAGGTAAAAATCCACAGGAAGCAGGGTGCGAAGGTGACCCATATCGTCAGCAGCGCGCCAAGCACTCCGGCAACCAGCGGCGTGAACGGCGCCGCGTCGCGATAGGCGGCGAGAAAGCCGACGAACTGCGTCACAAGGATAAGCGGGCCCGGTGTCGTCTCTGCCAGCCCCAGCCCGTCCGCCATCTCGCCCGCACTCAGCCAGCCAAAATCCTGCACCGCCTGCTGCGCCATATAGGCGAGCACTGCATAGGCCCCGCCAAAGGTCACCACTGCGAGCTGTGAGAAGAAGAGCCCGATGTGCATCAGCACATGATCGTCGCCCAGAATGGCCCAGATGCCAATCAGGGGGAAGGCCCAGATCGCTCCCCATGCGGCCATAGTGCGAAGCGTCGTAGCGATCGACGAATGCGCTGGCATGTCTTGGACCTGCCCTCCGGGTTTCACCGCGAGCCAACTGGGCCTATAGGTCGCCGCCAACCATCCCGTAACGCCTGCCCCGAGCACCACCAGCGGAAACGGCAGGTCGAACAGCGCCAGCGCGACGAACGCCGCTGCCGCCAGGGCACGCTTGAACCCGGTATCAAGCGCGCGCGCCCCAATCCGCAGCAGCGCCTGCACCACGACCGCGAGCACCGCCGCCTTGATCCCCAGGAACAGTGCTGCGAACCAGTCGAGCCCCGCCGCTGCGACATAGAGCATCGACAGCACCATGATGATCGCGACGCCCGGCAGCAGGAACAGCGTTCCGGCCATCAACCCACCGCGCAGCCCATGCAGCCGCCAGCCGATATAGGTCGCCAGCTGCTGAGCCTCTGGACCGGGAAGCAAGTGGCAGAAATTGAGCGCGTGCAGGAATTGCGGCTCTTCGATCCAGCGACGCCTGTCCACCAGCTCGTCATGCATCAGTGCGATCTGCCCCGCCGGCCCGCCAAAGCTCAGCAACCCGATCCGCGCAAATACGCGCACGCTTTCCCAAAATGTCGGATGTTCGCTTGTCATAAACCCCGCAACCGTTCCTCCGCGCCGTCGCACGGAATGCCATGAACGGCAAAGCTTGGGAGCTGAAAGCACCTGACCGGGGGTTCGCCTTGCCCCGATGGACGCAGCGCTATCAGGTTGGTGCGAGCGATGGAAGAGGGCACGCCCCTCCCTAGCGCGGGAAGGGACATGGCGACACCATTCAAGCAAAAACCCCGGCAGTTGCCCGCCGGGGTTTCGTATTATTCAAAAGCGGATCAGCCGATCACAGCTTGCCGGTCAGCTCCGGCACGGCGGTGAACAGGTCTGCCACCAGGCCGATGTCCGCCACCTGGAAGATCGGGGCGTCCTCGTCCTTGTTGATGGCGATGATGGTCTTGCTGTCCTTCATGCCCGCAAGGTGCTGGATCGCGCCGGAAATGCCGACCGCGACATAGACTTCCGGAGCGACGATCTTGCCGGTCTGGCCGACCTGATAGTCGTTGGGAACGTAACCTGCGTCCACTGCGGCGCGCGAGGCACCGATGCCGGCGCCGAGCTTGTCGGCGAGCGGGGTGATCACTTCCTCGAACTTCTCGCCCGAACCCAGCGCGCGGCCGCCCGAGACGATCACCTTGGCACTGGTCAGTTCCGGGCGCTCGCTCTTGGCGATTTCGGCGCTGACGAAGCTCGACAGACCGGCATCAGCCGCGCCGCCGACATTCTCGATTGCCGCCGAACCGCCTTCGGTCGCCGCCTTGTCGAAGGCGGTGCCGCGCACCGTGATGACCAGCTTGGCGTCCGACGATTCGACGGTGGCGATCGCGTTGCCCGCATAGATCGGACGGGTGAAGGTCTTGGGACCTTCAACCGAGAGAATGTCCGAAATCTGCATAACATCGAGCAGGGCAGCGACGCGCGGAGCGATGTTCTTGCCGGTGGTGGTGGCGGGCGCGAGGAATGCGTCGTGGCTTTCCATCAGCTTGGCGACCAGAGGCGCGACGTTTTCAGCGAGGCCATGCTCGAGCGAGGCATCGTCGGCAACATGCACGGTGGCGACACCGGCGACCTTGGCGACCTGCTCGGCGACCGCGCCGCAGCCCGAGCCCGCGACCAGCGCGTGGACTTCACCCAGCTTGCCCGCAGCTGTAACGACCGCCAGCGTTGCATCCTTCATGACCGCATTGTCATGCTCAACCCATACGAGCGTCTTCATGCGCCAACTCCCATTTCCTTGAGCTTGCCGACCAGCGCGTCGACATCGGCAACCTTGATCCCGGCGCTGCGCACCGGCGGTTCTGTGACCTTGAGCGTCGTCAGGCGCGGAGCGATGTCCACGCCGTAATCGCCGGGGGTCTTGGTATCGAGCGGCTTCTTCTTCGCCTTCATGATATTGGGCAGCGAGGCATAGCGCGGCTCGTTCAGGCGAAGGTCGGTGGTGACGATCGCGGGCGTGTTCAGCTTGACGGTCTGCAGGCCGCCATCGATTTCACGCGCAACGGTGACGCTGTCGCCTTCCACCGCAACGGTGTTGGCAAAGGTCGCCTGCCCCCAGCCGAGCAGGGCTGCGAGCATCTGACCGGTCTGGTTGCTGTCATCGTCGATCGCCTGCTTGCCGAGCAGGATCAGGCCGGGATTTTCTTCCGCAGCCACCTTGGCCAGCAGCTTGGCAACCGCCAGCGGCTCGACGGTTTCGTCGGTTTCGATGAGGATCGCGCGATCGGCACCCATGGCGAGTGCGGTGCGCAGCGTTTCCTGCGCCTTGGCAGGGCCGACCGACACGGCGACGACTTCTTCCGCCTTGCCCGCTTCCTTGATACGCAGTGCCTCTTCGACAGCGATCTCGTCAAACGGGTTCATGCTCATCTTGACGTTGGCCAGGTCAACCCCGGTGCCATCCGCCTTGACGCGCGGCTTCACATTATAGTCGATGACCCGTTTCACGGGCACAAGGATCTTCATGGCGCTTCCTTCCCTAATGATCGTGAACCCTATCTAGTTTCCGTTCACGTAAACGTCAAGTGGGGGCATAGACCCCATCCTCTCCCTTTACGGGAGAGGATATGGAGACTTGGCAGCCCTGAGCTTGTCGAAGGACTGCCTAGTCGCAATTGGAGAGGGCCAGTGCTGGGCGCAAGCGCCGCGCAGCCACCCTTTCCCAGCTTCGACTAGGTTCGCGTTCCGCGCACCAAGTCTTCGCACCCCTCTCCCGTCAAGGAAGAGGGGTGTGATGATGAAATCAAGCCGCCTGCTTGACCTGCGCGACGATCTTCTCTGCGGCATCGCCCAGATTGTCGGCGCTGACGATCGGCAGGCCGCTGTTCGCCAGAATGTCCTTGCCCTGCTGCACGTTGGTGCCTTCCAGACGCACGACCAGCGGCACCGACAGGTTCACTTCCTTGGCGGCTGCGACGATGCCCTCGGCGATGATATCGCACTTCATGATGCCGCCGAAGATGTTGACCAGGATGCCCTTCACCGCCGGATCGGAAAGGATGATCTTGAACGCTGCGGTCACCTTCTCCTTGCTCGCGCCGCCGCCGACATCGAGGAAGTTGGCGGGGAACATGCCATTGAGCTTGATGATGTCCATCGTCGCCATGGCCAGGCCCGCACCATTGACCATGCAGCCGATATCGCCATCGAGCTTGATATAGGCGAGGTCGTACTTGGACGCTTCGACTTCCATCGGGTCTTCCTCGGTCTCGTCGCGCAGCGCCTCGACATCGGGGTGGCGATAGAGCGCGTTCGAATCGAAGCTCATCTTGGTGTCGAGCACCAGCAGCTTGCCGTCCTTGGTTTCGACCAGCGGATTGATCTCGAGCATCGCGCAATCGAGATCCATGAACGCGGTGTACAACTGCTGCGCCAGCTTGGCGGCCTGCTTGTTGAGATCGCCGGTCAGCTTGAGCGCGAAGGCCACCGCGCGGCCATGGTGCGGCATGAAGCCCTGCGCGGGATCGATGGTGATGGTGGTGATGCGCTCAGGAGTGTCGTGCGCGACCTGCTCGATGTCCATGCCGCCTTCGGTCGAGACGATCATCGCGACGCGGCCGGTCTTGCGATCGACCAGCATCGACAGATAATATTCGGCGGCAATGTCGACGCCGTCGGTGATGTACAGGCGGTTGACCTGCTTGCCCGCATCGCCGGTCTGGATGGTGACCAGCGTGTTGCCGAGCATTTCGCCCGCGTCCTTGCGGACATCATCGAGCGACTTGGCGAGACGTACGCCGCCCTTGGCATCTGCGCCCAGTTCCTTGAACTTGCCCTTGCCGCGACCGCCAGCATGGATCTGCGCCTTGACGACATAAAGCGGCCCAGGCAGCTTTTCGGCTCCGGCAACCGCCTCTTCGACGGTCAGCGCAGCATGGCCGGCAGGGATGCCGATGCCATATTTCGCGAGCAGTTCCTTGGCCTGATATTCGTGGATGTTCATGAGGGCTCCCATGCCTTTCTGATATGGCCGGGCGGACGACTCGATTTCGGTCCAAACCCGACCGTTAATCGGTCGATGAACGTATGTGGCCGCGCTAAAGCATAGACGCGCGCCAAAGGAAACCCTGCAATCGAACAGGGTGTAGCGGTTTTCGGCCGGTCAGTTGCGGACTGCGCAAATCAGGCCCGACGAGCTGACAACACCAACGATTTCCGGATCGCCCAGCGCTCTTGTCCGTCGCAGGAACTCGTCGAAATTGCCTGCCTGGCTCAATCTGCCGAGGCGGCCAAGACGCTGCAGCTGCACGAGCGACAGGCGATCGACCATCCGGCTCGCCATGCAGGCCGAGACCGGCCGGCTGAGGCCCGTGCGTTCGAGCGCGGCGCGCGTGCGTGCTTCGGGGGTGGCACAGCCGGAAAGCGGCAGGATCACGAGGCAGGCAAGCACAGCGCCATTGCGCCATGCTCGCCCCCGCCCCGCGACCCCGGCTCGCACGATCAGGCTTCGGTCTTCACGCCCTGGGCGCGCTCGATCGCCTCGACGATGATGCGGCGTGCCTCTTCGGCATCGCCCCACTTGCCGATTCGGACCCACTTCTCGGTTTCCAGGTCCTTGTAATGGGTGAAGAAATGCTCGATCTGAGCGAAGACGATGTCGGGCATGTCTTCCTTCTCGCGCACGTCGCTATAATAAGGGAAGGTCGCGGTATCGGGCACGCACACGACCTTTTCGTCGCCGCCATGCTCGTCTTCCAGGTTGAGCACTGCGATCGGTCGCGCACGGACCACCGATCCGGGCATGAACGGCGAGCGGGCCACCACCAGCGCGTCAAGCGGGTCGCCATCGGGCGACAGCGTGTGCGGAATGAAGCCATAGTTCGCGGGATAGCGCATCGGCGTGTGGAGGATGCGATCGACGAACAGTGCACCCGAATCCTTGTCGAACTCGTACTTCACCGGTTCGCCGCCCGTAGGCACTTCGATGATCACGTTGACATTGTTCGGCGGGTTCTTGCCGGTCGGAATGTTCTTGATAAGCATGTGGATGGAGGCCTTTGTTCTGGTTTCCCCCCGGTGAACTACCTGCCCGTTCCTTCAGCGTTCAGCGGGTTTGCGGCGCAAGCAGGCGGTCCAGGCCGGTTTCGCCCTGCCCCGTCTTGCGGAGCGCCGGATAGCGCAAGCCGCCCTTATAGGAAAGTGCGGTTTCGCGGTATCTTTTGCCGCGCTTGACCAGAAGCTGGACGGTCCCGGTGGTCGGAGTCGCTGCCACGGCTGCCTTCAGGGCTTCGCCGGAATAATCGCGGCTGGCAACGCCGGTGATCTGATCCCCCACCGTCATTCCCGCCGCAAAAGCCGGGCTGTCCCATATCACCTGTGCAATCTTGCCGTCCTTCTCGACGATCAGCCCGATCGAGTGGCTAAGATCCGAGGTGCCCGACGCCACCTCGCCCGAACGGATGAAGTTGCTCGGCTCGGGGACGTAAACCAGCTCATATCCACCCAGCACGAAGCCCTGCTTGGTCACTTGCGGCGTCACCTCGAAAACGCGGCCCTGGAAAAATCCCTGCCAGTCATACGGCTGCACGGCATTCAGCGCCGCGACAACATCAGGCAACTCATAGGTGACCACACCCCAGTCGCCCTCGCGTCCTCCGAAGAAGCTGCGCGCGAAATCCTGCAACGAGCGTGCATTGCCCGATTCGCGGCGGATGATCTGATCGGCCTCCAGCCAGATCATCATGCCCTCATTGTAATAGTCCTCGCTGCGCTGATAGCTCGCCCAGCCCTTGGGACGGCGCGCAGCGATGATGGGGTCGTGCGTGGTATCGACAAGCGGGCGCCAGTTGCGCCCGGCACGGCGGTCCAGCCCGGCAGCGATGGCGGCAAAGGCATCGAGCGTATCCTGATAGCTGAACAGGCCCGATCGCGCGCCCAATACATAGCCCCAGAACTGGGTCTGCCCCTCATAGACCCAGAGCAGGTCGTCGCGGCTGGGCGTGCGGAAATCGGGCGCCCAGATGCCCTGCGGACGACGATGCTTGCCGTTCCAGCTGTGCGTCATCTCGTGCGGCAGCAGGTTGCGCGATCCGGGCCCCTTGGCCCAGTCGGTGAAATAGCCGGTACCGACGCCGTTTTCGCTGCTGCGATGATGTTCGATGCCGATGCCGCTCATTTCGTCGGACAGCGACAGCAGGAAATCATAGCGATCATAATGCCGCGTGCCGAACAGGTTCTCGGCCTCGGCAACCAGTCGTCTGTGCGCCTCGATCTGGTCCGGAGTGGCGGCCAGATATTCTGGCGCATCGGCAACGACGTTGAGCGTCACCTTGTCCGACAGCGGCCAGCTCTTGAAATGTGCCCCTGCGAACATCGGACTGTCGACCAGCGTATCGTAATCGACCCGCTCGTAAGCAACCCTGTTGCCGGTGGTGCGCTTGGGCCGCATCGCGCTGCCCGCCTGCCATCCGGCGGGCCAGGTAACCGTTGCATCAACCGGAATGTTGCGGGTGAAATAGCCAGCGGGATAAAGCGATACGTTGTTCCAGCGCAGATTCATCATCTTGGGCGCCACAACCACACGCCCCTGATTGCCGGCAGTCGGGCTGACGAACTGGAAACTGGCTACAAGCTCGCGCGCACCCGCAGGCAGAGTGATGTGAAAGGCGTTCACGTCGATCGAATCGCGCCGCCATACCAGCGGCTTGCCATCTGCACTGAATTTCAGGCCGACAAGCTTCTCGATCTCGCCACGCGGCGCGTGGTTGCCGGGCAGCCATTGCGGGTAAAGTAGTGTCAGGCGCCCGCTCTTCCGCGCCTCTTCGGGCACGGGGATGGTCTGCTTCATGCTGAAGATCGCCCGATCGATATCGGTCGCATCCACCTCCAGCGTCATCACGCCGGGAAACGGCACATCGCGCGCCTCGGGTATCAGGTCAGCGATCGGTACCGGCTGCGGCTTGCTGTTCTGCCCAAGGCCGGGCGATGCGACGAGTGCGAGGGCGATGCAGGTGGACGCGAAAAGATGCCGCAATTTCAGAACCCTTTGAATGTGCATGATGCCGCACCATAAGCACGCCACTCAAAAAAATGCACCCGCCGGTTTGGCGTCGCCAGAAAAAGTCGCTAATGGCGGCGAAATATGGGCAAAATTACCACACCGGGCGCGATCCGCGGCACCCAGGACATTTTCGGCGAGGATCAGGAGCGTTTCGGCCATGTCGTCGAGACGTTCGAGCGCGTCCGCCGCCTCTACAATTTCCGTCGCGCCGAAATGCCGGTGTTCGAGGCCACCGCCGTGTTCGCCCGCTCGCTGGGCGAGACCACCGACGTCGTGTCGAAGGAAATGTACTCTTTCGAGGACCGGAGCGGCGATTCGCTGACTTTGAGGCCCGAATTCACGGCAGGCCTGGCGCGTGCGTATCTCACCAACGGCTGGCAGCAATATGCCCCGCTCAAGCTTGCGACGCACGGCCCGCTGTTCCGCTACGAACGCCCGCAAAAGGGCCGCTACCGCCAGTTCCACCAGATCGATGCCGAAATCATCGGCGCGGGCGATCCTCAGGCCGATGTCGAACTGCTGGTGATGGCCGATCATATCCTGCGCGAATTGGGCATTACCGATGGCGTGACGCTGCAGCTCAACACCCTGGGCGATGCGGCGAGCCGGGACGCCTGGCGGGCAGCACTGATTCAGCATTTCCACGCGCATAGGGGCGATCTTTCACAGGATTCGCAGGACCGGCTGGAGCGTAATCCGCTGCGCATCCTTGACAGCAAGGAAGCCCAGGATCGCCCGATCGCCGACGCCGCGCCCGATATCGACGCCTTCCTCACCGATGAGGCCGCCGCGTTCTTCGACAAGGTGACCAGCGGCCTCGACGCGGCTGGCGTCGCCTGGACGCGCAATGCGCGCCTGGTGCGCGGACTGGACTATTATCGCCATACCGCGTTCGAATTCGTCACTGACCGATTGGGGGCGCAGGGTACGGTGCTCGGCGGCGGACGGTATGATGGCCTGATCGAAAATCTTGGTGGCCCGGCAACGCCAGCCGTCGGATGGGCTGCGGGAATCGAACGCCTGGCCATGCTGTGCGATCTGTCAGATCAAAGCCTTGGGCTCGATGTCATCATAGCCGTGGAGGATGATCGCGCCCTGCCCGCCGCCACAAAAGCCCAGGCCATGCTGCGGCATGCAGGTATTTCTTCAGACATGATCGCTAGCGGATCGCCGCGAAAGCGTTATGACAAGGCGGCAAAGACAAACGCCAAGCTATTGGTTTCATTTCAGCATGACGGTGAGCAGGCGAAGCCGAACATCAGATCGGCAGCAGAAAGCGAACTGCGTGATGAAGTCGCAGCAGTGCTGAAGATTATTTCAACAGTTTGATGGCATAGCGCGTGTCAAATGCCGTATCCTGACAGAATCGAGCACAGCCGTCTCGTGGGACGGAAGCCGTATGTGGCAGGATCTCGGGGGGAGATAAGTGAATGACCCGGATTTCCGGTGAGCGTATTGCGCAGATCGAGGCGCGTTTCGGCAAGCTGCAGGCGCTCATGGCCTCCGGCACGCTGGACGGCGAGGACTTTGTTCAGACCGCCAAGGATTATGCCGAACTGGAGCCTGTAGCCCGGGCCGCTGCAGAGGTGCGTCGTCTGCGCGCCGAACTCGAGGTGCTCGAGGGACTTATCGGCGATGGCGATTCCGATCCCGATATCGTCAAGCTGGCCGCTGGCGAGGCCGAGACGATCCGCGAACGCCTGCCCCCTGCCGAAAAGAAGCTGGCGATCAAGCTGCTGCCGCGCGACAGCGCCGACAACCGCCCGGCAATGCTGGAAATCCGCGCCGGCACCGGCGGAGACGAAGCAGCCCTGTTTGCGGGCGATCTTTTGCGCATGTACACCCGCTTTGCTGAAGAGCAGGGCTGGAAGATCGATATTCTGTCTGCCAACGCCGCCGATGTCGGCGGGTTCAAGGAAGTCATCGCCTCGGTCAACGGCATCGGCGTGTTCGCCAAGCTGAAATATGAAAGCGGCGTGCACCGGGTGCAGCGCGTGCCAGTGACCGAAAGCGGCGGGCGCATCCACACCAGCGCCGCCACGGTCGCCGTCCTGCCCGAGCCCGAAGAGGTCGACGTGCAGATCAACGACAACGACCTGCGCATCGATGTCTATCGCGCCTCCGGATCCGGCGGCCAGCACGTCAACACCACCGACAGCGCGGTGCGCATCACGCACATCCCCTCGGGCCTGGTGGTAACGCAGCAGGACGAAAAGTCCCAGCATAAGAACAAGGCCAAGGCGCTGAAGGTGCTCGCCGCGCGGCTCTATGAGCTGGAGCGCAGCAAGGTGGCGAGCGCCGAAGCCGATGCGCGCAAGTCGATGGTCGGCTCAGGCGATCGGTCGGAGCGCATCCGTACCTACAATTTCCCCCAGGGCCGGGTCACCGACCATCGGATCAACCTCACGCTGCACCGTCTCGACGAGATACTCGAAGGCTGGGGCCTTAACGAACTGATCAGCGCGCTGACCGCAGAGGATCAGGCAGCGCGGCTGGCGAACATGGACATGGCGGGGTGAACCACATGCGGCTCCTGGTCATCGCGTCGCCAGGCTCATGACCGGAACCATAGCCGATGCGCTGCGTGAGGCAGCGCAGACGCTGTCCACCGTAACGGAAACGCCAAGGCTGGACGCCGAGCTGCTGATGGCCGATGCTCTCGACATCGATCGTGGCCGGATGCTGCTCATGCACACGCGTGACGCCGTGCCCGAAGGCTTTGCGCCCCGCCTTGCCCGAAGACTGGCGCATGAACCCGTGGCCTATATTACCGGTCGTCAGGACTTCTGGACGCTGAGCCTCATGGTTTCACCCGCTGTCCTTATTCCGCGCAGTGACAGCGAGACGCTGATCGAGGCTGCTTTGGACCTTTTCCAAGACCAAGGCCCGAAGCGCATTCTTGATCTTGGCACGGGATCGGGCGCGCTGCTGCTGGCGGCATTATCCGAATTTCCTTCATCCACGGGCATCGGCATCGACGCCAGCGAGGCTGCGCTGGAAATTGCACGCGCCAATGCCGGGGTGACGGGTCTGGCAGCGCGGGCACAATTGCTCCATGGGAACTGGCGGCAGGACGGATGGATCGACGCCCTTCCCGGCCCGTTCGACCTTGTTCTCGCCAACCCGCCCTATATCGAGCGCGAGGCCGTGCTGGCGCCGCAGGTGCGCGCCCACGAGCCGCATGATGCCCTGTTTGCCGGCGATGACGGGCTTGACGACTATCGCATCCTCGTTCCCGCCCTCCCCCGGCTGCTCGCTCCCGAAGGCGTCGCCATCTTCGAGATCGGCGCGACCCAGCGCGAGCCGGTGTCGCAGATCGCTGCTGCGCAGAGCCTTGACGTACAGTGTCGACAGGACCTGGCCGGTCACGACCGCGCATTGATACTGCGCCGCCAGCGCTCTGCCTGATATTTCGCTTGGCAAGGGCCCGGCTAACCGCTACCACCCATGCAGCAAGACAGCTGATGCTGGCGAAGGGCCCATCACGCTTGCTGACCCCAATCATCTTGTTCGGGCAGCTTATCACGGCCACTCAAAGCGGATGAAAGGCTTGGGACGCGCGGCGCGCCCTTAGGGGCGACGGCCTGCACGGACGCGCAGAGGACACGCAGGAAACTTGCGACTGATAAGGAAGCGTCAACTTTGAACAACAATCGTGGAACGAGCCGTCGTCGCGGCCGTGGCAATAACCGTCCGCAGAACAATGGTCGCGGCGGAGGCATGGATCAGGGCAACCGGATCGACAGTCGCGCCCGCGGCAATGCCACGCAGATGCTCGAGAAATACAAGAAGATGGCGCATGATGCGCAGATGAACGGTGACCGAGTGGCCACCGAATATTATCTGCAATTTGCCGACCATTATTTCCGCGTGCTCGCTGACAACCGCGCCCGTCAGGACGAATTTCGCCGTCCGCGCGAGGATCAGGGCCGTGACGGCGGCGACTATGCCGATGACGAGGACGATGGCGTCTACGGTTCCGGCCAGGGTCAGCGCAACTATGCGCAGGACCAGGCCGATGATGCCAGTGCCCGCGGTCAGGATGACGATGGCGTCGATGAGGGGGAGGAACCCCGCAACCAGCGCCGCGACCATCAGCAGCGCGAGGGACGCCAGAACAGCGAGCGTCGCGAGCGTCGTCCCCGCGGTGATCGCGAGGAAGGACGTCGCGAAGACGGTCAGCGTCCGGAACGGCAGGAGCGGCAACCGCGCCATCGCCAGGATGCAGACCAGCGCCAGGACGAGACTCCTGCCACCAGCGCACCGGTCGAAGCAGCAGAGGCATCGAGCGACGATGCCAAGCCGCGGCGCACGTTGCGCGGTCGCGGTCGCCCGCCGCGCGCTGCAGATGCGGAAACCAGCAATGCGCTCGATCCAATGATCCTGCCGCCTGCCATCGGTGTTGCCACCGAGGCGGCAGCGGAAGCAGAGGCTCCCAAGCCGAAGCGCCGGGCTGCGCCGCGCCGCAAGGCTGCAGAGTCGGGCGATATGGAAGCAGCAGCGGCGGAATAAGGTTGCAGCGGGCCCCGAGCGGCCCGTCGCTCCGAAAACAAGAAGGGGCGCGGTCCGGACCTGGACCGCGCCCCTTCTTGTTTCATTCGATCCGGGGAAGATCAGTAGCGTTGCTGGCGCTCGTAAAGGTCGCGGTAATGCTGGATGCGCGTGACGCGCAGCCCCGGCATGCCCGAACGATCGACGGCCCGTTGCCAAGAGGCAAATTCCTCGAGCGTCAGGTCATAGCGCTCGCACACTTCATCGATCGTCAGCAGCCCGCCATTGACGGCGGCAACGACCTCTGCCTTGCGACGCACGACCCAGCGCTTGGTGCCCGGGGCCGGCAGGTTGTCCAGCGTCAAGGGTTCGCCGAGCGGACCAATGACCTGTGCCGGTTTGATTTTCTGATTCTCGATCATCACGTCCTCAAAACGCCTGGTGACTGCAACTTTGCGCGGGCCCAGGATGTAACCAATCGGCTTTTCGATTGACTGAAGCACAATGGTAAACACCATTTTGACCTTGCTGTTCCGTTGGGGTGAAACGGTTCAGCGCGTCGGCAAAGTGCGGATTGAAGCTGCCCGGCACCACTTGATCGGTCTTCACCTGGCCAGCCAGCCATGCCGCGAACACCCGCACCGGATCGGTCGCCTCTTTAACCATAGGGGGGTGGTCAAGGCGCGCAATCACGGGCGTGGCGGCAAGCGCACGCAGGATGTCCATGTCGAGCGCGCGCAGATTCATCGGCGCGCTTTCGGCAAGGTGGACCGAGTCATGAGGGAAGTTCATGTCCATGCCCAGGATGTAACACGCAAACCGTAAGAGCAGGTAAAAGCTGCCTTCACAGGTGATTAGCCTTGGTTAAATGTCGCTAAGACCAAGTGAGAAACGCCCGGAATCATGGGGTTTGACACTGTCACGCGGATGCAATTTTTTGCCGGGCCGGGGTGGCAGAATGCTGCCGTCACCGCTAAATGCACCCTCATGCAGTTCCCCACCGCTTCCGGATTTCAGCTTGAAGGCGACATGAAGGCGCGACGAATCGTCGTGGCCATGTCCGGCGGGGTCGACTCGTCGGTGGTCGCCGGCCTCGCTGCCGCCACGGGCGCGGAAACGATCGGCATCACCCTGCAGCTTTATGACCATGGCGCTGCAGTGAAGCGCGCCGGCTCCTGCTGCGCGGGTCAGGACATCCGCGA
Organism: Blastomonas natatoria; assembly: GCF_003201955.1. Classification (GTDB taxonomy): domain Bacteria; phylum Pseudomonadota; class Alphaproteobacteria; order Sphingomonadales; family Sphingomonadaceae; genus Blastomonas; species Blastomonas natatoria. Next base: position 150,987 of record NZ_QJJM01000002.1, read on the forward strand.
TGCCCGTGCAGTCGCCGATCGCCTGGGCATCGCCCATTACGTGTTCGATCATGAAAGCCGCTTCCGCGAATCCGTGGTCGACCGCTTCGCAGACGAGTATATGGCGGGGCGCACGCCCATTCCCTGCATCCAGTGCAACATGGGCGTGAAATTCACCGACCTGTTGCAGATGGCACGCGATCTAGGCGCAGATTGCCTGGCCACGGGCCACTATGTGCGCCGCGTGATGGGCAGCACCGGCCGTGCCGAACTGCACCGGGCGCATGACCCCGCACGGGACCAGAGCTATTTCCTGTTCGCCACCACCGACGAGCAGATGGATTTCCTGCGCTTTCCGCTGGGAGACCTGCCCAAGCCGCAGGTGCGCTCGCTCGCGCAGGACATGGGCCTGATCGTTGCGGCCAAGCCAGACAGCCAGGACATCTGCTTCGTTCCCGATGGCGATTATGCCGCCGTCGTTCGCAAGGTCCGGCCCGATGCCGATACGGGCGGCGAAATCGTGCATGTCGATGGCCGCGTGCTCGGCGAGCACAAGGGGCTGATCCATTATACCATTGGCCAGCGCAAGGGACTGGAAATTGGCGGTCAGCCGGTGCCGCTCTATGTGATCAAGCTGGACGCTGCGACGCGCCGTGTCATCGTCGGACCTCGGGCCGCGCTCGCCACCCGCGCCGCCGAAATCGTCGACATGAACTGGATAGGCGGCAGCTATGATGGCCCGATGCAGGCCAAGGTCCGATCGCTCGCGCGGCCTGCGCCTGTCACGATCGAAGGCAGCGGCGCGAACCGGAGACTAGTCTTCCTCCAGCCCGAATATGGTGTCGCTCCCGGTCAGGCGGCGGTGCTTTATGCCGGTGACCGCGTTCTCGGCGGCGGCTGGATCGCATCGACCGAACCCGTCGAAGCTTCGCTCGCAGCCTGATCGTTTTTGCGCTAGACCGCGCGCCCGGGGGGAATTTTCCGTGCGCTTCATCATCTGTGTTCTGACGACTTGCGCTTTGCAGGTCAGTTTTCCGGCGCATGGCCAGACTGCCGGGGAAGCAAGTACGGATGGGCTGTCGGTTTCAGGCAGCCTGCGTGTGCGCTACGAGTTGCTCGAAGGTCAGTTTCGCCCGGGCCTGCCACCGCGTGACGATGCCATGACCATCCAGACCGCCATTGCTGCCGAGTACAGGACCGGGCCCTGGCGGATCTCTGCCGAGCTGATCGACGCCCGTGCCTATCTGACAGACGCACCCGGCGCGGTAAGCACCAGCGAGGTCAACGCCCTGGAACTGAGCCGCGCCTCGATCAGCTATGCCAACGGCCCGGTCGAACTGACCGCCGGGCGGTTCCACCTCAATCTCGGCTCGCGCAGGCTGGCCGGGCGCAATGCGTTTCGGAACACGATCAACAGCTTTACCGGCATCAGGCTCGACTGGCGCGGAAAGGCTGACGATCATCTCGTCGCCTTCTACGCCCTGCCGCACACCCGGCTCCCATCAGCCCGTGGCGACCTGATCGACAATCGCGTGCGCTGGGACCGCGAAAGCTTCGACCTGACATTCTGGGGCGCCCATTATACCCGACCCGATCTGTTCGCCGGCGTGACACTGCAGGCCAATGCGTTCAAGCTGAACGAACGCGACGGCGACAATGGTCCCAACCGCAACCGGCATCTGTTCACCTGGGGTGGGCGGCTGCATCGCGCGCCCAAGGCCGGACAATGGGATATGGACCTCGAGGGCGCTGTGCAGAGCGGCACGATCCGCCAATCGATCGCCCCTGCCGCGCGCCGCCAGGATGTTCGCGCATTTTTCGCCCATGCCGAATTCGGATACAGTTTTGCTCTTCCCGGCAAACCGCGGCTTTCGGCCTTGCTCGACATGGCGAGCGGAGATGATCCGCGGACGCCGGGATCGTTCGGCCGGTTCGATACATTATACGGACCCCGACGCACCGACTTTGGACCGACGGGCATTTTCGGACCGCTGTTTCGCAGCAACCTGCTGGCTGGAGGTTTGCGCGGCGAAATTGCCCCCGCCGAGCGATGGGATGTGATGACGATGTGGCGCCCCGCCTGGCTCCACAGCCGCCGCGACCGGTTCGGCAATGCCGGCCCCTCCGATGTTCAGGGCCGGTCGGGCCGCTTTGCGGGACATATGGTCGAATTGCGGCTGGGCCACTGGCTTGTCGAGAAACGGCTGCGGGTGGAGGCAGGTGCAGCGGTGCTGACGAGCGGGCGCTTGCTGGAAGAGGCGCCCAATGCGACCGGCTTTGGAGATACCCGCTATGCCTATGGCCAGATGGTCGTGAACTTCTGACCCGGCCTCAGAACACTCGTTCGAGCGCCTTGTCGAGCATCCACAATTGCCACAGCAGGCGTGCGTTGTCGCTGCGGCCCGCGATATGGGCCTCGGCGACCTCGCTCAGCCGGACGGTATTGAACCAGCCGCTGCGCGCAAGCGCCGATCCGCTGGCGATGCGCCTGGCCTGCTCGGCCAGGGGCCCGCGAAACCATTGTGCTATCGGGCTGACGAACCCCATTTTGGGGCGATAGAGAATATCGTCTGGCAAGGTGCCGCGCATTGCCCGTTTCATCAGCCATTTGCCCTGCCCACCGCGCACACGCAGGGATTCGGGCAGCGAGGCGCTGAATTCGATCAGCCGGTAATCGAGCAGCGGTTCGCGCGCTTCCAGGCTGACGGCCATGCTGGTGCGATCGACCTTGGTCAGGATGTCGCCGGGCAGCCAAAGCTTCATATCGGCATATTGCGCGGCATCGAGGCCCGAGCGCGCTGGTGCCGCGTTCATCAGCGCGATCATGTGGTCCTCGCCGCGATAGCCGCCGAGCGCAGTACGATGGCTGTCCGAATAGAGCGCCTGGCGCGCGCCATAATCGGTCACGCCGACGGCATCGGCATAGCCCTCCGCCCCGGTGCGTGCGAGCGACAGCAAGGTCGATTTTGCCCGCAACGGCCGCGGTGCCCAATCGGCCTTGGGATAGAGCGCGCCGAGCGCCCCGAACACGGGTCCGCGCAAGCCCTGTGGCAGCAGGCTGCGCACCCTTTCCTCGCCATGATGAAAGACGTGGCGGCGATAGCCGGCCAGCGCCTCGTCCGCGCCGTCGCCCGACAGCGCGACGGTGACGCTTTCGCGCGCCAGCTGGCAAACGCGGAAGGTCGGAAGCATCGAGGCATCGGCAAAGGGCTCGTCAAACTGCGCAGCGACGTAATCGATGATCGCGATATCGTCTGGCGAGACGGTGCGGCTGCGGTGATCGGTAGCGAAGCGCCCGGCGATGCGGCGGGCGTAATCGCTCTCGTCCAGCGCAGCGACATCAAAGCCGATGCTGCAGGTCTTCACCGCCTGGGTGGAGCGCTCGGCCATCAGGGCAACGACGGTAGAGCTGTCGACGCCGCCGGAAAGGAACGCGCCCAGCGGCACGTCCGCCACCATCCGCGATGCCACCGCCTGACGCATGTGGTGGAGCAGTTCGGCCTGCAGATCGGCCACCGAGCCTCTGGCGCGGCGCGAGAAGTCGACGTCCCAGTAGCGCACCGGCTCCGGCAAGGGCTTGCCCCGCTCCAGCATCAGATAATGACCGGCAGGCAGCTTCTTCACCCCGCCGACGAAGCAGCGATGATCAGGGACATAGCCGAAGGCGAGATAGTCATCCACCGCCTGCAAGTCGGGCGCGCGGCGCAGCGCCGGGTGCGCGAGCAGGCCCTTGAGCTCGGACGCAAAGATCACGCTGCCATCGGGCAGGATGGCATAATGCAGCGGCTTCACACCCAGCCGGTCGCGCGCCATGAAGAGCCGCTGCTGCCGATGATCGAACAGCGCAAAGGCGAACATGCCGTTGAGCCGGTCGAGGCACCCCACACCCCATTGCCGCCACGCAGCGAGGATGACCTCGGTATCGCCAGACGTGCGGAATTGGTGACCCATTGCGCTCAGCTCGGCGCGGACCTCCTGGAAGTTGTAGATTTCGCCATTGAAGGTCAGCACATCGGCCTCGTCGGCGCTCAGCATCGGCTGTGCGCCGCCTTCCAGATCGATAATCGACAGCCGCAGATGACCCAGCCCTACCCCCGGTGCCGTCCAGCATCCGTTTCCGTCAGGGCCACGGTGCAGCATCGCATCGGTCATCAGCCGGATGCGCGCGGGATCGACCGGCTTGGCGGTTTCGAGATGAAAGATGCCTGCAATCCCGCACATGGCCGATCAGCGCCCCGCCAGGATCATGTCGGACAGCTGCTGCGGACCGCCCGCATCGCGCACAAGTGCATCGATCGAGGGGCGTGCGGAGGCATCGCCGATACGCTCGGCGGAAACGATCAGGATCATCGCTGGCTGGCTCTGCCCGAGCAGCCGTGCCTTCAACGATTCGACCCGCACATCGAGGTTGCTTCCCGTCACCATGTCACCGACCCGATAGAAGGTCGCGACATCGCGCACCACCCTGCCCGGACCGGTAATGACATCGGCTCTTCCGCCTGTCAGGCCCGGCCCCTGCTCGACCCAGGACCACCGGCCATCGGGATCAAGCGCACCCTGGCCATAGCCTGTAATCTCCCGCCCCTCCGACTGGCCGTCAAACAGCGCGGCATAGACGTCCACCCGCTGCCTGCCCTTTTGATAGGTTGCGATCAGGCGGCGGTTGCTGCCGTCGGCGCGCGGGGTCCATGGGGTCGCAGGCGCATAGACTATCTGCTGCCAGCCGCGGATGTGCGGCAAGGTCTCTCGACGGGGAAGCTCCGCAGGATCGGGCACTCCCAGCAGCGCCCAGCCAAGCGGGGCCGCCACCAGCAAGGCAGCTCCGGCCACGACGGCGCGGTCTTGCCGGACGACTGTTCGGGACTGTTCGGCCAGGCGCCGTGCAACCGACGGATCGATGAACGGGTCGGTCACCTGCCGGTCGAAGAAGCGCCAGCCGATCGCCATGACGAGGATCAGGACCAGCGCGAAGAAGATCCAGCCATAGAAGACATGGTCGAAGCCCGCGGCAAAATCGAGGCCATGGAGATGCGCGATATAGATGGTGCCGAAAGCCCGCACGCCATTGGCGAGAATCGGAACGACGATGGATAGCGCAACGATCCCGAACCGGCGCGGCCAGCTGCTGAAGCAGACATTGGCGACCAGCACGCCATAGGCGATCATCGCGATGAGGAACTTGACCCCCGAACAGGCCTCGGCCACGCGGAACAGCGCGGTGGGTGTTGAAATGAACACGCCCTCGATATGGGCGGGAATGCCGGTCCAGCCCAGCAGCAGCATGGATATGTCGGCGGTGATGGTCTGCAGCGGTGGAACCAGCTCCTCTCCCACCGGCACCAGGAAGAAGGCATAGGCAAGCGGAAACGTCAGCGCGCGTCCGACATGCGGGCCGAGCAGCGCCAGTGTGCTGCCCTGCAGGAACAGCACCAGTGCCAGATGCCGCGCGAGCGAGACGCCCGCCGCCTCGCCCAGCACCCATCCCGCTGCGGCTGCCGCCATCACGAGAAGGCCGGGCCACCAGAGCGAAGGCGCGATCGCTTTGAGTTCCTGCGCTCGCTGCATGACCAGCCAGCCGAGGATGAACGGGATCAGCAGGATGTGGTTGAAGGTCGAGCTGTCCCACCAGATCTTTGCCATGTCCGCCGCATCACGCGCGAAAACCAGCAGGATGACGGCCCATGCAAGCGCCAGGCGAATGAGTGCAGCGCGCCAGACAGGGCTGAGCGGAACGGAATTTACCGTCCTGGCAGAGTCCGCAGCCCGGCTTGCCATCAGGCGGCGCTCGGCACCAGCGCGGGCGGCTGATCCAGCCAGGCAAGCAGGGGCGCCAGCTGGGCATCCCATTGATAATGCCGTAGCATATGCTCTCGAGCCGCTATGCCCATCGCCGAAGCCCTGACCGGATCGGCCGCGAGGGTGAGAATGGCTTCAGCCATGACAGCATCATCGCGCGCGACGACGAAATGCTCACCCGATTGTGCCACGATGCCTTCTGCGGCTGCGCTCGAGGCGATGACGGGCCTGGCCATGGCCATCGCCTCCAGCACCTTGTTCTGGATGCCGCGCGCGATCCTGAGCGGGGCGACGACCATGTCGGCCGAACCGATCCAGGGGCGAATGTCATCAACCGGGCCTTCGACCTTCACGCCCGGATGGGCAGCCAGCGCCTTGACTGCGGGGGAAGGATTGCGCCCGACAATGTGGAAACGGGCTGCAGGATGCTGCGCGCGGACAAGCGGCAGCACTGCCTCGGCAAAGTGCACCACCGCATCGACATTGGGCGCATAATCCATCTGCCCCGTGAACACGAGATGCGGCCCCGGGGTCCCGGCATAGGGGGCATCGCCGATATCGGCCGGGTCGTAGAAGACCGTATCGATGCCGTTGACGATTGGTTCAACCCGCACAGAAGGGTCGCCCAGCCCAAGCCGGAATTCCGCAACCTCGGTCGGGCTGGAAAAGATTGCAAGATGCGCGCGTCGCGCCATCTCTCGCTCAAAGGCTCCCAGAAGCCGCGCTTCGCGGGCGTTGACCAGTTTCATCGGACCTGGGGCCGCCTTGGCATAAGCCGCGAACTTGGCTGAATCCATGTCGACGAAATCGATCACGACGCGCCCGGAAAAGCTGGGAGGAATGAACTGTGCCATCTGGCCCGAATAGACGAAGATCGTGTCGATCGGCCGCGTCGCCAGCAGACGGCTGACATAATGGCGGATATCCTGGCTTTCGAACGCGACCAGCGAGACGGGCTTGCCGGTGGGCAGCGCGTTCAGCCCTGCGCGCAGGTTCGAAATCGTGCGGCGGACGAGCAGATGCGTGGTCGCGGTCCAGGCGAGTTCGACCTCGGCGGCCATATCGGCATCGGTTTCGCCAAAGGTCGCGACATGCACGGGGCCGCGCGCCGCGAGCGCCTTGAGGATTGCGCAGGAACGGATCTTGTCCCCCCGGTCGGGCGGAAAGGGAATGCGATGCGCGAGGAAGAGCAGTTCACCCATCAGCCAAGGCCCTTTGCGATCCACGGACCCAGCCGGTTGGCGACGGCCAGCGGCAGCCGCTGCCACAGAGCGATCTGTGCGCGATATTTGGGGCTGAGCGGATTGACGTCGCGTGGCGGCTGGCCATCGGCATTGCGTACCGCATAGCTGAGCGGGGCTGGCTCGAAGCCCCAGTTCTTCTTGAAGGCAAATGCGCCGCTATCGACCTTGGACCGCCCGAAATCGAACCGGGTGCAGCCGCGCCTGCGCGCATGGTTCATCAGCGCATAATACATGACGTCATTGGCACGCAGGCCGCGTGCCGCCCAGACGCCGCCGCCCCAATAGGGCATCACGGTGCCGCGATGATAGAGGCTCATGACGCTGGCCACCGGCACGCCATCGTCCAGCACGGTCAGGATATCGGCATCCTCGCCGAACGCATCCAGCACGGCTTCGAACAGGGCGCGCGGGAACACCGGCGTGCCCAGATTGCGCACGCTCTCGGCATAGACGGCATAATGCTGCTGCCGGTCGAGCGCGCTCGTCCCGGTACGCACGGTCATCTCCCTCGCGAGCCCCTTGCGCACCTCGGCGCGTTGCTTGCGGGGAATCCATTCGAGCTGCTTGCGATCGGCATCGGCGCCGTCGGCGACAAGGTCCGCCGCAAAGCCTGCATGCGCGCTCGACTTGATCGTCCAGCCCGGATCCTGCGGCAGCATGCCCCCGCGCAGTTCCAGCGTCGGGGTGCTGTAGCGCTCGCATTGCTGCCAGGCCGCGTCAGCCAGCGCCTGCGCGCTCGCCCCGTCATCGGCGATGATGCCGCCATCGACCGCAAAACCGGCCGACACCATGGCACGCCCGAAAAGCGGCGAGTGGACCGCATGTAGCGGCAGATATCCTGTCATGACGCCATCGGCGGCTTCAGCCACGAGGACGAGCAGGTCATGCCCCGTGGCTGCTGCTACTGCCTCACCCCAGGCCAGCCGGTGAAAGGCTGTGGCTTGCGGGTGAGCCTCGATCCAGGCGCACAGCCGCTCACGCTCCTGCAGATCAGCCGGATTTAGCACTCGGACCTGCGGCGCGGCGATACGGGGGGGCGCAAAGTGCAGCATCACCGCCGCCCTGCCGCCAGCGGCAGCGCAATCTCGTCGATCCGGCACCAGCTGAAATCCCGGGTCAGCTGTTCCAGCCGCCCGGCCATGCCGCCCAGCCCGGTATAATGGCGCAGGCGCGAACGCAGCGGCGCACCCTCGACCCGAGGCTGATCGGGATCGACCTCCCACGGGTGAAAATAGAAGATCGCAGGCTCGCCATCGACGGCGTTCACGCGCCTCAGCGCCCAGCGCGACAGCGCATATGGCAGGATGCGGAAGAAGCCGCCGCCCCCTGCCCCGAACCGCCGTGCGCCGAGCTGGACCGTGGTGACCGGCAGTTCGATCAGGCTCGAGCCCTCTACCGGGTGAAAGGCAAAGCGCGGCGCAGCACGCCAGCCATAATGGTCGTGCGCGATCGGCGCGACGCTCGAGGAGTAGGCATAGCCGCGCTCTGCCAGGATCGTATGTGCCCAGGGCGTGCGCTGGTCGATCGAGAAACTGGGTGCACGATAGCCCTGAATTGCGACGCCGCCCGCATCCTCCAGCGCCTTGCGCGCCCTGTCGATATCCGTTGCGAACTCTTGGGGTGTCATCGTGAACACCCGCGTGTGATCCCAGCCATGGCTGGCAATTTCGTGTCCTTCGGCGATGATCCGGCGGATCAGCGCCGGGTGCCGATGCGCCACCCAGCCGAGTGTGAAAAAGGTCGCCTTGACGCCGCAGCGCGCGAACAGGTCAAGCACAGCGCCAGTGTTCAGCTCTACCCGGCTGCCGATGCCGTCCCAGTCGGCAGGATCGATGGTATTCTCGAACGCGCCGACCTGGAAATATTCCTCGACATCGACCGACAGGCCGTTGACGATGCGCCGTCCGGCGGTCCGATACTGGCCCAGCGATGCTTCGCGCACGGTCATTCACTCCTGCCCCTGGAGGCGATGATCAAGCGGTGATCAGGCTGCACGTCCCTTGGGCCACATGCCAGCGGAATCGTCCTCCACCCAGCCAACAAGTAATGCCAGCACACGGTGCAGCGACTGCTGCTGTTCGGCTTGCAGCCTTTCCAGCGCGTCGATGCGGCGCAGCAGCGGTTCGACATCGGCGGTCGGCGCAGGACGTGTTTCCAGCGCCTCGACCCGATCAAGCGCGGCCTGCAGCTCCTGCACCAGCAGAGTACGGGCATCCTGTTGCTCGGCGGCGAAATCGCGCACCTCGCGGACAAAATGGTTGAAATCGGCCCGGCTGACCTCGGGGATCGCCGCTGCCGCCGCGGGGGCGACCTGCTCTGGCGCCGCCGTGACGCTGGCGACATGCTCGGCATGGCGCGCGGCGCTGGCGAGCATGGCTTCGTTCTGCCAATCCTCCTCGCTCATCGAATCCATGGCAAGATCGGCCAGCACGGCGTCGATCAGCGCCGCATCGATCGTCTCGCGATTGTCGACTGCGGCCATCAGCAGCACGCGGTTGATCAGCATGTTGACCTTGCGCGGTATGCCGCCGGTTTCCGTGAAGAGCCGGGCCCAGGCATCGTCGGCAAAGGCGGGACGTCCGGTCCAGCCGACCAGCTTCATCCGGTGCTCGACATAGGGCTGCAATTCGTGCGCATCCATTGCGCCCAGATGGTGGGTCGCGATGATGCGCTGCCGCAGCTGCTCCAGGCCAGGCGCACCATGCACCATCGCGCGGAACTCTGGCTGGCCGAGCAGGAAAATCTGCAGCAGGGGATGGCTGCCCAGCTGGAAATTCGAAAGCATCCGCAGCTCTTCGAGCGCAGGCATCGGCAGGTTCTGCGATTCATCGACCACCAGAAGGCAGCGGCGACCCGCGCGCGCTTCGGTGTGGAGGAAATGCTCGATCGCCGCCAGCGTGCCGGTCTTGTCGAGCCCAGCAGTGGCGATGCCGAAGCTGCTCGCCACCATGTGCAGAAGGTCGTCGCCCTTGAGCTGGGTGGTGACGATCTGCGCTGCCGTCAGCCGCGCCTTGTCCACGGTCTGCATCAGATGCGCGACCAGCGTGGACTTGCCCGCACCGATCTCGCCGGTGATGATGATGAAGCCTTCTCCCTGCGCCAGGCCATAACCCAGATAGGACATCGCCTTGCGATGCGTCGCGCTCTCGAAATAGAAGCGTGGATCGGGAGTTAGCTGGAAGGGCCGTCCGGTCAGGCCGTAATGGGTCTCAAACATGGGCTTTCCCCCTGATCTTCAATCAATATTACTGGAACGAATAGCGCAGCGCCAGTAGCGCCGATGCCACCAGACTGCTTTCGAAGCCCTTGGGATCGAAATAATCGAGCCCCAGGGCCAGCGTTCCATTGAACCGGTTGGTAAAATTGCGACCGTAAGCGACATTGGTGCCCAGGCCCAGAATATCCGAACCACCGCCGTTCAGCACCTGACCAGGGCCGTTTTCGAGATAATTGGCATAGATTGCGCCGGTGATACTCGATCTGGGATCCAGCTGCTTGGCCGCCACATAGCTGGCAAACCAGATTTCATCGATCGTCTGGTCGAACCCGGCCAGCGCGCCATTGTCTGCCGCAAAGAACTTGCGGCGGCTATAGCCCGCGCCGATGCCATGCTGCCAGCTTCCGCTGGTCAGGCTGATCTGCCCGGTGACCCCGCGCGTGCGGAAGGCGGACGAGGCGACCGACTGCAACGCATCGTTGAGACAGTTGCCGCCCCCACCGACGCCGAAGAAGCAGGAATTGAGGTCGCCACTCAGCGGATTGCGCGTCGCATCGAACTGGGTCGGCAGGCCTGCCAGATTGTCGTTGAGCCGCGAGCCGAAGCCGGCCACCAGGTCATAGACGGTGATGTTCGCTGCCACCCGCTGGTTGGGTGTGTAGCTGAAGCTGCCATAATAGGTCATGCTGTCGTAGCGCTTGCCCACCCGCGCCTCGAGCGAGGTCCGGCGGCTGGGCCGCCACAGCACGCCGACATCCCAGATCAGCCCATCCTGATCATAGGACAGCAGGCGCGGCGAATTGCGGTTGGTGACGAGACGTCCGTCATTGCCCACAACCGGCGCGCCGGTGGCATCGCGGACCGCGTCTCGCTCCGAAATCTCGATGTCCTCATAGCCGACCCCGCCGACAAGAGCGAGGGTAGCGCTGACCGGAACGGTGACATCGGCACGGACGATCTTGTCGTCGAAACGCTGATCGAGTTGACTGGCATCCTCGCGAAACCAGCCGCCGCTGACCGACCAGCCGATCGGCAGGAAGCCGCCGGGCTGCTGACCAATGGCAAGGCTGGCCGCGTGATTGACGCTATCGCCGAAGAGATCGAGCGGCAGCGCGCCCGCAGGCAGCGCCACGGCATCGGCTTCCACCTTGGTATAGCCGATCCGGTAGAGCGCGTTGACATCGACCGTGCCGACCTCGGTCGCCAGCGTGGGGCCTGCATAGACCGAATATATCTGCGTGACATTGTCCGATCCGCCGATCAGGTTGCTGGGCGCGGCGCCGCGATTGTCGACCCGCGAGCGGATGCCGAGCGCGCCCGCCTCGATCGAGAGCGTGTTGGGGATGATCTGCAGATTGCCGCGCGCGACGCCGCTGATTGCATCCTCGTCACCGAAATCGTCATTCCACGAAAAGCGCCGCTCATAGCGCACGCTGACCTGCGCCTCGGCACGCGAGGTCGCGACCGCCGCGTCGACGCCGACGGCCGCGAGGCTGTAGGTCAAAAGGTCACCGCCGTTGGTCAGATCGGCGCTGAGCAGCTGGCCGACCTCCAGATAGGGGACCACGACCGAACGCCGACCGTTTGCAAGACCGCCGGTGCGACCGCCCTGACCCTGGCTCTGCCCCTGACCGATGCCGGGATCTGCGCCGCCCTGCTGCGCATGCGCGGCTTGAGGCATGGCCACCATTGCCACGACCAGCGCCGCCAGCGACAGCCTGGCCTTGCTACGCATGACATCCGACCATTTCGCCATGGTCATTCTCCATATCCGTAATAGGATCCGAAGCTGCGGCCCGAGGGCGAGAATTTCACCCCGTTGAGCAGCAGCTGAATCTGGTTACAGCCGGCAATCAGGCTGAGTGCGTCGCGCAGCGCGCGTTCGCTGGTGACATCGGCACGCACCACCATCAGCGCATGGCCGACATGCTGCGCGAGCGTCGCCGCCGGCGAAGCGGCGAGCAGCGGCGGCGAGTCGAAGATCACGATCCGGCCCGGCCGACCGGCGGTCAGGCTGGCAAGCACCTCCCTGGTTCGCGCGGAAGCAAGATATTCGCTGTCCGTGTTGGTCTGGCGACCGGCGGGCAGCACCGAAAGGCCGGGAATGTCGGTCGGGATGATCAGATCCTCGACTGCCACGGCCGGGTCGGCCAGCGCATCCATGAAGCCCTGCTGCCCGGCGATGCCGAGCGACGACAGCACGCTGGGTTTGGCAAAATCGGCGTCGACCAGCAGGACGTCATGGTCCTTTTCGGCGGCGATCGAAATGGCAAGGTTGATCGCGCTATAGGTCTTGCCATCACCCGGATTGGCCGAGCAGATCAGGATGCGCTGCGCAGCGATGCCAATCCCCGCATTGGCCTCTGCCTGCACACTGGCGAGCAGGCGGCGCTTCACGATGCGAAATTCTTCCGAGATGCTCGTGACCGGGCCATCGGGCACGATGAACGCGGATTCGCGCAGCAGGTCACGGTCGATCTCCGCCACCGGCAGTACGGGCGCGCGCGGGCGAACGGGCGCTGGTGCTGGCGCGGCAGCCGGCACAGCTGCAGGCGCAACGGGGTCGAGGGACGCCATCACACTCGGCGTCTCGATCGGCGCAGGTGCGGGGTCGTTCCCCTGTTCGGGCAGCTTCGGCGCATCCGGGCTCAGCGCCTTGCGGAAATCGTACATCTGCGATGCGCGCTCGATCAGCGAGGGCGAGCCTTCGGACTTGTCGGGTGATTTGATCGGATCGTGCATGGTCATGTCTCTTTCACCCCTCACACTACCGAACCGCGCTGAATGAACTCAATGATCAGCAGCACAAGAAACACCCCGACCAGCGCCCCACCCGATCCGATATACATGCGCAGCTTGCGCTTGCGGTCCGCGCGCTGCGCCTGGGTGAGCATCTGCGAGATCGATCCGATCACCGGAAGGCCGGATGCGGCCTCCAGCTTGGCCGAGGTGGGATAGCTGGCGCTGAGCTGGCCCAGCGCGAAGGCGCCGCCAATGCCGCCGGCAATGCCTGCAAACAGCACCGCCGCCAGCAATAGCGGTCTTTTGGGCGCGATCGGCGTGCGCGGGCTTGACGGCGGGGTGATCAGGTCGAAACGGACCGCATCGGTCTGCGTCTCCACCTGGCCGCGCAGCCGCACCTGTTCGCGGTCGGCGAGCAGCTTGTCATACTGCGCCTTCAGCACCTCGTAATCGCGCGCGATGCGTGCCTGTTCTGCGGCGACACCGGGCTCCTGGATCTGCTTGGCGACCATCGCGTTCATCTCGCCCTGCAGCGCGGCCTTGCGCGATTGCAGCGCGCTGACGGCCGCCTGGCGCTCGGCCTTCATGCTGACCAGAGAGCTATAGGCCGGATTGGGTACCCCATAAGCGGTGCTGGCCCCCGCGCCTGCAGCCTTGAGCGCGGCGATCTGGCTCTTGAGCGCCAGAACATCGGGGTGCTGATCGGTCAGGCCGCGCGCCTTCATCCCGGCAAGTTCGCCCTGTGCCTGCGCGAGCGGGTTGACGCCTCCCGACGTGCCACCGGCGATCGTCTGCGGTGTCCCTGCTATCTGGCCGTTGATCGCAGCGAGCGCGCTCTGCGCGGTGATCAGCTGCGAATCGATCTGGTTGATCTCGAGCCGGCCCTGTTCGAGGCGCTGGCTGACCGAGCCGATGCCGGGCAGCATGCCGAGATTCTCGGTCTCGAACTTCACCCGCTTCTGCTCGGCGATCTCGAGCTCCTTCTGACGCTTGGCAAGCTGTTCATCCAGGAAGCGCAGCGTGTCGCTGGTCTCGCCGCGTCCGCCCGCGAGATTCTCCTCGACGAACAGGTCGATCAGCTTCTGGACGACGGCGCGCGAGAGATTGGCCGCCTCGCCATCGGAGCGACCCGATGCCGTCATCGTCGCGGAAATTTCGAAAAGATTGCTCTGGTCCGACTTGATCTTGATCGCACCGCGCAGGCCATTCACCGCGCCCTCGATCTCGCGCGGCGTGACCAGGCCCTTGCCCAGATCCGTGCCGCGCACGACCTTTTCGAGGTTCGCGGCCGAGGTCAGCGTCTGCTGCACCGTGTCGATCTGCTTCTGCCGCTCGACCGGGCTGATACCGGTGTTCTCGGGCAGGATCGCCTTGGTCTGGACGAACAGCTTGGCCTGCGATTCATAGGTATTCGGGATCAGCGCGACCGCCAGCCAGCCGACGAGACAGATCGCCCAGGCAATGCCCATGGCGATCCAGCGGCGTTGCCATACGCTGTGCACCGCGATCCGGAATTCTTCGTACAGGCCATTCATCGGTCAGGCTTTTCTTTCGCTGTTGCGGTGCAGGCGGCAGGGATCGAACTTAGAACATGCTTTCGGGAATGATGATGACATCGCCGGGCTGCAGCAGCACGTTCGCGCGGCTGTCACCCTTCTTGATCAGATCCCCCAGCTTGATCGGATATTCCTGCTGGCGGCCCGACACCTTGTCGAAGCGCACCAGCTTGGCCCGGTTGCCTGCGGCAAATTCGGACAGGCCGCCCACCGCGATCATCGCGTCGAGCAGCGTCATATTGGCGCGATACGGGATCGACGCGGGCTTTTCGGTCGCGCCGACGATGCGCACCTGCTGCGAGAAGGTACCGGCAAAGCTGTTGACGATGACCGAGACGATCGGCTCCTGGATGTACTGCGACAGCTGCAGCTTGATGTCCTCGGCCAGCATGGTCGGGGTCTTGCCGACGGCGGGCATGTCGGTGATCAGCGGCGTGGTGATGCGGCCATCGGGACGCACCTGCACCTTCGCGCCAAGCTCGGGATTGCGCCACACGAACACCGTCAATTCATCGAGCGGCCCAATGATATATTCCTCGCCGGGCCCGTCGGAGAGCGAGACGAACGATGCCGGAGGAAGCTGCGGCCCGCCCGCGCTGGAGGCGCACGCGCTCAGCAAGGCCGTCGCCGCGAGCGCCGCGATTCCCATTTTCAACAGACGGAACAATCCCATGTCAGCACCTTTTCATCGCGCCTGCGAATCCCCTGGGCACGGCAAAAAGCCAGGCCGGGTCCACGCAGATTGGCATCAGCTATGACGAAAAAGGGTGAACATAGCGTTAGTGTTTGATGGCGCAGGCGATTTTACGTTGTTGGTTGGGCGCGCGGTAACCTTGGGAGCTCGCGGCGTCTTGAGGTGCGCGCACCCTCTCGCATCGCTTCCTGCTTACAACACCCGCTCAGCCTGAGCCTGTCGAAGGCCCCGCGCTAACCGGCGATATTGTCAATCGTCACCCTGAACTCGTTTCAGGGTCCATTTCTCCCCACGCGGCTTCGGCTTTTGCGGCATGATGGATCCTGAAACAAGTTCAGGATGACGCAGTGAGTTTGTGGCGCGGTTGCGCCTAGCCATCAGCCCCCACCACCCGCTTTCCGGCGAAAGCCGGAATCCAGAGCGACGGCAAAGCCATTCCGCTCCTGGGCTTCGGCTTTCGCCGGAGAACAGATGCGTTTCGGGGAAAGGTACTCGCGAGGCCTTCGACAGGCTCAGGCGGAACGGAGGGGGTGAGGCACGGCGCGTTCCTACCCCCGCATCTTCGCCAGAAACCGTGCCCAGCCGCGCGACCACTTGTTGAACACCTTCGCTTCATCCGACGCAAAGGCCGCCGCCTTGATATGTTCTGACCGGTTGGGATAAGGCACGATCAGGCTGGCGACGCCGAAGGTGGAGGATTTGCCAGCGATCATCATCGCGATCGGCAGGATCAGGTCGCCCGCGCCGCGCCCGACCACGGTGCCGCCGATCACCTTGCTACCCTTCTTGACCAGCTTGACGAAGCCGGTGACTTCGCGCTCGGTCACGGCGCGGTCGTTATGGTCGAAATCCTCGCGCCAGACGGTCACCTTGTCGCCAAACTGGCGCTGCGCCTCCTCCTCGGTCAAGCCGACCTGCGCGAGCTCGGGATCGCTATAGGTGACCCAGGGGAGCGCTGAATAATTGGCCTTGGTCGGCACGCCCAGGCTGATTTCCAGCGCGACATTGCCGCCCTCATAGCCGCTGGCATGGGTGAAGCGCGGGCCATCGCGGCAATCACCGATCGCGTAGATATGCTTCGCGCTGGTCCGCCGCCGAGCATCGACCTGGATGCCCTTCTTGTCATACGCCACGCCCGCGACCTCCAGCCCCAGCCCGTCGAAATTCACCTCGCGCCCGGTGGCGATCAGCAGGTGCGTACCGCTCAAGGTGCGCCCGTCCTTGAGCGTGAGGACGAGGCCGTCGGCGGTCTTCTCCACCGCATCGCCCTCGGCATCGTGGATGATCTCGACGCCCTCGCTTTCGAGCCGGTCGATGACGATCCTCGCAGCATCGGCATCGTCCTTGGGGAAAGGCCGCCCGAGCGTCGCCACCACGACTTGCGCCCCCAGCCGCCGGAAGCTCTGCGCCAGTTCCATGCCGATCGGCCCGCCGCCCAGCACGATCAGCCGCTGCGGCAGTTCAGTCAGATCCCAGACATTGTGGTTGGTGAGATAGGGCACGGCATCGAGCCCCCTGATCGGCGGCACGAACGCGCGGCTGCCCACCGCGAGCACGATGCGCGGTGCGGTATAGGTCCTGCCATCGACCACCACGCTCTTTGGCCCCGTAAAGGTGGCGTCGCCGCGCACGACCTCGACGCCCATGCCCTCGAACCTTTCGACGCTGTCATGTGGCTCGATGGTCTTGATCGCCTCATGGATCGCGGCATGAACCGCGCGAAAATCGACCACCGGTTCTACGGAAGCCATGCCGAATTCGTTCGCGGTGCGCAGATCGTGCGCGCGATGCGCGGCCGAGATCAGCGCCTTGCTGGGCACGCAGCCGGTGTTGAGGCAGTCGCCGCCCATGTCCGCGCGCTCGATCAGCAGCGGCTTCAGGCCGAACATTGCGCAACCGCCCGAACAGACCAGCCCCGCCGATCCCGCCCCGATCACGATCACGTCATGCGTATATGCCATGGACTGCCCTTCGCCTTGAAAATGCCGCTGGTTACCTGACGGCCTCAAGGCTAGTGTTTGTGCGTCATGGCCAGGGGAATCCAGCATGAATCTTGAAAATTCGCGCGAATATTATGGCAAGGTGCTGAGCGAGTCAGCGGACCTGCGCACCGATGCCTGCACCACGGCGGAGCGCCCTCCCCTGGCGGTCATCAAGGCGCTGGCCAATGTCCATCCGGACGTGAAGGCGCGCTATTTTGGCTGCGGCCTGATCGCCCCTTCGGCGATCGAAGGCGCGCGGATCCTCGATCTCGGCTCGGGTTCGGGTCAGGACGCCTATATCCTGGCGCAGCTGGTCGGCGAGCATGGCGAGGTCGTCGGCGTAGACGCGACGCCCGAACAGCTCGCGGTCGCCAACGCGCATCTCGAATGGCACCGCGAACGTTTCGGCTATGCCAGATCTAACGTCCGCTTTGTCGAGGGTGATATCGAGAGGCTCGACCAACTGGACCTCGAACCCGGCAGCTTCGACATCATCGTGTCGAACTGCGTGATCAACCTGGTCGTGGACAAGGCCAAGGTGTTCGCCGATGCGCACCGGCTCTTGAAGCCCGGCGGCGAGATGTATTTCTCCGACGTCTATTCGAGCCGGCGCGTGCCACAGCATCTGCTGAGCGATCCAGTGCTGCACGGCGAATGCCTGTCGGGCGCGCTTTATTGGGGCGATTTTCTCAAGCTCGCCAAGGCCGCCGGGTTCACCGACCCGCGCCTCGTCAAGGATCGCCCGCTCGGAATCGGCGACGCGCGCATTGCCGATATGCTCGACGGTATCGATTTCTTCTCCGCCACCTATCGGTTGTTCAAATTGGACGATCTCGAGCCCGAATGCGAGGATTATGGCCAGGCGGTGGTCTATCTCGGTACAGTCGAGGGCGAGGAGCGCGTGTTCACGCTCGACAAGCATCACGAGATCGAGCGCGGGCGCATTTTCCCGATCTGCGGCAACAGCTGGAAGATGCTCGCCGACACGCGCTTTGCGCCGCATTTCCAGTTCATCGGCGATTTCTCGACCCATTATGGTGTGTTCGCCGGATGCGGCGGCGGCCTGCCCTTCGCGCAGGCTTCCGGAGAGGACGGGGCCGTCGCGGCGGGCTGTTGCTGAGCGGTCGCCATTTCTCCCCTGCCCTGATCCAGTCGATGCACCCAACGCCCGCTCAGCCTGAGCCTGTCGAAGGCCGCACGCAGCCCTCGCCTGAATTTCACCCGTCACCCCCGCACACGCGGGGGTCTCGCTTCTGCGCTCCATGGGCAAGAAAGCGAGATTCCCGCGTGCGCGGGAATGACGGAGTGAAACATGAAACCCTCGCGCGGGGCCTTCGACAGGCTCAGGCTGAGCGGAGGTGGTTAGCCCCATGCACGTCTTTCTGACCGGAGCGACCGGGCTGGTCGGCGGAGCGCTGGCGGGAGCATTGCTCGATGCCGGGCACCGTGTCACCGCGCTGGTGCGGGGCGATGGGCGCGACGTGCTCGACATGGACGGTCGCGACCGGATCGGCGAAACGACCGCTCTGTCAGGCGATGTCTCGGAGCAGGGCTTCGGGATGGCCGCGCCGCCCACAGACATTGACCTGCTGATCCATTGCGCCGCTACGGTCGATTTTGCCGCTAGCAATACGGTGCACGAGGCCGTGAACATCGGCGGAACTGCACATGCCATCGCCCTGGCACAGGGATGGGGTTGCCCGCTCCTGCACGTCTCCACCGCCTATGTCTGCGGCCGCGCCGACGGCGTGATCGGCGAGGCCCGGGCCGACCCGCAAGCAAGCTTTACCAACGGCTATGAGGCCAGCAAGGCGCGCGCCGAAATTCTGGTGGAAGCCGCGCGCGCCGATGGGCTGGTTGCCGTGATCGCCCGTCCCGCCATCATCGTCGGACGCCTGAGCGATGGCGCGATTGCGCGGATCGACGGCTTCCACCACCTGTTCCGCCTGTTCGGATCGCCGCTGCTGGGCGATGTGCCCGCCGTACCGCAAGCAGCGTTCGCAATCGTGCCGATCTGCCATGTCGTCGCCGGACTGATGGCGCTGGTTGGGGATATGGCCGCGTTTGACGGCGCGCGGGTGCATCTGGTCGGGGCAGAACCATTCGCAATGGCGGACATGCTGCGGATCGTCGCGGATTATCCCGGCACCGTGCCTGCGCGCATGATCGCCCCCGCCGCCTATGATCCGGCGGTGCTGGATCGCCGCACCGGGATGGTCCATCGGCGGATCGGACCGCAATTCTTCGACTATTTCCTGCGCAGCCCGCGCTTTGCGGGGGATAGCTTGCAGCGGATCGCAGGGATGGACGCGCCGATCATCGACGAGGCGGCTTTCCGCCGGATGATCGACCATTGCGTGAAGGTCGGGTTTCTGGACTGGCGGTAGGGCCTCACGTCCCTCGACGCAGTTCATCCTGAGCGGCTGGCCTGCCAGCCAGCCGAAGGGCTCGGGACAAACGGGGATAGTCGGGAACACCGGCTCTTCCACACCTTCCGAGTTCCCGAGCGAAGTCGAGGGACGTCTGCGCCAACCTTCGCCCCTTGCGCTCCGCCTTTGCTTTCAACATGATGCGTCCATATTCACCCAAGGGGCCGTATCCATGAAGCATATCCTCCTCGCCACGCTCGCTCTCGCCCTGCCCTCTGCCGCGCTGGCGGGCGAGGCCGAAGACGCCGCTACCGCGCAGACACTCCAATCGATCGATGCCCGCTATGACGAGACTGCAAAGGTCGCACGGCAGATCTGGGAATGGGCCGAGGTCGGCTACAAGGAAGAGCGGTCGAGCGCGCTGCTGCAGGAGCGGCTGAAGACCGCAGGCTTCAAGGTGACACCAGACGTTGCGGGCATCCCCACCGCATTCGTCGCCGAATATGGCAGCGGCGGGCCTGTCATCGCAATCCTGGCGGAATATGACGCGCTGCCCGGCATCAATCAGGACGCGCTGCCGACGCGGGCGCAACTTCCCGGCAAGGGCGCGGCGCATGCTTGCGGCCACAATCTGTTCGCGGCGGGATCGCTGGGCGCGGCGCTGGCGGTGCGCGATTGGCTCAAGGCCACCGGCACCCCGGGCCGGGTGCGGCTGTATGGCACCCCGGCGGAGGAAGGCGGCAGCGGCAAGGTCTATCTGGTGCGCGAAGGCCTGTTCAAGGATGTCGATTTCTCGATCCACTGGCATGCCGATGACGAGAACAGCGCGGCGGCGCGCACCAGCCTCGCCAACCGCTCGGCCAAGTTCCGCTTCACCGGCGTTTCCGCGCATGCCGCTGGCGCGCCAGAACGCGCACGCTCCGCGCTCGACGGGGTCGAGGCGATGAACATGATGGCCAACATGATGCGCGAGCACGTGCCGCAGCAGACGCGCATGCATTATGTCATCACCGAAGGCGGCAGCGCGCCCAATGTCGTGCCTGATTTCGCCGAGGTCTTCTATTATGTCCGTCATCCCGATGCCGACGAGGTGCGCCGCATCTGGACCCGGCTGGAGGCGGCAGCACAGGGAGCGGCGCAGGGCACCGGCACCAAGGTCGAATGGGAGATCATCCACGGCAACAACCCGCTGCTGGTCAACGAGCCGCTGGCCAAGATGATGGACATGAAGCTCCGCCAGGTGGGCGGCATCAGCTATACGGCAGACGAGACGAAGTTCGCCGAGGGTATCCGACAGAGCTTCGACAAGCCCGACCTTCCCTTGGGCAGCCAGAGCGAAGTGCAGCCTTATGATGTCACGCTGGGCTATGGCTCGACCGATGTCGGCGACGTCTCCTACGCCACCCCCACGGTCGGCCTGCGCGCGGCGACATGGGTTCCGGGAACGTCATCGCACAGCTGGCAGTCTGCAGCGGCAAGCGGCATGACCATCGGCTTCAAGGGCGCCCAGGTCGCGGCGAAAGCGATGACGCTGGCGGCGATCGAGCTCTACACCAACCCGGCATTGCGTGATGAAGCGACGGCGGCGTTCAAGACAGCGCTGGGTCCGGATTATACCTATCAGTCGCTGCTGGGGGATCGCAAACCGCCGCTGGATTACCGGGATTGAGGCTCAGCGGTTCATTCACCGGAGAGCGTCGGTTTGCGCCTGTCGTGGACATCGGCGACTTATTGGGCACTGGCACGAACTACTGCAGCCTGACCTAGGATCACGACGGTGCCAGCTTTGACGTTCTTTCGAGCAAAGGCGGTGTGTCTTTAAGCGGTCCCGTTACCGGTGCCAGACTAACCACCCCCGCTCATCCTGAGCCGCGGGCGACAAGCCCGCGAAGTCGAAGGACCCGCGCCCACGCTGGCCGAATAGCGGGGCCTTCGACAGGCTCAGGCTGAGCGGATGTGGGTGGCTGCTATGGAGCCGTTCTAAAAAAACCTGCCGTTCAGGAAGCGACCCCATAGTCGACATTACATTAATCGCCGCTCAGAATCTGGCTTGCCGCATAAATCGCGATCAGCTCTTCCGGTTTCGCTTGCGTAGCGACATGGAGGATCATAGTTCGTTGCAGTTCGACATAGGGATGAAACGCACAGTTCCCGGCGAACCATAGCGCTTCCGACATTGGTTCATCGGAATGCCACGTCGTCATGACGAACTTTTCATCCGGTATGTGGCCGTAATTAAAGGTTTCAAGGACCGCCCAATCAACCGCGTCATGCCACTTTTCGCACTCGGCCCCCCAGGCGATTGCATACAGGCAACCGCCTTCTACCAACCATTGGGCGATGCTGTTGCGCCAGTCGTCGATCACCGTGGTCTCGGAGACAATGACTGCCCGAAGCGGCCCGATGGGTAGCTGTGGTGGAGTCTCGTTTGGAGGCAGATGCACGTATTCCGGTCCCATGCGCTCAGCTTAGGGGAACGGTTCCAATCGGCAATCCCTTGTCCGCAAACCACCCAGAAATCGTCATTCGTGCCGAGTAAAGTCAATGCCGGAAGCGGAGGTTGCAAAAACTCGAGAAGACAGAGGTTTCTGAATGCAACGCTCCTGCAGCGCGCTCGCGAGCGCCGGAATCCAGAGCGGCTGCAACACCATATCGCACCTGGGCTCCGGCTTTCGCCGGAGAACAGGAGGCCGCTTCAGCTGAAATTCGCAGCCCGCTTCTGCATGAACGCGAAGACCGCTTCCATCTGGTTGGGCGTGCGGATAATGTCTTCCTGCAGCTCGCTTTCCTCCATCAGGATCGCGTCGGTGTCCATGTCCGGGGTGCGGTTGAACAGGTCCTTGGCGGCCCGGATGGCGTCGGGGTTCTTGCCTGCGATCTCGGTGGCGATGGCCATCGCGCGCGCGTGCGGATCGGCATCGATATGCGTGGCAAAGCCGACCCGCCCCGCCTCCTCGCCGCTGAACTCGCGGTTGGTATAGGTGAGCTCGCGCAGTGCATCCTCACGCACGGTGCCGCGCCAGAGCGCATAGCCGCCCATATCGGGGATCAGCCCCCAACGCATCTCCATGATCGACAACCGCGCATCGGGCGCGATGATGCGCATGCACGCGCCGGACATGATCTGTAAGCCCCCGCCGAAGCACACGCCGTGCACCGCAGCGATCACCGGCATCGGCAGCTTGCGCCAGCCGAACGCGACCTGCTGGAACTTGTTGGCATTGCCGTAGGTACGATCGGTGAGCTTCGACGGAGCCGAACCGTCGCCGCCCCCGGCAGGCGCGGTGAAGCTCGCCATGTCGAGCCCCGCGCAGAACGAGCGCCCCTCGCCCGAAAGCACGACCGCGCGCACGCCCGGTTCCTTTTCCAGCCGGTCGATCGCGCCGATAATACCGTCGAACATCGCCGGATCGAGCGCATTCATCTTGTCCGGGCGGTTGAGCCGCACATCGGCGACGTGGTTTTCGATTGTGATGCTGACCCGGTCGTTCATGAAACTGCCTCTCCGTTGAGCCTTAATGCCTGCTCCACCAGCGGGAGCTGATCGTTGCCGAAATACATATCGGTGCCATGCACGAAAATCGAGGGCGAACCATAGCCGCCGCGCGCCACCAGCCGCTCGGTATTGGCGCGCAGGCGGTCCTTGACCGGCTGGCTGCTGGCCGCCGCGACTAGAGCCGCGCCGTCCATCCCGATCGCTTCCGCGACCGCAGCCACCTCTGCCGGATCGTCAAGATTGCGCTGCTCGACGAAATAGGCGTGGAAGGCGGCTTCGGCGAAGCGTTCGAGCGCAGCCTGATCATCCTCCAGCGCGCAGCAGGCGCGCATGGCGTTGACACTCTTCAATGGATGCCAGGGCGCGGGGAATTTGAGCTCCACGCCCGCCAGCCGTGCCCAGTCGCGCATCACCTTGCCCATATGGCGGAACTTGGGGCTGTCCATGGCCTCGCGCGCGGCATAGACCGACGGGTTGACCGCATTGAACACACCGCCGACCAGGATCGGCGTCCAGCGGATTGTCGCGCCATGGCGCGCCGCCAGCGGGCGGATGTTGTGGAATGCGAGATAGGTCCAGGGGCTGGAGAGGTCGAAGCAGAATTCGATGGCGTGGGTCATTTCGTAGCTCGCCGATCAAGAGAGTGGAAGATATTCGTCATTCCCGCGAACGCGGGAATCCCGCTTGTCCGGATGCCTGTGAAGAAAGCGGGACCCCCGCCTTTGCGGGGGTGACGAGAGGGCAAGAAGGTCACGACTTTATCCCGAATAATGTCTCGCGCACCTTCTCATCGGCCTGCGGGTTGCGGTTGATCGCGTTCTTCATCACCGCAAGCCCCGCCTGCAGCGCCGGACGCGCGCGGCACAGCGCATACCAGCGCTTGATGTTCGGATAATCATCGAGCGTGATCTCCTGGCGCTTGTGCGTCATGATCCACGGGAAGATCGCCATGTCGGCGATCGTATATTCCGCCCCGGCGACATAGTCCGCCTCGCCCAGCCGCCGGTCGAGCACGCCGTAAAGCCGCGCGGTCTCGCGTTCGTAGCGGTCGATGGCATAAGGCAGTTTCTCGGGCGCATAGAGCTTGAAATGGCCGTTCTGGCCGAGCATCGGCCCCAGCCCGCCCATCTGCCACATCAACCACTGCATCACGCTGTACCGCCCGCGCAGATCGCTCGGCATGAACTGCCCCGATTTTTCCGCGAGATAGAGCAGGATGGCGCCGGTCTCGAACACGCTCACCGGCTCGCCGCCGTCAGTGGGGGCGTGATCGACGATTGCCGGGATCCGGTTGTTCGGACTGATCTTCAGGAACTCCGGCGCAAACTGCTCGCCTGCGCCGATATTGACCGGGCGGACGGTATAGGGCAGCCCGCATTCCTCCAGCATGATCGATATCTTCCACCCATTGGGTGTCGGGGCAAAATACAGATCGATCACGGCCTCTCCTCACGCAGATTCGCATTGCGTCTTGCAACCGACCATAATCAATGTGCACCGCCTGTCACCCCTCAGATACCGGCAGTCAGACCAGTCGATAACCACCGTGCCGAACCGTTTCGATTTCGGCGCTTCCCTCCAGCACAGAAAGGCTGCGGCGCAGCTTGCAGATATGCACTTCGACGCTGTTGGTGCCTGGATCGAAGGCGGTTCTCCACACCGCCCGCAACAGGTCATCGCGGCTGACGACCGAACCGAACTGCCGCGCCAGTGCCAGCAGCAGGTCGAACTCGCGCGGCATCAGCGCCAACGCCATGCCCTGCCATCGCGCCTGTCGCAGGCCGACATCGAATTCGAACCCTGCCAGCCGCACCAGTCCTTGCTGGGCGGCGTGCAATCGGTCTGCGGCCCTGAGCCGGGCAGCGAGTTCGCCAGGTGCGATGCGCGCGCAAAGGGCATCGGCCGCGCCGGCGTCGATCAGACTGGCCCGCCCGAAGGCCGCGCGGACACCGACGAACAGCAACGGCGCCGAACGCGCGGACAATTCGGCTGCCCACAGACGCGCGTGCTTCCGATCCCGGGCGTCGCAAACCACCCGCCGGTGGCGGACCATGGCGGGATCTCTGGAATAGGGCTGGGTATCGACGCCGAAACGCGTCAGCATCAGCGCAAGCCGCTCCAGGCTCGCGCTATCGGACCCCGCCAGCAACCAGCGCGAGTCCTCGGTATTTTGGCTGTGCGGCGCACCGCCCGGGGCAGGATTGGAAACTTGCTTCATGGCTTGTCCTCCGGCGCACGAGACCGTGTGCCGGAGAACATTAAAGCGCGTTCATTGCATCTGTTTGAGCGCAGTCGCCTCCGAAACGGAGGGTTGCCGGCCCGGGTTCAGGAGCCGACCGCCTGGCCCGGCGTGTTGACGCCCATGCTGGCGAGATAGCGCTTAACGTTGCGCGCCGCCTGGCGCAGGCGCTGCTCGTTCTCGACCATCGCGATGCGGACATAGCCCTCGCCGTCCTCGCCATAGCCGACGCCCGGCGCCACCGCGACCTTGGCGTGCTGCAGCAGCTGCTTGGAAAATTCGAGGCTTCCCATATGCTTGAGCGCAGGCGGCAACGGGGCCCAGGCGAACATCGAGGCGCGCGGGGCGGGAATGTCCCACCCTGCCCGGCCGAACGCATCGATCATCACGTCGCGGCGCTTGTGATAAAGCTCGCGGTTCTTCTGGACGATATCCTGCGGGCCGTTGAGCGCCGCGCAGGCCGCCGCCTGGATCGGCGTGAATGCTCCATAATCGAGATAGCTCTTCACCCGGGTCAGTGCGGCGATCAGCTGGCGGTTGCCCACGGCAAAGCCCATGCGCCATCCGGCCATCGAATAGGTCTTGGACATCGAGGTGAATTCGATCGCCACGTCCTTGGCGCCGGGCACCTGCAGGATCGAGGGCGTCGGGCAGCCATCGTAATAGAGTTCGCTATAGGCAAGGTCGGACAGGACCCAGACCTTGTTCTCCTTCGCCCAGGCGACCAGCCGCTCGTAGAACGCCAGGTCGACCACCTCTGCGGTGGGGTTGGACGGATAGCCGACCACCAGCACCGAAGGCCGCGGCACGGTGAACGCCATCGCGCGGTCGAGCGAGCGCCAGTAATTCTCGTCCGGCGTGGTCGGCACTGAACGGATCGTCGCGCCGGCGATGATGAAGCCGAAAGTGTGGATCGGATAGCTGGGATTGGGCGCGAGCACGACATCGCCCGGCGCGGTGATCGCGGTGGCGAGGCTCGACAGGCCTTCCTTCGAGCCCATGGTCACCACCACCTCGGTCTCCGGGTCCAGCTCGACATTGAAGCGGCGCGCGTAATAGTTCGCCTGGGCGCGGCGCAGGCCGGGAATGCCCTTGGATTGGCTGTAACCATGCGCATCGGGCTTCATCGCGACTTCGCACAGCTTTTCGATGACGTGCGGCGGCGGCGGCAGGTCGGGATTGCCCATGCCGAGATCGATAATGTCCTCTCCGGCCGCTCGCGCCGCGGCCCGCATCGCATTGACTTCAGCGATCACATAGGGCGGCAGGCGTTTGATGCGGTAGAATTCGTCGGACATAAGGATTTCGCTTTTCAGTTCTCCGTGAATGGAGCGGCATCCTTGACCTATGTGCGCGCGCGTGTCGAGCAAAAGCGGGCAGAATCGATCCTCCCCGATACGGGGAGGTGGATCGCCGAAGGCGAGACGGAGGGGAAGCGAGATCACGCCGCACGTCCAGACGCTTCCCCTCCACCATCCTGCGGATGGTCCCCCTCCCCGTTTCGGGGAGGACTTAGAAGGACTTATCTTTGCGTGTCGTGGCTGCTAGTAAACCCGAAAGCATCGACAACGAGAGGCCGCCATGTCCGCCGAGAACGACTTCACCCCGCCGGGCCTGCCCACGCTGGAAGAGATGCAGCACTGGACCTGGGTGTTCGGCCGCGCGCAGCAGATGATGCTGGAACACGCCGCGACCATGGCGCAGCAGATGGCGCAGAAGGACCTGCCCCAGCTCGCCGATCCGCAGGCGTTCCAGGCGAAGCTCCCCGCCTGGATGGGATCGATGCCGCAGGCGATGCTCGATGCGCAGGCCGATATGTGGCGCGACGGCATGACCTTGTGGCAGGGCTTTATCGGCGCGATCACCCCGCCTGCCCTGATCGCCGAGCATGAGGGCGGCCCGCCCGCGACCCCGGCGCAGGTGCCGGAACTGCGCAGCGACCGCCGCTTCGCCGCGCGCCAGTGGCACGACAACCCGGTCTATGCGCTGATCCAGCAAAGCTATCTCATGGTCAGCGAACAGATGCTGCGCGTCGCAGACCGGCTGGAAGGGCTGGAACCCAAGCAGAAGGAAAAGCTGCGCTTTGCCCTGAAGGGCATGATCGACGCATCGAGCCCCGCCAATTTCGCGCTCACCAACCCGCTGGTCATGGAAAAGCTGGTCGAGAGCAAGGGCGAGAACCTGTTGAAGGGCCTCGACCACATGCTGTCCGACATGCGCAAGGGCCAGCTCACCCATACCGACCCCGATGCCTTCGAGCTCGGCCGCAATATCGCGGTGACGCCGGGCAAGGTGGTGTACGAAAGCCCGCTGTTCCAGCTGATCCAGTATGCCCCCGCGACCGAGGAGGTGGTGGAAACACCGCTGGTCATCCTCCCGCCCTGGATCAACCGCTTCTACATTCTCGATCTCAACCCGCAGAAAAGCTTCGTCAAATGGGCGACCGAACAGGGCATCACCGTGTTCATGGTCTCGTGGAAGTCCGCCGACGAGAGCATGGCCGAGGTGATCTGGGACGATTACGTCAAGGCGCAGATCGAGGCGATCGATACCGTGCGCGACCTGCTCGAGGTGCCGAGCGTCCACACCATCGGCTATTGCGTCGCGGGCACCACGCTGGCCGCCACGCTGGCGCTGCTGGCGAAGCGCGGCGAGGCCGATCGGGTCAAGTCGGTCACCTTCTTCACCGCGCAGGTCGATTTCGAAAAAGCGGGCGACCTCACCCTGTTCGTCGATGACGAGCAGCTCGCGCTGATCGAGCAGCTCGGCAGCGCGGGCTATCTCGACGGGCGCTACATGGCCGCGACATTCAACCTGCTGCGCGGGCGCGACCTCATCTGGAACTATGTGATCAACAACTATCTGCTCGGCGAGGATTATCCCCCGTTCGATCTGCTGCACTGGAATGGCGACACCACCAACCTGCCCGCCAAATGGCACCAGTCGTATCTGAAGGACCTGTATCGCGACAACCGGCTGGTCCGCCCCGGATCGATCGTGATCGACGGCACGCCCATCGACCTGAGGCTCATCGAGACCCCGGCCTATATCCAGGCAGGCAAGGAAGACCATATCGCGCCGCTGGAGAGCGTGTGGCGGCTGAACGAGCAGCTTTCCGGCCCCACCCGCTTCGTGCTGGCAGGATCGGGCCATATCGCGGGCGTGGTCAACCCGCCCTCGATGCAGAAATACCAGTACTGGACCAACGACGCGCCCGCGAACAGCCTCGAGCATTTCGTCGCAGGGGCGAAGGAGACGAAGGGCAGCTGGTGGCCCGACTGGATCGACTGGCTGAAGGCGCATGGCTCCAAAACAGTCAAGGCCAAGGGCGCGCGCGTGCCCGGCAAGGGCAAGCTGAAAGCCATCGAGGATGCGCCGGGCCGTTACGTCAAAGCGCGCTGATCCGATTGCGCGTGCGGCGCAAAGAGGCTATGGAAAAGGCCATGGCCGCGAAGGCCTGAACCTGCTGGCCTAAGCAGATTTGCACTTTTGTGCAGTGCAACATTTTCCTTGACGTCAAGCCCGGCGATCACTATTGTGCAGTGCAGCATGAAGCAGCACGAGAGTGATATTCCAATGTCCGATCAAAGCAAAACGCCCGCCGTCGGGGACGCCGGCAAGGCCTATGCCGCTGCCGCGAGTGCGAAAGCGGAAGCCGCCTCGGCGGCTCCCAAGGCCGAACCTGCCAAGGCTGCCGACCCTGTGGTCGCGCCGAAGGTCGCCCCGGCTGCGGCACATGCCGTAACCCCGGCGCCCGTGGCGGCGAAGCCTGCCCCCGTGGCCAAGGCGGTGGCTGCCAAGCCCGTCGTCAAGGCCCCGGAACCAGAGATGGCCAAGCCTGCCGCCAAATCGGCAAAGCCCAAGACCACGCCCAAGAAGTCCGCAGTCAAAGCATCACCGGTCGCCGCAAAGGCCGCCGCACCCGCAATCGAGAAGGAATCGAAGATCATGACCACCGCAGAAACCATCACCACCGAAACCAAGAAGGCCGCCGAAGCCATGACCGAGCGCCTGAAGAGCCTGATGGGTGACATGTCGACCCGCGCCAAGACCGCCTATGAAAAGGGCACGGAAATGGTTTCGCAGGCCAGCGAGTTCAACAAGGGCAATGTCGAAGCCCTGGTCGAATCGGGCAAGATCGCTGCCAAGGGCGCGCAGGAAATGGGCCAGGCCTATGCCGAAGACGCCAAGAAGGGCTTTGAAGAGCTGACCGCGGCGCTCAAGGAAATGACCACCGTCAAGTCGCCGACCGAGTTCATCGAGCTGCAGACCAAGCTGGTCAAGAAGAGCTTCGACACCGCCGTCGCCCAGACCTCGAAGAACAGCGAAGCGTTCATCAAGCTGGCCGGCGACGTGTTCCAGCCGATCTCGAACCGCGTCAGCGTCGCAGTCGACAGCTTCAAGAAGGCCGCGTAACCCTTACGCCCCTTCCCACTGGGAAATCAGAAAGCCGCTCCGGGCAACCGGGGCGGCTTTTTTGTGTGCTATTGTTCAACACACCGCTGAGTGTTAGATTTGAGTTATTGGCGTGTTTAAGAAAAGTGGCTATAGTTCAAGCAGAAGCTCTATTTTCTACGCAGGGAGGATGGCGCCTTTGCTCGTCAAGCGCGCTACGCCATTTACCGTCCAACACATATTGCCCGCCCATTCGTCGAGCTAATCGGTCGGCAGTACGAGAAACTTCGTCTATGACATCCAGAGTGCGTTGATCTCTGTCAGTCATTTTTCGTCTCCCTTTTTCCGTCGGGTTTTGGATGCCTGAAACCCATGAAATTTTCCAGCCGAAAATCACGAAAGGAACAGAATGTCAGACGAGCCGAACGCAATTTCGCACCCGGAGCTGGTGTTTGGCATTGCTGGCCCAATCGGGATTGATATTGACGCAATCTCGCAAACACTCACAGCCGCATTACAATCAGTCGATTACCTCACCGTGCCCATCCGCATCACCGCAGAGATCGACGAAGAGATCACCGACGTTATCAGACCCGAGAGCGCCGATTACGAATCGGTGATGTCATACAAGATGGACCACGCAAGCGCGGTATGCCGTCGGTATCAATCAGCTGACACACTGATGCGATTTGCAATGCGAGCTATCCGGCAGCACAGGGCATCACTCGGTAGCCCGAATCAATCAGATGAACAGCCCGACCAGATTCCCCCAGAGGATCGGGTAGCAGCCAAAACTGCTTATTTGATTCGACAATTAAAACGACCTGAAGAAGTCGATCTCATGCGTAAAGTTTATGGGCGACAATTCGTCCTTATCTCTGCTTATGGATCCGCCGATCAGCGAAAGCGTATTATCGAGCAAAAATTGAAAAGATCGCTTCAGCTTGATGTACCTGAACATGAAATCAGTGCAAAGGCTGACAAGCTCATACATCGAGATATGAATGAAGACGGAGACGTTCATGGCCAGCATTTGCGTGAAACTTTTCATCGTGCGGATGTTTTTATCGATGGAATAAATAAGAAGGAAATGGAAGATAAAACTGTTCGCTTTATCGAAGCTTTATTTGGCAAATCAGATATAGCTCCTACAAAATCAGAGTATGGAATGTACGCGGCAAAATCTGCCTCCCTGCGTTCAAGCGACCTATCCCGACAAGTAGGCGCGGCCATTTTCACTCACGATGGAGAACTAATCACCCAAGGTTGCAACGAGGTCCCCAAAGCCTTTGGAGGAACCTATTGGGATGGCGAAGAACCTGATTTTCGTGACATAAAAATGGGACACGATCCGAACGATATCTTGAAGCGCGAAGTTATTCGTGATCTCCTAGAAAGGCTACTCCGAGGCGGTATGCTCTCTGAGGAAGCTAAAAATATTGGATCCTCTTCTGATATTGTGGACCGACTCACCCAAAAACGTGGCGCTGATCCAAAAACCGGTGAAGGTGCGTTACATGGTGCCCAGATCACTGATCTGACCGAATATGGCCGCGTCGTCCACGCTGAGATGTGCGCCATCTGCGATGCCGCTCGACTTGGTCGATCAATAAAAGGGGGGACACTTTATTGCACCACTTTTCCATGCCACAATTGCACAAAGCATATACTCGCATCAGGTATATCAAAAGTCATCTATATGGAACCATATCCAAAAAGTAAGGCCAAAGAACTTCACGAGAATGAAATAGAGATCGAAAACGAAAGCAGCGAACGCGTATCTTATTTACCATTTCTGGGAATATCACCGTACCGATACAGAGACATATTCCAAAAAGGCCGCAGAAAAAAGGATGGAATTGCTGTGGAATGGTATGCGAACGTCCCAAGACCGATGATTGACGTTCCCGTCCCAACTTATGTCGATCTTGAAAAATGGGAATACGGATTACTGCTCGGCCAATTCCAATCCATATCACCATAGTGGCTAAATAAAAATCAAATCAGCTCCACCTCAATAATTTCCCCGCCCCGGACCCTCTGACGTACTGGGGCATGCCACGCCCGATTCTCGGAGGGCCTTATGCGTATCTGTTCGTACATCCCATCATCGGTTAAGCGGGGCGGAGAATGCGGGGACATGGCCTCGCGCCTGGCTGGCCTATCTCACCGGGCCTTCGTGGCGCACCGGTAAATGATTTGTTGAGAACACCCACGCTACACACCATCGCAACCTCCAGCGGAGATGGTGCTTGGAATTCTCGCTCGATCCGATGCGGTTATGGGAGCTGCGATCCTTCCAGGTGATCGTCGGCACGGCGGCGGTCACGCTGCTGGTCGCGCTGGTCGGCGGATATCGGGCGTGGGTGTCGCGCAAGGCGCTGGCCAATAGCGGGGTCAGCGTGCTGTTCTGGCTGACCAACCTGCTGCTGCTGCCCTGGCTGGCGCTGGCGACTGCCGGCTTCCTCATGGCCTATGAGGCGCTCGGCCTGCCGGGCCTGCCGTCCTCGGTCTGGCAGGATGTGCCGTTCCCGCTGCTGGTGGTCATCGCCTTTGTCGCCAAGGAATTCTGGCTCTACTGGTCGCATCGCTGGCTGCACAGCCGCTGGGGCTGGCCGATCCACGCCATTCACCATAGCGACACGCATGTGAACGGCCTCACCCAGTGGCGCATCCATCTGCTCGAGGCGGTGGTGATGCGGCTGTTCGCACTGGGGATGATCGGCTGGATGGGCCTGCCACCCGCAGCCGCCGCAGCCAGCACGCTCGCGGTGCTGATCCATTCGGCCTATGTCCATTCGCCGCTGGACTGGGACCATGGCCCCTTGCGCATGGTCATTGCCAGCCCGCGCTTCCACCGCTGGCACCATCTCGATGCCGAGCCTGCCTATAACACCAATCTGGCCAATGCCTTGCCGATCTACGACTGGATGTTCGGCACCTATCGCGCGCCGCACGTGATCGATGCGCCCATGGGCGCCAGGAGCGCGGGCGTACCCGATACCGATTTCGTCGCGCTGTGGATGTACCCGTTCCGCGAGTGGGCGCGGATGATCGGGGAGATGGCGGGGGTGCGGCCACCTTCGCCAGAAAAGCCCCCCGCTAGCCCGGAAGGGGCGTGACCAGGGGTCGGCGGCCCCTACCGGAATTTTGATCCACCTCAATGATCGCACCCTGCCCCTCCCGCATGCTCTGACATGACGGGGCATCTCCCCCGAGTCTCCGGAGGGGCCCCATGCGTATCCTGTTCGTGCATCCCAATTATCGTTCGGGCGGGGCTGAGATTGCGGGGACATGGCCTCCCGCCTGGGTGGCCTATCTCACCGGGCCGCTGCGGCGCGCCGGCTTTGACGACATCCATTTCATCGACGCGATGACCGAAGGGGTGTCGGATGACGATCTCGCCGCACGCATGGCAGCGCTTCAGCCCGATCTCGTCGGCACCACCGCGATCACGCCCAGCATCTATGCGGCCGAGCGCGTGCTGGAGATCGCCGCGCTCACCGTGCCGCACGCGGTGCGCGTGCTGGGCGGGGTGCATGCGACCTTCATGTACAAGCAGGTGCTGGTAGAAGCGCCGCATATCGATGTCATTGTCCGCGGCGAGGGCGAGAATATCGCGGTCGAGCTGTTCGGCGCGATCCAGCGCGGGCGCTATCTCGAGGAGCGCGGCGAGATCGCGGGCCTCGCGTACCGGGAGGGCGATGCGATCGTCGCGACCAGGGCGGCCGAGACGATCAAGGACATGGACAGCCTGAAGCCCGATTGGGACATTCTCGACTGGAAGCAATATACCTATATCCCGCTC
This sequence comes from Blastomonas natatoria, assembly GCF_003201955.1. Taxonomy (GTDB): domain Bacteria; phylum Pseudomonadota; class Alphaproteobacteria; order Sphingomonadales; family Sphingomonadaceae; genus Blastomonas; species Blastomonas natatoria. The sequence continues at coordinate 184,504 of NZ_QJJM01000002.1, forward strand.
GGCACGCGCGTCGCCATCCCCAATCTGGCGCGCGGCTGTCCGTTCACCTGCAGCTTCTGTTCGCAATGGAAATTCTGGCGCGATTATCGCGTGCGCGATCCCAAGAAGGTCGTCGACGAGATTGAGGAGCTACACGAGAAGCACGGCGTCGGCTTCTTCATCCTCGCCGACGAGGAGCCGACGATCAACCGCAAGAAATTCATCGAATTCTGCCAGGAGCTGATCGATCGCGGCCTGCCGGACAAGGTGAAATGGGGCATCAACACCCGCGTCACCGATATCTATCGCGACAAGGAGCTGCTCAAATTCTATCGCTCCGCAGGGCTCGTGCATGTGAGCCTCGGCACCGAGGCGGCGGCGCAGATGCGGCTCGACCTGTTCAACAAGGAAACCAAGGTCGAGGAGAACAAGACCGCGATCCGCCTGCTGCGCGAGGCCGATATCTTCGTCGAGGCGCAGTTCATCGTGGGCCTCGAGAACGAGACGGCCGAGACGCTCGAGGAAAGCTGGCGCATGGCCTGGGACTGGCAGCCGGACCTCGCCAACTGGTCGATGTACACGCCCTGGCCGTTCACCCCGCTGTTCGAGGAGCTGAAGGACAAGGTCGAGGTCCATGATTTCAGCAAGTACAATTTCGTCACCCCGATCATGAAACCCGCAGCGATGGAGCGCGGCGAGCTGCTCGACCGCGTGATGGCCAATTACCGCCGATTCTACATGCGCAAGGCCCTGTTCCATTATCCCTGGCGCGGCACCGGTTTCCGGCGGCGCTATCTGCTGGGCTGCCTCTATGCGTTCCTGCGCGCGGGCTTCCGCCGCACCTTCTATGATCTGGGCAAGGCGGGCTATTGGGGGCCGCAGACCGCGAAGAGCGTCGACTTCCATTTCGACGAGAAGCGCATCGCGGTCGAGAATGCCGCGACCGACTGGGAAACGGCGGCGGACCGCGCCGCGCGTGCCGGGGAACGCCGCGCTGCCGTCCGCGCGCAGATGAAGGAGCGCGCAAGGGATCGCATCGAGCTGAGTGCAGCGCCGAAGGGCGAGTGAGGTGGCTGACGCTCCCTCGCGCGCTGGCAGTGTGCAGGCGCACACGGGCGCGCTGATCGGTCCCAATGCCGTGCTGCAACTGGCATGGGCGATGGAGGGCACGATCGGCGCAGACGCGGCGCGCGAGGTCCTGGAGGTGGCGGGCATCGACGCGCTCCCCTCGGGCGAGACGATGATCGCGGAAGCCGAGGCGCTGCGCCTGCATCAGGCGCTGGCGATACTGCACCCGGACGCGGCGGAGCAGATCGCCGAGGCGGCAGCAATCGGCACGGCGGACTATATCATCGCCCACCGCATCCCGCGCCTTGCCGCGATGGCCTTGCGCTGGCTCCCCGCCCCCCTCGCCGCGCGGCTGCTGATGCGTGCCATCGAGCGGCACGCCTGGACGTTCGTAGGCGCAGGGCATTTCACCGTCACCGGGCCATGGCATTTCATCATCGACCGGTCCCGCTCAGGCGATGCGACCGACCCGCCCGACACCCTGTTCCTATGGTATGCGCACGTTTTCGCGCGGCTCTATTCGCGGCTGGTGCGCGCGCGGTCAGGCTGCACCGGTGCCGCGCCCGATCCGCGCTATCCCTCGCGCTGGCACTATCGCATCGCGCCGGTCACAACTGGCGCAGCGCCCGCGCGGGCCGCGCCGCCAGCACGGGGAGCGATCCGGCAATCCCCAGCCCCAGCGTCAGCAGCGCGCCTCCACCCAGAGTCATCAGCACCACCGGCCAGTCGGGTGCCCAGTTGAAGCTGAAGATCTGGGTGATGACATACCAGGCAGCGGTCAGCCCCAGCGCGAGCGCGACCAGCGCCAGCAGCGCGGCGAGCAGGCCATATTCGAGCGCCTGGGCCGACAGGATCTGCCTTCGCGTCGCGCCCAGCGTCTTCAGGATCACGCTGTCATAGATGCGCGCCTGACGGCTGGCGGCGATCGCGCCGATCAGCACCGCGATGCCGGAGAGGATCGCGATCGACCCGGCGGCGGCAATGGCGGTGGCGACCTGCGTCAGGATCGTCGTCACCTGGCCGATCACGTCGCGCACCTCGATCACCGAGCTTGAGGCGAACCCGGCGAGCACCGCCTTGCTGACGGCGCGCTCCTTGACGTCCGCGTCCGCCATGCCCTTGAGCGAGACCGTCGCGGCGAGGTTGTGCGGCGCATCGCGCAGCGTGTTGGGGCTGAACACCATAGTGTAGTTGAAACCCATCGTGTCCCAGTTGATCTGGCGAAGCGAGGCGATCTTCGCGGTGAATTCGCGCCCCAGCAGGCTGACGGTCAGGCTGTCGCCGACCTTCAGATCGAGGATTCGCGCCATCTCGCGATCGACCGAGACCAACGGCGGTCCGTCATAGCCTTTCGGCCACCATTTGCCCTCGACCAGTTCGCTCCCCTCCGGCAGGGTTTCGGCGTAGGTCAGCCCCCGCTCGCCACGCAGCACCCAGGCGTTCTCCGGAATGTCCTTGAGATCGGCGACGCGGATGTCCTTGTAGCCGGTAATCGTCCCGCGCAGCGAGGGCACCGCGTTGACCTTCGCCCCGGGTGCGGCCTGCTCGACCGTCCGGCGGAACTCCTCGCCCCGCGCCACCGGCACGTCGAGCACGAACAGGTTTGGCGCTTCCTTGGGCACAGTGCGGGTGATCTCGTTGGTCAGGCTGGTCTGGATGCCCGCAAGGATCACGAACAGGGTGAGGCCCAGCCCCAGTGCCACCACGAGCTGCCCGGTCTGCGCGCCCGGACGGTGGAGGTTGGCGAGCGCCAGCCGCAGCAACGGAGCCTTGGGACGCGGCAGGCGCGCGGCGGCCCAGCGGATCGCCCAGCCTATGCCGGCGAGCATCAGCAGCACGCCGGTCGCCGCCGCCATGAACCAGGCGGAGAACACCGCCTCGCGCGCGGTCACCAGCGCCAGCGTGACGATGCCTGCAATGCCCACGCCGACCGCGATCAGCGTCGCACGATCGGGCCAGCGATTGCCCTCGATCAGCGATCGGAACAGCCCTGCTGCGGGCACATGCCGCGCGCGCGCCAGCGGCGGCAGCGCGAAGATGAACGCGATCAGCAGGCCATAGGCAGCGCTCACCGCCAGCGGTAGCGGATGGATCGCAAAGCCCGGCTTGACCGGCAGCACATCGCCCGCCGCTGCGATGATCGCAGGCGGGATCAGCGCGCCCGCGACAAGCCCGCCCAATATGGCGAGCGCCGACACCGCGAGGATCTGCACGAGGTATATCCTCAATATGTCGCCCGAACCCGCGCCCAGAATCTTGAGCGTGGCGATGCCCTGGCGCTTGGTGGCGAGATACGATGCCACGCCATTGCCGACGCCGATGCCTGCAATCACGAGGGCCGCGAGCCCCACCAGCGACAGGAACTGGCCCATGCGTTCGATGAAGCGCGCCGTCCCCGGTGCGCCCCGTTCGCGGTCGCGCAGTTCCAGGCCTGCTTCGGGAAACTCTGCCTTCAACCGCTCGATCGATTGCGCCGGATCGGCCAGCGGGCCGACCTTCACACGGTATTTCGCTTCATACATGCTGCCCGGCTGGATCAGCCCGGTGCGCTGAATGCCGAGGTCGGACACGAGCGCGACCGGGCCGAGCGTGAAGCCCTCACCCAGCCTGTCGGGTTCGTCGACGATGATGCCGCTGATCGTGAATTCGGCCTCTCCAAAGCGGATCCTGTCGCCGGGCTTGAGGTCGAGCCGGTCGGCCAGCCCTGCACCGATCACGGCGCTAGCAGGATCGAGGGGGCCGTATGTGCCCGATTGCAGCGTCAGCGTGCCATAAAGCGGATAATCATAGTCCACGCCCTTCAACTCGGCCAGGATCGCATCGGGACCGGTCCCCTGCGCGCGCGGGCCGGTTCGCTGTGCCATGGCCTGCATGCGTACCGTTTCTGAGACCAGCCCGTCGCGCTCGAACGCGGCGAGCTCGGCCTCGGTCGCCATGCGTTGCGACATGGTCACCTCGAAATCGCCGCCCAGAATGACCTGCCCACGCTGCGACAGCTCGCCGGTGATCGAGGCGGTGAGGCTGCCGATCGTCGCCAGCGTCGCCACGCCCAGGAACAGGCAGATGATCAGCAGCCTGAGGCCGCGAAACCGTCCCGACAGGTCACGTCGCGCGATGCGCCATATCTGCGCCCAGGTCATGCGCCAGCGCCACCCGCACGATCGGCGACGATCAGCCCGTCGCGCATCTCGATCACGCGGTCGCAATGCGTCGCGAGCGACGGATCGTGGGTGATAATCAACAGCGTCGCCCCGCTCGCGCGCTGTCGGCTAAACAGCAGGTCGATGATCGCTTCACCGGTCGCGCCGTCGAGATTGCCCGTCGGCTCGTCGGCAAAGATGATCTCCGGCCCCGGTGCCATGGCGCGCGCGATGGCGACGCGCTGCTGCTCACCGCCCGAAAGCTGGCTGGGATAATGGGTGACGCGGTGGCCAAGCCCCACTGCCTCGAGCTCGCGCTGCGCGGTGCCGAAGGGATCGGCAATCCCGGCCAGCTCCAGCGGCACGGCGACATTTTCCAGCGCGGTCATCGTCGGCAGCAGGTGAAAGGCCTGCAATACGATGCCGATGCGGCCGCGCCGCGCGCGCGCCAGGCCATCCTCGTCCATCGGCCCGAAATCCACTCCGCCCACGCGCACCTCGCCGCTGCTCGCACGCTCCAGCCCGGACAGGATCGCCATCAGCGAGGATTTGCCCGATCCCGAAGGGCCCAACAGCGCCACCGACTGACCCAGCGGGATTTCCAGATCGATGCCCTTCAGAATCTGCGTCTGATGGCCTGCCTCGCCCAGCGAGAGGGTGACATTGCGGGCGGCGATAGCAATATGGGGGGCAATTTGCGGCCGCGTGAGCGTATCGTGCATGAAATGAAAGGGCTTTCGCTTTGGGACGGAACAGCATTCTATATGGGGCGGCTTTGTTGCTTGTCCATTGCACCACGGCCTGCACGCAGCCGTCGGACGAAGCGACCAAGCCGCCGGTCGAAAAGGGACAGGAAACCGGCGCCGAAAAGCCGGGGCGCAATCCGCTCAATGCCGATACGCGTCTGGTCATGGCCTTCGGTGACAGCCTATACGCCGGCTATAACGTCAAGCAGGACGAAAGCTTCCCTTCGCAGCTCGAAAAAGCCTTGTCCGCCAAGGGCATGAATGTGCAGGTCCATAACGCCGGCGTCTCTGGCGATACCACCGCCGCAGGATTGCAGCGCCTCGCCTTCGCGCTCGACGGGCTGCCGCGCAAGCCCGATCTCGTCATTCTGGGCCTGGGCGGCAACGACATGCTGCGCGGGATCAGCCCCGACCAGACCGAAAGCAATCTGGAAGCGATGCTGCAGGAATTGCAGAAGCGCGACATTCCCGTGGTGCTCACCGGCATGATCGCTGCGCCCAATCTGGGCCAGGACTATGCGCGCAAGTTCAACCCCATCTATGCGAAGCTCGCCGAGAAATATGATGCCGAGCTGTACCCGTTCTTCCTGGATGGCGTCATCACCGACAAGGCGCTGATGCTGCCCGATGGCATCCACCCCAACCCCAAGGGCATCGCCAAGGTGGTGGCGGGGATCGACGACATCGTAGCCGATGAATTGAAGGGCTGAGCCGATAGCGTCAGATTGGCGACACATCGCAGACAACCTGGCGACAGTTTGACGTAGACCAGCACCTGATGAGTCACGGTGACGCCATGGCGGCGTCATCGCATGCTCCTAGCAGCGCCCCGGAACATCAACGGGGGTTGCGCCATGATTCTGAACACATCTGCCGCTGCGCTGCTGCGCACATCGATCTCGCTCATCGCCTTTGCTGCCGCCGCGAGCGTGCCTGCCATGGCGCAGGAGGCAGCCGACGATGAGAATGCTGTCGAAGGCGAAATCATCGTCCAGGGCGCAATCATCACCGCGCAGGGCGAATCGATCGCGCAGAAGCGCAATGCCGACAATCTGATCGACATCTCGGCGGCAGACTCGGTCGGCCGCTTCCCCGACCAGAACAGCGCCGCCGCCCTGTCGCGCCTGCCCGCCGTCGCGGTACAGCGCGACCAGGGCCAGGAGCGCTATATCCAGGTGCGCGGCGCGCCCAACCGCTGGACCTCGGTCAGCATCGACGGTGTACCGATGATCGGCGCGGACGAGGGCGGCCTCACCCGCGCCTATCGCTTCGACGCGGTGCCGGCAGTGATCCTGAACGCGCTGGCGATCAACAAGTCGCTGACCCCCAATATCCAGGCCGAAGCGATCGTCGCCAATATTGACCTCCGCACCTTCTCGCCGCTGGCGGGCAAGAACGGCTTCCATGTCCAGGGCGATGTCGGCTACGGCTTCATGGAACTGGGCGAAGGCGACCAGCGCCAGGGTTCGCTGCGCGTCTCGTACAGCGACGGCACGTTCGGCGTCGTTGCGGGCGCATCGCACTATCGCCGCGAGCAGGTAACCGACAACCGGGAGGTCGGCCTGTATGACGAGCCGAGCGGCCCCGCCGACACCCAGTTCGGCCCGACCGAAATCGACATCCGCCAGTATCGCCTGGTCCGTGAGAATAACGGCCTGTTCGCCGCGTTCGAATATTCGCCGCAAGCGGGCCAGAAGCTCTATGCCAGGACCATCTATACCGAATTCAAGGACGACGAGCAGCGCGACCAGTACGAGATCCGGCTCGACCGCGCACTGTCGGGCACGCGCAACCTGTCGGGCGGCGATCTCGTCCGCGTGCCCGTTCGCGGGTCGTTCAACCTCGGCAACTATCGCACGCGCAATTTCATCAACACCATCGGCGGCGATTATGAGGAGAATGGCTGGAAGGTGAACTTCGCGGCCAACTATACCCGCACCGAGAACACCACCTATCTGCCGCTTGTCCAGGCGAGCACCGCCACCGCGACCTCGCCTTCGGTCCGCTATGATTTCAGCCGTCCCAACCTGCCGATCGTTCAGCTGTTCCAGACCGTCCCCGGCGCGACGGCGGGCAGCTTCGTGCGCGGCCCGGCGCTGGCCAATTTCGACCAGACGACGCTGATCAACGCCAACACCGCGCCCGCACTCGTCATCCCGATCGTGCAGGACGTTTTCACCGACAGCTATACGGTGAAGCTCGATGTGGCAAAGGAACTGGGCGATGTGACGCTGACCGGCGGGCTGCTCTATGCCGATCGCGATATCGGCGGCTTCATCTTCGCGACCTCGAACGCCGTACTTCTCTCGCCCGCCGCGCTGGCGGGGACCGGGCTCAGCTTCAACCCGGCCAGCTATATCACCAACACCCCCTGGGATACCGGCTTCCCGCTCGGGCTCACCTTCAACTATGTCGACAACACGCGGATGCGCGCCGATCTCGACAACATCTTCGCGACGCTGCAGCGCCAGGGTCGGTTCAATCCTGCAAATAACGTTCCGGCGGAAAACCGCTTCCAGCTGAACGAGAAGACGCTGACCGCCTATGGCATGGCCAAATGGGTTTTCGATGGCGGCCAGGTGATCGCAGGCGCGCGCGTCGAGCATTTCCGGCTGCAAAATCAGGGCCAGGCGCGGCTCGCCAACGGCACGCTGGTGCCGCTCTCGGCACCGCAGGACTATACCGACATCTTCCCGAGCGTGAACGCCAAGTTCGACCTGACCGACAATCTGGTCTTCCGCCTTGCCGGACAGCGCGGCATCGCCCGGCCCAGCTTCGGTGAAATCCGGGTCGGGTCGGCGATCAACGACACCAACAGCCCCGGCACGATCGCGGGCGGCAACCCTGATCTTCGCCCCGAATATACCTGGGGCGTCGATGCGAGCCTGGAATATTACATCCCCGGCCAGGGCATCATTGCGGTATCCGCCTATCACCGCTGGGTCGACAATGTGCTGTTCTCGAACACACAGATCGTCGGCACGGACGCGTTCAACAGCAACGGCGTCGATCGCTCGCGCTATCTGCTCACCTCGAGCTTCAACGGCAATTCGGGTGAGCTTTACGGCGTCGAGTTCAACTATCAGCAGCAGTTCACCTTCCTGCCCTCGCCGCTCGACGGCTTCGGGTTCCAGGGCAACCTGACGCTGATCGAGGGCAGCTTCGATACCGACCAGCGCCGCAATATCGGCTTCCCCGGCACCTCGGACACGATCGTCAACGCCTCGCTCTATTACGAGAAATACGGGCTTTCGGTCCGCGCGAGCTATCAATGGCGCAGCGACTATCTGGAAACTCTCTCGATCGGCACCGGCGGGACGGTTACGGGCGACGAGTTCCGCGGCGGGTATACCAATGTCGATGTCGCGATCCGCTATGACATCACGCCGAACATCAGCCTGTTCGCCGACCTCAACAATCTGACCGACGCCAAATATACCGCGTTTCTCGGCAGCAAGGGCCGCCCGACCGAGGTGGAACAGATCGGCCGCCGGTACCTTGCCGGCATCCGCTTCGGCTTCTGAAAGGAGAGACTGTATGCGCCTCAAGACCGCTTTCGCCCTCGCGCTGTTCGCCAGCGCCGCGCCTGCGCTCGCTATCGATAGCGTGATGGTCAGCCGGATCGATGCCGACAAGGTCAAGGTGACCTGGACCGACGCCGATCCGGTGGACATCATCGTCACCGACACGCCAATCGCGGCCGGGGCGGCCGTGCCGGCGGTCAAGGCCAACCGCAAGGGCGAGGCGATCGTCGCACTGCCCGCGAGCAAGCGCCAGTTCCTCGTCCTGCGCGACGGCGGCGATGCCTCGCTCACGCTGACGGCGGAGCGCGAGCTGCCGCTCGCCAGGGGATCGAACTTCCGCGATCTGGGCGGCTACAAGGCGGCGGGCGGCAAGACCGTGCGCTGGGGCAAGATCTTCCGCTCGGGCGCGCTGCCGCTGCTCACCGACGAGGATTACACGCTGCTCGGCGGGCTCGCTATCGGCACCATCGTCGATCTGCGCTCGATCGAGGAGCGCGAGGTTGCCGCGACCCAGCTCGACGATCGCACCGGTGCGCTGTTCATCTCCAACGACTATTCGCTGAAACCCCTGATGGCGAACATGGGCAGCATGAAGGGCGAATATGTCTATACCGGCATGGAAAAGCTCCTCGCCCCCCAGTACCGTTCGCTGTTCAAGCGGCTGCTCGCCGACGATGGCGCGGTGATGTATCACTGTTCCGCCGGGCAGGACCGCACCGGCATTGCCTCGGCGCTGATCCTGAGCGCGCTGGGTGTCGACCGCGAGACGATCCTGGCCGATTATCACCTCTCGACGCAGCTGCGCCGTCCGCAGAACGAGATGCCGCCGCTCGACCCGGCCGACTATCCGACCAACCCGATTGTGCAATATTATGCCGCCGCCGCGAAAAAGCCCGGTGGTGTGAAGGCAGAGCCGCTCTATTCCGCCTCGGGCAAATCGCATCTGGCGCAGTTTTTCGAGGTGATCGACCGCGATTATGGTGGGGTCGAGGGCTATCTGGCGACGATCGGGATCACGCAGGTCGACATCGCGCGGTTGCGGGCGCTGTATCTGGAATGACTTCACGTCCTCCGGCGAACGCCGGAGTCCAGAGCGACTGCAATGCAATCTCGCCCCTGGATTCCGGCTTTCGCCGGAAAACGTGCTTCATGCGACAGTTACCGGAACAGCAGCACCGATGTCTGCCCGGCGCGGATCATCTGCGTCGTGGTACTGCCCACCAGCATGTTGCGCAGCGGGCTGTGGCCGTACGCCCCCATGACGAGCAGGTCGATGCCGCGTTCCTTGATGACCTGCGGAAGAACCGCATCAGGATTGCCCTCGCGCTGAATCGCCTTGACGCCCGCGCGCCCGGTAAACCGGGTCTGCGCCCAGTCGATATGCGCGGCATTGGTATCTGTATAGGGTCCGACCAGCACGACATCGATATCGAGCCCACCGAACAGCATCGAGGTAGAAACATAGTCGAGCGCCTTGTGGCTCGAAGGCCCGCCGTCAAAGGCGATGGCGATGCGCTGCGGGGCCTTGAAGACGCGGGTGGCAACCAGCACCGGCTTGCGGCTCTGGCGGATGACGCGCTCGACCTTGCTGCCCAGATGACCCTTGGCAAAATCCGCCTGCGCGCCGCGCTTGCCGATTATGGTCATGTCGCTGAACGCCTCACGCTCGGCGATCGTCTCGACGATACCGCCCTCGCGCAGGCTGAGCTCGACATCGCTCACCCCGCGCGCGCGCAGCTGGTCGACAGCAGCCTCGAGCAGTAGCTGTCCCTGGCGATCGGCCAAACGCCCTTCCGCCGCCTTGAGCGCCAGCACCTCATCGAGCAGGCCCGGCTTGCCCGCCAGCCCTGCTCCGTCGAGCTCGGCGCGCGCGTCGTTGCGCTGGATAACGTGAAGCAGTTCGACCGTCGCCTTGAGCCGCTGCGCCGCCCAATCGGCGTGCTCGCACACGGTCTGCGAATAATGCGATACGTCGAGGCAGGCCAGAAGCCGCTGCATGTTTCTCTCCTGTCGGTTCCCGGCTGTTGCCGGTGAAGCTTGAGCATGGGGGAAGCGGCATTGCACCGGCATGGCCCCCTGGTTGTGCAACGTTCAGGACGGTGGATCGATGCCCGTCAGGTCACGCGCGTGGCGACCTTGTATTCGTCTCGCTGCCAGCGCCCCTCACCCATGATGGTGGCGAGCCGGTCGACTGCGTGCCAGATATCTGCAAAGCCCAGATAGAGCGGCGTAAGCCCCAGCCTCAGCACATCGGGCGCACGGAAATCGCCGATGACGCCCGCGTCGATCAGCGCGCGGTTGATCGGCCAGGCATTGGGATGCACGAAGCTCGCATGGCTGCCGCGAAGGTCACCACGCGCCGGAGTGATCGGGACCAGCTCGGGACAGCGCGCCGCCATCAGCTGGCTCAGGAAATCGAACAGGGCCTGTGATTTGCCCCAGAGCGCATGGCAATCCGCCTCGAGCATGAGATCGACCCCTGCTTCCAGCGCGAGCAGCGAAAGCATCGGTGGGGTCCCGGCCAGAAAGCGCTCGATACCCGGTGCGGGCTCGTATCCGTCGGTCATCGCAAAAGGCGCGGCATGGCCCATCCAGCCCTGGATCGGCGAACCGAGAAATTCGAGCGCCTCGGCCGCGACATACAGGAAAGCAGGCGCGCCGGGGCCGCCGTTGAGATATTTATAGCCGCAGCCCACCGCGAAGCGCGCGGCATCGGCAGCCATGTTCAGCGGCACCGCGCCGGTGCTGTGCGACAGGTCCCAGATCAGCGGGACGCCATGCGCATCGGCCAGCGCCTGGATCGCTGCCATATCGAACCGATCGCCAGTCTTGTAGTGCACATGGGTGAGCACGATCAGCGCGACATCCGGGCCGATCTGCTCAACAATGGAATCGCGCGCCGCGGCATCGAGCACGAGGCCATGCTGCGCAGCAATTCCTGCAGCAACATGGAGGTCTGTGGGGAAGTTTCCGCTCTCGGTGAGTATCGTCCTGCCCTGCCCCGGGCGCGCCGCCAGGATCGCGCCCATCAGCTTATAGAGGTTCACCGTGACGGAATCGCAGGCAATCACCTCGCCCGGCGCCGCTCCGATCAATCGAGCGATCTTGTCACCGATCCTGCGCGGCGCGCCGATCCAGTCGGCATCGTTCCAGCTGCGGATCAGCCCCTCTCCCCATTGCCGATCGACCGCATCGTGCATCAGGCCGCGCGTCGCCACCGGCAGCGCGCCGAGCGAATTGCCGTCGAGATAGATCACGCCTTCGGGCAGTGCAAAACGCTCGCGCCAGCCGCGCAGCGGATCGGCGGCATCGCGAGCTTCGGCCTCGGCGAGCGAAGGAAAATCGGTCATCATCAACGCCCCAACAACTGCTTGATCCGTGCCTTTTGCGCAGCCCAGCTGCGGCTGGTCGGCGCAATCAGCTCGACATGGCCTTCGGGCCCGTGGACATGATTTTCCACGGCCACCCCGCGCCTCTTCATGTCGGCAGCATAGGTCTCGGCATAGACAGGCGGTGCAATCCGGTCCTTGTCGGTATGGAACTGAATCTGCTGCGCCTGGCTCACCGGCATTTCCGGCGGAGAGGTCAGCGCGAACTGACCACCTGCCATTTTCGTCGGCGCGCCGGTGCCGCAGGCATGGCCGGTGCGCTGCATCGCCGCGCGCAGATCGGCAATGCCGGCCTGGCTGATCGCGGTGTCGATGCGCAGGGGATTTGCACCACGCAAGGGCTCGCCCTCGGGCAGCGCCTGGCGCGCGGCCAGCCAGAGGGCGAGATGCCCACCCGCCGAATGACCAATGGCAATGGTGTGGGCAAGATCGAGGTTGAGCGCCTTGGCCTGATCTGCCAGCAGATCCGCCGCTGCACCGACATCGACATAGGTGCCCGGGTAGCCGCCGCCGCGATCAACTCCGCGATATTCGATGTTCCACACGGCAATGCCGTCCTTACGCAGATCGTCAGCGATGTAGTTCATGATGTCGCGGGTCGCGATCTCGGTCTGCCAGCAGCCGCCATGGATCATCACGACGACCGGATGCGGCCCCTGGCCCTGCGGCAGCCACAGATCGACCAGCTGCAGCGGGTCCTCGCCATAGGCGATGGTGCGGGTCGGGCTGGGACGCGGCTGATCGAGCAGATCGGGCCACTGCATGATCGGCGTGTCGGCGCTCAGCATGGCCGACACCTGCGATCCGGCACCCAGCGACAGGCCAAGTGCAGCCAGCCCCAGCGCCAGCCCGTTTCCCTTGATCTTCCGCACAATGTGGTTCCTCCCCTGCCATTGACCGTTCTCCGGCGAACGCCGGAGTCCAGGAGTCCGCTGGCGCGACACCGCTTTCTGGATTCCGGCTTTCGCCGGAAAACGGCGTTGCATCAAGCCTTACCGCCCAGCCTCAATAATCCTTCGAAATCCGCACGTTGGCGCTCTGGCGACCGATTGTGGAGATCGACGAGAGCAGCGACAGCCAGCGGGTGATCTGGAATTCGACCTGCGTTGCCGAATAGCCGCGCCCGTCGGTGACGATCTCCACATAGGTGTTGCGCGTGATGTATTTGCCCGCCGCGATGCTGGTGCCCTGCCCCAGGGTCTGATTGCCCTCGACGATGCGCAGCCGGTCGAGCCCGATCGCCCCGCGCAGCGCATTGATCGGATCGAGCCCACCGCCGCCGCGCAGCGAGGCAAGCGCTGCGGCAAGCTGCACCGCCTCGGGCGCGGAAATGTCGGTGATCGACGACCCAAACAGCAGGCGGGCTAGCAGCTCGTCTTCGGGCAGCGCGGGTGTGCTGGTGAAGCTGATCTCGGGCGCAAGGCCGGTACCGCGTACGTTGATCGTGGCGTTGAGGTCGGTAAGGTTCGCCGACGCGGCGATGTCGAGCGCCGGATTGGGCGGCGATTCCCCGCGGAAGTTGATGCGTCCGCGCACCAGCTCGAAATCGCGTCCGGCAAATTCATATTCGCCGCGGATCAGGTCTGCCTGGCCGGTGATGCGCGGTGCGTCGACGGTGCCGGTGAGCGTGACGTTTGCGCCCCATTCGCTGTTGATACCAAGGCCCGTGACGGTGAACTGGTTGGGCGCGCGCGCCTTGACGTCATAGCGCCAAATTGCGGGGCGACTGCGCCGCGGCGCCTCGTCGGCGCGGCGGTTGATTTCGCGCACATTGATTACCGGCAGCGCTTCTTCCGCGTTGAACTGACCCAGTCGGAAGCGGCCGCGATTGAGTACGACATCGCCACCCAGGGTCCCGCTGCTTCCATCCGAAGAGATGGTGAGCGGCCCCGTGACGGTCGCACCGAAATCGTCACGATTGACCAGCTGAGCGTTCCTGGCACTGGCCTTGATCTCGACCGAGACGCCGCGCGAGGGCGATGCGAACAGGCCGCCATAATCGACATATCCCGATCCACTCACCGTGCCGTTCGACCCCGCCTTGCCACTGAAGCTGGTGAGTGTCAGCCGTGAACCGTTGAAACGGCCGCGCGCCGCAATGTCGCTGATCACCGTACCCGACAACGTGCTTTCCAGGCGGGCGGTGCGGGTGGCCAATATGCCCTGGATGCTGGGATCGACCAGACTGCCTGACAGGTCGGCCGCCACGCCGACCTGGCCGGTGACATCGAACGCCTCTATGCCCAGCAGACGCCAGAGAGAATCTGCCGGCCCGTTGAACCGCAACTGCCCTGCGAGCGTCCCTCGGCGAAGCCGTCCGAACAGGTCGAAGCCCTGCGGAAGGTTGCCGATGCGCGCCTGCGCCCTTCCTACGGTCTTGTCCTGTTCGCCAATCACCGCACGCATGGCGAGTGCATCGTTGCTCAGCACCAGATTGGCCGCGATATCGACAGGTTTGGAGCTCACGATCAGGCCGGTGCGGGTGAGATTGTCGAATTTCAGGCTCGCCTTGCCGGTCGGAACTCCGCCTTCGGCCTGACGATAGCTGAGCGTGCCTGAAGCGTTGCCGCCGAAGCCGAGCTCGCGCACCGCCACGTCGAAAAGCGCCAGCGGCACGGTGTTGAACTGGGCGGTCATATCGGTCAGACCCCCGCCGAACCGCCCTTGCGCGCCCAGTCTGCCGCGCCCGACCCTGAGCACCGCCGGGGCCAGACGCCATCCGCCGTCATCGAGCTTGCTGAGCCTTGCAGGCCGCACCAGCCGCAACCGCCGATTTCCGTATGTTCCGTTACCAGAGAGCGTGACCGCGTTGCTCGCGATCAGGGCGCTGGTCTGCAGATCGAAATTGCTGCCGCGTCGTCCGGCGAGCGATGCGGTCACCCGGCCTTCGCCATTGACCAGGTTTGCATTGGCCGCGAGCCGACCGATGAACACGGGTCCACGCCCGATGCCCTGCGCGCGGACGCTGCCGATGATGGTGTTCCGCCCCTCGGCGATCAGTGCGTCGATCTCTGCCGCGCCCCGGTTGATCGTGATCGGCACATCGCCATCGAACCGCGCATCGGCGAGGTTCAGCATCGCCTTTATGCCCTGCGCCTCGCCGCGGGGCTCCAGTGTCACGTTGCCGGTGATGCCGCCGCCAGCGACAGTCAGCGCGCCTTCGACGCCCGCGCTGGCCGCATAGATATCGCCCGCAAACAGTGCCTGGGAAACCGCGAAACGTTCGACCTCGATCAGCGTGCGCCCAGCCTCGCGGGCATAGATGCGGGTCACGCCCTCAATTGGACCCAGGGTTGACTGGCCCGCCACATCGACCGAAAAACCATCAGGAACAGTGCCGAGTGCGAGCCTCAGATCGCGCACGCCAAGTGCAGGGAGCGGGTCTTCGAGCGTCAGAACGGCGCGCGTATCCCCACGGATGGAATCCGCACCGACGTCGAGCGGACCGTAGTCGCGATGGCGCCCGCTGGCGCGCAGCACGATCCGGCCGTCAGGCTCTATCCGACCACCGCCGATCAGGGCGAGTTTCTGCGCCGCAAGGCTCGCATCGCGCAGCACGAAGGGCTGCCCTGCCGCATAGCTGAACCTGCCGGCAAAGCGCGGGCTTAGCCCAACAAGGTTCACCACGGTCTGGTTGACCACCCGGCGCATCAGCACCCGGACATCACCCAGCGCGTCCCAGGCCGCACCGCCCCCAAAGGCCAGACGGACATTGGCATCGATATCCGCATTGCCGACATTCTCGACACCGAAGGCGGGTAGTCGCACATCGGCGACGGCAAGATAGCGCCCGCGCTGGGTGCTGCCGGAAAGCTGCACCAGCGCCACCAGGCTGTTGCTGACCATTCGGATCGGATCGCTGCTGAGGGCACCATCTCGCATCCGCACGACGCCCTCGCCCCGCAAGCCATCGGCAAGCCGGTCGCCATAAGCGTTGCCAGTGGCTACGCGCGTTGCGCTCAGCTTGACGGGAATCGTGAAATCCTTGTCCTGCCGCCGGATCGTGCCTTGCACGAGCAATGCATCGGCGCTCACCCCGGCCAGCGCAACGCGATCAGCCGACAGGCGATAGGGCGCGGTGAGGTCACCGAATGGGCCATCGAGTGTCAGCGTGGCGCGCACATTCCGCGCATCAAGTCCCTCCGCGAGCAGTCCGGGCCGCGACAGCGCAGCGAGAAGCTCGAGATTGTCGAAGCGGTTTTCGCCCAGGTCGATCGCGCCTTCGGCATTCACCGACCCGGCCTGCCCCGCCAGCGCAATCGTGCCGGAGAGCACGCGCGCGTCGAGCGTACCGCTTGCGACCACGCCGACTGCTGGACCCAGCGCGCGCGTGAAGCTGTTGCCGATCAGCGGCTCGGGACGCACGAAACCCCGGACCCGCACCTGGCCTTCACGCTGCGTGAGATCAAGCGAGGTCAGTTCGCGATTGCCCAGCCGGGCAAGCAGCTTCCCCCGCCAGAAACCCCAGTCACCCCGGCCCTTGATCGAGGCAGCGAGGTCGCGGGTCAGACCTGCCAGAGCCGCGATCGCGCCGTCGGCGGGCGCCACGACATCACCATCCACCATCAGCCGGTTCTGATCGGGCCTGGCATCGATCTTTACGGCAAGACGATCGGTGCCATCGGCAAGCGAGGCGCGCGCCTCGACGAGCACCCGGCCCGATCGGATATCGGCCCTGGCTGACAGATTGGCAACGCGGCGCGGCCCGGCCACTCCCTGGCGGATGACCAACCCGTCAGCGCGCAGCCGATCGATGCGGATGTCGAAGGCGGGCAGCAGCGGGTCGTCGGGGTCGCCGGGGTTGAGCTCGGGCAGGCTGCGCAACTCGCCGCGCCGAATGTTCAGATCGCGAATGTCGAGCCGGTTGTTCAGGAACGTGAATGGCCGCCAGTCGAGATCGATAGCCGATGCGGCGAAAAACACCCGCCTGGTATCGCGGATTTCCACACCGCGCAGCACGGCCTTGCCATAGATCGAGCCATCGATCCGCGCGACCCGGAGCGAAAGGCCCGACTTGAGCTGGTATCCCGCGATCTGTTCGGCCACGAAGCGGCGGCCCGGCCCGGTGTCCAGCCCGAACAGCAGTGCAGCAACGAGCCCGGCCATCACCAGCACGCCAATCATCACACCGCGCAGCCATCGGATGGGCGCACGATCCGGTGCGGCCTGATCTGCCGGGGCGGAAATGGGCTCGTCAACCATTAGAAAGCCTGCCCCAGCGAGATGTAAACCCCGATGCGGCTATCGCCTGGCTGAGGGTTGATCGGAGTACCGACATCCAGACGCAGTGGCCCGAAGCTGCTGTAATATCGCACGCCGATGCCCGCGCCGTAGCGGATGCCGCTGAAATCGGGCGTGCTACCTTCATAGACATTGCCCGCGTCGAAGAATGGAACGATGCCGAAATCACCAAAGCGTACACGGGCTTCGAGCGAGAATTCGGCCAGGCCATTGCCCCCGATCGGATCGTTGTTGCCGTCGCGCGGACCGATAGCCTGAAAGCCGAAACCGCGCACCGACCCGCCACCACCCGCATAGAAGCGCCGCGACGGTGCGATATCGAACCGATTGGCGCCGATGGTGCTGCCCAGACGCAACCGGCCAGCCAGCACGATCCTGCCTGATACCGGACGATAATAGCTGCCGTCGATCTGGATGCGCGCATAGCCCTTGCTGCCCGATTGCAAGGAGTATTCGGGCGAGATGCGGCCGCCGAGACGGAAACCCGCGGTGGGATCGAGCAGGTTGTCGGTGCCGTCATAGGTCAGCGCGGTCGGGAGCGCGGCAATGAAGAATGTCCGCCGCGCCCCGCCGACTATGCGCGCGCGGCTGTCGCGTTCATCGGAGAGCACCAACTCAGCGCCGAGCGACCATGTCCATTTCTTCTGGAAGATCAGGTTGGTCTGTCGTTCCAGCGATGCTGCCACAAGGAAGGTGCGCGCCTCGAAAGCGTCCCGGTCGATATTGCTCGCCAGGATCTGCGCGGTGAGCACCCGGTCGCGCTTGATGAAATTGTTGCGGCGATAGACGAGATTGATCAGCTGTTCCTGGGTGCCCCCGACGGCCCTGGCGCGGACCAGACCCTCGGGCGGGAAGAAATTGCGATGTTCCCAGCTGACTTCGGCGCGATAGCCTTCGCCCGTGCCATAGCCGACCTCCCCGGCAATGGTCCGCAGCGGCGCCGCGACGGTTTCGACTGCAACATCCACCGTGCCCGGCTCGCTGCCCATGGGCTGGGTGGCGGCGACCGGAGTCAGCGTGACGGTCGATACCAGCCCCGTCGCCAGAATCGCCCGGCGCAGGTCGTCCATGTCCGAAGCCTGGAAAGTGTCTCCGCGATCGAACCGGGCGATCCGTTCCAGATGGCGTGATCCGAACAGGCCATCATCCCTAGCGATAACGCCGCCGAAGCGATACTGCCCGCCGGGTGTGACGGCGATGGTCAGCGCCCCACTGCGCGCCTCGTGATCGATCACCAGATCGGGCTCGCCCGTCTGCGCAAATGGAAAGCCTGTCTCGAGCAGGCTGGTCAGCACCGCCAGCCGCCCGGCCACGATCCTGTCCGAATTGGCGGCATCTCCGGCCTTCATCCCGAACGCGGCCCGGGCAGCCGGCACATCGACCCCAACGGCATCGAGCCCTGCCAGATCGATCGAGGCCAGCCGGTAGATGGGACCGACATTGACATCGAAGGTCAGCGCGACCCGGTCCTCTCCCTCTATCCGGGTGACCGAATTGCGCACATCACCGTCGTAAAAGCCGTAGACGCGCAGCATCGTGTCGATCAGATCGTTGTCGTCGCGCGCGCGCCGGTTGACCTGCGCCAGATTGGCATCCTCATCGGACAGCCGGTCAAGCGTCGAAAGCGAACCGAAACGGTTGCGAAACGCCGCCTGGTCCAGTTCGGCGAGATCGTCAGAAGGAAGAAAATTGACGGTCACGCGATAGCGCACGTCGCCATCGTCGATTTCGCGCAGCGCCTGGCGTTCGGCACGACGCGCCTCGCGCTCGGCCTGCCTTTCGGCGCGACGCGCGGCGCGGCCTCCCCCCTCTTCCGCGCCCGGCACGCCTTCATCCGCGTCCGCTGCTGCTGTTGTCGTCGCCAGACCGTCGCGCATGTCGTCGGCCTCGGTTGCGACACTATCGCTGGTCGAGCTGTCCGATGCTTCGGCTGGCTGGGCATCGGCGGGAAGCGCATCGTCCGCTGCGAATTCGCCCGGCCAGGCCGGGATGTCGCTACCGTCGGGCCACTCGACTTCCATGCCGGGAAGCTGGTCTAGCGGGGCGAGCGGATCGATGCTCAGCGGATCGTCGACCTGCACGTCCGCAGGACCTGGGGCGGAATCTGCCGGCATGGCTTCCGGAGGTGTCGCAATGGAGGTGGCCTCTGCGGGCGGATCGGCCTGCTGTGCCTGTGCCAAGGCTGGCCATGCACATCCGAAGGCCAGCGTGACCAGGGTTCCAGCCTTTGCCGGGCGCGCGCGATCAGCCAGCCTCATCAACACAAAACGCTTTCAAAGCGGGCAAGGTCCCGCCCCGCCGCGAAAACCAATGACTAGGCGGGGGCACCGTCGCGTTCAAGGTCGAAAGCGTGCCAGCCATCGGGACCAAGCAGTTCGAGCGGCTGGTATTTTATCTTGTACTGCATGCGCGGCGAAGATTTTACCCAATAGCCGAGATACACATAGGGCAGCCTGGCTCTGGCAGCGCGCTGGATATGGTCCATGATGATGTAATTGCCCAGGCCCCGCCGGGTCGGGTGATCGGGCTCGTAGAAGCTGTAGATCATCGACAGGCCGTCGCCCTGCTGATCGGTCAGGCAGGCGCCCACCAGCTTGCCCGCGCTGCCATCAGGATTGGGCTCGCGATACTCGATGACATAGCTGCGCACCGGGGTATGCTCGACCATGTCGGCATAGTCCATGTCGTCCATGTCCGACATACCGCCGCCGGGATGCCTAGTCTTCAGGTAGCGGCGCAGCAGATCATATTGCTCCTGAGTCGACCATGGCTTGCACGCGGAAACGATCAGATCGCGGTTGCGCTTGAGCAGCTTTCGCTGGTTCGACGAAGGCACGAACTGGTCAGCCACCACGCGCACCGACACGCAGGCGCGACAGTCGACACAGCTCGGTCGATAGGCCACATTCTGGCTGCGCCGGAACCCGATACGGCTGAGCGCGTCATTGAGCTCGTCGGCGTGCGGGCCGCTCAACTCCGTGAACACCTTGCGCTCGCTCTTGCCCGGCAGATACGGGCACGGGCCGGGATTGGTAACGAAGAAGCGGGGAAAGCGTGCCGGTGCGCTCACGTGCCGAGAAATCCTTGTGTGTAGGTCCGAATGTGCCGAATGCTAACTGCGGCTATCGATATGCGCGACAACCGCTGCGGCTGCCAAACAAGTTAACCATTTTTCGTGGTTAAGGCGCGCCAAGTCGAGTCTAATCGGCGATAAAGCGCGGACCGATTGTGGATAAGATGTGATTCATGCTGAATCGTCACCAGCGATGACACAAGTGCGATGAGGCCAAAGCCGCGTTCTCATTCGCATTGTCGCGAACTGAGATGGGACCGTCGCTTGCCCGGTCCCGATATCGCGATTGGCGCTAGCGCGGCAGACCGGGCGGCGTCACGCCACCTCGACCAGCCCCACATCATACCCGCTGGCCTTGAGCGAAGCGACCAGCGCGTCGAGCTGGCCACGGTCGCGTGCCTCGCACTCGATATCGGTGATCAGCCCCTTGGCCGGCAGGTTGGTAAAGACCCGCTGATGGTAGATTTCGATGATGTTGACCTGGTGCGCATCGAACTGCCGCATGACCTTGAACAGTGCACCAGGCCTGTCCTGCAGCGCGATGCGCAGCCGCGCGAGGCGACCCGAGCGCGCCAGATCGCGCAGCAGCACATTGGCAAGCAGGCGCGTATCGATATTGCCGCCGCACAGGACCACGCCGACGGTCTGGCCCTTGAACCGGTCGGGTTCGGCCAGCAGGGCAGCAAGTCCGGCCGCGCCAGCGCCTTCGGCCACAGTCTTCTCGATCTGCAAGAGCAGGCTGACAGCGGTTTCGAGCTGGGGTTCGGTGACCAGAACGATGTCATCGGCGAGCGCGCGGACGATCTCGCGGGTGAAGTCGCCAGGCTGCTTGACCGCAATGCCCTCGGCCAGCGTATCGCCCTCGCACGGATACTGGGTGCCCTTCACCGTGTTGTACATGCTGGGGTAAAGCTGCGCCTGAACGCCGGTCAGGCGGACATCGGGCTTGAGCGCACGCGCGGCGGTGCCCATGCCAGAGAACAGGCCGCCTCCGCCGATCGGAATCACGAAATGGTCGATCTCGGGCGCATCCTCGAGCATTTCGAGCGCGACCGTCCCCTGCCCCGCCGCGATCACCGGATCGTCGAACGGATGCACGAAGGTCAGACCCTCGCTCTTCTCCAGCTCGCGGGCATGCGCATAGGCATCGTCATATTTCTCGCCGAACAGGATCACGCGGCCGCCATTGGCTTCGGTCTGCTGCACCTTGATGGTCGGCGTCGGCTTGGGCATCACGATGGTGACGGGCACGCCGAGGCGCGTGCCGTGCCAGGCCAGCCCCTGCGCATGGTTGCCGGCCGATGCCGCGATGACGCCCTTGGCCTTCGCCTCCTCGGTCATCTGGCTGAGGAAATTGAGCGCGCCGCGCTCCTTGTAGGCGGCAGTGAACTGGAGGTTCTCGAACTTGAGATATACCGTCGCGCCGGTAATCGCCGAAAGCGTCTTGCTGACGAGCGTGGGCGTGCGGACGATGGAACCTGCGATGCGGGCATGCGCGGCGCGGATATCGTCCAGGGTGAGGCGGTCTGTCGGGCTGGTCATATCGGCTGCGGCCCCTAACCGATATGGCGCGGATTGAAAACATCCGTTAAGGCACCGCCATGGCAAATATAGCATTTATCGGTATCGGCGTGATGGGCGGCCCCATGGCGCGTCATCTGGGCAATGACGGGCATTCGCTTGCTCTCTACAATCGCACTCCTGCCAAGGTTCATGCCTGGATCGAGGCGCACCCGCATCTGGCCGACAAGGCGCGGGTTGCCGCGACCCCGGCGGAAGCCGCCGAAGGCGTTGACGCGGTCATCACCTGTGTCGGCAATGACGATGATCTGGCGCAGGTGATCATGGGGCGTCAGGGTGCTTTCACCACGCTGCCAAAGGGCGCGCTGTTCATCGATCACACGACGGTATCGGCAACGATCGCGCGGCAGATTTCGGTCGAGGGTCGCGCCAAGAACATCCTGTGCGTCGATGCCCCGGTGACCGGCGGCCAGGCAGGTGCGGAGAACGGCACGCTCGCCATCATGTGCGGCGGCAAGAAGGATGCCGTCGATGCCGCGCGCCCGATCATCAAGAGCTATTCCAGCCGCATCGTCCATGTCGGCGGTCCGGGCGACGGCCAGACCACCAAGATGGTCAACCAGATCTGCATCGCAGGCGTGCTTGGCGGCCTGAGCGAGGCGATGCGCTTTGCTCAGGCCAGCAGGCTCGATCTCGACAAGGTGTTCCAGGCGATTTCGGGCGGCGCGGCGCAAAGCTGGCAGATGGACAATCGCTGGAAGACCATGGCCGAGGACAGCTTCGATTTCGGCTTTGCCATTGACTGGATGCGCAAGGACCTGGGGCTTGCTCTCGACAAGGCGCGCAACAACGGCGCATCGATTCCTGTCGCCGCGCTGCTCGACCAGTTCTTCGCCGAGGCGCAGCATCTGGGCGCAGGCCGTCAGGATACCAGCGCGCTGATCCGCAGGCTTCCCCGCAAATGAGCCGTCCGATGTTCGCGCGCACCGCCGCGCTCGCCGCCGCCCTGTTCGCCAGCGGCGCCGTGCCCGCATGGGCCGACGGGCTGATCGACAATGTCAACGGCATGACGCTCGATGCAAAGGGCAAGGTCGTCAATTTCACCGGACTGGTCATCGACGATGACGGCAAGGTGAAGCAGTTGCTCGAGAGGCGCGACAAGCGGCCCGAAAAGCTCGACTACAAGCTCGACGGCGATGGACGCACGCTGATACCCGGGATCATCGACGCACACGGCCATGTGATGGGCCTCGGCTTTTCGCTGCTGACGCTCGACCTTTCGGCCACGAAGTCACTTGAGGAAGCGCTGGCCAGGATCAAGGCCTATGCCGACGATAACCCCAGCCGCCCCTGGATCATCGGGCGCGGCTGGAATCAGGAAAAATGGGGTCTGGGCCGCTTTCCCACTGCCGCCGATCTCGACGCGGTGGTGCCCGATCGCCCGGTCTGGCTTGAGCGGGTCGATGGCCATGCCGGCTGGGCGAACACCGCCGCTATGCAGGCCGCTGGCGTCAAGCCCGACGTCAAGGATCCCGCAGGTGGCCGGGTCGAGCGGATCGGCGGCAAGCCTGCAGGCGTGTTCGTCGATGCAGCCGAGGCGCTGGTCAGCAAGGCGGTGCCGCCACCGCGCGCGGTCGATCGCGATGCAGCGCTGATCGCCGCGCAGGACCATCTGCTAGCGCTCGGCATCACCGGCATTGCCGATATGGGCACGACCATCGACGACTGGCAGGCCTATCGCCGCGCCGGGGACGAGGGGCGGCTGCGCGTGCGCATCATGTCCTATGCTGCCGGGATCGACGCGATGGTTGCGATCGGCGGCCCGCGACCTACACCCTGGCTTTATGACGACCGCCTGCGGCTGAACGGCGTGAAGCTCTATCTCGACGGCGCGCTCGGCTCGCGCGGGGCGCTGCTCAAGGCCGATTATGCCGACATGCCCGGCCAGCGAGGTCTCGCGTTCGTCAACGACACCCAGTTGCTCAACATGATGAGCCGCGCGGCGATGGACGATTTCCAGGTCGCCGCCCATGCCATCGGCGATGGTGCAAATGCGCAGGCGCTGTCGGCCATCGAGGAACTGGCCAAGGATTACAAAGGCGACCGCCGCTGGCGCATCGAACATGCCCAGATCATCGATCCGGTCGACATCCCGCGTTTTGCGAAGAACGGGATCATCGCCTCGATGCAGCCGGTGCACCAGATTTCCGACCGGCTGATGGCCGAGGCGCGGCTGGGCCCGGCACGGCTGGCGGGTGCCTATGCGTGGAGGACGCTCAGCCAGGCGGGGGTTCCTCTGGCCTTCGGTTCGGACACGCCGGTGGAATCGCCCGATCCCTTTGCCGGCCTGGCTGCCGCGATCACGCGCGAGGGTGCGGACGGCCAGCCATTCGGTGGTTGGCAGCCGCAGGAAAGACTTGGCCGTGTCGAAGCGATCGATGCATTCACACGCGGCGCAGCCTATGCCGGGTTTGCCGAAGATCGGTTCGGTACGCTGATGCCGGGCATGCGCGCGGACTTCATCCTGCTCGATATCGATCCTCTGCTCAGCACACCGGGTGAACTTCGCTCGGCCAAGGTCGTAGAAACATGGGTGGGAGGGGTACGTCGTTACCAGCAGAGCGAAGTGCGTTAACCTTACGGAAAGCATTCGTTGCGCTGCTGCAACAGCCTGCCACAAAAGCCTTTTTGCCGCAGTTTTGGGCCCGAAACCTTCTTGCACCTGTGGAACTTTGCGCCTAGTTGGGCATTGAGCGTCGGGAAGAGCTCGTAAAACACTCTTTTCGCAACGGGTTGCAATGCCTTGATTTAAAATGATTAAGGCGTGAACTGAATACGTGACGGAGGCTATAATGAAGAATCGTTTTGCTGCGGCCGCTCTGGCTGTACTCGCAATCGCCGCAACGCCCGTACTGGCCCAGGCCGGTGCATCGCGCGTTTCGGCCGCTTCAGCAGAAGCTAGCGAAGCTGAAGGCAGCACCGGCATCATCATCGGTGTCGTCGCTGCTGCTGCCGTGATCGGCGGCATCGTGATCGCTGCCGACCAGGACAGCGACACCCCGACCAGCCCCTGATTTCGGTCAGGTACTGGCGGACCTCACCGGTCCAAACAGATCAAGGAAACGGGGTCTTCGGGCCCCGTTTTTTTGTGCCCGGATGACGAAACCGAACCGAAACTGTCGGTGTCGCAGCGCCTTGAAGATACCCGCTTGCGTCAACTTGAAAAAAACAGCGCCGTTGCATTTTTTCCGTGGAACCTATTTTGGGCATATGGGTTTTCACAACAGGACGGCAGACCAAGCCCCCCTCCAATGTCGTCCTAACAAACATGAGCCCGGGCGCGCGATCCTCCCCCCTTCTCATCGCGCCCGGGCTTATATTTTTCCAATCATCGTCAATCACGTGCGCCGTGAGGCCACCAGGCCGTTTACGAGGTCGGCACGTGGAGCCCTGCGACGGGCGCCGGAACTGGACCTCTGCCAGCAGCCCAGCTAAGACCGCGGGCATGACCGCAACTCCAGCCTGGCCCCCGCGCTCAGCACCGCGCCTGTTCGTCGATCAGCCACTGAACGAAGGTGGCTCGCTGCGTATCGAGGGCAATCAGGCGCATTATCTGCTCAACGTCATGCGCCTGACCGAAGGCGCGGCGGTGAAGCTGTTCGACGATATCAGCGGAGAGTATCTCGGCCGGGTCGGTGCGCGTGGCAAGCGCGACCTGAT
The DNA here is from genome assembly GCF_003201955.1 of Blastomonas natatoria. GTDB lineage: Bacteria > Pseudomonadota > Alphaproteobacteria > Sphingomonadales > Sphingomonadaceae > Blastomonas > Blastomonas natatoria. The sequence continues at coordinate 209,905 of NZ_QJJM01000002.1, forward strand.
GATCGAGATCGAGGGGCTGACCCGCCCGCGCGAGGCGGTGCCCGATTTCTGGCTGTGCGCCGCGCCGATCAAGAAGGCGCGCTTCGATTTCCTCGCCGAAAAGGCCTGCGAGCTTGGCGTGGCGCGCTTCGTTCCGGTGCTGACCGACCGGGCGGTGGTCGACAAGGTCAAGGACGACCGGCTGCGGGGCACCATGATCGAAGCCGCCGAGCAGTGCGAGCGCACCGCGCTGCCCGAGATTGCCCCCCTCACCCGGCTCGACGCGCTGCTCAAGGCCTGGCCCGAGGGGCGGCACCTGTTCTTTGCCGACGAACGACTGCACGATGGCAGCGGCGGTTCACTCGCCGCGAAGCTCGCCGCGCATCTCGGTCCGGCAGGGGTGCTGATCGGCCCCGAAGGCGGCTTTACCGATGCCGAGAATGCCGCGATCCGCGCGCATCCCGCCGCAGTACCCGTGTCGCTTGGCCCCCGAATCCTGCGCGCTGAGACGGCCGCGATCACTGCAACCGCAGTCTGGATGGCGGCGAATGGTGACTGGAGCACTTGATTGTCCGGGCATCGCCACCATTACAGATTTTAAAGCTGGCATGGGTTGCAAGCCGCAACTAAAGCACCGGCAATAGCATATTCAGGGGTTCAGGGCGCATCAATGAGCACACGCACCACAACCGGTGAGGACGATCCGGTCATCACCTCGATTGCGCAACTGGCAGAGCCGATGGCGGCGGGCGAAAAGCCCAAGGACCGCTGGCGGATCGGTACCGAGCACGAAAAATTCGTGTTTTGCCGCAACGACTTCCATGCACCCAGCTATGACGAGCCCGGCGGCATTCGCGACCTGCTGATGGCGCTGACCGAATTCGGCTGGGAGCCGGTCGAGGAGCGCACCCCCGATGGTGGCAGCAACGTCATCGCGATGCGCGGCCCCGACGGCACGGTGAGCCTGGAACCGGCAGGCCAACTCGAACTCTCCGGCGCACCGCTCGAAAACCTGCACGAAACCTGCGCCGAGACCGGCCGCCATCTCGCGCAGGTCAAGGCGATCGGCGAGAAGACCGGCAAGGGCTTTCTGGGCCTCGGCATGTGGCCCGACAAGACCCGCGCCGAACTGCCGATCATGCCCAAGGGCCGCTATGGCATCATGCTGAACCATATGCCGCGCGTCGGCAGCATGGGCCTGGACATGATGCTGCGCACCTGCACGATCCAGGTGAACCTCGATTATGCGAGTGAAGCCGATATGGCGAAGAAGTTCCGCGTCGGCCTGGCGCTGCAGCCGCTGGCGACCGCATTGTTCGCCAACTCGCCCTTCACCGAAGGCAAGCCCAACGGCATGCTCTCGTATCGCAGCCATATCTGGTCGGACACCGACCCGGCACGCACCGGAATGCTGCCCTTCGTGTTCGAGGACGGTTTCGGTTACGAACGCTATGTCGACTACATGCTCGATGTTCCGATGTATTTCGTCTTCCGCGACGGGCTGTATATCGATGCGGCGGGGCAGAGCTTCCGCGATTTCCTTGAGGGCAAGCTGCCTGCGCTGCCCGGCGAGCGCCCGACGCTGAGCGACTGGAACGATCACCTCTCCACCGCCTTTCCCGAAGTCCGCCTCAAGAGCTTTCTCGAGATGCGCGGTGCCGATGGCGGCCCGTGGAGCCGCATCTGCGCACTGCCCGCGCTCTGGGTCGGCCTGCTCTACGACCAGGGCGCGCTCGATGCCGCCTGGGATCTGGTCAAGGGCTGGAGCATCGAGGAGCGGCAGGCTCTGCGCGATTCCGTGCCGAAGCTGGGCCTCGACGCGCCGATCGCGGGCGGCCGCAAGTTGCGCGACATCGCGGCCCAAGTGCTCGACATTGCCTCGTCAGGCCTGGCATCTCGCGCGCGGCTCAACAGCAGCGGCGACAATGAAACCGGCTTTCTCGAACCGCTGCGAGATGTCGTCGCGCGCGGCAAGACCCCGGCGGAAGACCTGCTCGCGCTCTACCACGGCGAATGGGGCGGCGACATCAGCAAGGTTTATGGCGCAATGCAGTTCTGACACCCCATCCCTCTCCCTTGAAGGGAGAGGGATGCGCAATCTTCACTCATTCCCCGTCACTCCCGCGAACGCGGGGGTCCCGCTTTTGCGTCAGGCGGTTAAGGAAAGCGAGATTCCCGCGTTCGCGGGAATGACTAGGAAGCTTCAAGCCCGCGCCATCTGCCCGGCACCGCCGGGCAGTCTTGCTACCAGTAGCAGATACCAGACCAGCAGCACCGTGTTGGGGATCGCATTCCGCCAGAAGCCCGTCGCCACAGAAAGCGCGCTGTCGACCACGAACCATAACAGCACCGACCAGGTCACCATCCGCCACAGCTTCTGCGCCTGGGGCGCAGAGAGGTCCGGCGTGACCCGCGCCACTGCCAGCAATGTCGCACCCCAGCCGAGCGAGACCGCGCCCATCAGCGCGATGCTGAACCGGTGCAAAGGATCGTAGATGATAGGCGCTTCGGCCCCGAGCCCCTCCAGCAGCAATGTCATCGCCCCGTCGGTCGCGGCAAAGGCGCCCGAGATCAGCAGCAGTCCGAAAGCGATGACCCCGCCGCACCAGATCGTCATCTGTGTCGTCCAGTTGTTCATCCTTTTCACTCCCAATTCGTCCGATGCGCCACTGGTGAACGAGCCGCGATGCGCAGACAATTACGTCCCAGGTCATCGGACTGCATCTTCTGCAGCCAATGCACGTTAGAACGGCATATGCGCATTCCCAACATCATCGCCTGGGTGCGGCGGCTCGTCTGGCTCGGCCTCATCGCATTCGCGCTGCTGGTCGGCTATGCATGGTTGCAGCCGGGGCGCGAGGACCTGCCCTGGACGCCGCTGGCCCTTACCGATCCGATCGGCATGGCGACGCGCAGCAAGATCGTCGATCTGACCGGCGAGCGCGACCAGTGCCTTGCGCTACTCGACAGCTCGGGGCTGCAATTCACGCCACGCGAACCGTTTGGCGCCGACCAGTGCCGGGTCGAGGACGCGGTGCGCGCCGATGCAGGCCAGACGTTGCTGCCTCTTGCCCCGGCGTCCGTCGCGCCCTCCTGCCCGATGGCGATCGGGCTGCTGCTCTGGCAGGCGCAGGTGGTTCAGCCGCAAGCCCAGGCGCTTCTGGGCAGCAAGGTCACCAATATCGAGACGTTCGGCAGTTACTCGTGCCGCCGCATGTATGCGCGCGAAGATGGTCCGTGGAGCGAGCATGCCACCGCCGATGCGCTCGACGTCAGCGGCTTTGTGCTCGCCGACGGACGGCGGATCTCGGTGCTGAAGGACTGGCCGGGCGATGGCGACAAGGCGCGCTTCCTGCGCGCGGTGCGCAATGGTGCGTGCGACCTGTTTTCGACCACGCTTTCGCCCGATTACAATGCTGCGCATGCCGACCATCTGCATCTCGACCTTGCGGACCGTGGCACGATGAGCTGGCGCGCCTGCCGCTGACTATTCGCGACCGGCGCGGATCGCGGCACCGGCGGCGATCGGGCAGATGACGGTCAGCAGCAGGCTGGCGGCAGCGAGCAGCAGCAGCCCGTTCTGGCTGCCCGGGGTCAGGCTGCCCGCACCGAATATCAGAAGCGGCACCGCCAGCGGCAGCAGCAGCAGCCCACCCAATGCCGCGCCATGGCGCAGGCCAGCGGTCAGCGCGGCGATCATCACGCCCAGAGCCGCCAGCGCAGGGGTCGCGCAGGCGAGACCGATCTCGACGATGATCAGCTGCTCCGCCGATTGACCCAGCAATCCGGCGGAAATGATCGCCGCCAGCATCAAGGGCGGGCCGAAGCTCAGCCAATGCCCAATGGTCTTGGCCAGCGCGATCAGCTCTTCGGACATCCCGCGCACGACATATTGGTCGATCATGCCCTGATCGACATCGGCCTGGACCAGCCGGTCGATCGGCAGGATGCTGGCGAGCAAGGCCGCGACCCAGATCACCCCGCCCCCGGTCCGCCCGAGCAGTTGCGCATCGGGGCCGACCGCGAACGGATAGATGGTCGCGACCGCCAGGAAGAAGATGATCGGCATGACGAAGCCGGCAGAGCCCCGCGCACCGCCGCCCAGCCCGAAGGCCAGCATCAGCTCGCGCCGGACGAGCGTGCCAAGTGCGCCGATCATTCGGCATCCTCCGCCGCCGCGACGGGCACGAAATCGGCAAGCGCCAGGGTCTGCGCGGCCTCAAGCGGCAAGGGCTGGTGCGAGGCGGCGAGCACGATCCCTCCCCCTGCCCGATGCCGCGCCATCAGATCGCCCAGCCGCGCGATCGACGCGGTGTCGAGGCCGTTCGCGGGTTCGTCCAGCAGCCAGATGCCTGCGCGCGACAAGCTGATCCGCGCGAGCAAGGCACGCTTGCGCTGACCGGTCGAAAGGAAGCGCACCGGCACATCGGCGAGATGCGCCAGATCCACCGCCGCCAGCGCTGCCGAAACATCGGCCTCCGCGCTGCCGTCGAGCCTGGCCCAATGGCCGAGCGCGCGCGCAAGCGGTTGGCCTGCATCCAGCGCGACCTTCTCGTCGGCAAGCGCCATACGTCCCGTTGCCTTGATTTCGCCCGCATAGGCGGGGAGCAATCCGGCGATGACGCGGATCAGGCTCGATTTGCCGAGCCCGTTCGGCCCGGTGACATGGAGCGCCTGCCCCGCCGAAAGCTTCAGCGACACCCCGCGAAACAGGATGCGCCCGCCGCGCAAGCACGCAAGGCTCACGCATTCCAGCGCGGCGCTGCTCTCAAAGCCCTTGGATATTGCAGCATCTTGCGCCATCTGCCCCCGGATGGCGCATTTGCCGCCCGCTGCCAAGAGGAGACGATCATGGTCCGCAAACTGGAAGGCGCCGAACGCGCCGAAGCTCTGGCCAGCCTGCCCGACTGGACCCACGAACCGAAGCGCGACGGCATCACCCGCAGCTTCAAGTTCGCCGATTTCACGCGCGCCTTCGGCTTCATGACCAGCGTCGCGATCCTCGCCGAAAAGGCCGATCATCATCCCGAATGGTCGAATGTCTACAACAGGGTCGACATCCTGCTCACCACGCACGACGCCGACGGGCTGTCGCAGCGCGATATCGACCTTGCTCGGGCGATCGACGCACTGTTCTGACACCGGAAATCGCGGCCATTGTGCAGGCTGCGGCACCGCTATACTGTACTCTCCGACCGTCCCGGCATGAACCGGGCGGCAAGCCATTTTGGGAGAGACAGTCTATGGCAGGTGACACCCCGGATCTCGTCGATGAAGCCGCTCAGTCCACCACGGCGCTCGGGCCGCTGATGGGGCTGGCGCGCGAGGATTTCATCGGGGCGATCGGCCTGTTGCTGCGCGAAACCGCCAGCGACCCGGCCCGTACCATGCGCCACGCCCAGGCCTTTTCCGAAGATGTCGTCAAGATCATGATGGGCCAGTCCGAACTCTCGCCCGATCCCAAGGACAAGCGCTTCATGGACCCCGCCTGGCGTTTCAACCCGTTCTTCAAGGCCGGCGCGCAATATTATCTGGCCGTGCAGAAGGGCATGAAAAGCTGGATCGACGAACTCGAGCTCGATGCGCTCGAACGCGACCGCGCCAATTTCATCTCCGCGATCATCATCGACGCCCTCGCCCCGACCAACAGCCTGATCGGCAACCCCACCGCGCAGAAGCGAATCGTCGATTCGGGCGGGCTCTCGCTGCTCAAGGGGCTGAAGAACGCCTATAACGACATGGTTTTCAATGACGGCATGGTCAGCCAGGTCGACAAGAAGCCGTTCCAGCTGGGCGAGAATGTCGCGACGTCGAAGGGCAATGTCGTCTATCGCGACGAGATCATGGAGCTGATCCAGTACGCGCCGACGACGCAAGAGGTCTACGCGATCCCGCAGCTGACCATCCCGCCGCAGATCAACAAGATGTATATCAACGACCTGTCGCCCGAAAAATCGGTGGTCAAATGGCAGGTCGACAACGGCATCCAGACCTTCGTGATCTCGTGGCGCAACCCGCAAAAGGAGCATGGTGCCTGGGCGATGGCTGACTATATCGCCGCCTGCACCCGCGCGGTCGACGTTGTGTGCGAAATTACCGGCTCGAAAAAGGTCAATGTCTCGGGCGGCTGCTCGGGCGGGCAGACGCTGGCGATGCTGCTGTCAAAGCTTCAGGCCTCGGGCGACGATCGCATCGGATCGGTGACGCTGATGGTGTGCGTGCTGCACCCCAAGCAGACCGATATCGAGGCAGGATCGCTGATGAGCGACAACGGCCTGGCGCTCGCCAAGCAGCGCGCGGCGCGCAAGGGCGTGATCAAGGGCAGCGATCTATCGCGCGGCTTTGCCTGGCTGCGGCCCAATGATCTGATCTGGAACTATGTCATCAACAACTATCTGATGGGCGAGGACCCGCCAGCGTTCGACGTGCTGTTCTGGAATGCGGATGCCACCAACCTGTCGGCCAGTCTGATGGGCGATTTCCTGCACATCTATGAAACGCTCGCCTTTACCCGCAAGGGCGAGGTCGAGATGGTCGATCACAGGATCGATCTGTCCAAGGTGACCAATGACCTGTTCATCCTGGGCGGGGTGACCGACCACATCACCCCTTGGCGCGCCTGCTATCGCTCGACCCAGCTGTTCGGATCGAAGAATATCGATTTCATCCTGTCGCAATCGGGCCACATGCAGGCGATCCTCAACCCGCCGACCAATCCCAAGGCCAAATATTTCAAGATGAAGGGCAACACGCCGACCAAGGCAGGCAAGGCCCCGGCGGACGTCGACGAATGGCTCGCCAAGGCCGAAGAGGTCAAGGGCAGCTGGTGGCCGTACTGGATGGAATGGGTGCAGGCGCGCTCGGGCAACAAGGTCACAGCACCCAAGTCCACCGGCAGCAAGAAGAACCCCGCGCTGGAACCGGCGCCCGGCCTGTATGTACTGGAGTGAGACTTGCAAATCCTCCCCGTAACGGGGAGGACCGTACCGACGAAACACCCATAGATCGGAATTCTGTTTGGCCACCCAGTTCAAAACCGCTGCCGCCACCGGCCCCGAAATCACCATGGAACAGGCCGATGGCCGCACCTTGCGCGTCGCGCGCTGGCGTTTCGACGAGGGGCTGAGCAAGCCACCGCTGCTGTTTTTCAACGGCATCGGCGCAAACATGGAGGCGGTGGCCCCCTTTGCCGATCTGCTAGAGGAACGGCCGTTCATCACCTTTGACATGCCCGGCGTCGGCGGCTCGCCCGACCCGCGCGTGCCCTATAATGCATTCCTGATGGCCCGCATCGCCTGGCTGCTGCTCGACCGGTTCGGGATCGAGACGGTGGACGTGATGGGGGTCAGCTGGGGCGGCGCGATGGCACAGCATTTTGCGCTCCAGCATTCGCAAAACGTCAACCGGCTGGTGCTGGCTGCGACCACCGCGGGCATGTTCATGATCCCGGGCAATATATCGGCCTTGAGCAAGATGGCCGATCCGCGCCGCTATATCGACCCCAGCTATATGGAGAAGCATTTCGCGACGCTCTATGGCGGCTCGACCGAAGGCGCTGGGGGCCATACCGGCCGCATCACCCCGCCGTCCAAGATCGGCTATTTCTACCAGTTGCTCGCGATGATCGGCTGGACCAGCGCGCCCTTCCTGCCGTTCATGAACAAGCCCACTCTTGTGTTGATGGGCGGCGACGACCAGATCGTGCCGGTCGCCAATGGGCATATCCTGAAGACACTGATCCCCAATTCGGAACTGAAGATCATCGAGGATGGCGGGCACCTGTTCCTGCTCAGTCATCTGGACGAGAGCCTCGCCGCCATTCGTGCGCATCTGGATGCGGTGGAAGCGTAGCCGCAATCCTTGGCGCGTACGTCCCTCGACTTCGCTCGGGAACTCGGGAATGCTGTTTAGCGATCAGCACTGACCCCGTCCGTTTGTCCCGAGCGTAGTCGAGGGACGTACGTGTATGCTCTCCTTTCGCCTTATGCCGCCTTCACCTTCTGGCGATACGCGTGGAGCAGCGGTTCGGTATAGCCGCTGGGCTGTTCCACGCCCTTGAACACCAGATCGCGCGCCGCCTGGAAGGCGAACGAACCCTCGGGATCACTCGCCATTGGCTTGTAGAGCGGATCGCCCGCATTCTGCGCGTCGACCTTGGCCGCCATGCGCAGCAGCGCCGCATCCACCTCTTCTGCCGTGCAAACACCGTGCAGCAGCCAATTGGCCAGCGCCTGGCTGGAAATGCGCAGGGTCGCGCGGTCTTCCATCAGGCCGACATCGTGAATGTCGGGCACCTTGGAACAGCCGATGCCCTGATCGACCCAGCGCACGACATAGCCAAGAATCCCCTGAGCATTATTGTCGAGCTCGGCGCGAATATCTTGCGGAGACCAGTTCTGCCCCGCGGCGAGCGGCACGTTGAGCAGCGGCTCGAGCGTTGGCACTGGCTGGCCCGCGATCTCGGCGCGGCGGGCGAAGACATCGACCTTGTGATAGTGCATCGCGTGCAGCGTCGCGGCGGTGGGTGACGGCACCCAGGCGGTGTTTGCCCCGGTCAGCGGATGACCGATCTTCTGTTCCATCATATCGCGCATCATGTCGGGGGCGGCCCACATGCCCTTGCCGATCTGCGCCTTGCCGTCGAGCCCGCACTTGAGGCCGATCCCGACATTGCGTGCCTCATAGGACTTGATCCAGTCGGAGGTCTTCATGTCGCCCTTGCGGATCATCGCACCGGCCTGCATCGAGGTGTGGATTTCGTCTCCGGTGCGGTCGAGGAACCCCGTGTTGATGAACACGATCCGGTCCTTCACCGCATGGATGCACGCGGCGAGGTTAGCAGACGTGCGGCGCTCCTCGTCCATCACGCCGACCTTTATCGTGTGGCGCTTGAGGCCCAGCATGTCCTCAACCGCATCGAACAGCTCGTTGGTGAAGGCGCATTCCTCCGGACCGTGCATCTTGGGCTTGACGATATAGATCGATCCGGCGCGGCTGTTACGGAAGCGACCAAGACCGTTCAGATCATGCATGCCGATGGCGCTGGTGAACACTGCGTCGAGAATGCCCTCGGGCGCTTCCGATCCATCGGCAAGCAGCACCGCCGGGTTGGTCATCAGATGCCCGACATTGCGCACGAACAGCACACTGCGCCCCGGCAGGGTAAAGGCGGTGCCATCGGGCGCGACATAATCCCGATCAGCTTCGAGCGCACGGGTGAGCGTCTTGCCGCCCTTGGGGAAGCTGGCCTGCAGGTCTCCGCGCATCAGCCCGAGCCAGTTGGTATAAGCGAGGATCTTGTCCTCGGCATCGACCGCCGCGACCGAATCCTCCATGTCGACGATCGTGGTCAGCGCGGCTTCGAGCAGCACATCGGCAATGCCAGCAGGATCGTCCTTGCCGATCGGGTGCGCGGGATCGATCACGATCTCGATATGCAGGCCGTTATGCTTGAGCAGCAGGCTGTCACCGCGCGTTCCGACCAGTTGTGCCGGATCGGCAAGCTCGGGCGTGCCGCCGGTAAAGTCCGCCCAGCTGCCTTGGGCGAGCGGCACCGCTTCATCGAGAAACGCCTTGGCCGCCTTGACCACCGCCGCACCGCGCACGGGGTCGTAGCCGCCGGGCTGCGCCGGGGCCGCATCGAGCGCATCGGTGCCGTAATAGGCATCGTACAGGCTGCCCCAGCGCGCATTGGCGGCATTGAGCACGAAGCGGTCGTTGAGCGAGGGCACCACGAGCTGGGGACCTGCCATGGTCGCGATTTCCGGATCGACATTCTGCGTACCGATGGCGAACGGCTGCGGCTCGGTCACCAGATAGCCGATGTCGTAGAGGAAGGTGCGATATTCCATGGCGTTGAACGGCTGGCCCTTGCGCGCGCGGTGCCAGTCGTCGATCTTTGCCTGAAGATCGTCGCGCTTTTCCAGCAGCTTGCGGCCCACAGGTACGAAGCGTTCGAGCAGCGCGGCGAAATCCGCCCAGAAGCGATCCGCATCCAGCGCCAGCGGGGCCAGCACCGATTCGGTGACAAAGCCATGCAGCGCGGAATCGATGCTGATGCCGTTGCTCTGGAGATATTCGCTCATTCCCGGTCCTCTTTGCTTGATGCGATCGGCCCTTGGCATAACGCCAAAGGGTGCAGAGTTTTCCCGGGGAGGAATGGCCCACAGCCTATGGCAAGGCAAGGCATCAAAGTAAATCCGGTTTAGGTTGCTACGGGTGGCGGCGCGGCTGCAACCCGGCTATGGGGTGGATGATGACGACCAGCCCTGCCAGCCTGACCGCATCCGAAATCGCCTGTCTGGAGCGGATCGACAAGGCTGCAATGCTGGCCCAGGTCGAACGCTGGGCCGCGATCAACAGTGGCTCGGGCAATCTTGCGGGCCTGGAGCAAACCGCCGCGCTGCTGGCCGACGCGTTTTCGGTGCTGCCAGGCGAGGTCCGGCTGGTCGATGGCGCACCGGTCGAGGCCGTCCGCGCCGATGGCAGCATCGACACCATCGAGCGAGGCAAGCATCTGGTCGTTTCCGTCCGCCCCGGCGCCAATCTGCGGCTGCTGCTGACCGGGCATATGGACACGGTATTCCCTGCCGATCACCCTTTCGAGAGTCTGACCTGGATCGAGCCCGGCGTTCTCAACGGCCCCGGCGTCGCTGACATGAAGGGCGGAATCGCGGTGATGCTCGCGGCGCTGCAGGCGGTCGAATTGTCGCCGCTCGCCAGCAGCATCGGTTACGACGTGCTGATCAACAGCGACGAAGAGGTGGGTTCGGCCTCGTCTGCGCCGCTCATTGCGGGGCTGGCGGCAGGCAAGGTCGCCGCCCTGACCTATGAACCCGCCCTGCCCGATGGCACGCTGGCGGGCGAACGCGGCGGATCGGGCAATTTCTCGATCATTATCACCGGCCGCTCCGCGCATGCCGGACGCAACCCGCACGAGGGGCGCAACGCGCTGGTCGCCGCCGCCGATCTGGCGGTGCGGTTGAAGGCGCTGACCCGCGATGGCCTTTCGGTGAACCCGGCCATGATCGATGGTGGAAGCGCCAACAATGTCGTGCCCGACCATGCAATCTTGCGCGTCAACTTCCGCCCGCAGAGCCTTGAGATGCAGGCGTTTGCCGATGATGCGCTGCACCGGCTCGCCGACGAGATCGCTGCCACGCACGAAGTGAGCGTGCATGTCCATGGCAGCTTCGGCCGCCCGCCCAAGCCGATCGATCCGGGCGCGGAGAAGCTGTTCGGACTGGTCAGGCGCTGCGGTGCCGATCTGGGGCTCGACATATCCTGGCGCGGTACCGGCGGGGTGTGCGATGGCAACAATATCGCGGCCTGCGGCGTCCCCGTTGTCGACACGATGGGCGTGCGCGGCGGTGCAATCCACAGCGCAGACGAATTCCTGATCGCCGACAGCCTGGCCGAACGCGCCCGACTATCTGCGCTCACCATATTGCGGCTTGCCGAAAAGAGGGGGTTATGAGTTTTGTCATCCGGGCGGCGACGCCCGACGATCTGCAGGCGATCTACGAGATGGCCAAGCTGACCGGCGGGGGGTTCACCAACCTGCCCGCCGATCGCAAGTCGCTCGAGGGGAAGATCCAGCGCTCCACCGACTGTTTCGCGCGCAAAGACGATGATCTCAGCGACGAGCTGTTCGTGCTGGTGCTCGAAAATACCGAGACTGGCGAAATTCGCGGAACCTGCCAGCTACTGACCCAGGTCGGGCAGAAATGGCCCTTCTACAGCTATCGGCTGAGCACGCTGACGCAGCACAGCGCCGAGCTGGGGCGCACCTTTCGCGCCGAGATCCTGAGCCTGGTGACCGATCTGGAGGGGTCGAGCGAAGTCGGCGGGCTGTTCCTGCATCCCAATGAGCGCGCAGGGGGTCTCGGCATGCTGCTGGCGCGCAGCCGCTATCTGTTCATCGGCCTGCACCGCGCGCGCTTTGCCGACCGAATCCTGGCCGAACTGCGCGGGATCATCGACGATGCTGGCGATTCGCCCTTCTGGGACAGCATTGCCGGGCGCTTTTTCGGCATGAGCTTCGACGAAGCCGACACCTTCAACGCTCTCAACGGAAATCAGTTCATCGCCGATCTGATGCCCAAACACCCGGTCTATGTCGCCATGCTGAGCGACAGTGCGCGCCATGTGCTGGGCCGCCCCAATGTCAGCGGCCGCGCAGCGATGCGGATGCTGGAAAACGAAGGCTTTGCGCACGAGAATTATGTCGACATTTTCGACGGTGGCCCGACCATGACCGCGCGCACCGATCAGGTCCATTCGATCCGGAATGCGCGCAATGCCCAAGTCGCCGGATTGGGTGATGGCGGCACGACATCGCTGGTCGCCACCGGTCGCCTGGCCGATTTCCGCTGCGCCTATGGCAAGGTGGTCGATGGCGAGGAGGGCGTGACGCTCGATCCCGCAACGGCAAACGTCCTGCGCGTCGGTACAGGCGACATGGTGCGCTGGATCGAGAGATAGGGAAAAACACCCCTCTCCCTTGATGGGACAGGGCTGCGGAGACTTAATGAGCGAAGCGAATTTAGGCGAAGCAGGGTGAGGGTGAAGATGCGCCGCCGGTAGCGAGCGACACCCTCATCCAACTCCGCCTAGCCAGCGAGCTGGCAAGGCTTCGTATCCGTCTCCCCTCAAGGGAGAAGGTGTAGGACCAGGAAGAAACATGCTCACCGAAATCAATTTCGACGGAATTATCGGCCCCAGCCACAATTATGCGGGCCTCAGCCTCGGCAATATCGCCTCGGCCAATAATGCTGGGTCGGTGAGCGAGCCGCGCGCTGCCGCGCTGCAGGGCGTGGCCAAGATGCGCGCCAATGTCGCGCTCGGGCTGGCCCAGGGGTTTTTCATGCCGCTCGACCGGCCCAATACCGCATGGCTGGAAAGTCTCGCCACCGATGTTGCGAACGCCGAACCGCATTTGCGCGCCGCAGCCTTTTCCGCCTCGTCGATGTGGGCCGCGAATGCCGCGACCGTCTCCCCTGCCCCGGACACCGCCGATGGCCGCTGCCACCTGACCGTCGCGAACCTCATGACCATGCCGCATCGCAGCCATGAATGGACAGGCACGCTGGCGCAGCTGCAACTCGCCTTTGCCGACGAGCGCCATTTCGCGGTGCATGCACCTGTCCCCGCCCCGTTCGGCGACGAGGGCGCGGCCAACCATATGCGGCTGTGCGAGCGGCACGACAGCAAAGGCGTCGAGATTTTCGTCTATGGCAAGACGGGCGGCCCCTTCCCCGCGCGCCAGCATGTCGAGGCGGGCAAGGCGATCGCGAGACGGCACGGCCTGGCAGCAGAGCGCACCCTGTTCATCCAGCAGAGCGAGACTGCGATCGCTGCCGGCGCATTCCACAATGATGTCGTCGCGGTCGCCAACGAAAGCGTGCTGTTCACCCACGAACAGGCGTTCGAGGACCGCGATGGCGCCTATGCCGCGATCCGGGCGGCCTTTCCGGCGGTGCAGATCGTCGAGGTGCCTGCAAGCGCCGTGTCGCTCGCCGATGCGATCAAGAGCTATCTGTTTAATGCGCAGCTCGTCACTTTGCCCTCTGGCGGTCAGGCGCTAGTGCTGCCTTCCGAATCGCAGGAAGTGCCTGCCGTGTGGCAATGGCTCGAGGCGATGGTCGCGGGAAACGGCCCGATCCGCCAGCTTGTGCCGGTCAATGTCCGCCAGTCGATGGCCAATGGCGGCGGCCCGGCGTGCCTTCGCCTGCGCGTCGTTGCAGATCCCGCCACGGTCGATCCGCGCTTCATCGCTACACCGGAAAAGCTCGATGCGATCGAGCGGGTCATCGCCGCGCACTGGCCCGAGCGGATTGCGCCCGGCGATCTTGCGGACCCGAAGCTTGCCGAGACCGTCCGCGCGGCGCGCTTTGCCCTGCTGCGTGCACTTGACCTGGATACGCTCGCCTGATCTGTCGGCAGCCTTTACAGTTTAACCCATTCTTAACTATCGTAGCCCGCAGAAAACCGCCCTTGGCACGGGGCTTGCGGGGATTTTGCCATGTTCGAGAAGATACGCCGCCTGTTCATCATCAAGACCAAGTTCGAAGTGTATCTGATCACCTATGCCCTGGCGCTCGGCGCCTGCGAACGCGGCAAGCTCTATCTCGATCAATATCCCGGCTATGGCGGCTGGATGCTGTTCGTTGCCTGCACCGGCGCCGTGTTCATGGCGGGCGCCAAGATGCTCGACGCGATCGATTACCAGAGGGCGTACGGCCCTGAATAGCGATAGGGGTAAGTGGAGAGCTTCTGTTGCCCGGTGCTCTCCAAACCGCTGAACTCCGCTTCTGTTGCCCGGTGGGTTCAACCGCGCTCTTACTTCCTTATTCTTGGCCGTTAGGCCGCTGAATTAGGCAGCAAGTGCGAGTGCGTCATTGTCATTGGCACTTATGAGTTTTGAGCCTTTAACGGGTTACTCAGCCCGGACGAAAACACCGCTTTTCAACACACGTCGATCCTAGTTCGGCCCCGTCAGAAGCCCCGCTTTCACGAGGTTTATGGTGGAGCCGCCGGGTACCGCCCCCGGGTCCGCTGTGCCTATTGCACGCCGCAATTTATCGTCATAGCCGGACGAACCGGCAGAAACCCATATAGCGATGCTTTGGTGAATGGGAAGTGAGCGGCGGGAGAATTCTCTCCCTTCCCCTTTGGCAGGGTTGGCCGAAGGCCTCGCAACCTGCTCCCCTCCCTGCAAGAGAGGGGCCGGGGGTGGGTAGGCGAAATTGCGCCAATGCCTGCGCAGATGACCCACCCCTAACCCCTCCCTGGCCAGGGAGGGGAAGTTTTACTTCTTCAGCAGATCCCGGATTTCCGCGAGCAGTTCCACCTCGCTCGGTCCAGCCGGAGCGCCGGGTTCCTCGGGCTTCTTGAACAGCTTGTTGGCACTGCGCACGATCAGGAAGATGATGAACGCCAGGATCAGGAAGTTGATGATCACGGTGATGAACTGGCCATAGCCGAACAGGGCAACACCTGCCTTCTTAAGCTCGGCATAATTGTCCAACGAACCGGCATAGCCCTCGGGCACCGGGCCGAGCATGATGAAATAGCTGGAAAAATCCGCGCCGCCGAAGATCGCGCCGACCACCGGCATGATGATATCCTCGGTCAGCGATGTCGTGATCGTGGCGAACGCCGCGCCGATGATCACTGCGACCGCCAGATCGAGCACATTGCCGCGCGCGATGAATGCCTTGAATTCCTGAAGCACCTGTTTCCCCTTTTGCTGTCAGCAGATCGCCCTATAATCGCCAGCAACGTGGAGTTGTCGAGTGCGTTGCAAGAGGACCGTGTAAAAGATGGTCTTGCGGCTTTGCCGTATTAACACGATATAACGGTCGCGTGCCATCAACCGGAGGGAATTACTGACCATGCGTATCACCCGTTATGCCCTGCCCCTGCTGGCAGCGCTGTCCCTTACCGCGTGCGGCATCAATTCGGTCCCCACGGCGGAAGAAAACGCCAAGGCGAAATGGGCCGATGTCGAAAACCAGTATCAGCGCCGCGCCGATCTCGTGCCGAATCTGGTGGCGACAGTGAAGGCCGGGGCGGCATCGGAAGAAAAGATCCTGACCCAAGTGACCGAGGCGCGTGCCAAGGCGATGGGAGTGAATATTACGACTGATGACCTGTCGGACCCTGAGACGTTCGAGAAGTTCAGCCAGGCCCAGAACCAGCTCACCCAGGCGCTCGGTCAGTTCAGGACAGTGGTCGAGGCCTATCCGCAGCTGCAGAGCCAGCAGAATTTCACCACGCTGATGAGCCAGCTCGAAGGAACGGAGAACCGCATCTCGGTCGCCAGGCGCGACTATAACGAGGCGGTGCGCGAATATAACACCACCATCCGCACGTTCCCCGATTCGATCGGCGCGAACCTGATCCACGGTGCCAAGCCGATGGTGCCGTTCAAGGTCACCACCCAGGGTGCCGAGGAAGCGCCCAAGGTCGATTTCGGCCAGTGAAGCGCACACCCGCCTTTGCGGGTGGCGTGAAGCAGTGGCTCGGCCAGTGGCTGGCGGCAACGCTGCTGCTGGTCGTCGCTGCACACAGCGCCGTTTCCGCACAGACCTTCCCCAAGCTCACCGGCCGGGTGGTCGATCAAGCCAATCTGCTCGATCCGACGCAGGAAGCCGCGCTGACCGCCAAGCTGGAAGCGCTGGAGAAGCAGTCGACTCGCCAGCTCGTTGTGGTCACCGTGCCCGATCTGCAGGGCTATGAAATCGAGGAATATGGCTATCAGCTCGGTCGCAAATGGGGCATCGGCCAGGCCGAGAACGGGACGGCGGAAAAGGATAATGGCGCGCTGCTGATCGTCGCGCCCAATGAGCGCAAGGTGCGGATCGAGGTCGGCTATGGCCTTGAGGGCGTGCTGACCGATGCACTGTCGAGCATCATCATCCAGCAGGATATCTTGCCGCGCTTTCGCGACAAGGACATGCCGGGCGGCATCGCAGCGGGTACCGACGCGCTGATCACACAACTGACCCTGCCCGAAGACGAAGCGCGTGCCTATGCCGCCAAGGTCGAGGCAGAGTCGCGCAAGGCAGAAGACGGCGGCGGCATCGGACTTTTCCTGTTCTGGGGCGCGATCATCCTGTTCTTCTTCGTCATTCCGGCGCTCAGCAGCATGGGACGCGGCAGCCGGTATCGCAGCTCGAGGATCGACGCGGGCGATATCATCACCTGGGGCATCGCGATCGGCTCGGCCATGAATGACCGTGGCGGGGGCGGAGGCGGCTTTGGCGGCGGCGGTTTTGGCGGAGGCGGCGGCAGCTTCGGCGGCGGCGGCGCTTCGGGCGGGTGGTAACAATGGCGAAGGTGGAAAGCATCGGCCCGGACGAACATTGCATCGTCACTGACGCAGTCGCGGAAGCCGAAAGGCAGACCGATGGCGAGATCGTGACCGTTATTGCCCGCGAATCCGATGACTATCGCGAGACACCGATCTATTGGGCGGTCGCAGTCATGTTTCTCGCACTGGCCTGCATCGCGGTGTTTCCGGACTGGTTTGCCAATCTGCTGGCGACGACGACTGGCGGCTGGGAGCATGTCTACACGCCCAGCGAATATCTGACGCTAATCATGCTGCTGCTCGCCGCCAAGTTCGGCGCTGTGCATCTGATCGTGGGATGGAAGCCGCTGCGGCTGGCGCTGACGCCGCCGGCGATCAAGCGCGCGCGGGTGCGGGCACGTGCCATCAATCTGTTCCGGGTGAGTGCCGAAAAGCGCACGCGCGGGCTGACCGGCGTCCTGATCTACCTCTCCATGGCCGAACACCGGGCAGAAATCGTCGCGGACAGCGCGATAGCCGCAAAGGTAAGCCCCGACATATGGGGCGAGGCGATGGCAGACATGATCGTGGAACTGCGCGCAGGCCGCGCGGGCGAAGGCATGGCCGCAGCGGTGCGCGATGTCGGCAAGGTCCTGGCCGAGCATTTCCCCAAAAGCGACGACAATCCCAACGAGCTGCCCGACCGGCTGATCGAGCTTTGAGCACGCTGTCCCTGCCTGCAAAACCATGAACTGTCACCCCCGCGGAGGCGCGGGTCCCGCTTTTGCACCGTCCCCGAACTGAAAGCGGGATTCCCGCGTTCGCGGGAATGACGATAACTGGAGCAAGACCATAATGACCCAGCCCGCCATGAGCGAGCCCGAAGAAATTGTCTGGCAGGGCCGTTTCATCACCACCAAGACCCGCGGCAAGTGGGAGTATGTCTCGCGCAGCCGGGGCATCGGCGCGGCCGTGATTCTTGCCGTTCACGATGGTGCCGTCGTGCTGGTCGAGCAGTTCCGCGTGCCGCTGGGCCGGCCGTGCATCGAACTGCCTGCCGGGTTGATCGGCGACGACGAGAGCGGTGAAGCGCCCGAGATGGCCGCCGCGCGCGAGCTTGAAGAGGAAACCGGCTTCAGGGCTGGGCGCATCGAGAACATGGGCGAATTCTATTCCTCGCCTGGCATGGTCAGCGAATGTTTCCACCTGATGCGCGCGCACGATCTGGAGCGGGTGCATGAGGGTGGCGGCGTGGCCGGCGAGGACATTATTGTGCACCTCGTCGCGCTTACGGATCTTGAGGGCTTTATCGCCGACAAGCGCTCCGAGGGCTGCGGCATCGATGTGAAGCTGCTGCTTTTGCTGGGCGCAAGGATGCTGGGCTGACCGGCGATCCGATCAGCCCCTTCCCGGGTCAGCCCTTGCCCTTGGTCTTCGTCTTGCCTGCCTTGGAATTGGCGGCAAGAAAATCGATGATCATGCCCGCGATGTCCTTGCCGGTCGCATTCTCGATCCCCTCCAGCCCGGGCGAGCTGTTCACCTCCATGATCACCGGGCCGTGATTGGAGCGCAGGATATCGACGCCTGCGACATTCAGCCCCATGACCTTGGCGGCACGCACGGCGGTCGAGCGTTCCTCCGGCGTGATCTTGATCGCCCTGGCGCTGCCTCCGCGGTGCAGGTTCGACCGGAAATCTCCCTTGGCGCCGGTGCGCATCATCGACGCGACGACCTTGCCGCCGATCACGAAGATGCGGATGTCGCTGCCATCGGCTTCCTTGATGAATTCCTGCACCAGAATGTTGACGTTCGCACCGCGAAACGCCTCGATCACCGATTTGGCCGATTTCTCGGTCTCGCCGAGCACCACGCCGATGCCCTGCGTGCCTTCGAGCAGCTTGATGACCACGGGCGCTCCGCCGACGATCTTCAGCACCTCGTCGGTCTGCTTGGGATCGTGGGCAAAGGCAGTGACCGGCAGGCCAAGACCATGCTTGGCAAAGATCTGCATCGAGCGCAGCTTGTCGCGCGATCGGCCGATGGCGACACTCTCGTTGAGCGACCACACGCCCATCATTTCGAACTGGCGCAGCACCGCCAGACCGTATTGGGTGATCGAGGCGCCGATGCGCGGGATCACCGCGTCATAATGGCCGATCGGCTCGCCATGATATTGCGCGCCTGGCCGGTGCGAGGTGACATTGAGCGTCACCCGCAGCGTATTGAGTATGTCGATTTCATGCCCCCTTTCGCGCGCCGCCTCGCAAAGGCGGACATGCGAATAGAGATTGGGGTTGCGCGCCAGCATCGCGATCTTCATCGGAGGTACTTCATCTGTCGGTTTCCTCAGGCAGGCCGAGCACCCATTTGCGCGTGCAGTCGACGCGGAATCCGCGCCGAAGCGCCCGGCGGCCAATCAATAAGGGAAAGGTCATGGTGTTGCGGTTGGCCAAGGTCATGTGTCCCTTCCACCGCACGCTACCAAGCATCATCGTCGTTTCTATGACATAGCGCAGTTCGATCGCCCCGTTGGAGCTCTTGACGCTGCGCTGTTCCACGCCCGGCGCGCGATACTTGCGCGCTGGCTCGGCACGATGCGCACGAAACCAGAATTCGACGACCAGTTGGCCGTCGATCATCATCGGCTTGACGCGGGTAGCATGGATGGACGAGGTGGCGGCGCCTGTATCGATCTTGGCCTTGATCCTCGACAGGCCAAGATCGGGCAGATCGACGCACTCGACCCAGCCGATATCGATCGGTTGCCGGTCTGCTTTCGGGATACGGGGAGACCGGGCCATCTTCGCGCCCGTTAGCAGGCGCTACGGTGAAAGCAACAGGGATGCGGCGAGCAGTTCATCGCGCTCGCCGCCCCCCTGAGCGGCTCAGACCACACCAAAGGCGAGCATGGCGTCGGCAACCTTCTTGAAGCCGGCGATGTTCGCGCCCTTCACATAGTCGATATAGCCGCCGCCCTGGTCGCCATATCTGATGCAGCTGTCGTGGATGCCCGACATGATGTCCTTGAGCATCTGCTGCAGTTCCTCTTCCTTCCATGCCCGGCGCTCGGAATTCTGGCTCATTTCCAGGCCCGAGACAGCCACACCGCCCGCATTCGAGGCCTTGCCCGGGGCGTAGAGAATCTTGGCGGCCTTGAACGCATGCACGCCATCGAGATCGGTCGGCATGTTCGCGCCTTCGGACACCGCGATGCAGCCATTGGCGACAAGGGTCTTCGCATCTTCGCCCAGCAGTTCGTTCTGCGTGGCGCAGGGCAGCGCGACGTCGCAGGGCACGCCCCACGGGGTCTTGCCCGCATGGAAGGTCGCGTTCGGAAAGGCCTCCACATATTCCTCGATCCGGCCCCGGCGGTGCGTCTTGTGTTCCTTCACCCAATTGATCTTGTCCTGGGTGATGCCGTCGGGATCATGAATGAAGCCACCCGAATCCGACAGGGTGAGCACCTTGCCGCCCAGCTGCACGATCTTCTCGGCCGCGTGCGTGGCGACATTGCCCGATCCGGAGATGACCGCCGTCTTGCCGACCAGATCCTGGCTTTTGGTCGCGAGCATGTTGGCGAGGAAATAGACCGCGCCATAGCCGGTCGCCTCGGTGCGAATCAGCGATCCTCCCCATTCCAGCCCCTTGCCGGTCAGCACGCCGGTAAACTGGTTGGTGATGCGCTTGTACTGACCGAACATATAGCCGATCTCGCGGCCGCCCACGCCGATATCGCCGGCAGGCACGTCCACATCCGCACCGATATGGCGGTAGAGCTCGGTCATGAAGCTCTGGCAGAAGCGCATGATCTCGCGGGTGCTCTTGCCCTTGGGATTGAAGTTCGACCCGCCCTTGCCGCCGCCCATGGGCAGGCCGGTGAGCGCGTTCTTGAAGGTCTGTTCGAAGGCCAGGAACTTGAGCACCGATTCGGTGACCGAGGGATGAAAGCGGATGCCGCCCTTGTAGGGGCCGATCGCATTGTTGTTCTGCACGCGCCAGCCGCGCTGCACGCGAATGTTGCCGTTATCGTCCTCCCAGCAGACACGGAACGAGACGACGCGATCGGGCTCTGCAATGCGCCGCAGGATCTGCTGCGCGTGATACTGTTCCTTGTCCGCCATGAAGTCGAAAATGTCTTCGGCGACTTCCTGAACCGCCTGGACAAATTCGGGCTGGTACGGATTGCGCTTCTTCACGCCTTCCATGAAGGTCGGCAAATCTACGTGATCGGATACGGCCATGGGTCCCCCCTGTGAGGTGATGCTGCGTACTGCGCGACCCGGACCGAATGCAGCAAACTCTCTCGATTCGCCTGCATTGCCGGGCGAACTCTACCGCAAAACCGGTCAAGCGATAGTGCTAAACCGCACAAGGCCAGTGCGGCGCGCGGGAGTCCCCGTTCCGGGAATTTGGCGGCCGAAGGCCGCTCGCATGACCGCAAGGATGAGCGCCGTCAGATCCGGCAACGTCCCTCGCCATCAGGCCGCACGCTCGTCTGGCGGTACAAGCGCACGAAAGCTCCCCTGGAAGGGTCGCCGCCCAGTCCTGCTTGTCGCCACTTCGTCATAGTACCCTGGGTTCGGACTCGACCTTGCCAGCGTCAGACGAGCCCTCGGACAATGTCTCATCGGGCGCGAGATCGGTGACGAGCGCCCGCATGCTACCGGAAGGCTGATCTTCGGGAGCGTTCGGCGATGGCTCCGAGGCCGATGCCTCCGTAACGGTCTTGATGGGCTTTTCAGGCTCGGCTTCCGGGCTATCCCCTGCCCCGACGAGAGGGCCAAGCGCCATGCCGAGGCGCGAAAGCTGCGCCACCATCACCGTGTCGACTGCCGGGGCGATATCTCCAAACCCGGTCCTGCTGAACCCGCCGACCACATAGTCCATCACCACGCGCGTCCCGCCCTTCACCGGCTTGAGCGTGAAGGTCAGCGATCCGTTGACGGCCTCACTCTGCAGCGGGCCCAGCGCACCTGTCAGCCGCAGGAGCCTGCCCGGATCGACATAGACGATCTGCATATGCTGGACGCTGCCGCGCAAAGTACGCTGCGGCACGCCGCTTTCGGTCGTGGCCTCATTAGGAATGAGTTCACAGAAACAGCCACCGGCCTGCGAATCCATGTACAGGTTCTCAGCATTGCCGGTCCAGCTATGATCCTTGTCCCACCATTTGGCCGGCGTGCGAAGCATTGCGAAGGTTGCTTCGGGATCGGTCGAAACCGTCACGCTGTGCTGGACTGCAAATCCGGCATCCGTCTGCTTTACGAGTTCGGCGCGCGCAGGCGTGGCGACAGCCAGTGGAAGGACAAGGGCGGCAAGAGCAAGGCGCATGTCAGAGGTTCCCCGATATCAGGCGGCCATCCATGCCGCTGAAACGGGGCGGGAGCAAGCGATCCATCACGCTTCGTTTACACCCGTCGGCCCAATCCGCGGGGATTGCGCCGGCTGACCTTCCCTTCACAGGGAAGGCCGGGACGCTTCAGGCGTCGAGAACGGCGGCAATCTGGCCAGCGACCGAGTCCATGCTCGCCATGCCGTCAACCCGGCTGACGATGCTCCGCGCTTCGTAGATGGGCAGGATCGGCGCGGTCTTGGCGCGATATTCGGCCATGCGCGTACGAACGGTTTCCTCATTGTCATCGGGCCGCCGCTTGAACTCGGTCGACCCGCACTTGTCGCAAACACCCTCTTTCGCGGGCAGCTTGTAGCGATCGTGATAACCCTCGCCGCAATTGGCACAGGTGAAGCGGCCGGTGATGCGATCGACCAGCGCGTCCTCGTTGACCTCCAGCTCGATGACATGATGGAGACTGCGGCCACGGGCCTCCAGGATTTCGTCGAGTGACTCTGCCTGAGCGGCGGTACGCGGATAGCCGTCAAAGATAATTCCAGTGTCCGGCGAAAGCTCGTCAAGCGCATCGCCGATGATGCCCGAGACGATCTCGTCCGAAACCAGCTCGCCAGCTTCCATCACCGCCTTGGCCTTGAGACCGATGGGCGTACCCGCCTTGACGGCGGCCCGCAGCATGTCGCCTGTCGAGAGCTGCTTTATGCCGCGTTCGTCCACCAGACGCTGGGCCTGGGTGCCCTTGCCCGCGCCCGGAGGGCCCAAAAGAATGATATTCATGGGTAATCCATCCCCCAACGGGCCGGTTGTGCCCGGCCCCGACTATCCTCAAACGCTGCGCTTAGCGCAAGCGTCCCTTCAGCTTGGCCTTCTTGATAAGATCGGCATATTGGTGCGCGAGCAGATGGCTCTGGATCTGCGTGATCGTATCGACGGTCACGTTGACCACGATCAGCAGGCTGGTGCCGCCCAGGAAGAACAGCGGAATTCCCGTCTGTGCAATGACATATTCGGGCAGCACGCAGACAAAGGTCAGATAGGCTGCGCCGACAACGGTGATGCGCGTGAGCACATAATCCAGATAGGTCGCGGTGTTCTTGCCCGGACGAATGCCCGGAATGAAACCGCCATTCTTCTTCAGATTCTCCGAGGTCTCTTCCGGGTTGAACACCACGGCGGTGTAGAAGAAGCAGAAGAAGATGATGCCCAGCGCATAGAGCGCCATGTACAGCGGCTGGCCATGCGCCAGATACTGATTGAGCGACTGAAGGATGCCACCGGCGGTCGAGTTCGCGTCCACCGAGTTGCCGGCAAACTGCGTGATCGTCAGCGGCATCAGCAGCAGCGAAGAGGCAAAGATCGGCGGAATGACGCCTGCAGTGTTGATCTTGAGCGGCAGATGGC
This sequence comes from Blastomonas natatoria, assembly GCF_003201955.1. Classification (GTDB taxonomy): domain Bacteria; phylum Pseudomonadota; class Alphaproteobacteria; order Sphingomonadales; family Sphingomonadaceae; genus Blastomonas; species Blastomonas natatoria. The sequence continues at coordinate 233,430 of NZ_QJJM01000002.1, forward strand.
TGCGATCGGCCTGCATCACGCCGCGCTGGGTGGCGCGCTTGGGATACTGGATCAGCACCCGGCGCTGGGCGCGTTCCATGAAGCTGATCAGCAGGACAAGGCCGACGATCATGGCGATGAGAGCAACGATCGCGAAGGGCGAGATTGAGCCGGTACGACCGCCCTCGAACATCTGTGCCGCAAAAACCGGCATCTGGGCGACAATGCCCGCCATGATGATCAGCGAAATGCCGTTGCCGATACCGCGCGCAGTGATCTGCTCGCCAAGCCACATCAGGAACATCGTGCCGCCGATAAGGCTGATCACGGCGCCGATGCGGAACATGATGCCCGGATCGATCACGGCCTGGATACCGCTGGCACCGGCGTAGGATTCAAGACCCACGGCGATGAAATAGCCCTGCATGGCCGTCAGGAACACGGTGCCATAGCGCGTGTACTGGTTCAGCTTCTTGCGCCCCGACTCGCCTTCCTTCTTGATCGCGGCCAGCTGCGGCGAAAGCGACGCGGCGAGCTGCACCACGATCGACGCGGTGATGTACGGCATGACCCCCAGCGCGATCAGGCTCATGCGCTCGAGCGAACCGCCCGAGAAGGTGTTGAAGATGTCGAGAACGCCGCCCTTGGTCTGCTGGTACAGCGCCGCCAATGCGGTCGGATCGACACCGGGGAGCGGGACATAGCTCAACAGCCGGAAGATGATGAGAGCGCCGATCGTGAACCAGATGCGGTTCTTCAGATCGGTCGCCTGGCTGAATTTCGCCAGGCTGAAATTGCTAGCCAGATTGTCGGCCCGTGATGCCATGAAACCTGTATCCCAAAAAGCGGCCTGTAGGGGCGCCCAAACTGGCGCGAGGCCGAAAAATCTGTCCGAAGCGCCCTGCTGAACGCTGGTCTGCCTAAGCGAACGAGCGCAGCGATACCGCCTTGGGGCGCTTCAAGCAAGACGCCCCGCACTCACCATATCGGGAGGCGGGGCGTGCTTGACAAGCCGACCGTCGCGGTCAGGCTTTCTTTTCGCGTTCCGGCTTGCGATAGGGCTCGCGCGGGGCGATGATCTCGACCTTGCCGCCAGCCTTTTCGATGGCTTCGACGGCCGACTTCGACGCACCGGCCACTGCAAAGGTCACCTTGGCGGTCAGTTCGCCCTTGGCGAGCAGACGAACGCCGTCCTTGCCGCCGCGCGACAGACCGGCAGCGCGCAGTGCAGCCTGATCGACGGTACCATCGGTGGCGAGCTTGCCCGCATCGATGAACTTCTGGATCATGCCCAGATTGACGATGTCATAATCCTTGCCGAAAGGATTGTTGAAGCCGCGCTTCGGGATGCGCATGTGGAGCGGCATCTGGCCGCCTTCAAATCCGGCGATCGAGACGCCCGAGCGGCTGGTCTGGCCCTTCTGGCCGCGTCCGCTGGTCTTGCCCTTGCCCGAACCGATGCCGCGTCCGACGCGCATACGGCCCTTGCGGGCGCCCTTGTTGTCGTTGATTTCGTTCAGTTTCATGATTGCACTCGCTTTCGCTTTGTTCGCGCTGATAAAAGTCGCCCCTCTGTCGGGGGACGTGCTGGCTACCCAGCCCGCAGGCTGGACGCAGTAGAGAGGGGCTCGCCGCAAAGCAAGCCCCTCCCCGATCTTCTCCCCGTCGGAAGAAGAAAGTTCAGTTTCAGTCGACGATGGTCACCATGTGACGGACCTTCTGGATCATGCCGCGAATTTCGGGCGTGTCCGTGTGTTCCACCACGCGGTTCATCTTGCCGAGGCCCAGGCCTGCCAGCACCTTGCGCTGCGATTCCGGGCGACGGATCGGCGATCCGGTCTGCTTTACCTTGATGGTTGCCATGTCGATTACTCCGTAATCGCGGCGGCTTCGACCTCGGCGACAGCAGCCGATGCTCCGCCACGGCCCAGCAGGTCGGCAACCTTCTTGCCACGACGTGCTGCCACCGACTTGGGGCTGGTCTGTTCGCCGAGCGCCTCGAAGGTCGCGCGGATCATGTTATAGGGGTTCGAGGTGCCATTGGACTTGGTCACAACGTCGGCCACGCCCAGGCTTTCGAACACGGCGCGCATCGGACCACCGGCGATGATGCCGGTACCCTGGGGCGCGCTGCGCAGCGTGACCTTGCCAGCGCCGAAATGGCCCTTGCCGTCATGGTGCAGCGTGCGGCCTTCCTTGAGCGGAACGCGGATCATCTTCTTCTTGGCAGCAGCGGTTGCCTTGCTGATCGCCTCAGGCACCTCGCGGGCCTTGCCATGGCCGAATCCGGCACGACCCTGGCCATCACCGACCACCACCAGAGCAGCAAAGCCGAAGCGCTTGCCGCCCTTGACGGTCTTCGAGACGCGGTTGATGTGAACGAGCTTTTCGATCAGCTCCTCACCCTGTTCCTCGTCGCGCTTGTTGCGATCGTCACGACGGCCGCGGCCACCGCGTTCACCGCCACGGTCGTTGCCACCGCGACCACGACCACGGCCACCACGACCCTGGCGTTCCTGCTGCGGCTGAGCACCGCCTTCGGCGCTCTGGTTGTCGGCAGCTTCCGAGCTCATCAGTTCATCAGCCATCATTAAAACTCCAGTCCGCCTTCGCGAGCGGCATCAGCCAGGGCCTTGACCCGGCCATGAAAAATGAAGCCGCCACGGTCGAAGACAACGGTGGTGACGCCGGCCTGCTTGCCGGCTTCGGCGATCTTCTTGCCAACGGCAATGGCATCAGCAACGGTTGCGCCGCTGCCTTTGCTGCCCTTGGTAAGGGTCGAAGCCGCTGCGAGGGTCTTGCCAGCTTCATCATCGATGATCTGAGCATAGATGTGCTTGCCGGTGCGGTGCACCGAAAGACGGGGACGTCCGCCTGCCCGCTTGCGCAGCGAACTGCGCACGCGCTGACGGCGACGATCGAACAAAGAGAGCTTCGCCATGGCTTACTTCTTCTTCCCTTCCTTGCGGAAGATAAACTCGCCCGCATATTTGATACCCTTGCCCTTGTAGGGCTCCGGCTTGCGCCAGCGACGGATCTCGGCAGCCACCTGGCCCACCTTCTGGCGATCGCTGCCAGAGATGTGGATGGTGGTCTGGTCCGGGGTCTTGATGTCGATGCCATCGGGGATGGCGAAATCGACGTCATGGCTGTAGCCGAGCTGCAGCTTCAGGTTGTTGCCCTGAACGTTCGCACGATAGCCGACGCCGGTGATGTTCAGCGTCTTGGTGAACCCTTCGGTCACGCCCACCACCAGGTTCTGGACCAGCGTGCGCTGCATGCCCCAGAAAGCGCGGGCGCGGCGAGTGCCATTGGCCGGCTTCACCGAAACTTCGCCATCACCCAGTTCGTAGGTGATGTCGGGAACGGTCGGCATCGACAGTTCGCCCTTGGGGCCCTTCATGGTGATAACACCATCGGCCATCGAGGCAGTGACGCCTGCGGGAATTGCCACAGGCTTTTTACCAATGCGGCTCATATCAGAATACCTCCGCCAGCACCTCGCCGCCGACATTCTGTTCGCGCGCTTCAGCGTCGGACAGAACACCGCGGGGGGTGGATACGATGGTGATGCCGAGGCCGTTGCGTACGATCGGCAGGTCCTTCGACCCCGAATAGACGCGGCGGCCAGGCTTGGACACGCGCGCGACATGCTTGATCGCGGGCTGGCCCTCGAAATACTTCAGCTCGATGCGCAGGCCCTTGTGACGGCCCAGCAGCTCTTCGCTATATCCGCGGATATAGCCTTCGCGCTGCAGCACATCGAGAACACGGGCGCGCAGGTTCGACGCCGGCGACATCACGCTGTCCTTCTTGGCCTGCTGGCCATTGCGGATGCGGGTGAGCATATCGCCCAGAGGATCGGTCATTGCCATATCATCAAATCCTTACCAGCTGGACTTCGTAACGCCGGGGATAAGGCCCTTGTTGGCCAGATCCCGCAGCTCGATACGGCAGAGCCCGAACTTGCGGTAATAGGCACGCGGACGACCGGTGGTGTTGCAACGGTTGCGCACGCGCGTGGGGTTCGCGTTGCGGGGCAGTTCAGCCATCTTCAGCCGGGCGATGAGACGCTCGGTCTCGTCCAGGCTGCTGTCTTCTGCCTTCGCACGAAGACGCGCATAACGGCCAGCATACTGCTTGACCATCTTCTTGCGACGTTCGTTCTTGTTGATGGAACTCAGTTTCGCCATGACTTAAGTTCTCGCCTTTCTAAAATGCGAGACGGAGGACAATTATGCCGCCGCCTTTTCCTGGGTTTCCTCAACCGGGAACGGGAAGCCGAAAAGACGCAGCAGTTCGCGCGCTTCTTCGTCCGTCTTGGCGGTCGTGGTCACGATGATGTCCATTCCGCGAACAGCATCGATCTGGTCGTAGCTGATTTCGGGGAAAATGATCTGCTCCTTCAGGCCCATGGCGTAGTTGCCACGACCGTCGAAGCTCTTGGGGTTCAGGCCACGGAAGTCGCGGATGCGCGGCATCGCGATTGTCACCAGACGATCGAGAAACTCGTACATGCGTTCCTTGCGCAGGGTCACCTTGCAGCCGATCGGCATGCCTTCGCGCAGCTTGAACTGTGCGATCGACTTGCGCGCCTTGGTGATCACGGGCTTCTGGCCGGCGATCAGTTCCATTTCGGCAGCGGCGGTGGTCACCTTCTTCTTGTCCTGGCTGCCTTCACCGACACCCATGTTGATGGTGATCTTTTCCAGCTTGGGAACCTGCATCGGGTTCTTGTAGCCGAACTTTTCCTGCATCGCCTTGGCGATGACGTCGTCATAGCGCTGACGCAGGCGGGGGGTGTACTTATCAGCCATCGATCTTCTCCCCGGACTTCACGGCCACGCGGACCTTCTTGCCGTCGACCGTCTCGAAGCGGACGCGCGTGGGCGCTCCGGTCTTCGGATCGGCCACGGCGACCTTGGAAATGTGCAGCGGAGCCTCGACGCGGTCCAGACCGCCCTGGGGGTTCGCCTGGCTCGGCTTGCGATGGCGGACCATCACGTTCAGGCCCGAAACAACGACCTTGTCGTCCTTCGGCATCACCTTGGTGACGGTACCGTTACGACCCTTGTCCTTGCCGGACAGGACGACGACCTTGTCACCCTTTTTGATCTTAGCGCTCGCCATGATTACAGCACCTCCGGAGCCAGCGAGATGATCTTCATGTGCTTGCGCGCGCGCAGCTCACGGACCACCGGGCCAAAAATACGGGTGCCGATGGGCTCATCGTTCTTGTTGATCAGCACGGCAGCATTGCTGTCGAAGCGAATGACGCTGCCGTCGGCGCGGCGGACGTCCTTGGCGGTGCGCACGATGACGGCGCGGTGCACGTCACCCTTTTTCACGCGGCCGCGCGGTGCGGCTTCCTTGACGGAGACGACGATGATGTCGCCCACGCCGGCGAAGCGACGCTTCGATCCGCCGAGAACCTTGATGCACTGGACGCGCTTCGCGCCACTGTTGTCAGCGACATCAAGATTGGATTGCATCTGGATCATGGATCCGTTTCCTTCTTGTCTGGCTTGCCGGAACCGGTCCGGCAGTTCCTAATGGCTTACGCTTCGCTCGAAGCTTCGGGCGCCTTGTGGGTATTCACCCGATCCAGCACCTTCCAGGTCTTCAGCTTGGAAATCGGAGCCGTCTCTTCGATGCGGACGGTTTCGCCTTCCTTGAAGCTGTTGTTCTCGTCATGCGCGTGATACTTCTTCGAACGACGGATGATCTTCCCATAAAGCGGGTGCTTCACCTTGCGCTCGACATTCACCACCACGGTCTTGTCGCCCTTGTCGGAGACCACCGTTCCGGTCAGAACTCGTTTCGGCATATCGGCCTCCTTACTTGGCTGCAGTGCGAGCGCGCTCGCTCTGCAGGGTCTTGATGCGGGCAATCGTGCGACGCACTTCGCGGACGCGTGCGGGACGCTCCAGCTGGTTGGTCGCGGCCTGGAAGCGCAGGTTGAACGCTTCCTTCTTCAGCGCACCCAGTTCAGCCGAAAGCTGATCGTCGGTCTTCTGCTGAAGGTCTTCAAAAATCTTGCTCATCACTCACCTCCCAGGTGCGACGTATCGCCGAGGCGCGCCACGACCTTGGTCTTGATCGGCAGCTTCATCGCTGCACGCTCGAACGCCACAGCGGCGATCGGACCGGGGACGCCATCCAGTTCGAACAGGATGCGACCCGGCTTCACGCGGGCTGCCCAATATTCGACCGAACCCTTGCCCTTGCCCTGACGGACTTCGGCGGGCTTCTTGGTCACCGGCACATCGGGGAACACGCGGATCCACAAACGTCCCTGACGCTTGATGTGACGCGTGATCGCACGACGGGCGGCTTCGATCTGGCGAGCGGTAATCCGCTCGGGCTCCAGCGCCTTCAGGCCGTACGACCCGAAATTGAGGCTGGTTCCGCCCGGCGCGTTGCCGCTGATCCGGCCCTTGAATGCCTTACGGAACTTCATTTTCTTCGGTTGCAGCATGATGCTCTACCTTGTCTGTCTGTTCTGGGCTCAGCGGGCCGGGCGGACGCCGGAAGTCTGCGCTTCCATCATCAGCCGGTCCTGCGCCATCGGATCGTGACCAAGGATTTCGCCCTTGAAGATCCAGCACTTGATGCCGATGATGCCGTACGCGGTGAGCGCTTCGGCTTCGGCATAGTCGACATTGGCGCGCAGCGTGTGCAGCGGAACGCGGCCTTCGCGATACTGCTCGGTGCGGGCGATTTCGGCACCGCCAAGGCGGCCGCCGCACATCACCTTGATGCCTTCTGCGCCCAGACGCATCGCAGACTGCATCGCGCGCTTCATCGCACGACGGAAGGCAACGCGGCGGATCAGCTGGTCGGCAATGCCCTGCGCGACAAGCTTGGCGTCGATTTCGGGCTTGCGGATCTCGACGATGTTGAGCTTGACCTCACCACCTTCGATCAGACCTTCCAGCGTCTTGCGCAGCTTCTCGATGTCCGCGCCTTTCTTGCCGATGATGACACCGGGACGGGCAGCGTAGATCGAGACGCGGCACAGCTTGGCCGGGCGCTCGATGACCACCTTGGAGATCGCAGCCTGAGGCAGCGTCTTCATGATGTACTTGCGCAGCTCGATATCTTCCTTGAGCAGGCGCGCATAGTCGCGACCTTCGGCGAACCAGCGGCTGTCCCAGGTGCGGTTGATCTGCAGACGCAGGCCAATCGGATTGCTCTTGTGACCCATGGCTTACGCTTCCTCTTGTTCGCGCACGACGATGCGCAGGCGGCTGAACGGCTTCACGATGCGGCTGGAACGGCCACGTGCGCGGGTCATGAACCGCTTCATCGTGATCGCCTTGCCAACGCTCGCTTCAGCGACGACCAGCGCGTCGACATCGAGGTTGTGGTTGTTTTCCGCGTTGGCGATAGCCGACGCGAGGACCTTCTTGGCGTCGACAGCCATGGCCTTCTTCGAGAAGGACAGGATGTTCATCGCCTCTTCGGCCTTCTTGCCACGGATCAGGGCAGCGACAAGGTTGAGCTTCTGAGCCGAACCACGGATGGTGGTGCCGACGGCCAGCGCCTCATTTTCGCCCACGCGGCGCGGAGATTTTGCCTTGCCCATTAGCGCTTGCCCTTCTTGTCAGCAGCGTGGCCAGGGAAGGTGCGGGTCGGAGCGAATTCGCCCAGCTTGTGACCCACCATGTCTTCGTTGACCGCCACGGGAATGAATTTGTGGCCGTTGTACACGTTGAACGTCAGGCCGACGAACTGCGGCAGGATCGTCGAACGACGCGACCAGGTCTTGATCGGAGCACGGCCGCCAGCGTCCTGCGCCGCTTCTGCCTTCTTCAGCAGATACAGGTCGAAGAACGGCCCTTTTTTGATGGAGCGAGCCATGACTTACCTCTTCTTCTTCGCGTGACGCGACCGGATGATCATCTTGTCGGTCGACTTGTTCTTACGAGTGCGCATGCCCTTGGTCGGCTTGCCCCACGGCGTGACCGGATGACGGCCACCCGAGGTGCGGCCTTCACCACCTCCATGCGGGTGATCGACCGGGTTCTTGGCAACACCGCGCGTCAGCGGGCGCTTGCCCATCCAGCGCTTGCGACCGGCCTTGGCAAAGTTCTGGTTGCTGTTGTCGGGGTTCGAAACTGCGCCCACGGTGCCCATGCAGGCGCCGGGGATGTAACGCTGTTCGCCCGAATTCAGACGGACCATCACCATGCCGCGGTCACGACCGACGACCTGTGCATAGGTGCCTGCCGAACGTGCGATCTGACCGCCCTTGCCCGGCTTCATCTCCACATTGTGGATGATGGTGCCGACCGGCATCTGCGCCAGCTTCATGGCATTGCCCGGCTTCACGTCGGTCTTTTCGCCGGCGATCACGGTGTCGCCTACGGCCAGGCGCTGCGGCGCCAGGATATAGGCGAGTTCGCCGTCTTCGTACTTGATCAGCGCGATGAAGGCGGTGCGGTTGGGATCATATTCGATCCGCTCCACGGTGCCGGCAACGTCAAGCTTGCGACGCTTGAAGTCGACGATACGGTAACGCTGCTTGTGGCCGCCGGCGATGCCGCGCGAGGTCACGTGACCCTTGTTGTTGCGGCCACCGGTCTTGCGCTTGCCTTCGGTCAGCGCCTTGACCGGGCCACCCTTGTACAGGTCGCTGCGGTCGACAAGGATCAGGCCGCGACGGCCCGGGCTTGTCGGATTATATGATTTGAGTGCCATATCTCTATCCTGTCAGCTTGCCGACCGCGCTCAGACGCCGGTGGTGACGTCGATCGACTGGCCTTCGGCCAGACGAACAACGGCTTTCTTGATGTCGTTGCGGGTGTAGGGACGACCCTTCCAACGCTTGGTCTTGCCCTTCTGGACCAGGGTGTTCACACCCACGACCTTGACGTCGAACAGGCCTTCCACTGCCGCCTTGATCTGCGGCTTGGTGGCGTCCTGGCTGACCTTGAAGACCACCGCATTGTTTTCGCTGAGCAGCGTCGACTTTTCGGTGATGTGCGGGGCCACGATCACGTCGTAATGACGGGTATCGATGGTGTCGGATTTCTTAGCCATTGAACCGGGCCTCCAGCTTTTCAACAGCGGCGCGGGTCAGCACCAGCGTATCGTGTTTCAGGATGTCATAGACATTGGCACCAACGGCGGGCAGCACGTTCAGACCGATCAGGTTGGCCGAAGCCTTCTTGAAATTGTCGTTCACGGCATCGCCATCGATGAACAGCGCCTTCTTGCCGAGGCCGAGCTTGCCGAGCTGCGCAGCCAGCGCCTTGGTCTTCGCTTCACCCAGATCGAGCGATTCCACGACGATCAGGCTTTCGCTGGCCAGCTTCGACGACAGGGCCATCTTCAGGCCGAGCGCGCGGACCTTCTTGTTCAGCGACGGATTGAAGTCACGGACGCGGGGACCGTGAGCCTTACCACCGCCGACGAAGATCGGGGCACGACGATCGCCGTGACGAGCGGTACCGCCGCCCTTCTGACGACCGAACTTCTTGCCGGTGCGCGCAACGTCGCTGCGCTCGCGAGCCGCGCGGGCGGTGCCGCGACGGTTTTCGAGCTGCCAGGTGATCACGCGGTGCAGGATGTCCGCACGCGGGGTCACGCCGAACACGTCATCGTTGAGTTCGATGTCGCCCTTTGCGGTGGCGTCGAGGGTTTGAACCTTGAGCTTCATGACCGATTAACCCTCCTGGCCGTCGGTTGCTTCCACGGCAGCCACGTCTTCAGCAGGCGTGTCGGCGGGAGCATTGTCGTTATTGCCCGCAGCAGAGCGGATCGCAGCGGGGTACGGAGCGTCGGCATGGCGCGGAACCTTGACGGCGTCGCGAACCATCAGCCAGCCGCCCTTCGAACCGGGCACCGAACCCTTCACGAAGATCAGACCGCGAGCCTCGTCGGTGCGGACGACTTCCAGGTTCTGCTGGGTACGCTGGCGGTCGCCCATGTGACCGGCCATCTTCTTGTTCTTGAAGACCTTGCCCGGATCCTGACGCTGACCGGTCGAGCCGTGAGCACGGTGCGAGATCGAGACACCATGCGATGCGCGCATGCCCCCGAAACCCCAGCGCTTCATGGCGCCGGCAAAGCCCTTGCCCTGGGTGTGGCCGGTAATGTCGACCAGCTGACCGGGGATGAAGTGGTTGGCGGAAATGGTGGCGCCCACGTCGAGGATCGCATCGTCTGCGACGCGGAACTCGGCCATCAGCATCTTGGGAGCGACTTCTGCCTTAGCAAAATGCTCGCGCTGCGGCTTGTTGACGTTCTTGGGCTTGGCAGCTCCGGCACCCAGCTGGACAGCGACGTAACCGTCACGGTCCTGGTTCTTCACCGAAACCACCTGGCAATCTTCCAGCGACAGGACGGTGACGGGCACGTGCCGGCCATCTTCCTGGAACAGGCGGGTCATCCCGACTTTTTTCGCGATCACGCCAGTGCGCATGATCATTCTCCCAATAGAGGCCCGTTCGCGTGATTGCTCGCGGGCGTATCCAACGAAAAACCCCCAAGGCGCAAACCTTGAGGGCCAACCCGAATTTTGATGATCACCCCGTCCGGGTTGGCTTTTTCCATATGCCCGAGGGCAGGCTGGAAAAGACGGGGGACCAGAGCCGCAGCATTGGCTGCGCGGTATCCCTTAGGCCCCTGCCCTGTCGGGCAGAGATGCCCGGACCTGGGCCCGGGCGGACTGGCCTCAGGCCAGCTTGATCTCGACATTGACGCCAGCGGCCAGTTCGAGCTTCATCAGAGCATCGACAGTGGCCGGGGTCGGCTGGACGATATCCAGCAGACGCTTGTAGGTGCGCACCTCGAACTGCTCGCGCGACTTCTTGTCGACATGCGGGCCGCGGTTCACGGTAAACTTCTCGATGCGCGTCGGCAGCGGAATGGGACCACGAATGAGAGCGCCGGTGCGACGGGCGGTATCGGCGATGTCGCCGGTCGCCTGATCGAGCACGCGATGATCAAATGCCTTGAGGCGAATACGGATATTCTGCGTTTCCATTACCACTTTACCGATGCGAAAGAGCGAAAAACAAACCGCCCCAGAAACCCGTTGATCCCTGGAGGGACCGAACGCCGGGGCGGCCTATAAAAATTCCATCTCCCGGACGAATCAGATCCGTCCGGGAGATGGCCCTATATTACTTGGTGATCGTGCTGACAACCCCCGAACCGACGGTACGGCCACCTTCGCGAATTGCGAAGCGCAGACCCGGATCCATCGCGATCGGAGCGATCAGCTTGACGCCGATCGTGACGTTGTCGCCCGGCATCACCATTTCGGTGCCCTCGGGCAGGATCACTTCGCCGGTCACGTCGGTCGTGCGGAAGTAGAACTGCGGACGATAGTTGGCGAAGAACGGCGTGTGACGGCCACCCTCGTCCTTCGACAGCACGTAGACTTCTGCGTTGAACTCGGTGTGCGGCGTAACCGAACCGGGCTTGCAGAGAACCTGACCACGCTCGACTTCTTCACGAGCAACGCCGCGAACCAGTGCACCGATGTTGTCGCCAGCTTCGCCCTGGTCGAGCAGCTTGCGGAACATTTCGACGCCGGTGACGACGGTCTTGCGGGTGTCCTTGAGGCCGACGATTTCGACTTCTTCACCAACCTTGACGATGCCGGTTTCGACGCGGCCGGTCACAACGGTACCACGACCCGAGATCGAGAACACGTCTTCCACGGGCATCAGGAACGGCTTGTCGACGGGGCGAGCCGGCTGCGGGATGTACGAGTCAACAGCAGCCATCAGCGCGTTGATCGAGTCCTTGCCGATATTGTCGTCGCGGCCTTCGAGAGCGGCCAGAGCCGAACCCTTGACGATCGGAATATCGTCGCCGGGGAAATCATACGAGCTCAGCAGTTCGCGAACTTCGAGTTCGACGAGCTCGAGGATTTCCTCGTCGTCAACCTGGTCGACCTTGTTCATGTACACGACCAGCGCGGGCACGCCGACCTGACGGGCGAGCAGGATGTGCTCGCGGGTCTGCGGCATCGGGCCGTCAGCAGCGTTCACCACCAGGATCGCGCCGTCCATCTGGGCGGCACCGGTGATCATGTTCTTCACATAGTCAGCGTGACCCGGGCAGTCGACGTGCGCATAGTGACGGGCATCGGTTTCATATTCGACGTGTGCGGTCGAAATGGTGATGCCGCGCTCGCGCTCTTCGGGAGCCTTGTCGATGTTCGCATAGTCGGTGAAGGTCGCGCCGCCGGTTTCAGCGAGCACCTTGGTGATGGCTGCGGTTAGCGTGGTCTTGCCATGGTCGACGTGACCGATGGTACCGATATTGCAGTGCGGCTTGGTCCGCTCAAATTTAGCCTTGGCCATTTTTTCCTACCTTCGTTCTTTACTATCTGTGGGATAGTCCGCGCCGCGCTCTGGCCGGACTGCCCAAAACTGTCAACACCCTAATGAAAGCCCGACGCGCCGGTCAGCGCGATTCGGCGGGCTAAGGTCGAGCGCCTATAGCGATTATGCCCGGCTTATGCCAGCTTCTCCTTGACCTCGGCCGCGACATTCGCCGGAACCTCGTCATAGTGAGAGAACTGCATCGTGTACTGCGCACGTCCCTGGGTGAAGGAACGCAGCTGGTTCACGTATCCGAACATGTTTGCGAGCGGCACGATCGCTTCCACCGCCTGCGCGTTGCCGCGCGTGTCGGTGCCCTGGATCTGGCCACGACGGCTGTTCAAGTCGCCGATGACGTCGCCCAGATAATCCTCCGGCGTCACCACCTCGACCTTCATGATCGGCTCGAGCAGCTTGATGCCGGCCTTCTGCGCAGCTTCGCGCATGGCGGCACGGCCAGCGATTTCGAACGCCAGCGCCGAGGAGTCGACGTCATGATACGCGCCGTCATACAGGTCGATCTCGAAGTCGATGATCGGGAAGCCGACAAGCGAGCCCGAAGCCGCCGTCTCGCGCATGCCCTTCTCGACTGCGGGGATATATTCCTTCGGAATGTTACCGCCCTTGACCGAGTCGACAAAGGTGATGCCCGATCCGCGCTCGCCCGGCGTCAGCTTGAACTTGACGCGGCCGAACTGACCCGAACCACCCGACTGCTTCTTGTGAGTGTAGTCGATGTCCACGGGCTTGGCGAGATATTCGCGATACGCCACCTGCGGTGCACCCACGTTCGCTTCCACCTTGAACTCGCGCTTCATTCGATCGACCAGGATTTCCAGGTGAAGTTCACCCATGCCCTTGATGATCGTCTGGCCGCTTTCGGCATCCGACGACACGCGGAACGACGGGTCTTCACGAGCAAGGCGGTTGAGCGCCACGCCCATTTTCTCCTGGTCGGCCTTGGTCTTGGGTTCGACCGAGAGCTCGATCACGGGCTCGGGGAATTCCATGCGCTCGAGGATGATCGGCGCGTTCGAAGCGCAGAGCGTGTCCCCGGTGGTGGTTTCCTTCAGACCCGCCAGAGCGACGATGTCACCGGCATAGGCTTCCTGGATGTCTTCGCGGCTGTTGGCATGCATCAGCAGCATGCGGCCAACCTTTTCCTTCTTGTCCTTGACCGAGTTGGTCACCGAAGTACCGGCTTCCAGCTTGCCCGAATAGATGCGGGCAAAGGTCAGCGTTCCGACGAACGGGTCGTTCATGATCTTGAACGCCAGTGCGCTGAACGGCGCATCGTCGGCCGGCGGACGGGTATCCTTGGTTTCGCCGTCGAGCTTGACGCCCTCCACATCGGGAATGTCGAGCGGCGAAGGCAGATAGTCGACAACCGCGTCGAGCAGCGGCTGAACGCCCTTGTTCTTGAACGCCGAACCGCACAGCACGGGGACGAACGAGAAGTTCAGCGTGCCCTTGCGGATCAGCTTCTTGATGGTGTCGGCGTCGGGCTCGTTGCCTTCGAGATACTGTTCCATCACCGCATCGTCCTGCTCGACGACGGTTTCGATCAGCTCGGCGCGCGCAGCCTCGGCGGCATCCTTCAGATCATCAGGAATGTCGGTATAATCGAACTTCGCGCCCAGCGCTTCGTTCTGCCAGACGATGGCACGGTTGTGCACCAGGTCGACCAGGCCGATGAACGAGCTTTCGATGCCGATCGGGAGATAGAGCACCAGCGGACGCGCGCCCAGACGGTCGCGGATCATGTCGACGCAGCGCTCGAAGCTTGCACCGGTACGGTCCAGCTTGTTGACGAAGCACATGCGCGGAACCTTGTACTTCTCCGCCTGGCGCCACACGGTTTCAGACTGCGGCTCCACACCGGCCACGCCGTCAAAACAGGCGACCGCGCCGTCGAGCACGCGGAGCGAACGCTCGACTTCGATGGTGAAGTCCACGTGGCCCGGGGTGTCGATGATGTTGATGCGGTGATCGTTCCAGAAGCAGGTGGTCGCCGCCGAGGTGATCGTGATGCCACGCTCCTGCTCCTGCTCCATCCAGTCCATGGTCGCAGCGCCGTCATGCACTTCGCCGATCTTGTACGACTTGCCGGTATAGTAAAGAATCCGCTCGGTCGTGGTGGTCTTGCCCGCATCGATATGGGCCATAATGCCGATATTGCGGTACTTCTCCAGGGGATGGCTGCGTGCCATGATCTCAAACTCCAAGATTTGGGGGCGTAATTTGCCGCGCCCTATAATGAAGCCCCGGCGCTTTGACCAGCGCGAATTGGCTCATGACGGGATGCAGCCTGATCCCTCTCCCATCACGGAAAGGGCATTTCCAGCGGGACAGGCAAGGACCTGTCCCTCAAGCGAAAAGGGGGTGGCGCGGCCTATATGGTGCGCCCTCCCCTTCCCTGCAACACGAAGGTGTTGCGGCCCCTCCCGTTGCCGGGAGAGGACCGAGATTACCAGCGATAGTGCGAGAAAGCACGGTTCGCTTCGGCCATGCGGTGCGTGTCCTCACGCTTCTTGACCGCATTGCCCCGATTGTTGGCAGCGTCGAGCAGTTCGCCCGACAGACGCGCGGCCATCGTGGTTTCGCTGCGGTTGCGCGCAGCCGAGATCAGCCAACGGATGGCGAGAGCCTGGGCGCGCTCCGGACGCACTTCGACGGGGACCTGATAGGTCGCACCACCGACGCGGCGGCTGCGCACTTCGATGCCGGGCTTCACATTGTTCAGCGCATCGTGAAACATCGGCAGCGGGTCGGCCTTGGCCTTGGTCTGCATGGTTTCCAGTGCACCATAGACGATGCGTTCGGCGACGGACTTCTTTCCGTCCAGCATCAGGTTGTTCATGAACTTCGAGAGCGTCAGATCACCGAACTTGGGATCGGGCAGGATGACGCGCTTTTCTGGGCGACGACGACGAGACATAGGTAACTCCTGAAAAAAGCCTGAGCTTCAAGCGGGGGAGAAATGGATCCCGGACAAGATCGCCTTTGACGATCCTCTCGGGACGATCCTCACCCCGTGAGGATCACTTGGGACGCTTGGCGCCGTACTTCGAACGGCTCTGCTTGCGGTCCTTGACACCCTGGGTATCGAGGACGCCGCGCAGCACGTGATAGCGCACACCGGGAAGGTCGCGCACACGGCCGCCGCGGATGAGCACGACCGAGTGCTCCTGCAGGTTGTGGCCTTCACCCGGAATGTAGGTGATGACTTCGCGGCTGTTGGTCAGACGGACCTTGGCCACCTTGCGCAGCGCCGAGTTCGGCTTTTTCGGGGTCGTCGTGTAGACGCGGGTGCAAACGCCACGCTTCTGCGGGTTTGCATCCATTGCGGGCACCTTGGACTTCGCCTTCTGGGGCACCCGGCCCTTGCGGACCAGCTGGTTGATCGTTGGCATGTTTCTCTTCACCTGATTGGTAGAGTGAGGTTACTCTGCCGCCCGATACGTGACCTGCATGCGATGGTGTCGCACGCAGATATGGTGGAGGCTCCGCCTGTTGCCCACCCGCACCTTGCGCCAGTGTTCTGCTTGGTTTCGATCGATTAGACCCATGGGCTCCGCCGATCGAAGCGCGGCCCTTAGCCGCGATTGCACGCGGGGTCAAGCCGCTGCGGAGAGTCCTTGCGCCTTGGCGAGTACTGCCTGGCGCAAGCCGGCCCAATCATCAAAGTGCCAGAAATCGGGACGCTCGATGCCCAGGATCTGCGGTCCCTTGTCCGGAACCACGATCAGTTCCTGCGGCTTGATCTCTACCATCCGCGACGTGCAATAGAAAGGCAGGACGCGTGTGGCCATCAGTTCCTCAGGGCAGTTGTCGACGATCAGCGCAAGACGGTGATCGTTCAGCCGCACCAGGCCTCCTGCGGGGTAGAGACCCATCGAATTGATGAACACGCCCATCAGCCGCTCGTCGAAATGGCCCTGCCACTGCCCCATCCGGCCCAGCGCCATGCACGGAGTCCAAGGGTTCTTGTAAGGCCGGTTCGATGTCACCGCATCATAGACATCGCAGATTGCCCCCATCCGGGCCGCCATGCTGATCTCGTCCCCCGCCAGACCAAAGGGATAGCCGGTGCCATCGATCTTCTCGTGATGATGCAGGCACACATCGCGCGCCACATCGGGGATTTCCGGATTGTCGCCGATCAGCGCATGTCCCCGTTCGGGGTGCGTGCGGATGGTCGAGAATTCCTCCTCGGTCAGCCGGCCAGTCTTGTCGAGGATCATCTGCGGCACGGCCATCTTGCCAAGATCGTGCAGCAGCCCGGCCATTCCCATGTTGCGGATCGTGGCGTCGTCCAGGTCCAGCTTGCGCGCCATGTTGATCATCAGCGCGCAAACCGCGACCGAATGCATGTAGGTATACTCGTCCTTGCTCTTGAGCCGGACGAGGTTGGTCAGCGCCTTGTTGTTGCGTTCGACCGACTCGCGAATTTCATCGATCAGCGGCGCGACGTCCTTGACCTTGATCGCCTGGCCCATGCGCGCCGCCTCGAACATGGCGCCGACCTGCTTCTTGGATTTCTCGACGATCCTGGCTGCGCGCTTGGCTTCCTGCTTGAAGCCCGTATTCTTGGCGGCGACCGATGGCGGCGTGTAACGCGTTGCGATCGGGTTAGGCTGGGTCGCCAGTCGCCGAACAGGTTCGTGCTCGGCAGCCAGCGACACGGTGGATGCGGCGGGCACTGGTCGCGGCATGGCCCCGCGCTCGTCATCGACAATGACGGCCTCGACCCGGCTCTGGCGGATCTTGAGCAGGTCATCCTCGCTTTCGAGCAGGAATTTCTTGCGCCAGAACGGGTGATCGAACCACGAGCCGACAAAGCCGTGGACAAACATCCCCAATTCTACCCGTTCTGGCCTTATATGCTGCAGCATCCGCCCGCCTGCCCCCTGGATTTGCCCCCGTTGCAACGGGCCGGGCAAGCCGTGTTGCAAGGAATTCAACCAGCGTGATGGCGCAAAAACGTTAATCGAGAGTAATGCTGAAGATGCTGCCGCAGAATTTACATCGCCTGTGTCATTATGGAGCGACGATGCGGCGAGCGCTGATCAGGCGAATGGGATGGCCCGGCATTTCGCCAGCAAACGATCCGCCAACCGTCTTCGCAGGATCGACAGGGGTGTCGAGAATGCGCGTCAGCACTTCGCGTCCCTTTACCACCCGGGCGAAGGCGGCATAGCCCAGATTGTCACCCAGGCCCGCTGGATTGGCGTCGAGCCAGGTCTGGTCGCCAAGCATGATCGTGAATTCACCGCGGGCCGAACCCGGCTCGAATCGCGCCACGGACAGATAGCCATCCTTGTGGCTGAGCCCCGTCTGGCTGGTGGGCTCATGCGCTATGGGCGGCAATACCCGCTTCGCCTCGCCAAGCCCGCCGAACTGCAGGAAACCGTAATTTTCAGCAGCCTTGACCACGCGATAGAAGAAGACCCCATCGAGCATCTTCTTGTCGACATAGGCCAGGAAGTTGTTGCCGGTGATCGGTGCGCGGCGGGTGTCCACCTCGACGGTGAAGGTCCCGACATCGGTCGAGATGTCCACCATCGGCAGCGCACGTACAGCTTCGGCCGCTGGTGCATCCTGGGCCAGCGCTGGCGCGAATGCAGCGAGAACTGCCGCAATCAGCGCCAGCCAGAGCTTCATTCCGAAAGGGCCTTCTTGAGCTGCGCGTTGACCAGCTGCGGATTGCCCTTGCCCTGCATCGCCTTCATCGTCTGGCCGACGAAGAAACCGAACAGGGCTTCCTTGCCGCCCTTGTACTGCTCTACCTTGTCGGCATTGTCAGCAAGCACCTTGGCGATCGCGGCATCGATAGCGCCGGTATCCGAGGTCTGCTTGAGGCCCCGCTCCTCCACGATCTTGCCTGCCGGCTCGCCGGTTTCGAGCATGATTTCGAAAACCTGCTTCGCAATCGTCCCCGAAATCGTGCCATCGGCGACCAGAGCGATCAGTTCAGCGCCCGCCGCCTGGCTGACCGGGCTGTCGTCGATCGTCTTGCCAAGCCGGTTGAGCGCGCCGTAGAGTTCGGACAGCAGCCAGTTCGCCGCGGCCTTGGCGACTTCGGCCTCCGGCTTGCCCTGCGCCTTGGCGCATTCGGCGAGCAGCCCTTCAAACCAGCGCGCGGTCTCAGCCTCGGCGGTCAGCACCGCGGCATTATAGGCGGACAACCCGAGCTCGGTCTCGTAGCGCTTGCGCTTGGCGTCAGGCAGTTCTGGCAGCGAGGCCTTGCACTCGTCGAGAAACGCATCGTCGAGTTCGAGCGGCAGCAGGTCCGGATCGGGAAAATAGCGATAATCGTGCGCATCTTCCTTCGAGCGCATCGAGCGGGTCTCGTTCCTGTCCGGATCATAGAGCCGGGTTTCCTGGACGATCGTGCCGCCGCTTTCGAGCACGTCGACCTGGCGGTTGGCCTCGTGCTCGATCGCCGCCATCACATAGCGCACCGAATTGACGTTCTTCGTCTCGGTCCGCGTGCCGAATTCGTCGCCAGGCTTGCGCACCGAGACGTTGACGTCGGCGCGCATCGAGCCCTCTTCCATGTTTCCGTCGCAGCTGCCGACATAGCGCAGGATCGTGCGCAGCTTCTTGAGATACGCGCCTGCTTCCGCCGGCGAGCGCATATCGGGGCGCGAGACGATTTCCATCAGCGCCACGCCCGAGCGGTTCAGGTCGACATAGCTCATCGTCGGGTGCTGGTCGTGCATCAGCTTGCCGGCATCCTGTTCAACATGGATGCGCTCGATACCGATCGTCTTGGTCTGGGCGTCGGGGTTCTTTTCGTCGAGACTGATCTCGACTGCGCCCTCGCCCACCAGCGGGTGATAGAGCTGGCTGATCTGATAGCCCTGCGGCAGATCGGCATAGAAATAGTTCTTGCGATCGAAGCGCGACCAGCGGTTGATCTGCGCGCCGATCGCCATGCCGGTGCGCACCGCCTGGCGGATGCACTCCTTGTTCGGCACGGGCAGCATGCCCGGCATCGCGGCATCGACAAGGCTCACCTGCGCATTGGGCTCCGCACCGAACGCGGTCGCGGCGCCTGAGAACAGCTTGGCGTTGCTGGTGACCTGCGCGTGCACCTCAAGGCCGATCACGACCTCCCACTCACCGGTGGCACCCTGGATACGATAGGTTGATTCGGTCATTGTTACCACCACTTGCCCGGACGCGCCGTAAACCCTGCCCGCTCCTCGATCGCGAGGCCTGCGTTCAGCACCCCCTGCTCGTCGAGCGGCTTGCCGATGATCTGCAGGCCGAGCGGCAGCCCCTGGCTGTCGAGACCGCCGGGCACCGACATGGCGGGAAGCCCCGCCAGCGAGGCCGGGACGGCGAACACGTCGTTCAGGTACATCGCAATCGGATCGTCGCTGTTCTCGCCGAGACCGAATGCGGCGCTCGGCGCGGTGGGCGCGAGCAGCACGTCGCAATGTTCCCAGACCTGCGCGAAATCGCGCGCGATCAGCGCGCGGACCTTCTGTGCCTGGGTATAATAGGCGTCGTAGAAGCCGGCGGAAAGCACATAGGTGCCGATCATGATGCGGCGCTTGACCTCCGGCCCGAAACCGGCAGCGCGCGTCGCGGCATACATGTCCTGCAGGCCTGCGCCATCGGGCAGGTTGCGCTGGCCATAGCGCACGCCGTCATAGCGCGCGAGGTTGGACGAGGCTTCCGCCGGCGCGATGATGTAGTACGCGGGCAGCGCATAGCGGGTGTGCGGCAGCGACACCTCGACAATCTCCGCACCAGCGTCACGCAGCCATTCGGCACCCTTGTCCCAGATCGCGGCAATCTCGGCATTCATGCCGTCCATGCGATATTCCTTCGGAATACCGACGCGCTTACCTTTGAGATTGCTCGACAATCCGGCTTCCCAATTGGGCACTGGCAGGTCGAGCGAGGTCGAGTCCTTGGGGTCGAAGCCGCTCATCGCCTCGAGCATGATCGCGCAGTCGCGCACGTCGCGCGCCATCGGGCCCGCCTGATCGAGCGACGAGGCAAAAGCGATCACGCCCCAGCGCGAGCAGCGGCCATAGGTCGGCTTGATGCCGCTGATACCGGTGAACGCGGCAGGCTGGCGGATCGAACCGCCGGTATCGGTGCCGGTCGCCGCCGGGCACAGCCGTGCGGAAATCGCCGCCGAGCTGCCGCCCGACGAGCCGCCGGGGGCGAGCGGAGCGTTGCCGCCATCGTTGCGCCGCCAGGGCGAGATGACATTGCCAAAGGCGCTGGTCTCGTTCGACGATCCCATGGCGAACTGGTCCATGTTGAGCTTGCCCAGCATGCCGCAGCCTGCGTCCCACAGCTTCTGGCTGACGGTGGACTCATAGGTGGGCTTGAAGCCGTTCAGGATCTCGCTCGCCGCGCGCGCCTCGACGCCCACGGTGCAGAACAGGTCCTTCATGCCGATCGGCACGCCCGCCATGATCGGCAGTTCCTCGCCCGCCGCGCGCTTCGCGTCGATCGCGTCCGCCGCCGCCAGGGCGTGTTCGGGCGTGTCGATCAGGAACGCGTTGAGCGCCTTGGCCTCGGCGACATTGGCATTGAACGCGGTCGCGACTTCGCGCGCGCTGAAGGTTCCGGCGCGCACGCCGTTGCGGATATCGGCAACGCCGAGATCGGTAAGGTCGGTCATGGTTATTCGATCACCTTCGGAACGCCGAAAAAGCCGTGTTCGGCTGCGGGCGCATTGGCCAGCACATGATCGCGGATATTGCCGTCGGTGACGACATCCTCGCGCAGGCGCAGGCTGTTGGGAATGACAGCGGTCATCGGTTCGACGCCGGTGACATCGACCTCGCCCAATTGCTCCACCCAGCCCAATATGCCGTTGAATTCCGGCACCATGGCTTCGACCTCGGCGTCGGTCATCGCGATCCGCGCCAGGCTGGCGATCTTCTTGACGGTTTTGCTATCTACAGACATGAACCAAGCGGCTAGCACCGGCCCGCGCGGCCATCAAGCGGGCAAATGCTGCATTTGCGCAATAGCGGCGTTTCCAGTGAGGTTCCGGGGCAACACTTTGCTGGCAGTAACCGTAATCGATTTCTATATGCGCCCCGAAGGATCGTGTGCCCGCCACGCGCCCGCCCCGCCACCGGAGACTGTCTTGGCCCGCAAGTTCCTGTACCTGATTGCGACGATCATCTTTCTGATCGTCGCAGCTTTCGCGGCCTACCGCCTGTTTCCGCAGCAGATTTTTGCTGCTGCCTTCGTGCCCTCGGCCGAGTTCGTGAAACCCGAGGCGGTCGAGACCAGCGCCTATGCCGATCCGAAAATGTGGTTCTCGCGGCCGGGGATGACCGGCGAGACCGACCCTTCGCTCTGGACCCCCGAAGGCGTCGAGGTGACCAGGACGCCCAAAGTCGCGGTGTTCTATATCCACCCCACCTCGTACATGAAGCGCGCGCTGTGGAACGCGCCACTCGACGACCAGGAATCGCAGGATCGCGCGCGCATCTTCCTGCGCAGCCAGGCCAGCGTGTTCAATGGCGTGGGCGAAATCTGGGCACCGCGCTATCGCCAGGCCGCGATCGGCGCGTTCCTGACGACCCAACCCGAAGCGCAGATGGCGTTCGATGCCGCCTATTCGGACGTGCTTGCAGCGTTTGACGAGTTCATCGCCGAAATACCCGAGGACATGCCGATCATCATCGCCGGGCACAGCCAGGGCGGACTGCACCTTACCACGCTGATGCGCCAGCGCGTCGTCACCCGTCCGCTCGCCGACCGGATTGTTGCGGCCTATGTCATCGGCTGGCCGGTCTCGCTGACCACGGATCTGCTCGCGCTGGGCCTGCCGCCGTGCACCGACCCCGATCAGGCAGGCTGCATGCTAGGCTTCCAGAGTTTTGGCGAACCCGCCGAACCGCAGTTGCTGCTTAACGCCTATGCCGCCAGCGTCGGGTTCAGCGGCGAGTTGCGCGGCCAGAGCCCGATGCTGTGCGTCAACCCCATCACCGGTGTGCTGGGCGATGAAGCTGCCGCCGATGCAAATCTCGGCACGCTGGTGCCCAATGAAGAGCTGACCGACGGTGTCATCACCCCGGCGCTTGTCGGCGCGACATGCGACGATCGCGGGCTTCTGCTGCTCGGCGGCGAGCCGCAGCTCGGCCCCTATGTCCTGCCGGGCAACAATTATCACGTTTATGACTATCCGCTGTTCTGGGCCAACCTTCGCGCAGATGCGGAGCGGAGGGTGAAGGCATTTCTGGACAAGTGATCACGACGCACGCGACAGACTTCCGCGCCGCCCTGCCTCAGGGCGGGCGGCTGATGGGCCTGGATGTCGGCAGCAAGACCATCGGCACCGCATTCTGCGACGCCGGATGGAGCTTTGCGACCGCCGCCAAGACGATCAAGCGCACCAAATTCGGCGCGGACAAGGCAGCGATCGAGCAGTTGGTGCGCGATCAGGAGATTCGAGGGCTGGTCATCGGCCTGCCGCTCAACATGGATGGGACGGACAGCCCGCGCACACAGAGCACGCGCGCCTTCGCCCGCAACATCGCGGTGCTGGGATTGCCGATCCTGCTCTGGGATGAGCGCTGGTCAACCCAGGCGGTGGAGCGCGCCATGATCGATGCTGACATCAGCCGCGCCAAACGCGCCGAGCGAGTCGACAGCGCGGCAGCAGCGTTCATTCTGCAAGGGGCAATCGACGCCATGGCGGGCTGAGCGCCGCCACCCGTCGATCAGAGAAAATCAGCGAAAATTATCGGCATAGGCCTGGATCTTCAGGCGGCGCGGAGGTGTCTGTTCGATACGCACGGTGATGCCGTACTTCTCGGCATAGGCCTTGGCTGCCTCCAGATCAGGGAATTTCAGCACGACCTGCTGCTGGGTGTCGCCCGATCCTGCCCATCCGGTCAGCGGATCGGGTTTCTTGGCTTCGGCGGGTTCGAATTCGAGCACCCACAGATCGGTAAGCGCGCGGCCCGACTGCATCGCGTTCTTGGGGCGCTGATAGATTCGTGCGGCCATTGATGTGTTTCCGTCCCGGGAATATGTGATGCTCGCGCCTTTGCTACAGCGCGGGGCTGCGGGTCAAGGGCGGTGTCGCATGAAATGCCTTGACCGTTGCACAACCCCATAACCACCTCCGCTCACCCTGAGCTTGTCGAAGGGCCCGCGCCTACGCCAGCCAAATAGCGGGGCCTTCGACAGGCTCAGGCTGAGCGGCCATAAGCAATTCTTTATGCCCCGCCTGTCTCAAATCCCCTGCCGCTTCTTGGTCGCGAGGCTCGCAACCGCTTCCCAGGGCGTATCGGGCCAGTGATGGCGGGGATAGCGACCGCGCATGTCCTTGGCGACATCGCGCCAGCTGCCGCGCCAGAAGCCGGGCAGATCGCGTGTCGTCTGGATCGGGCGTTCGGCGGGCGAGGTCAGCGAAAGGACCAGCGGGATGCGATCCCGTCCGACGGTCGGATGCGCGTCCAGCCCATAGAGCGCCTGCACCCGAAGTTCGACCGTCGGTCCGGCACTCGCGGCGTAATCTATAGCGTGGCGTGTACCGGCGGGGCTGGCAAACTCGGCGGGCGCAATCCGCTCGATCGTCTGCATCGCATCCCATCCGGCCAGCCCCTCCAGCGCATTGTGAAGATCGCCGGCGCTGACGCTGCCCAGCGCCCGCTTGCCCACCAGCAGCGGCGCGAGCCACTCTTCGAGCGTCTCCAGCAATCGCTCGTCATCCAGCCTGTCCACGCCGGCAAACGCCGCACGCTGACGCAGGGCGAGCGCCTTGTCGCCCCAGTCGAGCAAACCGAGCCCGTGATCGCGCACGCCCTGCAGCAGCGCGGCCAGCACCGCCCCGGCGTCGGGCGCGGGATCGGGCGCGCTCGCGAGCCGGATCGCGCCCAGCCGCCGCTCCAGCCGCGACTCCACCCGTCGTCCATCGGCCACGAAATCGCAGCGACTGACCCGCTCCATGCGCTGCGCCAGATGCGTGTCGACATCGGCCGCGTCGAGCGCAAAGGCGCTGAGGATACGTGCGTCTGCCGCCTTGCCCTGAACCTCGCCGATCGCCAGCCACCCTGCGGTGATCAATGGCGAGGCCGGATCGAGCCGGAAACTGCGCCCGCCCGCGCTCGCCCAGGTTTCACCCGAAGCATCGCGGCGCCTGGCTACGCGGTCGGGATAGGCAAAGGCGAGCAGAACGGCAGGTAGCATGTCGCGCGCTTGACCTCCCCCAGCCTGCCGCTCAGCGAGCTTCGCCCAGCGTTCGGCGAGCTTGCGCGACTTGGTTGCGCGCTCGCCCCGATCGCTGCGCCAGCGCGTCAGGCGCGTGTCGAGATCATCGCCTTGGCCGCCCAGGCCGCGCTCCTGCAAAAGCAACGCGATCTCCGCCGCCAGCAGCGCGCACCCTGCCTCCGCACCCTTGAGCAGCATCGCAGCGAGATGCGGCGGCAGCGGCAGCGCGGCAATCGATCGTCCCAGCGGCGTGATTGCACCGCCTGCATCGACTGCACCCAAGGCTTGCAGCCGCTTGCGCGACTCAGCCAGCAGAGGTGCGGGCGGCGGATCGAGCCAGTTCAACCGGGCGGGGTCGCTTTCCCCCCAGGCAGCGCATTGCAGAACCAGAGGAGCCAGATCGCTGTCGAGAATTTCCGGCGGATCGAACGGTGGCAGCCCCCCGGTCGCCGCTTCCTCCCAAAGGCGATAGGCAACGCCCGGCCGCTGCCGCGCGGCGCGCCCTGCGCGCTGGATCGCCGCGGCCTGACTCGCGCGTTCGGTAACCAGCCGGGTGGTCGCAGCCATCGGATCGTAACGCGCCCGACGCGCGAGCCCGCTATCGACGACGATGCGGACACCGTCGATGGTCAGACTGGTTTCGGCAATGCTGGTCGCGAGAATGATCTTGCGCCGGCCTTGCGGATCGCGGCGGATGGCAGCGCGCTGCTCCACCGGGGTCAGCGTGCCATGCAGCGGCAGCACCGCGATGCCATCGCCGAGATTGGCCAACCGCTCCTCTGTCCGCGCAATCTCCGCGACGCCGGGCAGAAACGCCAGCACATCACCTTCGGCCTCGTCGCGCAGCGCGGTGCGGATCGCCTGGGCCATGCCCTCCTCGATCCGCTGCTCGCCGCGCCGCCCCAGATAGCGCAATTCGAGCGGGTGCGAGCGGCCTTCGCTCTCGATTACCGGGGCTCCCTGCATCAACGCGGCAAAACGCGCCCCATCGAGCGTCGCGGACATGGCGAGCAGCCGCAGATCGGGCCGAAAGGCTGCCTGCGCCTCGAGCGCCAATGCCAGCCCGAAATCGCTGTCGAGGCTGCGTTCATGTACCTCGTCGAACAGCACGGCGGAAACACCTGCCAGCTCCGGATCGGCCTGGATGCGGTTGACGAATATCCCCTCGGTCAGCACCAGCACGCGGGTCGCGGCACTCGCCCTGCTGTCCATGCGGGTCGAATAGCCGATGGTCTGTCCCACGGGCTCGCCTGCCAGCTCGGCCATGCGCTCGGCAGCAGCGCGCGCGGCCAAGCGGCGGGGCGAGAGCAGCAATACCTGGCCAGCACACCAGGGCTGATCGAGCAGCGCGGGGGCGACCGTGGTGGTCTTGCCCGCGCCGGGGGGTGCGACGAGCACAGCGTTGGAGCGGTTGCTCAGCACCTCCAGCAGATCGGGCAGCACGGAATCGATGGGGAGGATGGCCATAGATGATTCCCCTATCCGCTTGTCCCGAGCGAAGTCGAGGGACGTACGCGCCAACGTTTGCGATCAGGTCCCTCGACTTCGCTCGGGACAAACGCAAATCTCATGACTGTTCAGGCGTATAACCCCAGCCCGAACCGCTCGCGCAGCGCCCAGCGACCGACCATGAGCACGGACACGACCGCCAGCCCCGCCGCCAGCCCGATCCACACGCCGACGCCGTCCCAGCCGAGGCGGAAGGCGAAGAACCAGGCGGTGCCCATGCCGACCACCCAGTAACCGAAGGCCGCAAACAGCATCGGCCAGCGCGTGTCCTGCAGCCCGCGCAGTACCCCTGCTCCGACTGCCTGCACCGCATCGACCAGCTGGAAGATCGCGGCGACCAGCAGGAAGCTCAGCGCTAGTGCGAAAGCAGAGGCGGCGCTCGCATCGGCAGGATCGATGAACAATCCGACCAGCGCGCCGGGAATCAGCGCCATGATGGCCGACATCAGACACGCCGCGAGCACGCCCAGCCCCAAGGCCGCCCATCCCGCGCGCGCCGCGGCTTGAGCATCGCGCGCGCCATGGTGCAAGCCGACCCGCACCGTGGCGGCCTGGGACAGGCTGAAGGGCACCATGAAGGCGAACGAGGCGATCTGGATCGCGACGGCATGGGCGGCCAGCGAATCGCGGCTGATCAGGCCCATCAGAAACGCAGCCGAACTGAAGATCGCAACCTCGAAGGCAAAGGTCACCGCAATCGGCAGGCCCAGCTTGAACAATGCCCGGTAGCGCCCCCAATCGGCCACCCAGAAACGCCCGAACAACCGATAGCGGCGGAAAGCGCGCACCTGTGTCACGACCAGCGCCATGACGGCAAACAGGGTACAATTGGCGATCAGATTCGCGATCGCCGCGCCCTGCAGGCCCAGTTCGGGAAAGCCGAGATTGCCGAACACCAGCGCCCAGCAGGCGACTAGGTTCATCGCGACGCCGCACAGCGTTACGAACACGCCCCAGATCGGCCGCTCGAGCGCAGAGACATACATGCGCAGCACGAACTGCAGCAGCCAGGGCAGCAGGCCCCACATCGCAATGCGCATGAACTGCCCGGCATCGCGTGCGAGGTCCGGCTGCTGCCCCATCAGCAGGAACAGCTGTTCGGCGTTCCACAGCACCGCCCATATGGGCAGGCATACCGTCAATGCGACCCACATGCCCTGACGCACCGTGCGCCGGATATCGCGTACCGAATGCTTGCGCCGCCCGCGCTCGGCCGCGATCATCGGCGAGGCTGCGGTCATCAGCCCCATGCCGAAGGTGCCGCAGGCAAAATAGAGGTTCACCGCGAGCGCCGCCGCCGCCAGCGCCTGAACGTCATATCGGCCGAGAATGATGACTTCGGTCGTATGGATCGCCATCTGCGCCAGATTGCCGAGCACCAGCGGCCCGGCGAGCAACAGCAGCGCGCGAATTTCGACGCCAAGTCCCGTCGTGACAGGCTTGCTGGGGCTGGAGGTGGCTGGAAGAGCCGTCATTACCTGAATCTCTGTCTGCCGGGGCTGCCCCGGCGATTCGGGTCAGCCGCGTTCAATAGCCTCGCGCGATGGCGAATTCGACCGTTTCTATCAGTGCGGACTTGGCCTTGCTTGCCGGAAAGCCTGCGATGGCATCAATAGCGCGCTGGCCGAAATGGCGGGCGCGATCCAGCGTCAGGTCGATCGCATTGTGCTGGCGCAGCAGCTGGGTTGCGTGTGCCAGATCCTCGTCCGACGTGCGGTGACCGATGATCGCCGCCTCCCAGAACTTGCGCTCGTCCGGGGATCCGTGCGCATAAGCGAGGATCACGGGCAGCGTCACCTTGCCGTCCCTGAAGTCGTCACCCACGCCCTTGCCCATCGTTGCCTCGTCAGAGACATAGTCGATGGCATCGTCGACCAGCTGGAAGGCTATGCCGAGATTGCGGCCATAGGCATCGAGCGCAAGTTCGACCTGCTCGTCACGCTCGGCCACCACTGCGGCTATGCGGCAGGCGGCGGCAAACAGTGCGGCGGTCTTGGCGCCGATGATTGCAAGATAGCGTTCCTCGCTGGTCTCGATCTGACGCTGTGCGGTCAGCTGATCGACCTCGCCCTCGGCTATGATTGCCGATGCGCCCGAGAGGATCTTGAGCACCTTGAGCGAGCCGTCTTCCACCATCAGTTCGAACGAGCGGCTGAACAGGAAATCGCCCACCAGGACTGTTGCCGGATTGCCGAACACCAGATTGGCAGTCTTCTTGCCCCGGCGCAGGTCCGAACCGTCGACCACGTCATCGTGCAGAAGCGTGGCCGTGTGAATGAACTCTACAGCTGCGGCCAGCTTGTGGTGCCGGGTGCCCGGATAGTCGAGCAGCCGGGCAGAGGCGAGCGTCAGCATCGGCCGCATCCGCTTGCCTCCACCGGCGATCAGATGCCCGGCAAGTTCCGGAATCAGAGGAATCTTCGACTGCATCCTGTCGAGAATGACACTGTTTACCGAATTCAGATCCTGAGCGACGAGCGCCATGATGGGATCGAGGCTGGGAGCGGTGGCAGGTGCGCCCGCAGGGCGGCCAATCGGGTGAACAGTCGCGGTCATGGGTTGCGATGTGGCAATCCGCATGGCTTAAGGCAAGCGCAAAGCGCAGTCATGACAGAGGCATGCGCGATTCTGGCAAGGGCATGAGAGTTATGGCGCAAGATCCGGTTCTGGCAGCCTTTCGGCAGAGCATCGACAATATCGATGCGGCACTGATCTTCATGCTTGCCGAGCGGTTCAAGATCACCAAGGCGGTGGGCGAATACAAGGCGAAGACCGATCTTCCGCCAGCAGATCCGGGCCGCGAGGAAGAACAGATTGCGCGAATGAAGCGGCTCGCGGCCGATGCCGATCTGGACCCCGAATTTTCGGAAAAGTTCCTGCGCTTCGTGATCGACGAAGTCATCCGCCATCACGAAAAGATTCGCGATCAGGGCTGATCGCTCAACGGGCGGCCTCGCGCTCCTTCGGCGTCATCAGCACGCAGCCCCAGCCTTCGCGAAATTCCGCGCTTTCCGATGCCATCAGCGGCACCGTCGCGTCGATCCGCCTTTCCTCCGCTGCCTCGCTCAGGCTCACCACCTCCATGCCGGGCTCCAGGTCCTTCTCGCAATCGCCAAGCTCGCGTCCGCCGATATAGCGGCAAGAACACACGACACGGGCGGAATAGGCGGCTCCTGTCTGGCTATAGGCGCGCAGGCTGGGCCAGAGCCAGGCCAGCACGGCAACCAGTATGACCGCCAGCGCCAGCACTATCCATTTGAGCCTGCCGCCAGCGCCCTGCATCGCACTGATATTTCGAGTTGCCATTGATCCCTGCCTGATTGATGGAGGCGGGCATGAAGCACCGCATCCTTCTGGCCCTTGCCGCAACCGGCCTTCTCGGCGCAACCGCTTTCGGACTTTACGGGATCGAAGGCCGCGCGGCCGACAGCGGCGAGACGATGATCGCCGATGTGCCCGGCGTTCCCACCGCCGCGCTGAATGCCGAGATCGACAAGCTGTTCAGCGAGGACGAATTTGCCGAAACCCGCGCGCTTCTGATCATGCGCGGCGGCGAAATCGTCGTCGAGCGTTACGCGCCCGGCTATGATCGCGACACCCGGTTCATCAGCTGGTCGATGGCCAAGAGCGTGACGGCTGTGCTGGTCGGGCTGATGGTCGCCGACGGACGGCTGGCGCTCGATGCCCCTGCCCCGGTGCCAGACTGGCAGCGCCCCGGCGATCCGCGCGGCGCGATTACCCTGAGGCACTTGCTGCACATGTCCTCGGGCCTGCAGCATACCGAAGCGGGCGATCCGCCCTACGAATCGGATGAGGTGCGGATGCTGTTCCTCGACGGGCGCGACAACATGGTGCGCTATGCCGAGGGTCAGCCGCTCGAGGCCGAGCCGGGGTCGAAATTCGAATATTCGACCAATAGCAGCGTAATCCTGTCCGACATCATCACCCGCCAGCTCACCGACAGCAAGGACCCCGACACGCGCCGCCGCGCGATGCTCGAGTACATGCGCGGGCGGCTGATCGAGCCGCTGGGCATGAATTCGATGGTGCCCGAATTCGACGCCTCAGGCACACTGATCGGCGGATCGATCATCCAGGCCAATGCGCGCGACTGGGCCAAGCTCGGCGAGTTCCTGCGCAACAAGGGCTCGATCGCGGGCAACCAGTTCCTCACCCGCGGCTGGGTCGACTTCATGCTGACCAGCTCGCCCAACGATCCGGCCTATGGCGGACATATCTGGCTCAACAAGCCTCGCGCTGCCGGGCTGAAAAAGGTGCTCTATCCGGATTTGCTGCCGGGCGATGTCTTCGCCGCGCAGGGCCATCTCGGCCAGTTCGTCATCGTCAGCCCCAGCCAAAAGCTCACTCTCGTTCGGCTCGGCAAGACGCAGGATGATGAGCTCGATCCAGTCAAGGAACAGCTCGGACGAATCCTGGCGCTCTTTCCGAGGGACTAGGCCAGACGCGCCGCTTCTGTCAGTCTGACCCCAGCCGAATCTCAGGGGGACTGCCGATGACCTTGCTTCGAATATTCGCTGCCTTGCCGCTTGCGTTCGCCGCGCCTGCGCTGGCGCAGGACGGATCGGGCTATGCAGCCACGCAAAGGGCCGAGGCCGCATCGTTCGTGCCAGCCGAGTTCAAGGTCCCCACGCTGGTCGAGGGCCCCGGTTTCAAGCTGGTTCCGCTCGGCCCCGATCTGGTCAGGGTCGATTTCGAAGCATACATGTCATCGATCGAGCATCTGCAGAAGACTTTCACGCGATCGACCGCCTGGCCGCATCCGAACATTTCAGACGCCGATGCAATGAAGGACATGCAGACCGAGCAGGGCCGTTTCCAGCGCCGCGAATCCTTCGCCTATGCAGTGCTGACCCCGGACGGCAAGCGAGAGCGCGGCTGTGTCTATGTCTATCCCAGCCCCGTCCCCGGTTATGACGCAATGGTCACCTTATGGGTGACCAAGGCCGAACATGACGCGGGCTTCGATGCGAAACTCTATGCCTGGGTGCAGCAATGGATCGCGAAGGACTGGCCGCTGCGCAGCGTCGCCTATCCGGGCCGCGCGATCGACTGGGGCACCTGGGACGCGCTGGAGGCGGCGAGCAAGGCGAAAACGCCAGGCTGATCGCCTCGCCCTTCCACGTGCGCGACGGGAAAGCCGACGCGACCTATTTCAGCCGGAAGCTACCCGTTACGACGGTAAAGCACTTGCCCGCCAGCACCGCCCGGTCGCCCTCCAGCGTGCAGTGAAGCTGCCCGCCGCGTCGGCTTGCCTGATAGGCAGTGAAGCTGCTGCGCCCCAGCCGCGCGGCCCAGAACGGGGTGAGCACCGCATGCGACGATCCGGTCACGCTATCCTCGTCGATGCCGACACCGGGCACGAACACGCGGCTGAGCACATCGGTGTCCTTGCCAGGCGCGGTGCAGATGAACTGGTGGTCACCCAGGGCCGCCAGCGCCTTGAAATCGGGCTCGAGCGCGAGAACGTCATCGGCATGATCGAACAGCAGCACGTTGTAGCGCCCGACATGCACATGGCATTCGCTCGGCAAGCCGCCCAGCAGCGCAGTCCAGTCGGGCAAGGCCACCGACTCGGGCGGCAGTGCGGGCAGCGACAGCGACAGCATGTCGCCCTCGCGGCTGACGCTGAGCACACCTGCCTGGCGTGTGAGAAAGCGTACGGTATCGCCCGCGAAGCCCTGTTCGAAAACATAATGGCCCGAAGCGAGCGTCGCATGACCGCACATCGCGACCTCCACCGCAGGGGTGAACCAGCGCAGTTCGTAATCCGCCTCGCCGCTTTCGACCGGAACGATGAAGGCGGTCTCAGCGAAATTGTTCTCCTCGCCGATCGCCTGCAGCACCGCATCGTCGGGCCAGGCATCGAGCGGCATCACCGCCGCCTGGTTGCCGGTGAACGGACGGTCCGCAAACGCGTCGATATGGCAATAGGGCAAGGTGTCGGGCAGATCGGTCATGTCAAACGTCCTTACGGGTAAAGCAGGCCTTCATTCCAGCCGGTCTCGGTGCGGGTGAACACACGGCGATGGTGCAGCCGGTGATCGCGGTCCTCCCAGAACTCGATCCGCTGCGGGGTGACGCGGAACCCAGACCAGTGCGGCGGCCGGGGCACGGGCTTGTCGGCAAACAGCTTTTCCACTTCGGCAAAGCGTTGCTCGAAGATTCGCCGCTCGGGCAGCGGCCGCGACTGGTCCGACGCCCAGGCCCCCAGCTGCGAATCGCGCGAGCGGGTGGCGAAATAGGCATCGGCAGTGGCATCGTCGACCGGCGTCACCGGCCCCTCGATGCGGATCTGGCGGCGCAGCGACTTCCAGTGGAACAGCAGGGCGGTATGCGGGTTGGCGAGCAGTTCGCCGCCCTTGCGGCCTTCGTAATTGGTGTAGAAGATGAACCCATCCGGCCCATGGCCTTTCAACAGCACCATGCGCACCGAAGGATGGCCTTCGGGATCGGCGGTGGCGAGCGCCATCGCATTGCTGTCGTTGATCTCGGTTTCTCGCGCTTTCCTGTACCAGTCGTCGAACAGCGCAAAGGGGTCGTCGGCCATGTCCATCCTGTCTCGTCGGTCGCGGGCTCGCTTGACTGCCTTAGCCATATAAGACACTGGTGAGTCCGTCGGCGCGGTTTATGGCGCATGGGCCGCGCGTTGAACAGGATTTTGCTGAAGGGAGCGCGCGCCGATGTGGGAGCAGATTTTCGGGATCGCGAATCTCGTCGCGATGATCGGCTGGGCGGTGCTCATCCTCGCCCCGCGTCGCGATATCATGATGCGCGCGCTGTTCTTCGGCCCCGTGTTCCTGCTGGCCCTGGGTTATGCGACTGGCCTTGCCCTCGTCATGACCGGGGTAGTTCCGACCGACGGCGGCGCGGATTTTTCGACGATCGAGGGCGTGCGCGCCATCTTTGCCAGCGATGCCGGGGTGACCATAGGCTGGGTGCATTACCTCACCTTCGACCTGTTCGTCGGTCTGTGGATCGCGCGTAACGCCGATGCGCATGGCCTGAACACGCTGAAAGGGCGGCTGATCCAGGCACCGATCCTGCTCTTCACCTTTGCTGCCGGCCCGTTCGGCCTCGCGCTTTACATCATGTTGCGGATGATTTTATGGCGCGCCCCCTCTGACCGCCGCATCCCGGGTTGAAAAATGCCCTGCCCCTTCCCCAGATATTGTTGTAAATCGGCAACAATGGATAACCTGACCAACAATGGCGACCACATTCATGGCTGATCCCTATTCAATTCTCGGCGTGTCCAAGGGCGCAAGCGAGAAGGACATCAAGAGCGCGTATCGCAAGCTCGCCAAGGAGCTGCACCCGGATTACAACAAGGACAATCCGGCCGCAGCCGCGCGCTTTTCCGAAGTGACGCGCGCCTATGACCTGCTGTCCGACAAGGACAAGCGCGCGCGTTTCGATCGGGGCGAAATCGATATCGATGGCAACCCGGCCGCGCCTTTCGGCTTTGGCGGCGGCGGCTTTCGTCAGCAGAGCCGGTCGAGCGACAATGCGGGATTTTCCGGCTTCGGCAATGACGGAATCGATTTTGCCGATATCTTCGACGGCCTGTTCGGAGGCTTCGGCGGCGGAGCGCGCGGCAGCAGTTCGGGCCCCTATAGCGGCACCCGGCAGAATGCGCCAAAGGGCGCCAACGTCGCCTACAAGATGGCGGTCGATTTCACCGATGCTGCGACGCTCAAGCCGCAACGGATCACGCTGGCCGATGGCAAGACCATCGACCTCAAGCTGCCCAACGGCGTCGAGACCGGCACCAACATGCGGCTGTCGGGCAAGGGCCAGCCCGGCCCCGGCGGCCCCGGCGATGGCATCGTGACGATCGAAGTGCGCCCGCACCGCTTCTTCCGCCGCGATGGCGACAATGTCCGGCTCGACCTGCCGATCACCCTGAGAGAAGCCGTGGCTGGCGGCGAGGTGCGCGTACCGACGGTCGATGGTGCGGTGATGATGAAGATCAAGCCAGGCAGCCAGTCGGGCCAGCAGATGCGCCTCAAGGGCAAGGGCTTTCACGGCAAGAACGGCGTGCGTGGCGACCAGATCATCGAACTGCAGATCCGCCTGCCCGAAGGCGGCGATGCAGCGCTGAGCCAGTTCGTCGACGGCTGGGGTACGAGTTACGATCCGCGCGCCGGGCTGACCGGGTAAGCTCGGCACGACTGGATGGCCGTTACCGATCTTCTGCAGCCTGAAAAGCGCAAGCAGCTGCAAGCCGCATCGCTGGCGATCATTCGCGAGGTTGCGGCGAATGTGCTCACCCATGGCGGGGTGGTCGCGGGCAATTTCGCCTATCTCGCGCTGCTCAGCGTCTTTCCGTTCTTCATCGTGGCGGCCGCGCTGGGCGGCGTCTTCGGGCGCAGTGAATATGGTGCGGAAGCGGTTCGGGGCTTTCTCGCGGCTGTACCGCCTAGCGTGGCATCGGTGATGGCCGCGCCCATGGAAGCAGCGATGACGGCGCGTACCGGGCCGCTGCTATGGCTGGCTGTCCTGGTCGGGCTGTGGACTACGGCCAGCCTGATCGAATCTATCCGCGCTGTCATCCGTCGCGCCTATGGGACCGAAAGCAACAAGCCGTTCTGGCAGTACCGATTGGGGTCGATGGCGCTCATCATCGTGGCCGTCATTGCCACCATGCTCGCGCTCAGCGTGCAGGTAGTTCTTGCGGGGGCTGCAGAAGTGATCGCCAACAGCCTGTATTTCCCCGGGGAATCCTGGGCACTGGTGGCGATGAGCCAGCTTTTCACCTTCGCGGTGCTGCTGCTTATGCTGTTTCTGGTTTATGGCCTGCTGACCCCGCTCCGATATCGCGAGGCGGGGCATCCGATCTGGCCCGGGCCGGTTTTCATCAGCTTCTGGTGGATGCTGTGCCTGGCAATCCTGCCGAGGTTTCTCGCAACCTTTGCCAATTATGATCTTACTTACGGCAGCCTTGCGGGCGTCATGGTCAGCCTCATTTTCTTCTTTCTCATTGGCCTTGCTATGGTAATCGGGGCCGAATTGAACGCCGCCATCGCGCGGGCGCGCGGCGGTTTGCCGCAGGGTACAAAGACAGACTGAAGGATCACGACATGGACGGACTGATGAAGGGCAAACGCGGCCTCATCATGGGGCTTGCCAACAACAAGTCGCTCGCCTGGGGCATCGCGCAGAAGCTCGCAGAACATGGTGCCGAACTGGCGTTCAGCTACCAGGGCGAGGCTTTGGGCAAGCGCGTCATCCCGCTCGCGGCAGAGCTGGGCAGCGACTTCACCTTCGATTGCGACGTATCGGACATGGATGCGCTCGATCGCGCTTTCGAGACCCTTTCCGAACGCTGGCCGACGATCGATTTCGTCGTCCATGCGATCGGCTTTTCGGACAAGAACGAACTGCGCGGGCTCTATGTCGATACTAGCCTCGACAACTTCCTGATGACCATGAACATCTCGGCCTATTCGCTTGTCGCGGTTGCGAAAAGGGCGCGAGCGATGATGCCGAACGGTGGCTCGATCGTGACGCTGAGCTATTATGGCGCCGAGAAGGTCATCCCGCATTACAACGTCATGGGCGTCGCCAAGGCCGCGCTCGAGACCAGCGTGAAATATCTCGCCAACGATCTCGGCCGCGAGAATATCCGCGTCAATGCGATCTCCGCCGGCCCGATCAAGACGCTGGCTGCAAGCGGCATCGGCGATTTCCGCTACATCCTCAAATGGAACGAATATAACGCGCCGCTGCGCCGCAACGTGACCATCGACGATGTCGGGGGCGCGGGCCTGTACCTTTGCTCGGACCTGTCCTCGGGCGTGACCGGCGAGACGCATCATGTCGATTCGGGCTATCATGTCGTCGGCATGAAGCAGGAAGACGCGCCGGACATCGCGCTGGATTGATGCGCCGTGCCGACGGTCCTACGCGAGCGTGGCTTCCGACTCTTCTTCTATTCTGACGAAGGCAGCCCGTTGGAACCTTGCCATGTTCACGTCACCAAGGGCGATGGTGAAGCCGAGTTCTGGCTTGGTGATGAAGTGGCGGTAGCCTTCAATCATTGTATGAACCGGCGCGATCTTGCGATGGCAATGATGATCGTGCGCGCGAACCGCAGCGCATTGGAAAGGGCCTGGCATGGATATTTCGGTTAGCCCCACTTCGGCGCATTGCGATGATGACACCCTCTGGGTGAACCTGTCGGACGGGCGCACGCTCGGCGTGCCCCTGGTGTGGTTTCCCCGCCTGCTCGATGCGAAACCGGAACAGCGTGCTGCGGTTACCCTCTCCCCGCGCGGCCTGCATTGGGAAGAAATCGACGAGGATATTTCAGTCGCGGGGCTGATTGCCGGTCGCGGGGATCAGACCCTCCCCTCCTCACGCGCCGCCTGACCGTCCGCCGCGCACTGGACAGCGCGCGCGCTTTGACGCAAAGCGCGCGCAAATTCCTTTCTGCCTGACGGGACAGCCGCATGAGCTTCAACACTTTTGGCCGCGTATTCCGCTTCAGCACCTGGGGCGAAAGCCATGGCCCTGCCCTTGGAGCAGTAGTCGATGGTTGCCCGCCGGGATTGACGCTCAGCGAAGCCAACATCCAGCCGTTCCTGGATGCGCGCCGCCCGGGCACCTCGCGCTTCACCACGCAGCGGCAGGAGCCCGATGCGGTGCGCATTCTTTCCGGCGTGTTCGAAGGGCGTACCACCGGCACGCCGATCTCGCTGATGATCGAGAATGTCGACCAGCGATCCAAGGACTATAGCGAGGTCGCCAAGGCCTATCGCCCCGGCCATGCCGATTATGCCTATGACGCCAAATACGGCTTTCGCGATTATCGCGGCGGCGGCCGGTCCAGCGCGCGCGAGACGGCAGCTCGGGTGGCCGCCGGAGCCGTCGCGCGGCTCGTCATCCCCGAAGTGACGCTCACCGCCTATGTGTGCGAGCTTGGCGGCGATGCCATTGATCCGGCGCGGTTCGATGCGGCGGAAATCGCCCGCAACCCGTTCTTCTGCCCTGATCCCGAAGCCGCGAAGCGCTGGGAGGCGAAGGTCGATGCCGCGCGCAAGTCGGGCAGTTCGCTGGGCGCGGTGGTCGAATGCGTGGCCTCCGGAGTGCCTGCAGGCTGGGGCGCGCCGCTTTATGCCAAGCTCGACAGCGAACTCGCCGCCGCCTGCATGTCGATCAACGCGGTCAAGGGCGTCGAGATCGGCGACGGCTTTGCCGCTGCGCGACTGAGTGGCGAGACCAATGCCGACCCGATGCGACCGGGCACGGATGGTGAGCCCGAATTTCTCGCCAACCATGCCGGAGGCATTGCAGGCGGCATTTCGACGGGCCAACCAGTGGTCGTACGGGTCGCGTTCAAGCCGACCAGTTCGATCCTGACCCCGGTCGAGACGATTACGCGTGACGGCGAAGCGAGCGAGATAGTCACCAAGGGCCGGCACGACCCGTGCGTCGGCATTCGCGGCACCCCGGTGGTCGAGGCGATGGTGGCGCTGGTGCTGGCCGATCAGAAGCTGCTGCACCGCGCGCAATGCGGTTGAACGCGCTTTTCCCCTATAGCTGAAGCACCCCTGCCGTAGCGGTAGTTGACGCTTACGTCACATTTTGTCGCAGGGTGATTGCCTCGCGGCGGCAAATGGCTAGCATGGCTTTCACAAGCGACCGCCCACCCGCACAAGGGTCAGGAAGCGGCGCGACAGGAGAGTGCATGACCGTCACCCGCAACCCGGCAGCCGATGCCGGTGTGCCGCCGACCATGGCCGCAGCCGCAGTAGCATCTTCTGGCCCTGCCCCGTCGTCCGTCCAGGGCGCATCCAGTCCGCGCGTCATGCTGTGGACGCTGATGATCATCTATATCTTCAACTTTCTCGACCGGCAGATCGTCTCGATCCTGGCAGAACCGATCAAGCGCGATTTCCAGCTGTCCGACACCCAGCTCGGCCTGATGACGGGCCTGGCCTTTGCGCTGTTCTACACTTTGCTCGGCATCCCCATCGCGCGCTATGCCGATCGCAGCACCACCAACCGGGTGTCGCTGATCGCGTGGTCTGTGGCGATCTGGTCGGCAATGACCATGGCCTGCGGGGCGGCGCGCACCTTCCCGCAACTGCTGCTCGCGCGCGTCGGGGTCGGCGTCGGCGAGGCGGGCTGCACTCCGGCCGCGCATTCGCTGATCACCGACAGCGTCCCCGCCGACAAGCGCTCGTCCGCCATCGCCTTCTATGGCCTCGGCATCCCGATCGGATCGCTGCTGGGCATGGTGATCGGCGGCGGTCTTGCCGATGCCTATGGCTGGCGCACCGCCTTCTATGTCGTCGGCATGCCTGGCGTTGTGCTCGCGCTGCTGGTGCCGTTCCTGATGAAGGAGCCGCGTCGTGCAGGCCTCATCAAGGGGGCGGCCCTGCCCGCCGCCAAGGTGCAGGTTCCGGTGCGCGAGGCGTTGCGCGAACTCGTCAGTTCACGCTGCTTCGTCTTCCTCTGCATTGCAGGCGGGCTGATCGCCTTTCTCTCCTATGGCAAGGGCGTCTGGGTTGCGGTGCTGTTCATCCGCAATTTCGGCCTGACGCCGGGCGAGACGGGGCTGTATCTCGGCGTGACGCTGGGCATTTCAAGCATGATCGGAACCTGGGGCGGCGGCAAGCTGGCCGATCATTTCGGCAAGCGCGATCGCAAGCATCTGCTGACCGGACCGGCCTTTGCCATTGCGCTCGCCGCGCCCATCCTGTTCCTGGCCTATTCTGCGACCGACTGGCGCGTGGCGCTGGCCTTGCTGATCCTGCCGACGGCGATGAACATCATGTATTACGGCCCGGTCTATGCCTGTGTGCAGGGGCTGGTTCGGCCCGAAGTCCGCGCCGTCGCTGCCTCAGTCATGCTGTTCTCGCAGAACCTGATCGGTCTCGGGCTCGGGCCGCTCTTCTTCGGGATGATGTCCGATGCGTTCCAGCCTTATGCCGGGGAGGACAGCGTGCGCTGGGTGCTCTATGGCGCCGCCTGGCTCGGACTGATCCCCGCCTTCCTGTTCTGGCGCGCGAGTTTGCGGCTTACAGCGGAACTCAAGAGCGGCTAGAGGATAGTCCGTCTTTACGCGACATCTTGCGCGACAAAGAGGGGGGGCCAACAGCCTATGGACGACATCAGGCTGTTTATCGAGACATGGCAGGCGCCAATCGGGCTCGCAATTCTGGCCCTGATGTTCGTCGGCTTCATCATGGAGCGTTTTCCCGCAGCAGTTGTCGCGATTCTGGGGGCCTGCGGCTTCCTGTTCCTGGGCATCATCGATTCCAAGCAGCTGTTTTCCGTGTTCTCCAGCAGCGCTCCAATCACCATCGGCGCAATGTTCATCCTGTCGGGGGCCTTGCTGCGCACCGGCACGATCGATGCCATTGCAGGCGCGATCATCAACCGCGCAGCCCGCCATCCGCGCATGGCAGTCGCCGAGATGTTCCTTGGGGTTTATGTCGCCTCGGCCTTCATGAACAACACGCCCGTTGTCGTCGTGATGATCCCCATCATCATGCGATTGGCGCAGGCGACCGGCTATTCAGCCAAGAAACTGCTGATTCCGCTCAGCTTCGTCTGCATCCTGGGGGGCACGACAACGCTGATAGGAACCTCGACCAACCTGATCGTCGATTCGGTCGCCAGAGCCAACGGCTTGCCGGCTTTCGGCATTTTTTCGATCACGCCCTATGGTCTTATCGCCGGGGTTGCCGGGATGATCATGCTGGCCACCTTCAGTTCATGGCTGTTGCCGCGCGAGGAGAACAGCCTGGCAAGCGGGACGAGCAGCGACGAGGTGTTCGTGACCGAACTCACCATCCGCAACGCCTCCACGCTGCGTGGCAAGACCCTCGGCGAAACACCCATTGCCAAGCGCTCCAAGATTCAGGTGACGGCCATCAAGCGCAACGGGCGCTATATCCGCCACAACCTGCCGACCGAAATCCTGCAGCCGGACGATGTCGTGGTGATACGAACCGACCTTCCCGAGCTGATGTCGCTGCGCAAGAGCCAGGATTTCAAGGTCGGCATCGTGCGCAAGGGCGATGTGGGGCCGATGGGCGAAGTGGTGGTCGAAGCGATGGTGGCGCCCAGCCATCCCAGCATCGGCAACCGATTGTACGATATTCCGTTTCTGTCGATGCTCAACGTGCGCATCCTGGGGCTGAGCCGCTATCGCAACCTGCCGCGCTCGGACCTGCCCAACGCCAAGATTCATGCCGCCGACAAGCTGGTGGTGACAGGATCGAAAGCGGACATCGCGCGGATGTACGAAAACCCGAACCTTTTCGGCATCACCAACACCAGCGCGCGCGCCTTCCGCCGCGACAAGGCCCCTCTGGCCATCGGCGCGCTGGCGGCCGTGGTGATCCTGTCTGCGCTGAATGTGCTGGCGATCGAGGTCGCCGCCATCCTTGCGGTCGGCTTCATCCTGATAGCGCGCTGCATCGATGCCGAGGAGGCATGGAGCTCGATTGACGGCAACGTGCTGGTGCTGATTTTCGGAATGCTCGCCGTCGGGCTGGCGCTGGAAGAAGCCGGCAGCGTCAAGCTGGTGGTGGATGCGCTCGCTCCATTCCTTGCCGAAGCGCCGGTCTGGGCGGTGGTCTTCGTCGTCTATGTGGTGTCGGTTCTGCTGACCGAAATCATCACCAACAATGCCGTGGCCATCCTTGTCACTCCGATCGTGATCAAGCTCGGCACGGATCTGGGCATTGATCCGCGTCCACTGGTTATCGCGGTAATGTTCGCCGCCTCGGCCAGCTTTGCCACGCCTATAGGTTATCAGACCAACACCCTGGTCTATGCGGCCGGCAACTACCGCTTCACGGACTTCTTCAAGGCGGGAATTCCGCTCACCATCGGTGTCGGCCTGGCAACCTGTTTCGCGATCATTGCGTTGAGCTGATGAAACCTGCCGCGATGTCCCGGTGAAGCCGCGTCGCGTTCCTGGCGGGTGAGCGCATCGGGGGACGCATTTTGGCATTCTGGTTCCGGATACCGTTATGGCAGCGCGTGATCGCAGCGCTCGCGCTGGGAATCGCGACAGGGCTGATCTGGGGCGAAGGGGCAGTGTCGATCAAATGGATCGGAGACCTGTTCATCCGGGCGATCAAGATGCTGGTCGTGCCCCTGATCTTCTTCTCGCTGGTCGCCGGCGTCGCCTCGATCGGCGATATCCGCAAGCTGGGTTCGGTGGGCGGACGCGCGATGCTGCTGTTCCTCGTGACAGGTCAGCTGGCCGCCATATTGGGGCTGACAATGGGCACGCTTGTGCAGCCGGGCCGCGGCGTTGATGCCAGCCTCGCAGGGTCCGCAGACACACCCCCGCCAGCCTCTGCCAGCGCCACCGAAACCATATTGAAGATGGTCCCCGAAAATGTCGTGGAAGCGATGGCGACGACCGACGTTCTGGCGCTGATCGTCTTCTCCCTGCTGCTGGGGATCGGCATCCTGATGGCCAGGGAAGAGGGAGCGCCGGTGGCACGCATCTTCGATTCGGGTGCCATCGTCATGCAGAAGGTCACCATCGTCGTCATGGAGCTGACGCCTTTCGGTGTCTTTGCGCTGATGGCCTGGGTGGCAGGAACCTTCGGGTTCGAAGGGCTTGTACCGCTCGCGAAGCTGGTAGCGCTGAACTATATCGGCTGCGCTATCATCATTCTCGTATTCTACCCGGTGATGATCCGCTTCATCGCGAAGCTGCCGGTCATCGATTTCTTTCGCGGGATGGTCGATGCCATCGCCGTCAGCTATTCGACCGCCTCATCCAACGCCACCCTTCCGGTTACGCTGCGGTGCACCCAGCGCAACCTGGGCATATCGACCAGCGTGTCGAGCTTCGTGGTGTCGCTGGGCGCGACCATAAACATGAATGGCACGGCCATGTATCTGTGTCTTGCCACATTGTTTGGAGCGCAGATTTTCGGCGTGGACCTGAGCTGGGGCGATTATGCGATGGTCGCCTTCACATCGACGCTGGGTGCGGTCGGCGCTGCGGGAATTCCCGGAGCAGGGCTCATCATGATGGCGCTGGTGTTCGGATCGGTGGGCGTCCCGTTGGAAACGATCGCGCTGGTGGCCGGGGTCGATCGCATCATGGACATGATCCGAACGACCACCAACATCACCGGCGATGCTGCGGTCGCGGTTACCGTCGCCGCGATGACCGGGGAACTCGATCGCGTCGAAATGATATCCGACGACGACGTCTGATCAGCGCTTCTTCGGCTGCTTGACGAGCTTGACCGGCGTGAACATGCCTAGCCCGCAACTGGCCCCCCGCTGCAGACCACCACCGACATTCTGCACCACCGTGATGATGTCAACATTGCACAACTGAGTGAGCGAGGTGGAATAGGTAAAGGACCGGTCGAAGCCCAGATTGCCGCATTGCTGTGGCAGTTCGTTGCGATAGACCTTGCCGCCGGCCATCATGAAATCGATCGTGCGGTTGTCCCGGACCTGGCTGCCCCGGATCTGGGCAAGGTTGATGCAGCTGACTGGCTCGCCCACGACCTCTGCAGGGGGCACGCGCGATGCCTTGGGCCGATCCTCCGTGGCCAGCACCAGCGACTGGAACGCAAACAGCGCCGCCCCCGTCGCGAACAGACTGGCAGCAATCAGACGACGCGAAACACGCATGGCGAATCCTTTCCGGCGCGGAACGGCACTCACCATGGCCTGATCACCCTTGCACGGTCATGAATGGGCCGCCGATCAGCCGGCGATCATCTCCGCGAGCACGGCGACACAGTCATGTGCCAGCAGCTTGGAGCGTTCGGGGCTCCATGCCTGGTCCGGGCAGGGCAGATCATCATTGTCCTTGAACGGCATCTCCAGCGTCATCGACACGCAGCCGTGCGAGGGGCCGAAGCGTTCTGCAAGCTGGTTGGTCGACATCGACAGATTGGCCCTGCCCGCAGCCGCCTTGGGATAGCCCTTTGCGGTCTGGAAATCGGGAGTCCGGGCGGCCAGCAGATCGCGATAGCGGTTGTAGCGCACACCCTGCTCGTCGCTCCACGACGGGATGCCCTCGAACCCGGCGATAAAGACATGCGGGATGGCTTCGTCACCATGCACGTCCATCGCCCAGTGCACCCCGGTGGCATCCATGGCATTGCGCACGCACAGCACTTCGGGGCTGCGCTCGGGCGTCGGATCGTGCCATTCGCGGTTGAGGTTCACGCCTGCAGCATTGGTGCGCAGATGTCCGCGCAGCGATCCGTCGGGGTTCATGTTCGGCACGATATGCAGCGTGCACTTGCTGCGCAACAGGCGGGCATGGGGATCGGCAGGATCGGTGAGCTTTTCCAGCGCGCCTTCCATCCACCATTCGGCCATGGATTCGCCCGGATGCTGGCGCGCATAGAACCAGACCTGCACCGGCCCCTCGCCCATGGTCAGGCAATCGATCGGCTGACCGTCGAGGCTGAGCCCCAGTTCCTGATGCCGGACGCCCGGGCGGCTCG
This sequence comes from Blastomonas natatoria, assembly GCF_003201955.1. Classification (GTDB taxonomy): domain Bacteria; phylum Pseudomonadota; class Alphaproteobacteria; order Sphingomonadales; family Sphingomonadaceae; genus Blastomonas; species Blastomonas natatoria. Next base: position 276,946 of record NZ_QJJM01000002.1, read on the forward strand.
CCATTTCGGCGACCAGATCATGGTGACGTTCCATCGAATAGGGCGCAAAATACGCGAACCAGGCCACGCCCGCACCCATTTGATGGCGGATCGTCAGCGCACCAGCGGCAGCGTCATAGCTGGTGTCCGCGCGGCCCCAGAAGTCGCGATCCTCGCTTACGCACGCTCGATAACCGGGCCAGCCTTCAGGATAGGCCGAGTCCCTGAGGCCAGTAATGACCAGTTCCAGATCAGTCCCCGGCTGCGCGGCGACGCGGAAGTGAAACCATTGAAAAAAGTCCGAATCCTTGTCCTTGCGGATCGAAAGTTCGGCGCGCCAGCCGCCGTCGGGCGATGGGCCCATATGGTGAGTGACGATGTTTCCGGAATCGAAAGCGGCGGTGATGCTGGGGGTGTATGCCTGAGTCATTTCACGCTGATAGTCTCTCCAGACTCGCCGGGAAACCCAGTAAACAGACCCTGGGCCAGTTTCGCTGCATTGAGCTGGGTTTCGGCCATGGGCGAGCCCTCCTTCGCCTCGACGCTCGCCCGGCCTTCCCATAGGATGGTGCCATCACCGGCGCGGATATTGGCAAGCATTTCCGTCGCGACCTGACCCTTGGGCCGGCCGCCCAGGTTGATGCCGATACCCAGGCCCACTCCCGATCCGAACCCACCCGTTCCGCCGCCAACGCCGACACTGACAGGATTGCGGTTCTGATCAGCAGCAGCGAGTACCGATCGCTCGACACGCACGGTCGCCGTCTGCACATCGGGAGCCTGGCGCGCGCCTACCGGCAGGACCTGATAGCCGATCCTTTCCAGCTCGCGCTCCACCGCGACCGCATAGCTGCGATATTCCAGGCTGGCATTGTCCATGCCCTCGCCTGCCACGACCCGAATCGGACCTCGCCCAAGTTCTCCTGCACGATCGGGCGAGACAAAGCGCACCGCCTCGACCGGGCCTGCCGGAGAAACACATCCGCCCGCCAGCAGCGCCAGTGCTGCAACCGCCGTCCAGGCCGATCGCCGTATCGTGCCAGAAAAGCCCATGATGTCCGCGCCCTTTCTTGTAACAGGCCTTGCGAGCCCTTGGTCTGACTGCCTAACGCTTTAGGCGATGAATGGCCAATGAAGCGCAGAAAAATTGGTGCGCCAGACGGCGCCTGCGCTTGACTTTGTCTGCCTTGCCACGTATCCGCGCCGCTTTCCGGCATGGTTGCTTCGGCCAGGCCAACGCGCATCGGCGTGTTGCCACCGACACCCTGCCCCCCAAATGCTTTCAACCAAGGGCTCACGTCATGAAGATTCGCAATTCGCTGAAGTCGCTGAAGGACCGCCACCGCGACAATCGCGTGATCCGTCGTCGCGGCCGCACCTATGTGATCAACAAGACCAACCGTCGCTTCAAGGCTCGTCAGGGCTGATCGACCTGGCGCGTCTTCGACAGGCGCGTCAGACATGGTTTGGAAGGCTTCAAAGGCTCCGGCATGCTCCGGGGCCTTTTGCTTGCGCGCTTGAGAGGTCCCGATGCCACCGGTTGACGCGATCATCTTCGATGTCGGCAATGTCCTGTATCAGTGGGACATCCGCCACCTTTATGCCAAGCTGATCGAAGATCCTGCCGAACTGGATCATTTTGTCGGCAACATCGTCACCGCCGAATGGCATTTCCAGCATGACGCCGGCCGCCCGCTCGCGGAGATGGTTGCCGAACTGACGGCGGAATATCCCGACCATGCCGATCTGATCGGCCATTATGTTCCGCGCTGGCTGGAGACCATTCCCGGCCCGGTGCCCGGCATGATCGATCTGGCAGAAAAGCTCGCACTGCTCGGCTATCCGCTTTACGGAATCACGAATTTCGGGGTCGAGTTCTGGGAGATATTCCGCCCCACTGCACCCATTTTCGATCTGTTTCGCGATGTAGTGGTGTCTGGCGCGGAAAAGATGGTGAAGCCCGATCCTGCGATCTATCATCTCGCGATCAAGCGCTTCGGCATCGACCCTGAGCGCGCGCTGTTCATCGACGACCGCCAGGACAATATCGAAAGCGCCATCGCATGCGGGCTGCAGGGCCATGTCTTCCGCAATTGCACAACACTCGAGGCAGAGTTGGTCGCACGCGGCGTTCTGGAGAATGTGAATACTTAATGGTCACCGATTATGCTACGGCATCGCCATGCATATGTCGATCCGCGAAGCCAAGGCCCGTTTCTCCGAAGCCATAGCCGCTGCCATGCGGGGCGAGCGGGTGGTCATCACGCGCCATGGCCGCGCCGTCGTCGAACTGACAGCTGCGACGGGCAAACAACCGCTGAATTTTGCCGCCGCGGATGCCTATCTGGCCGAAATTGGCTGGGATAATCAGGCCATGAAGCTGCCGGACCATTTCACCGCCCCGGCCTTTAGCCGGGAAGTACTGGGGCTCGACGATTGAGGCTGCTGCCCGATACGCATATCGCCTAGTGGCTGGCGGTCGAGCGCACCGCCCTGACTGGCCATGAACTCGCGACGCTGACGGCTTCTGACAATGAGATTCTGGTCTCGACGGTCACAATCTGGGAGCTGCGTCTCAAATGGAACAGCTTTCATGTGTCCGGAGCGCGCAAGGGGCCGGGTGACCCGACACCGCTTTTGGGCTCGCTCAGGCGCATGGGCCTCGACATTCTTCCGCTCAATGCCGAAACCGCGGCCGCCCCTCTCCACATCCCCATCGCGCACAAGGACCCGTTTGACGAACTGCTGCTCGTCCAGGCGCAACAGAGCGGCGCGCGGTTGCTGACGCGCGACCGCGCGATGCTCGAACACCCGCTGACCTATCAGCCCTTGTAGCCCTTGAGCTCCTCGCCGGTCAGCGTCACGATGTGCAGCACGTTGGTCGATCCGGGCGTACCGAACGGCACACCGGCGAGCGCAATGATCCGCCCGCCTGCCTCGCCAAAGCCATGGCGCAGCGCCATGCGCTTGCCCTTGCCGATCATCTCCTCGAAGCTGCCGATATCGCGGGTGACGACCGGATAGGCGCCCCAGAGCAGGCCGACGCGGCGGGCCGTCTCGCGCGAGGGGGTAAGCACCATCACCGGCACTGCTGGGCGCTCGCGCGAAACACGCCGCGCCGTCGATCCTGAAAGAGTGAAGCATACGATCGCGCTCACCCGGACGGTATTGGCGATCTCGCTGCAGGCAGCCGACAGCGCATCGGCGGTGGTCGCATCGGGCAGCGTCTCGATGAAGTGCACCCGCGCCGCATAGCCGGGGTCGCTTTCCACTTGGGTCGCGATCCGGTCCATCATGCCGACGGCCAGTTCTGGCCAGTCGCCCGCCGCCGTCTCGGCCGAGAGCATCACCGCGTCCGCCCCGTCATAGACCGCGTTGGCGACGTCAGATACCTCCGCACGGGTCGGCGAAGGGCTGGTAATCATGGATTCGAGCATCTGGGTCGCGACGACCACCGGCTTGCCCGAACGACGAGCCGTCTCGACGATGCGCTTCTGCATCACCGGCACCTCCTCGGGTGCCATCTCCACGCCCAGATCGCCGCGGGCCACCATCACCGCGTCGGACAGCTCGATGATCGCTTCGAGCGAAGCCAGGGCAGCGGGCTTCTCGATCTTGGCGATCAGCGCCGCACGCCCGCCGATCAGGCTGCGCGCCTCGGCAACGTCATCGGGCCGCTGCACGAAGCTCAGGGCAATCCAGTCTGCCCCCATGTCGAGCGCAAAGGCAAGATCGCGTCGGTCCTTCTCGGTCAGCGCCGCCATCGGCACCAGGCTGTCAGGGACGTTCAGACCCTTGCGATCCGAGATGAAACCGCCAACCTCGACCGAACACAGGATTTCGGTTTCGCCCGGGCGAAGTACGCGCAGCACCATCTTGCCATCGTCGATCAGCAGCCGCTGGCCCTTGTCGAGTGCGGCGAAAATCTCCTTGTGCGGCAGATAGGCACGCTGGTCGTTGCCGGCTTCCGGGTTCGAATCGAGCGTGAAATGCTGGCCGTGCTTCAGGAATGCCTTTCCGCCCTCGAACGTGCCGACGCGCAGCTTGGGGCCCTGCAGATCGCACAGGATGGTGATCGGGCGCTGCAGCCTGGTTTCGATCTGCCGGATCGCGTTGATCGTCGCGGCATGCGTTGCATGCTCGCCATGGCTCATGTTGACGCGGAACGCATCGGCCCCGGCGCGGAACAGCTTCTCGATCATCTCGGGGCTATTGCTGGCGGGGCCCAAGGTCGCCAGAATCTTGACCTTGCGACTGCGCTTGGCGATAGTCTTGCTCATCTTTGTCCTTTGAACTGGTGATGGCCGCTAAGGCCAGCAAGGCGTAGCGGCAGCGTCGCCTCACGCTTAGGCCAGTTCCTCGCCAATCGCAAAACCCATATGGAAAAAATGCCATGACCCAAGCCGTTCCTGCCCCGCCGTCGCAAGTCGACATTCCTGATGACGTCGCCGCTGCCGCGTTCCGTCGGCTGGTCGCGCATCTGCGCCACCGCCATGATGCAGAGAATATCGACCTGATGGGGCTCGCCGGGTTCTGCCGCAACTGCCTGGCCGATTGGGTGATGGAAGCCGGCGGCGCGTCCGACCGCGATGCCGCGCGCCAGCTCATCTACGGCATGGACTTTGCCACCTGGAAATCGCGCTATCAGGGCGAGGCGAGCGAAGAGCAGCTCACCCGGATGAAGGAAAGCGTGGCGAAGAATGCTCACCCCCATTAAGGGGGCGCTCCGAATGATTCCGCGCCGGGGATTCGCCCGGTGCTCCCACCCCCTTGTTGAAAGACCTTAGCGATGAGCGAAACCATTTCCGCCGACGACCAGCTGCGCCTTTTCATCGAACGCATCGAGCGTCTGGAAGAGGAACGCAAGGGCGTCGCTGATGACATCCGCGATACCTATAACGAAGCCAAGTCGCAGGGCTATGACGCCAAGATCATGCGCCAGATCGTCCGCCTGCGGAAGATGGAGCCGCACGATCGCCAGGAAATGGAAGCCATCCTGGACACCTACAAGGCGGCCCTCGGCCTCGGCTGATTGCGCGATGGCGGCGTTCGACATCCGCGACGGCCACCCCGACGACGGAGCCGAACTCGCCGCCATCTACGCCCCCCATGTCGAAAACAGCTGGGTGAGCTTCGAGACCGAAGCGCCCGATGCGGGGGAAATGGCGCGGCGGATCGCCGAATACGGCCGGTCGCACGCCTGGCTGGTCGCCGAGCGAGACGGCGTGATACTCGGCTATGCCTATGCCAGCCCTCACCGCGTCCGCGCCGCTTATGCAACATCTGCCGACATCGCCATCTATATTGCCGATCATGCGAGGGGCCAGGGCGTGGGCCGCGCGCTCTATACCGCCCTGTTCGACAGGCTGAGGACGAAATCGATCCACGCCGTGTTCGCCGGGATCGCGCTGCCCAACCCGGCAAGCATAGCGCTGCACGAGGCCATGGGCATGGCGCCGGTCGGCATCTATCGCGAAGTCGGCTGGAAGCTGGGCGCCTGGCGCGATGTCGGCTGGTGGCAGCGGTTGCTTTGATCGCCCCCGCTGGTGTAAAGGCCCGCTCCAGCACGTACATCCACCCATAAAGCAGGCAGAAATCCGCCATGGCAGGCCATAGTAAATTCAAGAACATCATGCATCGCAAGGGCGCGCAGGACAAGAAGCGCTCGGCCATGTTTTCCAAGCTCAGCCGCGAAATCACCGTCGCGGCCAAGATGGGCCTGCCCGATCCGGACATGAACCCGCGCCTGCGCCTTGCGGTCAACGCCGCCAAGGCTCAGTCCATGCCCAAGGACAATATCCAGCGCGCTATCGACAAGGCAGCCGCCGCCGGCGGCGAGGATTACGAGGAAATCCGCTATGAGGGCTATGGCCCTGGCGGCATCGCGCTGATCGTCGAGGCGCTGACCGACAACCGCAACCGCACCGCGACCAACGTCCGCACCGCGTTCAGCAAGAATGGCGGAAACCTCGGCGCATCGGGCGCGGTGAGCCACGGCTTCGACCGCATGGGTCTGATCACCTATCCGGCGAGCGCCGGCGACGAGGAAAAGGTGCTCGAAGCCGCGATGGAAGCAGGCGCCGAAGATATCGAGTCGACCGAGGACGGGCACGATATCTGGACCAGTATGGAAGACCTGCACGCGGTCGCAGGAGCCCTGGAAAAGACGCTGGGTGAAGCCGAGAGCGTCAAGCTCGCCTGGCGCCCGCAGGTCAAGGTCGACGTCGCCGAAGCCGACGCGCAATCGCTGTTCAAGCTGATCGACGCCCTCGACGATGACGACGACGTGCAGACCGTCTGGGGCAATTACGAGGTGTCGGACGCGGTGATGGAGAAGCTGGGTTAACGCCTTCTCCCCCGCCGTTTGTCCCGAGCGCAGTCGAGGGACGTTGTGCGACGTCCCTCGACTGCGCTCGGGACAAACGGGACTTTCGCCAGCATCATGACCCTCATCCTTGGCATCGACCCTGGCCTCGGCACCACCGGATGGGGCGTGATCCGCTATCAGGGCAATCGCCTCAGCCATATCGCCAATGGGCAGATCAGGACCAACGCCAAGGCCCCCCTGCCCTCGCGGCTGCTCGAACTCGACACCGCGCTCGCCGCGATCGTCACCGATTACCGGCCCGATGCAGCGGCGATCGAGGAGATCTATGTCAACAAGAACCCGCAGACGACACTCAAGCTCGTCCAGGCGCGGGGGGGCCTGATGCTCAGCCTGGCGCGCGCCGGCTTGAGCGTCGGCGAATATGCGCCGCGCCTCATCAAGAAGGCCATTGTCGGCACCGGCGCTGCGGAAAAGGTGCAGATCGACGCGATGGTGCAGAGGCTGCTGCCCGGCGTACAGATCGCAGGGCCGGATGCCGCCGATGCGCTCGCGGTCGCTATCACCCATGCGCATCTGGCGGCCTTCGAAAAACTGCGCTAACCCCCTCCTCTCCCTCGACGGGAGAGGATAGCGAAGCTTGCCGCGCAAGCGGCTAGCGCAGCTTGGAGAGGGTGTGGCACCCCTCACCCAGCTCCGACCAGGGCGCATGCGCCCAAGTCTGCGCAACCCTCTCCCGCGGAGGGGAGAGGGAAGAATGAAATGATAGCCAAGCTTACCGGACTGCTGGACAGCACTGCACACGACCATGCGGTCATCGACGTGGGCGGCGTCGGCTATCTGGTGTTCGCCTCCTCACGCACCCTGTCCAACCTCGGCGCGCGCGGCGACAAGGTGGTGCTGCACACCGAGATGCAGGTGAGCGAGACCGACATGCGGCTGATCGGCTTTGCCTCGGCGAGCGAGCGCGATGGTTTCCGTTTGCTCACCAGCGTGCAGGGCGTGGGATCGAAAGTGGCGCTCGCCATCCTTTCCGCCCTGACGCCTGAGGAACTCGCGCGCGCCGTAGCCCAATCTGACAAGGCAATGATCGCGCGCGCCCAGGGTGTGGGCCCCAAGCTGGCGGTGCGCATCTGCAACGAGCTCAAGGACAAGATGGGTGTGATCGCGCTCGGCCCTGGTGGGCTCGGCACGGTCACCCCGGTCGGCAACCACGCCGCCGATGCCGTCTCCGCGCTCCAGAATCTCGGCTTCAAACCCGCCGAAGCGGCCCGCGCCGTGGCCGAAGCGGAGGGCGAGATCGGCGATAGCGCGAGCCTCGACGCACTGGTGCGTATGGCGCTGAAGAAGGCGGCGCGCTAAGAGGACGGAAACGCCAAAAGGAAAACGCCATGCAGGTCACCGCTGTTCTCACCCGCGCCGAGGAAGGTGGGTTCGTCGCGCTGAACCCGGAAACGGGTACAACCAGCCAAGGAGACACGCTGGACGAGGCGATCGCGAACCTACGTGAAGCCGTCGAGCTATATCTGGAGGAATTCCCGATGAAGCTGAGCGGTGCCCCCATTGTCACGACGTTCGCCGTGCAGGAAAATGCCTAAACTTCCTGTCCTTTCAGGGCAGGAGGTTATCAAGGCCTTGGAGAGGCTCGGTTTCATGCAAGTACGACAGCGCGGGAGCCATGTGGTCATGCGGCGCGGATCGCAGGGAACCGTGGTTCCGTTGCACAAGCCGGTGAAAACCGGAACATTGGCCGGGATCATCCGTCAGGCTGAGGTCTCGCAGGACGAATTTTTCAAGGCAATTAAGTGACCACAGACCGCCTCCTCACCCCCGACCGCATCCCGGAAGACCAAGACGCGGCGCTGCGCCCGAAGACGCTGGCCGAGTTCATCGGCCAGGCGGCGGCGCGCGACAATCTGCGCGTGTTCATCGAGGCGGCGCGGGGGCGGTCCGAGGCGCTCGACCATGTGCTGCTGTTCGGCCCGCCGGGGCTGGGCAAGACCACGCTCGCGCAGATCATCGCGCGCGAAATGGGCGTCGGCTTTCGCGCGACCTCCGGCCCGGTCATCGCCAAGTCGGGCGATCTTGCCGCGTTGCTGACCAACCTCGAAGAAGGCGATGTGCTGTTCATCGACGAGATCCACCGGCTCAATCCGGTGGTCGAGGAGGTGCTCTACCCGGCGATGGAGGACCGCGCGCTCGATCTGATCATCGGCGAAGGTCCCTCCGCGCGCAGCGTGCGGATCGACCTGCCCGCCTTCACGCTGATCGGTGCGACAACGCGCCAGGGCCTACTCACCACCCCCCTGCGCGACCGCTTCGGCATTCCGGTGCGGCTGAATTTCTACACGGTGGAAGAGCTGGAACTTGTCGTCAGCCGCGCGGCACGGTTGCTGGGTCTTGCGATCGCGAAGGACGGCGCGACCGAGATCGCACGGCGCGCGCGCGGCACCCCGCGTGTCGCTGGAAGGCTGCTGCGCCGGGTGCGCGATTTTGCCAATGTCGCAGGGCACGCCACGGTCAACGCCGCCGCTGCCGATGCCGCGCTCACCCGGCTGGAGGTCGACAGCCTGGGCCTCGATGCGATGGACCGGCGCTATCTGATGATGATCGCGGACATATATCGCGGCGGCCCGGTTGGGGTAGAAACGCTGGCAGCGGGCCTTTCCGAACCGCGCGACACGATAGAGGACGTGATCGAACCCTATCTGATCCAGCTCGGCCTGATCGCGCGAACGGCACGCGGGCGCTGCCTCAATGCGCGCGGGTGGAAGCATCTGGGCCTCAACCCGCCCGAGGGTGCGCAGGAAGGCCTGTTCGAACTGTAGGGATTACTCGGCAGGGACCGTTACCTTGACCGGCACCGGACGCCGCGGGGGCTTGCGGCGGAACCAGAAGGTCCAGACCGTCAGCGATCCCAACAGGCTGAGCGCCAGCCCGACCAGGGTCATCACCAACCGATAGGGCAAGCCGCCCACCTTGGCGGCATGCAAGGGATAGAAGGTGTTGAACGCCTGCGCTGCGCCAGGCAGCTTAAGCGCATCGCGCGCTTCGATCAGTTGCCCCGTATCGGGCGCGAACCACAGGGTGGTGCGGCCATTGGGCAGCCATTCCTCAGGCTGCTTCATCCGCAGGGTGATGGGCTTGCCGGGCTCGCGTGGCAGGCTGAGGATGCGGATCTCGGCATCGGGAAAGCGTTGCCACGCCGTGCCGATCATGGCCGCCCAATCGGGATTTTTGGCGAGCGGGCCATAGGTCGCTTCAGGCGGCTTGAACGATGCCTCGATCGTTGCAGGGGCCGAAAGACCCAGCACCAGCGCCGTTACCGGGCGAAAGATCATCGTGGTTCCGGTGAACATCACGAGCAGAAGTAAAGGCGCAAACACGATGCCCAGATCACGGTGATGCCACAGGATCGCGGGACGACTGAACCGCGTCGGGAACAGCCGGAAGCGGAATGTCCGGCGTGTGCGCCACCACAATATCGAACCGCTGATCACGAAGAACAGGCCGCAAAGGCCCGCAATGCCGATCAAGGTCTCACCCGTCTCGCCGGAAAGAAGGTGGTGGTGCAGATCGAACAGGAATAGCTCAGGCCGCTGCCAGCCGTCACTCCATTGGGTGATGATGTTGCCCGTCTGGTCGGCATAGGCGCCCGCCTCCTTGCCTAAGGACAGCCGGTTAAGCCCCAGACTGTCACTGGCAAAGACAATGCTGCCCGGTCGGTTCGCGGGATCGGCCATCAACCGTTCGGTCGCGGCGATCAGGCGTGCCGTCTCCTGCACCTGCTCATCACTGGCATGCGGCAGCGAGATCCACGCATCGCGGTGCAGCAGCAGCGTTCCGCTCAACCCCAGCACCGCCAGCACCAGGCCGATCAGCCCTCCGGTCCAGCGATGCAGAAGATCGAGCGTCTTCATCAGAAACGCATGTCCCAGGCGAGCGTCATCGTGCGACCGCGTCCGGCGAAGAAAGACAGGTTGTCCGTCGGCAGCCGCACATCGCTGTTATAGTCGATATACTGGCGGTTGAAGATGTTCTGCGCGCTCAGGATCACCCGGCCCGGACCGACATCATAGCCGATATAGGCATCGGTCAGCGTGTAGCCGCCAAAATCGTTGCGCGGGTCGCGGACCAGACCGTTGAAGGTTCGAGAGAAATAGATCTGGGTCTGCACCCGTGCCGAAAGCTTGCCCCGGTCGAAACTGGCGGCGAGATTAAGACGGTCGGGCGAGATGTTGGTGCCGTCAAGATCGGTATCGACACGGTCGTCGCCATTGGTGTCGGTGCGCCCCAGGATATGGGCATAGCCGGCCGAAACGCGCAGTCCGTCGATCGGCAACTGCACGCCCAGATTGAGCTCGAGCCCCTCAATCTCGATCCGCTGTCGCTGGACGTCGAAAATGCCGTCGGGTCGCGCGACGAGCAGCTGGCCGCGCGTGCTCGACGACCAGAAATAAGTCACGCTGGCATCGATCGGTCCGCGTTTTACCTCGGCGCCGATTTCGCGGTTGTTCGATACGATCGGGCTGATGTCGAGGAAATTGTCCAAGTCGACCCCCCGAGTTCCGATAGCGCGCGTAATGCGCCCCACATCCGGGACCGTGAAGCCCTCAGCATAGCTGGCATATAGCCGGATGCCCTGCGCAGGTTCGATGATGACACCGCCGTTGAACAGCACATCGTCGAACTTGGGGCTACCACCGCTCACCAATACCCCACCGCGCGGCGTCGTGGTGGTGGCAATAGTCGTATAGTCGTCGATCTTGATCTCGACACTTTCCCAGCGCGCGCCACCGGCAAGGCGCACCACACCATCGAACAGCTTGAGGTTCGCCTGGGCAAAGGGTGCGAGGCTGCGGAAATCGGTCGGCGGTACCCAGATTCGGTCCGTTGCGATCAGCCGCTGCTCGGTCTTGTCGAACAGGGCGTCGAAACCGACAATGGCAGTGAGGTCCTCGAAGCCGGGCATCGCGCGTTCATAGCTGACCTTGCCACCGAGCTTGCGCGAGCGATTCTGCGACTGGTCGAACAATGCACCGACCGGAGCAATACGCTCGTCTTGAAAGGTCGCGATCGGACCTAGTTCGCCGCCGAACGTGTCCCGGGTGCGATTGAAGAAAATCTGGCTGACGAAATTACCCCCGGCAAGATCGGTATCGGTGATCGTCAGCGCAACACTTTCGGTCCGGTTCGCAGCGGGTTCGCCGGGAGGCGTGCCCCTGACAGCGCTGGTCGGCCGACCGGTCAGGCGATTGCCCGCCACCGCTACATATTCCCCGTCGCCCTTCAGCTCATAGCGGCTGGCCATCAGGTCGATCCGCGCGGTCGAAGACAAGGCATAGCCGAACCGCCCGAACAGCGAGAGCGTGTTTGACGTTTGCGTCTCGCCCTGGGTCAGGTTGATGCCAACGGCCCGGCCGTGCGCATCGTAGAACACGCCGCGCCGCTCATAGGAAGCCCCCACCGTCGCATCGAACCGGTCCGCCTTGTACTGGACGAGACCGGCGACCTTCGCGCCGAAACCGTCCGACCGGAAGTCATTGTCGGCGGTGCCCTGTAGCAGCACACGGCCCGACAGGCCTTCCTGCTTCGGCGCGCCGACGGTGACCTGATTGACGATGCCACCGGTACCGCCAATGCCCTGCAGCGCATTGGAGCCGTAAATCAGCTCGACATGCTCAACGAAGAAGCCGTCGATGGTGAAACCGTCGCGGCTGCCATCGCGCAGCGGCGTCGACTGGGGGATGCCGTTGATCGCATAAAGTGGCGACCGCCCACGCAGCGTCTCCCCCGCACCGGACAGCTTACCGCGTGTCGGCGAAAATGAGGGCGTCAATGTCGCAACGGCATCGGTGACCGAGCCGGACAGGATGATCTGCTGGTCGAGAGCCTGCTTGTTAATGATATCGATTGTCAAAGGCAGCGCATTGGGTGGCAGGATCGTACGTGCAGCGGTGACAACGATGTCGGCATCCTTACCAACCGTATCGGTTTCCTCCTGGCCCGGCTCTCTCGCGCCTGAGCCGGCGGTATGAGCAAGCGCGGGAGCAGCGGCGCTCGCCATCAGAACGGCCGACAAGATCATGATATGACGCATGGAGAATCCCTTTCGGGAAGGCCCCTAGCGCTCCATATCATCTATTGCAAGGCATTCGCATTATTAACCGCAAATGCGCCGCTTCCTCAGCTGCCTCCACACACCGTCTGGTCAGGGCAGATCTGGTTGTTTTCCAGGATCGCGCGCGCGGCACGATTTCCCTGCTCGTTGATCTGGCGCCACTCGGCAAGGGTCTTGCAAACCTTGGTGCTGCGGACGAGCGAGCCGGTCTGCTGGATTTCCCGACAGCGGATCTTGCTGTCATCCGCATTCGCCGTCTTGGCGGACTGCTTTTTTTCCGGGGTCTTGGCTTGCGCCATCACGGGCGCGCTGCCCAGCAGGATGGCAAGACTGGCAACAGCAAAGATTTGCTTCATTTCAAACCCCTTTTTCCCTAGGTCGCGGCCATCCTTATAGCCTGTTCTTACGATCGAAACCACCCGCACCGTTGCTGCTGACGTAGCTAACCGGTTACCGCGCATCGCTCATGCCGGGATTGAAGCCCGAACTGTCTGCGGCCTTGCACATCGCCTGAAGCAGCGAGCGCTCGTGCGCTTCGATATACGGGTTCCAGACGTCGAGAATCAGGACGGCACGGAGTTCATCACTGTCGTTCCACGCTTCATGCTCGATCGTGTCATCAAAGGCGAACGCCTCTCCTTCCACCCAGGCACGCGTTTCACCGCCCACGCGGAACCGGCAACCTTCAGGCACGATCAGTGGAAGGTGGACGATGGTCCGCGCATTGGTCACCCCGGTATGGGGTGGGATGTGCTTTTTCGGCTTGAGGATCGAGAAAAAGGCGGTCGGTGCCCTGCTGGGCAATTCGATGCGCGGCACTAGTTCCAGGGCCGCAGCAGTTGTCGGACATTTCTCGCAGGCCTGATCGATCCGCCTACCGTAATTCCATAGAAAATAGGCGCTCCAATCGAGCGAATGGTTGAGCGACGACCAGATGTTCTCCGGCGTGCCAGGCTCCTGCTGCACATAGGGCTCAAGCCCCTCTTCACCAGACTGAAGCAATGCCAACAGTTCCTGCCGAATGGCAGGCGAGTGCGCCTCAAATTCCGCCATCCAAGGAAACAGCGCGCGATCGAAGAACTCATAGGCAGGAAGAAACGGGTAGTGGATACCTTCGCACTGGTTAGTATAAATCTTGCGGCGGCCGAGCATGGTTTCGATACAGGCGTCAAAACGCGCGAGCTGCTGCTTGCCATAGTTCGCCCGCACGTCAACCAACGCGCTGTCCAGCGCTGCTGAAAAGCGCGACGTTTGCTCGGCGAGCCACGCCCCGCCCCTTGCCAACGTATCGGCCAAACCCGTCGGTAACGGTGTTATATGCTTGGATAGTGCCAAAGCCGCGCTCCAAGCCTTGACACCGTCCGCCACATTGTTTTGCCGAACATGCAATTCTGCCTTGCGCAACCAGGCGGTAAAGTTACGCTGATCGATCGCAATGGCGTTATCCAGCGCCGCCTGTTCACGCTCGTCATCGCCGGCCCGACGCGCAGCCGCCGCCAGATTGAGGCGCAATGCCGGCTCCGTTGGGTCGCCAGCAATCGCGCGTTCGAATGCAGCCACTGCACCCTTCGGATCATCTTCCGCCAACGCCATCATGCCCAGCATGTTATGCGCTCTCGGCTCGGCTGGCGCGACGCCATGCAGTTCCGCCAGAATCTGGCGCGCGCGAGCAAAGTTACCTTCGCGTTGCGCTGCCGTTGCCGCTGTCAGCAGCCTTTCCACCTGGTTCATTCTTCCCCCTTGAACCCACTACCAATCCTCACAAGTTTATGTGAACCGGTACCCGACACAGTGCAATAGCATGGAAAGACGCGACCTAGTTTACGCGTGTAAAGCAGGAGCACATTACAGGCCTTCGGCATCCAGCAGGCCAGCCTTCATGCAGAAGTCGATCTGAGGCCCGAGGTGGCGTGCATAATTCCGCCAACGGCCGACCGACCGCTGATAGACGGGCTTGCGAATATCGATCGAACTGGGCGTTCTGGTGGCGGGCAATGCTGTTGCCGGGTCGAGACATGCGGCCTCCCAAGGCAGGGACAAGCTGTTCAGAACCGGGGCCAGGCACGCTCTAGGTTCGGCCACCAGCGCCTCATACTGAACAGTGTAGACATCGTTCGGCCATCGCGCATGCCAAGTCTGTGCCAGTTCGCGAGATTTGACCATCCAATGGCAGATATGATCTAGATCGACAGCATAGGGCACTTGCACATCGAAATTGAGCAAGAAGCAGCTGATGAGATTGTCGAGTGGATGCCGTGCAGTTATCAATATCCGCGCCTGTCCGAACATGGCCTTGGCAACTGACAGGTGCTGAATATTGTCCGGGCGCTTATCGGTAAACCAAGGAGTCGCGATCGCCAGATGCTTAAGCGACTGGCGGTATTGGCGACGCATATTGACCAATGCGTCAAGCTTGGCCTGCGGTGCCGGGGGCGATGAGCGATAAGAGCCGATCAGGCGCGGCAAGGCCTCGCGTTCTCCACATGGGGTAATCGCGCTGTGGCGACCTAACAGCGATTCAACGAGGGTCGATCCGGAACGGAACATGCCGCAGATATAGATCGGCATAGGCCCTTCGCATTCAGGTTCGAGGTTGGGCACCTGTTCAATCTGCAGCGCGGCAACCAATCGATCCGTCTGGTCCGGGTCGTAACGATGAGGCGCCGGTATCAAGCTTGCAGCGAAGCGCTTCGCCTGCACTGCCGCCTGGAAGGCTTCATCATAATCGCCCGACTTATCGAGCAGATAAGCAAGGCTCGACCATAGATCGCCGGCAAGATCGACATCGAAATTGCGGCGTTGAAGCGCGGTGCGGACGAGATCTATTCCGGCATCAGGGTCAAGCAATCGAGCAAGCCGCGCAACCGCCATCGGATGATGCTGATGACAGTCCAGCAATGATCGATAGGCTTGTCGGGCCGCCGCGACATCGCCCGCATCCTCTGCCAGCAGGGCCAGGTTGAGCCAGGCCGCATCAAAGTCGGGAGCGATGGCCAAGGCGTGGCGCAGTTCGCAGTGCGCAGCTTCCGGATTATCGAGAAATTCCGAAAAGATGACCGAGCGGTTGAGATGGACATCCTGCGCTCCACGAATTCCCCGCCGGATCGCCTTGTCATAACTCTGCAGCGCAAGTTCGAACATGCCATGAATGCGCTGGACAAAGGCGAGATTGTACCAGTTATCTGCAACATGATCTTCGGCCGCCGCCAGCGCGGCCACCGCCTCGACTGCGACTGGCTGGTAGGGATTCCGCAAGGCAGAATGCGCCCTCTGCCTGAGCTGCGAGATGTTCCGGCTATCCATGCATCGCCTTTTCACTTCCGCCGTAAGGTCCTGCCATGCCTGTGCATGCTCCAGCCAGGCAGGCACCTGATTTATGCCAAGCCCCAGATATGAAAAAGGGGGCAGCATTGCTGCTGCCCCCCGTTTTCTTGAACCAGAGGTCTGAAATCAGAACTTCAGCTTGGCCGACACAGCAAAGGTACGACCCAGAGCGTCATAGGTCGACGGATAGGTGTTACCGCTGTTGAATGCGGTTGCACCAGCCGTGTTGCCGACGAGCGGTGCCTTCTGGTTGGTCAGGTTGAGCACCGTCATGGTCAGACCAAGATTGTCGGTGATCGAGAACCGCGTCGACAGATCGAAGTAATGATATGCGCGGATACGGTTGAAATCGACCTGGCGACCGACCATCGGACCTGCGCCGGTGACGGTGCCACGGAACAGGTTGCGGTTGGCATTGGTGAAGCCGCGACCGGTAAGCGCATCAGGAGCCTGGCCTTCATACTGCACCGAGTCGATATAGCGCCACAGCAGCGAGACATCGACATCGCCGAAGCCCAGCGTGGTACGCTGGCTGAACGAGAACTCCGGCTGGATCGACTGGCAGTTCACGCTGTAATAGCCAACGCAGTCACGGTTGAATGCAGTCGGCGAAGCACGGAACTTCGACGTGTTGGTCCAGTTACCGTTGAACGCCCAGCCCAGGGTGGCGAAGCCGAGATCTGTGCGATAGTTGATCGAAAGATCGATACCATCAGTGGACAGGCGGCCCAGGTTGGTCAGCGGTTGCGGCAGACCGAAGGTGTTGGCCGTGCTTCCGCTCAGCGCACCAGTGGTCGGGTTACGACGGATGCCGGTGCATGCCGGGCTGGTCGCGCTGGCCGCGGTCAGCGAACCGAAGCAACCCTGGATGATGTCACCCGGCGTCGCGTTCGTGATCGCGTTGTCCACGACGATGTTGTAATAGTCCATGGAGACAGTCAGACCGCTGAGGAACGTGGTCGGCTGGAACACGAAACCAAGCGCATACGTTTCGGCCTTTTCGGGACCGATCAGCGGGTTGCCGCCGCCGGTCACGTTGGCCTGGCCTGCTGCCGGCTGCGGAATGGTGCCAGCAGCCACACGGCCCGCCGGCGCACCCTGAGCGATACACACTGCAGAAAGCAGAGCGTTGCCGATGACGCCGGTGCCGGCGCAGGGGTCAACCGAAAGGTTGTCCAGACCGGTTACGACCGGAGCGAACAGTTCACCGATGTTCGGCGCACGAACCGCACGCTGGAAGCTGCCGCGGAAGCGGAGGGCCTCGACGGGCGCCCAGCTACCACCAATCTTGTAGGTGGTCGCGCTGAAGCTCGGCGAACCGGCGGTGTCGACTTCGTACTTGGAATAGCGAACACCCGCTTCGAGCGAGAGGTCGTGGAAGAACGGCTGATCCGATGCGATCGGAACGTTCAGTTCGCCGAACGCGTCATACACGTTGTAGCCACCGTCCAGCGGCAGGATCGCACCACCGGCCCCACCAAGTTCACCCGGCACGGCTGCCAGGTTATCCGGCTCGCGAGCGGCGGTGTATTCACGATACTCGCCACCGATTGCAAACGAGATCGGCTGCGATGCCGACGGAATGCTGAAACCGAAATCACCAGCCAGCAATGCGCGGGCCTGAGCGAGCGACGCCTTGTTGGTGACGGTGCTCGAACCGCGGATAAACGCCGCCTGTGCAGGCGTGATCGATCCGGCAGCACCGAACAGGTTGAGCGGAACGCATCCGCCTGCCGGGTTGGCGCAAGCGGTTCCCGCAGCATTCAGCGTGAGAGCCTGCTGCAGACGCGAACGAAGCACATAGTTCTGACGCGTTTCGCGGTTTTCGCTTTCACCGTAGGAACCCGACACGTCGAGCTTGATGGTGTCGGTAACACCAACCTTCACGCCAAGGCGATAATCGAACACCTGCGTGACATATTCGGAGATACGCGGACCGACTTCGACCGTACGACGATACACGCCGGGGATGGTCACGGTTGCGGTCGAGGTCGGGGTGCAGGCTGCCGCTGCGATGCCACCTTCGATGCAGAGCGTCGAACGAATCGACGGCGTCAGGAAGGGGTTGTTCAGACCGACGGTCAGAGTTTCACCGAACACGCCCGACGGCGCGATGATAGCGCTGACGGTGTTCTTCGAGAACAGGCCACGGGTATAGACTTCGACCGAGTCCGAAATCTCGTAATGCGCCTGACCGAACATGTTGAAACGTTCGAACGGGGTCTGGAAGATGTTGAACGGGTTGAAGTTGAAGCCCGCATAGAAAGGAACGATCGCATCGCCAGCGGGATTGGTCTGGGTCAGACCGAACACGGGGTCAACCGGGATGGCCGCGTTGTCGAACGCGAACGAGGTCGGAATAGACGTTGGCGAGTTACCCGAAGCCACACCGCTGGTCGAAGATACCTGGAACAGCGAAATCGGACGCGCACCCTGATAGACAGGATCAACTTCCTGATAGCCGATCGACAGCACGGCATTACCGCGACCATCGTCGAAGTTCGCACCAACGGTCAGGTCGGCGCGCAGAGCGTTGCCATCACCTTCTTCGGTGATGCGGTTCGAAGCCGACATCTCCACGCCGGCAAAGTCACGCTTGGTTACAAAGTTGACAACGCCCGAGATAGCGTCCGCGCCATAGGTGGTCGAAGCGCCACCGGTCAGCACGTCGACGCGCTCGATCAGCGCCAGCGGAATGTTGTTGAGGTCGACCGAACCGCCGAAGTTTGCAGGCACCAGACGGTTGCCGTCGAGCAGCACCAGGTTGCGGTTCGCACCGAGACCGCGCAGGTTGACGGTGTTGGTACCATTGGCACCGTTGTTCACGGCCGAACCCAGCGCCGGGACGACGCCCGGAATTTCGCGAAGAATTTCTTCAGCGACGTTGGCCTGCAACAGCTCGATTTCTTCCGCCGTGGTCACGTTGACCGGGCTGGAGGCCACGACATTGGGGTTCGAGATCAGCGAACCGGTGACTACGATGGTCGCATCGTTCGACGGCGCGCCGGTGTCCTGCTCCTGGTCCTGAGCAAAGGCAGGCGTTGCCAGCGATGCAGCACCAATAAGAAGCGTGGTGCCAAGCAGGCTCAGCTTAAATTGCGTTTTCATGTGGTATTTCCCCTTGATCGCCGCGCCGCGGAGGCATGGCTAAACCCAGTTCTGGAAGGTCTTTTTAGCCCACCATGCTGGCTGTGTAGGCCAAACTGCGAAACGCACGCAACGGGGAATGGCAGAAATTCAACGCTTTTCCCGATCGTGTCACAAATAGGCAACACACATCACCATCCGGCCTCACCACTGCCTCCAGGGCTGCCGGCTTGCAGCGGGACCGGGGGGTCACCGCCAAAAGCATTTCCGGTTTTTACGGCTGATGGTTTATGGAGACCGAATTCCAAGCCAACGAGAAGGTAGAACAGATGAAGAAGGGTATGAGGGCATGGGTCCATGGTGCAGCCTTGATCGCCTTTGCGACGACCCCGGCCATGGCGAAGGATCGCAAGAACCCAGCCCCGCCCGCAAGCCCGGAACTGTTCGAGGCTCTGCAAGGTTGCCGCGCCATCACCGACAATGGCCAGCGCCTGGCATGCTTTGATGCGGCTTCAGCCAAGCTTTACGCTGCAGTAGAAGCAAAGCAGATTGTCGTGATCGAGGACAAGGAGGTCAAAAAGGCCAAGCGGACGCTTTTCGGGTTCCGTCTTCCGGATCTTTCCATCTTTGGTGGCGACGGCAATGACACCGAAGAGGACAAGACGCTGACGACAACAGTCGCCACCGTCCGCCGCGCCGAAGGTGGACGCTGGAATATTGGCATCCCGGAAGGCGCCGTCTGGCAAACCACCGAACCGCTGCCGATCGACCCTTCTGTTGGCGATGACCTGGAGATCAAGGCCGGTATCATGGGCGGCTACTTCCTGAAAGTCCGGAACAAGCGTTCGGTGCGGGCCAAGCGCATCGAGTAAGGCAGCCGGAGACGAAGGACATGCTCGAGCTTGACGGCCGGTATACGCGCTTGTCAGCCATCGCTGCTCCTGCGATCGAGCGCTGCAGGCCTGGCGTCATCAGCGTTGCCTCCAAGGCAAGCTAAGCCTGTTCGGGACCGCTCCACATGTTGAATGGGCGCTGCCGGATCCAGATGCTGCCAAGCCATTTCTCGCCTGCTATGACCGGGTCGCCGCTATGCAGCGACATGGGATCGGGCAGGCCATCGATCTGCACGTTATCGAACACCAGCAAATCGCCCTGCTCGCCCTTGATCGAAATACCAAGCTTCGGAAACACCGTCTCGCCGCCGGTATATTGGGCGTTGAGATAGATCAGAGCCGTGGCACAGCGCTGATTGCGCGTATGCGGCAGCGTGTCGAGATGGCCCCTGAATTGCTGGCCGGGCTTGTAGTGCAATACAGTCATGCTCTCGGCTTGATCGAATTGAATGTCGATCAAGCCGAAAATCCGGTGGCACAAGGCATAGATCGGTAGCGTCGCTCGGGTCGGACCGATCACGGCAGCCGATGAAGTCCTGATCGGATGCGGCATGAGGCGGCCCGAAACCGGATCCTGCACCATCGCTGGCTCCAGATAGTGGCTCGATGCCGCAATAATGTGCGCGCACTCTTGAGGCCGCAATGCCCTTTTAAACAGCCGAATGCTCGGGCTTGAGCTCAGAATCTCTATATCGCAGACCTTCGGATCAAAGTTTGATACCGAGGCCAGCAAATTGTGCTGTTCCTGGAACTCGCCACCAAAGACCTCGCCAGCCTGCGCCAGCAGTTTCTCGGCCAAGTCCCAGTCCGCTGCTGCGCCAGTACCGTTTGCCGCCAGCGCAATCTCGATGGCTGCCGCACCGGCATGTCCGGCCTCGACCGCCATCCGCAGAATGTGGCGTGACTTTTCGAGGTTTCTGGGAACGACATCGCCCGCAAGATGCCAGAAAGCGACCACAAACAACGCTTCTGGATCTCCCCCTTGCGCTGCGTGCAAAACGCTCTGATGCGAACGAGCCAAAGCGATGTCCGGTCTATTCGACATTGACTGCCCCGCCCCGTTGCTGGCGCGAAAAAGGGCGGGGAACCTGAGCGCCCCACCCCTTCTCGACTTCAGTCCATGGATCAGAAGTTAGCCTGGAAGCCAGCGTAGAAGTAACGACCGCGAACATCATAGATGCCCGAACCGCCGCCTACACCCGTCAGGCCGAACGGCGGCTGGACGTTTGTGACGTTATCGACGCCGACATACATGTTGAACTTCTTATCCAGATCCACGTTCAAGCGCAGATCGTGATAGAACACGTCGGGGTACTTCTCGAACGGCCCGTAGTCCGCATTCTGCGGCGGCTGGCCGTTCAGCGGATTGAAATCCTCGAACGTGTTCACGAACATCTTATCGAGCCAGCGCATTTCATACCCGAGAGTCACGTTACCGAAGCGGATGTTCGCGTTGATATTGACCTGGTCACTCGGGTCGCCGAGTTCGTCGATCAGACGATTGGCAAAGTTCGGATCTGACGGGTTGGTGAAGCTGTCGATCTGGAAATAGTGAGTCCAAATGACGCCCAAACGCAAATCACCCCAATCGCCCAACTTACGGTTATAGTTGAACTGTGTGTCCAGACCACGAACCTTGTTGCGTGCGAAGTTGGCCGAGGACTGGAGCAGCGAGCCCTCCAGGATCTGGAAGGGAATCTCACCATTCGGACCGCCGGTTGCACCAGCACGGGTGAACAGTCCGCAGAACGCGTTGTTCGCCGACGGCAGGTCATAGCAAAGGTTGGCAATCTGCTGTGCCGAAACCGACGCGATCGCGTTCTTCACCGTAATGTCATAATAGTCAGCCGAGATCGACAGACCAGGGATGAAGCTCGGTTGGATGATACCGCCAACGGTGTAGGAATCTCCGGTTTCCGCACGCAGGTTAGGATTGCCCCCGCTGCGGATCTCGAGCGACTGCAGATACACGAAGTCGTATCCGGTCGGTGCGCCGGCCGCGCTGCAGTTGGCAGCACGGTTCGAAGAACCGGTTGCAAGGTTGCGAGCCGAGCAAGGGTCAGTGAAGCCGGGTGCAAAGTTCTGGCCTTGTGCCGAGAACAACTCGCCGAGATTTGGCGACCGAACCGAACGCGAATAGGTACCACGCAGGGTGATATCGCGGATCGGCGACCAGATCGCTTCGGCACCATAGGCATAAACGGTACCGGTGTTGCGCGCCGCGCCCATATATTTGGCAACACGACCGTTGCCGCGAACGGTCAGGTTGTGGAAGAACGGCGTGTCCTTGAGGATCGGAAACTCGATTTCACCGAACGCTTCTGCAACCTCCAGTGCCGGTGCCTGGAAGGACGGAATGGCATTGTAGAATGCATAACCTTCCTGGGTCAGGTCATCGAGGTCATAGAAGTTGGTTTCCCGACGATATTCACCACCAGCCGAGAATGCGACTGCACCACCCGGAAGGTTGAAGAACCCGCTGGTATCGCCCGAGACGAAGCCCAGAATGTCGAGCTGTGTGATCTTGCCGGTAGCCAGCGAATTCACGAGCAAGTAATCGCGAACGGCCTGTGTAACCGAGCCTTCGCCGAACGGATTGAGCGGAACGCACGCCGAAATGTCGCCCGCAAGACGCGGATCGCCATTGGGCGTCCCTGTGATGTACGACACGGTGCCGGTGGGGTTCAGCCTCGATGCGCAGACGATGTTGCCACTGGCGTCACGGGCGGTATCGACAGCCAGCAGATAGCGCTGGATATTGACGTTGCCGATGATTTCGTTCCGCTCCCGGTGTTCGCCATAGTTTACCGACAGTTCGTAGTTCCAGTCGTCGTTGAATTCGCCACGAGCGCCCACGACGATACGGTAGGTTTCACGCGTGATTTCCTCGTCGCGAATACCGAAATCCACCCAGTTGCGACGCAGGCTGAAGCGGAAAGAGCCGTTGTTGATCGCAGCGCGCTGCGCAGCAAGGCCAGCGGCCGACAGAGCGGCGCCGGTATTCACGTTTACTGTCGAGCCCAAGAACTCAGATGTCAGCAGCGCACGCGCTTGTGCGCTGAGATAGGGGTTATCGAGGCGAATGCGCTCGCGGTTACCAGGATCCCCCAAAGTGGCGCCCTGCGAGAAGAACGGGCCGCTCTGCGAACCGAAGGCTTCGGTGCGGACATATTTCGCTTCCATGAACACATCGAAAGCCGGGCTGAATTCATAGTGGGCCAGCAGGTTAGCGGAATAACGACGCAGATCCGGAGTCAGCGTCAACAGTTCCCCTTCGCGGTTAGAGTTACCGTTGCCGCCGAGGAAGCTGCCGTTCGGGCCGACGCCGACTCGCGTACCGGTCTGACGGACCAGCGAGCCATCACGCTGGAAGAGATAGGTGCAGGTGAAGGCCGCGACGTTAAAGCCGCACGGTGACGTTGCCGGATTCTGGAACGAGGCAACCAGACCGCCGAGCGAGATCGTGCCGGAGCGGATGTCGCGGAAGAAGCCGCGGTCGACGATGCCGTCCGAACCGTTCACTGCGGCGGCCGGATCGGTGTCGACGATGACAAGACCGTTATTCTGCCGCAGGTTGGGACGACCCGAACCGAAGGCACGCGAGGTGTGCGCATATTCCAGCGCCAAAGTCACATTGCCGCGACCATCGCCGAAATTCTTGCCCGCCAAAGCAGACACGAACTGGTTGCCGAAATCGCCATAGGTCGAGATACCGGCCTGACCGCGCATCTGCAGACCGTCGAAGCTGTCCTTGAGGATGAAGTTGACCACACCGGCGACGGCGTCCGAACCGTACACGGCCGATGCACCACCAGTCAGGACGTCAACGCGCTCGATCAGGTCGGTCGGAATGGTGTTGATGTCCGGCGAAACGCCCGACGACAGGATGTCACCGGCGACGTGACGACGGCCGTTGACGAGAACCAGGGTACGCTCCGAACCCAGACCACGCAGGTCGAGCAGGTTGAGACCGCGGGTACCAAGAAAGCGGGTCGAGTTCTGCTGACTGAAGGTGCTGCGCAGCTGCGGCAGATCGTTCAGCACGTCGCCGACAGAGGTGTTGCCGGTTTCGAAGAATTCTTCGCCGGTCACAACAGTAACGGGGTTTGCACCCTCCAGATTGGGCTGGCGAATACGCGAGCCGGTGACGACAATCGACGCCGGCGCATCTTCGGACGACGCTTCCTGCTCGTCGACGTTCGTGGTCTGCTCTTGCGCCATTGCTGGCATGGCAGCGAGCGCAATGCTCATCACGACGGGGGCAGCCCCGGTGAGGAAACGCGAATAAGTTTTCATGGACACAACCCCTGTTCTCAATAGCTTGGGCTCGAAACAACGAGCCTGGGGCCGCAAAGCGACATCGCTGAACTACGATGGTCTCCCCAGACCTTGAGGAGAGGTAAACGGGAGCGCGAAACGATGTAAAGGTTCGAGGGACATCAGCACGCCAGTTTTACGCCAACCTGTAACATGAACGCCACATTTACAGGTCA
Source organism: Blastomonas natatoria (assembly GCF_003201955.1). Lineage (GTDB taxonomy): Bacteria > Pseudomonadota > Alphaproteobacteria > Sphingomonadales > Sphingomonadaceae > Blastomonas > Blastomonas natatoria. The sequence continues at coordinate 301,168 of NZ_QJJM01000002.1, forward strand.
CTCAGGAAAGGTCGTGAAACAATGTTATTTCATTGCCCCATCGGACCCACCAGAAGTTGCGGGTCGATCCGGGCGTCGTGCCACTTCATGCTCCAGTGAAGATGCGGTCCGGTGGCCCGGCCCGTTGCGCCGATTCGCCCGATTTGTTGTCCCTGGCGCACCGTGTCCCCAAGCTTCACATCGATCGCCGACAGGTGAAGAAATGCACTGTTGAGGCCCATGCCATGGTCGATCATCAGCAGATTGCCTTCGAGTGAAAAAGGCGTCGGCGCGGCGAGGATGACCACGCCATCTGCAGGGGCGACCACCGGCGTGCCGATCGCTCCGGCAACGTCGACACCGCTGTGAAAGCTTCCGGGTTCACCGGCATAGATGCGTTGCGATCCGAAAATGCCCGAGACGCGCCCCGTCGCGGGCCAGATGAACGATTGGCGCCAGCCCGCGCTGTCGGATTGCCGCGCGCGCGCTGCATCGATCATCTCGAGTTCGGGCTTGCGCCGTGCCAAAAAGGCTTCACTCGGCAGCCCGCCGCGCGCCGCCACCGCAACGAATTCGCGGCGCCAGGCACGCGGTTCGACCGTCAGGGGCTCGCTCATTACCTGCCCGTCGGCAAGGGTGACGGTCAATATGCCGAGCGCCGGGGCGTCGCGATGGAAACCGAGGAGAAATGCACCATCGGGTGCGACCGGTACGTTGACCCCATCCAGGTCGAGAGCGGTGACGCCCCTGGGCGCCGTGCCCCGCAGCAATGCACCCTGAACCGGCGCGCCGGAAAGCCGTATTCCGCTGGGCAACGGCCGCATCGTTCCGAAGGGCCGGGTCAGAAAATCCGGACCGCCGGGCGTCGGCGCTGCAGACTGAGCCGGTGCCGCACCTGACTGCGCAGCCAGTGGTGTGGACGTTGCAAGGGCGGCAAGACTGAGCAAGGTCAGCGCGCCCCGCATCGGCTCAGCCCTGCCCCAGGGCGGCGCGCACCGAAATCTCGCAACTGGCATAAGCCTCCTGCCGCTCGACGCTCCAGTAGCGCAGCTCTTCAAGATCGATCTTCTGCCCGGTCTCCGCACACAGCACATGGTCGCCGGCGCTGAGCAGGCGGAAGCCATTGGGCATATAGTGCACACGGGCAACACGATCGCGGTTGGACATCAACATGGGGTCTTCATGCTCCATAAAGGCTGTATGGCAGCTTTACCGATGGCTCGCTGCGCGTTTGGCCGAAGATAAGCGATCCGGCACGCCAGCGCAAATCTACAGGAAACTCGCCTGACGCGGCTCGGCGGGCCTGGGCTTCGCCTTGGCTGCAGGAGTGGGAGAAGCCGGCGGCGGAGGCGGACCATCCGCTGGTGCGACATCGAGCGCTCCGTCGCGGAAATGCAGCGTCAGCCGCGGCTCGCGCGCTGCCACGGCCTTGTCGATCAGCGTGCGACCGTCACCAGCAGTGACGCGGGCATAGCCGCGCTGCAGCGGCGCGTCGGGATCGAGCTGCGCCAGCACCCGCTCGAGCCCCGCGAGCCGTTCGCCTGCCCGCCGGATGATGCGATCGAGCACCGCCGGATCAAGCGTCAACCGCGCCAACCGGTCGCGCGCATGGGCGACACGGGTATCGAGCACGGCAGGGCGCAGTGCGCCGGACGTCCTCGCCAAAGTGCCGCGCGCATGCGCCAGCTGCAGGCCGAGCGCGGCGCGTAGCCGCTCGCCCAGATCATCGGCGCGCTGCTGTTGCGGGCTGAGCAGATCGGCGAGCCGCGGCAACCGCTGCGCACGCGCTTCGAGGCGCTCGCGTGCCAGGGAGTGGCTGCGATTCACCGCACGGCTGGCGCGCAGCCCAAGCTCCGCGACCCCGGCAAGCAGTTCCGACCGCACCGGCACCGCCATCTCTGCGGCCGCCGTTGGCGTCGGCGCGCGGCGATCGGCGGCGAAATCGGCCAGCGTGGTATCGGTCTCGTGCCCCACGGCGGAGATCACCGGGATCACGCTCTCGGCAATCGCGCGAACCACCGGCTCCTCATTGAACGCCCAGAGGTCCTCGATCGAACCGCCACCGCGCGCGACGATCAGCAGATCGGGCCGCTCGTCCTCGGGCATGGCGCCGAACCCGCGCACCGCCGCCGCGACCTGACCTGCTGCCCCCTCGCCCTGCACCAGCACCGGCCAGACCAGCACATGGCTGGGGAAGCGATCGGCGAGCCGATGCAATATGTCGCGGATCACGGAGCCCGTCGGCGAGGTCACCACGCCGATGGTGCGCGGCAGAAAGGGCAGCGCGCGCTTGCGTTCCGAATCGAACAGGCCTTCACTGGCCAGCCGCGCCTTCAGCTTCTCGAACAGCTGCATCAGCGCGCCCTCACCCGCCAGTTCGAGCGATTCTATCGTGATCTGGTATTTGGACCGACCCGGAAAGGTGGTGAGCTTGCCGGTGGCGATGACGTCAAGCCCGTCCTCGGGCCTGAACGGCAGCCGCTGCGCCGTGCCCTTCCAGATGATGCCGTCGATGACCGCCTTGTCGTCCTTCAGCGCCAGATAGCAATGGCCCGAAGCCGCGCGCTTGAAGCCCGAAATCTCGCCGCGAATCCGCACATGCGAAAACCGGTCCTCCACCATGCGCTTCAACTGCCCGGAGATTTCCGAAACCGACAGCGGCGGGGCGTTGTCGCCGGGGGGCATCTGGGCTAACAGCCCGCCCGAACGCATTGGTACATCATCTGAAAAGGGGTCGGGCATGAATATCCTGCTGGTGGGAAGCGGTGGACGCGAACATGCCCTGTGCTGGAAACTGGCGCAATCCCCGCAGGTCGAAAGCATCTTCGCCGCGCCCGGAAATCCGGGGATAGCCGAGCACGCAAGCTGCGTCTCGCTCGATGTGACGGATCATGCAGCGGTTGCGGCATTCTGTGCCGAACAGGCCATCGGCCTGGTGGTGATCGGGCCCGAAGCGCCGCTGGTCGATGGCCTGGCGGACAGCCTGCGCGCCGCCGATGTGCCGGTGTTCGGACCCTCGGCCAGGGCAGCGCAGCTTGAAGGCTCAAAAGGTTTCACCAAGGCCCTGTGCGACCGCGCCGGCATCCCCACCGCGCGCTATGTCCGCGCCAGCCATGCGGCTGAGGCGCGCGCGGCGCTGGCCGATTTCGACCTGCCAGTGGTGATCAAGGCCGATGGGCTGGCAGCCGGCAAGGGCGTGATCATCGCGGAGACCGCTGACGAGGCCGAGGACGCCATCGGCCATATGTTCGCCGGTGCCTTTGGCGAGGCCGGGGCAGAAGTGGTGATCGAGGAGTTCATGACGGGCGAAGAGGCGAGCTTCTTCGCGATCACCGATGGCAGCGCGATTGTCGCGTTCGGATCGGCGCAGGACCACAAGCGCGTTGGTGAGGGTGATATCGGGCCGAACACCGGTGGCATGGGCGCGTACAGCCCCGCACCGGTGCTGACCGCAGAGCTCGAAGCGCAGGTGATGGAGCGGATCATCGCGCCGACCGTCGCCACGCTCGCCACCGAGGGCATGCCCTATTCGGGCGTGCTGTTCGCGGGCCTCATGCTGACCGGCGAGGGGCCGAAGCTGATCGAATATAACTGCCGCTTCGGCGACCCTGAATGCCAGGTGCTGATGACCCGCCTGCAGAGCGATCTCGCCGAACTGCTGCTGGCAACGGCGAAGGGCGAACTGGCAAGCTGCCCCCCGCCCCGCTTGTCCGATGACTATGCCCTCACTGTGGTGATGGCCGCCAAGGGCTATCCCGGCACGCCCGAAAAGGGCGGCGCGATCGCGCTGGGCGACACCGGCGGCGCAAAGGTCTTCCACGCGGGCACAGCGCTCAAGGACGGTGCGCTGGTCGCCCATGGCGGCCGCGTACTCAACGTCACCGCGACCGGCAGCAGCGTGACCGAGGCGCAATCCGCCGCTTACAGCGCCGTCGATGGCATCACCTTCCCCACTGGCTTCTGCCGCCGCGACATCGGCTGGCGCGAAGTCGCGCGCGAACGGGGCGAGGCTTAGCCCAGCGCCGCCAGCACCGCGTCGCCAATTGCGACGGTGCCCATGTCACCGCCCAGGTCGGCCCCCAGCGCACCCGCGTTGAGCGCGCTCGCCACCGCGGCCTCAATCCGCGCGGCTTCGGCTTCGAGGCTAAAGCTGTGGCGCAGCATCATCGCGGCGGAGAGGATCATCGCGACCGGATTGGCCAGCCCCTTGCCAGCAATGTCGGGGGCGCTGCCATGGATCGGCTCGTACGCGCCCTTGGTGCCGAACGCGGTCTGCTCCGCGCCTAGCGAGGCCGAGGCGAGCAGGCCGATCGAGCCGACGCACATGCTCGCCTGGTCGGACAGGATATCGCCGAACAGGTTGCCGGTGACGATGGTGTCGAACTTGCCCGGCGCGCGGACGAGCTGCATCGCGGCATTGTCGACATACATATGCTCGAGCGTGACGTCGGGGTACTCCGCCCCCACCTCGATCATCACATCGCGCCAAAGCTGCGAGGTTTCGAGCACATTGGCCTTGTCGACCGAGCACAGCTTGCCTGACCGCCCCTGCGCGGTGCGGAAGGCGACATGCGCGATGCGGCGCACCTCGCTCCCGCTGTACGACATGATGTCATAGCCCTCGCGCTGACCTTCCGCCGTGGTGCGCATGCCCTTTTTGCCGAAATAGACATCGCCGTTCAGCTCACGCACGATCATCAGGTCGATCGCGCCCGCCACCTCAGGGCGCAGCGAGCTGTGCGCCTCAAGCCCCGGAAATACCTTGGCCGGGCGCAGATTGGCGAACAGCTCCAGCTCCTTGCGCATGCCCAGCACCGCCTGTTCGGGGCGCAGATGCCGCTCCAGCCCGTCGCACGCCGGATCGCCCACCGCGCCGAACAGGATCGCGTCGCATTCGCGCATCAGCGCTAGTGTCTCGGGCGGCAGCGGATGACCATGCGCGCGCCACGCGGCAGCACCCACCAGCCCGTCATGCAGCTCCACCCCCGGCAGATCGAGCGCGCGCAGCACGCGCACCGCCTCGGCCATGATTTCGGGGCCGATGCCGTCACCGGGAAGAATGGCAATTTTCATGGGGTCATCCTGTCTGTTGTGGAGGCGCGCATAGCGTCAGCACGCGCATTTCCGCAACATTGTTTTGCGTCAGCCCACCATGCGGCGCACGCGGTCGATCAGCATCGCTCTCGCCGCAAGGGCATCGGCTCTGCGATCGCTAAAGAACTGGCGCTCGATGAAATGGCCGGTCAGCGCAAAGCCCTGCATCAACTGCTCCCAATCCGGCTCTTCATCATCGGTCATGAACGCGGGCAGCACCAGCAGCTTTTCGGCATAGACCCCCGCCGCGTGCAACGACACCGCGCGTCCGGTGCGCGGGCTGACATAGGTCAGATCCTCGCGTCCGCCGGTCACCGCGCAGCGCTCCAGATCGAGCCCGAAGCCCAGTTCGGCCAGCAGCAGCGCCTCGTAGCGCACCATGGCGCGCAGCCACCAGCGCGCCGAGGGTGCTGCGCAGACCAGATCGAGCAGCGCCGCCAGCGCGGCATAGAGCCGCGAAAACGGCTGATCCTCGGGCGCGACGGTGGCCGTGAGCAGGGTCACCCATTCGAACGCCGCCGCCACGAGCGGCTCACTGTAGAACGGCGCGCGGCTCTCGGCGAGTTCGACGGTCAGCCCGGCCAACTGATCGTTTACCCGGCTGCGCAGCTCCGCCGTCACCAGGTTCGCCGGCATCAGCACCGGGCGTAGCGCGGTCGACCGCCCTCCCCGCACATAACCCGATTGCAGCCCATGATCGGGCGTAAGCAACCGCACCACCGCCCCATGCTCCCCATGCCGCCGCACGGTGCAGACGATTCCGGGGGTGCGGATGACGGGCATGGAGTTGCGTTCGCGCGCGGTCAGGCGGCGGTGCCTAGCTTTCCCTCATTATCGAGATGCTCGACAATCCACATCTTGATCAACGCCTGACGGGAAACCCCACGTCGCTTGGCTGCGCGATCGAGCTTCGTCACCACATCGCCAGGAAAATCGACATTCACCCGCTTCGCCTCCAAACCCGGCCTGCGAACGGTGGAGAAATCGAGATACTCCGAGATATCCTCACCGTCGTCGAACATCCGGTCGAACTCTTCGGCACTAATTGTCTTCGGCTTCATACAGCTTCACCTCAACGGCACGTGACCTCCGTGCCGATATGATCCGAACCACCTCACCCCGCATAGTGAATATGGCTGTCCACACCTTGCCAGCGTACTCCCCAATCAAACCTGATCTTTCTTCAGGCAGTTGGCGAGCATCGAACTCTGTCCGACGTGGATCGTTCCACAAAGCCTGTGCCTCGACGAAGTCGATGCCGTGCTTCTGCTTGTTCAGTGCGCTCTTTGCCGGATCGAACTCGAACTGCATGGATCGCCGATATACCAAAATGGTATAAAAATGCAATCATCCCCGGAAATAGTCATAGATGCTCTGCGCCATTGCCTTCGACACGCCGGGGGCCTTTTGCAGGTCCTCCAGGCTGGCGCTGCGCACCGCTTTTGCCGTGCCGAAGTGCATCAGCAGCGCGCGTTTGCGCGCCGGGCCGATGCCGGGGACCTCGTCGAGCGGGCTGGTGGTCATCGCCTTCTTGCGCTTGCCGCGATGTGCGCCGATGGCGAAGCGGTGCGCTTCGTCGCGCAGGCGTTGGAGGTAGAACAGCACCGGGCTGTTCACCGGCAGGGTAAATTCCTTGCCATCGGGCAGGAAGAAGGTCTCGCGCCCCGCATTGCGATCCGGGCCCTTGGCAACGCCGACCAGTGCGACATCGTCGATGCCCAGCCCCGCGAGCGCTTCCATAGCCGCCTTGAGCTGCCCCTTGCCGCCATCGACTAGCACCAGATCGGGCCAGTCGCCACTGCTGCGGTCGGGATCGTCGGTCTGCGCGCGGGCGAAGCGGCGTTCGAACACCTCGCGCATCATCGCATAATCGTCGCCCGGCACCGTCTCCGCACGCTTGATGTTGAACTTGCGATAGGCGGCCTTGCGAAACCCTTCCGGCCCGGCAACCACCATCGCGCCCAACGCATTGGTGCCCTGGATATGGCTGTTGTCATAGACCTCGATCCGGTCGGGCGGCCCTTCGAGCCCGAACAATTCGGCCATTTCGGTCAGGTGCTTCGCGGTGCTGGCGCTCTCGGCGACACGGCGCTGGAGCGCCTCGCTCGCGTTGCGCTGCGCCTGGTCGATCAGACGCTTGCGCTCGCCGCGCTGGGGCACGAGCAGTTCGAGCTTGCCCGTGCGGTTGGCGGACAAGGCTTCGAGCATCAGATCGCACTCGAACGGCTGCCGATCGGTCAGGATCAGCTTGGGCGCGGGCATGTCCTGATAGAATTGCATCAGGAAGCTGGTGAGGATTTCCGCATCATCCATGTCCTGGACATGCGCGGGGAAGAAGCTGCGATGGCCCCAGTTCTGCCCGGCGCGGATGAAGAACGCCTGGATACACACCGTGCCGCCCTGGCTCGCCATCGCGAACACATCGGCATCGGCAATGCCTTGCGCGTTCACCGCCTGGCTGCCCTGGATGAAGGTGAGCGCCTTCAGACGGTCGCGATAGGCCGCCGCGCTCTCGAAATCGAGCGCTTCGGCCGCAGCCTCCATCTTCTTGCCGAGCCTGGCCTGCACGTCGGTGGACTTGCCGGTGAGGAAGGCGCGCGCATCGCCGACCAGTGCGGCGTAATCCTCCTTGCTGATCCTGTCGACGCATGGCGCGGAGCAGCGCTTGATCTGATAGAGCAGGCACGGGCGCGAACGGTTGGCGAAGAAGCTGTCCGAGCACGAGCGCAGCAGGAACAGCTTCTGCAGCGAGTTGAGCGTGCTCGTCACCGATCCGGCGCTGGCGAACGGGCCGAAATACTGTCCCTTGTACTTCTGAGCGCCGCGATATTTGGACATGCGCGGAAAGTCATGATCCTCGCGCAGCAGGATATAGGGGAAGCTCTTGTCGTCGCGCAGCAGCACGTTGTACGCGGGGCGATAGCGCTTGATCAGCTGCGCCTCGAGCAGCAGCGCCTCGGCCTCGCTGTTGGTCGTGACGATCATCATCGACCGGGTGAGCGAGACCATGCGCTGCAACCGGCGCGGCAGCTTGTCGACTTGGGTGTAATTGGTGACGCGGTTCTTGAGCGCGCGCGCCTTTCCGACATAGAGCACATCGCCACGCGCATCGAGCATCCGATAGACGCCGGGCCGCGTCGGAAGCGTTTTCAGTGTGTTGCGTATCGCGGCGATGCCGGTGTCGAGATCGGGCGCATCGGCCCCGCGCACGCTATAGGTCGCCGCTTCCTCGAGAAAGCGATCGGGCGCGCGCGGGTTGCTGTCATTGGGATGAGCGGGACGGCCAGCCATGAGCGTGCATGTGGCGTGACGGAGTCGGGAGGTCAATGGGGGTTGCGATGCCACTCCCCCTTCGAGGGAGAGGGTTACGCGGACTTGGCAGCTTGCTGCCGAGCCGGAGCTGGGAGAAGGGAAAACGGCGCTACCGCTCCTCTGCCTCACCCCCATCCAACTGCGCCTGGTCGGCTTAGCCGACACGGCTGCGTATCCTTCTCCGCTCAAGGGAGAGGGATACGACGCATCAGTTCAGGCGCGTACCAAGCTCGGCCACAGTGCGGTCGACCAGCGCCTGATCAGCTTCCGCGCTGTGGTTCTCGGCGATCAGCTTTGCAGCAGCGCCGGTCGCCGCCTTGGCGACCTTCTCGCGGATCTCGGCAACGGCAGCACGTTCGGCCGCCGCAATCTTGTCAGTGGCCATCTTCTGACGGCGAGCGATCAGGTTTTCAGCGTCGATCCGCGCCTTGGCGAGCACGGCGTCGGCTTCGGCCTCGGCGCGGGCATTCATGTCTGCAGCCTCTTTCGAGGCCGCAGCCAGTTTCGCCTCATATTCGGCACGCAGCTTCTCGGCGTCGGCGCGCAGTGCCTGAGCCTCGTCGAGCTCGGCCTTGATGCCGGCGATCTTGGAATCGAGCGACGCAGCGACAGCGGCAGGCACTTTCTTCCACAGGATGATGCCGATCAGAACCAGCATCGCCGCCGAGACGAAGAAAGTCGCGTTCAGCAGATGCACGCCGCCCACCGACGGATCGGCATGTTCGCCCGCTTCCGAGGCAAGAATGATGAGATCAAGCATCGGCCAGCGCTCCCTTGACCGCACGGTTGACCTGCGGCTTGGTGATCTTTGCCGGCGTCAGCCGGGCGACGATATCCTGGGCAGCTTCGACAGCCACGGCCTCGATCTCGGCAAGAGCAGCGGTCTGCTGCGCCGCAATCGCCGCTTCGGCATCGGCCAGTTGCGTAGCGATGCCATTATCGGCAGCGCGCACCTTGGCTTCCGCTTCGCGCGCGCCCTTGGCCTTGGCTTCGGCGGTCACGGCGAGCGCCGCATCACGGGCCCGGGCATGGGCAACGCGATATTCTTCCTCGATCTCGTCAGCCCGCGCATGCGCAGCCTTGGCAGCGGCGATGTCTCCGGCGATCTTCGCCTTGCGCTGATCGACCGTGCCCTGGATCTTGGGAAACATCGAACGCCCGATCACGAAGTAAATCAGCCCGAACGTGATCACCAGCCAGAAAAGCTGGGACCCGTAAGTGGTCATGATCTGGTCTATCTGGGGCATATCGAAGCTATCCGTGGATCAGAATCTTGGGTGTGGACGGGGCCAGCGCGATGACCGGCCCCGGTCCGACACAAATCAGGCAACGAAGATCAGGATCATCGCCACGACGAACGCCAGCAGGCCGAGAAGTTCGGCAGCGGCGAAGCCGATGAACAGGCGGCCCTGCTGACCGTCGGCAGCTGCCGGGTTGCGCAGAGCGCTTTCCAGGAACGAACCGAACACGTTACCCACGCCGATGGCAGCCATGCCGGCACCGATTGCAGCCAGGCCAGCACCGACCAGTTTTGCAGCTTCTGCGTCCATTGTAATACTCCTTAAGAAACTCGATTGGATGGAAAATTCTAGCGAAAAGAGAGAGGCTCAGTGCAGGTTCACCGCGTCGTTGATGTACAGCGAGGTGAGCAGCGCGAACACATAGGCCTGGACGACGGCGACCAGGATTTCGAGCGCGCTGATGCCGACCATCAGCGTCAGGCTGGGCAGGCCGACCAGCAGGCCATAACCGATACCGGCATTGGTCGAATTGATGACGAAACCGGCCAGCACCTTGAGCAGAATATGGCCAGCGGTCATCGCCACGAACAGTCGCAGACCCAGGCTGAACGGGCGCACCAGGAACGACAGCAGCTCGACCACGAAGATGAACGGGATCATCGGGAGCGGCGTGCCGTGCGGAACGAACAGCGAGAAGAAATGAAGGCCATGACGGGCGAAGCCGACGATCAGCACGATCGAGAAGCTGACGATCGCGAGGACGCCGGTGATCGTCAGATGGCTGGTCACGGTGAAAGGATGTCCGCCAACCACGCCGATCGGGATCAGGCCGAGAATGTTGGCGAACAGGATGAACATGAAGAGCGAGAAGACATAGGGCGCGTACTTGCGGCCCTCTGCGCCGATATTGGCAGTCATCATGTCGTCGATAAAGCCGGTAAAGCCTTCGACCATCAGCTGCCAGCGACCGGGCACGAGCTCTCGCTTCATGCCGCCCTGCATGAACACCCAGACCGCAACCAGCGTCAACAGCATCCACAGGGCGCTGTTGGTGAAGGTGATGGCCTGGCCAGCGATCTCAAACCCGCCATTGGAAATGGGGGCGATTTCGAACTGGTGCATCGGGTCGATTTTGCCTGACTCGGCTGCCACAACCTACCTCTTCGTTTTATCTTCAGGCTTATCCTGCGGAGACTGCTGATTTTTCAGCCCCGCCGAATATGCGTTGGAAACCCGGATGATGTTCCTGAATGCCACGATGATCCCCAGAGCGAGGAACGTGATCAGGAGCCAGGGCGATGTGCCCAGCCAGCGATCGAAGAGCCAGCCGAACAGCAAACCACCTGCAATCCCCCCCAGCAGATCGGCGAGCACCCGGTTGCCAAGTCGATAATTCGCATCGACCCCGCTCCCCTTGCTGCTCGCTTCGGCCTGCTCCCGCTGCGTGATATCGCGAAGCCGGTCACCAATGTGATCGATCCGCGCGTCGCCGCCGACAGGGTCTTGCCCGGGTTCGTTCTCTGCCATGTGCTTTACTCCCTGTTATCGGGCCTGAGGCTACGATGTTCAAAAAGCACGCACCCGACAGCGAGCGGACCCGCCAAGGCGCGGCCCGTTTAGAAAGGGCTGGGGTGCAAGTCAATGGTCATGCTGCGCTGCGAGAACGCGCGCAAAAAAGCCCGGATTTCCGACGAAATCCGGGCTTGATCTGGGTTAATCCTGCGGTCTGCATCAAGGGCAGCGCGCATCTCGCACCGGCGGACTGCTGTCCCGAGTCTTCCAGCTGCCATCCGGAGCCTGGTATTTTTCGCCCGGCTTCGTGCGCGCAATCGTGTTGCAACCGGCGGTAAAGGCGAACTGCTCGACAGTCGATCCCTCGGCCGATGCACGTTCGGTATAGACCTGCTTGCGCTTGAGATTGATGTCACTGACCAGCTTCTGCAGCTGCGCGTCGCCGCCACTGACAATGCCCAGATACCCGTCCGGCTTTTCGCCTATGCTGCCGTTCTCGCGTGCGGCCTCATAAGCCGGGTCGCGCTGCGCCATCGCGGGCATGGCCAGCCCCAGCGCAACCGCGCCCAGCAAACCAGCCTTGAAAATCGCCCTGTTCATCAGAAAATCTCCGCATTCTCGTCGATCACCTCTTTGGCCTTGCCATCGAGCCGGTAGACGACTTCCTGTTTGATGTTGATGTTGAGGTTGATGACGATCGGCTTGTCAGGCGCCGTCACCGTCACACATCCGCCCAGCAATGCGGTGGCCAAGCCAAGTACCGCCATCTGCCCCCACGGGTTTCTCAAAATCGCCATCCTGTTGGTGTCCTTCATGGACGGTCCTCGCTTTCTGGGGGCTGAATGCCCGGTTTTGCTGGCGTTGTCGAACTCGCCGGAAGATTGCCGATGCCGGGATTGTTCACCTGGCCCGGCAGCAGGCCGAGCACGCCGGGGTCGGTGATGTATTGCGTGTCATAGAGCGACCGCGCCGAAGTGATCAGTTGCAGGAAGGGCGCGGCGATGGTGACGTTGAACTGCAGCGGCAGCTTCTCGACCTGGCGGGTCAGGAAATTGCGCGACGCCCCCTCGCCCTGGCTCAGTCCGTCAAACCGGATCCGGGTGATGACCTCGCCCGCAAGATCGCCGTCCATCTCGACCACGAGATAGCGATAGCGTAATGATCTCAGAGCGTTGAAAGCGAAATTCGCCATCGTTCCGAGGTTTTCATACGTCAGGTCGCCGACATAGGACAGGGTGCCGCCGTCCTCGATCACTTCAAGTCGCCCACCGCGGACATGTCCCCCGTCCTTGTCGAACACGATCGGAATCACGCCTGCGAAATGCCCCGTGGCATTGATGTTCTCGAAATCGAAACCGGCAAGGAACTGCGCCGCATCGACCCGATCGACGCGGAATACCAGACGGCGAGGTTCCTCGGTGACAAGATCGACCAGACCGGGATCCAGGAGGAGCCTTCCGCCGGCAAAAGGCCATTCCCCACCCTCGACCTGCATCCGGAAGCCCGGAAGGATCCTGTAGCGAATCGTTCCATCGTAGACGGCAAAGCCCGGATTGACCTGCGCAAGCCTGACCACCTGGCCGGGCGCGGTCTCGAATCCGAGGAGATCGGTGAAGACAATCTCGCCGGACAGTCCGGTGACCGGGCCGAATGCAGCGGCAAAATCGAGCGAATCGGTACGAAACCGCCCGGTGCTTGCGGTGACGCCGCTAGCGGACCAGTCGATCCGGCCCTGTCCGGTCACAAGCCCCCGCGTATTGGCAATGATGCCGAGCGCAATGTTGCTGACCATTTCGGGCTGGAGCCGGTCGTCAAAGGTCAGCGCATCGACGGCCAGATCAGCATGGCCCGTCATGGTCGAAAGGTCATGCGCAATTGCGACGCGCGCCACGGGGCGCAGTGTCTGCGGTTCATCGAGAATGCCCGTCACCGCGATCCGCCCGTCTGCGAGCGTCAGCCGCATGTCGTCGGTGATCAGCGGCTGGAACCGCGCCGGGGCCTGCCGGTCGCGCAGCATCCATTCGTCGCCCTGCACATCAAGCACCGAATCGGCAAAAGACCATATGCCCGATCCATGGGTCAGCATCAGCGGCACTGCACCGATCGTCGCCTCGGCATCGGCATAGGCGCCGCCCAGCGCTCCGCCGAGATCGACGCTGAAATCACCAGAGGTGATATGCGTGCCGGATGCCTGGGGACCGATCAGCAGATCGACTTCGCTCAGCTTTATCGCGCCCGGAAAATCGATCCGCGCCGAGGCCGCTGCCAGTTTCAGATCGGATGACCCGAGCCTGCCCTGCAACCGCATCGGTCCAGCCATCCGCGCGGCCATCTGCACACCGCCGGGTCCAGAGCGAAAGATCGGCCGCCCGCGATCGGGGCAAAGCGCCAGCGTCTGCCGTCCGCTGATGAAATTCGACACGCGAAGCTGCTCGACCCGCACGGTCTGGCAGCCGTCATACATGGCAAATCCAGCACCCTCGCTCCAGCGCCCCTGCAGCGGCAGCGCCAACCCTTCGACCCGTCCGCCCGGCAACGGCCCGGAGAGCCGCGCTGCCCCGGCAAAGCTGAGGCCACCGCGCCCGTTCCAGAGTGCCTCGAACTGCGGCAGCGCCAGCGAGGCATCACCGGCGGCATAGGTTTCCATCGCGAGCTTCAGCGCATAAGCCCCCTGCCCGCGCGGAACGATACGAAACTGCGCTACCGGAAGCCCAGCCCCGCCCGTCGCCAGATTGCCCGCCATCTGCAACTCTTCACCCACACGCCGAATGGTCAGGCTGTTGCCGCCGATCAGCCGCTCTCCCCGCCCGCCGGTCAACGCCAGGCGCGGAATCGCCAGCGAGAAGGCTTCGCCCCGCATGCGCGCATCTACCATCATCGCCAGGTCCGAACCCGGCATCGCGCGACGCGCCGCGGTGGCCATCCGCTGCACCAGGGGTGCAATCGGCAGACTGGCGCTCGCCTTTACCGCCTGTTCCAGCCCGGCAAGGCGTTCGCGCCCAATTGTCAGGCTCTCCCCGCGCATATCGCCCTCGAATCGGGCGTCGTTCGATGCTCCATCCCATCGCAGAACCGCCCTGCCCTTGGCATCGAGCCGCCGAAATCCGAGGTCCGCGCCCGCAGGTTGGTCCAGCGCCAGATCGATATCGCCATCAAGCTGCTGGCCAGACATGGCAAAGCCAAGCCTGCCGCCCAGCCCGTTTGCGGCAAAGCCAGAAGCCCTTATCCCGCCGACCGCCGGGATCAGCGCGCCCTCGATCCGGTCGAGCGCTGCATTGGCCTCGGCCCGCAGCGAAACCGACGACTGTCCGACCGCAAGAGCTCCGGTGTCGCAGGCCAGACCCGCAAAACGCACCGGGCCGCGAAACTGCGGGCGCTCGTTTGCGATACCGATCGCGCCGAATAGGCTAGGCCGATCGAGCGCGCAGCCCTGATACGCGAGACGCGCACCGATAGCCGCAACCTTTCCCTTGAATCCGTCTCGCAGGTTGCCCTGTCCGTCCGCTTTCACCCCAACCGTGCCATAGGGGCTTTCGATCCGTACCCGCGCATCGCGCAGCGTCAGATCAAGGCGCGGTAGGCGGAATGGCTCCTTGCTTTCGGTGTAGAGCAGCTTGTCGAGACTGCCGAAGCTGACGCGCCCCCTGTCGAGCCGTCCGTAGCCGCGCAGCCCGTCGACGCTCACCTTGTCGATGCGCAATCCGAAAAGCCCACCGCTCACATCCACGCTCAGCCGCGCGATCGTTGCATCGGGTCGCGTCGGATCGCCGAGCACCAGATTGCGCACCGTCTGGCGGCCGACTCCGATCGATTCGATATCGTAACGCGCCTCGATCCCGCGCGCCTCCAGCTCGTTGCCGATCAGGTTGCGCGCGATATCCTCGCGCTGCGTCCAGGCGACAAGTCCTGCAAATCCCAACAGCGCGACGCCATAAAGCGCCATGCGCAGCGGCCAGGCCATGCGCCGCCACGCGCGGACCTGCCGCTCGGGCGGGATCGCCTGGGCCTCGGTATCGGGATCAGTCATCGGCACCTGAATGGCTTGCAAAGCATCGCGTTGCAACGACGCAGGGACAAACCAGTTCCGACAAAGCGTTTGCCGATGGGGGAGTGAAAGATTAACCTCAAACGATGCCCTCTTCGCTGCCCCTGCTGGCCGATGCCGAACTGCCGGACCTCCCGGCGGGCGGACATCATGGCGCAGGCCATCGCGCCCGGCTTAGAGAGCGCTTGCTGAACACTGACGGAACCGGCCTGCATGATCATGAAATCGTCGAATATCTTCTGACCCTTGCCATTCCGCGCCGCGATACCAAGCCGCTTGCCAAGCAGCTGATAGACCATTTCGGTTCGCTCGCGGGCGTGCTTACCGCCGATGGCGACTCGCTGCGCGCGGTGCCGGGCATGGGCGAGACCAGCGCTGCGGCGCTCAAGATCGTGCAGGTTGCGGCGCGGCGGCTGGTCAGCGAGCCCGTCCGTCGCCAGCCGATCCTGTCCAGCTGGCAGGCGCTGCTCGATTATCTCAGGCTCGACATGGCGCATCTCACCCGCGAACGCGTGCGGGTGCTGTTCCTCAATGCCAAGAACATGCTCATCAGCGATGACGTGATGTCCGAAGGCTCGGTCGATCAGGCAGCGATCTACACCCGCCAGGTCATCAAGCGCGCGCTGGACCTTGGCGCGGTGTCGCTGATCCTGGTGCACAACCATCCCAGCGGCAATCCGCAGCCCAGCAAGCAGGACATCCAGATAACCCGCGAGATCATCGAAGCGGGCAAGCGCCTGGGCATCGGCGTGCACGACCATGTCATCATCGGGCTGGACGGGCATTCGAGCATGCGATCGATGGGGCTGATCTGATTGCTCGCTAGCGCACATTAGCCATCATCCTGAACCAGTTTCAGGATCCTTCGTGCCCCAGCACCCTAAGGCGCGTTGGGCAGAAATGGGCCCTGAAACCCGTTCAGGGTTGCGATCTGGCCGGGCAAAGGTGCTGCAACACGCCCCTTCCCCTCACTCGCCGCTTCCGTCATAGACCCGCGTCATGCACGCCTACTCTTCCTACGATGCCATCATCCTTGGCGCAGGTGCAGCCGGGCTGTTCTGCGCGGCGATCGCCGGGCAGCGCGGACGCAGGGTCCTGGTGATCGACCATGCCGATGCGGCGGGAAAGAAGATCCTGATATCTGGCGGCGGGCGCTGCAACTTCACCAATATCCACACCCAGGCTGATCGCTATCTCAGCGCCAACCCGCATTTCGCCAAATCGGCGCTGGGCCGCTACAGCCCGCAGGACTTCATCGATCTGGTCGATGCGCACGGAATTGCCTGGCACGAAAAGACGCTGGGCCAGCTGTTCTGCGACGGATCGGCCAAGCAGATCGTGGCGATGCTGCTCGATGAATGCGACAAGGGCGGCGTCACCATCGCGCTCGGCCATGCCATCCGCGCTGTCGACCATTCCGATGGGCGCTATCGTGTCACCTGGGGCGATCGGAGCGCCGAGGCTCCTGCGCTGGTCATCGCCACGGGCGGGCCTTCGATTCCGAAAATGGGCGCGACGGGCTTTGCCTATGATCTCGCGCGCCAATTCAGCCTCAAGGTCGTCGAGCCGCGCCCGGCGCTGGTTCCGCTGACGCTGGGCGGTGACGAAACTCTGTTCCGGTCGCTGTCCGGCGTTGCGACCCAGGTGGTGGCGCGGGCAGGCAAGACCCTCTTCAGGGAAGCCGCGCTGTTTACGCACAAGGGACTGTCGGGACCGGCGATCCTGCAGGTCTCGAGCTATTGGCGGCATGGCGAACCGGTCGGGATCGACTTTCTGCCGGATGCAGCGCCCGGCTGGCTGACCGAAGCCAAGCGCCGTCAGCCGCGTGCGACCGTGCGCAGCATGCTGGGCGCACTGCTGCCCGATCGGCTGGCTTCAACCCTGGCCGACAGGATCGGGCGTGATGCAAGGCTCGCCGATACGCCCGACCGGGTTCTTGCGGATACCGAGAGGCGCCTGGCCGACTGGACCTTTCACCCGAATGGCACCGAAGGTTATGCCAAGGCCGAAGTCACCGCAGGCGGTATCAGTACCGACGGCCTGTCTTCGCAGACCATGGAAGCCCGCAAGGTGCCCGGCCTTTACGTCATCGGAGAGGCGGTCGACGTGACCGGCTGGCTGGGCGGCTATAATTTCCAATGGGCCTGGGCCAGTGCCCATGCCGCAGGCAGTGCCATCTAGGTTCGAATTGATGTGATTATCGCGATCTGGCTTGAAAACCAAACGTTTGCAGATTGATCCGAAATGGATTTTTCTATCCTGCCCACCGCTGCATAATCGAAAATTTACCAGTCGGGCAGATAGATGCCCTGATGTCTGCGTCGAAACGAAATCCCGATGTGTCTGCACGACCTGCTGGTAGCGGGACCGGTCTGGTTGTGCTGATTCAGGGACTCGTCGTGACGCTTGCGCTGCTGGGAGCCATGCTGGCTCCCCCGAGGGAGGGGCCGATGATGGTCATTCCGCTCGGGGGAGAGCCGATGGCAGGGACGATGGACTGGGCATTGGGAGACGGGGCTGCCTTCATGGGCGCGGGTCCGCTTCCCGGTTCAATCCTTGTCTATGGCAAGCGCGAGCCGCTCACGAACAACGCATGGCGTCACAACAGCCTTGTCATAAAGGCGCCCGCAATCTTCTGCGGCACGTTGTCCTATCCCTCAAGGAACAGTTGAACGTCGCATGGAACTGACAGGAATTCGCAGGAACGGTGCCCTCGCGCTGATCATCATCGCATGGCTGTGTGTCATCGTCATCGGAGGCATCGGCTTCTATGACCATGGCAGCTGGCACCCGACAGCCATTGCCGCCGCCGCTACGCTGATCCCGAGCTATCTGGTGTACAGCGGGCGCATCGACGCCACCACCCGGATGCTGCTTGGCGGCACACTGCCCGTTTATCCGGCCATCATGCTCTTCCAGGCAGCGGGCAGCAGCCTGCAGATGGATATCCATATGCTGTTCTTCGCGCTGCTCGCCGCGATTGTGGTGATGTGCGACTGGCGCGCGATCGTCACTGGAACGGCGATCATCGCCCTGCATCATCTGGGCACCAACTTCTTGATGCCGGCCTGGGTCTTTCCTGATGGAGCGGATCTGCCGCGTGTGATCCTGCATGCCGTGATCGTTCTGATCGAAGCCGCCGTGCTGATCCAGGTATCCCTGCAACTCGAGCGCATGATCGAGCGCCAGGCGGCGGCACGCCGCGAGGCGGAGCGGCTGGAGCAGGACGCGGCCATCACGCGCGAGGCGATTGCCGCCAAGCAGACGCTGGTCATCGGGGCATTGGGCGAAGGCCTCAAAGCCATGGCGCGCAACGACCTTACGGCCCGGATCGACCAGCCCTTCCCGCCCGAATACGAACAACTGCGCGCAGACTATCATGGGGCGCTGGAAGGCATGCGCAGTTCGCTGGACAAGATCTCCGGTGTCGCCACGCGCATCGACGAAAGCGCGGGCGATGTCAGCCATGCCTCGAACGACATGGCGGATCGGACCGAGCGGCAAAGCGCAACGCTGCACGATACGGTTTCGACCATCCGGTCGGTATCCGATTCGATCTCCGAAACCGCCAATCGCGCGGTCGAGGCGCGGCACGTGCTCGATGCCGCGCAGGGCGAGGCCGAAAAGTCATCCGGCATTGTCGAGCGTGCACGCGAGGCGATGACCAATATCGAAAGCTCTGCTCGCGAAATCGACCAGATCATCGCCGTGATCGACGCACTGTCGTTCCAGACAAACCTGCTGGCGCTCAACGCCGGGGTCGAGGCGGCGCGCGTGGGAGAAGCCGGCAAGGGCTTTGCAGTGGTCGCGTCCGAAGTGCGGGCGCTGGCCCAGCGGTCGGCCGAAGCGGCTCAGGACATCAAGACCAAGATCGGCACATCGAACGAACAGATTTCACTGGGTGTGAGCGTGGTCAGCGAAACCAGCGAGACGCTGGAGCGGATCACCGCACGCATCCTGCAGATCAGTGAATTTGTCGCCACCATTGCCGGGTCGGTCGAAAGCCAGGCGACCAAGTTGCGCGAGGTCAACAGCACGGTGGGTGCGCTCGACGGCATCACCCAGCAAAATGCTGCGATGGTCGAGGAAACCAGCGCAGCAGCCCGCTCGCTGGCTGAACAGTCGCGCACGCTGGCGCAAGAGATCAGCTTGTTCCGGCTGGGACAGGCGGGATCCGTCAAGGCTGCACCAAAGCTCGCACGTGCAGCCTGATATCCGGCCCGGGGTTTCGCGCGAGCGACCCCGGGCGCGTGTTCTGCCGGTCAGCGGGTGCGGCAGCGCCCGGTGTTGGTATTCTCGATCGTGCCGTCGTCATCATAGCGGATCTGCATCGTGAAACCGTCCGAAGCGATCGAGCGGATGACGGCGTTATACCATTTGTTGTCGCTCCACAGGCATGCCACCCGGCTGCCGGCCTGCCAATCGAAGGGGAGCACGGTATTGGCCTGACGCGTTTCGACATCGCCATCATCGAAGCGGACCGTTACCAGCGCGCCGGAACGGGATTCCACGACGCCAGGATAATAGACGGAGCTGCCACGCCAGGGCGAGAGCACCCAATCACCTACCTCTTGGGCCATGGCCTGAGCCGGAAGTGCCAGCCCAGCAAACGCCGCAGCGACAGCAATGCATGCCTTCATTGTCTTCATGATCATCCCCTTCTGATCGGCAGTTATGAATTGGCGACACGACCGCCGCAGGCATCACGCTATACCCAAATCAATTTCGGCTCAATCTGATGGTATTGGCTCGGCCCACCATGCCCGGGCGAATATGATTGTGCATTGGCGGCAAAAGCGCTAGGGGCGCAGGCTTGCAGCGACGCCGAATTTTGGGCGTCGCGCGCGGTTTCGCCGATGATGCGAAACCTACGCATCATCGATACGAATTGAAATCCCATGCCTTTTGATACCGTTCCCGCCGTTCTGTCGGACGCGCTTGATGCGCACGGCTATGACACCCTGACCCCCGTCCAGCAGGCTGTGCTGGAACCCGAGGCGCATGGCCGCGACCTGATCGTTTCCGCCCAGACCGGGTCGGGCAAGACGGTGGCCTTTGGCCTGGCCATGGCGGCCGAGCTGATCGGCGACGATGGCCGCGTCGGCCAGGCGGCTGCCCCGCAGACGCTGATCATCGCGCCGACGCGTGAACTCGCGCTGCAGGTCAGCCGGGAGTTCATGTGGCTCTACGGCCCGGCGGGAGCCCGCATCGCCACCTGTGTCGGCGGGATGGACGCGTCGCGCGAACGGCGCAACCTCGGCTATGGCGCACAGATCGTCGTCGGCACGCCGGGGCGCCTGCGCGACCATCTTGAACGCGGCGCGCTCGATCTCTCGGCGCTCAAGGTCGCAGTGCTCGACGAGGCCGATGAAATGCTCGACATGGGCTTTCGCGAGGACCTTGAGGAAATTCTGGATGCCACGCCCGAGGGGCGTCGCACGCTGCTGTTTTCGGCTACCATGCCGCAGCCGATTGTCGCGCTCGCCAAGCGGTATCAGCGCGATGCGCACCGCATCTCGACCGTCAGCCAGCAGCGCGGCCATGGCGATATCGATTACATCGCCTGCACCGTTGCCCCATCCGACATCGAAAATGCAGTGGTCAACCTTCTTCGCCTGTACGAGGCCGAGACCGCGATCCTGTTCTGTGCGACGCGCGACAATGTGCGCCACCTGCACTCCAGCCTGATCGAGCGTGGCTTTTCCGCCGTTGCGCTGTCGGGCGAGCACAGCCAGAACGAGCGCAACCAGGCGCTGCAGGCGCTGCGCGACCGCCGCGCGCGCGTGTGTGTCGCGACTGACGTGGCCGCGCGCGGCATCGACCTGCCCGGCCTTTCGCTGGTGATCCATGTCGAGCTGCCTCGCGATGCCGATACGCTCAAGCACCGTTCCGGCCGCACCGGCCGCGCGGGCAAGAAGGGCACGGCGCTGATGATCGTGCCCTATCCGCGCCGCCGCCGTCTGGAACAGATGCTGCGCGGCGCGAATATCCCTGCGCAATGGATCACCCCGCCTTCTGCCGATGACATCCGCCGGGCCGATCGCGAGCGCCTGCTCGAGCGGTTGCGCGCGCCCGTCGAGGCAGATGACGCCGATCGCGAGCTGGCCCAGGCGCTGCTCGCCGAACGCAGCGCCGAAGATCTTGCGGTGATGCTGGTGCAGGCGCACCGTGCCCAGATGCCGGTACCTGAGGAATTGCTCGATGCCTCGGCCCCGCCGCCGCCGCGCGATTTCGGTCCGCGCCCCGGTTTCGAGGACACCGTCTGGTTCGAGATGAACATCGGCCGTCGTCAGAATGCGGATCCGCGCTGGCTGCTGCCATTGCTCTGCCGCCGGGGACATATCACCCGCGGCGAGATCGGCGCGATCCGGCTGGGCGACGACAGCACCCATTTCGAAATTCCCCGCGCCGTGGCCGATCGGTTTGCCGAAGCCGTAAAGCGCACTTCGGGCGGTGAGGATGGCGATGAAGGCAGTGTCACCATCACGGCTGCCGATGGCCCGCCCGCCTATCGCCCACGCTCCGGACCGCCGCCGCGCCGCGACGGATCGGGATCGGGCAAGAAGGGTCGCGGCAACGCCCCGCTGAAGCCGCGTTACGAGCCACGTCCCGATGGCGAGCGTCGTCCTCCGCGCGAAGATGGGGAGCGAAAGTCCTTTGGCGACCGCAAGCCTGCGGGAGACCGCAAGCCCTATGGCGAGAAGAAGGCGTTCGGAGAGAAGAAATCGTTCGGTGACCGCAAGGCATTCGGAGACAAGAAGACCCAGGCCGACCGCGCCTCCTATGCCGACAAGCCCTCGCGCGGACCGCGCAGCGATGCGCCGCGCGCGGGTGGCCCTGGTGGGAAGCCGCGCTTCGATGGCAAACCGCGTCCTGCGGGCAAGCCCGGCGGCAAGCCGTTCGCCAAGCGGCCCAAGGGCTGAGGAATTCTGCCTGACCGCAGCCCGTTCTCCGGCGAAAGCCGGAGTCCGTGGGCTCCAATGCACTGACGACACTCTGAATTCCGGCTCTCGCCGAAAAACGGCGACTATTGCGATGTCGGAGCCACGGTCTCGCCACCGAGCGCCCGATACAGCGTCACGCGGTTGCTCGCTTCGATCAGTTGCGTCGCGAGCAGCGTGCGCTGCGCCTGGTACAGCGAGCGCTGGGCATCAAGGCTGGTCAGAAAGGCATCAAGCCCGCCGCGATAACGCATGTCGGTAAGGCGATAGCTGTCTTCGGCCGCATCGACGAAAGACTGGTTGGCGCGCAGCTGTTCGGCAATCGTGCCCCGCCGCGCCAGCGCATCGGCGACATCGCGAAACGCTGCCTGAATCGCACCCTCATATGATGCGAGAGCAGCATCGCGCTGCGCCCTGGTCTGCGCGACACCGGCCTGGGCCGCGCCGCCGGCGAAGATCGAATAACGCACCGTCTCGCCGACCGAATAGTTGAACGCCGCCCCGGTAAACAGCGTCGACAGCGCGTTGCTCGCAAGGCCCGCAAGGCCGGTCAGCGTGATGCGCGGGAACAGGGCCGCGCGCGCCGCGCCGATCTCGGCATTGGCAGCGCGCAGCTGATATTCGGCCTGGATGACATCAGGACGCCGCAGCAGGATCGTCGAATCAAGCCCGGCAGGCAGAACGCGCACGGCATCACCGGCGTCAGCGATCGATTGCGGCAGCAACGCCTCGTCGATCGGCGCGCCGACCAGCAATTGCAGGGCGTTGATGTCCTGTGCCAGCGCGGTAGTCTGCTGCGCGATGTCCGCTTCGGCAGTCGCGAGAATCTGCTCGGCCTGGCGCAGGTCGGTGCGCGGTGCGATGCCGCCCTCGAGCCGCAGTCGTGTCAGCTTGACCCGCTCGCGCGCGTTGGTGGCGGTGTCTTCCGCAAGCTTGAGGAGAGCACGGTCAGCGGCATAAGTGAGCCAAGCATCGGCGACATCGCCAACCAAGGTCAGCCGGGTCGCGCGGGCCGCAGCCTCGGTGCCGAAATAGCGGTTGAGCGCAGCATCGGAAAGCGACTGCAACCGCCCGAACAGATCGAGCTCGAACGCAGTAGTGCTGAGATCGGCAGTGTAGCGCGTGCCTGCAGTCGATCGGCTCGCCGACGGGTTGTTGCCGATATCGATATCCTGGTTGCGGTTCTGGTTGGCGGTACCGTTGTCGAACTGCGTGCGATTGGCCTGCGCATTGATCTGCGGAAGCTGCGCGGCACGCTGGATGCGGAACTGGGCGCGTGCCGCCTCGATATTCGCCGCCGCCACGCGCAGGTTGCGGTTATTCGCCAGCGCCTGCTCGATGATCTGGACAAGACGTGGATCGGCGAACACGTCGCGATAGCCCATCGCCGGAAGCGCAGCTTCGCTCTGCGCGAGATAAGCGTCACCGACGGGCCATGAGGCAGGCACGGGCAGATCGGGCTGGACATATTTGGGGGCCATCGAACAGCCCGCCAGCAAGAGGACCGTCATCAGCGAGGCAGCGCGCTTCATGCTGCGCCCTCGCCCGGCTTCGGCTCGCCGATATGCAGCTTTTTCAGCGTGTCGCGGGTCGTGCGCCGCACAAGCACGAAGAACAGCGGAATGAAGAAGATTGCGAGCACGGTGGCCGTCAGCATGCCGCCGATTACAGAGGTGCCGATCGCGATGCGACTGTTCGCCCCGGCCCCACTGGACAACGCGAGCGGAAGCACGCCGAAAATGAACGCAAGGCTGGTCATCAGGATCGGGCGCAGGCGCAGTCTGGCCGCTTCGAGTGCCGCATCGATCACGCGCGCTCCACGCTTTTCCGCCTGTTCGGCAAATTCGATCACCAGGATCGCGTTCTTCGCCGCCAGCCCCATGGTGGTGAGCAGGCCGATCTGGAGATACACGTCATTTTCCAGCCCGCGCAGCGTCACGGCGAATACCGCGCCGACCAGGCCGAGCGGGATGACCAGCATGACCGCGACGGGAATCGTCCAGCTTTCGTAAAGCGCAGCAAGGCACAGGAACACGACGAGCAGAGACAAAGTATAGAGCAACGGTGCCTGTCCCGAAGACAGACGCTCCTGGAATGAAAGTCCCGACCAGGCGACGCTGACGCCGGGGATCTGCTTGGCCAGCTCCTCGATCCGGTCCATCGCTTCGCCCGAGCTCTGCCCAGGCGCCGCCTGCCCTTCATACTGGAAGCTGGGATAGCCCTGGAAGCGCGACAGCGTTGTCGGCGTGGTCGACCAGCGGGTGCGGGCAAAGGCGCTGAACGGCGCCATCTGCCCGTCATTGCCGCGCACGAACCAGCGGCCGATATCGTCGGGGGTTGCGCGATAGGGCGCGTCGGCCTGAACGAAGACGCGCTTCACCCTGCCCCTGTCGATGAAATCATTCACATATTGCCCGCCCCAGGCGGCCGACAGGGTGGTGTTCACGTCATTCTGGTTGAGGCCAAGCGATGCCAGCTTGGGCTGATCGATATCGACCTGCAGCGTCTGCACATCGGGCAGCTCGCCAAGCCGCACGCCCGCGAGCAGGGGATCATTCTCGGCCAGTTCCAGCAGCTTGTCGCGGGCTTCTGCAAACTCCTCGCGGCTCATGCCGCTGGTGTTCTGCAATTGCAGGCTGAAGCCGTTGGTCTGGCCCAGACCCCGGATGGCGGCAGGAACCAGCACGTTGACCTGTGCATCGCGGAAAGCCGAAAAGGCCTTGGTCGCGCGCTCGCTGATCGCGTCGGCGGAATCCTCGGCGCTCGTGCGCTCGGACCAGTCGACAAAGTTGACGAAGCCCTGGCCGGTATTCTGCCCCGCCGCGCCCTGCCCGCCGCCCGCGACGCTGAACATCACCGCAATGTTCCTGCGCTCGTCATTGAGCATGTATTTCTCGATTGCCAGCTGCACCTCTCGGGTGCGGCCCTGGGTCGCACCAGCGGGCAGGCGGAACTGCAATCGCGCCGCCCCCTGATCCTCGGTCGGAAGGAAGCCCGTGGGCAACCGCACGAACAGCGCAACCAGAAGCACCAGCACGATCGCGTAGATCGCCATGAACAGCCATTTGCGATCGACCACCCTCTCGACCGCCGCGACATAGCGGTCGGTGCCGCGCGCAAAGCCATGGTTGAACCAGTGCTGCGCCCGCTCCAGCTTTTCGGCGCCCCATGGCCAGCGGCGGTGCAGGCCGCTCTCGGCATCGGTGCCGTCATGCTTTTTCTGCTTGAGCAGCGTCGCCGTCAGCGCCGGGCTGAGGATGAGCGCGACCAGCGCGGACAGAACCATGGCCGAAACGATGGTGATCGAGAATTGCCGATAAATGACGCCGGTCGATCCGCCGAAAAACGCCATCGGCAGAAAGACGGCAGAAAGCACCACCGCAATGGCGACCAGCGCGACCTGGATCTCGCCCATCGACTTGATCGTGGCCTCTTTGGGCGTCATGTCCGGATTTTCTTCCAGCAGGCGCTCGACATTCTCTACCACCACGATCGCATCGTCGACCAGAAGACCAATGGCGAGCACCAGCCCGAACAGGGTCAGGGTGTTGATGGAAAAGTCGGCGAGATAGAAGATGGCGAACGTGCCCAGCAGCACGACCGGCACAGCGATGGTTGGGATCAGCGTCGCGCGCCAGCTTTGCAGGAACACGAACATGACGATGACGACCAGGATGACCGCCTCGATCAGCGTCTGGACCACCTCGTCAATCGACAGACGGATGAACGCCGTCGAGTCATTGGCATAGGCGACATTATAACCGGGCGGAAAGCTTGATTTGGCGTCGGCAACCGCCTTCTTGACGAGATCGGCCGTGGCAAGAGCATCTGCTCCCGGTGCGAGCGAGATGGCCAGGCCCGCACCGGGATGGCCATTGATGCGGCTGGAGGCCGAATAGTTTTCCGCACCCAGTTCGACCCGGGCGACATCGCCGAGCGTGACGATGGCCCCGCTCTGTTCGGATTTGAGGATGATTGCCTTGAACTCGTCAACCGTGCGCAGGCGCGACTGGGACGTGACCGTGGCATTCAGCCGATTGCTTTCCGGTTGCGGCAGCCCGCCAACCTCGCCCGCCGCCACTTCGGTATTCTGATTGCGGATCGCGGTGACGATATCGCCGGGCATCAGCCCGACAGAAGCCAGCCGATCCGGATCGAGCCATATGCGCATCGCATATTGCGATCCGAACACGTTGGTCTCGCCCACGCCCTCGATCCGCGCAAGCGTATCCTGCAGGTTGGATACGAGGAAATCCGACACGTCGATATTGGTGCTGCGGTCGGTCTCGTCATAGACGCCGACGATGAACAGGAAGTCGGGGTTGGACTTGGTGACCCGAAGCCCCTGCTGCTGGACCTGTTGCGGCAAGCGGGCGAGCGCCTGCTGCACCTGATTCTGCACCTGAACCTGGGCGATATCGGGATCGGTACCCTTTTCGAACGTCGCGCTGATCGTCACCTGCCCGCGCGAGGTCGAACTCGAATTGAAATAGAGCAGCCCGTCGATCCCGGTAAGCTGCTGCTCGATGATCTGGGTAACGCTGTTTTCCAGCGTTTCGGCCGAGGCACCGGGAAAGGTCGCGCGGATGTTGACCTGCGGCGGGGCGACGTCGGGATATTGCTCGACTGGCAGCAGATAGATCGCACCGATCCCGGCAAGCATCGTGATGATGGCCAGCACCCAGGCAAAGATCGGACGTTCGATGAAGATGCGCGACATCGCCGCGCCTCAGCTCTTCTTGTCGGGCTTGGGCGCCGCGATCACTTGCGGCTTGCTTGCGGGGACAGGACGGATCGGTGCGCCGGGCCTGATCTTGGCAAGACCCTGGACGATCACCTTGTCGCCCGGCTTCAATCCGTTCGTCACGACCCAGTCGTTGCCGACGGCGCGATCGGCCTTGACCTTGCGCTCGGCCGCCTTGTTGCCGGTATCGACCACGAAAACGCTGGCCTCGCCCCGCGCATTGTGGGTGACGGCCGCCTGCGGCACGAGGATGGCATTGGTATTGATCGCCTGATCGAAGCGAGCGCGCACGAACATGCCGGGCAGCAGCAGTCCCTGCGGATTGGGAAAGCGCGCCCGCAGCGTCACGGTCCCGGTGGCGGCGTTGACCATCACCTCCGAGAATTGCACGACCCCGCGAGGCCCGTATTCGCTGCCATCTTCAAGCACCAGCGATACCGAGGCGCTGGCAGGCACTGCACCACCCTGGGCAAGCGAACGACGCAGCGCGAGCAGGTCTGCGCTCGATTGCTGGATATCGACAAACACCGGATCGACGCCCTGAATCACCGCCAGCGGTTCTGCCTGATTGCCGGTAACCAGCGCTCCCACCGTGAACAACGACCTGCCGATACGCCCACTGATCGGCGCGGGCACGCGCGTGAACTGCAGGTTGACATTGGCGGTTTGAACCTGAGCGCGGCCCTGCTGCACGGCTGCGGCCGCCTGCCTCGCAGCTGCGACCGCGTCGACATAGTCCTGCATGGCCACGGCCTGCGCCTCGGCCAGCGGCTTGAGCCTTTCGGCGCGGATGCGCGTCGCCTCGGCATTGGCAAGCGCACTGTTGAGATTGGCGCTGGCCTGATCGGTGGCCGCACGGAACAGACGCGGGTCTATCTCGTAGAGTGTCTGGCCTGCTCGGACATAGGCGCCTTCGGTAAACAATCGCCGCTTGATCAGTCCGGTGACCTGCGGGCGAACCTCCGACATCTCGAACGCTGCAATGCGCCCGGCCAGCTCGACGGCCACAGGAACGGCGCTTGCGCTTGTGACTACATATCCCACTTCGGGAACCGGACGCTGCCGCCCCTTGCCATCATCCTTGCCCGAACAGCTGGCAAGCGCCAGCGCTGCCAGGCCGATCAGGGCAAAGCGCTTGGGGAACGTCCGTATTGGTCGAACGGAAGGGTGAATGGCGAACTCGCAGAAACAGGGGGACACCGTATACGATCGGTTATCGTATTTAGCTGCTTAACCCATGATAGGGCAAGATTGTTTCCTGAGCCGCGCGCTTTTTGTCGGATTTCAGTAAAAATCCGGCGTCAGGCGTGCTCAACCTCCTTGATCGGCACGCTGGCATCGGCAAGCTGTTCAAGATCGAGCGGAATGCCGTCGACGATTGCCTTGCGTCCCTGCACGTAATCCTTGGTGGCATTGACACAATCCAGCGCGATGACCTTGCCTCCACGCAGGTATATGACCGAGAAGCTTCGAGAGGCGGGATCGCCGCGTACCAGCTCCTGATCGTAATCGACCGACAGACCGACGGTCTGCAGACGAAGATCATATTGATTGGACCAGAACCATGGAATGGCATGATAGGCCTGCGCCTCGCCCATGATGTGCGCTGCAGCCACCTTCGCCTGATCATTGGCATTCTGAACCGATTCCAGCCGGATGACACGATCATTGGCAAAGGGGTTGGCATGCGCCGCACAATCCCCGATCGCATAGATATCCGGCAGGCTCGTCCGGCAGAATTCGTCGACATCCACGCCATTGCCACCAGCTGCGCCCGCCGTCATCAGCGGTCCGGTCTGCGCAATGATGCCGATGCCGACGATGATCATGTCAGCTGCAACCCGCTCGCCATTGCCGCATTGCACCGCCACGGCATGACCGGATTCGTCGGTTTCGATATGATCGACGGTGTAACCAGTGCGCAGGTCGACACCGTGCGCGCGATGCTCCCCTTCGAAAAACGCGGACAAGGCCGGCCCCGCCACCCGCGAGAGCACCCTGTCCAGCGCCTCGATCAGCGTTACCTGCTTGCCGAGCTTGCGCATCACCGCAGCGGCCTCGAGCCCGATATAACCGCCCCCGATGATCGCAACGCTGGTCGTCGCTTCCATCCGCGCCATGATCTTGTCGACATCGGCGAGGGTCCGCACGGCGAACACGTTGCGCGCATTGCTGCCCTGGCAATCGAGCATGCGCGGCGTGCCGCCCGTGGCCCAGACCAGCTTGCCATAGCTAACGGCAGCACCGCCGCTGAGCGTGAGGCTGTGTGCGTCGGGATCGACAGCGGTCACGCGCTTGCCTAGCTGCAGGTCGATACCCCGCTCGGTCCAGAAAGCTTCGGGACGCAGCAGGATCCGTTCGAACGGCTTGTCGCCCGCCAGATATTCCTTGGACAGAGGCGGCCGCTCGTAAGGCGCAAAGGATTCGTCGCCGATCAGACCGATCGTCCCTTCAAATCCCATCTGACGCAGGCAGATCGCAGCCTGGGCACCGGCATGGCCTGCTCCGACAATCGCGATATCATAGCTGTCCTGCACGGCGTCCTCTCCTTCGAAATGGCCCCTGCCCTTGCAGGCATCGCCTGCCATCTGCCGTTTGGCGCCACGGAAAACAAGCCCGCTACCGCCGCAATCCATTCTTCGCACAATTCAGGCACAATTTGGTTTGACCGAAGCCGATCGTGCAATTATAGCGCGCGGCCTGCACCGGCCTCTGGCCCGTGCCTGTCCGGATGGCGGAGTAGCTCAGCTGGTTAGAGCGGCGGAATCATAATCCGTAGGTCGGGGGTTCAAGTCCCTCCTCCGCTACCATCCTTTTTTCGATTAAATCAGCGACTTAATCCTACCCAGCGGGGAAAGATCGGCGGAGTTTCACTCCGAGGGTATCAGGCCAGCTTCGGTGCATCTGATCTTGGATTTACCTAGCTGACTGGCGGCTATCCTGTTCAAATGGAAAAAAGCAGACGTTCTTTGATCGACCCCATTCCGGTCATTCTCTGATATCGCGTATGGGCGGAAGCCTGAGGAGCTTACAGTGCAAATACGTCAAGGAACCATTGCCGATCTAGACGATCTCGTGCTCTTGTTCGACCGCTACCGGACTTTCTACGGACAACAGCCCGATGAAGACTTGGCCCGGTCTTTCCTCCTCGACCGGCTCCGGCACCTCCAGTCCATCATCTTCATTGCCTTCTTCGAAGGTCAAGCCATCGGGTTTACGCAGCTATTTCCAAGCTTTTCATCCGGCAGAGCTGCTCGGACCTTTATCTTGAACGATTTGTACGTGGCTCCAGAAGCGCGCGGCAAAGGCGTTGGAAAGGCATTATTGGCTGCGGCAGCCGACTACGGCAAGGCTGTCGGAGCGGTACGGCTCACGCTTTCCACTGCCCATGACAACGGCGCGGCGCAATCGCTCTATGAGGGTACGGGTTGGATCCGTGAGACCACTTTCATCTCCTACAATCTGCCATTGGCTTAGGTCCGCAAACCACCCATATTCCGCCATACGCGAATCAATTAAAGCCCTCCAAAAGCCGACATTCCAAGGTTATATCAGCTCCCGACCGGCGTGGAAATCAGCGCATTAGAGACGCACCCAGCGCAAGCTACGTTTGCGGCCAAGTCCCTCCTCCGCTACCATCCCGAACATGATCGCTTCCCTTCTCGCCCCCTTTGGTTGGCGGCGATGAAATACTGCAGCCATGTCCACATGAAATTTGGCAGGATAGGCGGATCGGCAATCGGCTGCCGTTGGGGCAGTTCGCCGTCGTTGCGCCGCTGTTCGGCTTCGACTCTGGCCTCTCAGTCAGCACGGTCCGGCAAAAGGGTCATTGTCTCGCCACCGCGGGTCAGCATGAGCGCGCGGCCTGCCAGCCACAGATCGGCAAAGCCTTCGCGGGAATCAACCAGCCGGTAGCGCGCGCCCTTCCCGCCTCTCCCGGACAAGAGGCTGCCACGGACGAAATCGCCAGCATGGACATGCTGCCACGCACCTGCACGCAGCACATAAATGGCTGATTGCGGCAATGAACCGGCGATACATTCGAACACCAACGCAATCTTTGGCGACTGCGCGCCGAGCCTGGGATATTCGACATGACGG
The DNA here is from genome assembly GCF_003201955.1 of Blastomonas natatoria. GTDB lineage: Bacteria > Pseudomonadota > Alphaproteobacteria > Sphingomonadales > Sphingomonadaceae > Blastomonas > Blastomonas natatoria. The sequence continues at coordinate 332,137 of NZ_QJJM01000002.1, forward strand.
CGATCCTCGGCGCACATCGCGACCGGGGCTTCCTCAGCATTGGTGACCGGAGCTTGCCCCCATAGCATCAGGGCGGCAGCCAGCATCGGCACGAAGTCCCTGGGTACAAGCGAGTCCAGCGCACATCTCCTCTGGCACCGCGAGGCCACAGGGCGACGGGATTGCCGCCCTGTGGCCTCTGGTTACATGCGGATGCTGAGCGTCATCATCCCGCCAAAGGCCGTCGGGGCATCGGCGACATGGCCCGGATCGCGGCTCACCACGCCCGCCATTCCGGCCCTGACATTGGGCAGAATCTGCTGCGACCATTCGATCGCAAAGTCCATCTGCCGCCCGGTGGGTCCGCCAAGCTGCGGATTGCCGCTATAGCCGAAGCTGTAGTCACTCGGTCCATTAACGATCAGCTGATCGGGCAGCGCAAGCCGGATGCCACCAGACGCCACCCGCAAGGGTTGCGATACGCCAAGGGTGACAGCGCTGCCCGGCAGCACAAGGTCCCTGAAGCCAAGATTGACCGCGAAACTATCGGCCGCGACATCGCTCGCCTGCAGCAGCGACGCAGGATCATCGGGGCGGACCCGCGATTGCAGGCGCTGATAGGTGCCCGTCAGCGTCACCTTGTCGGTTACCCGCGCCTGACCGCTGATCCCGATGAACCGGCTCGCCGCTGCACCCACGAAATCGCCTCGCGGCGCAAAGGAGCCCAGGAACCCGCCGCGTTCCTGCAGCATGCCGAGTGTCAGCATGACATCGAGCCCGGGCGAGATCGCGTAGCGCGCCTCGGTGACGATCGCAGCGTTGGACTTGCGGTCCTCCCGATCGACGAGTTGCACACCCGCCAGTTGCTGACGCTCGCGCGAAGCCACGACCATGCCGGTAATCTGCAGTCGTCCGGTCTGATACCGCCCGGAAAGCCAGCTCTGGTCTTCGCCCATCAGCGCCAGCGGCGCCAGACCGACATTGCGATCGGTGATGGATGCCGCCCTGAGATCGGCATGGCTGGGCGCGAAGCCCAGTCGCTGATCAGCAGAGACGCCCGAGCCGAGCGCCATTTCCAGTTCCGGCGTGACCGACTGGCTGAGCATCAGCATGCGTTCGGGGCGATAGCCCCCTGCCGTGCTGTCCGGAACGATCGTCTGCGCTGCCTGCAGCGTCAGCCCGGTCTGCGTGCTCGCCGTGACCAACGCATTGCTGAGCATGGATCGCCCGAAAGTCTGCTCGAACGAGCGGTCCGGCGTTGCTGTCGCGAACGTCGAAGCATCGCCGACAAAGACGCCATTGAGCATGTCGGTGAAGACATAGCGGCTGTTTGCCGACGACAATGTTCCGCGGCCGAACATGGCACCGGTGGTGATCGCTCCCTGAATGGATCCGGTGTTGATCCTGCGTCCGTCCGCCGTGACGGTTGAAGTCGCCCCGACCGGATTGAGCGCGCGCTCGAGATCAGCAAACCCGTGCCCCCAGATGCTGCTGACGGTCTTGGTGATAGACCCATTGGCATTCGTGTAGGTCGCCGTGGTTTCGGTCTCGCCCGCGGGGGTATTGGCATCGTTCACGAAAAAGCGATTGTCCGCCGTGAACAGAAGCCGCGCTGCAAGGTCGGCAGCGCTGACCGTCGGGAACGCTTCGCGCAGCAACGCCAGCATGCCCGATACTTGCGGCGTTGCCTGCGACGTGCCCGACTGACTTTCGTAGCTGGTGTTGCCGGTATTGGACCCGGACCACAGCCCGACCCCGTCCTGCGAAAGACAGAAGGCTGCAGCGATGCCGCATTGCGCAGAGAAGAGGTAGATCCCTCCCTCCTTCTTGGTCGCGGCAGCGACAGCGCTCGCGCCCAGCACCTGGGTAGCCAGGCCCAGCGATGTGGCATTGGTGACCGTGATCCAGCCTCCGGCCAGTTCGGGGGCAAGCAGTGGCAACGCAGCAAACGCGTCGACATTGTCCAGCCCGTTCTGAGGCTCGTTCGCCCCATAGTTGGAATTGGCCCAGACAACCACGCCACCACTGTTCTGGAAATTGCGGAATGCGGTGATGGCGGTTGTCCATTCGGCAGAGGTCCCACCAAAGACATTGGCCATGGCGTCTGTCGTCGTCAGGTTCTGGGCGTTGCGATAGGCCAGGAAGTTCGTGGCAGTCACTTCGAACCCGTCATTGGAGGTACGCACCGGGCGCCACGGAGAATTCGCATCTCCCAGAACGTTCACGCCATAGGAGTTGCTGGAAATGCTCACGCCCGACGTGCGGAACTCGTTGAAGATAGAGGTGAATTCCACAGGCGTTGTCGGGCTCATCCCGAGATAGAGCTGCGCGTTATAGGCAACCCCGTGCATCACCGTGCCGTTGCGGTCACCCACCGCCAGCGCGGACACGTGAGTGCCGTGGGAATCGCTGACGATCGGCGCCGAATTCGACAGCACCACGATCTTGTTGGCGGCTGAAAATTCACCGTGTCCGGGCGTAGAACCGTTCAGATTGAACCCGCTGTCGACGATGCCGACGCGGACGCCCGCGCCGGTCAACCCGTAGCCATAGGCAATGTGCACCTTGTTGCGCTCATACGGATTCATGGCGCCGGTAGCATCGCCGGTGTTTCCGGCAATGGCCTGGCGGTCCGGGCTCTGCGTCACCCCGCGGAACTCGGCCTCGGTGCGGCGCTGCTCGGCAAGGCTCGGATCGAACACGCGCTGCGTCGGCACGAACACCGCAGGCGGCGGCGGTGGCGGCGGCGGTGGCGGTGGCGGTGGCGGCGGTGGCGGTGGCGGTGGCGCAGGCGGAGGCGGCGCCGGAGGTGGCGGCGGCGGCGGCGGCGGTGGCGGAGGCGGCGGCGGCGGTGGAG
>NZ_QJJM01000003.1:0-236537 GCF_003201955.1 Blastomonas natatoria
CGGCCCCGGCGCGATCGTCTGATCTTCGGGCGAACCGACTAGCGCAGCATCGCTGCCGCAAGCGTCCGGCCCGAGACCCAGGCGCTCTCGATCCGGGGTCCGACCAGCCAGTCGCCGCACACCCCCAGCCTCGATCCTTCATCCCACAGCAGCGTCCGGCCCGCCGCGCCCGACAGCGCGTAGCGCCAGCGATGCGCCTGGACGACCACTGTGTCCGGAAGTGCAGATCGAGTGGCCCGCGCCAGATCCGTCATCAGCGCGGCGATCACATCGCCGGCCTCGTCTTCCAGATGCTCGGTCGACCAGTCCGGCGACGCCTGGATCACCCAGCTTTCCGGCCCCGTGCGACCCGGCTTGGCGCTGTTGCGCGCGGCCCAGCCGATGGCGCCGTCATTGCGCAGCACATCCGCCGCATGATCGACCCGATCGGCGAACGCCGCCATCACTGTCCAGCAAGGCTTCGACACGGTCTGCTCGGCGAGCGCTGCCCATTCGGGAGCGTGCTCATCCAGCAGTGGCGCAACCTGTTCGGCCGGAACCGCGACGATTGCGGCATCGAAAATCTCGTCACCCTCGGCATGCGTCAGACGCCAGCCCGTGCCTTCGCGCGCGATGCTTTCGATCCGGCAATTCCAGCGGACGTCATGCGGGGCAGCCTCGGCCTTGATGATGGCGTTCATTCCCGGCATACCAACCCAGGCATTTTCATCCGCAGCCGGCCAGCGCGCGACGATGCCGTCCGCCTCCCAGCGTGTCACGGTTTCGGCAAAACCCGGATCGCGCACGGTGAAATATTGCGCGCCATGATCGAAGAACGCCATTCCCTGTGGGGTTTCGGTGCGCCGCGTCGACATGCGGCCACCCGGTCCCCGCGCCTTGTCGAACAGGGTGATGGCATGACCTGCATCCGCCAGGTGCCGCGCGGCGGTCAGCCCGGCCAGACCCGCTCCGATAATCCCGATTTTCATCGTTTCAGCGCCTCAACAGGAAGACCGCGTGTTCGGCCAGCAGATTGGCCATGCCGCGCGCGGTGGGCTTGCCGCCCGAAAGGAACCACTCGCCATCGCAGGTCCAGCCGCGCGATGCGATGAGATCCCGGAAATCGTCAATGCTGACGTGATGGATATTGGGCGTGTCGTACCAGCTTTCGGGCAGCAGCCGGGTGACTGGCATCCTGCCCTGCGTGAGCAGTGACAGGCGGATGCGCCAATGGGCGAAATTGGGGAAGCTGACGAACGCCTGCCGCCCGATCCGCAGCAGTTCCTCCAGCACCAGATGCGGCGCACGCGTCGTCTGCAGCGTCTGGCTGAGAATCGCATAGTCGACACTGTCCGAAGGATAATCGGCAAGATCGGTGTCGGCATCGCCCTGGATGACCGAAAGCCCGCGCGTCACCGCCGCGCTGACATTGGTAGGGTTCAGCTCCAGCCCGCGTGCGCTGACCCCGGCCCTGTCGCGCAGCGCCGCCATCAGCGCACCATCGCCGCAACCGACATCGAGCACGCGCGCGCCGGCGGTCACATTCTCGGCAATGATCTGAAGGTCGGGGCGCAATGCGCTCATGGATTGGCCCCGGCGCGAAGGAAGCCATCGACGATCCGGTTCATTTCGGGGCAGTCGAGCAGGAAGGCATCATGGCCGAAGGGTGAGGACAGCTCGACGAAGCTGACCTCTGCGCCTGCGGCATTGAGCGCGTGGACGATACGGCGCGATTCTGCAGTGGGATAGAGCCAGTCGGTATCGAAGCTGATCAGGCAGAAGCGCGTCTTCGTGCCCATGAAGGCATTGGCCAGCACGCCGTCATAGGGCTCGGCAAGGTCGAAATAGTCCATCGCGCGGGTAATGTAGAGATAGCTGTTGGCGTCGAACCGGTCGACAAAGCTGATGCCCTGGTGACGCAGATAGCTCTGGATCTGGAAATCCGCATCGAAGCCGAAGCCGCTGCCGCTGCAGTCCTGGCTGGCACCCTGGCCACTGCGATCCTGCAAGCGGCGCCCGAATTTCTCGGTCAGCCCCGCCTCGGACAGATAGGTGATATGCGCCGCCATGCGCGCCACGGCCAGGCCCGATGCCGGAACGTCGCCATCGGCATAATAGGCGCCCTTGCGCCAGCGCGGATCGGCCATGATCGCCTGACGACCGACCTCGTGAAACGCGATATTCTGTGCCGAATGGCGCGCGGTCGAGGCGATGACCAGAGCCGCGCGCACCCGATCGGGATAGAGCACCGGCCAGCTGATCGCCTGCATGCCCCCCATCGACCCGCCGATCACGGCGGACAGCACCGGAATACCGAGATAATCGAGCAGCAGCGCCTGCGCGCGGACCATGTCTGCGATCGAGAGGACCGGAAAGTCCATGCCCCAGGGCTCGCCCGTGGCGGGGTTGACCGTCGCCGGGCCCGACGAACCCATGCAGCTGCCGATCACATTGGCGCAGATGATGAAGTCGCGCGCCGGATCGACCGGCTTGCCTTCCCCCACCAGCCGCTGCCACCAGCCAGGCTTGCCGGTGATCGGGTGGGTCGAGGCGACATACTGGTCCCCGGTCAGCGCATGGCAAATCAGGATCGCGTTGCTCTTGTCGGCATTGAGCGCGCCATAGGTTTCATAGGCGATCTGCACCGGCGCAAGCGCCGCTCCGCAATCGAGCGGCAACGGCCCGAGCAGCGTGATCCGCCGGTCGAGACCGAAGCGTTCGTCAAGAAGAGGGGCAGATGCACTCGCCATGGGCGGCGGGATTGGCGGCAAGCCGTGCGGCTGTCAATGGGTGACGAGGAAGAGCGGCGGCCCCGACGCGCCTCATCGTGCGCGGTGTACGGTCCCCATGCCTGCGGTGATGAACAAGGCCGTCGCCTCGCCGGCGACATCTGCCGTGTGCCAGACGCCGGGCGGGTTGATCGCATAGTCGCCGGGGCCAAGCTCCAGCGTCCTCACCGATCCGTCGGCTGCTTCCTGGTGCAGCGTCATATGGCCCGCTAGGCACAGCACCATTTCATCGCCGTTCGGGTGCATTTCCCACATCGTCCATGGCTCGTTGAAGGTGAACTGGGAAACCAGCCGCCCTTCCGCGCCGTCACTGGCGGTCCGCGCTTCATAATCGGCATACCATTGCATGCCGGTCATCGCAGATTGCGGCAGCGCGCGTGCATCCAAGCCCAGATGCACAGGGGCGGTGTGGATCGAGTGGACCGTCATCAACAGGCTCCCTTTGCGCCGGATCTTCAACCTGAAAAGAAGTTCAGCTCCAGCAATACGCCATTGGGGTCGAGCGTGAACAGCTGCCGCAGGCCATTGGCCTTGACCTCGCTGGCCGAATATTGCGCACCGCGGGCCTTCAGTTTCGCTTCCACGGCGTCGAAACCCTGGCAGCGGAAGGCGATATGGTGAATCGAACCGGTGGGGCCGGACACTATTTCGCGGTCGAAGCGACGAGGGCAATCGACGCTGTTGATGTGGATGACCGCCTGGCCGTTGCGGTCATAGGCCCAGCGCGCATTCTCGGGCGTCAGCGGCGGCGGGGCCAGCCGGATGTCGAGATCTAGCAGTTCTGCATAAAACTGCGCCGTGCCCATGAGGTCATCGGCAACGATATTGACATGGTCCAGCCGCTCGACGGTCATCACGTCATTCCCACACTGCTTCAGGTGGCAGGCTCATCAGGATCGCGTCGATATTGCCGCCGGTCTTGAGGCCGAACAATGTCCCCCGGTCATGGATCAGGTTGAATTCGGCATAGCGGCCGCGCCAGACCAGCTGCTGGTGCTTTTCTGCCGGCGAAAATTCCTGACCCATGCGGCGGCGGACCAAAGCGGGGAAAATGTCGAGAAACGCGCGGCCGACATCCTGCGTGAAGGAAAAATTGGCGTCGAACGCCGCCTCGTCCGGGCACTCCAGGTGATCGTAGAAAATGCCGCCCACGCCGCGGTGCACGCCTCTGTGGGGGATGTAGAAATAGTCGTCCGCCCATGCTTTGAACTTCGCGTGATAGTCCGGATTGTGCTTGTCGCACGCGGCCTGCATCCGGGCGTGAAAATCATCCGTATCTTGCGCGTAAGGCAAAGGTGGGTTGAGATCGGCTCCACCGCCGAACCATGCCTTGGTGGTCACAAGAAAACGGGTGTTCATATGCACCGCAGGCACGTGCGGATTCGACATATGGGCGACCAGGCTTATTCCGGTCGCAAAGAAGCGCGGGTCATCGCCCGCGCCGTGGATCGATTTGGCGAACTCCTCGCTGAACCGGCCCTCGACGGTCGACACGTTGACGCCTGCCTTTTCGAAGACCTTGCCCTTGATAAGCCCGCGCACGCCGCCACCGCCCGGCGATCCGTCCGCCTCGGTCCGCTCCCAGGGGGTGTATTCGAAGCTCGCGTCGCTGCCCGCTTCGCGCTCGATCGCAGTGAACTCGGCGCAGATCGCATCGCGCAGGCTTTCGAACCAGGCGCGGGCCTTTGGCTTGTGTTCGGTCCAGTCAGTCATCGCGCTCCCCTTTTCGGTGATGGCCAATCACGCCTCACCCAGTCTTCGTGTCTGCCGCAGTGCTTCGCCCAGCGCAATGCCGGTGGCCACCGATATGTTCAGCGATCGGACACCCGGCGTCATCGGAATGGTCGTCTGAAGGTCGCAGGCATCGCGCACGTGATCCGGAACGCCGGCGCTTTCAGAGCCCATCAGCAGGATGTCGTTGTCTTGAAATGCGGTGCGATAGATGCTGTGCGAAGCCTTGCTGCTCATCAGCACGAGCCGTGCGCCGCTGTCGCGCACAAACGCCTGAAAGCTCGGCCAGTCGGTGTGGCGGGTCATCGCGGCCAGCGGGCCATAATCCATCGCCGCCCGCTTCAGCCGCTTGTCGTCGAACACGAAACCGCACGGCTCGATGATTTCGACCGGAACCCCCATGCATGCAGCCAGCCGCAGGATGGCACCGACATTCCCGGCAATTTCAGGTTGGTACAGGGCAATCCGCATCGTGCCTTCATAGCGCGTGCGTCGCGGCTGTCACCGGGGGCGGAGGCCCGGAAGGAAAAAATGGTTGATGACAGGGGCATGATAGATGGCCGCTATGCAGCAAAGCCCCAATTTCCTTGTTGGCAAGATGACGATTTTGCGTCTATCTGGCGCGCAATCATGCGGACGGGCCAGGGGCAAAGCCGTGCCATGCCGCTTCCTACATCGATAATAAACGTATCCTTTTCAATAACTTGAGGGTCAGGTTAGCGACATGGCAGAACAAGTCACGATGAATCAGGATGGCACCGCTGCCGTCGAATCCGATGGCGTCCGCCGCCGCGATTTCATCAATATCGCCGCCGTCAGCTTTGCTGGCGTGGGTGGTGCCACCGTGCTCATCCCGCTGATCACGCAGATGGCGCCCAGCAAGGACGTGCTCGCGCTGTCCTCGACCGAAGTCGACATTTCGGCGGTGCAACCCGGTCAGGCGATCAAGACCGTGTTTCGAAAACAGCCCGTGTTCATCCGCAACCTGACGCCCGCGGAAATCGCTGCGGCGGACAAGGTGCCGGTGGATTCGCTGCGCGACCCGCAGACTCTGGAAGAGCGCACCGTCGACGGCAAGACCAACTGGCTGGTCACGCTGGGCGTCTGCACCCATCTGGGTTGCGTGCCGCTGGGCGCAGCGCAGGGTGAGGTAAAGGGCGAATTCGGCGGCTATTTCTGCCCGTGCCATGGTTCGCACTATGATACCGCCGGCCGCATCCGCAAGGGTCCGGCGCCGGCCAACCTTGAAGTGCCGGAATTCGCGTTCCTGTCAGATACTGTCATCAAGATCGGTTGAGGAGCATAAGAGATGAGCTTTTCCTGGGCCAAGCACTACGAACCGAAGTCCGATCTGACCAAATGGCTGGATGAGCGCCTGCCGCTCCCCCGTCTGGTCTACGGCGCCATCGGCGGCGGCTATCCTGTGCCGCGCAACCTCAACTATTTCTGGAATTTCGGCGTGCTCGCCGGGATCGCCCTGACGATCCAGATCGTCACCGGCATCATCATGGCGATGCACTATGCGCCCAACGCGCTGGTCGCCTTCGATTCCACCGAGCACATCATGCGCGACGTGAACTGGGGCTGGATGCTGCGCTATGCGCACGCCAACGGCGCCAGCTTCTTCTTCATCGTCGTCTACATCCACATCTTTCGCGGCCTCTATTTCAGCTCTTACAAGGCGCCGCGCGAAATGATCTGGCTGCTCGGCCTGGTCATCTTCCTGCTGATGATGGCGACCGCCTTCATGGGCTATGTGCTTCCCTGGGGTCAGATGAGCTTCTGGGGTGCCAAGGTGATCACCGGCCTGTTCGGCGCGATCCCGCTGGTCGGCGAGCCGATCCAGCAGTGGCTGCTGGGCGGATTTGCGCCTGACAATGCTGCGCTGAACCGCTTCTTCTCGCTGCACTATCTGCTGCCGTTCGTCATTGCCGGTGTCGTCATCCTGCACATCTGGGCGCTGCACATTCCCGGTTCGTCGAACCCGACCGGCGTGGAAGTGAAGCAGGAATCGGACACCGTGCCGTTCCACCCCTATTACACGGCAAAGGACGGTTTCGGCCTGGGCGTGTTCCTGATCCTGTTCTGCTCGGTGCTGTTCTTCGCGCCGAACGCGCTGGGTCACCCGGACAACTACATCCCCGCCAACCCGCTCTCGACCCCGGCGCACATCGTTCCCGAATGGTATTTCTGGCCGTTCTACGCGATCCTGCGCGCCTTCACCTTCGACTTCTTCATCGTGCCGGCCAAGCTGCTCGGTGTGCTGGCGATGTTCGCATCGATCCTGCTGCTGTTCTTCCTGCCCTGGCTCGATCGTTCGCCCGTCCGTTCGGGCAACTATCGCCCGCTTTTCCGCACCTTCTTCATCATCCTGGTGCTGGACGTGCTGCTGCTCGGCTATCTGGGCGGTGCACCGGCTGAAGAACCCTATGTGATGCTCAGCCAGCTGGCTTCGGCTTATTATTTCGCACACTTCCTGATCATCCTGCCGATCATCTCGAAGATCGAAAAGCCCAAGCCGCTGCCCTTCTCGATCACGGAAAGCGTGCTCGGCAAGGCCAGCTCCGGCACGGCAGGCGGCCCTGTGCTGCAGCCGGCCGAATAAGCCCAGACGCTAAAAGGAAAGTCATTCGACATGATTCGCATTGGTGCATTTTTGGTCGGGCTGTTCTTCAGCGGCTGGCTGCTGGTCTCCTTCGGTGTCGGTGCGGCCGCCTATATCAGCGAGCCGCCCCAGCCGACGGCAGAGCATGAATTCCACCTCCACCCCAAGAAGCTGGCGCTGAGCAGTGATGGCCCGATGGGCAAGTTCGATCGTCAGCAGCTGCAGCGCGGCTTCCAGGTCTACAAGGAAGTCTGCTCGGCCTGCCACTCGATGCGTCTGGTCGCGTTCCGCAACCTGACCGAGCTTGGCTATACCGAAGACGAAGTGAAGGCGATCGCTGCCAACTGGCCGACCCAGACGCCGTCGATCGACCCGGCCACGGGCGAGCCGACCACGCGTCCGTCGATCGCTTCGGATTACATCCCCTCGCCGCACGCGAACGAAACTGCAGCGCGCGCCGCCAATAACAACGCCCTGCCGCCTGATCTTTCGCTGATCACCAAGGCGCGTCACGGCGGTGCGGCCTATGTCTATTCGCTGCTCACCGGTTATCAGGAGCCGCCGGCGGAACTCGCCAAGAAGTTCCCCGACGCGATGCCGGGACCGGGCCTCAACTACAATCCGTACTTCGCGAACCTGAACATCGCGATGGCCAACCCCCTGGGCAGCGACGGCATCGTCACCTATTCGGACGGCACCAACGCCACCCGCGAACAGATGGCCAAGGACGTCGCCGCGTTCCTGGTGTGGACCGCCGAGCCCACGCTCGAAAAGCGCCACCAGACCGGCTGGGCCGTGCTGATCTTCCTGATCATCGCGACGGGGCTGGGCTATATGGCCTATCGCAACGTCTGGGCAGGCGTGAAGCACTGAGCTTTACGACGCTTCGAACCACTGACAACCGATCCGGCCCGGCAGCGCAAGCTTCCGGGCCGGATTGCGTTTGGGGGTGTGCGATCAGCGCGCCACGTTCCCCTCTCCCCTCGAGGGAGAGGGTTGCGAAGCCTTATGAGCGCAGCGAATTAGGCGAAGCTGGGAGAGGGGGCCGTGCACGCACGCGGCCGTAATAGCGAGGTCTTCGACAGGCTCAGGCTGAGCGGTGGTGGGGCGGTTCAGAACCTAAACTGGCCGAGACTTGCCATTCTGCCTGTGACGCTGTTGCGGATATTGGCGCATTCTGCCAATTTGAATCAATGTTTGAAGACGAGATCGTCGAGAAGTTGCGCCGCCTTGAGGTGACTGATTGTCACCAAGAGCGCAACTCTCTCGCATTGGAGCTTTCTGATACAAAAGACCCCCGGCTTTTTGATTCACTCGTCAGGCTGATCCAGCGACCTGAACTCTTGAACAATCGCGGCACGCTGCTGTATTGCCTCGAAAACTACGATTGTTCGTCAATCGTCGATCTGCTGGTACATCTCGTTGAGACCGGAAATTTTGAAGTGTCAGCAGCGGCGGAGATCATCTTGGACGAGCAGCGGCTTCGCCAACCGTAATACGCCCTCCGCACCCAGCCTACTGCCCCTCATCCTCATCGCGCAGCCTCGGCGCCGCCCGATCCTCCTGCGGGTTCGGTGGAGGCCTGCGCACCGGGGGCCTGGGTTCGGCCTGGCGGACCTGCGGGCGCTGCGGCGGGGTGTCGCGGCCCAGCGCGCGATCGATGAAATTCTCGTCGAGCCGCTCGGGCTGCTGCACCTCGCCGGGGATGCCGCCGCCGGTCTGGGGGAGGCCGGGGCCTGCGCCGGGCTCAATGGCATTGCCGTTCTCGTCGATGAAGATGACATCGTCGGGCGAGCCGAAATAGGCCTCGTCATCGGGCTCCAGCTCCGATTCGGGCAGGGTGGGCTCGGTCTCGAACGGCTCCACCTTGCGCTTGGCGACAGCCACCTTCATGAACGCGGCGAAGGCGCGCGCGGGCGCGGTGCCGCCCTGCAGGCCGCCCACCGGCCTTGCATCGTCCCGGCCCATCCACACACCGGTGGTGATGCCGCTCGAAAAGCCGAGGAACCAGCCGTCCTTGTTGCTGTTCGTTGTCCCGGTCTTGCCAGCAACCGGACGGCCAATTTGCGCCGCGCGACCCGTGCCGACGTTCACGGCGGTCTGCAGCAGGTCGGTCATCCCGGCGGTGACATAGGGGGGGACGAGCACCTGGCTCAGGTCTGCCTCATGCTGGTACAGAAGCTCGCCCTTGCTCGTCGTGACCTTGGTAATGCCATAGGGCTGGATTGCGACGCCGCCCGAGCTGACCCCGGCAAACGCGCGCACCATGTCGATCACGCGCACCTCGGACGATCCCAGCACCATCGAGGGCAGGGTGGTGATCGGGGTGGTGATGCCGAAGCGGCGGGCCATGTTGGCGATGGTGCTGGTGCCGACATCCTCGCCGATGCGTGCGGCAACGGTGTTCTTCGAATAGGCAAAGGCGGTGCGCAGCGAGATGTCGCCGGCATAGCTGCCGCCGCTGTTGCGCGGGGTCCAGCCGCCGATCGTAATCGGCGCGTCGGTGACGATATCCTCGGGCTTGTAGCCCGCCTCGAGCGCCGACATGTAGACGAACAGCTTCCAGGCCGATCCCGGCTGGCGCAGCGCGCTGGTGGCGCGGTTGTAATTGGAGGTGACGTAATCGGTGCCGCCGACCATCGCACGCACCGCGCCGTCCCGGTCGAGCGCGACCAATGCGCCCTGCGCGCCGCCAGGCACATAGGCCTGGATCGCGTTGGTGCCTGCGCGCTGCATGTTGAGGTCCAGCGTTGTCCACACCACGATCGGCTCGCCATTGTCCTCGATCAGCGTATCGAGCTGCGGCAGCGCCCAGTCGGTGAAATAGCGCACCGAATTCTGCGCTTTTTCCGGTGCGAACCTGACCTCTTCCAGATCGGCGCCAGCAGCTTGCGCTGGCGTGATCGTGCCGACATCCTGCATCACCTGCAGCACCACGCCGGCACGGCCGATCGCAGCTTCCGTATCTGCGGTGGGCGAATAGCGCGACGGGGCCTTGACCAGCCCGGCGATGATCGCGGCCTCGGCCAATGAAAGGCTGGTCGCATCATGGTTGAAGAACTTGCGCGAGGCCGAATCGACGCCATAGGCGCCGCCACCGAAATAGACCTTGTTGAGGTAGAGCTCGAGGATCTGGTCCTTGCTGAACTTCTGCTCGAGCGCGAGCGCGAGAATGCCCTCGCGGATCTTGCGGGTATAGGATCGGCTGTTGCTGAGGAAGATGTTGCGCGCCAGCTGCTGCGTGATCGTCGAGGTCGCGCGCAGCCGGCCGCCGCCGCTCGCGGTGGTGAAGATCGCGCGGCCGATGCCGATCACGTCGACGCCGGGATGATAGGCAAAGCGCCGATCCTCGACCGAGATCATCGCATCCTTCATCACCTGCGGGATGTCCTCGATATCCAGCCATTCGCCGAAGCTGGGGCCGAGCTGCATGATCTCGGTGCCATCGGCGGCCTTGACCAGGATCATCTGGCCATTGGGCGAGGATTTGAGATCGTTGAAGCTGGGCAGCGAGCCCATGACCGTGGCTACCGCGACGACCAGCGCGATCAGCCCGAATATCGAGGCTGCTGCACCGATCTTGACGATGCGCCAGAACCATAGGCGGGCTCCGCTCCTGGGTGCGGACGTACCGCCCTTGTCTTTCACCGCCATGCCGGATTGGCCCCTGTGTTCCCTATTGCGCGCCGTGTCTGGGAGCGGCGGCAAAGTGCCGCTCTATATGCTTTTCGGCTTTCATTATGCTGAATATCGCGTTGATACCGCTGCGCCAAGCCGTTTCCCTGATTCATCAAGCGCATGCGCGCGGGCCCATGCCAGATCTTCGGGCGTGTTCACGTTCATCAGCGCCACCGGGTCGGCAAAATCGACTGCTTGCATGCCGACCGTTTCGCCCAGCCGCTGGAGCGACCAGCGTTCGCAGCACCGCTCCGGCGGGAGCGCGGCCAGCACCGCACGCGCGTCCCACAGTGCAAAGACCGGCTGCCAAGCGCCATCGGTGCGCGCCATGGCGAGCGGACCTTGCGCGGTGAGACGCGCCACCAGATCATGCGGAACAAAGGGGGCATCGACCGGGCAGGTCACAAAACTGTGGCCACCGCCGCGCATCACCGCACCGGCAACCGACCGGATGGCGCCGACCGGTCCAGCCGGTCCCGCGGCATCATCGGGCACATGCGGCAGCCCGGTGGCATGATCGTGCCTTGCCGAGAGCCAGATCGCGGCGGATTGCGGACGCAGACGGTCCAGAACCCGGTCGATCATCCGCTGTCCGCCTATTTCAGCCAGCGCCTTGTCCTCACCCTGCATGCGCTGCGACTGCCCGCCTGCGAGCACGATGGTCAGCGGCAGGGAGTCAGACATGCACCGGGTCTTGCGCGGTCAGTTCGCGGGCGGGGCCAGCGGCGAGGGCTGTTCGATCGGCTGGCCGCTCGCATCGCGCAGGCCGCGCGGTTCGAGGATCGCGGCGCTCTCGATAATGTCGAGCGCGCGGCGCGCTTCGGCATAGCTGCGTGCCTTGGCCATCCAGTCATCGGCCTTGGTGCGGCCGGGCAGCTGCTCGATCTCGGCCAGCGCCGCCTCGACCCGCCCGGCTTCCAGATAGCGTCGTGCGCGCTGCACCCGTTGGGTCGGGGTCTGCGAAACGGTGCCTTCCTGCTCGATTACGAACAGTTCGCGCATCTCGCGCTGCAAGGCATCCCAGAATCCCTCGTTCGTGCCCTGGCCGGATACCAGGGAGGGGCCGATCTCGTCGAGCTGGGCGCGCAGCTGGTCCATCGTCACCGGGTTCTTCGATGCCCGGATGATGGTGGCGACGGCATTGGGCTGGGCCGCGCCGAAGCGCAGCTGCAGCTGTCCTTCCAGATAGCCGAGCGCCGACGCGCGATCGAGCGCGCGGCGCGCGGCAAAGGCGATGAGCAGACCCTCGGCGCGGCCCGCATTGCCCGATGCCGCCTGTGCCTGGACATTGATCAGCGACAACCGGTTTTCCAGCTCGGCGACGCGCTGATCCAGCGCGCCCGGGGGCACCGGGCCAGTCAGCATGCCGGGCGCCATGGCGGGCGGAACCGGGCCCTGGGGCGGGGCGGGAGGTCCTGCGGTAATGACATTGCTGTCGGTCACGGGTTGCGGCGGCGCGGGCTGATCGAACCAGCCCGACCGCGTGAAGATCCAGCCGGAGAGCACGCCGCCGCCGACAAAGGCCAGCAGCAGCATGATCATCAGGGTGCGCCCGCTCGGCCCCTGTCCCTGGCGGAAGGCTCCCTGGCGAGAGGTGTCAACGTTCATTCTGTCTCCGGCATCTTCGCCTGTGGGTCCGCCCCATGCTGGCACAGCATGGCGACCGCGTCCAGCAAGGCCCGGTCATCGGCGGCAGCGGCCACGCGGATCCTGTCCCAGCCCTTGCCTGCTGCATCGAGCAGCGCCGGCGCAAAAAGAGCAAGGCTGATATGGCCGCGATCGATTCCGGCCTGATCCACAAGAGCTCCGAAATGCTGGGCAGCGCGGGCCGAATGGAGCAGCACGATGGCCGGCTCGGCCAGCGCCTTGCGCAGTTCGTCCGGCATCGGCAGCGCGCGCGAGCGGTACACGATACGGGTGTCGATCGCCAGCCGCGTGGCGGGCAGATCGACGCGGTCCTCGCCAGCAAGGCGCAGCACATGCAGATGCCCGTCCTCGACCAGCATCGGCAGCATGGCGGCAAGACCGCCTGTACCCTGTCCGCGCACCTTGAACCCCAGATCGGTTGCCATGCGTGCGGTCTTGCCGCCTACCGCATAGACCGGAACACCCTTGAGGTCGGCCAGCGCCGGACCGCCGTGGCGAAAGACATTGGCGCTGCCGATGAGCAAGGCGTCATAGGCCTGGGGGTCGGCGGGGGTCCATGCCACCGGTTCGATGACGAACAGCGGCGAGATCAATGGATCGTGTCCGGCTGTGCGCAGGCCCTGTGCGGTCGCCATGGCCCCCGGCTGCGGCCGCAGCACGATGATTCTCGGAGCAGCCATCAGCCCGGATCGAACAATTTCGTGATCGTTGCCGGTGCGCGCGCCAGCAGCTCGGCGGCAAGCCGCGCCGGAGCGTCGGCATCGGTGCCGGTAAAGCGGGTTTCGCCGCCGACTTCGTCCGCGCCATCCTCGGAATAGAGTATTGCGCGCAGATGCACCGTATCGCCGTCCATGCGGGCGAGCGCTGCCACCGCAGAATGGCAGTTGCCGCCCAGCGCAAGCAGCAGCGCACGCTCTGCGAACACGCAGATCGAGGTTTCGGCATGGTCGATTCCGCCGACCAGCGCGCGCATCGGTGCATCGTCGCTGCGCACTTCGATGCCCACCGCGCCCTGCGACGGGGCGGGGAGCCAGGTGTCGCTGTCGAGCCGCGCCGATACCATGCCGTCCAGCGTCTCGCCCAGCCGGTCGAGCCCGGCGGCCGCGAGCAGCGTCGCATCGGCCTCGCCTGCCTGCAGCTTGCCAATCCGGGTGGCGACATTGCCGCGGAACAGCACGGTGGTGATGTCCGGACGCATCGACCGGATCTGCGCGGCGCGGCGCGGCGAGCTGGTGCCGAAGCGCGCGCCTTCGGGCAGCGCCTCGATGCTGGTCGCGCCGAGCAGCACGTCGCGCACATCGGCGCGCGGCAGCATCGCGGCGATCAGGAAGGTTTCGGGGCGTACGGTCTCGACATCCTTCATCGAATGCACCGACAGGTCGATTGCCCCGCCGCCCAGCGACCAGTCGAGCTCGCGCGTCCAAAGCGCCTTGCCGCCGACATCGGCGAGCGGTCGGTCGGTAATGCGGTCGCCGCTCGCCACCACGGGCGACAGCTCGACCTGCTCTTCGGCCAATCCCCATCGCTCCCGCAGCGCCGCTGCCGTCATCCGCGCCTGTGCCATGGCGAGCGGCGACGCCCGCGTGCCCAGCCGGATCGGCCTTTGCTCCAGAATTTCCGCTATCCCCTCGGGCAGGCCCGTCATCATCTTATCCGCCATGCCCTTGTGCTAGCGGCGTATGCCGATAAGGGGAAGCCTTATGGCAATCATCCTGGGCATCGAATCGAGCTGCGATGAAAGCGCGGCGGCGCTGATCGGGTCGGACCGGACCATATTGGCGCACCGGCTGGCGGGGCAAGAAGACGCGCACCGCCCCTATGGCGGGGTGGTGCCCGAGATCGCGGCGCGCGCGCATGTGCAGACGCTCACCCCGCTGATCGAGGCGGCGCTCAACGATGCGGGCATGTCACTCGGCGATGTCGATGCGATCGCCGCGACGGCAGGTCCCGGGCTGATCGGCGGGGTTATGGTCGGGCTGGTCACCGCCAAGGCGCTGGCGATGGCGGCAGGCAAGCCGCTGATCGCGGTCAACCATCTGGAGGGCCATGCGCTCTCGCCGCGCCTCGCCGATGCTGCGCTTGAATTCCCCTACATGCTGCTGCTCGTATCAGGCGGGCATTGCCAGATCCTGCGGGTCGATGGCGTGGGCCAGTATCGCAGGCTGGCGACGACCATCGACGATGCGGCGGGCGAGGCGTTCGACAAGACCGCCAAGATCCTGGGCCTGGGCTATCCCGGCGGGCCGAGGGTCGAGGCGCTGGCGAAGACCGGCGACCCGAAGGCGGTTCCGTTGCCGCGCCCGCTGCTCGGAAGCGCGGAGCCGCATTTCTCGTTCGCCGGCCTGAAAAGCGCGGTGCTGCGCGCGGCACAGAGCGGGATGCACCGGCCCGAGGATATAGCGGCGGCATTCCAGCAGGCGGTGGTGGATTGTCTGGTGGATCGGCTGGAAAAGGCGCTTTCGCAGTCGAGTTCAAGCCCCTCCCCGTTTGTCCCGAGCCCTTCGACGCCGCCTGTCGGCGTCGCTCAGGATAAACTTCAGCCTTTGGCTGAAGTCGAGGGACGTGATCGGAACGGTTGTGATGGGTCCCTCGACACGCTCGGGACAAACGGGGGTGGGGTTCCGAGTAAGCCCAAAACCCTGGTCGTCGCAGGCGGGGTGGCGGCGAATGGCGCGATCCGCTCGGCGCTTGAGGCGCTCGCGGCCCGGCACGATATGGGCTTTGTCGCCCCACCGCTATGGCTGTGCACCGACAATGCCGCGATGATCGGCTGGGCTGGCGCGGAGCGGTTCGCGCTGGGCCTCACCGATCCGCTCGATATGCCTGCGCGCCCGCGCTGGCCGCTCGATCCTGAAGCCGAAGCGGCGCGCGGGGCGGGGGTGAAGGCATGAGCAATCGGACCCTGGGTGTGATCGGCGGCGGGGCCTGGGGCACCGCGCTGGCGCAGATGCTGGCGAGCGATGGGCGCGAGGTGCTGCTCTGGGCTTTCGAGACGCCGGTGGTCGAAGAGATCAACCGTGACCACCGCAACAGCCCCTATCTGAGCGGCATAGACCTCAACCCTGCCATCCGCGCAACGGGCAGTCTTTCCGAGCTCGCTGGTCTGCCGCTGTTGCTGGTCGTCACGCCCGCCCAGCATATGCGCCGCGTGCTTGTTGGCTTGCCCGAGGGGCCGGGCGATCTGGTGCTGTGCTGCAAGGGCATCGAGGAAGCGACCGGCGAATTGATGGTCGATACCGCACGCGCTGCCGCGCCGGGCCGGCCGCTCGCCGTGCTTTCCGGCCCGACCTTCGCGCACGAGGTCGCACGCGGCCAGCCGACCGCCGTGACGCTGGCCTGCGCCGATGAGGGGCAATGGGACCGGATCGCGCCGATGGTCTGGCGCCCGGCGTTTCGGCCCTATTTCAGCACCGACATCATCGGCGCGGAGATCGGCGGCGCGGTGAAGAACGTGCTCGCCATCGCCTGCGGCGTGGTCGAGGGGCTGGGCCTGGGCCAGAATGCGCGCGCGGCGCTGATCGCGCGCGGCTTTGCCGAGATGACCCGCTTCGGCCTCGCATGCGGGGCGCAGGCGGAAACCTTGTCGGGCCTGTCGGGCCTCGGCGATCTGGTGCTGACCTGCTCGTCTGTCAGCTCGCGCAATTTTTCGCTCGGCAAGGCGCTGGGCGAGGGGCGCAAGGCGGCGGATGTGCTCGCCGACCGCGCCACGGTGGCCGAAGGCGCGTTCACCGCGCCGGTGCTCCAGCGCGTCGCCAGGGCGCGCGGCGTGGCAATGCCGATCGTCGATACCGTCTGCGCGCTGCTGGCAGGCGACGTAGCGGCGGGCGATGCCGTTGCTGCGCTGCTCGCCCGCCCGCTCACTGCCGAATAGATCTCAGGGCGTCACCACCGCGAACGCCGGGTCGAACGGCGGGTGCAGCATCAGCCAGCGCAGGAACAGCCCCGAATCGCCTTCGATCTTCATCGCGCCCGATTTCATCAGCGTCGGGAAATCGGTCTCGCCGATGACGATGCCATCGAAATCCTTGCGGTTCAGCGTCACCGTCGCATCGGCATCGGGCAGCGTCGTGCCGTAACGCGGGATCTCGACATCCCCATTGACCATGATGCCCAGCGTTTCCTTCGTATCGGGCAGGATGAAGTTGATCCTTGCGCGCATGTTGCCTGCGCGTTCGGCAGCGAAGCGCGTCGCCAGCGCGTCGAAGAATTCCGCCGTGGGAATGGCGCTGATGAAGCTGCGGCTCTGCGTGCTCGATCCCTTGCGCGGCAGTTCGGTCCCGCGCAGCGTCGCGGCGCCTGCCAGATAGTAGTTGCGCCAGGTGCCCGATTCGGCGGCGAATCCCAAAGCCTCGTAACTGTCCGCGAGCGCGGCCTTGGCGGCGGCGTTGGCCGGATCGGCAAAGACGAGGTGATTGAGCAACTCTGCGGCCCAGCGGTGGTTGCCCTCGCCTTGTGCCTTTCTGCCTGCTTCGAGCAGCTTGTCCGCGCCGCCTGCCAGCGCGACATAGCCTTTGCCCGCCGCGACCGGTGGCAGCGGATTGAAGTTCGCCGGAACCCCGTCCCACCAGCCATAATAGCGCTGATAGGTCGCCTTCATGTTGTGGTTGATCGTGCCGTAATATCCGCGCGCGCCATAGGCAGCCTGCTGGGCGGAAGGCTCGGCGATGCCGTCGGCCACCTCGTGCAGCGTCATTCCGGCATTGGCGCGGGCGAGCGTGCGGTCATGGACATAGCGATAGGCATCGCGCTGGTTTTCCAGATAGTTTGCCACGCGCGCCTGGCCCCAGGTCGGCCAGTTGTGCGAGGCGATCTGGATTTCCGCCTCGCCGCCCCATTTGACCAGCGCACCATCGATGATCTTCGACCAGCGCAGCGCATCGCGCACCTGCGCGCCGCGCAGGGTGAGGATGTTGTGCAGCGTCTTCACCGAAACCTCGGTGGTGTGCAGCACCTTGAAATCGGGCAGGTAGAACAGGAATTCGGCCGGTGCCTCGGTGCCCGCCGCATCCATGAAATCGAAGCGCACCCCGTCGATGGTCTTGAGCCCGCCCTCAGGCCCGATCAGCATCGTCGGCGCCATGTAACCGGTGGTACCGATCGACAGGCCGGTGCCCAGGCCATTGTCGACCCGGCCCTCGGCTCCCGGCGCGAGCGCGGTGCCGAACATATAGGCAGACCGCCGGGTCATCGCGTTGCCCGCGAGCACATTCTCGCTCACCGCCTCTTCGGCAAAACCATGCGGCGCGACGATCGGCACCTTGCGCTTTTTCACCTCGTCGGCGGTGATGATGCCGCCCACCCCGCCGAAATGGTCGGCATGGCTGTGGCTGAACAGCACGGCGGAAATCGGCCGCTTGCCGATCTTGGCTTGCGCGAGCTGCATCGCGGCGGCGGCGGCTTCCTCGGTAAGCAGCGGGTCGATGACGATCCAGCCGGTCCTGCCCGAAATGATCGTCATCACCGAGATGTCATAGCCGCGCAGCTGCCAGACCTTGCCGGGCACGATCTCGAACAGGCCGTGAATATGGTTCAGCCGTGCATGCCGCCAGAGCGAGGGGTGGACTGTCGCAGGTGCGGTCTCGGCCTTGAGGAAATCGAAGGCGGATGCGTCCCAGACTGTCCTGCCATCACTGGTCCTGATCACGCCTCCGGGAATTTCGGCCATCTTGCCGCGCGTGGCATCGGCCATGTCGCTGCCGTCGTCGGCGGGAAGCCGCGCCAGTACCGCCGAGCGCTCGGCATCGGTCAGCTGTGCCTGTGCGTTTCCGCCACTCACCAGCGCCAGCGCCATCGCTCCCGTTTTCCACACCCGTTTCATGTGCACCCTCCTGCTCTCGCGCTTGCACCGCGCTATTTATTGGCAGTCATGCTGCCATATTATTCTCCGGCTGTCAGCCTCTGATCGCCGGACATTGCAAATCCCCCCCAAATGGGGTGCGGCAGAGGCCGGGCACGGACTAGACCTGTGTTCAACGCAGCATCCGCTTTTCATCGCAGGCCACCGAATATTCGGCAATCCGCGACCCTGCTGGCCGGTGACAGGTGATGAAAAGGCGATCCCGGCGGGTTCAGCGCCCGCCGGGATCGTCGCTTGGGCAAAGGGGGAATGAATGACGCTCGACCGCCGCAATTTTCTGATCGGCTCGGCCAGCGCTGCTGCCTTTGCCGCACTGCCCGCGCCTGCGCTTGCTGCCGGGAAGGCCAAGTCGCCGGTCGCGGTGAAGAACCCCGCCGCGCTGGCTGGGGTTCGCCAGGCGGTGATCGGATCGTTCGCGGTCGGCTATCTCACCGAGCGGATCGACCGCGCCAAGGCGGGCGGCGGGCTGATGGGCGGCGGTTTCGGCGGCAAGTCGACCGCGCGCAGCTATCTGGCGGGTCTTTCTGACGCCGATTTCAAGGAGGCGACCGAAGCGGCCCATGCGGCGTTCACCACCCGGCTGACCGACATGGGGATCATGCTCGCCGACCGGCAGGGGCTGGTCGCGGCCTATGGCAGCAAGGTCAAGCCGCTGCCCAATGGCGAAGAGCGCACGCTGATCACCGGACGCGACGACAAGGCCAGGGCACGGCTGTTCAGCCCCGCTGCGCTCGGCGATCCCATCGTGCTGCAGGAATGGCTGGGCATCATGACCGGCGGCGGGTTCGATTTCAGCTTCAACATGAGCGTGGTCAATGCCAGCATGAACGCGAAAACCTACGCCAAATCCTCGGGCGTGCCTGTGATCAACGCGCTGCTGCTGGTCGATTTTGCCGATGCCGACAGCTATGGCGGCTGGTTCACCAACAGCTCATCGGTCAAGGTCAAGTCGAGCCTTGCTGCCTTTCCCGATGCCAGCCAGCTGACCGTATTCGCTCCGGGCGGCAAGATCGGGTCGGTCGTTCTCAAGGAGCCGGTGGCGATGGGCGGCGATTACGGCACGTTTGCGGACACCACCGGCGGCACGGCCAAGACGCTGGAGACGGTGAGCAACGTCATCGGCTTTCTTGGCGGGGTAGGCACCAACAAGTCGCGCAAATACACGATGACCGCCGATCCGCAGCGCTGGCGCGAGGGTGTCGCCGGGGTTTCGCAGGAAGCATTCGCCAAGCTGACGGCCAGCCTTTCCGCCTGATAAGCGCCCGATAACTGGTTGACTTGCGCCCATGCCGCCCTTCTTAAGACGGCATGATCGAAATGTATCTTATCCCCATATTGCTGGGCATCGTCGAAGGTCTGACCGAATTTCTGCCGGTCTCCTCTACCGGGCACCTGATCCTGGCAACCGAGCTGCTGGGCTTCGATGCCCAAGCCTGGGCGGTGTTCAACATCGCGATCCAGCCGGGCGCGATCCTGGCGATCGTGGTGCTCTACTGGCGTACCTTCATGGACGTGCTCGCCGGGCTGATGCGCTGGGAGCCCTCGGCGGTGGCGTTCACGCGCAACCTGCTGATCGCCTTTTTCCCGGCGGTCATCCTGGGGCTGGCGTTCGGCGACCAGATTGACAAGCTGCTCGAAAATGCGGTGGTCGTCGCCTGGGCGCTGATCATCGGCGGAGTGGCGATCCTGGTGGTCGAAAAGCTCGCGAAAACGAGTGATGCAGGCGGCGTTTCCGGCGTTCCGTTCAAGACCGCGATCGGCATCGGCCTCGTCCAGTGCATCGCGATGATCCCCGGCGTCAGCCGTTCGGGCGCGACGATCCTGGGCGCGATGGCGATGGGTGTCGATCGCAAGACGGCTGCGGAGTTCAGCTTCTTCCTCGCGTTGCCGACGCTCACCGGCGCGACGGTGCTGCAGCTCTACAAGAACCGCGAGATGCTCACCCCCGATGATTTCGGCGCGATCGCGATCGGCTTCGTCGTATCGTTCGTCGTGGCGCTGGTGGTGGTCAAGGCGTTCCTCAAGATCATCACGCGCTACGGATTCGTGCCCTTCGCCTGGTATCGCATCATCGCGGGCGCTGCGGCGCTGGTATGGCTTGTCAATAGGTAGGTCCGAACCGGAACTATCATGATCGTGAAAATGTCCCAGGCTGCGACGAAATGACCTGGCCAGCCGATCAATAGTCAACAATGCTGACCTATTGACGCAAAAGTGCGTGACTCTGCGCCCGTGATCGCCTAAAGCTGCGTCAGTTGCGGCGCGCGCAATTTTTCGCGCGCCTATCGATTGCGCAGATGAAGGCAGGGGCATGGCTGACCAGCACGAAGACACTATGGCAACCGCAGCGGCGCTGGCGGCTGAGAAGCTGGCGATGCTGCAATTCGTCGACCGCGGCCAGGCCTATCCGCCCAAGCGCAGCGCAGAGGACCGCTCGGAAGATTTCGAGGAAATCTCGGACAAGTTCGATGGTGCTGCCGCGCAGGCGCAGTCGGCGCGCTGCTCGCAATGCGGCGTGCCCTATTGCTCGACCCATTGCCCGCTGCACAACCATATTCCGGACTGGCTGCGTCTGACCGCCGAGGGGCGGCTGCGCGAGGCGTACGAAATGTCGAACCTTACGTCGACCATGCCCGAGATCTGCGGTCGCATCTGCCCGCAGGATCGGCTGTGCGAAGGCAATTGCGTGATCGAGTTTTCGGGCCATGGCGCGGTCACCATCGGCTCGGTCGAAAAGTACATCACCGATACTGCCTGGGAACAGGGCTGGGTCGAGCCGGTCCTCGTCGGCAAGCCCCGCGGCCAGTCGGTCGGCATCATCGGCGCGGGCCCTGCAGGCCTGACGGCTGCCGAGTATCTGCGCATGGGCGGATATGAGGTGCATGTCTATGACCGGCACGATCGCGCGGGTGGGCTGCTGACCTATGGCATTCCCGGCTTCAAGCTCGAGAAGGACGTGGTCATGCGCCGCGTCACGCGTCTCGAAGAGGCTGGAATCGTCTTCCATTGCGGGTTCGAGGTCGGGCGTGACGCCAGCATGGACGATCTTCGCGAAAAGCACGATGCGGTGCTGATCGCGACCGGCGTGTACAAGGCGCGCGACATCAAGGTGCCCGGAATCGGCGCCGATGGCGTGGTGCCCGCGCTCGATTATCTCATCGCTTCGAACCGCAAGGGCTTTGGGGACGACGTGCCCGCGTTCGACAGCGGCGCGCTCAATGCTGAAGGCAAGAATGTCGTCGTCATCGGCGGCGGCGACACCGCGATGGACTGCGTGCGCACCGCCGTCCGCCAGGGCGCGGCCTCGGTCAAGTGCCTCTATCGTCGCGACCGGATCAACATGCCCGGATCGCAGCGCGAGGTTCTGAACGCCGAGGAAGAGG
This sequence comes from Blastomonas natatoria, assembly GCF_003201955.1. Classification (GTDB taxonomy): domain Bacteria; phylum Pseudomonadota; class Alphaproteobacteria; order Sphingomonadales; family Sphingomonadaceae; genus Blastomonas; species Blastomonas natatoria. Next base: position 21,670 of record NZ_QJJM01000003.1, read on the forward strand.
GCGTGGAATTCGTCTGGCTTTCCGGGCCGGTCGCGGTCGAAGGCACACCCAAGGCCACCGCCGTCCGCGCCAGCCGCATGCGCCTGGGCGCGCCCGATGCCTCGGGCCGCAGCGCGCCGGAGCCCGATCCCGACAGTGATTTTTCGGTCCCCGCCGATCTCGTCATCAAGGCGCTGGGCTTCGATCCCGAAGACCTGCCGACCGCTTTCGGCTGCGAAGAACTGTCGGTTCAGCGCTGGGGTACGCTGCGCGTCGACCACAAGACGATGATGACCAGCCTCGATGGCGTGTTTGCCGCAGGCGATATCGTGCGTGGCGCGTCGCTGGTCGTCTGGGCGATCCGCGACGGCCGCGATGTGGCCGAGCACATGCACAAATACTTGAAGGCCAGGGCCCGCGCCGGGGCCGAAATGGTCGCCGCCTGAGCAAGAATGACGGACCTGGCCGGATGAGCGCCAAGCCCCGGCCGGTCGAGACGAAAGACACGAGACATGACCCACTTCCCCACGCCCGAGCACGAACGCCTTGCCCGCGAGGGCATGTATCGGCCCGATTATGAATCCGATGCCTGCGGCGTCGGTCTGGTCGCTGCCACCGACGGCAAGCCCTCGCGCCGTGTCGTCGAAAGCGCGATCGATGCGCTCAAGGCCGTGTGGCACCGCGGCGCGGTCGATGCCGATGGCATGACCGGCGACGGCGCTGGCATCCATGTCGACCTGCCGGTGCGCTTCTTCGACGATGCGATTGCCGATTCGGGCCACAAGGTGCTGCCCAACAAGCTTGCTGTCGGCATGGTCTTCCTGCCGCGCACCGACCTGCAGGCGCAGGAAACCTGCCGCACGATCGTCGAGAGCGAGATCATCGAGGCGGGCTACACCATCTATGGCTGGCGTCAGGTGCCGGTGAACATCGCGGTGATCGGCGACAAGGCGCAGCGTACCCGGCCCGAGATCGAGCAGATCATGATCGCAGGGCCGATGCCCGACGAGCAGAATATCGCCGAGTTCGAAAAGCAGCTCTATCTCGTCCGCCGCCGGATCGAGAACAAGGTGATCGCCGCGCAGATCAGTGATTTCTACATCTGCTCGCTGTCGTGCCGCTCGATCATCTACAAGGGCTTGTTCCTGGCCGAGAGCCTGTCGGTCTTCTATCCCGACCTTACCGATCCGCGCTTCGAGAGCCGCATCGCGATCTTCCACCAGCGCTATTCGACCAACACCTTCCCGCAATGGTGGCTGGCCCAGCCGTTCCGCTGCCTGGCCCACAATGGCGAGATCAACACCATCCGGGGCAACAAGAACTGGATGAAGAGCCACGAGATCAAGATGGCCAGCCTTGCCTTTGGCGAGAACAGCGAGGACATCAAGCCGGTGATCCCCGCCGGCGCCTCCGACACGGCGGCGCTGGATGCGGTATTCGAGGCGATCTGCCGCTCGGGCCGCGAGGCGCCGACCGCCAAGATCATGCTTGTGCCCGAGGCCTGGCAGGGCGACCAGGTGCTGCCGGCCGAGCACAAGGCGATGTACGAATATATGGCGAGCGTGATGGAGCCCTGGGACGGCCCCGCAGCACTGGCGATGACCGATGGCCGCTGGGCCGTGGCGGGCGTCGACCGCAATGCGTTGCGTCCGCTGCGTTACAGCCTCACGAATGACAATCTGCTCGTCATCGGGTCGGAGACCGGCATGGTCGTGCTGCCCGAAAGCACCATCATCGAAAAGGGTCGGCTCGGGCCGGGTCAGATGATCGCGGTCGACCTGCACGATGGCAAATTCTACCACGACCGCGAGATCAAGGACCGGATCGCCGCCGAGCAGCCCTATCGCGATCTGGTCAAGGGCTTCCGCACGATCGACGATCTGCCGTCCGGCGGTCCCGACAGCATCGGCGAGATGAACCGGGCCGAACTGACGCGGCGTCAGGTCGCAGCTGGCCTGACGATCGAGGACATGGAGACGATCCTCGCGCCTATGGCCGAGGACGGCAAGGAGGCCATCGGGTCGATGGGCGATGATACGCCGCTGGCGGTGGTGAGCGCCAAGCCGCGCCCGATTGCACAGTTCTTCCGCCAGAATTTCAGCCAGGTCACCAACCCGCCGATCGACTCCTTGCGCGAACGGCATGTGATGAGCCTGAAGACGCGCTTTTCGAACCTGGCCAACATCCTGGAGCAGGACAGCCAGAACGAGCGCGTGCTGGTGCTCGACAGCCCTGTGCTGACCAATGCCGAATGGGGCAGGCTCAAGGCCGATTTCGGGCGTCTGGTCGCCGAGATCGACTGTATCTTCCCGGCCGAAGGCGGACCCGAGCAGCTGCGCGCCGCGATCACGCGCATCCGTAACGAGGCCGAGCAGGCGGTGCGCGAGGGCAGTACCGAGATTTTCCTGTCCGACGAGAAGGCGGACGAGGACCATGTCGGGGTGCCGATGATCCTGGCGGCGGCCGCGGTGCACACGCACCTCGTGCGCAAGGGTCTGCGCGCCTATGCCTCGATCAACGTGCGCACCGCCGAGTGCCTCGATACGCACCATTTCGCGGTGCTGATCGGTGCAGGCGCGACCACGGTCAACGCCTGGCTCGCCGAACTGTCGATTGCCGACCGTCAGGCACGCGGCCTGTGCGGCGATATCAGCCTCGACAAGTGCATCGCCAATTACCGCAAGGCGATCAACGAGGGGCTGCTCAAGATCATGTCCAAGATGGGCATCGCGGTGATCTCGAGCTATCGCGGCGGCTATAATTTCGAGGCGGTGGGTCTGAGCCGCGCGCTGGTCAATGACCTGTTCCCCGGCATGCCCTCCAAGATCTCGGGCGAAGGCTATGCCTCGCTGCACCTGAACGCCAAGCTGCGCCACGATGCGGCCTGGGACAGCAATGTCGCGCGGTTGCCGATCGGCGGATTCTACAAGCAGCGCGATGGCGGCGAGGCGCATGCCTATTCCGCCGGCCTGATGCACCTTCTCCAGACCGCAGTCGCCAAGGACAGCTATTCGCAATATCTGCAATTCGCTGCAGGCGTGCGCGAGCTGCCGCCGGTCTATCTGCGCGACCTGATGGAGTTCAACTACGCGGCCAAGCCGGTGCCGCTCGACGAGGTCGAGGCGATCACCGAAATCCGCAAGCGCTTCGTCACGCCGGGCATGTCGCTGGGCGCGCTGTCGCCCGAAGCGCACGAGACGCTGGCGATCGCGATGAACCGTATCGGCGCCAAGGCGGTCTCGGGCGAGGGCGGCGAGGCCTCCGAACGCTATTCGCCGCGCGACAATGGCGACAATGCCAATAGCGGCATCAAGCAGGTGGCCTCAGGGCGGTTCGGCGTCACCGCCGAATATCTGGGCGCGTGCGAGGAGATCGAGATCAAGGTCGCGCAAGGGGCGAAGCCCGGCGAGGGCGGGCAGCTACCCGGCTTCAAGGTCACCGAATATATCGCCAAGCTCAGGCACTCCACCCCCGGGGTGACGCTGATCAGCCCGCCGCCGCATCACGACATCTATTCGATCGAGGATCTGGCGCAGCTGATCTATGACCTCAAGCAGATCAACCCGCATGCACGCGTCTGCGTGAAGCTGGTCTCGGCGGCGGGCATCGGCACGATTGCCGCCGGCGTCGCAAAGGCCCATGCCGACGTGATCCTCGTCTCGGGCAATGTCGGCGGCACCGGCGCGAGCCCTCAAACCAGTATTAAATACGCGGGAACGCCCTGGGAAATGGGCCTGTCCGAAGCGAACCAGGTGCTCACGCTCAATGGGCTTCGTCACCGGGTGAAGCTGCGCACCGATGGCGGGCTCAAGACCGGGCGCGATATCGTCATCGCCGCCATCCTGGGTGCGGAAGAATACGGGATCGGCACATTGTCGCTGGTGGCCATGGGCTGCATCATGGTGCGCCAGTGCCACAGCAACACCTGCCCGGTGGGCGTGTGCGTGCAGGACGAGCGGCTGCGCGCCAAGTTCACCGGCACGCCCGAAAAGGTCATCAACCTGATGACCTTCATCGCCGAGGAAGTGCGCGAGATTCTGGCGCGGCTTGGCTTCCGCAGCCTCGACGAGATCATCGGTCGCACCGATCTGCTGCGCCAGGTCAGCCGCGGGGCCGAGCATCTCGACGATCTCGACCTCAATCCGATCCTCGCCAAGGTGGATGTGGCCGACGACCAGCGCCGGTTTAACCTGGACAGCTGGCGCAACCCGGTGCCCGACAGCCTCGACGCGCTGATCCTCAAGGATGCGCGCCCCGTGTTCGACCGGCGCGAGAAGATGCAGCTGACCTATAATGTCCGCAACACGCACCGTGCGGTCGGCACCCGGCTGTCGGCGGAGATCACGCGCATCTATGGCATGAAGGCGCTGGACGAGGGCCATGTCCGCATCCGGCTGCGCGGCTCTGCGGGCCAGTCGCTGGGCGCGTTCCTGTGCCGGGGCATCACGCTCGAGGTGTTCGGCGATGCCAATGACTATGTCGGCAAGGGGCTTTCGGGCGGCACCATCATCGTGCGGCCCACGGTCAGCTCGCCGCTGGTCAGCCATGCCAACACGATCATCGGCAATACCGTGCTCTATGGCGCCACGGCGGGCAAGCTGTTCGCCGCTGGTCAGGCGGGCGAGCGCTTTGCCGTGCGCAACTCGGGAGCGGAAGTCGTGGTCGAAGGCTGCGGCGCCAATGGCTGCGAATACATGACCGGTGGCACGGCGGTGATCCTGGGCGAGACCGGCAGCAATTTCGGCGCAGGGATGACCGGCGGCATGGCCTTCGTGCTCGACCGGAACGATCGCTTCGAGGCCCAGGCCAACCCCGAATCGATCGTCTGGCAGCGCATCGACAGCAGCTATTGGGAAGACCGTCTCAAGGGCCTGATCGCGGCGCATATCGAGGGGACGGACAGCCAGTGGGCGCAGGAAATCCTGCGCAACTGGGACCGCTATCTGCCGCAATTCTGGCAAGTCTGCCCCAAGGAAATGCTCACCCGTCTTGCCCAGCCGCTGAGCGATGCGGTCGCGATGGAAGCGGCAGAGTAAGAAAAACCCCGCCCGCCCCGGGGGAAAGGGGCGGGCGGGGCCATGTTGCCCGTTGCCGGTTAGCGTCGATCGATCAGAAGTTGAACGACAGGCCGCCGGCAACGCGGGTGGTGTCGAAGCCCAGGGTATCGACCGTCACGCGCAGCGCGGTGTTGGGACCGATCTTGTACTGGCCGCCGACGCCAACCAGATAGTCGCCATCGGTGTCATCGAATGCAGCCGGAACGGGCACGTTCAGCACCTTGGATGCATCGACATTCACCCACTGATAGCCGCCGCGCGCGAACAGCTGGCCACGATCGCCGACCTTCACGCCGATCTTGCCGGCCACGCCATATTCGCTGTCGATGGCGTTCGAGCCAAGATTGTAGTTGCCCTCGGCACCCAGGATCAGCGTCGGGCCGACCGGAACGTCGACACCGGCATAGACACCGTAGATTGCACCGTCATCGGCACCGATCGGGTTGCTGCCCAGGTCGTGATAGCCAACCTGGCCACCGACATAGACTTCGGGCTGGCCGGCATCCTGCGCCATGGCGGGGGCCGACAGCGCGAATGGCAATGCGGCGGCAGCCGAAAGCGCCGCGATCTTGAGGGGGGTCAGTGTTTTCATTGTCTTGTCCTTCATGTGCGCGCCAGGTCTTGCCCGGCGTCCCAGCCGGTCTAGCGGCCGCAACCCGACGCGAAGCTGAACGAAAGATGCGGCAAATCGACAGAATCCATTCGTTCGTCGAAACAAAATGACTTTCCGTTCAGCTTCGGGCTGGTGTGAAAGGCGGAGGCAGTCTCTGCGGTCCTGACCCCGGCAGGGCCGTAAAATGCTGATGACACCCCCAGCATTCTATGGACGCACTCGCGCGGCTGTTGCATGGATGATCGCATGTGGCAGCTGTTCCAATTCCCTCTGTGTCCGTTCTCGCGCAAAGTCCGCCTGCTGCTGGGGGAAAAGGGCATCGGCTATGAGCTGGTGCGCGAATCGCCCTGGGAACAGCGCGACGAGTTTCTCGACATGAATCCTGCCGGGCGTACCCCGGTGATGCGCCATCGCGACCGCGACCAGACCCTGTGCGACAGCTGGGCGATCTGCGAATATTTCGAGGAAACGGTCGAGAAGAACCCGATGATCAACGGGTCAGCCGACAACCGCGCCGAGATCCGGCGGCTGGTTGCCTGGTTCGACGAGCAGTTCTTCGGAGATGTCGTCGCGCCGCTGATGCACGAGCGCATGCGCAAGCGGCTGATCTATCGCCAGCCGCCCGATGGCCGAGTGCTGCGCGAGGCCATGCGGCTGGCCAATACGCATCTGGATTATATCGACTATCTGCTCGACCATCACGCCTGGATCGCGGGCGCGACAATGAGCCTGGCCGATCTTGCAGCAGCTGCGCATATCTCGATCGCCGACTATCTCGGCGGCATCGACTGGCTCGCGCATGCGCAAACCGCAGACTGGTACCGCAAGTTCAAGTCGCGGCCATCCTTTCGTCCGCTGCTCGCCGAACGGATGGAAGTGATCAAACCGCCGTCGCATTACGAGGAAGCGGATTTCTGAGGGGTTTTGGCCTGACCCGTTCTCCGGCGAAAGCCGGAGCCCAGGAGTGACATGGCACTGCACCCGCCCCTCGATTCCGGCTTTCGCCAGAAAACGGATTTGATGCGGAGGGTGGCGATAGGGGTTTGATTACGCGCTCAGCGCGATTTCGCGGCCGATCTGATAGCGCTTCATCTTCTCGACAAAGGTCGTGCGCTGCAGCTTGACCAGACGGGCAGCCGCCGAGACAACGCCATTGGTCGATTCGAGCGCCTCGATCAGCACCCGGCGTTCCTCGTTCTGCAGATGCTCGCGCAGGTCGATGGGCTTGCCGAAGGTCGGTGTTGCAGGCTGGATGATCGCGGTCTGGCCATTGAACGCCGGAGCCGAACCCATGGGCACGACATTGCCGGGCACCGCCAGGCCGATCGGAGCCGAAGCCTCGGGCCGGGTCGAGCGGATGGGGCGGAGCAGCATCGCCATCTGGTCGGTGCCGACCTCCATGCCCTGGAAGAATACCGCGGCGCGCTCGACCAGATTTTTGAGTTCGCGGACATTGCCGGGCCAGTCATGCGCCATCAGGATGGCCATGGCTTCATCGGTGAACACCGGCGGATTGTCGGCGGCAAATCCGCGCGAGAGGAAATGCTGGACCAGCATCGGAATGTCCTCGATCCGCTCGGACAGCGCAGGCAGTTCGATCGGCAGGACATTGAGGCGGTAGAACAAGTCGGCCCGGAACCGGCCTTCGCCGATCGCGCTTTCGAGGCACTGGTGGGTTGCCGCGATGAGGCGGACGTCGACGCGGACATCGTCGTTGCTGCCGATGCGGCGGACCTTCTGGTCCTCGAGCACGCGCAGCAGGCGTACCTGCATGTCGAGCGGCATCTCGCCGATTTCGTCGAGAAACAGCGTACCGTTGTTCGCGGTCTCGAAATGGCCCAGGCGGCGGGCGATGGCGCCGGTGAAGCTGCCCTTTTCATGACCGAATAATTCGGATTCGATCAGCTCGCGCGGGATGGCGCCGCTGTTGACCGCGACGAACGGTGCGGCAGCCCGCTGCGAGGCGCGGTGGAGCGCCTGTGCAACCAGTTCCTTGCCGGTGCCCGATGGGCCGGTGATCAGGACGGAAGCATTGGTCTGTGCCGCGAAGCGCACCAGGCCGCGAATCTCGCGGATCGCAACGCTGTTCCCCACGATCAGTTCGGCCATGGCCTGTCCGTCGATCTGTTCCATCTTGCTTGCCCCGTTTCGTTACCGGCTGTGCTTGCCGTCTCTGGTTAACGATTTAGGGGTCAATCGTTAACGATACGTAAAGCCGTCAGGTGAGGTGACAGATTTCGCCATTTTTTTGACGGGCTGTGGATAAGTCGCGTCCCGATCTGGGGCGACGGCCGGTCAGCGCTTTTCGGCGGGCCTGGCCAGGTTGAAGCAATGTTCGAAGTCGATGTCGGAGCCCTCGTCATCGGCCCTGCGGGCAGCTTCTGCTGCAAGCGCCGCTTCGCGTGTCCGGATCAGCCTGGCATCGGCTTCGTTGCCACTGAGCCCCTCATCGCGCATTTCGTCGCGGGCACGCGATTCCAGCACGCTGGCCAGGGTCTTGAGATCGCGCGCCGTGCTCGAATCACCCTCGCGATTGCGGACGTCCTCATAGGCCAGTTGCACATAGGCCGCGCATTGCAGCATCGAGGGCGGCGGCGGGACGGGTACCGTGGCGTCCAGCTTCGCGAGGCACGGTTCCATCACGGCATCGACCACGCCGGCCGGATCGTTCGACCGGGCAGCGTCGGTCTGCAATTGCTGCACGATCCCGGTGAGGGCAGCGCCGATCGCCTCATCGCTCGATCCGGTTTCGGTAACGATTCGCTCGGCAGTCTTAACGAAATAGGTCCGACCGCGGCTGACCATGGTCGGATAGGCCAGGGCCGAGGTCACGCCGCGCGCCTGTTCCGAAGCGATGATCGCGAACGCCGCCGCACAGGTAAGGTCGTCACGCTGGGCCGGAGTGAGGGCTGGCGGGGCGACAGGGGCAAAAGCGGCTTGCGCTGTGAGCAACAGGGCGGCGAGGCTGGTCATCGGCCAAGCTTATGCTGGGCTCGATGCGGCCTGTCACCTCATTTTGGCTGAATCCACGCTGGTCTGTGACACGTCGATTGCAACGCCGATTGTCAGCGCGCGCTGGCGCGGGCATAGCGGCCCGCAGATGATCCAGCGCTTTCCCAAATGGCTCGCCCTGCTGGCGGGCGGCCTTTCCGCCACCGGCTTTGCGCCGCTGAACCTGTGGCCGGTGACGCTGGCGTGCATGGCGCTGCTGATCCACCTGATTGCCACGGCACCGGGCCGCAAGGCGGCCTTTGCGCGCGGCTGGCTGTTCGGCCTGGGGCAGTTCACCGTCGGGCTCAACTGGATCGCGATTGCCTTTACCTATCAGGATGCCATGCCGCACTGGCTCGGCTGGGTCGCGGTGGTGGGGCTGTCCTGCTATCTGGCAGTGTTTCCGGCGCTGGCGGCACTCTCGGCCCGATGGCTGACGCCCCCTGTGCGGGCGCGCGCAGACCTGCGCTTCATCCTGGGGCTTGCTGCGCTGTGGCTCGTTACCGAATGGATGCGCGCCTGGGTGTTTACCGGCTTTGCCTGGAACCCGCTGGCCATCGTTGCGCTCGATGCCGGATGGGCGGCGCGGATCGTCGGCACCTATGGATTGAGCGCGCTGGTGATGCTGACGGCGGGCGCGCTGCTGCTGGCGGTCCAGCGCCAGGGCAAGCCCGCATTTGGTCTGGCTGCGGGCGTTGCAGCAGTGAGCCTCGGCGGCTGGGCTCTGGCTCCCGTCTCTGCCGGGTTGACCGACATGCCGATCACCGTGGTGCAGCCCAACAATGACCAGTCGGACAAGTATGACCCGGAAGAAGCAATGCGCAATTTCGCGCGGCTGGCCGCCCAAACTGCGGACCGCAAGGCTCCGCGCGGGCGCATCGTTTTCTGGCCCGAGGCCGCGACCGAGGATTTTGTCGAGGATGGCTATCCCCGTCGTTTCTACTATCCCGAAACGGCGGCTGGTGTTCGCGCACGGCTGACCCGGCCTTTGAACGATGGCGACCTGCTGGTGACAGGTGGGGCCAAGCTGGATTTTGACAGCCAGGGTCAGGCCATCGCTGCAGCCAATAGCGTATTCGTCTTTTCCAGCCGTGGTGAAATCCTGGGCAGCTATGACAAGAGTCACCTGGTACCGGGAGGCGAATACCTGCCTTATGAAGAGATCCTTGGCCCGCTGGGCCTGGCGCGGCTGGTCCCCGGCACGATCGGATTCACCCCGGGTCCCGGCCCCCAGACGCTCGATCTGGGGCGGGTCGGCCGGATGGGTCTGCAGATCTGCTACGAGATCGTGTTTTCGGGCGAGGTCGCCGATCGCGCCAACCGTCCCGATTTCCTTTTCAACCCCAGCAACGATGCCTGGTTCGGTCCCTGGGGGCCGCCGCAGCATCTCACCCAGGCGCGCATGCGCGCGCTGGAAGAGGGGCTGCCGGTGATCCGCTCCACCCCCACCGGCATCTCGGCGGTGATCGATGCCGATGGCCGACTGCTCGACAGCATTCCGCATCACGAGGCAGGCCATATCGACGCGCGCCTGCCGCGAGCCCATGCTGCGACACCTTTTGCGCGTTTCGGCAACCTGCTGTCGCTGGGCCTGGCAGGCCTGCTGATGCTGTTCGCGGTTGCACTGCGTGCATTCCGCCGTTAAGGGCGGTCATATAAGGAAATCTTTATATGTGCCCTCCGGGTAGCTCGGCGGGCCTCAGCGAAAAGGCGATCCATGCGCAAGAGCTTCCTCTTTACTTCCGAATCGGTCAGCGAAGGCCATCCCGACAAGGTCGCGGACCAGATTTCCGATTCGATCGTCGACCTGTTCCTTTCCAAGGACCCCTATGCGCGCGTCGCCTGCGAAACGCTGACCACCACCCAGCGCGTGGTGCTCGCCGGTGAAATCCGCTGCAAGGGTGTCTACGAGAACGGCGAATGGGCCCCCGGCGCGCTCGAGGAAATCGAGAAGACTGTCCGCGCGACCGTCAAGCGCATCGGCTACGAACAGGACGGTTTCCACTGGGAGACCTTCAGCTTCGAGAACCATCTGCACGGCCAGTCGGCGGAAATCGCACAGGGCGTCGACGCCAAGGACAACAAGGACGAAGGCGCGGGCGACCAGGGCATCATGTTCGGCTATGCCTCGGACGAGACCGAAGACCTGATGCCCGCGACGCTGGACTATTCGCACAAGATTCTCGAGCGCATGGCCGCCGACCGTCACGCCAAGGTCGTCGATTTCCTTGAGCCCGACGCCAAGAGCCAGGTGACGCTTGCCTATGAGGACGAAAAGCCGGTGCGCGCTACCGCTCTGGTCGTCTCCACCCAGCATGCCCCCGGTTATTACTGGCACGAGGGCCAGGGCGATGCCGACAAGTATCAGAAGCTGTACGATTATGTCGTCGGCGTGATGCACGACGTTCTGCCCGAGGGCTTCATCACCGACGAAACCAAGATCTACGTCAACCCCACCGGCCGCTTCGAGATCGGCGGTCCCGATGGCGACGCGGGCGTAACCGGCCGCAAGATCATCGTCGACACCTATGGCGGCGCTTCGCCGCATGGTGGCGGTGCGTTCTCGGGCAAGGACCCGACCAAGGTCGACCGTTCGGCCGCCTATATCAGCCGCTACATGGCGAAGAACATCGTCGCTGCAGGGCTTGCGCGTCGCTGCACGATCCAGCTGTCCTACGCCATTGGCATTGCCGAGCCTCTGTCGCTCTATGTCGACACGCATGGCACCGGTACGGTCGCCGACGACAAGATCGAGGCGGTGCTGCCGCAGCTCGTCCGCCTGACGCCGCGCGGAATCCGCGAGCATCTGGGCCTTAACAAGCCGATCTACCAGAAGTCGGCCGCCTATGGCCATTTCGGCCGCAAGCCCGAAGGCGATTTCTTCCCCTGGGAAAAGACCGATCTCGCCGACAAGCTGAAGGCTGCGCTCGCCTGATCTGACGCAAGCGAACAAAAAAAGGGCCGGGTCATCAAGGTGATGACCCGGCCCTTTTTGTTGGGACAATGGAGTGGCTGAGAAGCCGTCCGCATTTCGGTCATCCTGAACTTGTTTCAGGATCCATCATGCCCCTCAAGCCGAAGCCGCAAGAGGCGAAATGGACCCTGAAGCAAGTTCAGGGTGACGAATGACGTTCACAGCTTGCCGAACTTCGCCTCGAACCCGGCAATGTCGCCGCGCGCCAGGAAGCCGGCCTGTTCGATCCAGCCATCGCGCTCGATGCGGCCCTTGAAGGTGCCGAGATAGGGGTCGATTTCGGCAACGTCCGCCGCAGTCCAGGCCGCGATCTGATCGTAGCGGGCCACGCCCAGCTCGCCGAGCAGCGTGTTCAGCTTGGGGCCGATGCCCTTGATCTTGCGCAGATCATCGGGCTCGCCGACGGCTGCGGCGATGCGCGGCTTGCCGCTGGCCTCGGCCTCGGCTGCCTGCGCCGCGATCTGGGCATCGACGTCGGCGGTGGAGAGGGCCGCGACCGTTGGATCGGGCGCGCCGCCGATGGTCGGGATGATGGCGGGTGGCGCTTCGACCGCTGCATGGCCATGATCGTGTCCCGCTCCGTGATGATCATCATGCCCATGCGCATCGTGCCCATGCGCATCGTGCCCATGATCGGCATGGCCATCGGCGCCACCGCTGCGCCCGACCAGTGCCCAGATGAGGATCATCGCGGCGATCACCAGAGCGGCGATCAGGAAGAATAGCTGCTGTCCGTCCATGGAATGTCGAGGCCTTTCATCAACGCGGGACTTGCATGCGATGCGGCCCGCCTTGTGGTCGCCCTTAACCGCAGGATCGATTCGTGACCAGACCCGCTTTGACAGGCAGCGGTCCCTACATCACGCGGTCGCGCAGATCGTCTATCTCTTCCTGGATGTCGCGCGCCTCGGCACATGCCTCGTCATTGCCATCATCGCATTTGCGCAGGGCCTTGTCGCGCTGGCGCTGCAGCTTGCCCAGCCGTTCCTCGGCCTTGCGCATGGCCCGGCCGCGGTTCTCGTCGGCCTCGGACTGGCTGGTGGTGGCAAGATCCACACCCTTGGCCACGATCTTGACGGGTGCGGTGACCACCGTGCCGACAGCGCTGGCGATACAGCCGGTCAGCGCCAGCGGCGCCAGCAGGACAAGCGGCAGAAATGGCTTCATCGATTCGACCCTCCGGCGCACGGATCCGCGCGGCCCTTGCCCTGCTATAGCCCGGCTGAGCCGAGGCTGAACCGTTATTTCAGCAGGTCGAGCGCAAAGGCGCGGATTTCCGCGCCCATGTCCTCGCGCTCCAGCGCGATCGCGAGCGTCGCCTGGACATATCCGGCCTTGGAGCCGCAGTCATAGCGCTTGCCGTCGAAGGTGACCGCGTGGAACGGCTGGGTGCCGATCATGCGCGCCATGGCGTCGGTAAGCTGGATTTCGCCCCCCGCGCCCTTTTCCTGGTTCTTCAGCGTCTGCATGACCTCGGGCTGCAGGATATAGCGGCCCGAGATGATGAGGTTGGATGGCGCGTCTTCCACCCTCGGCTTCTCGACCAGGCCGGTGACTTCGGTGACAGGCCCGTCGCGGCGGCCCGGCGCGATCACGCCATAGCTCGACACTGCCTCGCGCGGCACTTCGAGGACGCTGATCAGGTTGCCGCCCAGCCGGTTATAGGCCTCGACCATCTGCTTCATGCAGCCGGGCGAACCGACCATGAACTCGTCGGGCAGGAAGATCGCGAACGGCTCGTCCCCCACGATATCCCGCGCGCACCAGATCGCATGACCCAGGCCCAACGGTTCCTGCTGGCGCACATAGGCGCAATTGCCTGGGCCAAGACGCGTGGGCTCGAGCACTTCCAGCGACTTGCCGCGCTCGCTCATCGTCTTTTCCAGCTCGAACGCGATGTCGAAATGGTCCTCGATCGCGCTCTTGCCGCGGCCGGTGACGAAGATCATCTGCTCGATCCCGGCCTCGCGGGCCTCATCGACCGCATACTGGATCAGCGGGCGGTCGACGATCGGCAGCATTTCCTTGGGGATCGCCTTGGTGGCAGGCAGAAACCGGGTGCCAAGGCCGGCAACCGGAAACACAGCTTTGCGGATGGGCTTCACGTTATGTCCTCTTTATCGGCCCCGACAGCCGACGCGAGACCTCGCAGCGTGCCGCCCGGCTGTCAAGCCGCCACCCGGCTGCTGCGGGCTTCAGGCCTTGACGCGCGCGGCAAAGCTCTTGCGCAGCTTCTGCAGCTTGGGCGGGATCACCGCCAGGCAATAGGGATTGCGCTGGCCTTCGCCCTGCCAATATTCCTGGTGATAGTCCTCGGCCGGATACCAGGTGGTCGGCTCCTCGATCGTGGTGACGATGGTCGAGGGCCAGTTGGCCTGGTTGCGGCTCATGGCAGCTTCAGCCTCGACCTGCTGCACGGCATCGAGCGGGAAGATGGCCGAGCGATATTGGGTTCCCACGTCATTGCCCTGGCGGTTGAGCTGGGTGGGATCGTGCGTCGCAAAGAAGATGTCGAGCAGATCGGCATAGCTCAGCTGCTCGTCATCAAAGGTGACGCGGATCGCTTCGGCATGGCCCGTGGTGCCGCTGCATACCTGCTTGTAGGTCGGGTTTTCGGTCGTGCCGCCGATATAGCCGCTTTCGACCTTGCTCACGCCGATGACGTCGTTGAACACGGCCTCGGTACACCAGAAACAGCCTCCGGCGATGATGGCGGTCTGCTGGGTCATGCTGATTGTCCTTCTTGCTGTTCCCCGGCCTGCCCGGTCCGGGCGGTCAGGGCTGTTCGCTTCCAGAAATAGAGCGCCCGTCGCCCAATACAACTACCCTAAGCGTCTACCGGGAGCACCGGCGGTGCCTTGGCCGCGTCGTCCTTCTCGCCGCCGCGGGCGATCAGCAGGTACATGACCGGAGTGACGATGCGCGAGAGCAGGGTGGAGGAGATCAGCCCGCCGATGATCACGCTGGCGAGCGGAGCGTAGAGCGAACCGCCAAAGATCGCGAGCGGAAGCAGGCCCCCGATGGCGGTCACCGACGTCAGCAGCACCGGCAGGAAGCGCACTTCGCCCGCGCGCTCGATCGCCGCGCGCAGCCCCATGCCCTCGCGGCGCAGCTGGGTGGTGAAATCGACCAGCAGGATCGAATTCTTGATCTCGATACCGACCAGCGCGACAAAGCCGATGATCGCCATGTAGCTGAGCGACGATCCGGTGACGAACAGCGCGACAAATCCACCGAACGTGCCGAGCGGGATCACGCCTGCCACGACGATCGTCTCGCGGAAGCGGCCGAATTCGGCGACCAGCACCGCAAAGATGCCGAACAGCGCGATCAGGATGATCGGGCCAAGGCCGCCGAACACGGTATTGATCGCCTCCGCCTCGCCGCCTGCAGACACGCGATAGCCCGGCGGCAGCTTGATCTTGCCGACCTCGTCCATTGCCTGCTGGCTGATCCGGGCAGGCAGCGCACCGGGCTGGGCATTGGCGGTCACGGTCACCGACCGTTCGAGCTGATAGCGCTGGATCTGCGGAGGTACGCTCTCGAGCTTCGGCGTGCTGATCTGCGACAGCGGGATCGCCTCGCCGGTGCGGCTGGCGACATAGACCTGGTCGAGCGCCGAAATCGGCTGGGTATCATCGAGCGGCAGGCGCACGACGACACGGTAGCTGTCGCCTTCGGGATCGCGGAAGGTGCCTGCATTCTCGCCCGACAGCGCCAGACGGATCGCGCGGCGCGGTTCGCCTGGCGCGATGTTGAGCAAAGCCGCCTTGGCATCGTCGATGCCGATGTCGAGATCGATGCCGTCGGTCGCGACGGGGTTGATGACGTCGCGCGCGCCCGGGGTAGTTCGCAGGATCGTCTCGACCTTGGCGGCGAGGTCGCGCAGCGTATCGAGATTTTCTCCCGTGATGCGCAGCGCCACGGGCGAGGCGATCGGTGCGCCGTTCTGGAACAGCTCGACATTGAAGCGCGCTCCGGGAATCTGCTCCAGCCGCTCGCGGATGCGTGCGATCATCTCGGGGCTGCGATCGGGATGCCAGCGGTCCATGACGGCAAAGACCTCGCCGAAATTGGGCCGCTGATCGAGCGCGAAGACATTGTAGAAGACCTGGGGGTTCGAGCTTCCGGTGTTCGCCGCACGTACCTTGATGTCGGGCTCCTTCGCCAGCACCGCCTCGACCTTGCGCACCAGCGCGTCGGTGGTGGCGACGCTGCTGCCCTGTTCGGCATCGATGGTGACGCGGAAATAGCTGGTATCGGCATAGGGGAACAGGCTGAAGCCCAGCACCGGGATCAGCGCGAAAGCCGACAGGGTGAGCGCCATCGAGGCCCAGAAGGTCTGCTTGGGCTTGTCGAGCGCGCCGTGCAGGATCGGGCGATAGAGCCGCTCGATCTGGTGCGTCAGCCATTTGAGGATCGCATTGCCTTCCGGGTCCTCGTCGCGCGACAGGATGCGGCTCGCCAGGAAGGGAATGATCGTCAGCGAGATCACCAGCGAGGCGAAGACGGTGAAGATGATCGTGTAGATGAACGACTGGGTAAACTTGCCCGCGCCTTCGGGCAGGAACAGCAACGGCGTGAAGGCGAAGATCAGCACGCCGGTCGAGCCGAGCACCGCGGGCGTGATCTCGCGCGTGGCGTCGATCGCGGCGATCGAGCGCCGCTTGCCCATGCGCAGATGCCGCGCGATATTCTCGGTCACCACGATCGAATCGTCGACCAGCAGGCCCAGTGCGACGATGAAGCCAGCGACCGCGAGCTGGCTCAGGTTGAAGCCCATCACGCTGATCGCGAGCAGACCCGAGGCGAGCGACAGCGGGATCGAGATCATCACGATCACCGATGCGCGCCAGCCCAGCGGCAGCAACGTGATGATGACGAGACCCAGCGCGATCGAGAAGTCGCGGGTGAGCTCGCTCAGCCGGTGCTCGATATCGCGGCTCTGGTCGAAGACCTGTTCAAGCCGGATATCGGGCGGGAAATTGTCCTGCTGCCGCTTCAGTTCCTCCTCGAGCGAGGCCTTGAGCCGGATGACGTCGAAGCCGTCCTTCTGCAGGATCGACAGGAAGATCGCTCGTTCGCCGTTGAAGCGGGTGATATACAGCTGCTCGGCCTCGCCCCAGCGGACATCGGCCACGTCCCTGATGCGCATCAGCGTGCCGTTGCCTGCACGGATCGGCAGGTTGGCGATCGTGCCGAGATCGCGATAGGCCCCGCCTGCCTCGACATTGAACCGGCGGCCTGCGCTGTCCACGGCGCCGGGGGGCAGTTCCGCGCCGCCGCGTCGCAAGGCATCGGCTATGGCGGAAGGGGCGAGGCCCAGTTCGGCCAGGCGGCGGCTGTCGATCGCGACCTGCACCTCGGGCTGAGGCAGCCCATCGATCACCGTGTTGCGCACGCCCGGATAGCGCACGAAGGTGTCGCGGATGTCCTCGGAATATTTCTGCATCCGCCGCCAGCTCGCCGTCTTGCTGACCATGGCCAGCTGCAGCACCGCTGCCTCGGTGGTGCGCGCCTTGCGATAGCGCAGCTCGGTAATGCCCTCGGGCAGCTGGCTGCGGATGGCGCTGACCTCGCGCACGACATCGTTGAAATACTGGTCGGGATCGCCGTCCCAGTCGAATTCTGCAGTGACGGTGACGAAGCCGTCGGTGATGCCGGCGCGGATCTCGTCGATATCGTCAATGCCGCGCAGCACCTCCTCGATCGGCTTGGCTATCGTCTGTTCGATATCCGCTGCGTCCGCGCCGGGCAGGGCGATGATCACGGTGATGACCGGAATCGGGAAATGCGGATCGACCGAGCGCGGGATGGTCAGCAGCGAGGTCAGGCCGAGCGCTGCCAGCAGCATGAATGCGACCAGGCTGAGCTGCCATCGGCTGATGGTGAAGGCGGCGAGGTTCATGGACAGCGCGCGCTAGCGGACGTCAACAGGGGCAGCGGCGGCACGTGTGCGGCTCGGCTGGCTCGAGGCCTGCGGCTTCACTTTTGCACCATCGGTCAGCAGCACCAGGCCGGACGAGACGATGCGGTCCCCGGGCTTCAGCCCGCCGGTGATCACGAGTTCCTTGTCATCCACCCGTCCGATCTGGACGGCACGTGTGCGGACCCGGTTCGCTTTCGGATCGAGCAGATAGACAAATCCTTCGTCCGCCCGGACGTTGAACACCGCGCTCGCGGGAACCGCGAGCCCCGCAGCATCGGGCGCGGCGGCAACCCGGAATTGCGCCGTGCCGATCTGGCCGGACCGGAGTGCGGGATTGGCGGGCAGGGCGATCGTCACCTCGAACGCACCGGATGCAGGATTGGCTCGCGCATCGATCTCGCTGACCACAGCCTCGATCTCGCCTTCGGGCAGCGCGGAGATGCGGACCGTTACGGGCATGCCGGGGGAAAGCCGCGCGATATCGCCGTCGATCATTGGCGCACGCAGCACCATGCCGCCGCTGCTCTCGCCCAGCACCACGACCTGCGTGCCTGCCGCGACCACCTGGCCCGGCTCTGCGGTGCGCGCCAGAATGACCCCGCCGGAAGGCGCGAGGATGCGCGACGTGCCGCTGGCAAACCCGGCGGTGCTCACCTGCGCTGCGGCAGCGCGTGCGGTTGCCTCGGCGCGCTCAAGCTGGGCCTTGGTCACCCAGCCCTTTTCGAACAGCTGCTGGAAGCGGCCAAGCTCTGCCTGGGCGCGCTGCTGTTCGGCACGGGCGCTTTCCAGGCCTGCGCTGACCTGCGTCGCATCCAGCGCGGCGATCAGTGCGCCGGGCGTGACCCGGTTACCTTCCTGAAAGCGGATGCTGGCAATCTTGCCTGCGGTGGTGAAACCCAGCGGCGTCTCGTACCGGTATCGGACGGTGCCTGCTGCGGTGATCAGCGCGGAGGTCGATGCAGGCTGCACGACCGCGATCGTCACCGGATAGACCTTGTCCGCAGAAACGGGCTGCGCGGCATCGCTTCCGCCCGAACAGGCGGTCAGGGCCAGCGAACAGCCAGCAATCAGCGACAGGGTGAGGAGCCCATGAGGGCGAGCGGTGACGAAGCGCATATTGGGTTTCTATATGCAACCAGTTTTTCTGGCAAGCGCCGAACTGAAATCGATGTGCATTTCTGCCTGCGCCGTCTGATTAGGCGCGCATTAACTAAACTGGTTTAGTCCCGCAGGGCGTGCCGAAAGCTCGTCGGCACGGGGGAGGACGCACCGTCATGAACTGGCGCATTGGTCAAATGCAGGCGCAGCACGAGGCATGTCTTGCCATTGTCGAGGATATCGAAGCGCGATCAAGGCATATCGCGGACCGCCCCTCGGCGGTGGAAATCACGCTGATGCTGGCGAGGCTGACCGGCATATTGCGCATCCACCTGGCGCTGGAGGACGAGATTCTCTACCCCGCGCTGCGCAATGCAGCCGACCCCCGGATTGCCGAAATGGCCGAGCGCTTCTGGCAGGAAGCGGGCGGACTGGCCGATGCCTTTCTCGACTTCGTCGATCGCTGGAAGCGCGCCGATGCGCTGCTGACCGACCCCGAGGGCTTCAGGATCGAATCCGCCAGGGTGTTCAAGGCGCTGGCCGACCGCATCGATCATGAACATGCCGAAATCTATCCCATGGCGGAACGCTTGCGCGCGGCGCGGGCGGGCTGATTACCGCTGCGCGGCCCGGGGGCGGGTCCACAGACCTTCGCGACTGACAGGTGCCGGGCTCTGCAGGGCCTGAGCCAGGCTCTTCGCCACCCAGCCGATCTTCTGACGGCGGCTGGTCACTACCCTGTGGTCCCAGGCGCCTGATCCGCGCGCGCGCACCTCGCGCGCAATGTCGCCATAGATGCCCGCCGCCGCCAGCACGGCCCAGCGCGCACGAAAGGGCAGCCGGGCCGCGCCGACCCGGGCAGAGGCTTCATGCGCTTCCGACCGATCGGCGAGTCTTCTGGCCAGCGGCACAAGCTGGCTTCGCAGCCAGGGCTTCATGTGCTGGCCGGGCGGGATATCCATTTCCGACAGCCACTCCACCGGCAGGTAACAGCGCCCCACCGAATCGTCCTCGGAAAGGTCGCGCGCGATATTGGCGAGTTGAAAGGCGAGGCCGAGATCGCAGGCGCGGTCGAGTGTTTCCTCATCCTGCGGGGCCACCCCCATCACGATCGCCATCAGCAGCCCCACGGCGCCTGCGACATGATAGCAATATTGGTAGAGGTCGTGCTCGCTGCGCGGACGCCAGTCATCGGCGTCGAGCGCAAACCCCTCGATCACGTCGAAGATGATCGCGCGGGGCAGGCGGCATTCGCTCGCCACCACAGCCAGCGCGGCAAAGGCGGGGTCGTCGGTCGGCGCACCGGCGAGCGCGGCATCGGTCTGTGCGCGGATATAGGCGACGCGCTGCTTCGCATCGGCGACCGCGCTCATGCCATGGCCCATATCCTGTCCGTCGGCGAGGTCATCGCACTTGCGGCACCAGGCATAGAGCAGCCAGGCGCGCTCGCGGGTCACAGGATCGAACAGCTTCGAGGCGAGCGCGAAGGATTTCGAGCCGCGCGCGATCGAATCGCGCGCATGGGCGACCAGGGCGGTCCTATCCATTCAGCCGCCCTTCCGTCGGCGCTCGTTCTCCGGCGAAAGCCGGAGTCCAGAGCGTGCAGGCGCAATCTCGCCCTGGCTTCCGGCTTTCGCCGGAAAACGGATCATCGCAGGAGGCTCATTACAGATCATCCGCCGTCATCGAGAAGATCGACTGATGCGGCTGATAGGACGCCATCTTGTCAAGCAAGCCGTCGAGCGCGTCGTCGACGATGAGGATGTTCGCATGCTGCGGACGGATGAAGCCGATATCGATCATGTGCCGGTTGAAGGCGATGAGCTGGTCGTAGAAACCATTCACGTTGAACAGCCCGACCGGATCGGTGTGATAGCCGAGCTGCGACCAGCTGACCGCCTCCCACAGTTCGTCCATCGTGCCGACCCCGCCCGGGAGCACGACAAAGCCATCGGCCAGATCGGTGAACAGCTGCTTGCGGGCGTGCATGCCGGGGACGACATGCAGCTCGCTGCAGCCGTGATGCGCAACTTCAGCTCTGACCAGGCCCTCGGGGATGATCCCGATGACCTCGCCACCGGCTTCCAGCGCAGCATCGGCTACCGCACCCATGAGGCCCAGCCGCCCGCCGCCATAAACCACGCCTATTCCCCGGTTGGCCAGAGTCGCGCCGACCATGCGGGCGGTCTCGATATAGACGGGGTCGGCAGGGGTGGCAGAGCCGCAATAGATGGCCAGGCGCTTGAAGGGGGCGGTCATGATGATTCCTGATGGTGATGATCGCCCGGTCCATCGCCGGAAATGCGGGACGGGGCAAGTCTCGCTGACACGAAATCCTGCCCCGGCAAGCTCGGGGAGCATTTGAGCGAAGCGCTCATTCCTGCGGCAGGCCGTCGGCGATATCGTAATAATCGCCCTTGTGCGCAGTGAAGATATGGACGTGCAGATGCGTGTCGGTGGGCTGGTCGAATGCACCCATGGCCACCGCCATCGATTCCCTGTGCGGCGGGTCCCAGAACAGGAAGCTTCCGCAGGTGCTGCAAAAGCCGCGCCGCACCCTTGGGCTGGACTGGTACCAGCGCACATGCTCCTCGCCGGTGATGGCAAGGTCGCTGCGCTGCACATCGGTCGAGGCCCAGTAGTGGCCCGACTGCTTGCGGCATTGCGAACAATGGCACGCATCTGGCCCCTTGAGCGGGGCGGAGACGGTGAAGCTGATGGCGCCGCACAGGCATGATCCGGTGTGCATGATGGGCTCCTGCTACTCAAATCCTCCCCCAGCATGATGGGGAAGGGGGACCGCCTGCGCAGCGGGTGGTGGGGGGGTAGCGGGATAGTGCCGAAAATCAGGGGAAGCGCAACACCGCTTCCCCTTCACCACCGACCTGTGGTCGGCGGTCCCCCTCCCCGAGACGAGCTCGGGGAGGATTCATGAGCTCACAGCATATCCTCGAGCATCAGCGTCGCCGTCGCCTTCGCGCTGCCGACCACGCCGGGAATGCCTGCACCCGGATGCGTGCCAGCGCCCACGAAATACAGGTTCGGGATGGCATCGTCGCGGTTGTGGGTGCGGAAGAACGCGCTCTGCGTCAGCAGCGGCTCGAGGCTGAACGCGCTGCCCAGATGCGCGTTCAGATCGGTGCTGAAATCCTGCGGCGTATAGTGGAAGCTGGTGACGATCCGCTCGTGAATGTCAGGGATCAGCCGGTGGCCGATCTCGTCGAGAATGCGCTTCTCGTAGATCGGGCCCATTTCCTTCCAGTCGATCGGCAGCTTGCCTTGGTGCGGCACAGGCGAGAGCACATAGAAGGTGCTGTGCCCCGGCGGCGCCATCGAGGGATCGGTGACGGTCGGATGGTGCAGATAGAGCGAGAAGTCCTTGGCGAGCACGCCATGATCGTAGATGTCGTCGAGCAGTCCCTTGTAGCGCGGGCCGAACAGGATCATGTGGTGCGGAATGCCGGGCCAGTCGCCCTTGATGCCGAAATGCGCGACGAACAATGAGGGCGAGAATTTCTTGCGCTTCAGGCTCGCTGCCGCGCGCTTGCCGCGACCCGACTTGCCGAGCAGGTCGCGATAGCTGTGCATGATATCGGCATTGCTGGCGACCGCATCGAAGCTTTCGCGCCAGCCGCTCTTGGTCACCACGCCGGTGACCTTGTCGCCCATGGTCTCGATCTCGGTCACCGGATCATTGAGGCGCAGGGTCCCGCCGATCCGTTCGAAATGCTTCACCATGCCTGCGATCAGCTTGTTGGTGCCGCCTTTGGCAAACCAGACGCCGCCGTCCTTTTCCAGCTTGTGGATCAGCGCGTAGATCGAGCTGGTCTTCATCGGATTGCCGCCGACCAGCAGCGTGTGGAAGCTCAGTGCCTCGCGCAGCTTCTCGTTCTTCACGAACGAGGAAACGATCGAATAGACCGAGCGCCAGGCCTGATATTTCATCAGGGCGGGCGCGGCCTTGATCATGCTGGCAAAGTCGAGAAACGCCTTGTGGCCAAGCTTGAGATAGCCCTCGTCGTGCACGCCGGCGCTGTATTCAAGAAACCGGTCATAGCCCGCGATATCTTCCGGGTTCAGCTTGGCGATCTCCGCGCGAAGGCTGGCCTCGTCGTTCGAATAGTCGAAATTGGTGCCGTCGGGCCAGTTCAGCCGGTAGAAGGGCATGACCGGCACGAGGTCGACATCCTCACTGATATGGTGGCCAGTCAGCGCCCAGAGTTCTTCGAGACACGGCGGGTCGGTGATGACGGTCGGACCGGCGTCGAAGGTGAAGCCGTCCTTCTCCCAGAAATAGGCACGGCCACCGGGCTTGTCGCGGCTCTCGATGACGGTGGTGGCGATTCCGGCGGATTGCAGGCGGATGGCGAGCGCCAGCCCACCGAAGCCGGACCCGATAACTGCAGCTTTTTTCACTAGGTTTAAGGCCCCTGGTTGCGACCCGAATGCGCGGGCAGATTGTGCGGCACTATAACGTTACGAATGCAATGTGCCAGCAGATGCGCGCTTTGGGTGCAAAACCGCCATTATCCCGCCTGTGCGGCCATGGCCGCGCCCACCGATGCCGCGATTTCCTCGGGCCGCGGATTGCGCCTCAGCGTCAGCCCGCCATTGGCCTGAATATTCTGGCCCGTGACAAAGGTACGATCGTCGCACAGCCATAGCACGGTGTGCGCGATATCGTCCGCGGTGCCGATTCGGCCCAGCGGATATTCCTTCGCGAACGCTGCCTCGAGCCCCGGCGTCGCCACGGCGGCTGCGGCCATCGGTGTCGCGGTGAGGCCGGGCGAGACCACATTGGCGCAGATGCCCAGCGGACCGTACTGATTGGCAAAGCAGCGGATCAGCGCCTCCGATCCAGCCTTGGTACCGATATAGGCGGCATGGTCATGGATCAGGCATTGCGTGGTCGCCGAACTGATCTGAATCACCGATCCGCCGCCCGTCATCGTGCGCAGGCAGGCGTTCAGCATATGGTGCACTCCGGTAAACTGCAGCGCGACCATCTGGGCTAAATCCTCGTCGGTGACATCGGCCCAGGGCTTCATCAGCCCCCAGCCGGTGGCGTTGATCGCGATATCGACCTTGCCATGGCGGGCTGCGACGCCATCGAACAGCGCATCGACATCGGCGCGGGAGGTCAGGTCGCACGTCACCGCCTCACCGCCGATCTCGCTCGCCAGTGCTTCGAGCGGCTCGCTCTTGCGGCCCGAGACGATGAGGTGCGCGCCAGCGTCGCTGAGCGCCCGTGCGATCACCTGGCCCATGTTATGATCGCCAGCGGCACCGATGACGATCGCGGTCTTTGCCGTCAGGTCGGTCATGCTGCGGTCTCGCTCAGGAAGCGCGCGGTGGCGATGCCATCGGGGCCATAGACCGGCTCCCTGAGGTCGAACCGGTATTTGCGCGTATCGGCATTGAGGATGGTGTATTGCGAGAGATGCCCCAGCATCCCGCGATAGGCCTCGCCCTTGAGATGCGCCTGCAGCTCGTCGGCGCTGTCCCATTCCTCGAACACATGCACCCGGCCCGGATCGTGCGGGTCGGCGCTCCAGGCATAATGGCGGCATCCCGGCTCGGCCAAGGCCATGTCGATCAGGGACTTGGCGCCGGCCAGCGCGGCGTCGCGGTTCTCGGGAGGAAAATCGACTTCGCCTGCAATCACGATACTCATTTCGCCTGTGTCTCCTTGAGAACCTGAAAATGCCGTTCGGCAAAGCGCCAGCCGTCGGCGGTGCGGGTATAGACATCAAGATACTGGCCGATCGGACGGCTGACCGATCCGTCGGCCAGTTCGAGATATTCGTGGGTATAGACCCGGCCTGTCGCATGATCGCCCTGGATGCCGAGCTGCCCGATCTGTGCGAAGAAGGCGACGAACGGGAATCCCGCCATCGCCTGGGTCCAAAGACCGACGATCGCCTCGCGTCCGCGCACTTCGGTGCCCATCAGGTTCCACACCGCATCCTCGGCCCAGGTCGCACCCCAGGCCTGCGCATCGCGGCGGAACACCGCGTCGCCATAGCTGTCGATCAGCGCGCGGATCGCGATTTGGTCTTCGGTTGGGCCTTGGAACGCCATTCAAACCTCCGTTTGTCCCGAGCGTGTCGAGGGACCTTTCACAACCCTATCCGAATACGTCCCTCGACTTCGCTCGGGACAAACGGAGGTGGGGCGTTTGGGGTCTCGGAGCAGTGCCGCCATTTTCAAGGCAATTGCCCCGCCAGATACTTGTCCATAGTCTGGTGGAACTGCCGGATCCGCCCCTCCTGATAGCGGCCGAGCTCGACCCGGTTGTTGGCAGACGCGATCAGCCCCTCCTGCACATAGGGCAGGTTCTCCATGTCCTGGTCGAACACCTCGCCCAGCGCGCCCCATTCGGTGACGGTGGCCCAAGGCTCGTCGGGCGTCAGGAAGCGCATTTCCGCCGCTTCGGGCATTGTGCCGTCCTTGGGCTTGCGGCCGAGCAGGCGCACTTCCATCAGCGTGGCATTCTGGTCGGGCCAGGGACGCCAGCGATAGACGATATTGGGCACGAACCCGCCCCAGGGCGAGAGGTTCGGGAAGATATTGTAGGTGAATGCGTCGAGCATTTCGCTATCCGAAATGCCCGCACTGTCATAGCCCAGGGCATCAAGGAAATTGGCGCGGTTGATCTCGGCCATCGCCTTGCGCGCGGTCTCGCCTTCGCTCAGCTTGCGCCCTTCGAGCGAGGCCGAGCGGCCCGAGGTGCGGCTGAACGCGGCGATGATATCGTCTTCGCTGAGGTTATCCGCCGCCAGATGCGGGCTGGGCAGCCCGAACGGGGTCAGCGCCAGATTGGCATGATCTCCCCACATCGAGTAGCGCGTGTTGGCATCGCCGGTATAGGGCAGGATCTGCGGGTGCGTGACGATCGAGTGCCAGGCCTCCATGAACGCCTCGGACACCGCCTTCCAGTTGGCGTTGATGACCTTGCCGACCCACAAGGCGGTATAGCATTCGTCGAGCCGCCAGCGGGCGAACCGGTCATAGACCTCCGCGCCCATATAGTCGCGCAAGCTCACCTGCGCGGCGCTTTCGGTAACAAAGATGAAGCCCTGCCAGCGTTCGACCCGCAGCTCGGGCAGGCTCATGTCGCGCTCTTTCAGATGCTGGAAATCCCATTCGCACGGAATGTGCTTGAGGCCGCCATCGGTCTTCCAGGCAAAGCCGTGGAACGGGCAGGTGAAATCGTCCGCCGATCCGCTTTCGGTGCGCAGCTTGCGGCCGCGGTGCAGGCAGACATTGTGAAAGGCCTTCACCGACCCGTCATCCTGCCGCACGATCAGGTACGAGCGTCCGACATTGTTATAAACGACATAATCGCCGGGTTGCAGCAGCTCGTCCTCGCGCGCGGCCATCTGCCATACGTTCGGCCACATGTGCTTCTTTTCTGCCTCGAAGAACGCGGCGCTGGTATAGCGCTCCGCGGTGACCGGCTCGGTGCCCAGATCGCGCCAGCTGTCGCCGCGCACCTCGGGCGGCACCTCGCGGCTGTCGAGATCGAGAATCTCGTCGACGGTGATCGCGGGGCAGCGGTCGGCAGGATAGGTCCGGCTCGCATTGTCCATTTTGCTCTCCTCAATCTCTTCTCGTTTTCAGCCCCCATCCGTTTGTCCCGAGCGTGTCGAGGGACCTTGCACCACCGTTTCCGATCACGTCCCTCGACTTCGCTCGGGACAAACGGAGATGGTGATGGGACAAACCATGGGTGCTACAAAGGCATTCCGATCGCCTCGGCTATGTGCTGGTGCACCGCTTGCGGCGCGCTCTCATTCGCGCCCAGCACGACATGGAAATCCGCCGGCGCGGTCAAGAGGTTCGCATAGCCGTGGCTGGCGACGCGATAATCCTCGGTCTGCACGACGGTTGCCGTGGCATCGTACGCCATCTCGCAGACGCCGCGATACTCGTCGTCGATGATGCCGAAAGGCGCATAGACCGCGAACTGGCAGCGCGTCTTGCCGACGCCATCGGGAAACAGGCGGAAGACTTGCGTGAAATAGACGCCGGGCGTCACCGCGCCGAAGAAGATCACCGTGTTGGGGAAGAGATAATGGACCCCGCCATATTCGGTATCGGGCCACTCGGCCTCGTCCTTGCCGACCAGATCGCCGATGGTCTTGTCGGGAAAGCTGATGCGGTGATGGCGGCCGAAGCGTTCGAGCACCGAGATGTCGTTATAATGCGTCTGACCGATGGTGGAGCTGTGCAGCGCGGCGAAATGATAGCCCTCGCCATAGGTGTCGAGCGCGAATTTCCAGTTCGAATCGGCGGTCAATAGGCCCTTTTTCACAGGCACCGCACGGGTGAGTTCGATCAGCGCAAGCTGGTCGGCAAATTCGCCCAGATGCGCCGCCGCATCGATCGGCTCGCCTTCGGATGCGCGCACGAAAATCAGGCCCAGATATTCGCTGCACGACAGTTCGAGCAGGTCGCGCGCGCCGATCGCGCAATCCGCAAAGCCCGGCTTGCCCGGCTGCCCGACCAGCCTGCCCAGATTGTCGAAGGTCCAGGCGTGGAACGGGCAGGAAATGCGGCTCGCCTTGCCGGTGAACGGCTCGGCCTGCTCGACCAGCTTCGCGCCGCGGTGGGTGCACAGGTTGCGGAAGGCGCGGACCACGCCATCCTTGCCGCGAATGACCAGGATCGAAGGCCCTGCGGCATCGAACACCAGATAGTCGCCGGGATCGGGAATATCGCCCGAAAGCCCCGCCACGAGCGGTTGCGCCAGGAACAGATGCTCGCGTTCGGCCTCGAACCGCGCCTCGCCCGTATAGACCGATTTGTGCAGAGGCAGCGGGCCATCGGCCATGTCGGTGGTCCTGTTCGCCACGTTCGCGACGATCTTGCGGCGAATCTCGCGCGCGCGCAGCTTGCGCGACGCCGCCCAGTCCGGGGTCAGGCTGTCGGAAGGATCGCGCTCGGCCATGTTCGGGCCTCCCAAATTGGACAATGGCAATTGCAGTCACCATGCCAGAAGAGGGAAGGCCAAGGACACTATTGGTTTAGTGAGGGGAGGGAGTGCCGCCATGCGCAACGCCACGATCGCCGCGATCGGCAAGCCGATGCAGATCGCCTTCGTGCCGGATGATTTCGATGCGGCGCTCAGGCATTGGACCGAAGCCATGGGGGTGGGGCCATTCTTCGTGATGGAGCGGATTCAGCTGGAGGATGCGCGGTTTCTGGGGCAGCCATCCGATTGCACCTTCACCATCGCGCTGGCGCAATGGGGCGATGTGCAGATCGAACTGATCCGCCAGGACAATGATGCGCCCTCGATCTATCGCGGTGACTATTGGCCGGGCGGGCAGACGATGCACCATGTCTGCCTGCTCACCGACGACATTGCGGCCGCGCGCGCGGCGGTCGAATCGGGTGGCGGCCTGGTGCTGGTCGAAGCCAAGGTCGGTGCGGACGGCGCGGTGATCTATGCCGATTGCGGTCCGGCCGAAACCCGGCCCAATGCGGGCGCGATTGTCGAGATATTGCACCCGGCGAGTGGCAACGAGGGGTTCTTCGCGGTGATCGCGCAGGCGGCGCAAGGCTGGGATGGCACGGAGCCGGTAAGGGTGATGGGCTAGCCAATAGCTCTCTCCCCTTCAGGGGAGAGATACGCAGCCTTGCCAGCTTGCTGGCTAGGCAAAGTTGAGAGGGGGCGGTGCGCACAGCCCCTCTCTGCTGCGACTAGGTGGCGAGCCACCAAGTCTCGCGTCTCTCCCCTGATGGGGAGAGAGCTGTTCCATCAATCACTCGCGCCCAGATACCCCAATTGCCCGGCCTTGAAGATGGTCTGGCTGCGGTTGACCGCGTCGAGCTTCTCGCCCGCGCGGTGGATGTGATAGCGGATGGTCGCGTGGCTGCGGTCGAGGATCATGCTGATCTCCTTGTCGGTCTTGCCGATCGCCGCCCAGCGCAGGCATTCGACTTCGCGTTTCGACAGCATGCAGTCCGACGGCATCCGCCGCTTGGTGCGCATCACCATCACATAGCCCGCAATGAAACGGCGGGTCATCGATGCCATCAGATCGGCATGCTTTTCGAACAGTTCGGACAGATCGGTGAGCGACTTGTCCATCGGCGTGAAGCTGACCGCCGAAATCTGACCGAACGGCAGGTGGACCGGCACCACGATCGCGGCGTGCACCAGCGATCGCTTGCGGAAATCGGTAAGGTCCATGTCCTCGAGATATTCGTTGCGCCAGCGCCCGAACATGCCGGTCTCGTTGCACCAGAAGGGCTCGCTCTCATAGCGGCAGGCGCGCGGCAGTGGCGAGTTCAGCGCCAGCCGACTGTCCTCCCACCAGCGTTCGCCATCGGCCATCCAGCCGAAGATCTCGCCGTTGATGATCGCGCCATCGGCATCGACCATCGGCTCCTTGGAAGAGATGTCGTCGCAGGCAGCGACCCTGAACCCGCGCGTCTGCGCCATTTCGTGCAGGGCCAGCGCAGCATCGCGAATGTCCTCGACCCGGCGGATGGTGACCCGCTGCGCCAGGGTGTTGAACGGGCTGTTGCGGCCCTCGGCATTCTCGCTGAACTTGGCCTGCCTGATGGTGGCATCTGTCTCGATCATGGTCTTCCCCTTGATTCGATCCGTCTCTCCTGATCGGCAGCTTACGCCAGCTCCCAGGGTAACGCTACGGAATGCTTGAGCCCGGTGATGGGTTTTTGGTGCCGGGCGATCCCCTGTCTCACCCGGTCGTCCGCGCCGCCTTGTCCTTCGCATTGGCCCCGCGGATCATCGCCGCCATGTCCGCCCATTGCTGGTCGTCCATGCGCGACAGGCTCTGGTAGAAATTGCCCGAATTGGCCTGATAGCCCGCGCCGTCGATGGCGATGGTCTGGCCGTTGATATAGTCCGCGCCGCGCCCCATCAGCAGCACCGCCAGGTTGGCCAGCTCGTGCATCTCGCCTACCCGTCCCATCGGGTTGCCGCGATCGGCATTCTGGCCCTGCAAGCCTTGGGCATTGCCGGGGGAAAGACGCTCGGTCATGCCCTTGGTGGGGAAAGTGCCCGGCGCGATCGCGTTGAAGCGCAGGCCATGGCGGCCCCATTCGGTCGCGAGGCTCTGGGTCATCACGTTGATCCCCGCCTTGGACATGGCCGAGGGCACGGTGAACGGCCCGCCATTCCACACCCAGGTGGTCAGGATCGCGAGAAAATTGCCGCGAATCCCCTCTGCGATCATGCGCTTGCCGACATTGTGGGTGATGTAGAAGGTGCCGCGAAACACGATGTCCGAAATCGCGTTGAAGCCGTTGATGCTGATATCCTCGGTGCGGCTGATGAAATTGCCCGCAGCGTTGTTGACCAGACCGGTGAGTGGTCCGTGTTGCGCCCAGATCGCGGCCACCATGGCATCGATCGACGCCGCGTCGCGAATGTCGCAGACATGCGCGCCCACGGTGCCGCCATGCCGGGTCATCAGCTCGTCCGCCGTCGCCTCGAGCACCGCGCCGCGGCGTCCACAGATATGCACTTCAGCGCCAAGATAGAGGAAGGCCTCGGCCATTACCTTGCCGAGCCCCGTGCCGCCCCCGGTAACAAGGATGCGTTCGCCTTGCATCAGGCCGGGCCGGTACATGATCTGCGCAATGTCCATTCAGGGCTCTCCTTGCTCTTTTTGCTTTTACAAATCCTCCCCCTCGGGGGAGGGGAACCATTCGCAACGCAAATGGTGGAGGGGTAGCGACCATAAGGAAAGCCCCAAAGGCAGTGTCACCTCGCTTCCCCTCCACCACTTCGTGGTCCCCCTCCCCGCACCGGGGAGGAATTCAGGTGTCACAACCCCAGCACGGTCTTGGCAATGATGTTCTTCTGCACCTCGTCCGACCCGCCGAAAATCGTCCAGGCGCGCGAGTTGAGATAGCGGCCGGCGGCCATCTGCGCCTCGATGCTGCCCACCGGCTCGGGCGCCTCGTTGCCGTAAAGCGGGCGTTCTGCGGGCAGCTGCAGCCCGGCGAGCCCGTGGATGTCCATTGCCAGCGTGTCGAGCTCCTGCCTGAGGTTCGCGGAGAACAGCTTGACCAGCGAGGTCTGCGGGCCGGGCGGGCGGCCCTTGGCGATCTCCGCCAGGATGCGCAGTTCGCTGATCTCGAACGCGCGCGCGCGCAGTCGCAACGAGGCAAGCTTGCGCGAAATCTCGGTATCGTGGATGAGCGCGCCGTTGGTGCCGCTGGGAACCTTGGCTGCGGTGAGCGCGAGCTGATCGATATCGGCGATCAGCTTGGGCGCGAAGCAGGATCCGCCGCGCTCGTTCTCGAGCAGGAACTTGGCGATCGTCCAGCCCTGGCCTTCCTCGCCGATGCGGTTGCCGACATGGCTTTTCGCATCGTCGAGGAACACCTGGTTGACCTCATGATCGCCCGCCATGGTGACGATGGGGGTGACGGTGACGCCCGGCTGGTCCATCGGCACGAGGAGAAAGGTGATGCCGCGCTGCGCGGAAACGTCGGGATCGGTGCGGACGAGACAGAACATCCAGTTGGCGTAATGCGCGTGCGTGGTCCAGATCTTGGAACCGTTGATGCGGTACGTATCGCCCTCCAGCACCGCGCGGGTCTTGAGACTGGCGAGGTCCGATCCCGAGCCGGGCTCGGAATAGCCCTGGCACCAGTAATCCTCGGCCGAGAGGATGCGCGGCAGGAAGCGCTCCTTCTGTTCGGGCGTGC
Source organism: Blastomonas natatoria (assembly GCF_003201955.1). Taxonomy (GTDB): domain Bacteria; phylum Pseudomonadota; class Alphaproteobacteria; order Sphingomonadales; family Sphingomonadaceae; genus Blastomonas; species Blastomonas natatoria. The sequence continues at coordinate 53,007 of NZ_QJJM01000003.1, forward strand.
CGAACCGGCAGATCACCGGGCCGACCAGCTTCAGCCCCAGCACCGCGAGCGCCGGAGCGCCCGCCAGCGCGCATTCCTTTTCGAATATATAGCGTTGCACCGGGGTCCAGCCGGTACCGCCATCCTCCACCGGCCAGTGGATGGCGAGCCAGCCCTTGTCGTGCAGGATCCGCTGCCATTCGAGGCCGATATCGGGCTCGACGAACACGCCGGGGGTGCGTTTCGCCCCCTCGATCAGCCGGTCGCTCAGATGCGCTTTCAGGAAGCTGCGCACCTCGGCCTGAAACGCAAGCTCGTCGGGGGTAAAGTCCATGTCCATTGGTCAGATTCCGCCATTTCCGGTCGCCCAGGCGATGCCGCGGCGCAACAGTTCGTAATAAACAGGGTAGTTCCACGCGCATTTTTCCGGATGCGGATAGAAATCCTGCATGCCCGGCAGGTCATAATGCCCGCGGCAATGGCCGAGCGTATTGTACAATATGCCGCCCTGACCGATGGCGCGGGTGTAGATGACGGGAACCACGGTTTCGGGCCAGTGCTCATCGACAAAGCCGGTGGCCTCGCCCTCGAACCGGGTCTGCGCGAGGGTGCGGATGTCGCTCATCTGCTTCATCAGGTAGAGCTCGTCGACCACTTCGAAATCCTGGATGCCGCGCGTCACGTCGTGCCCTGCATCGACGATCTCGACCGTGAACGGTGCCCCGATGGGCGGGTGCGCCTTGAACTGGGTGCCCAGCATCTGCATCACGTCGGGCCGCTCTTCGGGGCTGTCCACCCCGGCATCGGTGAAGCGCAGGATCGAATTGGTGCCATGCAGTGCCAGCCAGCGCCCGCCGGCTTCAAGGAACGTGGCTATCGCCTGGGCTTCGGCCTCGCTGGGCATCAGGTCGCAGGTATAGGTCACCAGAAACCGGCAGGCGGGCAAGCGCTCGCCCACGCCATGATAATCATGCGCGACGGTGGTGCGGATGAAGTCATGCTCGGCGAGCAGCTTGAGCACCTCCAGCCGGGCAAAGTCGATATCGTGATATTTGCCCGCCGCTACGAAATGCGCATCGATCCGTTCTGCCATGCTGCGCTCCCTTAGCTGCGGAAATGGCCGCCGCCATCGACGGTGAAATCGACTCCGGTGGTGAAGCTCGCCTGGTCGGAGAGCAGGAAGACGATCGCGTTGACCACCTCGTGCGCCTCGCCGACGCGGCCCATCGGATGGTTTGCGGCGAACATGGCCTCGACCTCGTCCGCCGTCCCCGGCAACGCTTCCAGATAGCGTTCGAACATCGGCGTGCGGATCGCGCCGGGGTGCACGGTATTGGCGCGAATGGGCAGGCCCTTTTCGGCGCAGTCGAGCGCGATGGTCTTGGTGAGCGCGGTGACCGCCGCCTTGGACGCGCAATAGGCGGCAAAGCCCGAGCCCACCCGCAGCGCGAGCATCGACCCGATATTGACGATCGCGCCCGGCTCTTTCGCTGCAGCCATGGCGGGGATGGCGACGCGGCAGCCGTTGAACGTGCCATTGAGGTTGATATCGATGGTTCGGCTCCAGCTGTCCAGATCGACATCGACCACCGATCCCGGCTCGGAAATCCCGGCGACATTGACCAGGTGGGTGAGCTTGCCGAAGGTCGCCTGCGCCGCCTGCACCGCGGCCTGCCATTGGCCGAGATCGCGCACGTCGAGCGAGACCGCCATCGCGCGTTCGCCCAGTTCCGATGCCAGCGCCTTGGCCTTGTCGAACTGCACATCGCCCAGCACGACACAGCCGCCTTCCTCGACGATGCGCCGCCCGGTCGCCCCGCCAATGCCCTCCGCCCCGCCCGAAATCAGCGCGACCTTGCCCTGCATCATTGCCATATTTTAACGCTCCAGTATCGCGACAGCCGAGAGGCCCGGCGCGCCATAGACATGGCTGTACGCGGTCTTCGGGTTTCCCGGCACCTGTCGTGCGCCGCCACGTCCGCGCAACTGTACCACATTTTCATAGACCTGCCGCAGCCCGGACGCCCCGATCGGCTCGCCACAGGCCAGACAGCCGCCATCGGTATTGACCGGTAGCTCTCCGTGCAGCTCGGTGCGCCCTTCGGCCAGCCATTGCTCCTGCTCGCCATCCTGGCAGAAGCCGTTTTCGGCCATGTGCATGATTTCCGCGCCCGATTCGGTGTCCTGCAATTGCGCGACATCGATATCCTCGGGGCCGATGCCGGCGGCTTCGTACGCCGCCTGGCTCGCCAGCTCGGTCGGCTTGCCGCCGCGCTCGACGCTGATTGCGGGCGCGAACACCTCGAACGATCCGGGCGGACGGGTGCGCACCGCGATGCTGGAAATCTTCACCCCGTCCGCGCCCAGTTCGCGCGCCTTTTTCTCCGAGGCGATGATCAGCGCGACCGCCCCCTCGGCGGGCGAGCAGAACATGTATTTGGTCAGCGGGTCGTTGACCATCGGGGCGTTCAATATAGTGTCGAGATCGACCGGCGAGCGCCGCCAGGCATGATCGCACAGCGTGCCGTTGCGAAACGCCTTTTCCGCGACCTTGCCGAGCGTCGCGCGGCTGATGCCATGCAGCTGCATGTAGCGCTGGATCTTGAGCGCGAAGAATTGCGTGGTCAGCATCATGCCGGTCTCGCCATACCATTCGGGCAGGCCCCAGTCGCCGGGCTGGGCGTTGAAGGCACCGCGCGGATGCTTGTCGAAACCGACCGCCATGGCGATGTCGCACTGGCCAGAGGCGACTGCGTTGCGCGCCGAGGCGAGCGCGCTGCCGCCGGTCGCGCATCCGTTCGACACGTTGATGAAGGGAAGGCCGGTCAGCCCCAGTTCGTTGACCATGATATCGGCATTGCCCGCGGCTTCCGATCCGCCATAGGCGCATTCGATATCGGTCCATGCCAGCCCCGCATCGGCCAGTGCCTGGTGCACCGCAAACACGCCCTGATCGCGGCCCGACCGCCCCTCGGTGCGCCCGAACGGGTGAATGCCTGCGCCGATTATGTGGACTTGGGTCATGGAAAGAGGGCTCTCGAGCTTTTCCGCGTTCCCGAGCGACGTCGAGGGACGCATGCGCAACCCTCTGCGCACACGTCCCTCGACTTCGCTCGGGACAAACGGGAGGTGGTGGGCTGGATCATGCGGAAGGCCTGAACGCGAACGTGGTCCGGCCTGGTGCGAACTCGATCAGCACCAGCTCCATCGCCATGCCGAGCTTGAGGTCGCTCAGGACCGCCCCCTCGATGTGCGTCTCGACGATCACCTCGCCGGGCAACTCGACATAGCCGAGCAGAAAGGGCACGAATTCCTCCGGTCCGGTATAAGGCGGCGATTTCGGGCGGAAATCCTGGCTGGTCCACGACCACAGCGTACCGGTAGGAGAGAGGGGTAGCGGCGCGTAATGCTGCGCAGCATCGCCCTCGGGCATCGGGAAGACGATCTCTCCCGTTTGCATATGGCGGCCACCGATGAGGCGCGGTTCGGCTTCGTCAGTCCACAGGCCCTCAGCAACGGGAAGCGGCATGCTCATGCTGCTGCCCTGATCGCTGCCTGCGCATAGGCATCGAGCCCGCTCGCCGGATCGCCCAGCCATTGCGACAGCAGCAGGACGCGCTTGTGCGCATGGCCGATTTCCAGTTCGTCGGTGGTGCCCATGCCGCCGTGCAGCTGCACCGCCTCGCGTCCTATGGCGAGCGCGGCCTCCGCGACCACCGCCTTCATGCCCGCGATCTCGTTCGCTTCGCCCGAAGTGACCGCAGCGATCAGCGCGCTTTTCGCTTGATCGACCAGCGCATAGGCATCGACCATCCGGTGCTGGATCGCCTGAAACCGCCCGATCGGCTGGCCGAACTGCTCGCGCTGGCGGACATAGGCGAGCGTATCGTCGAACAGCCGCCGCGCCAGCCCCGCCATCTCTGCTGCTGCGACCAGCCGTGCGGTGCCGAGCGCGGCTTCGACCACATCCCAATCGAGCGCCAATCGGGCATCGGTGGCGACTTCGCAGCCGAGCAGCCGGATTTCTGCCGCCATATTGCCGTCGATCACGCGATAGCCTCGCCGGTGCAGTCCTGATGCATTGGCGGCGACGAGAAACAGCGCCGGGCCGCTATCCGTCGCAGCGCTGACCAGCAGCCAGTCCGCAGCCATGCCGCCAAGCGAGAAACTCTTTTCGCCTTGCAGCACGAAGCCGTTGGCGGTCTGTTTTGCGGTCGTGACGCGCGGAGTCGTGACATGCCGCCCCCCGGGCTCGAACAGCGCCAGCGCGGCAATCGCCTCGCCTGAGGCCAGTGCGTGGATCAAAGGATGATGCTCCACCAGTCCCGACCCTGCCAGCAGCATCGGCAGCACCGCATTTTCCAGCCAGTTGTCCGACGAGATGCGCAGGCCGAAGCTTTCGCCCACCGCGACCAGATCGAGCAGGCTGCTGCCAAGCCCGCCCTTGTCCTGGCCGAGCGCCATCGCGGTCAGGCCCAGCTCGGCCAAGGCCTGCCAGCGCGCGCGGTCGATGCCGCCCGGCGCGGCGCGCTGTGCCTTGCGCGCGGCAATGTCGCGCCCTTCCAGAAACCGCTCGACAGAGGCGCGGTAGAGCAGCTGGCTTTCGTCATAATCGAAATTCATGGGCAACGCTCGAAACGCACCGGCACGCAAACGGGTCCGCGCAGCATCATGTTGGGGGGATAGGCGATTGAGGCTTCGTCGGTCAGCGTGATGCCCGAAATGCGCGGCAGCAGCTCCTCGAACGCGACGGTCATTTCCTTTCGGCTCAGCATGTTGCCGACGCACATATGGATGCCGCGCCCGAAGGCGAGATGGGTGCGGGCATTGGCCCGGTCGACGAGAAACCGGTCGGGCTCTTCATAGCGTTCGGGGTCGCGATTGGCGGCCGCATAGCGCATCATTACCATCGCGCCCTTGGGCAGGGTCACCCCACCCAGCTCGGCGTCTGCCTTCATCACTCGCCAGATGCCGGACGAGGCGCTGGCGAGGCGCAGCATCTCCTCGATCATGTTGGGGATGATCTTCGGGTCCGCCTTAGCCTTGGCGAGTTCCGACGGATTGCGCGCGAGCAGGATGATGCCCTCCGCCAGCGTCGCGGTGGTCGTTTCGTTGCCCGCGACCAGCAGCTGCTGCACGATCGACAGCAGTTCGCCATCGTCGAGCGGGCGCTCGCCGTCGATCTCGGCATGGACAAGGTCGGAGAGAAGGTCGTCGGTCGGGTTCGCGCGGCGCAGGTCCATCTGTGCCTTGATCGCATGCTGGAACTCGACCACCTCGCGCGCGCATTGCAGCTCGCGCTCCCTGGGCACCATGCCGCCCAGCCGATCGACAAAGGCATCGGTCCAGCGCTTGATCGTTTCCGGCGGCTCGTGCGTGAGACCGAGCTGTTCGGAGATCATCCGGATCGGCAGCGGCATGGCGAAATCGCGGATGAACTCGATATCGTCCTGCGTCAGCATCCTTTCGATCAGATCGCGTGCGATCTCGCGGATATGCGCCTCGAGCTTGTTCACGCGCGGCGCGGAAAAGGCCAGATTGACGAGCTTGCGAAACCGCGTGTGCACCGGCGGGTCGGCGGTCAGCAGCGTGTCGACCTGCGGCCAGCCTTCGTCCAGGATCGCCTTGACCTCCGGATCTTCGGACCGCGCGCCCGAGAGCACTGCCTGGAAATTGTTGGAGAATTCATCCGTCCGCGACGTCGCCTCGCTGACCAGCCTGTGGCTCAGCACCAGATACAGGCCGGTCGCCTTGTCGTGATAGACTGGCTCGGTCGGCAGATGCTCCTGATAGAAGGCGAAGGGGCTGGTCAGCACGTCGGGATGGAAAAAGCTCTTCTGCTCCGCCGCCACCGTCATGCCCTGCTCCCATGGTTCTGATGTGCCATGAAACCGTCATAGCCCGCAGCGGCGCCGCCTCGCGATAGTCGAAAATGTTAGGGAGGGACGTGCAAGCGGCGATAACCAAAATTGCGCATTTTGTGTTATCATGATAGGTCATGGGTCGGTAATGGAAGGAATGACCGCGATGAACGTATCGATCGGCGAACGGTGGGAAGGCTATGTCGAGGCGCTGCTCAAGACCGGGCGCTATGCCTCCGCCAGCGAAGTGATCCGCGAAGGCCTGCGCCTGGTCGAAGAGCGCGAGGCGAAGCTTGCGGCGCTGCGCGAGACGATCGAAACTTCGCTTGCACGCGGTGGCGAGAATACGGATGGTGATGTGGATCGGCGCTTGGAAACAGTAGCGCATGAGCTCAAGGTACAAGGATATTAGGTGCGGGCACTTATCTATCTTGACGCTGCGACAGACGATCTGGTCGAGATACTCAGGCATATCACCCTAGAGTCCCGCCATCTGCCTACGGCACTGCGCTTTGTCGAGAAACTGCGCGCCAGATGCTCGCATCTGGCTTCACTACCCGGAACGCTGGGATCGGATCGCAGCGACTTGGCACCCGGGCTGCGCAGCGTCCCCGCCCATGGGTATATCATCTTCTTCCGATATGGCGACGAGAGCGTGGAGATCGCCAACATCCTCCAAGCCAGCCGCGATGTCCTCAGCCATTTCGATAGCGAATGACGACCCTGTGCCCGCTCAGCTGTGGGTCATTACCCCGCCATCGGCGATGATGCCCTGGCCGGTGATGAAGCGCGCGTCGTCGCTGGCCAGAAAGGCGATGACATCGGCAATGTCCTCGGGCTGTCCCAGCCGCTTGAGCGCCGACTTGTCGCGATAATATTCGGCTGCCGCGCCGTTCTCGAGCATGCCGCGCGTCATGCCAGTGACGATGCAGCCGGGCTGCACGCAATTGACCGTGATGCCGAAGGGTCCCAGCTCCATCGCCAGCGAGCGGGTAAAGCCGAGAATCGCGTGCTTGGAGGCGGCATAGGCGCCGAGCCCCGCATCGCCATAGCGCGACAGGATCGATCCGGTATTGATCACCCTGCCCGTCGAAGAGTCCTTGAGCAGCGAAAGGCATGCCTTGGCGAGCCGCGCGGGCGCGAGCAGGTTGACGTCGAGCCCGAACTGCCACTGATCGTCGGTCAGGTCCTCGAGCGTGCCCACCGGGCAGACCCCGGCATTGTTGACGAGGATATCGAGTCCGCCGAGCTGGCTTTCGGCTGCAGCTGCCAGCACGGCAATGGCCTGCGGATCGGCAAGATTGGCGACATGGTTGATGGTCCCTGCCATGCCTTCGCTGCTGATATCGCAGGCAAGCACCGTCGCGCCATCCGCGAGCAACCGCGCCACAGTCGCCGCGCCGATGCCCGATGCCGCGCCGGTGACCAACGCCTTGCGTCCCTGCAGCCTGCTCATGCTCGTCTCCCTCCGCTTTCGTCCTGTGTAACGTAATCCAGAGCATTGGCCAGCATTTGCCGCACATGGGGATTGGCATAGGCGGCGGGACCATCGCCGAACTGCAGATAGACCAGTTGCCCCGCCGCGACGGGCTTCGTCCAGCCGATCAGATGGCTTCCGGGCGGATGCGGCCAGGCTGAATTGTCGAACATCCGCCCCGCGACGGCATGTGCGGCAGAGTGGAAATTGTGCGCAACAAAATCGTGGTCTGCTGCGATCAGCGGGGTGACCCGCTCGGCGAAAATCTCGGCGAGATACAGTTCGTCGCACACAGCAAAGCGCGGTGGCAGGCCCTGTGTTACCGGATGGTCTCTCAGCATCACCGCCTGATATTCGACATCGTGCCGATAACCCGAATCGAGACACTCGCGGCCGCGCAGCGTCTCGGGCCGATACAGGAACTTGCCTCCCAGCATCTCCGCCCATTCCGGCCAGTCCGCCCATCCGGCGAGCGCATGGTGCAGCGCCACCGCGCCCTTGCCGTGCGCAAAATGCGCCTTGATGCCTGCAACAAAGCCGGGCGACGGGGGCCGCGTCGTTACCGTGCCGTTGGCAAAGGTGAAGCCAGGCATGTCGTAGAACAGCAGCGCATCGGCTTTCTCCGCCGCACCGTCTGCCACCTGCGCCTCGGCCTCGGGATGCACGAGATGCTCCACCCGCCATCCGTCCAGGCTGGCAAGCAGAGCGGCAAAGGGCTCGGCCTCGTACGGATGGCCGCCCGACAGGACCAGAAGGTCGCGCACGCTCAGGCGATCTTCAGGATCATCTTGCCCTGGTTCGATCCCTCGAACAGCCGAAGGAAAGCGGGCAACGCGTTGTCGAGCCCTTCGTCGACATGCTCGTCGACGATCAGCTTGCCGGCCGCCGCCCATTCGCCCATTTGCGCGCCGCCCTCGGCAAAACGCGCGATATAATCGGCGACCAGCAATCCGCGGATCGAGGCGCGGTGCACGATCAGCTGCCAAATATTGCGCGCGCCCACCGGCTGCGGCGCGTTGTATTCGCTGATCAGCCCGCACAGGCCGATGCGCGCGCCGTGCTTGAGGTTCATCAGGCCCGCATCGAGAATGTCGCCGCCGACATTCTCGAAGATCACATCGACGCCATCGGGCGCGACCGCGCGGATCGCGGCATCGAGCGCGGCCACGTCCTTGCCGCGATAGTCGATGGCATGGTCGAAACCATAACGCTCGGTCAGCCGTGCACATTTCTCCGCGCCGCCCGCAATGCCGATCGCGGTGCAGCCCAGGATCTTGGCGATCTGCCCGACCAGCGATCCCACGGCCCCGGCGGCACCGGTAATCAGCACGACATCGCCCGGCTTAGGCTCGCACACGTCGAGAAAGCCGAAATAGGCGGTCATGCCCACCGCGCCGAAGAGCGAGAGGTAATTGGTCACCTTGGGCACCGCGTGCGGATCGATCGGCTGGGTAAAGCCGCCCAGGGTGCCGATCGAATAGTCCTCGATCGCGTTGAGGCCCATCACCCATTGGCCCTTGGCAAAGCCCTCGGCGCGGCTCTTCTCGACCACGCCGATGGTGGTCGCGCGTACCGGGGCGCCCAAGGGGATCGGCGGCATGTAGCTGTCCGCGTCCGACATCCAGCCGCGCTGCGCCGGATCGAGCGAGGCATAATGGTTGCGGATCAGGAACTGGCCCTCGTCCAGAGCGGGAATGGTTGAAGTCTCTAGCGCAAAATCCTCGGCCACGGGCGCGCCGTTCGGACGGCGCTTCAGGATGAACTGGCGGTTCTGGGTCATGGGTGGAGCGTCTCCGTGCAGGGAATGGAAAAGGGTCAGTCCGCACCCCGCCCGCCATCGACCAGCATGGCGGTGCCGGTGACCATGCGCGAGGCGGAACAGGCGAGGAAGGTGGCGGCGCTGGCGATGTCCTCGGGCGTTCCGACGCGCTGGAGTGCGTTGCCGTCCATCACGAAGGCTTTCACCGCATCATTGTCGCCATAGGCCTCGGTGATCATTTCTGTATAGATCACGCCGGGGTTCAGGGAATTGACCCGTACCTTCGGGTCCATCTGCGCGCCTTCCAGCGCGGCGACCCGGCTGAAATGCGTCACCGCCGCCTTGGCCGCGCAATAGGCGGCGCAATCTTCCAGCCCGATCAGTCCAGCCAGCGAGGAGATGTTGACGATAGACCCCGCGCTCCTGGTATCGCGCATCATGCGAAAGCCGTATTTGGTGCCGAGCACGACGCTCTCGACATCGGCGGTCCACAGCTCGCGGAAATCCTCTAGCGTCGTCTCAGGCAGGGGCCTGGTGAAGAACGATCCGGCGGAGTTGATGAGGGCATCGACCGACGCGTGGCGGGCGGTCACCGTCTCGGCGAACGCGGCCCAGTCGCTTTCCGAGGTGACGTCGAAGCTGTGGAACTCGGCACTGCCGCCCGCCGCCTCGACCTGGCGCACGGTCTCTGCGCCGCGCTCCGGATTGCGGCCGGTAGCGATGATGTGAAAGCCGGCCTTGGCGAGACGGATGGCCGTGGCGCGCCCGATTCCCGAGGTCGCGCCGGTGACGATGGCGGTACGGGTCATGCGCTGGCCTCCGTTTGCAAGGGGCGCGCCATCAACCACCCCCGTTTGTCCCGAGCGTGTCGAGGGACGTGATCGCAAACCTCTCGCGTACGTCCCTCGACTTCGCTCGGGACAAACGGACCTGGGTTCATGCCTGCTGCCAGCATCACGTCAGACTCCATCCGCCATCGACCACCATCTGTGTCGCGGTCATGAACGAACTTTCCTCGCTGATCAGGAACAGGATGCTTTCGGCCATGTCCTCGGGCTCCTGCGGCACGCCCAGCGGCACGTCGGTCCAGTGCGCAGGATCGTTCATCGCGCCGGGCGGCATCGCGCCTTCGAGCAGCGGGGTGCGGGTGGGGCCGGGGCACAGCGCATTCACGCGGATCATGTCGCCCTTGCGGCCCAGCTCGACGCCGACCGCGCGCGCCATGTTCGCCATCGCCGCCTTGGCGACCGCATAGGCGGAAATGGCCGGTGCCGCGCAATTGGCCATGACCGATGCGGTGAGCACGATGCTTCCCGTCGCAGGCGCCCCGCCCGATTGCGCGCGCATCTGCTCCACTGCCTTTTGCAGTCCGATAAAGCTTCCTTCGACATGCACTTGGTTGAGCTTTCGGAAGCGGGCCATGTCGAGATCGATGATCGGCTCGTAATTGACGATCCCCGCATTGCTGACCAGCGCATCCAGCCGTCCGTGATGATGCACGGCGGCGGCAATCGCATTGTCCCAGTCGTCGGCCAAGGTGGCATCGTGTTTGAGGCCGATGCACTGACAATCCGCAGCGACCGCCTGGATGCGCTCGCCATCAATATCGGTCGCAATCACCCTGGCACCGCGCTCCGCCGCAAGGCGTGCAGTGGCGGCCCCGATGCCCGAGGCCGCGCCTGTGACCAGCACGACCTTGTCCTTCACGTCGAATGTCATGCGTGGCTATCCAGTTCAATCATTCCGTCCCTTTCCCGCACCGGCCAGGTTCTGACGCCGCAATAGGCCGGCGGTCCCTTGGCGGCGCCCGTGGCGATCTCAAAGCGCGCGCCATGGTGCGGACACAGCACATGGCCGCGTCGCACCCTCGCGCCCTCCAGCGGCAGCAGCGCATGGCTGCACAGCCCATCGAGTGCGTGCAGCGCCCCCTCAGCATCACGGACGAGCAGATATGCTGCACCCTCATGCTGCACAAAACGGGTGGTGCCCGGTTCGAGATCGGCAGGGGTGACGGGGGTGAATGTCATCCTGCTTGTGATGCCCAAACATCCTTGCGGCTGCAATCCCGGATGCCCCGAAGGATCGGTCTGTGCGACTTCAAGCACGCAGCACCTTGACCGGGATCGCGCTTTGCAGCGCCTGGCCGGTGATCGGGTCATAGCCTGCGGTTTCGCTGACCAGCCGGTTGGTGGAGCCCCCGCGCAGTGGCACCTCGTCTTTCCCGACATCGGGATCGCCATAGCCGTGCGCCATCGAGATGACGCCGCGCCGCAACGCTGCCGAGGCCTTGGCGAGCGCGTGCACCTCGCCGTGCGGCGAGGCAATGCGGATCATCTCGCCATCCGCGACGCCCAGCCCTTCCAGATCATCAGGATGGATATGCGCCGGATTGGTGGTGCGCTTGGCCCTGAGTGCGGAGAGATGCCCGCCGGTCGAGTTGAAGCGGTGGCGGCTGCGGCGCGAGATCAGTCGGAAGGGATAGCCCTGTTGCGCCGGATCGTTGCGGCCATACAGCATCAATTGCTGCGGCATCGCACCTGCTGCCAGATCGAACCGCGCCTCGTGGCCAGGTTCCGCCGGTTCGACGATCGGGTGCCGGTCGTGATAGATGACTGCACGGCCATCGGGGCTGTCGGCATGCACCTGGCTCGGCGGCACCACGCAGCCTGCGACCGCGAGGTCGAGAAACGCCTCCTTGTCCGGGCAGGCATCCATCGGACACGGCCCGCCCGCCAGCGGCAGCCCGGTGCCGAGCCGCTTCGCCAGCCCCCAGAGCATCTCGTACTCGTCGAGCAGATCGCCGGGGCGCGGCAGGATCGCCTCGGTATAGCGCGCGTACGGAATCTCGTACCACCATTCGGACAGCGACGAGATGTCGTCGCGCTCGAGGCTCATCAGCGGCGCGAGGATATAGTCGCTGCGGCGCGCGGATACGCCTTCCGCCCGCACATCGACGCTGACGAACAGTTCGAGCGCGTCAATCGCGCGCGCCATCTTGTCCTGATCGGGAAAGGCGAGCATCGGGTTGCCGCCGATCGAGATCAGAGCCTTCACCTGGCCGGGGCCGGGGGTGAGGATTTCGTCGGCCATCACGTTGCACGGCATCTCGAACATCAGATGGGTGAGGCCGCGGAAGCGCGAGGCGGGATAGCCTTCGCCCCACAGCTTCATCGGCGGATTGACCTGCGCCCGGCGCGGGGTGACGGGCGTGAAGATGCGCGGGATCGAGCTCTTCTCGCCCTCGCGGCAGAAGCGCCCGCACAGGATGTTGAGGCTGCTCACCAGATATTGGGTCAGCGTACCGTTGCCCGCCATTTCCGGGCCGGTGCCGGTGCTGGCCGAGCCTTTCCTCCCACCCGCGAACATCCGCGCGGCCGCCACCAGATCGGCCTCGCTCACGCCCGCGCGCGCGGCGGCGACGGCAGGCGGGAAGCCCGCAACCGCCTTTTTGAGTTCGGCGAGGCCATCGACATGCACTTGCACGAACGCCTCGTCATAGAGCCGCTCCTGCAGGATCACGTGGATCATCCCCGCAAGCAGCGCCGGGTCCTCGCCGGGCTTCACAGGCAGGTGAATATGCGCGAGCTCCGCGACATCGCTCTCGCGCGGATCGGCGACGATGAGCTTGAGGCCGCCTGCGATCGCATCACGCAACCGCCGCGAGGGCGAGAAGGGCGGAAGGCCGCCCGGTGGTCCGTAATGCGAGACGATCGGGTTGTTGCCGATGAAGAACGCGACATCTGCCTCGCCGAACACATGCCCGCCGCCCGACCAACTGCCATATTGCGCGGCGGTGTACACCTTCGCGGGCTGGTCGAGCGTGACGCTGGTATAGAAATGCCGGGTGCCCAGCCCTTGCGCGAACGCCATGGCCGAGGCGACCCCGGCGCTGTTCTGGAAGGAATAGGTACCAGCATAGATCGCAACGCTGTCCGGACCGTGCTCCTCGATCAACGGCTTCAGCTGCGCGGCAATCTCGTCGAGCGCCGCTTGCGTGGCGATGGGTTCGAAGCCGTGCGCGCCTTTCTTTTGCGACGACAGCAGCCGCTCGGGATGATGATGCGCCTCGGGCAGTTGCCGCCCCTTGATGCAGGTATAGCCGCCGAACACCGGGTCTTGCCGGTCGCCCGACACGCGCACCACGCGGTCGCCCTCGGTCTCGACCAGGATCGCGCAATTGGCGTGGCAGAAACGGCAGAAGCTGCGCTGGACCGGCATGGCGTTCCCTCCCCTCGGACATGGGCTGGCGGGCCGCGTTCCAGGCACGCAGCAAGGCAGCCGGACCCCGACCCTGTGCCGCCAACCTAGCGCTTGCCGTAGGGTCCGCGACTGTCATTTTTGACACTTGAGGCATTGTCGCCCCCGGATCATTTTCGCGCAGCATAGGAAAAGGTGCGGGTCAAAAAGGCCGCAGCATTGAGGGGAGGTTTGTCATGAGGGTGTCCACCTATCTGTCGGCGTCAACCTTCGCATTGGGGCTCGCGATGCTCGCGGCACCCCAGGCGGCGATCGCGCAGGAGGCGTCCGATCAGCCGGCGAGTGCAGAACAGGCCGAAGAGGGCGGCCTGCGCACCATCGTCGTCACCGCGCAACGCCGCGAGGAATCGCTCCAGGCAGTGCCGGTTGCGGTCTCCGCGATCGATTCCGAGGCTCTGGCTACCGGCGCGGTCGACGATCTGCGCGACTTTGCCGGACGCGTTCCCGGCCTCGTCGTCGATCCGGTGAACGCGGGGCCATCCGCTGCCGCGATCGCGATCCGCGGCATCAGCTTCGAGGACATCGAAAAGTCGTTCGACCCGGCGGTCGGTGTGGTGGTCGACGATGTGTTCATCGGCACCAATACCGGGCAGCTGCTCGATGCGTTCGATCTGGAATCGATCGAGATCTTGCGCGGGCCGCAGGGCACATTGTTTGGCCGCAACACGATTGGTGGTGTCATCAACGTCCGCCGCAGCAAACCGACCGGCGAATGGGGCGTGCGCGCCTCGATCGGCTATGCCGAATATAACACCATCCGTGGGCGCCTGGTCGTGAACACGCCGATGATCGGCGATTTCCTCGCGCTCAAGGGCTTCTTCTTCTACGACAATACCGATGGCTATCTGCGCAACGTGACGCAGGGCAACCGCCGCACCAACGAGTATGAGGTCTGGACTGCCGGCGTCACCGCGCTGATCACGCCCACCGACGATATCGAAGCGGTGATCACCTACGAGCATATGGAGGAAGATGGCGAGGTCGCGACCGCCAGCGTCTCGAACGATCTGGACCTGATCTGCCTTCAGGTGCCGGTGCCGGGCGTCGGTCTGGTCCGCGCATTTCAGATTCCGGACAACCAGTGCAACCGCACGCCGACCAACAGCCGCCTGCTCTATGACGTTTTCGGCAATATCCAGACCCCGGTGCGCAACAAGACCGATGCGATCAGCGGGACGATCACCGTCGAACTGGGCGATTTCACGCTCACCTCGGTCACCGGCTGGCGCAAGAACAACGAAAGCGTCCGGCAGGATTTCGACTCGGCATCGATCAACTTCTTCGACACCCTGCGCATCCAGCGCTACGAGCAGTTCAGCCAGGAAATCCGGTTTGCAGGCGATGTCACCGACTGGATGGATATCGTGCTGGGCGCCTATTATTTCGATAGCCAGTACACCCTGCGCCAGACCTCGTTCTTCGGCTTTCTCGGCCCCGGCGCCAGCGCCTTCCAGCTTTCGGTCGGCGATTCCAAATCCTATGCCGGTTTTGCCGATGCGCGCTTCAAGCTGTCGGACAATCTGACGCTCGGCGTAGGCGGCCGTTATACCAAGGACGAGAAGGCGCTGGTCACCAATTTTGCGCTCAGCCCGACCGGGGCTTGTCCCGTGGGCTTTGCCGGGATCGTCGCTGCCGATTGCCGTGGCTCCGAGGATTTCGGCGAGTTCACCTATCGCGCCAGCCTCGACTACCAGTTCGATGACGGGCAACTGCTCTATGCCAGCTATTCGCGCGGCTTCCGATCGGGTGGTTTCAACGGCCGCGCCGCGACGCCGACCGCTATCGGCCCGTATCAGCCCGAAATTGTCGATGCCTATGAAATCGGCCTGAAGGCGGACTGGCTCGATCGCCGCCTGCGCACCAATATCGCGATCTTCCAGACCGATTATTCGGACAAGCAGGAAGAGCTGGTGCGCGCGACGCAAGCGCCGTTCAACGCCATTCAGGCGCAGGAAACCATCGTCGAGAACGCGGCTTCTGCGCGGATCAAGGGCGTCGAGCTGGAGATTGTCGCGCTGCCGGCAGACGATCTGTCGTTCAATTTCTCGGCGACCTATCTCGATGCCAATTACCAGAATTTCGTGCGCGGAGGCATCGACGTGTCCGATCTCGATCTGCGGCGTGCGCCCCGATATGCCTGGTCCGCCGGGTTCGATTACACCCGGCCGGTGGGCGATGGCGAGTTCCGCTGGAGCACCATCTTCCGCTATGTCGACAAGTACACGACCTGCATCGTGGCCGATCCGGCGCTGCAGGCGCAGGGTATCATCACCAACGACCGCCGCTGCGAAGCCTCGGAGCGCGAGATTCTCGACTCGACGCTCTCGTACAAGCACGATTTCGGCGGGGCGAGCGCGACCTTCAGCGTCTTCGGCCGCAACCTCTTCGACAATCGCGGTCTGTCGAGCACGCTGCCGGTGGCGGGGCTGTTCGCCTTTGCCGGTGTGCGTCCGCCCCGGCAGATCGGGGCCGAACTCATGCTCGAATTCTGATAGCCTCTCTCGGCCTGTCGCTCTGGCATCGGAGCGGCGGGCCTTTTGTTGAAACCTATCTGGGACAGGCAGACGCAAGACCATGGCCAAGCCCTTTCCGCCGCATCCCTTCCTGCATGGCCACCATGCCCCCAACCGGTTCGAGGCGGACGCGCCCGACCTGGTGATCGAGGGCGAGATTCCGGACGATCTGGCAGGCGTGTTCTATCGCAACGGACCCGAGCCGCTGCACCCGACGCGCGGGGACGAATATCACTGGTTCGACGGCGACGGCATGGTCTACGGCTTCTTCATCGAGAATGGCCGAGTCTCGATGCGCAACCGCTGGGTCAGGACCGAGAAGTTCGAGCTGGAAAAGGCAGCGGGCGAACGGCTGTTCGGCGTGTTCGGCAATCCGATGACCGCCGACCCGTCGGTGCAGGGCAAGCGCTACAACACCGCGAACACCAATATCATCATTCACGGCGGCAAGCTGCTCGCGCTGATGGAAGGCGCGCCGCCGGTCGAGATGCACCCGCGTGACCTCAGCACCATCGGCGAGGAGCATTATGGCGGGACGATCTCCACCACCTTTTCCGCGCATCCCAAGATCGACCATGCCACCGGCGAGCTGATCAATATCGGCGCGATGATCAACGGGCCGATGGGCGCGGCGGAAATCCGCTATGACATTATCGACCGCACCGGCGCGCTGACGCACAGCCAGATCATCCCGGTCCCGCACATGAGCCTGATGCACACCTTCTTCGTGACCGAGAACTGGGTGGTGTTTCCGGTGCTGCCGATCGACACCGATCTTGGCCGCTTCATGCGCGGCGGGCCGATGACCGCCTGGGTCAACGACCGCCCGTCCAAGCTGGCGGTGATGCCGCGCCGGGGCGGGGCCTGCGACGTGCGCTGGTTTGAATACGAGCCGCGCCACATGTTCCACGAACTGAACGTGTGGGAGGAGGACGGCAGGATCATCGCCGATGTCGCCGCCGCCAACGGCACCGCGCTGTTCCCCGACGAGACCGGGGTGCGCGCCACGCATGCGGGCACGCGCCAGAGCCTGCGCCGCTGGACGATCGACCTGCATGCGAATAGCGACATGCTGCGCGAGGAGGTGCTGAACGAACGCGACCTGCAATTCCCGCGTCCCGACGACCGGCTGATGACCCGCCGAACGCGTCATGCCTTTGCCAATATCAATCTGGAATCGCGCGATGCCCGGGCCGAAGGGCTCGATGCGGTGCTTCGCTTCGATACCGAGACGGGCGAGGAGGATATCTATCATTTCGGGAAAGGTTCGGCTGCGGGCGAACTGATTTTCGCGCCGCGCCTCGGGGCGAAGACGGGGCCGGAGGGCGAGGCGGACGGCTATGCCATGACGCTCGTCCATCGTGCCAATGCGCCGGGCAGCGAACTGGCGATCTTCCACGCGCTCGATATCGCCTCGGGGCCGGTGGCGCGGGTGCATGTGCCCTTCCGCGTGCCGAGCGGTTTCCACTGCAATTTCTATCCCGCCGATGGCGGTCTCTACGCCCAGGCGATGGTGCACTGATCCGATGAGCATGATTGCCGAGATGGTGGCGCGCGGCGCTGCTGCGACCCCGCAAAAGACCGCGCTGATCCAGGATGACGAGGCGCTCGATTATGCGACGCTGCATGATCTGACCCGCCGCTGCGTTGCGGCACTCAAGGCGAGCGGCATCGGCAAGGGCGACCGGGTGGCGTTTCTCGGCCTCAACCATATCGATTATGTCATCCTGCTGATCGCCGCGTTGCGCCTCGGGGCGGTGACGGTGGCGGTCAACTGGCGGCTGGTGCCGCGCGAGATCGCCTATATCGTTCAGGACGCCGGCGCGCGCCTGCTGCTGACGCAATCGGCGGTGCTGGACAATGCGCTGGCGGTGCGCGGCGAGGCGGGGCTGGAGACGATCCTGCTCAGCGATGGCGCATTCGAAGGACGGCACGATTTTCGCACCTGGCTGCAGGGCTTTGCGGCGGATGACAGCGTTGCAGCGCTGGACCCGGCGGATGTCGCGGTGCAGCTCTACACCTCGGGTACCACGGGGCACCCCAAGGGGGCGCTGCTCACGCATGGCAGCCTTACGGCCTCACTGAGCCAGGGCCGCAAGATCGGCGAGGACTGGGCAGCCTGGTGGCCGAGCGACGTGTCGCTGGTGGCGATGCCGCTCTTCCATATCGGTGGCACCGCCTGGGTGATGCAGACGCTGAACGGCGGCGGCACCGGGGTGATCCTTGCCCAGCCCGATATCGCCGCGATCATCGCCACGGTGCAGCAGCATGGCATCACCAAGATGTTCGCGGTGCCCGCCGTGCTCAACATGATTCTGAACCATCCCGATGCCGCAGGCGCGGATTTCTCTTCGATGCGGGTGCTTCCATATGGCGCGTCGCCCATCCCGCTCGACGTGCTCAGCCGCTCGATGCAGATGTTCCCGAATGCTGAGTTCGTGCAGATGTATGGCGCGACCGAGACCAGTGGGACGATCGTCTATCTGCCGCCCGAGGATCATGATGTCGCGGGCACACCCCGGATGAAGGGCTGCGGCAAGCCGTTCCCGGATGTCGAATTGCGCATCGTCGGCGAGGACGGGCAGGACCGCGCGCCAGGCGAGGTCGGCGAGGTCTGGGTGCGCGCGCCGCTGGTGATGGCGGGCTATCACAACCTGCCCGAGGCCAATGCCAGCGCCTTTGTCCAGGGCTGGTACCGCACCGGTGACGCGGCCTATCGCGATGCCGACGGCTATCTGTATCTGTATGACCGGGTGAAGGACATGATCGTCTCGGGCGGGGAGAATATCTATCCCGCCGAGGTCGAGAACGCGCTGCACCACCACCCTGCCGTGCGTGACTGCGCCGTCATTGGCGTGCCCGATCCGCGCTGGGGCGAGGCGGTGAAGGCAATCGTGGTGCTGAAGGACGGCGAGGCGGTGGAGGCGGACGCCCTGATCGCCTTTGCGCGCACGCACATCGCCGGGTTCAAATGCCCCAAAAGCGTGGATTTCGTATCCGAACTGCCACGCAACCCTTCGGGCAAGATATTCAAGAAGGAATTGCGCAAGCTCTACTGGCAGGAGGGCGAGCGGCAGATCGGCTAGCGTTTCATAGTCATCCCCTCCCGTTTGTCCCGAGCGAAGTCGAGGGACGTATGCACGACGTCCCTCGACTTCGCTCGGGACAAACGGATTTTTCCGAGCTTGAACAGGAGCAAACCATGACCACCACCCGCCAATGGCTGATCGCAGGCCGCCCCCGTGGCCGCCCGGTGCAAGACAGCGATTTCGAACTCGTCACGCGCGAGCTGCCGCCGCCCGCACCTGGCCAGATGCTGCTCAGGACGCATTATCTGGGCTTCGATCCGGCGCAGAAGGGCTGGATGGAGAATATCGCCGATTATGTCGCGCCGACCGAGATCGGCGAAGTGATGCGCGGATCGGGCATTTCAGAGGTGATCGAATCGAACCAGGCCAAGTTCCCCGTCGGCACGATGGTGATCGGGTCGACCGGCTGGACCGAATATCACCTTTCGGACGGGGAAGGGCTGGTTCCGTGCGATCCTGAATTGCCGCCGACCGCGATGATGTCGGTGCTCGGCACCACGGGTCTGACGGCCTATTGCGGGCTGTTCAAGATCGGCAAGCCGGTTGCGGGCGATACCGTGCTGGTCTCTGGCGCCGCCGGGGCGACCGGATCGGTGGTCGGCCAGCTGGCGAAGATCGCCGGGTGCCGCGTCGTCGGCATCGCGGGCGGCGCAGACAAATGCGCCTGGCTCGTCGAGGAAGCAGGCTATGATGCCGCGATCGATTACAAGGCGGGCGGCGTGCGCGAGGCGATCCGGCAGCATTGTCCGCGCGGGGTCGATGTCATCTTCGACAATGTTGGCGGGGCGATTCTCGACGACATGCTCAGCCAGATTGCGACGAATGCGCGCGTCGTCATCTGCGGCGGCATCAGCCGCTACGAGACCGGACAGATGCCCGCCGGGCCGCAGAACTATTTCAACCTCATATTCCGTCGCGCCACGATGACCGGCTTCATCGTGCTCGACTGGGCAGCGGAATTCCCGGTAATCCGCAAGCGGCTGGCAGGCTTCGTCAAGGACGGGCGGCTGACCTATCGCGAGGACATTCAGCACGGCTTCGAGAACGCGCCGCAGACGATGCAGCGGCTGTTCTCCGGCGCGAACCGGGGCAAGCAGATGCTCAAACTGTAGCAGCACCCCCTTCCCGTTTGTCCCGAGCTTGTCGAGGGACGTGGGCGCAGGTCCCTCGACAGGCTCGGGACAAACGGATTTGGTCAAAGGTTTCCGCGCAATAGCCGAGCTATAGGTGCTAAAAGCGCAACTTTGTTGCGATGCACAACTCCTATTGAGATTCTAAGGTACTGAAATTAAACGGTGCACAAGCCTAATTGCAAAATCTGCATCTAGCCTCGCGAAAATATCATTCGCAGACGCAGCATTGCGTATTGAAACCTATCAATCGCACGCTTAAATGGCGGTCACAAGAATACCGCCCATAAGGGGCCAACGTCCTCCCCCGCGATTGAAAGGAATGTCATCATGAACCTTCGTTCCGCACTGCTCGGCGCCGTTCTCCTGGCCGCCACCGCCGCTCCCGCCTTCGCGCAGGACGACGCCCTGATCTCGAAGAACCAGACCATCTACGACGCCGAAGGCAAGCGCGTCGGCAAGGTGACCCGCGTTCTCGAAGACGGCTCGGCCCTGGTCATCTACAAGGGCAAGGTCGTGCGCATCGGCGCCTCGACCCTTACCGCTGGCGACGGCAAGGTTTCGACCTCGCTGTCGAAGAAGGAACTTGCCCGTCTGGATTGATCCTCTCGATCCATGACACCCGAAAAGGCCGGGGAAGCATAGCGCTTCTCCGGCCTTTTTCGTGTGTGCGTCGCGCGCTGCCAAGCCTGCCGTAGCGTCAGGCGAAACCCGCGCCCAAAGCCACTTTTCTTTTGCGCGCAAAGCCGTTTAAGGTTCGGGCATGAAACCGACTGGACCCTCTTCGCAGACCTATTTCTCGCAGCGGCTGCGGCTGCATTATGCCGATTGGGGCAATGAGGATGCCCCGCCGCTGATCCTGGTGCATGGCGGCGAGGACCATTGCCGCTCGTGGGACTGGGTGGCGAGCGAGCTGCAGCAAGACTGGCATGTCATCGCGCCCGACTTGCGCGGCCATGGCGATTCGCAATGGACCGCCGACGGCAACTATCCGATCATGAACTTCGTCTACGACCTGTCGCAGCTGGTCGAACAGTTCGGCTATGATCAGGTGACCATCGTCTCGCACTCGCTCGGCGGCAATACCGCTTTGCGCTATGCCGGGCTTTACCCGGAAAAGGTGCGCAAGATCGTCGCGATCGAGGGGCTGGGCCCATCACCGAAGATGATCGAGGAGCGCAACGCCACCCCGGTGCACGAACACTGGCGCAAATGGTATGCCGACAAGCGCGCCAAGGCGACGCGCAAGCACCGCGAATATGACAGCTTCGAGGAAGCGCTGTCGCGGATGCACGCGGAAAACAGCTATCTCACCGCCGATCAGGCGCGGCACCTGTGCGAACACGCCGTGATCCGCAACGAGAACGGCACCTATAGCTGGAAGTTCGACCCGCATATCCGCATCTGGCCGATCCTCGACATTCCGCCCGAGCACATGCACCAGCTATGGCAGCGCATCACCTGCCCGACGCTCTTGTGCTGGGGCGAGAAGAGCTGGGCCTCCGACCCCGAGGCCGATGGCCGAATGGAGCTGTTCCAGAACGCGCGGCTCGCCAAATTCGCCGATGCCGGACACTGGCTGCACCATGACCAGTTCGACCGGTTCATGGCCGAACTGAAGGGCTTTTTGTGATGCAGCAGGCGAGCGATTTCCTCACCGAATGCGACCGGATTCATGCGCTCGTTGCGCCGCTGGACGAGGCGGTGCTGGCGACACCGAGCGCGTTCAAGGGCTGGACGATCAGCGATGTCATCGGCCATCTGCACGTCTGGAACCAGGCGGCGCAGCTCTCGCTCAAGGACGAGGATGCGTTCAAGGGCTTCATGCGGCAGGTCGGCGGCATCATCGCCAAGGGCGGGGACCTCAACAGCTTCGAGCGCGTCTGGCTCGATGGCCTGACCGGCCAGGCACTGATTGCGCAATGGGCCGAGACCTATCGCGCGGTCGCCGCCGATTTCGCCGAAGCCGACCCCGCGCAGCGCGTGCCCTGGGCCGGGCCGAGCATGAGCGCGCGCTCGTCGATCACCGCGCGGCTGATGGAAAGCTGGGCGCATGCCCAGGCGATCTTCGACGTGCTGGGGGTGGATCGCGAGAATGGCGATGCGCTGAAGAATATCTGCGTGCTCGGGCTCAACACCTATGGCTGGACCTTCAAAAACCGCAAACTGGAGCCGCCCCAGCCGGTGCCGCAACTGCGCCTCACCGCGCCGTCGGGCGAATTGTGGGTCTTCGGCGAACCGGCGGACGGCGAGCTGATCGAGGGCGATGCGGAGCAATTCTGCCAGGTCGTCACGCAGACGCGCAACATCGCGGACACGTCGCTCAAGCTGACGGGTCCCAATGCCACTGCCTGGATGGCTATCGCGCAATGCTTTGCGGGCGCCCCAGTCGACCCGCCCGCGCCGGGGGTGCGGCGGAAGGCTGAGGCATAGCGCACACCTCCGCTCTCTCCCGTTGAGCTTCGCTCGCCTGCGGCTCAGGGGAGAGAAACGAAGGCTTGACAGCCCGCTGCCTAGCCGAAGTTGAGAGGGGCCAGCGAGGGTCGGTTTTGTTTGGCCAGGGCAGGGCAGCGCATTCCCCCCTCCCAACCCTCCCCCCTGAAGGGGAGAGGGCTATAGGCTCCACCCGCCATCCGCACCCCCTGCCCCTCCCTGAAAGGGAGGGGCAGGGGGTGGGTCATTCACGCGCGCCTTGGTGCACCCCCGGCGGGCTACCGCGTACCCACCCCAAACCCCTCCCTTGCAGGGAGGGGAACGCGCATCGCGCAGCCTCTCCATGAACACGCCCGCCCCTTCGCGCCTTCGCGTCTTCGCGTGCAAAATCAGGTTCACGAGAAGCCCGCGAAGTTGAAGGACCCGCGCCCACGCTGGCCATATAGCGGGGCCTTCGACAAGCTCAGGCTGAGCGGGAATGGTGCGGGTAGGACCAAGAATTTGCAAATACCTGAGAAGTGCAAATATTGCTCTTGTTCGGATTCTCTCCTAACCTCGGCCCATGAGAAATCTCGGTTTCCTTCTTGCGCTATTGATCATCGCCGGATTTATGCTGGTGCAAAGAAACGATGGTCCCAATTCTAGACGAATGAAGGCGACTGAAAGCTATCTTGTTTTTGATATCAGGCCGTTCGGTGACATACCGTATATGGCTTTCATCCATCCCATCGATCGCCAGCGTGCTCTGGAGCGGCCGGAGTCACTCGATTATGTCGAGCCTTGCACACGAAAAAAGACAATTGATGGGTATGAGGTGAGCGAACTACTTCCAACCGATCAGTGCGTCCATATGGAACCTGCCAAAGTCTGGCGCGGTGAATGGGTCGCACAGTATGAACACACGGTTTTCTGTCCTGCTGATGCCGAACAAACTCAATGCCCGATTCCCAACGACAGAATATGGCTGAGCGGCGCAACCAGTGGAGAAATCGGCAATCGCTATCTGGTTTCATTTGTCGGCAGAAAGACAAAATATCCCGGCGGCTACGGCCATTTTGGCCTATATCACTCCGAAATCATCGTTGACCGAATGATCTCTCAGGAGCTGCTTTCGGCCATAGAATAGTGATCTTCCGTCCAAGCTATCGCCCGCACCGGATGGCGCTCTCCACTCCCCCAAAAGCCGCCCCTTACCCCCGCCTCGGCATCCTAAACGGCAGCATCAGCTTCACGATCCACTTCTCGAGCCGGTCGAGCGACAGGCTCTCGTGCACCGCTTCGGCCTGCTCGCCAAACAGGCGCGTCTTGAGCGCGGTGCGTGAATAGAAGGGCGTGTCCTCCCACGTGCGGCGGATTTCGACCGGGGCACCTGCATCCGCCCTCGTGATGCGCGGCATGCGCCACAGGGTCTTGGGCAGCACGCGTTCGGGGGGCAGTTCGACCTCGCTGATCGTGCCGTCCTCGGCGAAGCGCAGGCCCATGGCGAAGCGGCTGGCGTCGCGGCGCTGGCCTTCATAGAGCACCACCGAATCGCGGCCCAGATGCGCGCGCGACCAGTGCCAGTCGGAGAAACCGCGCTCGAGCGGCTCGATCCCGGCATTGCTGTCGATATAGCCCTCGCCGCGCCAGCTCAAACCGGGGCTCTTCATGTCGACCTCTATCGCCGCGCGCGGGGCGATCGGACGCCAGGCATGATGGCCTTCGAGGTCGAGCGGCCAGGCGGTCTGCGGCATCATGTGCGGATAGACGCGGATCGTGCCGCGCACCCGGCGCGGGATCGGCGCGGTGATTTCCATCAGATCGATGCGCAGGCTGGTGCCGTCCCAGTGCATCGAGCTGGGGCCGATGACGAGATGGTCGTGATCGCGCGCCAGATGCTTCGACCCACGCTCGGTCATGCACCAGCCACCGCCGGGGCCGTAGAGCGCGACGTTCATCGCGATATGGTTGTTCGGATCGCCGCGCCCCGACCAGTGGTAATAGGGCGAGAACACGCTGCCGATGAACGCGATGATGGTGAGGCCGTGTTTTCCGTCGTCGCTCAGCGCGTCGATATACCACCAGGCATAGCCGCCCGGCGGGACGACCGCATCGAAGGCAGGTCCGCAAGCAGCCGCTCTGCCGCCAAGCGGCCGGAGAGGCTCGCCATCGGGATCCCGGCGCCGGGGTGAATGCCACCCCCGGCCAGATAGAGCCCCGGCAGGCGGCTGGCCGATCCGGGCCGCTGGAAAGCCGCCTTCCACCCATGGGTCGCCCGGCCGTAAAGGGCGCCGCCCGTCGCCGGGAAAAGTCGCTCGTAATCCGCCGGGGTCACCAGATGCGAATTGTCCGGCGAACGGTCGATCGTCAGGCCACAGGCCTCCAGGAAGCCGAAAACTTGCCTCTCGCATCGGTCGATCTCCGCCTGTGAACTCTGTTTGGTGTCGCCATTGGCTGGCGCGTTGACGATGAGCTGCAGCCGCTCCGGACCCGGCGGCGCGCGCGCGCTATGGTCGTCGCGGTCCTGCGCGCAGATATAGATGGTCGGGGATTCGGGCACCGCACCGCGCCCGAAGATCGCGTCGAACTCGGCACGATAATCGTTCGAGAAGAACACGCTGTGGCGCACCAATGGAAAACCGGCGGTCTTGGCGTTCATCAGCCAGGTCATGCTGGAGAGCGACCGCTGTTTCGGCGGCACCGGGGGTACAGCCTTGCGCACTGCATCGCCCAGCCGCCCGATTTGGAGCGCGGCAGGATCGCCGTTGAACACTACCGCGCGGCCGCGGATCACCTCACCCGATTCGAGCCGGACACCCGCAGCGCGGCCATGCTCGGTGACGATCTCGGCAATCGGGGCGTCATAGCGGAACTGTGCGCCGTTGCTGCGGGCAAGGTCGGCGATGGCTGTCGCGATCGAGTGCATGCCGTTGTCGGCGAGCCACACCCCGTCCTGCTCGACATGCGCGATCAGCATCAGGGTGGCGGGCGCGACGAACGGCGAGGAGCCGCAATAGGTGGCATAGCGCCCGAACAGCTGCTGCAGCCGGGGATCGTGGAAATGGCGGCCCAGCGCCTTCCACATCGCCTGATAGGGGCGGATCGCCATCGTCTCGGGCAGGCGCCTGAGGCCGATGCGCGTGACCAGAGAGAAGGGCGTGGGGGCAGGGGCTTCGAGATAGGGTTCGCGCAGCACGTTGAAGATGCGCGCGGCCTCGGCGCAGAAGCTGCGGAAACCGGCGGCATCGCGCGCGCCGAAATAGTCGCCGATCGCGGCTTCGCTGTGCGCCACATCGGCGAACAGGTCGAAAGGCGCGTCCGGCCCCCAGGCATGGCGCGCGATCAGGCTGGCGGGGGTCAGGGGGATCGCACTGTCGAGATCACCGCCGCAATCGGCGAACAGCCGTTCAAACACCCAGCGCATCGTGAACACCGTCGGCCCGCCATCGACCGGACGGCCCGCCGCCATCACCTCGCGCAGCTTGCCGCCGGGAGTCTTCTGCCGCTCGACCACCAGCACCGGCTCGCCCGCTGCGGCGAGCAGCGCGGCGGCGCTCAATCCGCCCATGCCGGCGCCCGCGACGATGATCGGTTCATGCCGCATGGATTGGCCAATCGGGAAAGCGCCGGGTCATTGTGCAATGCTAGCAGGTGTCCATAATGTTTGACAGATGTTTGTCACATTATCTGGACATGGCGCGATTGCGGATTGGCACAGCCCTGGAAGCCCTCCTCCTCGATGGGGGAGGGTGGGGTGGGGGTGATCGTACCGGCTGGCGCGAATGGTGCAACGCCACGCCCTCCCGCACAGCACGCACCTTCACCCTCACCGCTGCGACTAGGCTCCTTCGTCGTCAAGTCTCGCTGCCTCTCCCATCGAGGGAGAGGCGTGTCCAAGCGGCGATGCGGCTTGCGGTCCCCTGCCTGCGCAGGGGCCAGTCAGGCCCGGTGCCGCCTCAGCATCCCGCGCCGTCCCAGATCGGCCAGGTGTAGCGGGAAGGACAGGACCAGCGGCAGCGCAATCCACGGCCAGGGTGCCCCGGTCAGCGC
Organism: Blastomonas natatoria; assembly: GCF_003201955.1. Lineage (GTDB taxonomy): Bacteria > Pseudomonadota > Alphaproteobacteria > Sphingomonadales > Sphingomonadaceae > Blastomonas > Blastomonas natatoria. The sequence goes on from NZ_QJJM01000003.1 coordinate 79,534, forward strand.
ACCGCGCAGCGCCAGCATCATCAGCACCGCCGCGCCCAGTCCCAGGCCGACGTCCATCGCCCGGTTGCCGCGGATCACCAGCCAGACGAATTCGGCGGCGAGCACCACCAACACCAGATCGACGACATGGCCGCTGGCGAACAGGGCGCGCGCAAACTCCATCAGCCGAACGGCCCGTTGAGCTGGACGATCGCATAGTTGAGCGCGGCGGCGACACTGACCCAGGCGATATAGGGCAGCAGCAACAAGGCCGAGAGCTTCGAGAAGCGGCCGCAATAGACGATCAGCCCGGCGATCGAGAGCCAGAGCAGCGCGACCTCGATCAGCGCCCAGTCGGGCCGCTGCACGCGGAAGAAGAGGAGGCTCCACAGCACATTGAGAAAACCGTTGAACGCGAACAGCCCGATGACGTTGGTCCGCGCCTTGACGCTGGGCGCGGCGCGCCAGGCGGCGAGCGAGGCTATGGCGGCGAGGGCAAAGATCAGCGTCCAGGCGACACCGTAAAGCCAGCCGGGCGGGGCCCAATTGGGCTGCCGCAGCCCCTGATACCAGGGGCCGAGATCGGTGATCGTCGCGCCACCGGCTGCGACGATCAACGCCGCCATCGCTGCCAGGATGACCGGCAGCAAGCCTTCACGATGCATTCCAGCCTCCCAGCTGCGGCCTCTCGGCCTGTGCGTCCGTCAACAGTTATGCCCGCGAAAGCCCGAGCAGATGGCCCATGTCCTTCACGAAGATCTTGGCATGCGCCACCGGTTTGCGGCGCACCAGCTCCTTGTGCATGTAACTCTGCCAGGTCAGATACTGCACGTCCGGATCGGCGCACATCTTGACGAAGCGCTCGCGGCGCTTGTCCGACGAATACCAGAAATACTGCATGATCCCCAGGATCCAGAACACCTTGCCGTGCTTGCTCATGAACGCCTTGCGCGCCTGTTTGAGCGCGGCAGGCTTGCCGGTGGCGAGGAACTGGTAGACCGAATCGGCCGCGAGTCGCCCGCAGGCCATGGCATAGTAGATGCCCTCGCCCGACGCCGGGGCGACCACGCCCGCCGCGTCGCCGGCGACCACGATGTCGCGGCCATTGTCCCAGCGTTTCAGGGGTTTGAGCGGGATGGGCGCACCTTCCTTGCGGATCGTCTCGCACCCGTCCAGCCCGACCTGCTTGCGCATCAGCGCGGTGGTCTCGCGCAAGGCAAAACCCTTGTGCGCGCTGCCCAGCCCGATGCTGGCGGTCTCACCGTGCGGGAAGATCCACGCATAGAAATCGGGCGAGAGATGGCCCTGATAATAGACGTCGCAGCGATCGGGATCGAAATCGGCGGCCACTGCCGGTTCGGGGGCCTTGATGATCTCGTGATAGGCAAAGACGCATTTGACGTCCGTTGCCCCCGGGATGTTCTCCTTCGCGACGGCAGAGCGCGCGCCGTCCGCGCCGATGACCGATCGCACGCGCAACCGGCGGTCGGGACCGCCGCGCCCCTCGCGCCAGACCAGCACCGCCATGCCGTCGGAGTCGCGGTCGATCCGTTCATAGCTGCCGGTGATCCGCGTCGCGCCATTGGCCCGTGCGCGCTCGCGCAGCCATTCGTCGAACACATCGCGGTCGACCATGCCGACAAAGCCCTTGCCTTCGGGGCCGTCGCCGACCGGCATGTCGACCTCGCGGCCCGAGGGCGCGATCATCCGCGCCGCGCGCGCCTTGGCGACGAGCAGCGATTCGGGAATCTCGAAATCCTTGAGCAGCCGGGGCGGGATTGCCCCACCGCATGGCTTGATCCGCCCGGCCCGGTCGAGGAGCAGCACCTTGAGCCCGCGCCGCGCCAGATCGTTCGCAGCGGTCGCACCCGATGGTCCGCCGCCGATGACCGCCACATCGAAATCCGCCTGTGCCATTGCGTCCACGCTCCTTCAGGTCCGGCCGTCAGGCCGGTGCCGCCACCATAGACGGCGCCGGGCTGCGCATGGTCACGCGCACCCCCAGCAATGCAGCGAAGACGAACAGCCCCGCCTCGCCCGCAAAGATCAGTTGAAAAGCCGCGCCATCGCTGGCGAGCATGCCGCGCGCCGCATCGACGCCCAGCGCGCCGGTGAGGCCGCCAAGGCCGAAGGCGATTGCCTGCGCCGCGCCCCAGACGCCCATGCGCACGCCTTCCTTCGATTGCTGGCCCGCGCCTGCCAGTCCCATCATCGCGCCGATCGCGGACACCGCGAACAGGCCGTTGGCAAAGCCCAGCAGGCCGACATTGACGCGCAATGGCCAGGCATCAGGCGCAGTCGCTGCCAAGGCGAGGCCCGCGAGAGCCAGTGCGCTGCCGCCGCATCCGGCGAGAATCCACCAGCGCAGATCGGCTGGCCGCCGTCCGGCAAAGGCGCTGCCGCCGATTCCGGCGACGATCATGCCGGCCATCACGCCGCCATGCTGCAATCCTGCGAGCTTGGTCGATTCGCCCGGGCTCATCCCGAAGACCAGACCCGCATAAGGCTCTAGGATCAGATCCTGCATCGCATAGGCGAGCATCGAGACGAAGACGAAGATGGTGAAGCGCCGCGCGGTGGCATCGCCCATGATCTCGCGCAGCGCCTCGCCGAACGAGGCGGAGGGCGCATCGTCATGCGGGTGCGCGGGCGCGACCAGGCGCCGCTCGATCCCCGAGATCGCGAGCCAGGCGAGCAGGAAGGCGCACAGCGCCACGCCGCCCGAGACGGTCGCGAGCCGCTGTTCGCTGAACGGATCGATCAGGCTGCCTGCGGTCGCAGCGGCCATCACGATGCCGGCGACCATCATGATCCAGGTAATCGCCGCTGCCGCCGCGCGGCGTTCGGGCACCACGCCGGAGGCGAGCATCGCGAGCAGCGAGGTGCCTGCCGCGCCTACCCCTGCGCCGATCATGCTGAAGGCAAGGATCGCAAGCAGAGTGCCGGGGATCGCTGCTACCGGCAGCAGGATCGTCGCATTGACCGCGACGATGCCGCCCAGCGCAAGGATTCCCATCCCGCCGATGATCCAGGGGGTGCGCTTGCGGCCCTTGTCCGATCCGTGTCCCCATAAGGGCCGCGACAGCTGCACCGCATAGTGCCAGGCTACCAGTCCTGCCGGCAGGGCGGCGGGCAGCGCATATTCGACCACCATCACCCGGTTGAGCAGCGACGTCGCGAGCATCACGATCGCGCCGATGCTGGCCTGTACCAGCCCCATCCGCATGATGTCGGTCCAGCCCAGCCCTATTTTCGGGGCGGCGATGCGTGCGGCGCTCATATCCAGCCCCCCAGGCCCAAAGCGGCGGCGAGCATGCCGAGCACATAGGACGAGACGCCGGTGGCATTGTACCAGGGTGCGTACTTGTTGGGATCGGTCAGCAGGCGGCGCATGAACACGATCTGCATCGCCAGCAGCAGCGTCACCGCGATAGCGGAGATCGCCAGCCCCCATTGGAAGAGTAGTGCGATGACGAACAACTGTGGCACCGCCATCACTGCGCAGGCCAGCTTCGCGGCGTTCGCGACACCCAGGGTCACCGGCAGCGATCGCACGCCCATCGCGCTGTCGCCCTCGACCGCCTTGAAATCGTTCAAGGTCATGATGCCATGCGCGCCGAGGCTGTAGAGCAGGATGACGATCAGCACACGCGCGTCGGGCAGGCCTCCGGTCATCACGCTCGCGCCGGTAAACCAGCTGAGCCCTTCATAGCTCAGCCCCACGACCGCAGGGCCGATCCATCCGCTCATCTTGAAGCGGAAGGGCGGCGCGCTGTATCCCCAGGCGCAGAGCAGGCCGACGATGGTCGCGACGAACACCCAGAAACCGAGCGCCAGCCCGAGCAGCAGCGACAGCGCAGAGCCGATCAGCGCGACATACAGCCCCCAGCGCCCGGCGATCCGGCCCGAGGGGATCGGGCGTTCGGGCTGGTTGATCGCATCGACATGCCGGTCGAACCAGTCGTTCACCGCCTGGCTGGTGCCGCAGACCATCGGGCCCGCCAGCAGCACGCCGCCGAACAGGAACCACCAGCGTCCCTCAAGCCCCGCGCCCGACGACATGACCCCGCAGAAGAACGCCCACATCGGCGGAAACCAGGTCACCGGCTTCAGCAATTCCAGCACATCGCGCGGATGCGGAATCGGCGCGGACGGCGAAATGTTGGCAGAGCGATCCATGGGATGAAGGCTATGCCTGACGCCGCAGAGTGTCAATCAGAATGGACAGCCAGGAATGTCGTGCCGGAACGTCGCAAGGCCCACAGGCGGGCGTCGCCGGCTGGCCGATGTCACAAAAGCGTTTTGTTCAGTTCACAAAATAGACATAAAAGCTTCATATTTGCGCATCCGAACCGTCGCGGCAGGGCGCGGCATTGCCACAGGCGCCTGAACATGACTTCTCCTCGCACGGCTCTCTTGCGATTGCCACTGATCGCCATTGCGCTGGCCACCGCTGCATCTCCGGCCCTGGCCGGAGAAGCGCCGGCCTCTCCTGCCGAACAGCCCGACTATCTCGGCATCATCGCCGATCTCCAGCGCCAGATCGATGAACTCAAGGCCACGGTCAGCGAACTCAAGGCGGAAAGGCAGGCCGCAGCACCAGCGCCTGCGTCCGCCTCGCCTGTCCTGGCGCAGGCCGCACCGCCGGCTTCCCCGTCAACGCCAACCGTTCCTCCCGCTCCATCCGAGCCTGCTCCGCAGGTTGCCGCTGCCAGCCCCGGCAAGGGCAAGCCCTGGTACGAAAAGCTGCAATTGCGCGGCTATACCCAGCTTCGGCTGAACTCTATCGTTTCGGGCGATGCCGAAGCTCCTGCGGGCGTGTCGCGGCTGCGCACGATCGGCGACGGCGAGGTTCGCGCGGACAACAATTTCAGCTTCCGCCGCGTGCGCCTCGTGCTGCAGGGCGATGTCAGCGATTATCTTTCGCTCTATCTGCAGGCCGATATGGCAACGGCGGTGTCCAACCAGTCGGCAGGCGAGCGGCGCGAAGGCTTCGCCCAGTTGCGCGATGCCTATGCCGATGTGTTTCCGACAAGGGACAAGAGCTTCCGCGTCCGCTTCGGCCAGTCGAAAATCCCCTATGGCTGGGAAAACATGCAGTCCTCGTCGAACCGGCTGGCGCTCGACCGCAGCGACGGAATCAACACTGGCGCACCCAGCGAGCGGGATATCGGCATCGTCGCCTATTACACCCCCGATCACGTCCAGGACATCTGGGACCGGCTGGGCAAGGACGGGCAGAAGCTGTTCGGCAATTACGGCGCCTTTGGCCTCGGCGCGTTCAACGGCCAGGGCACCAACCGCACCGAGACCAACGACAATGTGATGATCGTCGGCCTTGCGACCTGGCCGTTCGAGCTCGATGCGCTCGGACTGGAGGGGCAGGTGTTCGAGCTGGGCGGATCCTTCTATCGCAACCGCGTCAATCCGGAGATCCGCACCGGCGGGGTCAGCCCCATCGACTACAAGGACAATCGCATCGGGGTGCACGCGATCCTCTACCCACAGCCGTTCGGCCTCCAGGCGGAATGGAACTGGGGCACGGGGCCGGAATTCGACCCGGTCAGTCGCCAGATCGAAGAGCGGCCGATCAATGGCGGCTATATCCAGGCGATGGCGCGTGTACGCCAATCGCCGCTGGGGCCGTTCCATCCCTTTGCCCGCTGGCAATATTATCGCGGCGGCTTCAAGGGGGCCATCAATGCGCCCAGGCTGGAAACCGAAGAACTCGAATTCGGGCTGGAATTCCTGCCGACCCCCGCGCTGGAACTGACCGTCACCTATGGCTTTGCCTCGCGCAAGGAGGCTGACGAGCGGCGTTTCGGACAGGCGGAAGGCGAGCTGCTGCGCATTCAGGCGCAATGGAATTATTGAACTCGGCGCACCTCTTGACCTTTTCTACACGCCCGCTCGATAAGCGGGGCAGGCAAGGAGAGGTCTGATGGCGCTGCACCGACTGGCACTGCTGATGGCATTCGTGCCGGTGCTGCTCTTCTCGTCGACCGGTCAGGGTTCGTCCGCGCCGCCCGTGCGGCTCGAGACCGAGGCGCTGAACCCGAGCGAGAATGTCACTGTCGCGGGGCAATCCGCATCGCCGCAATCCGGTATCCGGCGCGATGACCGCGAATATCCCTTCTACATGCCGATGCAGGGGCTGCGCCCTCCGGCGGTGACCATGCGGGTCCGCTGCGATGCCTCGCGCGCGGCGGGGCGCGAAGTGTTCGACCGGCCATCGGCAGCAGCAATCGAAGGCAGGATCGAGGGCGGGTTCGAATTTGTCTTCGAAGCCTATGACGGCGCCGGAAGGCCGTGCGTCTATCCGTTTGCTCCGTCGCTGCCGCAGATCATCGGCCAGACCCAGGGCACGCAATATGTCTTCCGGTCCTCCGTGCCCGGTGTTCCGGTCACCTTCCGCACCAATGATGCCTGGGCCAGCATCAACCTGCGCCTGTTCGACCTCGGCCCGCAGCGCATCCATTTCGAAATGCGCGACATCGCGCTCGACTTCCCCAATGCCGGTGAGGCCAAGGGTGCGGTGCATCTGGAGGTTCTGGACGTAACGCGGCCTGGCCTGATCACTGCCGTGATCCGCCGCGCCAATATCTTCGGCGGCAAGAATGCGATCTTCGTGCCGGGCGGGGAGACGATGGTGCTGATCGAGGACAGCATTATCCGCGGCAATATCGGCGACAATGTCGACCAGGAACATGGCACCTATATCAACGGCACCCTGGTCACGCATATCCGCAATTCGACCTGGTACGGGCAGAAGGGCTGGGTCGATATCGCCAGCGGCCATCAGCTCAAGGACAAGGCTTACTTGCGCGTCTATGAGGATCTGACCGTCGCGAATCTTCCCAATGCGACCACGCCGTCGGCGATGCCGCTGGTCGACATCTCGGCCTTCGGCTTTACCTGGACGAACAATCTGAAGCTCAAGCGCGTGCCCTCGGCCCAGACGGTGCGCGACACGCTGGTCGATCTGCGCACCGAGATCGTCTATGGCGCGCCGCACCATTATCCGTGGAACATCATGGTGAGCCCGCAATGGCGCATGCCGCCAGCACCGCTCGCTTCGCTCGACCAGGTCTATCTCTCGGTCTTCCAGAACACGCTGGTCGACAGCTTCCGCACCGAACCGCATGTCTTCCGCCTGAACGCCCAGGGCCTGGGGGTGGAACCCGGCTCGCCCACGGTCATCGGCAACGAACAGACCACCCGGGCGCAGCAGCGCATGGTCTCGCTGGCATTCAACACCCGGGGCACGATTCGCAAGCCCTTCACGACCGAAGGCTGGACCTATGTCGATCCGTCGCTGCCGCCCGAAATGCAATGGGTGCGTGACCGCGACGCGTTCATCCGCCACGCGCTCGGACTTATCGGTCGCTAGCGCAACCGATTCAGCTCAGCTCAGCTCGTCCTTGCGGCCGACCAGATTGCCAAGGCCGTGGCGGTGGAGCTTCGAATAGAGGCTCTGGCGGCTAAGGCCCAGGATTTCTGCAGCTGAGGCGCGGTTGTCGGAGGTATAGGCCAGCGCCGCCTCGATGCACATCCGCTCGATCAGATCGGTCGATTCCCGCACGATCTCGCGCAGCGGCATCCGCCCGACCAGCTCGGTCAGCTGATCGACCGAGCGCGGCACATCGCGATCGCTCGGCGGCAGGTCGCGCATCCGTCGGCTGACGGTGCGAATGGCAAAGCCGTAATGTCCGCCCTGGGCGTCGGTCTTGACGCCTGATACCTCGATCGCTTCCTCGATGGCATCATCGGCATGAACGATGGTGGTCGCATTGCGCACCTGGCCGTGATCGTCGAGCTGCTTGCGCATCAGATCGACATCGATCCCCGGACGGCCGATGAAGCGGCCGAGCGGCTGGCCGGTAATCGCTTCCTTCGAGCTGCCATGCACCAGATCGACAAATGCCGAATTGACGGTGAGGATCTGCATCTTCGCATCGGTCAGCACGAAGGCATCGGGCATGCGCTCGATCAGCTCGGCCATCGGCCGGCGGTTGGCGCTGTCCCCCGCCGGTGCATCGCCGCGTGACAGGCGGATCATGAACTGGCGGCCATTATCCTGCCGGAAGGGCAGCGCCGTCAGCATCATCGGCGGCTGATCCTCGCCGATCTTCACTTCCATCTCGCAATGCTCGCCCGTGGCGGTCGCACCGCCCAGCGCGGCAATCAGGTCGTCGCGTGATATTCCGCCGATGACATTGGCCAGATCGCGATTGTCGAGGCTGCCGGGCTTGGCGCCGAACAGCTGGTAGCTCGCGGGATTGGCGGCGGCGATTCGGCGCGTGCTGGCATCGATCACCAGCACCGGATCGGTAATCATGTCGAACAGCAGGCGGAAGCGCGCCTCGGTCTGGCGCAGCTTGAGACAGTCGCGTTCCAGCGACTGCTGGGTCTGCAGCAGGCGCTGCTGCAGGCTGGCCCAGGCGCGGACATCCCGGCCGATGGCCATGCGCGGCTTGCCTTCGCCCAGGTCGACCAGCCGGTAATGGATCGGCAGATTGCCTTCGGGCCCGGGATGATTGACCTGACGCCACCGTGCGGGCGTTTCGGAGCTGGGGCTCGCCAGCATCTCGCTGATCTTCGGGCGGCTGTCGAGCGCAACCGTGTCCTCCCAGCGCCGGCCTATCCAGCTGCTGAGGTCAGGCATGTCATCGGCACTCACGGAAACATCGCTGATGACGCCGTTTTCATCCAGCGCCAGGGCGATATCCCCTGCGGCCAGCACCAATGCGAGTGCTGCGCCGATTTCCAAAGTGCCGACAACGCCTTTGAGGTCGCGAAAAGGCATGGCGATTGCCGGAGGCTCGTCCTTCTTCATGCCGCGCCGGGTGCGGTCTTCAATGCGAAAGCGCGGCGCGCTCTACCCCGGCAGATACAAGTTCATCGGCCAATGCAAGCGCGTCAGCGGCATCAGCAGCGGTCCCGTCCGCACCCAGCTTGCGCGCGTGTTCGGGGTCATAGCCTAGGGCTGGGCCGCCGATCATGATTGCCAGTTTGGGATTGCAGGACACGCTTCTCATCGCCGTCAGCAGTTTCGGAACATCGGCGATATAAAAGTCAGTGGTTACTGTCAATCCGACGACATCGAACGAGGAAGATCCCAGGGCCTGGAGGATGTCGGACTGTTCGGGCTCGATCAGGGTTTCCACCTCCCAGCCTGCGCGCTGGAAGCATTCGGAGATCATGAGCGTGCCCAGGCTGTGCTGGTCCCGCGGCATGGTGGTGAACAGCGCGCGATGCGACTTGAGGCTCCATCCCGTAGCGGGCGGTGCCCAGACCGCGATCGTGCGCAGCAGCAGCTGCCACAATCCCATGGTTACGTCGACAAAGTCGCATTCGTCGCGATTCCACTTTTCGCCCAGTTCGCGCGCGGTCGGGGCGATCAGCTGGATGAACAGGGTTTCGGGTGCGATCTCGTGATCGAGATGGTCGATGATGATGTCCGCCAGGGCGTTGACTTCATGCGCCAGCACCTGGTCCGAAAATTCGCGGATCGCTGCCTCGTCGAACAGAGGCGCCATGGTCGCAAAGCCTCTGCTCTTCGCGCCCGGGCGCGCGTTGTCGTTCGACTGCGTACCTGCGGTTTCGCGAAACTCTTCGCCGCCGTCCTGCGCGTGCATGACGGGCGTCACCATATGCGCTGGAGGGTCGACGGGAAATTGCGACATGCGAGGATCATCCTGATGCACCATCAGCAGCCGGGGGATGATCTCGTCTTCCACCAGGCGGCCAACATCGTCATTCGGGCCGGAGCGAACGAACCGACCCTGGCCGGTCTGTTCGCCATCCCAGGGCGAGGCCTTCTTGCGCAAACGCGCATTGCGAAAAAGCTCTGTCGTCGACCGGATCAAATCGATGCCAAAAACCGAGGCCATTCAGACTCTCCATAGTCTTGTCGGTGCGGATGACACCGGCCTCATGGCGGGAAACTTTCTTGTGCGCCCATCCTCGCCAGGCCCTGATCCTACGCCTGTCCAGCAGGCCTGACAACCGAAGATTTGTCAAGAAAACTATACGTCAATTTATCTTGACACTTTTGCGGGGCGAGGCGTAGGTTTCCTGACTTGAAACGGGAGGCGTTCAAACGCTCATGCCACTGGAAAATCAGCCTGGAACTGCGGAAAACCGCAAGCTTGACGGCGATCCGGTCGGTCGCAATCCACGGCCTGTGTCCGTTTCGCTCTACACTCCAGAAGAGCGTGCACGCCGCGATTCGAGCATCTGGACCCTGGTCCAGGGCGTGCTGGCTCCGGTCCAGTTCCTTGTCTTCCTGGTGAGTCTGGGCCTGGTGCTGCGCTATTTCGGGACAGGCGAGGGTGCATTCGCGGCCGACCTCTCGATCGTGGCCAAGACGCTGACGCTCTACACGATCATGATCACCGGCTCGATCTGGGAGAAGGTGGTATTCGGCAAATGGCTGTTTGCCCCGGCCTTCTTCTGGGAGGACGTGTTCTCGATGCTCGTGCTGGCGCTGCACACCGCCTATCTGGTGATGCTGTTCGCAGGGCTGGGCACGACCGGTGAGCGCATGGCCGTCGCGCTGGCGGGCTATGCGGCCTATGTCATCAATGCCGCGCAGTTCCTGTGGAAGCTGCGCATGGCGCGGCTGCAGGGCGCAAGCGCCGCCGAATCGGCTCCGCGCCTGGCGGTGGCACAATGATCGCCGCCGCGCCCCCCGTGCTCGATCAGGGCTGTGCCTCAGCACCGGTGCTGCGCGAACGCGGCCAGCGCGAGGTTTTCTGCGGGCTGACCGGCATCGTCTGGCTTCACCGCAAGATGCCCGACGCTTTCTTCCTGGTCGTCGGATCGCGGACCTGTGCGCATCTGCTGCAATCGGCGGCCGGCGTGATGATCTTTGCCGAACCGCGCTTTGCCACCGCGATCATCGAGGAACGCGATCTGGCCGGCCTTGCCGACGCGAACGAGGAGCTGGACCGGGTCGTTCGCCGCCTGCTGGCGCGCCGCCCGGAAATTCGCACGCTGTTTCTGGTCGGAAGCTGCCCGTCCGAAGTTATCAAGCTCGATCTGGCGCGGGCTGCCCAGCGACTCGCCGGAGCGTTCCTGCCGGATGTGCGCATCGTCAATTATTCGGGCAGCGGCATCGAGACGACCTTCACCCAGGGTGAGGATGCGTGCCTCGCATCGCTGGTGCCGTTCATGCCCGAACCGGCCGCCGGTGCCGAGCCCGAATTGCTGATTGTCGGTGCTCTTCCCGATATCGTCGAAGACCAGCTTGTGCGGCTCGTGCGCGATCTTGGCATCACCCGTGTTTCCTGCCTGCCCGCGCGCCAGTCGCGCGACCTGCCTGCGGTCGGACCCAATACCCGCTTCCTGCTCGCCCAGCCGTTCCTCGGCGATACCGCGCAGGCACTGGAAGACCGCGGCGCGGTGCACCTTTCGGCACCCTTCCCGTTCGGCGCCGAGGGCACGACCGACTGGCTGCACGCTGCCGCCCGCGCGTTCGGCGTGGACGAGATGCATTTCCGTGCCACGGTCGCGCCTGGCCGCGAGCGCGCCAAGCGCGCGCTCGAGCACAGCCGCGCGCAGCTCGAAGGCAAGAGCATCTTCTTCCTGCCCGATTCGCAGCTCGAACTGCCGCTTGCGCGGTTCCTGCACCGCGAACTGGGCATGGTGCCCGTAGAGGTCGGCACACCCTATCTGCACCGCGCGCACATGGCCGCCGAGCTGGCGCAGCTGCCCGAGGCGACAGTGATCAGCGAAGGCCAGGATGTCGACCGGCAGCTCGACCGGGTGCGCGCGGCAAAGCCTGACATCACGGTGTGCGGCCTTGGCCTTGCCAATCCGCTCGAGGCGGAAGGCTTCACCACCAAATGGGCGATCGAGCTGGTGTTCTCGCCCATTCACGGTTTCGATCAGGCTGGCGATCTTGCCGAATTGTTCGCGCGGCCGATCCGCCGCCGCGACGTGTTGAGGGTTTAGGGCCATGCAGCTGTCGGTCTGGACCTATGAAGGGCCCCCTCATATCGGGGCAATGCGGGTGGCGACCGGCATGCGCGATGTGCACTATCTGCTGCACGCGCCGCAGGGCGATACCTATGCCGACCTTCTGTTCACGATGATCGAACGGCGCGGCAAGCGCCCGCCCGTGACTTACACCACCTTTCAGGCGCGCGATCTGGGCAAGGACACAGCCGAGCTGTTCCAGTCCGCCGCACGCGATGCGGTGGCGCGTTTCAAGCCGGCGGCCATGCTGGTCGGCGCATCGTGCACCGCCGAACTGATCCAGGACGATCCTGCCGGAATGGCGCAGGCGATGCGCCTTGATATACCCGTCATTCCACTGGAGCTGCCCAGCTATTCCCGCAAGGAAAACTGGGGCGCTTCGGAGACTTTCTATCAGATAGTCAGAGCTCTCGCGGTCGGGGATTCCTCCCGCCCCGCACCGTGCCAGGCAGGTTCTCCGCGTCCCAAAGCGAACCTGCTTGGGCCGAGCGCACTGGGTTTTCGCCATCGCGACGATATCGTCGAGATCGCGAAGATTCTGGCTGCGCTCGGCGTAGAGATTAACGTCACCGCGCCGCTGGGAGCGAGCGCGGCGGACATCGCCCGGATAGGGGAGGCCGATTTCAACATCGTGCTCTATCCGGAAATCGCCGATACGGCGGCGCGCTGGCTGGAACGCAACTTCCGCCAGCCGTTCACCAGGACCACCCCCATCGGCCATGGTGCCACCATCGACTTCATCCATGAGGTGGCAAAGCTCGCCGGGGTCGATCCCTCGCCCGCGCTCGACATCGCAGAAGCGCGGATGCCCTGGTGGAGCCGCTCGGTCGATTCGACCTATCTGACCGGCAAGCGCGTCTTCATCTTCGGCGATGCGACGCATGCCATCGCTGCGGCCCGTGTCGCCCGCGACGAGCTCGGCTTCGTGGTCTGCGGCCTGGGCTGCTACAACCGCGAATTCGCGCGCGACCTGCGCGCCGCAGCTGCCGATCACGGTGTCGAGCCACTGATCACCGATGATCATCTCGAGGTCGAGGAAGCCATTGCCGCTGCGCATCCCGAACTGGTGCTGGGCACGCAGATGGAGCGGCATATCGCCAAGCGGCTGTCGATCCCCTGTGCGGTGATCTCCGCGCCGGTGCATGTGCAGGATTTCCCCGCGCGGCACAGCCCGCAAATGGGCTTCGAAGGCGCGAACGTGCTGTTCGACAGCTGGGTGCATCCGCTGGTCATGGGTCTCGAAGAGCATCTGCTCACCATGTTCCGCGACGATTTCGAATTTCACGACGGCGCCGGCGCGAGCCATCTGCATGGCAGCGCGCCAAAAGCTGTCCCCCTGCCTGACCAGGCAACGGGGAGGGGTGGGTCCGAGCCGCTTGGCGAGCCTGCAACCGCTGCGGCTGCAAGCCCACCCCCAACCCCTTCCTTGGCAGCCGGCCAGGACGGCGAGCTGCTCGAACGCACCCTCTGGACCGCCGAGGCCGAGGCCGAGCTCAAGAAAATCCCGTTTTTCGTGCGCGGCAAGGCGCGGCGGAACACGGAACGCTATGCCGAAGAGCGCGGCCTCGCATCGATATCCCTCGATACGCTCTACGATGCGAAGGCGCATTATGCCCGCTAAAGCCCCACATAAGTCGGCCCAAGGCCGCAATGCCGCGATCCGCGTGGTGTTCATCACGCTCGACAACCATCTGTCGGGCGCGGTCGATCGGGCAGAGGCGCTGCTGGTCAAGGACATGCCGGGCCTGTCGATCGGCTTTCACGCCGCCGCCGACTGGGGCCGCGATCCGGGCGCGCTCGATGCCGCGCGCGCCGATATCGCCCGCGCCGACATCGTGATCGCGACGATGCTGTTTCTCGAGGACCATGTCCGTGCGATCCTGCCTGCGCTCGAAGCGCGGCGCGAGCAGTGCGATGCGATGCTGGGGCTGATGTCCGCAGGCGATATCGTCAAGCTGACCCGCATGGGCGGATACCGGATGGATGCGCCCGCGCGCGGGCCGCTGGCGCTGCTCAAGAAGCTGCGCGGTTCCTCGAAGCCGGGCAACAATTCGGGTGCGGGGCAGATGAAGATGTTGCGGCGTCTGCCCAAGATCCTCAAGTTCATTCCCGGCACCGCGCAGGACGTGCGCCATTATTTCCTGACGCTGCAATACTGGCTGGCGGGCAGCGACGACAATGTCGTCTCGATGATCCGCGGCCTTATCGACCGCTATGCCGCTGGCGAGCGCGCCGCGCTCAAGGGCACCACGCCTGCCCAGGCCCCGCGCGACTATCCCGAAATCGGCCTCTATCACCCCGCGCTCCCCGAACGGATCACCGAGGATGCAGCCCGCATGCCGCGCAACGCCAGGGCTGGTGGCAGCGTCGGTGTGCTGCTGCTGCGCTCGTACCTGCTGGGCAAGGATGCAGGCCATTACGATGGCATGATATCGGCGCTCGAAGCGCGCGGACTCAATGTCGTCCCGGCCTTTGCCAGCGGTCTCGACGGCCGTCCGGCAGTCGCGAAATATTTCGTCCGCGATGGCCGCCCGGTGGTCGATGCGGTGATCAACCTGACCGGTTTCTCGATGGTCGGCGGCCCCGCCTATAACGATGCGGCGGCAGCCGAAGAGGTGCTTGCCGGGCTCGACCTGCCCTATATTGCCGCGCACCCGATCGAGTTCCAGAGCCTGGAACAATGGGGTTCGCGCCATCAGGGGCTGCTCCCGCTCGAAGCGACGATGATGGTCGCGATCCCCGAGCTCGACGGCGCGGTGATGCCGCATGTCTTTGGCGGTCGTTCGGATGGTTCGGCCGAGCCGTGCCAGGGATGCGCGCGCCACTGCCTTTTCACGGCACCAGACGCCATGCGCGCGATGCAGAGCTGCCCCGAGCGCGCCGAGGCACTGGCGGCCAAGGTCGATGCGCTGGTCAGGCTGCGCCGGTCCGAGCGGGCGAAGCGCAAGCTTGCCATCATCCTGTTCAACTTCCCGCCCAACGCAGGCGCGACGGGCAGCGCGGCGCATCTCGCCGTGTTCGAATCGCTGCACGCGACGCTGCATCGGTTGGCGGCAGAGGGCTATCAGTGCAGCCCGCCCGCGACGGTCGATGCTCTGCGCGATGCGATCCTCAAGGGCAATGCCGACCGGTTCGGATCGGACGCCAATGTCGCGGTGCGCATCT
Organism: Blastomonas natatoria; assembly: GCF_003201955.1. Taxonomy (GTDB): domain Bacteria; phylum Pseudomonadota; class Alphaproteobacteria; order Sphingomonadales; family Sphingomonadaceae; genus Blastomonas; species Blastomonas natatoria. Next base: position 94,660 of record NZ_QJJM01000003.1, read on the forward strand.
CGACCGACGATCATGTCGGTAACGAACCGCATCTGCGCGCGATCGAGAAGCAATGGGGTCCTGCGCCGGGCAAGATCCAGAGCGATGGCTGGTCGATCCATGTGCTCGGCAAGCAGTTCGGCAATGTGTTCGTCGGCGTGCAGCCCAGCTTCGGCTATGAAGGCGACCCGATGCGGCTGCTGTTTGATGGCGATTTCGCCCCGACGCATGCCTTTGCCGCCTTCTATCGCTGGATTCGCGAGGAATTCCGCGCCGATGCACTGCTGCATTACGGCACGCACGGCGCGCTCGAATTCATGCCGGGCAAGCAGGCGGGGCTTTCGGGCGATTGCTGGCCCGATCGTCTGCTGGGCGCCATTCCGAACTTCTACCTCTATGCCGCCAACAACCCGTCCGAAGCGATCATCGCCAAGAGGCGCTCGGGTGCGACCATCGTGTCGTATCTCACCCCGCCGCTCGCCCAGGCCGGTCTGTACAAGGGCTTTTCCGACCTCAAGGCGCTGGTCGAACGCTGGCGCGCGCTCGCGGGCGAGGGCGTCGAACGCGCCGCGCTCGAACTGATGATCCGCGATGCTGCGACCGCGCTCGACATCGACGGCAGCGACATCGCCGCGCTGGCAGGCAATCTCTACGAGCTCGAACGCGCACTGATCCCGTTCGGCCTGCATGTGCTGGGCAGCCAGCCCGAAGGCGAGGAGCGCGAGGCGTTTCTCGATGCGCTGACTGCTGCCGATGGCGGTGCTGGCCGGGCCGAGCTCGATGCGAAGCTTGCCGCCAATGACGAACTCGGTGCGCTGATCCATGCGCTCGACGGCGGCTATGTCCGCCCCGCGCCCGGCGGTGACATATTGCACAATCCCGAGGTTCTGCCGACCGGACGCAACACCCACGGCTTCGACCCGTTCCGCATCCCCAGCGCGTTCGCCTGTGTGACCGGCGCGGCCCAGGCCGATGCGCTGCTTGCCCGGCATGTCGAGGCGGGCGAGCCATTGCCGGAAAGCATCGCGATGGTGCTGTGGGGCACCGACAATCTCAAGTCCGAAGGCACCCAGGTTGCGCAGGCGCTGCACCTGATGGGCGCGCGGCCGCGGTTCGACACCTATGGCCGCCTTGCCGGTGCCGAACTCATCCCGCTCGCAGAGCTGGGCCGCCCGCGCATTGATGTCGTGGCCACGCTCTCGGGCGTGTTCCGCGACCTGCTGCCGCTGCAGACGCGGATGATTGCCGAAGCCGCCTGGCTGGCCTCGACGGCTGAAGAACCCGAGCTGCTTAACTTCATCCGCAAGCATTCGCTGGCCCATGCCGCGAAAATGGGCTGCGACATGGAGACCGCGGCGCTGCGCGTCTTTTCCAACGCCGAAGGGGCCTATGGCGCACAGGTCAACATGATGATCGACGGCGGCGCCTGGGCCGATCCCGACGAGCTGGCCGAGGCGTTCGAGACGCACAAGGGCTATGCCTATGGCCGCTCGGGCGCACCGATGAAGCAGCGCGAATTGCTCGAAACCGCGCTCGCCTCGGTCGAATTCACCTATCAGAATCTCGATTCGGTTGAACTCGGCGTCACCGACATCGATCAATATGTTGATGCACTGGGCGGGGTCAGTCGCTCGGTGACGCGGGCACGCGGCGGCAAGGCCGCACCGGTCTATATCGTCGATGCCACCGAAGGCGCGGCCAAGGTCCGCACGCTCGCAGAACAGATCGACCGCGAGACGCGCACCCGCATGCTCAACCCGAAATGGTATGAAGGCATGCTGCGTCACGGCTTTGAGGGCGTGCGCCAGATCGAGGGGCACGTGACCACGACGATGGGCTGGTCGGCCACCACCGGGCAGGTCGCCCCCTGGGTCTATCAGCAGATCAGCGAGACCTATGTGCTCGATGCAGAAATGCGCGCGCGGCTTGCCACGCTCAACCCCAAGGCCTCGGCCCGGGTGGCGGAACGGCTGCTCGAGGCATGCGACCGCCGGCTTTGGGAACCGGATGCCGCAACCCTGGCGGCGCTCCGCGCTGCCGCCGACGATATCGAGGACAGGCTTGAAGGCCTGATTGCAGCAGAATGACGGGAGAGACGATATGAGCCTTTTGGACCATGGCGGAGCGCCACCAGCCTTTGGCGAGGGCAGCACCCAGGTTGCGCTCGACCCGCGTGACGAGATTACCGGCGCCAAGGTGTTCGCCATCTATGGCAAGGGCGGCATCGGCAAGTCGACCACCTCGTCGAACCTGTCCGCTGCCCTCTCGCTGCTCGGCAAGCGCGTGCTGCAGATCGGCTGCGATCCCAAGCATGACAGCACCTTCACGCTCACCAAGAAGCTGATGCCGACGGTGATCGACGTGCTCGAAACCGTCGACTTCCACCACGAGGAACTGCGGCCCGAGGATTACATGTTCGAAGGCTTCAACGGCGTGATGTGCGTCGAGGCAGGCGGTCCGCCTGCGGGCACCGGCTGCGGCGGTTATGTCGTCGGCCAGACGGTCAAGCTGCTGAAACAGCACCATCTCCTCGAGGATACCGATGTGGTGATCTTCGATGTGCTGGGCGATGTGGTGTGCGGCGGTTTTGCAGCGCCCCTGCAGCATGCCGAGCGCGCTGTCGTCGTGGCCGCGAACGATTTCGACAGCATTTTTGCGATGAACCGCATCGTCGCGGCCATCAAGGCCAAGTCGAAGAATTACGAGGTCCGCATGGCGGGCGTCATCGCCAACCGCTCGGCTGCGACCGACGAGATCGACCGGTTCAACGATGCCACGGGCCTCAAGCGCCTCGCGCATTTCCCCGATCTCGACGCGATCCGTCGCAGCCGCCTCAAGAAATGCACGATCTTCGAGATGGATTCGACCCCCGAGATCGAAGCGGTGAAGAACGAATATCTGCGCCTCGCCGCAACGCTCTGGGCGGGCACCGATGCGCTCGATGCGATGCCGATGAAGGATCGCGACATCTTCGAATTCTTGGGCTTCGAATGATGGCGAGCCACGCGCCCCGCTCCACCTATGACGCCTATCGCGGGCGGCTGGAGGATTATTTCGACCGCACCGCGCGGCAGAACTGGGTCGACCTGACCTCGGACACCAAGGTCAGCGGCATTCGCGCCACCGTGCGCGCCGGGCGCGACCGGATGCGGGCGATGCTGCTCGACTGGCTGCCCTATGACCTCAAGGGCAAGCGCATCCTCGATGCCGGTTGCGGTACCGGCGCGCTTGCCGTTGCCGCGGCGCAACTGGGGGCCGAGGTGGTCGCGATCGACATCTCGGCCGGTCTGGTCGACGTGGCCCGCGAGCGTGCGCCGTCCGGCCTGACGATCGACTGGCGGGTGGGCGACATGCTCGATCCGCAGCTGGGCCAGTTCGACCATGTCGTCGCGATGGACTCGCTCATACATTATGAAACCGGCGATATCGTCGATGTGCTGGCGGCTCTGGCCGACCGTGCGCCGTCGATCGCCTTCACTTTCGCACCGCGGACACCCTTGCTCGCGGCGATGCATGCCACCGGGAAACTCTTTCCCAAATCCGATCGCGCACCCGCGATCGTGCCGGTGGCCGAATGGAAGCTGCAGAGACTGCTTGCCCAGCGTCTCCCCAGCCATGGCATCGCCGCGAGCGAACGCATTGTCAGCGGCTTCTATACCAGCCACGCGATGATGCTGGCGCGCGGATGAGCCTGGCAAGCGCCTCGACCCGGTTCTTTGCCGGACTTGGAACGCAGTTCCTGCCGTTCGCCGATGCGGCGAGCGCCGAATTGCCGATGGGCCGTCTTCTGCGGCTCTCGCTGTTCCAGGTGACGGTGGGCGTGGCGACGGTGCTGCTCAACGGCACGCTCAATCGCGTGATGATCGTCGAGCTGGGCACGCCGGCCTGGCTGGTGGCGCTGATGATCGCGATCCCGCTGCTGGTAGCCCCCTTCCGCGCGCTGATCGGCCACAAGTCGGATCATCACAAGTCGATGCTCGGCTGGCGGCGGGTGCCCTATATCTGGTTCGGCTCGCTGCTCCAGTTCGGCGGGCTGGCGATCATGCCCTTTGCGCTGCTGCTGCTGTCGAGGCCCGATACGTTTACCGTGGGGCTCATCGCAGGCGCGCTCGCGTTCCTGCTCACCGGCCTCGGCATGCACACCACGCAGACCGCAGGCCTCGCGCTCGCTACCGACCTTGCGCCTGAAGACAGCCGCCCGCGTGTCGTGGCGCTGATGTTCGTGATGCTGCTCGTCGGCATGATGGGTGCGGCCTTCGTGATGGGCTCGCTGCTCGCCGATTTCAGTGCCACAAGGCTGGTCGCGATCGTCCAGGGCGCGGCGATGTTCACCATGGCGCTCAACATCATCGCGCTGTGGAAGCAGGAGGCGCGCGCGCCTTCGACCACCCGGCCCGAGCGCGAGACGCCGAAATTCTCGGTGGTGTGGCGCGAGTTCACCTCCGAGGCGCGCAATGCCCGGCTGCTGCTCGCCATCGGTTGCGGAACGGCGGCCTTCAGCATGCAGGACGTGCTGCTCGAGCCGTTTGGCGGCGAGGTGCTCGGCATGTCGGTGGGATCGACGACCTCGCTGACCGGGCTCTGGGCGTTCGGCATGCTCGTCGCCTTTGCCTTTGCCGCGCGGCGTCTAGGCCACGGTTCCGATCCGCTGCGGCTTGCAGGCTTCGGCGCGGCGATCGGTATGCTGGCCTTTGCGATGATCCTGTTCGCAGCGCCGCTGGACGCGAGCTTTCTTGTCTTTTCGGGCGCGCTGACCATCGGCCTTGGCGCAGGCCTGTTCTCGGTCGGCACATTGAGCGCGATCATGGGAATCGCCGGCAGTGGCAAGCACAAGGGGTCGGGCCTCGCGCTCGGAGCCTGGGGTGCTGTGCAGGCCAGTGCATCGGGCCTGGCGGTGGCGGCAGGCGGGCTGATCCGTGATGCCGTCTCCTCGCTCGCGCTCGCGGACCGCATCGGCGAGACGCTGGCCTATCGCGCCACCGGCTATGGCACCGTGTATCTGATCGAAATCATCCTGCTGCTCGTCACCATGATCGTGCTCGGCCCGCTTGTCGGGGGCCAGGGCCTCGATCCTGCCGCACCGCCCCAGCGGTTCGGCCTTACCGAATTTCCGACATGAACGGCTTGAAAGAGAGAAGGAAGCGCCATGTTTAACGGCAATATCGTGGGCAATATCGATGTCGCATCGATCGCTTTCTGGGCGTTCGTGCTGTTTTTCATCGGTCTCATCTATTATCTCCGGCGCGAGGACCGGCGCGAGGGCTTCCCGCTCGAGGACGACCTGACCGGCCGTTCGCTGGGCATGGGCGGGCCGTTGCTGCATGCGGCGCCCAAGACCTTCAAGCTGCCCTTCGGCCGCGGCACGGTCTCGACGCCCACGATCGGCAAGGAACCGTTCGAGATCGCCGGACGCCGGGTCAGCCCGTTCCCCGGTGCGCCCTATGTGCCCACCGGCAATCCGCTGACCGACTGCATCGGCCCCGCCGCCTATGCCGAGCGCAGCCGTCTTCCCGATATCGACGCGTTCGGCAACAACCGCATCGTGCCGATGGCGCTGGAGCCGAGCTTCTCGATCGCACGCGGCGATCCTGATCCGCGCGGCATGACCGTCATCGGCGCCGATGGCGCGGTCGCGGGCACCGTGGCGGAAATCTGGGTCGATCGTTCGGAGCATCAGGTGCGCTATCTGGAAGTCGTCACCGCCGAGGGCGTACATGCGCTCGCGCCGATGATGATGGCCAAGATCCGCAAGTCTGCGCGCCAGATCGTCGTCGATGCGATCAACGCCGCGCAGTTCTCCGGCTGCCCGCAGGTCGAAACCCCGGGCCAGATCAGCCGCTACGAGGAAGACAAGATCTCGGGCTATTTCGGCGGCGGCTATCTTTACGCCAACCGCGCCCGGCAGGAGCCGCTGATATGATCACGGAATATGACGACGAGCCCGTCCGGGGTCTCCCCGGCGAGCTCCCGCAGGGTGAGGTCCTGCTGTGGCAGGGTTCGCCCGACTGGCGGTTGCTGGCGCGCAGTGCCTTTGCCACGCGAATCGTCGGGCTGTATTTCATCGCGCTCGTCGCGCTCGCCATCTACAATGGCAGCACCAGCGGAGTGATCGCCACGGTGATTGCAGGGGCCTTGGGCGTCGGGCTGCTGATGCTCTTTGCCTGGGCCGTGGCACGCACCACCGTCTACACCCTGACCAGCAAGCGCGTGGTATTGCGCATCGGCGTGGCGCTCAACATGTGCATCAACCTGCCGCTCACGAAGATCGGTGGCGCCAATCTGCGCGCGCTGGGGCCGGTCGAAGGCGATCTGGCGCTGCAGCTGATCGGCCCGCATAAGCTGGGCTATCTGGTGCTCTGGCCGCATGCCCGTCCATGGAAGCTCGGCCATCCCGAACCCATGCTGCGTGCGCTGCCCGACGCAGCGGTGGTCGGCGAGCGGCTGGCGCGGGCTGTCGCCGCCATTGCACCGGTGGACCGCGCGCAACAGGCCAGTGTCGCAGCGGGTGAGGGAGTCCCCGCGCATCTTCAGGGAGCCATCGCATGACCAGCGCATCGTCCAGCCACAACCACCATTCGCACGGTGGCCACGGCCATAGTCATGAAAACACGGTGCCCAGAGGCGCGCTGATGATGGCGTGCGGCGTGGTGCTGTTCACCCTGGCGCTGACCAGCGCGACGCAGCTGGGCTGGATCGCACCCTCGCCGTCTGCCAGCGACGTGCGCGCGGCGGAAGCCGCGACCGCGATCAAGTCGCGCGTCCTGCGCTTTGCCGATGCGCAGAACGGCAAGGTGCTCGTGACCGATGCCGTCACCGGTCAGACGGTGCATGTCTATGGCGAAGAGGGCAGCGGCTTCATCCGCGGCGTCCTGCGCGGCATGGGCCGGGGTCGGCATGTGCGCGGCATTCCGATGGATGCGCCGTACGAGCTCAACCACTGGAGCGACGGATCGCTCTCGCTCACCGATACCGCGACCAACCGCGTGGTCGAACTGGGCGCGTTCGGGCCGACCAACCGCGCGACCTTCGAGGCGCTTCTGAAATGATCGGCCTGCTGCGCCAGCCATCGTTCGATACGCCCTGCCGCATCCAGGTGGAGCAGAGCGAGGCGCATTTCCACGCGCATGTCGAACTGGACGGCGATGTCGCCATCCAGCCGGGCGACAAGGTGCGCGTGCATGGCGATCCGATCATTGTCGGATTTGGCGAGTCCATTTTGATCCAGCGCATGGCGACAGTGCAGCCGGCGGGTCCATTGCTGCGCGCATGGACCAAGCTGACCGCGTTTGGCGAGTTGAAGGAACTGTACGAGGTCAGCTTCACCACCAGCCGGTGGTGAGCGCAGATGTTCAAGGATACAACGGGAGTGGTGCGATGAACATGCAGACAAAGGTAAAGGCAGCAGGCCGGGCGAATCTGCCCGATGCGCCCGACACCATGGAGCTGGCGACGCAGGAGACGGTGCTGAGCCCGCGTTTCTACACCACCGATTTCGACGCGCTCGATGCGATCGACGTCAGCCTGGTACGCGCCGAATGGGACCAGCTGATGGCGGACATGGAGGGCGACCCGAACAAGGCGCATTTCCGCCGCAGTGAATCGTTCGACGGCGTCATCGAATCGCTGGAACCGGCGCTGCGCCGCGAGTTCATCGATTTTCTGGTGAGCTCGCTGACATCCGAATTTTCTGGCTGCATCCTCTATGCCGAGATCGCCAAGCGGACCAAGAATCCCGACGTCAAGAAGCTGTTCAAGCTGCTCGCGCGCGACGAGAGCCGCCATGCCGGGTTCATCAACGAGGTGCTCAAGGATGCCGGGATCGGAATCGACCTGTCGTTCCTCACCAAGACCAAGAAATATACCTTCTTCAAGCCGAAGTTCATTTTCTATGCGGTCTATCTGTCCGAGAAGATCGGCTATGCGCGCTATATCGCGATCTACCGGCATCTGGCGCGCAACCCGGAAAACCGCTTCCACCCGATCTTCAACTGGTTCGAACAATGGTGCAATGACGAGTTCCGCCATGGCGAGGCCTTCGCGATGCTGCTGCATGCGGACCCCAAGCTGCTGACGGGTCTCAACCGTTACTGGATCAAGTTCTTCATCCTGTCGGTCTATGCGACCATGTACGTGCGCGATCACAGTCGTCCGGTCTTTCATGCGGCGCTCGGCGTCGACCCGACTGATTACGATTACCGCGTGTTCGACATCTGCACCGCGATCAGCCGCCAGGTCTTCCCGGTCGAGATCGATACCGACAATCCGGCGCTGCGCGCGCAGATGGAAAAGCTGCGTCTGGCTTCGGACCGGATTGCGGCGGGCAAGGCGCGCGGCGGTATTGGCGGGCTGATGCAGCGTGCTGGCGGCATGATCGGCGCGGGCACGGCGTTTGCGCGCATGTATTTCATGCCCGGCAAGCCCAATGCGCTGCCTGCCACCATCCGCCTGCAGCCGGCCTGGTAAGCGCATGAGCCTGCACGGCCATATCCTGCCTGCGTTCATCGTGCTGCTGGCCTGGTTCGGCAGCACGGGCGTGGTCGCCTGGCTGGCCAATCGCGGCAAGGCGACCTTTGCGCGGAGCCTGAGCTGGGCCGGATTTGCCGCGGGCATCTGCCTGTGCGTCATCGTCTGGGCGGCGCACGGTCATGATGCCGCAGGGCCGCAACTGCTCGACGCCTATATCAGCTTCGGCGCGGCGCTGGTCATCTGGGGCTGGCTCGAACTGACCTTCCTCACCGGCATCGTCGCCGGGCCCCGCCGCACCGCGAGCGATCCACATGCGCGCGGCTGGCGGCGCTTTGCCGATGCGGCGGCAACGCTGATCCATCACGAACTGGCGATCGCGGTCGTCATGGTGATGCTGGTCTCGCTCACCTGGAACAGCGCCAATCCCACCGGCGCGGTGATCTTCAGCCTGCTCTTCGCGCTGCGCCTTTCGGCCAAGCTCAACCTGTTCGTCGGCGTGCCGAACATGAGCGACGAGATCATGCCGGGGCATCTGGAATATCTGAAGACCTATTTCGGCCCGCGCCGCCTGCATGGTGCGCTGGCCTTCAGCCTGGTCGCGCTCGCGGCGCTGTCGCTGTGGCTGGGCGCTCGTGCGCTCGCAGCCCCCGACGACAGCTTTGCCGCGGTCAGCGCGACCCTGGTGTTCACGCTCGCAGCGCTCGGCGCGCTCGAGCACCTGTTTCTGGCGCTACCGTTTCGCGACGGCGCGCTGTGGCGCTGGGCCCTGCCCGACGCGCGCAAGGGATAAGAAGGAGAGTGGTTATGGACTATGAGGGGTTTTTCCAGAGCGAAATCGATACGATCCGCGACGAGGGGCGGTATCGCATCTTCGCCGAGCTGGAACGCCATCGCGGCCGCTTTCCGCACGCCACGCGCTATACCGATGAGGGGACCGACGAGGTCACCGTCTGGTGCTCGAACGACTATCTCGGCATGGGCCAGCATCCCGATGTGCTCAAAGCGATGCACGACACGCTCGACCAGTGCGGCGCCGGCGCAGGCGGCACGCGCAACATTTCGGGCACCAACCATCACCATGTGCTGCTCGAGGCCGAGCTCGCCGATCTCCACGGCAAGGAAGCCGCGCTGCTGTTCACCTCGGGCTATGTCTCGAACTGGGCGGCGCTCGGCACGCTGGCGGCCAAGCTGCCCAATTGCGTCGTGCTGTCGGACGCGGGCAACCATGCCTCAATGATCGAGGGCATCCGCCATAGCCGCGCCGAATGCCACAAGTTCAAGCACAATGACCCCGAAGATCTCGATCGCCTGCTCGCAGGTATTGCGCCGGGACGCCCCAAGCTGGTGGCGTTCGAAAGCGTCTATTCGATGGACGGTGATATCGCGCCGATCGCGGAGATTCTCGACGTGTGCGAAAAGCACGGCGCGATGAGCTATATCGACGAAGTCCATGCGGTCGGGCTCTATGGCCCGCGCGGCGGCGGCATTGCCGAACGCGAAGGCCTGATGGACCGGATCACCGTGATCGAGGGCACTTTGGGCAAGGCGTTCGGCGTGATGGGCGGCTATATCGCCGCCTCGGCCGCGCTGTGCGATTTCGTCCGGAGCTTTGCCAGCGGCTTCATCTTCACGACCGCACTTCCGCCCGCGCTTGCCGCCGGGGCGACGGCCAGCATCCGCCATCTGAAAGCCAGCCAGATGGAACGTGCGCGCCACCAGGAACGCGTCGCCAAGGTGCGCAAGCGGCTGGACCTGATGGGCATTCCCCATCTCGACAATCCCAGCCACATCATCCCGGTGATGGTCGGCGATCCGCACAAGTGCAAGCGCATCAGCGACTGGCTGCTGGAGAATCACGGCATCTACGTGCAGCCGATCAACTATCCCACCGTGCCCAAGGGGACCGAGCGGCTGCGCATCACGCCCTCGCCGGTGCACAGCGATGGCGATTGCGACAAGCTGCTCCACGCGCTGAGCGACATCTGGTCGCAATGCGAGCTGGCGCGGCGGGAAATGGCTGCCTGAGCGCTTTCGAACGACCCTCGTCATTCCCGCGAAAGCGGGAATCCCGCTTCGTCATTTGGCTTTGAACAGGAAGCGGGACCCCCGCCTTCGCGGGGGGTGACGATCAAGTGTGACGGTGAAGCCGCATTCTTCCGCCCAACAAAAAAGGCCGCTCCCGAAGGAGCGGCCTTTCTGTTTCGGCAAAAGCCCGATCGCGATCGATCAGGGCTGCTGCAGATAGGCGATCAGGTCGGCGCGCTTCTGCGCGTCGGGGATGCCGGCGAACACCATCTTGGTGCCCGGAACCACGCGGGCGGGCTTTTCCAGATACTGGAACAGCTTTTCCGGGGTCCAGGTGATGCCGCTGTTCTTGTTGGCGGGCGAATAGTTGAAGCCTTCGACCGAACCGGCGGCACGACCGACGATACCGGCGAGCGACGGACCAACGCGGTTCTGGCCGGCTTCCTTCACGTGGCAGGTCTTGCACTGGACGAAGACCTTCTCGCCTTCAGCAGCGTTGCCGGTGAAATCGGCAAACTTCTTGCCATCCAGGGTGTCGGTGTTGTCCGCAGCGGGGGCCTCGGCAGCAGCCGGCGTTGCGGCGGGGGTTTCGGCACCAGCGTCAGCAGCCGGAGCGGCGGCCTCTTCTTCGGCCTTGGGGGTTTCGCTGCCACCCGAGCAGGCGGCCAGCAACGCGACGCCGGCCAGGACGCCAGCATAGCGCAGTGCATTCAATCTGGACATGAACTCTCCTTTTGCTCGGCGACATGCGCCCTGAAGCAACGGTCAATATAGACGAGCCGCACCCGATGAAAAGTAGGGAAGGCTCGTGATGAACGCCAGATGAAGAAAAATGTTCATGGAAAGTGGCATGCGCGTCGAAAATTTACGCGTCACCCGGCCTTTCGCGGCGGATTGCCCGCACTCGGCGCCCAGTCGATGCCCGCCAGCCGTCTCAATCGCCATGCGGTGCGTTGGTGAGGTCCGGGGGCGCTCGAAGGAGACAATCGATGAGCAAGCTGATCCGAAATGCCCTTGCAGGCACGTTGCCCATGGCGATCCTCGCCTTGCCGGCCCAGGCGCTGCCCGCTCGCGAGGGGCATCAGGCGCCCGTCATCCGAGCCGAGCCGGTGCAGGGCGTCTACAACCAGTCCTGGTACAATTATGTCGCTGACATCAACGAGGCAGAAAAGGAACTGACCAGCGATCTCAAGCGCGCGACCGATCGCGAAGACAAGGCAGACGCCTGGGAAGAATATGAAGTCGAACTGGCCGATGCCGACAAGGATTATGTCAAGGAGATGCGCCAGCGCGGCTACAAGGTCGGCCGAGTGACGGTGCTTGCCTATAACGACCGATGATGCGGCCTGCCCGGCTGCAGGCGGCGCGTTCCGGCCCTGACCGGACGGGCCGCCCCCGGTTCAGACCCAGAATCCCCTGCGGAACCATTTGGTGATGATATATTTGGTTCCGGCTGTGACCGGATTGCCGCTGTGCAGCATATGGGGATTGGGCTTTCCATCGGGTCCCATATTGTTCCAGATCAGCAGCATGCCGGTGCGCGGGAGCATCTTGAACGATAGCTGCGGAAACTCGGTCTCCCCGCCACTCTGAGGTTCGTTCAGGAACACCATCGCCGTCCAGCTGCGTTGACCGCCCTTGTTGCGTTCCTTCTGCCAATAGGGCTGGTCGGTATGGAAATAGTCGTGATGGGCCTTGAACTGCTGGCCCACGGCATAACGCTGCCCTTGCAGGGTCTCGCCACGGCGAGAATCGATCCCGGTCAGTCCGCAGATGCGATCGTCGATGCGCAGGACATCGGGGTGCCAGCGATCAAGGTTGCAGCTGTAGCTGGTGCGAAAGTCGCTTTCGTCCGCTGCGGTGCCGGCGCGATACAGTTCGGAAGGAATTGCGTCGGCATCGATCATCCGGATCATGTCGCCGCATTCGGCGGGTGTCATGAAGTCCTGATAGCAATAGATCTGCATCGGCACCTGCACATCGTCGAAGCTGATGCGCTGTACCCGGCGATGGGCGTCAAGGCGTTCGCCGACGTCCCGTCCGATCTTCGCCAGTTCCCGCCGATGAAGGAGCTCGGTAATCATGGGGCACGGGATGCGGCGTGCGCCCGGACCTGTCAACCCGCCGCCAGCAGTCGCTTCCGGTCGCAGCCTTGGGTCGGCCGAGCTTACCAGAAGAAGTCGTTGATCACGTCCACCACCTGACCGGTATAGATGTCGACGAGCAGGACATCGCCGTAATAGCGCACCCAGCGATACTGGCCATAAGCTGGCGGCAGGCGATAGGCCCAGGGATCGTTGATCCAGAAGCTGCTGCCGAAAAACGGGGCGCCGAGCGTGAAGCCTATGCCGATACGGCGATAGTTCCAGCCGCGCACCGGTGGATAATAGCGGCCTGCATTGAAGAACGCACGGTTGCGGGCGCGCCAGCCATACCAGTCATAGCGGCGATCATTGCGCCAGCCGCGATCCCATCCCCGGCCGTTCCAGTCACGTCTGTCCCAATCGCGTCCGTCCCAGCCCCGCCCGGCATATCCCCGGCGATCCCAGTCGCGACGGTTATCGCGAAAGTCCCTGCGGTCGTCGCGACGGTCGGCGCGGAAATCTCGGCGATCATCGCGGCGATCACGACGGAATTCCCGCAGATCGCCCCGCTGGTCCCTGCGGAAATCGCGGCGATCATCGCGCCGATCGGCTCGAAATTCGGGCCGGGTTACGGTGCCGTCGCGGAAATCCTGACGGTCGCTGCGGCGTTCCTGACGGAAATCCCGCAGGTCGCCGCGCTGTTCGCGGCGCAGGTCCTGGCGGTCGCCACGACGCTCCTGACGAAAGTCCTGACGGTCGGCACGGCGTTCCTGGCGGAATTCACGCGGCGTATCGATCCGCGCCGATCCGATATTGTTGCGCGACTGCCCGCGCATTTCGCGTCCGCCGCCGCCCCTGAACTCGCGGCCTCCGCCTCCCCCGCCGCGTTGCCCGCGAAACTCGCCTCCACCCCGGCGGCCCTCACGTTGCTGGGCGGCAGGTTCAAGCCCGGTGACAGCAAGGAGGCCATCCTGTGCGCCGGAGCGTTGCAGATCGGCGGCGCTGGCTTCGTGCGGCGAGAGCAGCAGCCCCGCAGCGGCCAGTACGGCCAGCGCCAGCGGCGCGAACCGATACCTGCCGTTGGATGCTCGCAAAGCAGGTTGAAACGATTGGGCGGGAACGGGTTGCACTCGATAGATTGGTGGCATGACCAAAATCGACCTTTCGATAATGGCCTGGGCAATCGTGTCGGCAACCACGCGGCACAGGACTGGGTATAGGCAATCACGACTATCAGCCACAGTCTGACCGTCAGCTTAACCGCAAGATGAACAGCCATTCAGAAAAAAGCTGTGCGTTGCCCCAAAATGAAGGAATTGCATTGCACGCTGCCTGGCATCAGCGTATTGTGCAAGTGCATGAGTTCGCAAGCGGTCCGTGTATTGGCGCTGCTGATTGGCAAGCCCCGCCCTTTTCGTGAAGACGGCACGATGAGCGCTATCGCGCGCCAGCCGATTACTGGCCCCCTGATGCTGAACGAGCTCGGTTTTGAAGGCGATCAAGTCGCCGATCCGGTGCATCATGGCGGGCCGGACATGGCCATTCACCATTATCCTTACGATCATTATCCCTTTTGGCAGCAGAGGCTGAATTCGCACAAATTGCTGCAGAAACCCGGCGCCTTTGGCGAGAATATATCGACGCGCGGGCTGGTGGAGAGCGAGTTGCGCATCGGTGACCGCTTCCGCCTGGGGCAGGCACTGGTCGAACTGACAAAAGGGCGCCAGCCCTGCTGGAAGCTGGATCACCGCTTCGGCGTTTCGGGCAAGCAGTCGGTCATGGCAGAAATTGTGCGGACTGCGCGTTGCGGTTTCTATTATCGTGTGCTTGAATCAGGGCTGGTGCAAGCGGGTGATGTCATGCGGCTGGTCGAACCGGGCCCCTCGGCCTGGACAGTGGACAGGGTGTTCCGTCTGCTCGTCGGTGGCCAGTACAAGGCAGAGCCCGAAGCAGTGCGCAAGCTGGCCGATCTTCCGCAACTGGCGGCCGATTGGCGCAAGCGGGCTGCTGCGCTCGCCGACTGAAGGGAGCATCATGAGATTCAGACATTTGCCGTTGCTGGTCCTGGCCTGTGTGGCAGGCACCGCTTCGGCCCAGGCACCGGAAGATCCGGCCGCCATCCATCAGGCGATCCTGACGCTGGACACGCATCTCGACAGCCCAGCCAATTTCGATCAGCCCGGCTGGCAGATCACCGATCGGCACGATGTCGCGCAGGACGGGACACAGGTCGATCTGCCACGCATGATCGAAGGCGGCCTCGATGGCGGCTTCTGGGTCATTTATACCGCCCAGGGGCCAAATGATGCGCGCGGCTACGCGGTGGCGCTGGCACATGCGCTGAAGCGCCTGCACCAGATCCACGATTTCGTGGCTGCAAATCCGCAAAGTTTTGCCATTGCCACCCGGGCATCGGATGCCAGGCGCATCGCAGCTTCCGGGCAGCGCGTGGTCTATCTGTCGATGGAGAACAGCTATCCGCTGGGCAATGACATCGCCAATCTCGATGCCTTCTACCAGTTGGGGCTGCGCATGGCGGGGCCGGTGCACAATGGAACCAACCAGCTTGCCGATTCGACCAATGGCGAGGCGGTACATGGCGGCCTCAGTGAGCTCGGCAGGGACTGGGTGCGCGAGGCGAACCGGCTGGGCATCATCATTGATGGCAGCCACGCGGCGGACAGCACGTTCGACCAGTTGCTGGAACTGTCGCGTGCGCCGATCATCCTTTCCCATTCCGGGCCCAGGGCGCTTCACGATCATCCCCGCAATGTCGACGATGCGCGGATCAAGGCACTGGCCGCGAAGGGCGGGGTGATCCAGATCAACAGCCTGTTCCTCTCGCCCAACAAGCCGCGTCCGACGGTGGACGCGCTGCGTCCGCGCATGAAGGAGGCAGACAGCCTGCCGCCCTCCGAGCGGGCTGCACTGATGCGCCAATGGGCCGAGGCGAACGTGGCCGAGCCGCCTTCCGATACCGATTTCGACCGCTACATGCAGGCGATCTTCCACTGCATCGATCTGGTCGGCGTCGATCATGTCGGCATCGGTGCGGACTGGGATGGCGGCGGCGGCGTGATCGGGCTCAACCAGATCAGTCAGATACCGAAGATTACCGAGGCGCTGCTGGCGCGTGGCCTGTCGCGCGAGGATGTCGAAAAGATCTGGAGCGGCAACGTGCTGCGCGTGATGGCCGAGGTGGAGCGCGTCGCGGGCAAGTAGCGCCTTCGGGCATTTCCCGTGCGTTGCTGTGGAAATTCGTATAGTCTCCCGCATCAGATTGGATGGGGGAAGGCCATGGCGCGTCGGATTTCCAGCTCTTTCGCGATGCTGCTTGCAGCGCTCGTTTCGCTTTCCACCGCCTCTGCCGCCGCGCCCGAGCGCAAGCCCGATCTCGCCGATCTGGTCGCGGGCATCTACCGCGGCGATATCATTTCGGATGCGCGGGGTTCATCGCAATCCGGAGTGACGATCACGGTGACACGGATCGCCAGGGACAGGGTCCTGATCGCCTGCGATTGCGCGCGCATTCCGAAGGTGGAAATCCCGATCGAACGCGCCATGGATGCGATCCTGGCAAGCAGCGGCCCGCATGTCTTCCTGATCGAGAACCAGCGCGATCCGCGCCGCCTGAGCTTGACGATCGACGAGGCGTCGCTGAGCGTCGAAAAGCAGTAACGCTCAACGCACCCGGAAACCAATCGCTGTCATTCCCGCGAACGCGGGAATCCCGCTTTTGCGCTCATGCTGGAGAAGGAAGCGGGATCCCCTCCTGCGCGGGGGTGACGAAATTGGGCAGAGGGAAGACTACGCCATCTCGACCGCAAACAGCGTCTTGCCCTGGTAGCGTTCCTCGTCGGGGTTGAACACCGGCTGCAGATCGAACGCGTGATCGGTCAGCGCAATATCGACCAGACCGTCGAGCTTGAAAGCCCCGACCTTGAGTTCGCGCGGCGGCTTGCCGTCGCGTTCCAGCGTGACGCCATCCAGATACAACTGGTCGTGCTTTGTATACAGGATGTGCGGCGCAAGCCGGATGCGCTGCCGGTTATAGGTCGCCTCGAGGCATTTGCGCAGCGCGATGGCTTCCAGCACGGTCTTGTTTGTATCCATCGCGCCAATATGACCAATGCCGCACCGCGTTTCAACGGAAAATTGTGCGGTGCAGCATAGGTCCTTGGCAGGTCAGGCCTTTTCCTCGGCCTCCAGCTCGGCCAGCCATTGCTCGAGCCACTTGATCGTATATTCGCCCGAGAGGAAATCGGGTTCGTCGAGCAAAGCCTGGTGCAGCGGGATGGTCGTCTTGACGCCCTGCACCACGAATTCCTCGAGCGCGCGCTTCAGCCGCATGATGCAGCCCTGGCGGGTACGGCCATAGACGATCAGCTTGGCGATCATGCTGTCGTAATAGGGCGGTATCTTGTAGCCTGCATACAGCCCGCTATCGACGCGCACGTGCATGCCGCCGGGCGGGTGGTAATAGCTGACCAGGCCGGGCGAGGGCGCGAAGGTGCGCGGGTCCTCGGCATTGATGCGGCATTCGATGGCATGGCCGCGAAACTCGACATCCTCTTGGCGGACCGAGAGCGGGTGCCCTTCGGCAATGCGGATCTGCTCGCGCACCAGATCGACTCCGGTGATCGCCTCGGTCACCGGATGCTCGACCTGAAGCCGGGTATTCATCTCGATGAAATAGAATTCGCCATTTTCCCAGAGGAACTCGATCGTGCCCGCGCCGCGATAGCCCATGTCCGCCATCGCCTTGGTGACGACGCCGCCCATGCGCGCCCGCTCCTCCGGCGTGATGACCGGCGAGGGGGCTTCCTCGAGCACCTTCTGGTGGCGGCGCTGCAACGAACAGTCGCGCTCGCCGAGATGAATGGCATTGCCCTTGCCGTCGCCGAAGATCTGGAACTCGATATGGCGTGGGTTGCCGAGATATTTTTCCATATAGACGGTGTCGTCGCCGAAGGCCGACTTGGCCTCGCTGCCCGCCTGCTGCATCAGCGTCTCGAGCTGGTCTTCGGACGGCACGACCTTCATGCCGCGTCCGCCGCCGCCCGATGCCGCCTTGATCAGCACCGGATAGCCGATCGATGCGGCGATGATCTTGGCCTCGTGGATATCCTTGATCGCACCGTCCGATCCGGGGACGAGCGGCATGCCCAGGGCTCCGGCGGTCTTCTTTGCCTCGACCTTGTCGCCCATCGTGCGGATATGTTCGGGCTTGGGGCCGATCCAGATGATCTTGTGCGCCTCGACGATCTCGGCGAACTTGGCGTTTTCCGACAGGAAGCCATAGCCCGGATGGATCGCATCGGCCTGGCTGATTTCCGCGGCCGAAATGATGTTGGCAATGTTGAGATAGCTCTGCCCCGCAGGCGGCGGGCCGATGCACACCGCCTCGTCGGCGAGGCGCACGTGCATAGCGTCGGCATCGGCGGTCGAATGCACCGCGACCGTCTTGATGCCCATCTCGTGCGCCGCACGGTGGATGCGCAGCGCGATTTCGCCGCGATTGGCGATCAGGATCTTCTTGATGGCCATGGGCTTACTCGATGACGACCAGCGGCTGGTCGAACTCGACCGGCTGGCCGTCCTCGACCAGGATCGCGGTGACCTTGCCGGCGCGCTCGGCGGTGATCGGGTTCATCACCTTCATCGCTTCGATGATGAGCAGCGGGTCGCCGATCTTGACCGTCGCACCGACGCTGACGAACGGCGCCGCACCCGGTTCGGGCGCGAGATAGCTGGTGCCGACCATCGGCGACTTGACCGCATTGGCCATGGACGGTGCGGCGGGTTCCGCCGGAGCGGCAGGCGCGGCGGCGGCGGCGGGTGCAGCTGCAACAGGTGCCGGCGCTGCGGGTACCGCGACGCTCGCGACCGGTGCGGCGCTGATCGTCCGGGCGACGCGAATCTTGCGATCTCCGTCTTCCACCTCGATCTCGCTCAGGCCCGTTTCGCCCAGCAGTTCCGCCAGTTCGCGCACCAGTTTGCTGTCGATGTTCATGCCGCCTCCCTGTTTGTTGTTGCTGCTTTTGCCGCTTGGTGATGCCATATTCCTGCGCCCTTTGGTTCTGTTTTGATCAGGGGCGGCTCTTTGGCTGCTCCCGTGCGTAAATTCAATCGCTCGCCCGCATCATGACAGCAGATGCCGGGGCGGCAAAGCTCATAACTGCGCTGCGGCCTCCAGCGCCAATAGATAAGACGTTGCGCCAAAGCCGCAGATCGTGCCCTTTGCGGCGCGCCCGACGAACGAGACGTGGCGAAATTCCTCGCGCGTGTGCGGGTTGGACAGGTGCACCTCGATCACCGGCGTGGTGATCGACCGGATCGCGTCGAGCAGCGCCACCGATGTGTGCGTATAGGCGCCAGCGTTGAGCAGCACGGCCTTCGCGCCGGTCGCCTGCGCCTCGTGCAGCCAGTCGACCAGATGGCCCTCATGGTTGGACTGGCGCATGTCGATGGCAAGGCCCAGGGCTTGCGCGCGGTCCTCGAGCCGATCGGCAATATCGTCGAGCGTGTCGGAGCCATAGATTTCCGGCTCGCGCAGGCCCAGCAGGTTGAGATTGGGACCGTTGAGGACGAAGATAATGGGGTGATCGGCCATGGGGACTTTCTGTTCGCCGGCCGGATGCCGCGAGAGGCCCCTATGCGGGAAACCGCCCGCTTAGGCAAGAATCGCGCTGCGGACGCCCAGTGGCCCACCGCCATAGAGCCAGTCCCAGCGCGCCATCACCGCATCGGGGCGGGTGGCGGCGGCGCGGCCGAGCGGCAGCCGCATCGCCAGCGTGGCCAGCGGATTGCCCTCGTGAAAATCGACCCCGTTTGATCGCGCCATTGCCTGGATGCGCGCGGTGCGCGGCTGGCGCAACGCGAAGAATCGGGCAAGTGCGGGTTCGATGTGCTGCGGTTCGAGTGGCAGCAATTCTGCGAGCGCATAGCCGTCCTCGATCCCCATCGCCGCGCCCTGCGCGAGGAACGGCAGCATCGGATGGCAGGCATCTCCGATCAGCACTGCGCGATTCCGGTGCCAGGTCCGCATCGGCTTGCGATCAAACAGCGCCCAGCGCAGCGGGCCTTTGACACGGGCAAGCAGCGGAGCGAGGGTATTCCATCCGGCGAAATCGGCGCGCAGGCGATCAGCGTCGCCGGGCAGGTTCCAGCCCTCCTCGCGCCAGTCGGCCTGTTCGGTCACCGCGACGAGATTCACAAGATCAGGCCGGATGCGGTAGGTCACTGCATGGCGGCGCGGGCCGAGCCACGCTCCGACGCCCGGCGGCGGCGCAGCGGGATCGGCAGGATCGATCCGGACGAGCGCGCGCCACGCGATATGGCCGGTAAAACGCGGGGTGTCCGCACCGAACAGTTGTTCGCGGACCATCGAACGAATGCCGTCCGCGCCGATCAGCAGGTCGGCGGTCAGCGCCGCGCCCGATGCAGTGGTGATGGCAATGCCATCGGCGCGGTTGTCGACTTGCGCCACTGTCACACCGAGGCTCAGCGCGCCGGGCTGCGCCTGTTCGAGCGCCTCGGCCAGAATCGCGACCAGATCGGCGCGGTGCAGCGTCACATAGGCCGCGCCCCAGCGCCGCTTCGCTGCGTCGCCGAGTGGAACCTTGAGGATCTCGCGCGCGCTGCGCCCGTCGCGCAGCGTGATCGCCGCAGGCGTCTGGCCTGCCGCCGCCACCTTCTCGCCTATCCCAAGCGAATCCAGCACGCGCATCGCGTTGGGGCCAAGCTGCAGCCCCGCACCCACCTCCTCGATCGCTGCCGCCTGCTCGACGACGCGCACGTCATGGTCCTTGCGCGCGAGCGCCAGCGCAGCGGCAAGGCCCGCAATGCCCGCTCCGGCGATCAGGATGCGCATGACAGGGTCGGGGGGCAGGGCATGAGCCTGTCTAGCGCCCTGTACAATTCATGCAACGCCCAGCCTTTCGCGCACCGCCATCCGCCGCTATGCCAGCGTCATGCTGCCCTCGCTGCTCATCATCGACGATTTTCTGGCCGATCCGAATGGCGCGCGCGCCGCAGCGCTCGGCCTCGGCTATGATCCTGCAACGCGCAAGGGCAATTATCCCGGCACGCTGTCGAGCGCGCCGCTTGCCATCACGGGCCTCGAGGCGGCGGTGGCGCGGATCATCGGGGTTCCCGTCATGCCGCAACCTGGAACCACGCATGGCCATTGCCGCCTGACGCTCAAGGGCGATCGCGGAGTCAGTGGCGTGCATATCGACCCGTGCTTCTATTCGGGCATCCTGTACCTGAGCCGCGACGAGGATGCGCGTGGCGGCACCGATTTCTTCCGCCACAAGCGCACCGGGCTCGAGAAAGTGCCGACCGACCCGCTGGCATTGGCGCAAAGCGGCTATGCAGATGCCAACGCGCTGGTCGAGGATGTCGTCAACCGCGACACCTTTCACGCCGCGAAATGGGAGCGGGTGATGCGCGTGCCGATGCGGTTCAACCGGCTGATCCTGTTCAGCCCATGGCTGTTCCACAATTCGGCGGACGGATTCGGCACGAGTGCGGAAACGGGCCGCCTGGTCCATCTGCAATTCTACGCGCGCGGCTGACCGGGCCTTACGATTCGCCGTTCGCATTCATCGCGCGCGCTCGCGCCTTTCTGCGGCGAAGATTCTCGCGCAGATTGGCGGCAAGCCTCGCCTTGCGCTCTTCGGCGGGGCTCAGTTTCGGCGGTGCAGGGGGCTTTTCCATCGGCTTTGCTGCATATCGTCGCACCAGCGCATTTGGCAAGACCGGCGAGGGTTGACAAACCATCGGCACCTGCGCATAGGCGCAGGCCTTGCGAGCGGGCAGCCAGGTTGCCCGCCGCCGGACTTGCGAAATGGTGTGCTGCTGTAGCTCAGTGGTAGAGCGCATCCTTGGTAAGGCTGAGGTCGGGAGTTCAATCCTCCCCAGCAGCACCATTTCGCACCTCCCCCATCAGTAGGGCGGCTTCTGCCTGTCTTTCTGCGCGGCTGCCGCATCGGCCCACCACGTCAGTTCGTCCGCGAATTTCCCGAAGCTGCGCTCGAGCGCTTCCCCGCCCGATCCGGTCGGTTCGCCACTCTCGTCCAGCGACTTTGTAATCTGTCCGACCGAGAGCATGCTGGGGATGACCACCATGCCCATTTCCGAAAGCGTCGGGTGCCAGGCCTGGCCAGCGCGCACGCCGGCGAAACGCCCTGCCGAGTAGGTGGCAAGCGCCGCCGGTCGCCAGAACCATTCCTCCAGAAAATGGTCGGTCAGGTTCTTGAGACCCGGTTGCACGCCCCAGTTATATTCGCCCGCGACGAACAGGAAGGCGTCCGCCGCCTTGATCTTTTTGGCCAGGTCTTCCATCGCCACCGGCGCGGTGCCGGCGTCATATTCCTTGTACATGCGGTCGAGCATCGGCAGGCCGACCGCCTTGGCATCGATCAGTTCGGCCTCGACCCCCCGCCTTGTGAACCGGTTGATGCAGTAATCGGCAAGACGGATTCCCGCCCGGTCGGAGCGATAGGATCCATACAGCACGAGCAGTTTCTTCATCGGCAATCTCCTGTCCCGAACGATACGGGCGATCGGCCGAGTGGTTCAATCGGTAAACACCACCGTCTTGGTGCCGTTGAGCAGCACCCGGTCGGCCAGGTGATGCCGCACCGCGCGCGCGAGCACGCGCCGTTCGATGTCACGGCCCTTGCGCACCAGCGTATCGGGCGAATCAGCATGGGTGATCTGCTCGACATCCTGCGCGATGATCGGGCCTTCATCGAGATCGGCGGTGACATAATGCGCGGTCGCGCCGATCATCTTCACCCCGCGCGCATGCGCCTGATGATAGGGTTTCGCACCCTTGAAACCGGGCAGGAAGCTGTGGTGGATGTTGATGCAGCGGCCCGAGAGAAATGCCGCAAGATCATCGGACAGGATCTGCATATAGCGCGCGAGCACCACCAGCTCTGCCCCGGTCTCCTCGACAACGCGCTTGATCTCGGCCTCCTGCTCGGCCTTGGTCTCGCGCGTCACCGGCAGATGGTGGAAGGGCACGCCTGCCATGTCCAGCCCGGCCAGCGCCTCGACCGGGTGGTTGGAGACGATGCCGACGACATCCATCTGCAGCTCGCCGATTCGCCAGCGATAGAGCAGGTCGGCCAGGCAATGGTCGAACCTGGAGACGAGGATCAGCACCTTGCGCGGCGTGTCGGCGAGGCGGAGCGACCAGTCCATCGCATATTCCTGCCCCAGGTCCTGAAAGCGTGCATTGAGCGCTGCGGTCAATGTGTCGGGCAGGGTGAAGACCACCCGCATGAAGAAGCGCCCCGTCTCCTGATCCTCGAACTGCGCGGCCTCGCGGATGTTTCCGCCGGTAGCAAACAGCAGGCCGGTGACGCGGCTGACAATGCCGGGGCGGTCGGGGCAGGACAGGGTCAGGATATGCAGTGCGTCGCTCATGTTCGGCCTTGGGTTCGCATTGGATCCCATGCTGTTGCCAAGAGCGCGCGCCCGCGTCGAGCCTTAATCTGCCAGCACGTCGTTCCATTCCGGGTGCCGCCGGAAGGCCGCGACGACATAGCTGCAGCGAGGTATCACCTTCCAGCCCTGCGCGCGCGCCGTATCGATAAGCGCATCGACCAGCTTACCGGCAATGCCCTGGCCGCGCATCGAATCGGGCACATAGGTGTGATCGGCGCTCACGCGTCGCACGCCGGCTGCGGCCGGTGCCTCGGCATAAGTCAGTTCCGCCTCGGCCCCTTCGGCGCGATGGACGAAGCGCCCGTTCTTGCCTGCGGTTTCGTGCTCGATGGTGATCTGGTCGGGACTGTCCATGCGGCTGCTCCTTGCGCAATCATCGCCTCGCTCCGATCTGGAGCGGGCATGTTGGCTCGGCAATGGGACGCCTGGAGGCGTCAAATCGTTGCGCGAATGCAACGCCTGCCATGCTTCCTGCGGCAGTCCTGCCGCCTGCCCTGCACGAAACCCTTTATCTATCAGCCGACTTGGCTTATATCGCGCGCTCGAAGAAACATCAGGAGAATTCGCTATACGTCCGCCAGCACCCCGTCGCGGCCTTGTTCTGCCACCCAAATCCGGCCCGCGCTTCAATCAGTTCATCCAGTCGCCCCAGGTTCGGGTGATCGATGAGAATGGCGAAAATCTTGGCGTATTGCGTACAGCAGATGCGATAGAACGTGCCGCTGCGGTGGGTCTCGACCTGGTCGAGGTCTCGCCTAATGCCGAGCCCCCCGTCGCCAAGTTCCTCGATGTCGGCAAGTACAAGTACGAGGCCCAGAAAAAGGCCAATGCCGCGCGCAAGAACCAGAAGACGCAGGAGATCAAGGAGATCAAGATGCGTCCGAACATCGATGACCATGACTATATGGTCAAGATGAAGAAGGTTCATGCATTCATCGAAGAGGGCGACAAGGTCAAGATGACGTTGCGCTTCCGCGGCCGCGAACTCTCGCACCAGCAGCTTGGCATGGCCCTGCTCCAGCGTGTGCAGGAAGACGTCAAGGAAACCGCCAAGGTCGAAGCCTATCCGCGCATGGAAGGCCGCCAGATGCTGATGGTGCTGGCACCCAAATAAGGCGTGCTGGCACCCAAATAAGGGCATGCGCGCCGGAAGCGGCGTTCAGCGATATTTCGAGCGGCTCTGGTAGCTGATCGTGGCGCTGTCATTGGCAGGCACGGTCACCTGCCAGACATGCTTGCCGTCCTTGCGAATCAGCTTGCCCGATGCCTTGCGAATATCGGTATCGGCGATTTGCGCCAGGTCGATTTCTGCCGTGACGGGTTCCGAATTGGCGTTGCTCAGCACCAGCTTGCGCGTCTCGCCGGACTTCTGGTCCTTGCCCGGCAGCACATTGATTCCCAGCCGCACCGCCGGGCTCGCACCGATGGTGAACTTCACCTCCTGCCCCACGGCATAGTCGCGCATCCGGCCCTGGCCGATCAGCAGGCCGCCGTTCTGCCGGTTATCGCTGGTCGATCCATCGAATACCGTGATCCGGCCCGAAGGCAGCGGCAGACCGAGGCCGCTTGCGGTCTTGTTGTCCATGCGCAGCTCGATCTGCAACGGCTGCGGCTCGTCGCTGCCATAGCCAAGGGCATTGCCGCGATACACCAGCCGCGCGGGCACGTTCGCCTTGGACAGCAGCTTGACCTGCTTCTGCCCCCTGGCCGAAACGGTCGAGCGGAAGGGCACGCGATAGAGCTTGAGATCGCCCAGAGCCTCCAGCTCCGCCTCCACATTGCGCGAGGCCGTAACCATGATCGCGTCAGCCTCGCGCGCCATCATGGCCGGAGGCGGTGGTGGCGGTGGTGGCGGCGGGGGCGGTGCAGAAACAGCCCTACGCGACCTCAGGTGGGAATTGTCGGTCATCCCGTCTGCCGTGCGACCCTGCGGCCAGCACTGGATCGCGAGCCGCGCGGCCTGAGGTCGATCCGCCAGGTTGCGCATCGGCTTGCGGATATTGAGAGTGCCTGCGATCACCAGCAACTCGGCATAGGCAAAGCTCTCGGCATTGCCATTGGCGAGCGTCAGCCACGAAAACAGGTCGAGCGACTTTCCGTCCGCGCCCAGCTTCACGACATAATCGGCGTTCCAGTCGAAGCCCGAGGCGAGATAGGTCAGCGTCACCTCGACCGTCGCGGCCTGGGGCGAGACGGTATCGACCGACAGCACCGGTGTGGCAAACAGCCCGGCGGGCACGTTGCTATACACCACGCGCTCGGGCAGCCCGGAACATTGCAGCGCCTCGACGCCGCTCTCGGTCTGGACCACCAGGGCGCCGCGCGATCCGCTGCGGATCACCGCCTGCTGCTCGGTCCGCTTGCCGGTCGCCGGATCGGTACGTTGCAGCGTCACCCGATTGCCGAGCGATCCATCGACGAGCGCGCCGGGCGACAGCAGCTTCCTGTCGCGGTTCTGCTCGATGATCCCGCCGGGCAGTCCCCGGATCACGGCGGAGACGGCGACCATGCCCTCGGCGACACCGGCAAAGCGGATGGTCGAGGGGCCAGCGGGCACGCTGATCGTGCGCTTTTCGGTGACGACTGCAAAACCGTTGAGGAAGGCAAGGTTCATCCCCCCGCCATTGCCGCGCTGCGGATCGCGATAGATGGTGACCGCGACGGAATCGGGCTTTGGAGAGACGACTTCGGGGCGGGTCTGGGCGTGGGCTGTTGGTGTTATAATCCCAGCCAGCACCGCCAGAATGGCCCCCAGCACCACCCCCCGTTTGTCCCGAGCGAAGTCGAGGGACGTATGCGCCACGGTTGCGCGCAGGTCCCTCGACTTCGCTCGGGAACTCGGAAAGGGGGGTATGGGCATGGATCTAAATCTCGGTTCGCACCCTTAATACCGCGTCTCAAAGGTTGCGGTAACCTCGGCCGTCCCGTTCGCGGGCACATTCACGGCCCAGACCGCCGCATTGCTGCTGCGCCGTTCGCTCTTCAGGCTCTCGGTGACGATGCGCGTGTCGGTCCAGCCGAAATCGAGCCCCGCCTGCATCAGGTCCACCACCACCGCACCGTCGCGCGCGTTGGTCAGCTCATAGCGCATGCTCGTCTGCCATTTCGTGCTGGAGAGCCGCTTGCGCTCGACCACCGTGCTCTTGACCTTGACGTCGAACGCCTCGCCGGTCTTGAGCGCCAGGGCGCTCCCCATCGGGGTGTGGCCGATGCCGTTCTCGCCGATGAATTGCGGGGCGCCGCGCTGGTCGCGCTGATAGAAGCGCACCGATCCGGCGGGCAGGGCATCGCCCAGGCCGCCCGATTTGCTGGAGCTGAATTTCACCACTGTATCGACGCTTTGCGGCTCGTTCATGCTGGAGAGCCAGCCGACGCGATATTCGTATGCGCGGGCAGCGGGCACGCCCTGCACGTCGAGGAAATTGATCTGCTTGGTCTGGCGGTCGGCAATCGTGGTGCGCCCCACCGGATACAGGTAATAATCGCCCAGCCGCTCGCGATTGGCGGTCTCGGTTCCGACGCTGCGAATATTGCGCCCCCGGTTGCCATAGCCCGATGCTCCTTGCGGATCGCCCGCGACCAGCAGCGTATCGGCATTGCGATAGGCGGTGCCCGAATTGTTTGACAGCGTGACCCAGCCCTGCACGTCGATGCTGCCCTTGGCTTCATCGAACAATGCGACATAATCTGCAGACCAGCCAAGCCCACCGGTCAGATAGCGGATCGCCGCCTCGCGCTGTCCGGCGCGCTGGCTGTCGACGGTGATGGACAGGGTCGGGCGCGCGCGCAGATTGTCGGGCACCTTGTCGAACACTGCGCGCACGGGCAGGCCGTCGTCGCGCAGCACCTCGATGCGGTTGCCGATCTGCACCACCACGCCCTCATTGACCGAAAGCACCTTGGCGCGCTCGCGCGTTTCCGCACCGGTCGCCGGATTGGTGCGGACGAGCGTGATCGTTTCACCCACCGCCTTTTCCATCAGCTTGCCGGGGGTCAGCAGGTCATAGTCGAAATTCTGCTCGACAATCGTCGCGCCATCGGCGGCGAAGGACACGGTTTCGGGGCGGATCTGGGCAGAGACATCGGGAAATTCGATCCGGCTGGTGCCGCCCGCGATATTGAGCTTGCGGATGTCCTGCACCAGCGAGGTGCCACCATTATACACGGTGACCGAGACATTGCCTTGCGTGCTCGGCGCGTTGGGATCGGTGGAATCCTGAGCCACGGCAGGGGTCAGCGCCAGCGCGGCGATCGCGGTCGCCCCCATCCAGAAGCGAGACGAATGCAGCATCATGACCTCCCCAGCTTTGCTGTTGGACAGTGGCTTACGCAGGCTGAAATGAACAGGGGCTAAATGGCTGGGCAAGCGCCTGCACCACCGCTAGAAGACGCTCATGCTGCGCATCGCCTCCTACAATATCAACGGCATCAAGGCCCGTCTGCCGCGCCTGCTCGAATGGCTGGAAGAGACCCGGCCAGCGATCGCCTGCCTGCAGGAGATCAAGACGCAGGACGAGGGATTCCCTGCCTCCGAGTTCGAGAAATTGGGCTATGGCGCGATCTGGCACGGGCAGAAGGGCTTCAACGGCGTCGCCATACTCGCGCGCGATTGCGTGCCGGTCGAGGTGCAGCGCGGGCTGGAGGGCGAGCCCGAGGACGAGCATTCGCGCTATCTGGAGGCCGATGTCCACGGCCTGCGCGTCGCGTGCATCTATCTGCCCAACGGCAATCCGCAGCCGGGGCCGAAATTCGATTACAAGCTGCGCTGGATGGAGCGGCTGCGTAAACGCGCCGCGCAGATCCTGGCCGAAGAGGTGCCTGCGGTGCTGGCGGGCGACTACAATGTCATCCCGCGCGACAATGATGTGTATTCGGTGCGCGCGATGGCCAGTGATGCGCTGATGCAGCCCGAAAGCCGCGCCGCCTACCGGCGCATCCTGGCCGATGGCTGGACCGACGCCATCGGCACATTGTGTCCGGTGGGCGGGGTGTGGACCTATTGGGATTATCAGGCCGGCGCCTGGCAGCGCGACCACGGTTTCCGCATCGATCACCTGCTGCTGAGCCCCGCCGCCGCCGACCGCCTGGGTGCGATCGGCGTCGACAAGGATCATCGGGGCCGCGAAAAGGCCAGCGACCACGCGCCGACCTGGGTGGAGTTGAAGGCCTAGCGCAGGGCTTTACCGGCGCGCCACGCCGATGAGCGCGGTTGAGGGAATGGGAAGCACAGCCCGATCACCTGCCATGCGACGCACTTCCGTGATGATGCGGTCGCGCTGTGAGTCATCGAGTTTCGCCCAGTCCGGAGACTGGCTCAGTACGGCATCAAACTCGCCAAGGGTGGACATGTCGAGCCCGAAATCGCGGGTCACAGCTTCGATCCGTGCATCGCCATAGCCTGCTCGGACGAGTTCCGCCGTCAGCCCCGCTGCCGTGTTGAGGATCGTCATCGATTCCGGCATCGGAGCG
This sequence comes from Blastomonas natatoria, assembly GCF_003201955.1. Taxonomy (GTDB): domain Bacteria; phylum Pseudomonadota; class Alphaproteobacteria; order Sphingomonadales; family Sphingomonadaceae; genus Blastomonas; species Blastomonas natatoria. Next base: position 123,144 of record NZ_QJJM01000003.1, read on the forward strand.
AGATCACGGTCCGGAAACAGTTGCTGGATGAGCTGACCGAGCAGCAGGAAGGCCCCGGCTCCGCGATCCTGCCAGACCGCGACGACGCCATATCCGCCCGGCCTGGTCACCCGGGCCATCTCGGCCAGTCCCTTGCGCCAGTCCGGGAACATGAACACGCCAAAAAAGCTGAAAACTGCATCGAAGCTCGCATCGGGCAGGTCGAGCGCCTGCCCGTCCATAACCTGCGCCTCGATGTTCGGAACCTGCTTGGCGGCAATCCGCGCTACCATGCCGGGGGAGAAGTCGGTGGCTAGCACCTGGGCACCGGTCCTGGCTGCGGCGAGCGCAAGAGCGCCGGTTCCAGCGGCGATATCGAGCACGCGTGATGCAGGCGTCAACCCAAACTGGTCGATCACTGCCTCCACATAGCTGGACGTATAGGGATGTCCCGCCCGCTCGTAACGTGCGGCAGCGCTGTCCCAATGATCGACTTTGGTGAATTCCTGCACTTTTCTACCTCCGAATCACGTAACATTAAAGGTATCGTGAAATTCGGCGCTTGCCAAGCAGATGCGACCGGCCAAGGTGTTCTGGATGCGATACGATGGACGCCTTTCCCGGATGCTGCATGTGCTGATCCATCTGGCGCGGCATGAAGGCCCGATGACGTCCGAGACGATCGCGCGGATGCTGGACACCAATCCGGCACTCATTCGGCGCACCATGTCGGGGTTGCGGGAAGCGGGATATGTCAGATCAGAAAAGGGCCATGGGGGGGGCTGGACGATCGCAACCGACCTTAACACGGTGACGCTGCTGGACGTGCACCGCGCGGTCGGCGGGCCGCGCCTGTTTGCCATCGGGCTCGAGAATGCCAATCCCGGCTGTCAAGTAGCCGGTGTCGTCAACGAAGCTCTGGAGAGTGCCTTGCAGGAAGCCGAGCGCCTATTGGTTGCCAGGCTCGCGTCGATCAGCCTTGCCGAACTTGCCCGGACCTTCGACCAACGGTGCGGCCATTTGCTTCCGCACTAGATGCGGCACGGCTCGGGTGATCGTCGTGCCTTTGATCCGCTTGATCTCTCGCCTGGGTTCGGCCGTTTTCGTGCGCAGTGCCGGAGCCTGGACGCTGTATAGCGCGGTTTCGCCTCTGGGTTTCGGCTTGCGCCGACAACCGGAGCGGTCGAACAGGGCAGAGCATTCAGTCTGCTGCTATCGCGTCTGCCAGACAATCACTCTTTTGGCTTCGGGACCTTCGGGCCTTCTTCCGGAAACACGGCTGCGCCGGTCCAGCGACCGTCCTCGACCGCAGCTGTACCGGTGACGTTGCGCGAGTCGTCGGGAACGAGGCCGCCGCCCTTGCGCTTGTCGGCAGCGTCGGTGGCAGCGGGGCTTTCAGGCGCGTCCTTCCCGGTGTTGGGATTGTCAGTCATGTTTGCTCTCCCTTGCGATGCGCTTTGCATCCTGTGGAAGGTTTACAGTCGCAGCGAGGGAAAGGTTCCCGGCGCAGCCCGCGCCGTTCACGTGATCGTCGTGCCTTCGATCCGCTCGATCTCGCGCTTGGGCTCGTCCTGCTTGGCGGCAGCCGGCGGGGTCAGCGATTGCAGCGCGGCCCCCGGCGTCACGCCGAGCAGCTGCTTCAGCCGCGCGCGGAAGTTCGCGAGTTCGCTGCCCGAAAGCTGGGCGCGGGTGGTGAACTTGACCGAGTTGGGATCGACGGCGCGGCCACCGCGATAGAGTTCGTAATGCAGGTGCGGGCCGGTCGACAGGCCGGTCGATCCGACATAGCCGATCACCTGGCCGCGCCGTACGCGCGTACCGCTGCTCACCGCAATCCGGCTCATGTGACCATAGCCTGTGGCGATATTGCCGCCATGCGCGATGCGGACGAAATTGCCATATCCGCCCTTGCGTCCGGCATAATTCACCACGCCGTCGGCTGTTGCATAGATCGGCGCACCGGTGCCTGCCTTGAAATCGATGCCGCTGTGCATGCGGCGGAAGCCCAGGATCGGGTGGCGGCGATAGCCGAAGCCCGAGGTGACGGCACCGTTGACCGGGCGGGCGAACTCGCCGCGCGTCTCGCCAACGCCCGAGGCTTCGAACCACTGGACATTGTTGCCGGTCTTCCAGCGCAGCATCTGCGCGCGCGGCTTGCCGCTGCGCTCGAGCCCTGCATAGAGCAGTTCGCCCATCTCCACCTCGCCGGTGGCGGCGCGCTTGTAATCGACGATGATGTCGAACTGGTCGGTGGAGCGGATGTCGTTGCCGATCGAAAGCTGCGTCGCCAGCGTGCGCAGATAGGCCTGAATCGCAGCCGGAGGTGCGCCTGCGGCGCGGGCAGAGCGATAGAGGCTGGAGCCGACGGTTCCGCGAATGCGAAGCGGCGTCGCGTCGACCAGAATCGGTTTCTGCACAAGATCGAGCGCGGAGCCTGCACGGACGATCTCGACATTGAGGTCGAACCGCGCCCGGAAGGCGATGTTTTCGACCGGACGCGGCTGGTTGCGCGCGAAACGGCGGCCGAGCGTGATGTCGATGCGGGTGCCGTCGCGAATGTCGTCGAGTGGCACAACGGAGGAGACGAGATTGGCGACCGCCTGCGCGTCGCCGCTGCCCACGCCTGCGCGCTGCATCACGCGCATGAAACTGTCGCCACGCCCGATGGTGGCAGCAAGCTCGATCGTGGGGCGTTCGGGAGCCTGGCGTAGTGCGACTACGGCATCGGTCGCAGCCATGGCGCGCCCGGTATCGCTGCCGAAGGCCATCGGCATGATCATCTGGCTGCGCAGTTCCTCGCGCGCGACCGGCGAGGGCGGGGCGGCTGCAGCGCCCAGAGGGGACAGGCCGGGGGTGATGGCATAGGCACCGGTGCACAGCAGGCAAAGCGTCGCCAGCCCGCGAAACCATTCGGCACTGCCGATATTCTGGCCCAGATCGGGCGTCCAGTTCGTTTCCTGAATGAACTGGCGGCTGCGCGCAAGCCGTTCCTTGAGTGCTTGCAGACCGGTCGCAGGGGCGGGAAGCGCTGGCGCTGGGGGGCGGGTGGGCGTGGGGAGCACATCGGCCAGCGACAATCTGGCACTGGCGGCTCCGGCCCCCAAAAGCTGTTCGCGTTGCTGAAACAAGACCGACCCCTTGCCGCCATTCCTCCCACGCGGGCCCTTTCAAAGCCGACGCGATGGCGTTTTCCTCGCCGCAATCTGTGTGGACATGACCGGTTAAAGTCAAATTAACCCGGGGCGCAAAACCGGATCTGCGGGATGAGCGGTGCAAGAAGCCCGATCAGCGGCGCAACCTATCCACAGCGCTTTGCGCGCGGGTCTTGCATTGATCAGGTGCTGCCATGATGTAGGGGATGGAGGCTGCTCCCATGACCCGATTTTCGCCGAGCTCCGTCACTGCCGTGCTGGGGCCGACCAACACCGGCAAGACGCACCTCGCGATCGAGCGGATGTGCGCGCATTCCAGCGGCCTGATCGGCTTTCCGCTCCGTCTGCTCGCGCGTGAGGTCTATGACCGCGTGGTCAGGATCAAGGGGCCGAACGAGGTCGCGCTGGTTACCGGCGAGGAGCGGATCGTTCCCCCCGGTGCGCGCTGGTTTCTCTCTACCGCCGAAAGCATGCCGCTCGATCAGGGGCGCGATTTCGCGTTCGTCGCGATCGACGAGGCGCAGCTGGGCGCGCATCCCGAGCGCGGTCATGTCTTCACCGACCGGATGCTGAACGCACGCGGGCGCGACGAAACGATGATCCTGGGTTCCGAAGCCATGGCCCCTATGATCCGCGCGCTTGTGCCCGATGCAGAGATCATTGGCCGCCCGCGCTTCTCGACGCTGAGCTATGCCGGGATCAAGAAGCTCTCGCGCCTGCCGCCGCGCAGCGCGATCGTCGCGTTCTCGGCGGAGGAAGTATACGCAGTCGCCGAGATGCTGCGCCGGTTCAGGGGCGGTGCTGCGGTGGTGATGGGGGCGCTGAGCCCGGCCACCCGCAACGCGCAGGTCGCGATGTACCAGGCGGGCGAGGTTGATTATCTGGTCGCCACCGATGCGATCGGCATGGGGCTCAACATGGATGTCGACCATGTCGCCTTCGCCTCGCTGCACAAATATGATGGCGCGCGCCGTCGGCGGCTGACCCTCTCGGAAATGGCGCAGATTGCCGGGCGCGCCGGACGGCACCAGCGCGACGGCACGTTCGGATCGGTCGCCGGCCATCATGATGCGCAGTTCACCGACGAGGAGATCGAGCGGATCGAGCAGCACAGCTTTCCTCCGCTCAAGTCGCTGTTCTGGCGCGAATCCCGGCTGCGCTTCGACAGCCTGGGCACATTGATTGCCGATCTCGAGCGATTGCCATCGAGCCCGGTCCTCCAGCCCGCGCCGGAAGCGATCGACCTTGCCGTGCTGCGCCGCCTGGCCGACGATCCGCATGTCGCGGCGAGCGTGCGCGGCCAGGCCGCCGTGCGACGCTTCTGGTCGGTCTGCTCGCTGCCCGATTTCCAGCATCGCGGGGCAGAACATCACGCCAGTTTCGTCGGGCAGCTCTGGCAGCATCTCGGGCACGGCCTCGGCCATATTCCGGTCGATTTCATCGCGCGCAAGATTGCCGATCTCGATTCGGTGCAGGGCGATGTCGAGAAGCTGGGCGCGCGCATCGCGGCAATCCGCACCTGGGCCTATGTCGCGCAGCGCCGGGACTGGCTGGCCGACCCTGCCGAGATGGCGGGCCGTGCGCGCGAAGTCGAGGAGCGATTGTCCGATGCGCTGCACCGTGCGCTGGCGCAGCGCTTCGTCGACCGGCGCACGGCGGTGCTGCTGCGCGGCCTCGGCGGCGATGCCTCGCTGCTGCCGGTGACGCTGGAAGAAGGCGACGCCATCTGTGTCGATGGCGAGCCGATCGGGCATCTCAACGGCTTTGCCTTTGTCGTCGATGCCCAGGCGCGTCTGGCCGATCGCAAGCTGCTGGTCGCAGCTGCCGACCGTCATCTGCCCGGACTGCTGGCGCGGCGCGCGCGTGATCTGATCGCGGATGGCGCGAAGGCGCTTTCCATCGGCGGGGACGACAAGGCCCGACCGGCGCTGTTCTGGCGCGGGCAGCGTATCGGTCTGCTGGTGCGCGGGGCCTCGCTCGCCGAGCCGCGCTTCCAGCCCGACCGGGCGCTCGATGCCATCCCGCGATCGGATCACGAGGCGTTGCTGGCGCATGTCGCAGACTGGCTGCAAGCGCATCTGCGCAAGCCGCTCAGCCCGGTACGAGCGCTGACGAAAGCGGCGGAGGACAAGCGCTGCCCCGGGCCCCTGCGTGCGCTTCTGGTGCAACTGGTCGAGGCGGGCGGTGCCATCGCCCGCACGGAGGTTGATCCGCTGCTGGCGGCGATCGATGGCCCGGCGCGCCAGGTCCTGCAGAGGCTTGGCGTGCGGCTCGGCAGTCTCGACATATTCTGCGCCGCGATGATCCGCCCCGATTGCCAGCGGCTGCTCGTCCTGATGCGCGCTGTGCGCAATGGCGAACCGGTGCCTGCGCATGCCGTCCTCGCCAGTCTGCAGACGGTCGTACCTGCATCTGCTGTGCCGCCGGGCGGGCATCCGGCCTATCGCATGCTCGGCAACCAGGCCTTGCGTGTCGATATGGCGGAAAAGCTGATCCGTGCCGCGCATGATGGCCGTGGCGACGCGCCAAGCTTTGCCATCGATCCAGCGCTCGCGATCTCGATGGGCTTGAGTGCGGCCAATGCCGAGAGGCTGATGCGCGCGGCGGGCTTTCGGCGAGAGGGCGGTAAGAGTGACGCTGACCCGGATATGGATAAGTTATGGCGCTGGCGGGGGCTGGCACGCAAAAAGAAGCAGGCTGAGGCGGCGGGGCCTGCCGATATGGGACATTTTGCCGCGCTGAAGGAATGGAAGGTGGCGATTGGCTGAAAAGGGCGGCGGAGCATCATCGGCGCTTGCAGCGGGCAGCGCGCATATGCGCATGGACCTGCTGCTCTGGTATCTGCGGCTGGTGCGCAGCCGGTCGCAGGGCAAGATGCTGGCCGAACAGGGGCTGATCCGCAGCAATGGGCATCGCGTCGTCAAGGCGCATCACGCCGTTCGCTGCGGCGACATTCTGACGGTACCCCAGGGAACCCGCGTTCTGGTGCTGCAGATAGACCGGCTGCCCTGGCGCCGCGGGCCCGCTGACGAGGCGCTGGCGTGCTACAGCGAACCGGGTGAGGTTCGTGCAACTGGCTAAAGTTCGGCTTTGCCTGACCAAGGCAGCGCCTTATTGACGCACCGGCCTTGTCGCAATAGCAAGGCGCCCAGAATCACCACGGCATCACCATGCCATCATCATGCCCGACCGGTCGACTGCGCCGGTACGCCATTCAGGGGAGCTACCACAGCCGATGACTTATGTTGTCACCGACGCCTGCATCAAGTGCAAGTACATGGACTGTGTCGAAGTCTGTCCGGTGGACTGCTTCTATGAGGGCGAGAACATGCTGGTGATCAATCCCAGCGAATGCATCGATTGTGGCGTGTGCGAACCCGAATGCCCGGCTGAGGCGATCCTGCCCGATACCGAGGACGGCCTCGAGAAGTGGCTGGAGCTCAATACCAAGTACAGCGCCGAATGGCCGAACATCACGGTCAAGCGCGATTCGCCGCCCGATGCGGACGAATACAAGGGCAAGGACGGCAAGTACGAAGCCTATTTCTCGCCCGAACCCGGCGAAGGCGACTGATCGATTCGATTGCGGGCAGGGCCCCTCGGGGCCACCGGTGTCATTCGTCGCCTGCAATCGTTATCGCTTTCCGTAGCGTCCATGGGGTGAGTTAGCCCCATGGCGGTTGTTTTTTGTATGCAGAGCCCCCATCTAGGGCCGGAATGGCCATTACGGGGTGGCTATTTTGTGACGAATCTGTTAAGTGGCTGGCACCAGCGCTGCTGTTTCGCGCTGGTTGGTGTCCCTCTTTCGGCACATATTTTGAGGAGATTCGCTCGAACGGCTGGCATGCAAGTTCGAAATGGCTCCCGCTTCCCCTGAATACAGAAAGGTTTTTGAATGGCCGCCAAAGCGCTGTCTTTTGATGTAGGCGATTATGTGGTTTATCCCAAGCACGGCGTTGGCCGTGTCGTGGAACTTCAGAAGGAAGAAATTGCCGGCATGCAGCTCGAGCTGTACGTGCTGCGCTTCGAAAAGGAACGGATGACGCTGCGCGTTCCTGTCAACAAGGTCGAAAGCATCGGCATGCGCAAGCTGTCTTCGGACAAGACGCTGCGCGAAGCGATGGAAACGCTCAAGAGCAAGCCCAAGGTCAAGCGCACCATGTGGTCGCGCCGCGCACAGGAATATGAAGCGAAGATCAATTCGGGCGACCTTGTGTCGATCGCCGAAGTGACCCGCGACCTGTTCCGCCCCGACGACCAGCCCGAACAGAGCTATTCGGAACGGCAGATCTTCGAAGCCGCCTCGAGCCGCCTCGCCCGCGAACTGGCCGCGATGGAAAAGACCGACGAGCCTGCCGCGCTCAAGAAGATCCTCGAGATCCTGAACGCTGCCGCGCCGCAATATTACGAAGCCGCCGAATAAGCGCTCTCGCGTTCGACGCATCAGCAAAACCCCGGATTGGCCGACGCCGATCCGGGGTTTTGCTTTGTCCGGTTTACCCCGTCATTCCCGCGAACGCGGGAATCCCGCTTTTCAGCATCGGTAGCACAGAAGCGGGGCTCCCGCTTTCGCGGGGGTGACGTGAAAAGCGGTGTGCGGAGTCGGGTTGCGGCTCCTTTCGGCTTGAGGCACGCTGCCAGCAAAGCAATCAGGGGGGAGCCATCGTGACCAGCCAGACCTGGCCGCCGATCGATCATCGACCGGGTCTGACCGTGCCCGCGCTTCTCTTCTGGGCGGCGATCCTTTCGACCCTGCCCGTGCTCTGGCTCAACGTCCTTCCCGCGCTCGGCGGCGGGGCGCAGCAGGCCCATGCGGATCACAGCCTGTGGATCGTCCTTCATGCGCTGACCGGATTTCTGACGCTCGTCTCCGGTTTTCTCGCGCTGTACATGGGCTGGACCCGCGCGGCGTTCGAATATCATCGCCATACCGGCTGCACCTATGTCGGCGCAGGCATGACCATGGCGTTCGTCGCGCTGTTCCTTGCCATCAGCGATCCGCACCGCAACCCGGCGAGCGGCTGGGCGACCGGGACGCTCGCCGTTGTCTGGCTGATTGCGACCTCGATGGGCTGGCGGCGGGGCAGTCAGAGGCTCTGGCGGTCGCACCAGATGTGGATGATCCGCTCGATGGTGCTGACCTGGACCTTCGTCTTCTGCCGCCTCGCGCAGCGGCTGGACGATATGGACGGGATCGCTCCGGCGCTCGGTATCTGGGCATACTGGGTCGGACCGCTGCTGATCGCGGAGATCGCCCTGCGCCTGTGGAACCGCCGCAACCCCGCGCTCTAGGCGGCGCTCAGCTCTTGTAAAGCCCGTCCAGCCGGTCCTGATAGCGCCCGCGAATGACGTGCCGCCGGATCTTCATCGATGGCGTCATCTCGCCATTCTCGATCGTGAACGGCTCGTCGGCGAAATTGAATTGGCGCACCTTCTCGATCACCGACAGGTCGGCATTGACCCGGTCGATCGCCGCGCGAACCGCCGATTTGAACTGAGGATTGGCCTGAAGCGCGGCAAAATCCACTTTCAGCCCCTGGCTGCTCGCCCATTCCATCGTCCATTCCGGGTCCGGCACGATCAGCCCGACCAGATAGGGTCGCCGGTCGCCCGCCACCATCGCCTGATGAATTTCGGGCTGCAAAGTCAGCATGCCCTCGACCTTTTGCGGCGAGACATTGTCGCCCTTGTCGTTGACGATCAGGTCCTTCTTGCGATCGGTGATCGCGATGCGCCCAGCTTCGTCGATATACCCTATGTCTCCGGTGTGCAGCCATCCGTCCTTGAGCACGCGCGCAGTCTCTTCGGGGTTCTGCCAGTAGCCGTGCATGACGAGCTCGCCGCGCACCAGAATCTCGCCATCCTCGGCAATGCGCACTTCGGTATCGGCGAGTGGCGGGCCGACCGTGTCCATCTTGATCCCGACCCTGGGCCGGTTGCACGCGATGATCGGCGCGGCCTCGGTCTGGCCATAGCCCTGGAGCAGCGTGATGCCGAGCGCATGAAAGAACACGCCTATCTCCGGATTGAGCGGGGCGCCACCCGACACCATGGCCTTGACCCGTCCGCCGAACCGCGCCTGGATCTTGGGGCGCAGGCTCTTCGACAGGATGAAGTCCATCGGCTTGTCGAGCAGTCCGTCGCGGCCGCCCAGCTGCTTCTCGCCCAGCGCCATCGCGCGCTCGAACAGGAAATTGGCGACCTTGCCCTGCTTCTGGATTTGCTTGAGGATGCGCGCACGCAGCACCTCGAACAGGCGCGGTACCACGACCATCAGCGTCGGGCGCACCTCCTCGATATTGCTCGCGAGCTTTTCGAGTCCTTCGGAATAATAGATCTGCGCGCCCAGCCCGATCGGGAAGAACTGGCCCGCGCTGTGCTCATAGGCGTGGCTGAGCGGCAGGAACGACAGGAAGACTTCGTCGTCCCAGCCGAAATCCTCGCTGATCACGCGAGTGGGCCCGGCGATATTGTGCAGGATCGCGCCATGATGCTGCATCACCCCGCGCGGCGCGCCGCCGGTGCCGCTGGTATAGATGATGCAGGCGGTATCCTCGCGCGTCAGCTGCGCGGCATGGCTACGGATCGCAGGCATCAGCTCGGCCTGACGGGCGCTGTCGCCGGTGACGAGATCGGACCAGTTGTGGGCGCGGAAGCGGCTCGCCTGGCCGACCTTGACCGGCTCCATGCCGATGACGTGCCACGCATTGCCTGCGCGCAGCACGGCGGGAAGCAGCGTGCGCGCCAGCTTGGCGTCGGAGACGATGACCGCGCGCGCCCCCGAATTGTCGAGGATGTGCTGGTGATCGCGCTCGGTATTGGTGGTGTAGGTCGGCACGGTGACGCAGCCTGCGGCCATGATCGCGAGGTCTGCGATGCACCATTCGGGCCGGTTCTCGCTCACCAGCATCACCCGGTCGCCGCGCTGCAGCCCCATTTCGGTGAGTGCATGCGCCAGTTCAGCGACCTGTCCCGCCGCCTGACGCCAGCTGATCGGCGTCCACGCCCCAGCCTTCTTGCCCCATAGGAAGGGCGCGTCGCCCAGTTCGTCCGCCCGCGCGAAGAACAGGTCGAGCAGATTGTTGAAACGGGCAAATTGATCGAGTGATTTGTTGGCGATCACCGGGGTCGGGCTCCTCATGCTGCCACGCTTGGCGTGCGCGGTCTGTGGATCAACGGTCTAGAGTGATTTCAAGTGAAATGGAACATTTCACGGCTCGGAAATCACGGCAAAACAAAATGCCGGACCGCCGCTATGCTTCCGTCAGAAGCAAACAGGGTCAGCCGGCTTTGGTTGCAGGAGCAATCAGTCGCACGCGCGTCACAGCGCCAGTTTGCGGCCTGCCTTGCCCAGCGCCGCCTTGTCCTCTGCATCGAGCCCGACCTTGAGCCCCAGCCAGACCAGCGGGAAGAAACAGGCGAACTGGATCGCGGCGCGCGGGACCATGCCCAGGTTCTGGAATGCCCAGCCAATCAGCCACAGCGCGCCGAAGCCACCCAGGCCGCAGGCGAGCGCGCGCAGAAAATGCCGGTCGAACGGACCGAGACCATCGCTTACCCACAATTCGGCGACTGCTGCCCAGCTCGACACGATCACGCCTGCGCTCACCGCCAGCGCCATGCCGGTCGCGCCCATGTCGTCGACCGTCAGCCAGCCGACCAGCCCCGCGACTGCGAGCCCGGCAATTGAATTGGCGAGCGGCAGCAGGCGGTGCCCGGTCATCTCGACGATCGGCGTCGCCGCGCCCAGGATCGTCTCGCCCGCGCGGCCGACCAGCAGCACGATCAGCACAGGCAGCGCATCGGCTGCCTCGGGCGAGAACAGCAGCAGCGTTGCATCGCCGCCTGCGATCATGACGGCGGTGAGCGGAAGCACGATGATCGCGGCGATGCGGTTGGCAAAGCGGTAGAGCGGGGCGATCTGCGCCTTGTCCGCGGCCTTTTGCGCGGCGCTCAGCGGTGCGAGGACATAGAGGAAGGTCTGGCGCACGATCAGCGGGACCGAGGCGATCTTGCGCGCGATGCCGAACAGCCCGGCGGCAACCGCGCCGCCCCCGCCGCTCAAGGCGAGGCCGAGCAGAACCGGCGGCAGATCGTTGAACGCGCGGCGCGCGAGATTGGGCGGCATCGTCGCCAGGCCCGATTTCAGCGTGTCGTGGCGCAGTGCGGGCGGCATCGGTGCGCGCCAGAGCAGGCCGAGATCGTAATAGCGCCCGAGCAGTCGCACCGACAGCCAGGCGGTGACGCCGAGCGATACGATATGCGCGACGAACAGCCCGAACAGCCGCACCCCCAGCGTATAGAGCGCGACCGCCACGATCAGCCGCGCGATCTGCTCCCAGAAGATGCGCAGACGTATCTCGGGCCCGAAGGCGCGGCGCGCGCGTGCGGCAGCGGTCGCGATCTCGAGCGCGACGGTGAGTGGCAATGTCCACACGAACAGCGCGATCAGCGCGGGCAGATGCGGGCGCATCGCCGGTTCGACCGAGAATTGCGGAGCAATTACGGGGGCGGCGAGGGTAATGCACAGCGCAACGAAGGCTGAGGGGATCACCGTCACCAGCAGCGCATAGCGCAGCACGCCATGTTCGGCCTCGCGGCTGGCGGCAGAAGGGATGGCGCGCTGCAGCCCCTGCGCCAGAGATAGCGTGGTCAGCGTCGACAGCACGTTCACCGCCGCCCAGAGCACGACATAGCTGCCATAGGTGGCTAGGCCGAACATCCATACGAAGGCAGGTTGAGTCACGATCTCGATGATCGCACCCATGCGGGCCAGGCCCGAAAGCGCCGCGCCACTGGCCACATCGGCGCGGCTCACAGCGGGGGCGATGGTGGCAGGATCGGGCGTGTCGGCGGCCACGGGCTGCGGCCTATTCCTCGGTGCGGATCAGAACGGTCTCGCCGACCATCAGGAACAGGAAGAAGGGTGACCAGGCCGCGAGGATCGGCGGATAGGCGCCCAGATTGCCCATCGCGAGCGCGAAATTGTCCGCGACGAAATAGGCAAAGCCCAGCGCCATGCCGATCACGGCACGGATGAACAGCTGGCCCGATCGCGCCAGGCCGAAAGCGGCGACCGCCCCGAGCAGCGGCATCAGCAAAGCCGAGAGCGGGCCCGAGAGCTTGTGCCAGAGGTTTGCCTCGAGTGCGGCGGTCGGGCGACCTGCAGCCTTGAGTTCGGCTATCGCGGTCCAGAGTTGCGGGAAGGACAGGCCATCGGCATTGACCTTGGAAAGGGTGAACTGGTCGGGTCGAACGCCCGATGCGGCAACGATGGTACCAAGCGCCTGCTTCTGCCCGGTGGCGACATCGAACTGCGTCGCATCCTTCAGCTGCCAGCCCTGGCCCGTATAAGTGCCTTCGCTGGCCTTGATGATCCGCGCCATGCCGCCCTGGCTGTCACGCTGGTACACCGCAACCCCGGTCAGCCGCGTTGCATTGCCCCGGCTTTCGACCGTATCGGCCTGGACGATATTGTCGCCCTCGCGCACCCAGATGTTCGACTTCACGTTCGAATCGCGAGGGATCGGCCCGAAGTCGGCAGCTTCCCAGGCATCGAGCGTCGCGGTGGCGCGGGTGAGGATGCGCTCGGAAAAGACGAAGGTGATCGCCGAGACGCCAAAGGCGGCGATCAGCAATGGGGCCAGCACCTGATGCGCAGACAGCCCCGCCGCCTTCATCGCCACGACCTCGCTGTTCTGGTTCAGCGTCGCCAGCGTGATGATCGTCGCGAGCAGCACGGAAAAGGGCAGCACCAGATCGATGATCTGTGGCGCGCGCAGGCTGATATAGGTCAGCAGATCGGCCTGGCCGTTGCCGGGATAGGCCAGGATCTTGCCGCTTTCGCCCAGAAGGTCGAGCGACTGGAGCACGATGAACAGCAAGGCCACCACCGCAAGGATGCTGGTGAGGAACTTGCGCGCCATGTAGATGGCGACGGTGCGCGAGGGAAAGAATTCGAGATGCATGTCCGGACGCCGCCTATTCCTGGAAGGACCGCTTGCGGCCGAAGCTGAACAGCCCGCGCACCGCCGCGCCCGATTTGGCGAAGACCTTTTCCAGCGCGCCGATCGGCTGGCCGCCGGGCACGAAGGCGACCTGATAATACATCCAGGCGATCAGCGCGGAAAACAGCGCGAAGGGCACCCACAATGCGATGATCGGATCGACCAGCCCCAGCGCGCCGACATCCTCGCCATATTCGTTGATCTTGTGATAGGTCACGATCATCACGATCGACAGGAACACGCCCAGCGCCGAGGTCGAGCGCTTGGGCGGAATGGCGAGCGCCACCGCCAGCAGCGGCATCAGCAGCATCATCACCACCTCGACCATGCGGAAATGGAAATTGGCACGGGTCTGGTTGCGCTGCGCTTCGGGAATGTTGGCGTCCGAACCGATGCGGACCAGCTCGGGGATGGTATATTCCCGGTCCTTGCCGCCGCCGCGCCTGCGGAAGGATTCGATCTTGGGCAGATCGATCGGCAGGTCGTGGTTGCTGAAGGTCAGCACGCGCGGCGTCTTGTAATCGGGTGAATCGTGCACCAGCGTGCCGTTGGTGAGGCGGAAGATGATGGTATTCGGATCGTCGGTGGCGAGGAACTTGCCGCGCTCTGCCGTGACCGAGAGCGATGTGCCCGATCTCGTTTCCGCCCGCACGAAAATGCCGTACAGTTCGCGCCCGCCGTCACGGCTCTGCTCGATGCGCAGCGTCATCCGGTCGCCCAGCTGGGTGAATTCGCCGACCTTGATCGAAGCCCCCAGCGCGCCCGAACGCAGCTCGAAGCCGAGCTCCTCATAGGCATATCGGGCCTTGGGCTGGATATAGCCGACCAGAGCCAGGTTCACGAGCATCAGCGCGACCGCGAACATGTACGGCACGCGCAGCAGCCGGTTATAGCCCAGGCCGACAGCGCGGAAGACGTCGAGCTCCGACGACATGGCGAGCTTGCGGAAGGCAAGCAGGATGCCGAGCAGAAGGCCGATCGGAATGCCGAGCGAGAGATATTCGGGCAGCAGGTTGGCGAGCATGCGCCACACGACGCTGACCGGGCCGCCTTCTGCTGCGACAAAGTCGAACAATCGCAGCATCTTGTCGAGCACCAGCAGCATGGCTGCGAGGATCAGCGTGCCGACCAGCGGAAAGAAGACGAGACGGGCGATATAAGCGTCTGTGGCGGTTAGCAATTTCAACTTATTGTCGCCCTGTCACCATGATTTGGCCGCAAACGGTTCCCATAAGCAGACGGGTAAAGGGGGCTCATCAGCCTGTCCGCGCCATCTGGAGCGACATGGCTATAGCTTCTGGGATTGATTACGTCATGTTCAAAATTGCGGCAAAATCACTGGCTTGTCTGGCTGCGGGCGGCATCGCCTTCGCGGCCCTGACGCCTGTGGCGCATGCGCAACGTCAGGAAATCGCCAACGACATGCGCCGATGCGCAGCCGGAGCCGACGGTCCGGCAGTGCATGTCGAGGTCAGCGGCTTCAAGGCCAATACCGGTCGCATCCGTGTTCAGGCCTACCCCGCCACCAAGGCGAGCTGGCTGGAAAAGGGCGCATGGATCAACCGCATCGATACACCCGTCGCCCCCCGCGGCGGCAAGATGAGCTTCTGCGTGCCGCTTCCCCAGACAGGCGCCTATGGCATTGCCGTGCGCCATGATGTCGATGGCAGCGGAAAATCGGGCTGGAACGATGGCGGCGGTTTCTCGAACAACCCCTCGCTCTCGCTGCTCAGCCTCAAGCCCTCTGCGGGCAAGACCGCCATCCGGGTGGGTCCCGGCGTCACGCGCATCTCGGTGGTCCTGAACTACCGCCAGGGGATGTCGATCAAGCCGATAGGATGACCTAGAATGACTCTCGTTGCGCTCATTTCCAATCCGCGCTCGACCGGCAACAAGGCAATGTTGCCGGCGGTACGCGACTATTGCGCGCGCAACCCTGACGTTTTCCATTATGAAGTGGAAGAGGTGCACCAGATTGCCGATGCGCTGCGCGCGATCGCGCTGGTCAAGCCACGCGTGCTCGTCATCAACGGCGGCGACGGCACGGTGCAGGCGACGCTGACCGAGCTCTATCATGGCGGTCATTTCGGCAAGACTCCCCCGCCGGTTGCGGTGCTGCCCAACGGCAAGACCAACCTCATCGCGCTCGATCTGGGCGCGCGCGGCAAGCCGCTGCCGACGCTCGACCGCATCGTCGAGATCGCGCGCAATGATCTGGAAAGCCATATCGTCGTGCGTCAGCTGATCGCGCTGTCCGATGGCGAGGACGGGCGCCCGGTGCTGGGCATGTTCATGGGCGGCGCTGGCCTTGCCGAGATCATCCTCTATTGCCGCCAGAAGATCTATCCGCTGGGCCTGCCCAATTCGATCAGCCATTTCATCGCGGCGATCGCGGGGCTGTTCACCATGCTGTTCGGGCTCACCGCCAAGTTCCTGCCGATTACGCGATCGGCGCTGCGCATCTCCTATTTCCAGAAGGGCGAGCTCAATGGCAGCTTCCTGGTGGTGATGGTGACGACGCTGGAAAAACTGCTGCTTGGCAGCCGCGCTGACAGCGGACCATCTCCGACCGGACATCTCAAGTTCATCGCGGTCGAGCATAATCGCGCCGGGCTGACGACGATGCTGATCGATACGCTGATGGGCCGGTTCGGCACGCGGCGCGGGCGCGGCGTCCATCTGGCGCGCGAGGACATGATCCGCATCGACAGCGACCGTACGCGCAGCCGCGTGATCCTGGACGGCGAGATCTTCGAAGCGAGTGCGGGCAAGCCGATCATCCTGCGCTCGACCGATCCGGTGCCCTTCCTGCGCCTGGCGGCTTGAGGATCACGCTTCTGCCCTGATTCGTCATTCCCGCAAAGACGGGAATCCCGCTATGGCAGTGACATTCGAAGAAAAGCGGGACCCCCGCCTGCGCGGGGGTGACGAGCAAATCTGGGTTGTGTCTTGGACTCTCTCCAATCCCTTATCGCCGCCGAGGCGCTGCAGCCGATCGATCCGCGTGTGACGGCTTTCGCCAAGACGATCGTCGCGCCGTTCGGCGACACCGCGCGCGCGGTGATCTTCTACGGATCGTGCCTGCGCGAGGCGCAGCTCGACGGTCTGATGCTCGATTTCTATGTCATCGTTTCAGACTATGGCGCAGCCTATCGCGCAGCGAACAAGGCGGGATGGATGGCGCGGGCGAACGCGCTGATCCCGCCCAATGTCTTCCCCGCGGCGCATGACAATCTCGCTGCCAAATATGCGGTCCTGTCCGAAGCCGACCTGGCCCGAGCCTGCTCGATGCAGGCAGGCGATGTCTCGGTCTGGGCACGCTTTGCCCAGCCGGTGCGGATCGTGTGGAGCGCGGATGCGGACGCAGAGGCAAGGGCGATCGATGCGCTGTGCGCCGCCCCGGTGACGCTGCTGCGCCATGCCGCGCCGGTGGCTGGCAGCGCCAGCGCCGATCCGCTGCATGTCTGGCGCACCGGCTTTACCCGCACCTATGGCGCGGAACTGCGCGCAGAGCGCGGCGATCGACCCGACAAGGTGGTCGATTTCGCGCCCGATCATTATGCCGCAGTGGGGGAAGCGATTGCGCGCGAGGTGCCCGATCTCGCCGCCATGCCCCGCGACGAGGCCGATGCGCGCTGGGCGAAGCTCAGGGCGCGCGGCAAGCGGCTCACCGTCGCGCGCCTCGCCAAGGCGAGCTTCACCTTTGCCGGCGGGATCGATTATCTCGCCTGGAAGATCAACCGCCATGCCGGGACGCAGATCGAGATTCAGCCCTGGCAGCGCAAATGGCCGCTGGTCGCGGCGCTGTTCCTGGTGCCCCGGCTTCTGAAGAGCGGCGCGGTGAAGTGAAATGCTTCTCCCCTCTCGCTACCGGGAGGGGAGAAGGTCTCCCCGAAAAACCTTGATTTCTGCATGCAAAACAGCCATCTGCTAATCGGAGCGATTCAATCCGATTTCTTGGCCGATTAGCGGGAGCGACTGATGCGCCTGTCCAGTCTTGCAGATTATGCCGTGGTGCTGATGAGCGCTGCCGCGCGCCATTGCGGCGGCATGCGCTGCAACGCGCGGGCGTTGGCCGAAGAGACCGGCCTGCCGCTGCCCACGGCGCAGAAGCTGGTGAGCAAGCTTTCCGCTGCAGGGCTGATCGAATCGGTGCGCGGAGCAGGCGGCGGTTTCCGCCTGTCGCGTCCGCCCGCTGCGATCACGCTCGCCGATATTGTCGAGGCGGTTGATGGCCCGATCACCATAACCGTGTGCTCGGGCGACCATGCCAGCGATTGCGCCATCGAGGGCAGCTGCCATGTCCGCCCGCACTGGCAGATCGTCAACCGCACCATCCGCGCGGCACTGGCCGGGGTGACGCTCGCCAGTCTCGGCCAGCATATTCCCGATCCAAAGCGCCCCGAACACCCGATCAATCTCAAAAGGACCGTATCGTGACCGACGACAGCAACACCGCCGACAGCAGGGTGCGCGATGCTGACGCCTGGGCGGCGGCGGAAAAGGTGGGCACCTATGAATGGGGCTTTACCACCGATATCGAGCAGGAACTCGCGCCCAAGGGGCTGAACGAGGATACCGTCCGCTATATCAGCGCCAAGAAGAACGAGCCCGAATGGATGCTCGAATGGCGCTTGAAGGCTTTCCGCATCTGGCAGGAGCTGCCCGAGCCCGACTGGGCGAAGCTCCACTACCCGCCGATCGACTATCAGGACGCCTATTATTACGCCGCGCCCAAGGCCAAGCCGAAAGTCGGCTCGCTCGACGAGGTCGATCCGGAAATCCTGCGCGTCTATGAAAAGCTCGGCATCCCGATCGAGGAGCAGAAGGTGCTCGCCGGGGTCGAGGGCGCGCGCAAGGTCGCGGTCGATGCGGTGTTCGACAGCGTCTCGGTCGCCACCACCTTCCGCGAGGAGCTTTCGCGCGCGGGCGTGATCTTCATGTCGATCAGCGAGGCGATCCGCGAGCATCCCGAGCTGGTGAAGAAATGGCTCGGCAAGGTCGTGCCGGTGCGCGACAATTATTTCGCCTGCCTCAACTGCGCGGTCTTTTCCGACGGCACCTTCGTCTACATCCCCGAAGGCGTGCGCTGCCCGATGGAGCTTTCCACCTATTTCCGCATCAACGCGGAAAATACCGGCCAGTTCGAACGCACGCTGATCGTCGCCGACAAGGGCAGCTATGTGTCCTATCTCGAAGGCTGCACCGCGCCGCAGCGCGACGAGAACCAGCTGCACGCCGCCGTGGTCGAGCTGGTCGCGATGGACGATGCCGAGATCAAATATTCGACGGTGCAGAACTGGTATCCCGGTGATGCCGAGGGCAAGGGCGGGATCTACAATTTCGTCACCAAGCGCGGCCTGGCGCAGGGCGCACGCTCGAAGATCAGCTGGACGCAGGTCGAGACCGGCTCTGCGGTGACGTGGAAATATCCCAGCTGCGTGCTGAACGGCGAGGACAGCGTCGGCGAGTTCTATTCTGTCGCGGTGACCAACAATTACCAGCAGGCCGATACCGGCACCAAGATGATCCACAACGGCAAAGGCAGCCGCTCGACCATCGTCTCCAAGGGGATCAGCGCCGGCAAGAGCAACAACACCTATCGCGGGCTGGTCCGCGTGGCTCCCTCGGCCGAGGGAGTGCGCAATTTCACCCAGTGCGACAGCCTGCTGCTCGGCGACCAGTGCGGCGCGCACACCGTGCCCTATATCGAGGTGCGCAATCCCAGCGCCACGATCGAGCACGAGGCAACGACGAGCAAGATCAGCGACGACCAGCTGTTCTACGCGATGCAGCGCGGGCTTAGCCAGGAGGACGCTGTCGCCCTGATCGTCAACGGCTTCGCGCGCGAGGTGCTGAAGCAGCTGCCGATGGAATTCGCGGTGGAAGCGCAGAAGCTGCTGGGGATTTCGCTTGAGGGGAGTGTGGGTTGAGCCTCACATCCTCTTTTCGCCGTCATGCTGAACTTGTTTCAGCATCCATCGTGCTGCAGCAGCCTGGGGCGAAATGGACCCTGAAACAAGTTCAGGGTGACGACAGACAACCGATTTGCCGAACGAGATAAATGACAATGCTCCAAATTGAAAACCTCCACGCCACCGTTGGCGAAACCGCGATCCTCAAGGGGTTGTCGCTCACCATCAACGCGGGCGAGATCCACGCGATCATGGGGCCGAACGGCGCGGGAAAGTCGACGCTCGCCTATACGCTGGGCGGGCGGCCCGGCTATGAGGTGACTGAGGGTTCGGCGACCTTTGACGGCCAGGACCTGCTCGCCCTCGAGCCGCACGAGCGCGCCGCTGCGGGCCTGTTCCTCGGCTTCCAGTACCCGGTCGAGATCCCCGGCGTTTCCAACCTGCAATTCCTGCGCGAAAGCCTGAATGCGCAGCGCAAGGCGCGTGGGCAAGAGCCGCTGTCGGGCGCGGAGTTCATCAAGCTCGCCAAGGAAAAGGCGGCGCTGCTGCGCATGGACATGGAAATGCTCAAGCGCCCGGTGAATGTCGGCTTTTCGGGCGGCGAGAAGAAGCGCAACGAGATGGTGCAGATGGGGATCATCGACCCGAAGCTGGCGCTGCTCGACGAGACCGATAGCGGCCTCGACATCGACGCTCTGCGCATCGTCGGCGAGGGCATCAACGCGATCATGCGCAAGCCCGACAAGGCGGTGCTGCTGATCACGCATTATCAGCGGCTGCTCGATCTGGTGAAGCCCGATTTCGTACATGTTCTGGCCGGTGGCCGCATCGTGCGCAGCGGCGGCGCGGAGCTGGCGCTGGAACTCGAAGAACAGGGATATGAGGCAGTTGCATGAGTGACATGCGCGATTTGCCGCTCGCACAGTTGCAGCGCGACTATCTTGCGGACAGCACCGCGGGCATGCCGATCGCTGGGCTGATCACATGGTCTGCCCTGGCCGTGGCGAGCTGGCAGATGGGCAATGCCATGCCCACCTGGGTCGCATTCATTGCCGCTGCTGCGCCTGCGCCACTCTCGATCGTCATCGACAAGCTGCGCGGTGCCCCCGGGCTGACAACCCAATCGAACAAAAACCCGCTGACGCAACTTTTCATGCGTTTCATCTTCGTCATCGCGTTGATCATCCCGTTCGTGATCTTCGCGGTACAGGCGGCACAGTCGCTCGACCTGCTCATTCTCGGGCTGGCAATCCTGGCCGGCATGATCTGGGTCCCGCATGGCTGGGCAGCGGATGATCCCGCCGGGATGATCCATTTCGTGCTGCGTGCGGTGCTTTGCTATTCCGCCTATCTTTTCGTCCCTGCGCCGAACACGGGGGCAGCGATCGCCGGTGCTGCGGCGCTGACATATGTCTACGCCATCTGGGCGATGAAGAAGCCGGAGTCGGTGAAATGAACAACGTGATCCCGCTCCCCACCCGCAAGGACGAGGCCTGGCGCTATGCCGATCTCGATGCGCTCGCGCGTGTCTGGGGCGATGTGCCGCAAGGGCCGGAGCGGATCGTCGTTCCTGCGGGCGAAACGCTTTCGAGGCAGATCGTGCTGCCGGTGGCGATGTCGGGCGTGTCTATCACCGATCTGGATGTCGTGATCGAGGCAGGCGCGACCTTTGCGCTGCACCTGCTCGCGACCGATGCCGATTACGGCCGGATGAGCGTCAATATTCTGGTGCATGAAGGCGCGCATTTCGAGATGGGTGGAGCAATCGTCGGCAATGGCGACCAGACGCTGGAGATCGTGACACAAGTCAACCACGCGCACCCCAATGCGACCAGCAACCAGGTGGTGCGTAGCGTGCTGGCGGGCCATGCCACCGGATCGTTCCTCGGCAAGGTCGCGGTTGCGCGCCACGCGCAGAAGACCGATGCGTCGCAGTCGGTGAAGGCCATGCTGCTCGACCGCACCGCGACCGCCAATGCCAAGCCCGAGCTCGAAATCTATGCCGACGACGTGAAATGCGCGCATGGCGCGACCGTGGGTGAGCTCGACAAGGCGGCCTTGTTCTACATGGCCGCGCGCGGGCTTCCGCCGCAGGTCGCGCGCAAGCTGATGCTGCAGGCGTTCATCGCCGATGCGTTCGTCTCCCTGCAAGACGATGCTGCACGCGAGGCGATCGAGGCGCGTGCGCTGGCTGCACTGGAAGGGCTGGCATGATGGCCACGCTTACCGCGCCTCGCCTGCTCGACCGTCGCGCCGATTTCCCTGGCTTGGTCACCGCGCAGGGCGAGCCCTGGCATTATCTCGATTCCGCTGCCACCGCGCAGAAGCCGCGCGCTGTCATCGATGCCATCGCGCGTGCCTATGGCCCCGATTATGCGACCGTGCACCGCGGCGTCTATGCCCGTTCGGCGGACATGACGATCGCCTATGAGGCGGCGCGCCGCAAGGCCGCGGCATTTATCGGCGGCCGCGAGGAAGACACCGTGTTCGTGCGCGGCGCGACCGAGGGGATCAATCTGGTCGCCTCCAGCTGGGGCGGAGCGAACCTGAAGCCCGGCGACCGCATCCTGCTCAGCCAGCTCGAGCATCACAGCAATATCGTGCCCTGGCAGCTGGTCGCCGAACGCACCGGCGCGGTCATCGATGTCGCGCCGCTGACGCAGGATGGCCGGATCGATCTGGATGCGGTCGAGGCGATGTTGACGCCCCAGCACAGGATGGTGTCACTGGCGCATGTCTCGAACGTGCTCGGCAGCGTGCTTGATGCAAAGCGCGCGGCGGCGCTGGCACACAATGTCGGCGCATTGCTGCTGCTCGACGGCTGCCAGGCGGTGCCGCGCATCCCCGTCGATGTCGCCGATCTGGGCTGCGACTTCTATGTCTACAGCGCACACAAGCTTTACGGCCCGACCGGCATCGGCGTGCTTTGGGGCCGGGCCGAACTGCTCGATGCCATGCCGCCGTGGCAGGGTGGCGGTGCGATGATCGACCGGGTAACCTTCGAACGCACCACCTATGCCCCGCCGCCGCAGCGGTTCGAGGCAGGGACGCCGCATATTACCGGCGCGGTCGGGCTGGCCGCGGCGATCGATTATGTCGTGGCCATCGGTGTCGAGGCGATCCACGCGCACGAAAGCGCGCTGGTGGCCGAGGCGCAGGAGGCGCTTTCGGGAATTAACGCGATCCGCGTGTTCGGGCCGAAGGACAGCGCCGGGATATTGTCGTTCGAGATGCAGGGGGTGCATCCGCACGATATCGGCACCATATTGGACGAGGCGCATGTCGCGATCCGTGCCGGGCATCATTGCGCCCAGCCGCTGATGGATCATCTGGGCGTGCCGGCGACCGCGCGCGCAAGCTTCGGGATTTACAGCAACAGCGATGATGTCGCCGCTCTGATGCGGGGACTGGAACGAGTCCGCAGGATTTTCGGGTGAGGCTTATGGAAGAAACAGGAAAGATCGTGATCGACGAAGTCGATGCAGTGGCCAAGCCGCCCAAGGCACGCGTGCAGGATGTGGTCGAGGATGCGCCCGCGTCCGAGCCGCGCCGCCGCGACTATCTCGACGGTTTTCTGGCCGAAAAGCCCCAGGGCCTTGCTCCGGGCGAGCCGGGCGGCGAGGTGTACGAGGCGGTGATCGACCGCCTGAAGGGCATTTACGACCCGGAAATCCCGGTGAACATCTATGATCTCGGGCTGATCTATGGCGTCGAGGTGAACGAGGGCCATGCGGTTATCACGATGACGCTGACCACGCCGCATTGCCCGGTCGCCGAATCGATGCCCGGCGAGGTCGAGATGCAGGTCTGCGCGGTGCCCGGCATTGCCGATGCCGAGGTCAATCTGGTCTGGGATCCGCCCTGGGATCCGGGCAAGATGAGCGACGAGGCCCGGCTCGAAATGGGGATGTTGTGATTACCAAACCTTCTCCCTGAGGGGAGAAGGATACGAAGCCTTGCTGGCGTAGCCGGCTAGGCGCAGTTGGATGAGGGTGATATGGCGCGGCGGTCGCGCATTTACCCCCTCTCCCAGCTCCGACTAGGCAGCACGCTGCCAAGTCTTCGCAGCCCTCTCCCTCGTGGGGAGAGGGGTAAAGTGTGAGGAAGTGACAATGACCACCACCACCACCACCACCCGTGCCCGCCCTGCTGCGCTCACGCTGACCCCGTCGGCCGAAGCCCGCATCGCGCATCTGATGGCCAGCGCGCCCGAAGGTGCGATCGGGGTGAAGCTGTCGACTCCGCGCCGGGGCTGTTCGGGCCTGGCCTATTCGGTCGATTATGTCAGCGAAGAGGCGAAGTTCGACGAGAAGATCGAGACCCCCGGCGGCGTGTTCTACGTCGATGGCGGGTCGGTGCTCTACCTGATCGGATCGACCATGGACTGGGTCGAGGACGATTTCACCGCCGGTTTCGTGTTCAATAACCCCAATGCCAAGGGCAGCTGCGGTTGCGGCGAGAGCTTCACCGTCTGAAGCCCTCGCGCTTCCGCCGCACCGGCGATCAGTCCATCGGGATGGGGCGTTCGCCGACGATCGACAGGCCATAGCCGTCGAGCGCGACAAGGCTGTGGTGCGAATTGGTCAGCAACTCCATCTCGTTCACGCCCATTTCGGTGAGGATCTGCGCGCCGATGCCGTAATCGCGCAGCTCCTCCATATCGGGCACCGCCTCGCCCGACTTCATCCGCACGGCCTGGCTCAGGCTGTTGATGCCATGCCGGTTGAGCAGCACGACCAGGCCGGAACCTTCTTCGCCGATCAGGTCCATCGCCTTGCCCAGCACGCCCGAGCGCGGGCCGGTTTCTCCGAAAATGTCGGAAAACGGACTGAGCACATGCATCCGCACCAGGGTCGGCTTGTCGGGATCGACATGGCCCTTTTGCAGCACGATCTGCTCGTTCTTCTCGGCCTTGTTGTAGAAGACGATCGCCTTCCACTCGCCGCCGTGCCGGCTGGTGAAGCGCGCCTCGGCGCGGCGCTCGACCAGATGGTCGTTGCGGCGGCGATAGGCGATGAGGTCCCGGATCGTGCCGATCTTCATGCCGTGGATGTGCGCAAACTCGATCAGGTCATCGAGCCGAGCCATGGTGCCGTCGTCATTCATGATCTCGCAGATCACGCCCGAAGGGTTGAGCCCGGCGAGCCGTGACACATCGACCGCAGCTTCGGTATGCCCTGCGCGCACCAGCACGCCGCCATCGCGCGCCATCAGCGGGAAGACATGGCCGGGGGTGACGATCTCTTCCGGCCCCTTGCTGGGGTCGATCGCGACGGTGACGGTGCGCGAACGATCGGCAGCGCTGATCCCGGTGGTGACGCCCTCGCGTGCCTCGATCGAGACGGTGAAGGCGGTTTCATGCCTGGTGCCGTTGTTGCGCGACATGAGGTTGAGGCCGAGCTGCTCGACCCGGTCCCTGGTCATGGCGAGGCAGATCAGGCCGCGGCCGTATTTGGCCATGAAATTGATCGCATCGGGCGTTGCCATCTGCGCGGGGATGATGAGGTCGCCCTCGTTCTCGCGGTCCTCGTCATCGACCAGAATGTACATGCGGCCGTTGCGCGCCTCGTTGATGATTTCCTCGGCGGTGGCCATGACACCGGCGGGATCGCGCGAGAGGTAGCGCTCGAGCTTGCCGAGCGTCTCGGCGGTGGGGTTCCAGTCGGGCTCGCCCAGCTTGCGCAGCGAATTGGCGTGCAGCCCTGCGGCGCGCGCCAGTCCGGCGCGGCTCTCCTGGCCGGTTTCGATGATTTCGACGATGCGCTCGATTAGCTGTGCAGACATTGGAATATCCTTTCGGACATTACAATATCACATCACAATGTGAGTCGAAAGCGGCAAATCACATTGAAAGCGATTTTGCTTCGTTCATTCGCATCAGATAGCGCGCCAGCACGTCGATTTCCAGATTGACCGGATCGCCCGGCTGCAGATCGCCCAGCGTCGTCATTTCCCAAGTGTGCGGGATGATGTTGAGCCCGAAATGCACGGTGCCGTCGGGCTGGTCCGCATGAGAATTGACGGTCAGCGATACACCATCAACCGTGATCGAACCCTTGGCCGCGATATAGGGGGCGAGCGCAGCAGGGGCGGCGATCGTGAAGCGGATCGAATCGCCTTCGCTTTCTCGCGCGGCGACATGGCCAACGCCATCGACATGGCCGGTGACGATGTGGCCGCCGAGCTCGTCACCAATCTTCAGCGCCCGTTCGAGGTTCAGGCGCTTGCCCTGCACCCAGCGGTTGCCTGCGGTCTTGCTGACCGTCTCTGCGGAAATGTCGACAGTGAACCAGTCGTCGCCCTTGCTCGTCACGGTCAGGCACGCGCCCGAACAGGCGATCGACGCACCGATCGCGACGCTGCCCATGTCATAGCCACAGCGGATTCGCGCGTGCAGGTCGCCGCGCTGCTCGACATGGTCGATGGTGCCGATATCGGTGATGATGCCAGTAAACATGGGAGTGAATGTCCTTGATGCGGCGGGTCAGCGCACCCGCTGGTAGCTTTCCATCCGGTCCTTGCCAAGCAGCCGCGTATCTTCCAGTTGCCAGCGGCCATGCGCGTGCGCCAGATCGCTCAGCCCGATATCGCCCAGGGCCGCCTTGCCGCGCCCGATCAGCACCGGGGCGCGGTAGAGCAGCAGCCGGTCGACCATGTCACGCTCCAGAAAGGCGGCGGCGACTTCCGCTCCGCCTTCGACCATCAACCAGTCGGTGCCTTCGAGCGTGGCGATATCCTCGGGCGCGGCTATTCCGGTCCAGCCCAGCGGCGCATCGCCCATCCGGCTCAGCAGCACGCGGCGCGGCGAGCGATGCTCCAGTCCGGGCAGCCGCACGTCGAGCCTTGGCGCATCGGCACGGAAGGTGCCGCCGCCGACCAGAATGGCATCATGCCGTGCGCGTTCCAGATGGGCATGGGCGCGGGCGGCGTCACCCGTGATCCACCGGCTTGATCCGTCGGCCAGCGCTATCTGCCCGTCGAGCGAGGTGGCGAGCTTGAGCGTCACGAACGGGCGGCCGAGCGTCTGGCGGGTAACGAAGCCCGCCAGGCTGGCGCGGGCTTCAGCCTCCAGAAGGCCGGCGTCCACCGCGATCCCTGCCGCGCGCAGGCGTTCTATCCCGGCGCCATTGGTGCGCGGGTCGGGGTCCTGAGAGCCGATCACGACGCGCGCGAGGCCCGCCGAGATCAGCAGATCGGTGCAGGCCGGGCCGCGCAGACTTTCATGGGCGCAAGGCTCCAGCGTGACATAGGCGGTGGCTCCGCGCGCTGCGTCGCCCGCCTGATTAAGCGCCATCGCCTCGCCATGCGGACGGCCACCGCAGTCGGTCCAGCCGCGACCGACGACGCAGCCATGTTTGACCAGGATGCAGCCCACCGAGGGATTGGGGCTCGAAAGCGCGCGGCCGCGTTCGGCCAGCGCTATGGCGGCGCGCATCCAGTCGGCATCGGACCGGACGGTAGAAATCACTCGGTATCCATGCCCAGCTGTTCGGCGAGCCGGCGATATTGCGCCTTGCGCTCTTCTTCGCGGCGCAGCGCTTCGGCCTCGCGCTTTTCCTTGAGCAGCTGGTTGGCCTCGATCTCCTTGCGGATCTGCTCGTCGCTGCGCCCAGGCTCCAGGCTGGTCACCCAGGTGATCTCGGGCCGCTTCCACTGCACTTCGAACCCGGATTCGCTGATGAATGCGCCGAAGATCGCGATCGTACACGCCGCCGACAACGCCAGAAAGCGCCACTTATGCTCCTGCTGGTCGAACCAATATGCCTTGAGGTCCGATGCAGCGCGCACCGGCGATATGTCGCGAAAGAATCCCATACCGGCCAAGATAGGCGTTTGCGCCTGTCTTGACCAGTGCGGGACTATTTCACCAGAGGCTTGGTGCCATCGCCGAGCAGGATGAACGCCGCCCAGTAATAGGGATGCGATGTCAGCGGATCGTCCATCGCCGCGCGCTGCGCCTTGGCAAGCGATTCGTTCATCGCAGTGCCGGGGTCGGCCTTGAACAGCGAGGAGATCAGATTTTCGGTCGCGTTGAAGTCGTCAGGCACCGGCCAGTGGCTCGCAAGCACCGACCGGGCACCGGCCCCCACGAATGCGCGGACCAGACCGTCGAGCGCGAAATTGCCCCCGGTCTCGATCCCTGCCTCGCGCGAGGCCGAAACGGTGGCGAGCCCCGCCGTGTCGCAGGCGGAGAGGATGACCAGGTCGGCATCGAGCTTGAGGTCGAAAATCTCCTTGAAGCTCAGCAGCCCGTCGGAGCTTGCATCGCCGAACGAGGTGACCAGCGCCGGGCGCGCCGGGCATTCGGGGCGCGGCGCGGTGACCAGACCGTGCGTGGCAAAATGCAGGATGCGATATTCGTCGAGATCGTCGCGGTTCAGCAGCGCAGTGTCGCTGAAACTCTGCTGGGTCAGCACATTGGCACGGCCAGCGCCCAGCACGCTCTGCGCCAGCTTGAGCTCGGCCGGAGAAATCGGGTCCATCCAGGTCGCGACCGGCCATTCGCAATCGGCATCACGCCGGTCCGAGGCGAGCTGGATGCGTTCGGGGGGAGGAGCATTCTCGCCCACGCCCAGATAGGCCTGTTTGCCGCGCGCCGGCGCAATGGTGCGAACATCGGCAAACGAGCGCGGCGACACCGCGATCGAGAAGCGCCGGTCGCGCCCGAACCAGGCGACGCCGGTAAAGTCGAACGGATCGGCATCGATCGCGGCCGAGCGTTCCAGGTACGCATCGACACCCTTCTGGTCCTCGACCAGCAGGCCGGGCGGCAATTGCAGCAGCGCGCCATCAGGTTCGTAGACCAGATGCTCGATCCCGGCGAGATCCGCCTGGAGGCCCGGGAACAGCGCTTCGTAGAGCCGGCGCGCCTCGACCACGTCGAACGGATAGTTGGTGGGCTGGCCATTCTCGATGACCACGATCGAATCGCGCAGCTTGGCGACCGTCTTGTCGAGATCGGCGCGGGTCAGCTCGACGCTGATCGTGCGCACCTTGTCGGCGGTGATCAGCTGGCCATAGACCTTCTGCCCGACAAAGCTGACCTTGTAATAGCCTTCGCGCGGGCCGAGCAGCTTCTGCAGTTCGGCGAGCGTCACCGAGCTTGGCGAAAGCACGCGATATTGCGAATACTGGCCCAGCCGCGATTGCAGCGCGGTCTGCTCGTTCTGCTGGTTGGTCAGCGATTCGCGGGCCAGCGCCAGCGCAGCCGTGTCTTCGGGAGTCGGCTGGGGCAGGGCCTCCAGGCGCTGGATCTCGGCGCTGGTCCGCGCGATTTCGCGGGTGCGCGTTACCGCCAGGCGGAACAGCGCCGAGGCCTCGTCATTGCCTTCGGAAAGTTCGCGCGCCAGCACCGCCTGGGTCTGCGCGACCCCGGGGCGCTGCAGCAGCTGGCTGGCGTTGAACATCCGTGCGGCGACCGAGGGGTCGCTGTCCGCGCGCGTGGCGAGTTGGGCAAAATAGGGACCAAGCATCTCCTTCATCGCGGCACGGGCGCTCGGCACGGCTTCGCCCTCGGCGACGATCTCGTCATAGAGCGCAATCGAGGCATCGGCCTCGCCGCGCCGGGCAAGGAATGCCGCCAGCCGTCCCTTGGCGCTGAGCAGGCCCGGCGATTGCGGATAATCGAGCTTGTAGATGGCGAGCGCTTCGGTGAGCCCGGCGCGCGCACCGGCGAAATCCCCGCGCGATTCCTGAATCAGGGCGCGCTGCGTCGCCACTTCGGCGCGCAGCCATCCCGTCGAACTGATCCGTCCGCCGCGCACCGCGACAATGGCATCAATGCCCTGCTGCAGCGCAGCCAGCGCCGCATCCGGCTGGCCCGACATTCTGAGCGCCGTGCCGCGCAGCAGTTGCGCCTGTCCATCGAGAATCTGCGCGCGTTCCTGGCCGGTCAGGCTTGAATCGACACCGCCCAGCCGCTTGAGACCAGCGTTTTCGCGGTTGATCTGATCGGCGAGCATCTTGGTGATCTCGCCCTGCGACAGCCGCGTTTCGCCCACCATTTCGGTGTCGATCGATACCTGCCGGTCGAGGACCTTGAGCGCCTCGCCAGGATTGCGCTGGTTGATCGCATCGATCGCGCGGAAGTTGCGGATCATGCGCTGGGTCACCCCGTCGCTGGCCGCGACCAGCCGGTCCGCGCGGGCAAACAGGGCGCCCGCAGTGGCAAAGTCACCCATGTTCGATTGCTGCAGCGCCTGGTTTGCAAGGAATTCGGCTGTGCGCTCGCTTCCTCCGCGTTCGCGCGCGGCCAGCGTCTCGAAAAACTCGGCGGACTCGGCATAGGCGCCGTAGTTGTTGCGGACATAAGCCTCGACCCGCGCCGATTCCTCGTCGAGCGTGCCTGCCTGGATGCGCGCAAAGGCGGCGGGATCGCTGACCTGGGTGGTGGCGACATCGACCGTGCCGGGAACGGCCCTGTCGGTCACCAGCGAGGCCAGCGCCAGCTTGAGCGCGGAGTCATAGCCCGAAAGCCCTTCGGCCACGAACACGGTATCGCCCCGCACCGCCGCGTAGATCCGGTAATCCACCCCCGCCTTGGGGTCGCGGCATTCCAGCACGCTCGCACCGCCAATGGTCTCGATTTCGGTAACCTGTTTCGCATCGCAGGACAGGCGGGCCATCGCCTTGTCGAGATACTGGGCCAGCCGGTCGCCCTCGCCGCCGCGCAACGCATAGAGCGAGGCTACCGGGCTGGCTGCATCGCGGCAGACGACGCGATAGCCGCGATCGAACATGCTGGCGAGCGCGGGGTCGGTCGGCCGATATTGCGCGGTGCACAGCACGCCGGACGATCCTACGCGAAAGCTGTCGCGCAGCGCGATCGACTCCTGTCCCTGCGCCAGAGCAGGGGTGGTGAGACCTGCGGCAAGCGCCAGCAGGGCGGTGCCACTGTGCCGCAGGACGCGGCGAAGTGCGCCAGGCTTGTACGGGGTGCGGATCATGGCTGGCCTCCGGAATCGGGCAGGGGATCGGTCAGCGGCTGGTCAAGCTGCAGATTGGGGTTGCCGCCGCTGGTCACGGGCTCGTCGATGATCGGTTCGACGCCAAGGCGTCGGGTGTTGACGATCGTCACCGGCGGCATGATCGGCTTGCGCGGAGCAGCTTCGCCGCGCGCTGCCTCTTCGGCGGCTGCTTCGGCCTCTTCCTGTTCCTGCTGCGCCTCGCGTTCTGCGGCAGGGGTTGGCGGCGGCGGACCGGCATGACTGATCACGGTCGGGCTCTGCTCGGTAATGCCGCCGCCGCCACAGGCGATGGCGCTGAGCAGACAGCCGTTGATCGAGGAGGTAGCAGTAAAGCCGCTGGGGCCACCGCTATCCTGGCCGGTGCTGCTGGTCGAGCGCGGGAAGATCAGGTCGCGGACCGAAGTGCCGTTGCGCACGAGATCGCCCGTATCGAGCAACTGGCCATAGATGACCAGATCGATCAGCGACGACGATCCCTGTTGCGAGCTGCGCGGCGTTACCTGGAAGCTGCCTACCCGGCCGAAGAAGCCCGCGTTGAGCAGCGAGGTGCCGGTATTCTGGATGAAGAGCGTAATGCCGACAGTGAACTGGAGGGTGGACGCCTGGATCACGCCATCGGGGCGCGACGCCGCGATCGGGAGGCTGAGGGCGGTGTCGCGTCCGACGAAATTGACGTTATCCGCCAATCGTTCGAGCAGCGATGCGCTGGCGACATGGATATTGTTGGCGTTGATCGACAGCACGCCGCCCGGCGAACTGCCGCTGAGGAAGATGCCACCGGTATCGGCATTGATTTCGACCCGGCCCGCATTCAGCGACACCCGGTTGGCTGCTGCCATGGCGTTGAACACGGCGTTGCCGTTCACGCGGATCGTCCCCGGCGTATTGATCGTCAGGCTGCCTTCCGCCCCGTTCAGGTTCGTGCCGCTGGTTGCGGTCGATCCGTTGAGGGTCAGTGCGCGTATCTCGACGCCGGTTCCCGTCGAAGAGACATTCGGCGCATTGATGACGATGCTCTGCGCGCGGATGCGCGAGATTTCGCTGCCGTCCAGCGTGTAGCCGGTCTGTTGCGACTGGTTGTCACCCGCGCCGCCAATGACGATGCTGCCGCTGCGATTGGCGGTGAGCGTGATCGTGCCGGTATTGGCATTGCCCAGGCCGCCATTGGCCGAGAAGGCGATATCGCCCGAACTGATGGTGATGGTCGGTGCCACGGCAAGTCCGCCGAACACGGCAGTGCCGCCGGCGTCCAGGCTGATCCGCGTGCCCGCAGTAATCGTGCTGTTGGCCGACAGGGTGCCGGTCGAGGCGGCCACCAGGCTGCCGGTGGACACTGCGCCGATCGACACGTTGCCGCCAGCGCGCACCGGGGTGGCGGTGAGCAGCGCGTTGAGATCGATCGCACTGATAGCCGCTGTCGGCGAAATGCCGCTGCTGCCGCTCACCAGCACCGTGCCGCTGGCTCCCGTGGCAGGGTTGCCCGTGGCGATGCTGCCAGCGGTGACATTCTGCGAGGCCAGCAACAGCGCGTTCGTGCCGGCGCTGACATTGCCGGTCGTCAGGCTGCCGTTGATGGCCGCTGCAAATACCGCATTGGTGGCATTGAGCGCACCAGCGGTGATGCTGCCCCCTCGCACGCGTATCTCGTTGGTGGAACTGATATTGCCGGTGGCGATGGCCTGGTTGGCGCGCACGAGCACCGTACCACCCGCGGTGATCGCACCGGTCGTGATGTTGCTTGCATTGCCGAAATTGCCCAGGCCATCGTCGGATCCGATCCCCAGCAGACCGAAGCTGTTGATCGTGCCGGTGACGATCGCGCCATTGGCACCCAGGCCGATGCTGAAGCCCGTTGATGTCGCGCCCGGGCCCGTGGTGCGCAGATTGCCGAGCGTCATGTCGCCGGTGACGATCGTGCCGATCGACGTGCCTGCGGTAATGTCGCCCCCGGTCACCGATCCGGCAACGTTGAACTGTGTGCTGGTGGCCGAGCTTAGCGTCCCGAAGCCCAGATTGCCGCCGGTGGCGCCGATGCTGATGCCGCTGCTGGTCGATGTGACATTGCCCAGCGTGACGGCTGTGCCGCCGATATTGACCAGAGAAGCAGTGATCGGACCGGTAGAAGCAAAGCTTGCAGTGCGCGAGCGCAACTGCGCGGCGCCGGTTGTCGTGACGCCCCCGATGCTGACTGCCCCTCCGCCATCGACGGTGACGAGCGACCCGGTCAGCGTTCCAGAGGTCAGCAGTCCGCTGCTGGTCTGAAGCGTGACGGCACCACCGGCGCTGACGTTTCCTACGGCAAGGTTGCCGTTCGTTGTTTCAAGGAAAGTGAACAGGCCGGAGCTGATGGCCTGCGCCGCGATGCTGTTGGCGCTGATGCCCACGCGCCCGCCAGTGGCAGTGATTGCACCCGATGCGGAGAATGCGGTCCCGACCCCGGCCAGCACGTTGCTGGCCTGGATCGGCCCGTTCACGACCAGGTTGCCGGCGGTGCGTACCGGGGTCAATGCAAAGAGCGGCGTCGGATCGAAATCCGGTCCCAGCGAGGCTACCATCGACGTGTTGCCGACATAGAAATAGCGGTCGGCGGCGGTGCCGGTAGTTACCGCGCCGTTGATGAGGATATTGCCCGTGCCCAGCGCAACGATGTTCTCCCCGCTGGTGAGCGATCCGGCGCTGATCGTGCCGCCTGCGACCAGGCCGATATTGCGTGCGCCGGTCAGGTTGCCGACCTGAATGCTGCCGCCCTGCGACAACAGGCCGACACTATAGCTGGTCGTCGGGATGGCGCCCGATGCGTTGACGCTGTTGCCGGTGATGTCGCCCAGCGCAGTGACCGAGAAATCAAGCCCGGTACTCGCGTCGGCAAAGCTGACCGAACCTGTGGACGACAACTCGGTATCTTCACCCGACTGGATGCCGCCCAGCGCCATGTTTCCGGCGCGCGTGTCGAGCACGATATAGGTGCCCGCCGTCAGGTTGCCGATCGTCATGTTGCCGGCATTGACCAGCAGATCGATATAGCCGTTCGTCGCCGTTGCCGTGGACAGGGTCAGGCCGTTTGCGGCGGTCATAGCGATGAAATCGGCGGCGGTAACGACGCCGGCACTGATACCGCCCGAGGTGGACGTCAGATTGACATGGTTGCCGGACGTGAGGTTGCCGAGCTGCAGCGACGTGCCCTGCATGCCGATCACGCCGCCAGCGTTGATATTGCCCAGGATGATCGCGCCGGATGCTACGGCCGAGAAATCGCCCGGGGTTGCCAGATTGGCACCGACGATGACGTTGTTGCTGGACAGCAGACTGATCGCACCGGCGGTGATCGTGCCCAGACTGGTCGGCGAAGTGATCACCGTGTCATTGACAAAATCGCCGGTATTGATCCCGAATGTCCCTGCGTTGACCGCGCCATTGCTGACCAGCACCGACAACCTGTTCGGGGTCACGTAGGTCAGGCTTCCCGCAACATTGAGGAAGCCATCGCTGACGCGGATGAAGTCCTCGACATCCGGTCCTGCCGAGGGCGCATTGCCAACGGCGTTGACGACAAGGCTGCCCACGATTGCATCTGCGTTGCGAACCTCGACATTCGATCCGCGGGCGAACAGCGACTGACCGGCCACCGAGCCGCTGCCTCCGACGCCGCCAGCGATTCCCAGCAGGTCATTGGCTTCCAGCCGACCGCGATTGGCCGGAATCTGGAAGCGGTCGGTGATGAGGAAGCCGACAGTTCCACCGATACCGTTGCCACCCGCGCCCGAAGTCGCGCCCGCACCGCCATTGCCGCCGAAGCCATCCGACACCAGCGTGGCGTTGTTGAGCGCCACGCGCGATCCGCGGACCAGCAGCGCATTGCGCCCGCCTTCGCCCGATCCGCCTGCACCGCCATTGCCGGCGCCTGTCGATCCTGATCCGCCAGTGCCGCCGCTGCCGCCAAATCCTGCAGCCTGAGAGAAGACGTCGAGCATCAGGGCGCTGCCGCTATTGTCTGCCCCATTTGTCACAGAGCTGATGGTGCCGAACTGATTGAAGCCGCCGATTCCGTTGCCACCCGCACCGCCCGCGCCGCCCAGGCCCGATGAGCCCGTGCCGCCGGCTCCGCCTGCGCCGCCAAACCCATTGGCGCTGATCTGCAGGTTGCCGATATCGAGAACGCCGTTGCCCGCCGCACCAAAGGCCTGGATGTCGCCAGCTGTTGCATTGCCGCCCGCGCCGCCGGCGCCACCGATCAGGCCATTGGCGCCTGCACCGCCTGCACCGCCAAAGGCATCGACCGACAGGCTGACATTGTCGAGATCGACCAGGCCGGCAAGCAAGCCGGTGTCAGAGATGAGTAGTGCAAAGCCACCCGTGGCATCGCCGCCGTTGCCGCCCAGCGCGCCATCCCCGCCTCTGCCGATCGCCGAAATGAAGACATCGCCGCCGCGTAATTGGGTGTTGTTCGATCCGAAGCGCGAATCTCCCCCGATGCCTGCGCCGCCATTGCCCGCCAGCAGGGCACTGCCGCCCTGACCGGTCGCGGTGAGCGACACGATGCCGCCATAGGTTTGCGTGCTCTGGATGTTGATGGTGCCGAGCTCGTTGCGGCCGCCGGTCCCGGTGCCGCCATTGCCCGTCTGGGCGGTGCCGCCGGTGCCGTTGGCGACCATGGTCGTATCGCCGGCGATGGTGATGAAGCCATTGCCCTCATTGGTGTTGACGACGAGCGTGCGCCCGCCAGTTGCATTGCCGCCATTGCCGGTCAGGATGGAATTGCCGCCAAAGGCCGAGGCATCAAGCGATGCGGCGCCGGTGATGTTGAGCGTACCCGAGCCGACCGAAAGATCGACGATGCCACCGGTCGCATCGCCGATGGTGCCCGTTACCGCGCTGCCGGTTCCGGCGATCGCATCGGCAAAGACATTGCCGTTGACGGTGATCGCGCTACCCGTGCCCGACGCGCGCATCCGCGATGTGCCGCCGGCCGCCGTACCGGCATTTCCGCCGCCATCGACCACGTTGCCGCTCAGTCCCTGCGACGACAGGAAGACATCCTGGCCCAGCGTGA
Source organism: Blastomonas natatoria (assembly GCF_003201955.1). Lineage (GTDB taxonomy): Bacteria > Pseudomonadota > Alphaproteobacteria > Sphingomonadales > Sphingomonadaceae > Blastomonas > Blastomonas natatoria. Next base: position 158,214 of record NZ_QJJM01000003.1, read on the forward strand.
TCTGGCCATTGCCGGTGCCGTTGGAGACGTCGGCAAACCCGCCCACCGCAGCCCCGCTATTGGCGCCTGCGCTGGCCGATCCGCCAAAGCCGCTCGCGTTCATCGCGGTGATGCCGCCCACCGTGACAACTGCCCTTGCCCCGGCAAACAGCTGTGCAGCGCCCCCACCGCCTTCGCCGCCAAGATTGCCTGTGCCTGCGGCATCGCCGCCAAAGCCTTGCGCGGTAGCATCGACAAAACTGCCGATCTGGATGACCCCGCCCTCGATCGCGCCGATGATCGCCTGGCCCCCGAAGCCGTCCCCGCCCGAGCCGGTGCCGAATGACGTTCCGCCGGTTCCGTCGGCCGTGACCGTGGCGTTGCCGCCAATGCTCATGGTGGCAAAGCCTGCGGCTGCGCCGGACGCACCGGCCCCGATATTGGCTATGCCGCCGGTCCCATTGCCGGCCCGTATGCCGCCATTGTTGAACCCGCCAGTACCGCGCGCGTCGACCGAAGCGTTTCCTGTGATAGTCACGGTGTCGCGATTGGAAACGATCCGCGCATCGCCGCCAAAGCCGCTTCCGGCAATGCCGTCACCGCCACCGGTATTGGAATCGCCGGTGCCCGTGGCGCTGACGATCGCGTCGCCATTGATGGTGATGAGCCCGCCCAATTCCTGCGAGATCGATGCCGCTCCACCCCGGCCGTCACCGCCATCGATGCCGGTAAGCGAGGAACCGAAGACCGCACCATTGGCGTCGATATCGACCAGCCCGGTGATGTTGATCGTGCCCCCAGTCCCGGATGCCACGATCTGCGTGGTGCCGCCTGTGCCATTGCCCGAACCGCCTGTGCCCGACGTGGTGGCACTGCCGCCGATGCCGCCCGACGACATGCGCACGCCGCCATTGAGCGTCATGGTCCCGGCATTGTTCATCGTCAGCAGCGCACCCCGGCCGTCGACCAGGGCGCCGCCAAAGCCGTTGCCGCCGAACACGCCGTTGCCGCCCAGCCCGAGAGCCTCGATCTGCACCTGACCCTGAACCGTGACGGTGCCGCCCGGCGGCAGCGCAAACGCCGAAAGCGACAGCTGTGCGAGCCCCCCGCGTCCAGTCCCGCCTGTCGATGCCACGCCAACGCCGCTATTGCCACCGACGCCGGTCGCCTGAATTGTTAGATCCGATGCGAGGCTGAGCACGCCTCCAGTGGCAAAAATCTGTGCGAGCGCAGAGCCACCCGTGCCATTGCCTCCGTTGCCGTCGCTGTCATCGGCATTGCCGCCAAAACCGAAGCTGGTCAGCGTGACGGGGCCGGTGGCGTTGATCTGGCCGCCTGTTCCGGCACTGAAGCCGATATTGCCGCCCAAGCCCGCACCGCCCGAGCCGGTGCCAAATGCGCTTCCGCCAAAGCCATCGGCGGATCCGAAGATGATGCCATTGACGGTAAGCGCATTGTTGCTGCCGCCGGCAACCGAAGCCCCCGAGTTGATCTGGACCGATCCGCCCTGTCCGATGCCGGCCGTGCCATTGCCGAAATTACTGCTGCCAAAGCCGTTGGCCGTGACCAGCAGATTGCCGCCAATCAGCATCGTCGAATTGTTGTCGATCGTGGCGTTTCGGCCAGAGGTCACTATGACCGTTCCGCCTGTGCCGCTGTTGCTCGTTGTGCTGGTCGATCCGATGCTGCCCGCGCGACCATCGGCGCTGACGACCAGATTGCCTGCAATATCGAGCAGCGAGTTGCCGAACGAACGGACATCGGCGATACCGCCGACGCCTGCACCCACGGCTCCCCCGCTCAGATTGCCGCCGCCTTCGCCATTGGCAGTGACAAAGGCATTGCCCAGCACACGCACCGTGCCGCCTGCCTGTGCATAGAGCTGCGCATTGCCACCGGTCACGGACTGACCATCGGTAAGGCCCACCCTGTCAGCCGAAACGGTGAGGTCACGCGAGGCGATGATCTGGCCCGTGCCAAAGGCTGTAACGGTGGACTGGTTGTCGCCATGAAAGCGCGCATCGCCCGCAAGGCTCAGCGTGCCGCTACCAACGGCCACATTGGTGAGAAACGAGGATGCGCCGTTGATTGCCGACGTGATCGTGCCCGACGAGATGAACAGGCTAGCCTGCTGCCCCGGATTGGCAGGGGCCTGATCGATGGTGTCGCCCGACACGTTGAAGCCCGACGACAGGATGATCGAATTGCCCTGCACGTCCGCTGCGCCCGCGATATCGAAGCCCAATGTGCTGCCGCCGCCGATCGCCATGGTGATCGCGTTGTTCTTCGGCACTGCCACCATGTAGATGCGGTGATTGTCGCCGGCGCCGCTGCTGGCAGGGCCGGTGGTACTGCCGTTATGGGCGATGGCCGTGTTGCCTGCCGCCGCATCGCCATTGGTGCCGGTGGTCACCTGGATGTCGAACAGACCGTTGCCGGCAAAGGTGATCGTCGCGGCTTCCGCGCCGACATAGGCGGCCGAACCGTTGACGTTGACGCTGCCATTCTGGCGAATGATCGGCGACACCATGGCGACATAGCTGTTCTGCGGTGTCAGGGTGATCTGGGCACCGGTATCGACCTGGACATAGCTGGTCGCCGAGGCAGCGGGACCAAGCGTCAGCGCACCACCGGCGGTGATGAAGTTGCCGCTGCCATCGCGCACCGGATCGAGGCTGGTGAGCAGCAGGCCGCCGACATCGATGACGCCCGTCGATCCGATGACGATGCCGCCCGGGCTGTAGAAATAGACATTGCCGCCCGAAACCAGGCCCGCCCCGGTCTGCAACTGGCTGATGATCGTGCCATTGAGCGCAATCGCACGATTGGGATCGTTGGGGATGATGCGGTTGAGGACGGTAAACTGGTTCTGGATGGTCGGGTTGTTGCGGAAGAATGCGGTGCGGCCATTGGGCAGGAAGTTGATCACCCCGCCGCCGATAGCCGTGTCGTTGGTGGTCCAGTTGATCACCGCCTGATCGGTATCGACACGGATATTGTCGGTGCCCGGTGTCCGGTTGATGCCTGCCCCGCCCGAGACGACGGTCGGCGTACCCTCGAACGCCTGACCATGCGCAGGGCCGGAGCCGCCGATCGCCAAGCCGGTCGCGAGCGCGAGCGCGGATGTCGCCTTGGCCAGCAGGATGCGGCGGGCGGTCAGGGTGCGGTCGTAAGCCATCAGCGGGCTCCCCAGGGCAGAAGAAGAGTGGTGAGGGTGAACAGGATTCGCGGATCGGGGGTATCGTTGAGCAGGCCCGCCCGCTCGGTCGGGACCGCTACAGTCACGTCGAGCCTGAACCGGTCGCTGATCCGCGCTCGCGCGCCGAGGCCGACCGAGCTCAACCGCTGCGGATCGCCGGGGCGGCCATCGTCCCAGGTCCACGCAACATCCATGAAGGCAAAGGGCTGGAACGAGAAATCCACGTCCTTGATCGGGCTGATCTGCGGGCCGCGCAGTTCGGCCTGGAAGCCGACGCCATCATCGCCGACGATCGTGCCCGGATCATAGCCCCGGCCGATGGTGAAGTTGCCGCCGGAATATTCCTCGAAGCTCAGCACCGGATCGAAGGCCAGCTGACCGCGACCGCGAATGAAGACCGACGCGCTGTCGCCCAGTGCCGCTTCGGCGGAAAGCTCGCCGCGGATCAGCGTCGATGTCGGGTCGCCATCGCCGCGCGTGGTCGGCGTGCGTACCAGCGCGCAGACGAAATTGCACGGTTCGCTTGCCCCCAATATGTCCAGCCCCTGCCGGAACTCGAGCAGGCCTGCCATGCGCCAGCGCGGCGAGGCGCCATTGGCCATGTCGATCGCCTCCCCCGAAAGCTGGGCATAGGCGATGCGGATGCGGTCGCGCGACAGGGGACCGATGAAATCGATGTCCTGATTGACATAATCCATCCCGACCGTGCTGTAGAGAGACGCTGCCTGGCTGCGGAGCAGCGGATAGCGTGCCTCGACGCTGGCGAGCAGCGTGGTGGCGTCGATCCGGGCATTCACCCCGGCGGGCAGATTGATGTCCGGCTCGGTCCAGGCATAGGTGAAGCGGCCAGCCAGGGTCAGTCCTTCGCTGCCCACGCGGAACTCATGCCCCGCCTGGACGATCTGCTGCTCCTGGAAATCGAGCGTCGAATAGGCCGAGACATAGGTGCGGTCGCCCATGCCGGTCAGGCCATAGAATTGCGCGCGCAATTGTGCACCATAGGGTCCGGCATCGCGCGCGGCGAGGTTCTGCACGTTGAGGTCGACCTCGAACGGCGTCCGGCGCACGGTCACATCGCCGATCAGTTCCCCGGGTCCCGTTCCGGCGGGCACCAGCGTCAGCCGGATGTCATATCCGGGCAGGTCGCGCGCCAGCAGCAGATAGCGTTCGGCCAGCTTCTGGTTGAACACGGTTCCCTCGGTCAACCGCTGCAGATAATTGGCGACCAGCTTCTCGCCCGCGCCTGCATCGCCGCGGACGCGAACCTGGGTCAGCTTGGCATAGAGCACTTCGAACTGCACGACGCCATTGTCGATGCGCTGGGTCGGCACCTGCACGGCAGCGATATATCCGTCGCGGCGCAGCTTGGTGGCAACGGCGTCACGAATGTCGCACAAAACCGCCACCGGCTGTTCGGTCCCGATATACCGTTCATAGAGCGGGCGCAGTTCGATCGGGGCCACAGGGCCCAGATTGTTGAAGCGGGCTTCGCTCAGCGTCAGCTTGACATTGGCATAGGCAGGGTCGGCCAGCGGGCAGGGTGCGCGTTCGATATCGCCTTCGACCGTGAGCCGCGCGGGCCTTTCGCTGCGCGACTGGACAGGGCGCTCGATTTCCTCGCGGGTGGGCGGGGAGGGAACGTTGATCTGCTGGGCCTGTGCCGCCGTCGTCCACAACAATCCGGCGCAGGTCGCAGTGCCCAGAATCAGCCGTCGCGTACGGAAAAAGCCAGTCGCCAAGATCACCCCCTATAGCCTGTGCGGACACCGGAGGAGAACGGACCCTACCCATCACCCCGGACCGAATTTTCGTCTGCATTGCGCTTGTTGCGCATTTGCATTCCTGGGCGACCTTGGCTGTGTCTTAACTCACCCTGATTCCTGGGGCAACCTGCAATTCATCTCCCATACAGAAAATGTCCAGACTTAACATATGCTTGGGCAAGCGAGACAGCACCGGCGGCTTTCCGCCTGCGACGTTGATTTTGTTAAGCATTTCCGAAGATTTGCAGATATGGCTTCGGGATTGCCGCCAGGCCGGGCCCTTGGCTGCTTCCCCTTCTGCCCGACTCGCGCTATGCGCGCGCCCATGACCAGCCAGCCCCAGCCCAAATCGTGGATCGCCTCGATCCATGCCTATGTTCCCGGCAAGTCGGTCGGCGATGATGGCCGCCCGCTCGTCAAGCTGTCTGCCAACGAGAACCCCCTCGGCACCAGCCCGGCGGCACTCGAGGCGCGGCGGCACGGCGCGGCGCTCGCGCCTTCGCTCTATCCCGATCCGGACAGCACCGCGCTGCGCGAGGCGATCGGCGAGGTCCATGGGCTCGACCCGGCGCGGATCGTCTGCGGTACGGGATCGGACGAGCTGCTCAACCTCGCCGCGCAGGGCTATGCCGGGCAGGGCGACGAGGTCGTCTATGTGCGCTACGGCTTTTCGGTCTATGATATCGCCGCACGGCGCTGCGGCGCGACGCCGGTAGTTGCGCCAGACAACTTCTATGCCACCGATGTCGATGCGCTGCTTGCCTGCGTCACCGATCGCACCCGCGTCGTCTATCTTGCCAACCCCAACAACCCCACCGGCACGCTGACACCCCGGGCAGAGATCGCACGGCTGCATGCCGGGCTGCCGTCGGACGTGCTGCTGGTGCTCGACCAGGCCTATTCCGAATATCTGAGCGCCGAGGAGGACGACCACGGACTCGAACTGGCGCAGACCCATGACAATGTTCTGGTGACGCGCACCTTCTCGAAAATCTACGGGCTTGCCGGCGAACGCATCGGCTGGGGCTATGGCGCGCCCGGCATCATCGATACGCTGAACCGCATTCGCGGCCCGTTCAATGTCACGCTCACCGGCCAGGCTGCGGCGCTGGCGGCGCTGGCGGACACCGATTTCGTCGTCCGCTCGCGCGAGCATAACGCCCGCTGGCGGCTATGGCTCGCGGGCGAGCTCGCGCAGCTCGGCAATCATGGCGTGACCGTGGTGCCCAGCCATGCCAATTTCCTGCTCGTGCTGTTCGAAGGCGCGGTGAGTGCCGAACAGGCTTATGCGGCTCTGATGCAGGCGGGCTATATCGTGCGCTGGCCCAAGGGGCAGGGCCTGGGCCACGCGCTGCGCATCACCATCGGCGAGGAAGCGCACATGCGCGCCATTGCAACCGTGCTTCGCGATCTGGTCACCGCATGAGCCAGCCATTTGCGACCATCGCGATCGTCGGGCTCGGCCTGATCGGCTCGTCGATCGCGCGTGCGGTTCGCCAGGCGCTGCCCGATACGCGCATCCTGGGCTATGATCGCAGCGGCGATGTCTGCGCGCGGGCGCAAGCGCTTGATCTGTGCGATGGCTATCATGCCGAATTCGGCCCCGAACTGGCCGAGGCGCAGATGGTCATCCTGTGCGTGCCCGTCGGCGCAATGGCTGTGGCTGCGACGGCGATGGAGCCGCATCTGTCGGCGCAGACCATCATCAGCGATGTCGGATCGTGCAAGGCGAGCGTGCTTACGGCACTGCGCTCGGCGCTGCCCCAGGCGGTCATCGTGCCGGCGCATCCGGTGGCGGGGACCGAAAATAGTGGGCCGGAATCCGGCTTTGCCTCGCTGTTCAAGGGCCGCTGGTGCATCCTCACCCCGGATGACCGCGCCGATGTGGAGGCATGCGGGAAGGTTGCAGCCTTCTGGCAGGCGCTGGGCGCCAATGTCGAGACGATGGATGCTGCGCATCACGACCTCGTACTGGCGGTCACCAGCCACCTGCCGCACCTCATCGCCTATACCATCGTTGGCACCGCCAGCGATCTCGAGGGCGTGACGCAGAGCGAGGTGATCAAATATTCCGCCGGGGGCTTTCGCGATTTCACCCGCATTGCCGCCAGCGATCCGGTGATGTGGCGCGACGTGTTCCTGTCGAACAAGGACGCGGTGCTCGAGATGCTCCAGCGCTTTTCGGAAGACCTGTCCGCGCTGCAGCGCGCGATCCGCTGGGACAAGGGCGACGAGCTTGAAGCGCTGTTCACCCGCACCCGCGCCATCCGCCGCTCGATCATCGAGCAGGGCCAGGACGATGCGAAGCCCGACTTTGGGCGGACGCATCAATAGGGCAAGTTGCTCATGGACCGCGTGGCTTGAGACGCCCGACCCCGCTCAGCCTGAGCTTGTCGAAGGCCACGCGCTGCCTTTCCCCATGGCTCAACCGTTCTCCGGCGCAAGCCGGAGTCCAGGGGTGAAATCGCACTGCGATCGCTCTGGATTCCGGCTTTCGCCGGAGAGCGGTGCGATGAATTGGCGAGCCTTGGCGCGGGGCCTTCGACAAGCTCAGGCTGAGCGGTGCGGGGTCAGGTCACTCCCCCGCATCCGCGAAAGGCTCGGTCGGTAGCGGTGCCGGTGCTGCCCCATCTGCCGCGGCCGGCGCATCCGCCGCACCGCGGATCAGGTGGAAGCGTTCCTGCCGTCCGTCGAGATACGCCACCTTCTCGCCGTCGAAGAACATGTCCTCTTCGGTGCGGAAGGAGACGGCCTTGTCGCCCCATTCGGGCACGTTGTTGGTGACCGCGAGCTCGATCGACCAGGCAGTGTTGGCGCGGACCAGATAGCGCCCCGCCGGGCTGCTGTCCTGATTGTCCCAGAAGCCGATCGCCGGACCTGCGCCGTGCCCGTGAAAGCCGATCGGGTGCGAATAGATGCTCGGCTGATAGCCCGAGGAGATCGCTCTGGCGCGTGTAGCGGCGAGCAGGTCGTTGCCGGTCAGGCCGACGCGAAATTCGGACGTGAGCATGTCCTGCACCGCATTGGCGGCGGCCAGCCCCGCCTTCAGACCTTGCGGTGCGTCGGTCTCGCCGGGCTTGAGCACATAGGCGAGGTGCTGGGTATCGGTGTTGAGCCCGAGATAGGTGATGCCGAAATCGGTCCACAGCATGTCGCCGGGCTGGATGACGGCATCGCCGGTCAGCTCGCCCGCCTCGCTGGCGCGGAAGATGTTGATCGAGGGATGGAACCAGGTCTTGAGACCCAATGCGCTGATCTTCTCGCGCATCCACCATTGCACGTCCTCGGCCGTGGTCTGGCCCGGCGTGATCACCTTGTCGGACAGTGCCTCCGCTATGATCGCGTGCGCCAGCCGAACGATCGAAGGGTAGACCTCCATCTCCGCCGGAATGCGCGTTTCGAGCCAGCCGATGGCGAGCGGGCCTGCAGGCACGATGCGCTCGCGATATTCGGGCGACAGCGCGGCAACGAAATCCTCGTGCTGGCTGTGGCTGAGGCCATCGGCGAGCGCGGTCTGCGACGAGATGTTGAGCGCGATCTTCTGCGGATTGCGCTCGGCGACGATCTCGGCCAGGCGCTTCCACTGGTCGGGCTGTTGCTCGGGCGTCCAGGCGGGAGCGAACATGCCGGCAAGGCCATAGCGGCTCACCGTCAGGCGTTCGACCGGCTTGCCCTCGCCAGGATCGAAGAACACCAGGATCGTGCGCCGCCGCGCGTGCATCGATCGTGCATCGAGCATGGTCGCGACCACCGGGTCCTCGTCATATTCGCGGGCGATCAGCACCCACATGTCGACGCCCTGTTCGCGCATCAGCGCCGGAACGACGGTCTCAAGCCGCTGGGCAAGCCAGGCATCGCGCAGCTTTGCCTGTTCGCGCAACGGAAGCACGGCGGGATAATCGGGCGCTTCGGCCTCGGCCGTATTGCCCGGCGACTGGGCATGTCCGGGTACGGCAAGGGCAAGGCAGGCCGCAAGCGCAGTCGTCAGGATCGAGGCAGCAGTTTTCATCGAGCGTCTCCGCTATCTTTGTCGGCCAAGACGCGTGCCTAGCCCGTCAGCCCCTGTTGCGCCACCCCCGGCGGGGGCGCGAGCGCTCCGGGCCATTCCAGCTCGGGCCAGCCGCGTTCGCGCGCGACAATCCGCATCGGCATGTGTGCATTGGTGACAAAGGCTTCGTGTGCCATGTCCAGCATCGGGATGTCCGAGACATGGTCCGAATAGCACCGGATCGTGCATTGTGCAGGGTCGAGCTGGTGCTCTGCCATCCAGGCTGCAATCATTTCGGCCTTGTGCGGACCATAGCAGTTATGGCCCGCAATGCGCGGCTGGACGGTCCCGCGCGACACGATCAGATCGGTTGCGATCACATCGTCGATACCCAGGCGTCGCGCGATGGCCTCGACATAGAGTCGGTAGGAGGCGGTCGCGATCACGATGCGATAGCCTTCGGCCCGGTCGGCGGCGATCCGCTCGATCGCGCCGGGCCGGATATTGGTGGCAAAGACATGCTCGGCATGCGCCGCCATGGGCTTGGCGATCGATGCCACCCGCAGCTTGCCCAGCAGCAGCTTCTGGTTGATCTGCTTGAGCTCTTCGCGGCTTACGAGCCGCAGGACATAGCCGATGGCGGCCAGCAGGGAAAAGGGCAGCAGCAGCAGGCGCAAGGGTTTGCGGCGAAGCGCCATCCACAGCAGGAAGCGCGCATAGGTCGGATGGACGGTAATCGTCCGATCCATGTCATAAAAGGCCAGCCTCTCCCCCACGGCGGCAAGCAATAACGCCAATGCGACGGGAAACAAGCCGGTGCATGCAGCGTAGTGCGATGATGATGCCGGAAACCGCTGCGACCAAATGTGCGCCAAGGTGCTTGTGATCGCACCGTTTATCGCACAAGAAGGGCGGTATATGGGTGCCCCTGCGGATTTTGCGATTGAAGAGCGCGGTGAGTCCGGCGCGGTGCTGCGCTTTTCCGGCAATCTCGACATCACGACCATTGCCCAGCTGGACAAGCGCCTCAAGCAGATCGACCAGCCTGTCGCGCTGATCGATATGGCCGATGCGGGCCATATCGACACGGTCGGCGCGTGGATCGTGTATCGCCTGGCGCGGGACCAGCGCTGCGAGATCGTGAACCTGAGCGAATCGGGCAGCCGTCTGGTGGAAGCGGTAGGCCGGTCCGACATCAGCGATATCGAGCCGCCGCACCGGCCCAATGTGCTGTCGCGAACGCTGGCGGGCATCGGCGAGGCCACGATGACGGCCCTGGGCTCCATGCTTGGAATGCTCGGCTTTTTCGGCGCGCTGGTGCGGTCCGTGATCTCGCTCGTCGCGCATCCCGGCAGGTTCCGCTGGGCCGCGACGGTGCGTCATTTCGAGCTCGTGGGCGTGTCTGCGCTGGGCATTGTCGGGTTGATGAGCTTCCTGATCGGCATCGTCATCGCGCAACAGGGTGCGGTGCAGCTGCGCCAGTTCGGCGCCGAGGTGTTCACGGTCAACCTGGTCGGGCGACTGACCATCCGCGAACTCGGGGTGCTGATGACCGCCATCATGGTGGCCGGGCGCTCAGGCAGCGCCTTTGCCGCGCAGATCGGCACGATGAAGCTGACCGAAGAGGTCGATGCGATGCGCACCATCGGCGTCTCGCCGGTCGAGGCGCTGGTGCTGCCGCGCGTGACTGCAGCGGTGCTGATGATGCCGCTGCTCGGCTTCTATTCGATGATCGTCGCGATGATCGGCGGCGCCTTCCTGTGCTGGATCGTGCTCGAGATCCCGCCTGCGACATTTGTGGTGCGCATTCAGGAAGTGGTGCCGATCACCGACTTCTATGTCGGGATGATCAAGGCGCCGGTTTTCGGCCTGATCATCGCGCTCGCTGGCTGCTATCAGGGGATGCAGGTACGCGGCAATGCCGAGGAAGTGGGCTCGCGGACCACTGCCGCTGTGGTGCAGGCGATCTTCATGGTCATCGTGCTCGACGCATTCTTTGCGGTCTTCTTTACCGAAGTGGGCTGGGGATGAGCGCCGCGCGGGAAAAAGAATGCGATGTTGCCATCCGCATCTCCGGGCTGACCAACAGCTTCGGTGAGCAGGTGGTGCACGAGGACCTGTCGCTCGACGTGCGGCATGGCGAGATTCTCGGTGTGGTCGGCGGATCGGGCACCGGCAAGTCCGTGCTGATGCGATCGATCATCGGCCTGCAGCGTCCAGATGCCGGGCGCATCGAGGTGCTGGGAGAATCCATTCTCGACGGCGAGGAGGAGGACGTTTCGATCCGCAGCCGCTGGGGCGTTCTGTTCCAGGGCGGCGCCCTGTTCTCGACGCTGACGGTGGCGGAAAACGTGATGGTACCGCTCGCCGAATTCTATCCGCATATCGACCGCAGTCTGCGGCGCGAGATTGCGCTGTACAAGATCGCGCTGTCGGGCCTGCCCGAGGATGCGGCGGACAAGTATCCTTCCGAGCTTTCGGGCGGCATGAAGAAGCGTGCAGGTCTGGCGCGCGCACTGGCGCTCGATCCCGATGTGCTCTTCCTCGACGAACCGACCGCCGGCCTCGATCCGATCGGTGCGGCGCGCTTCGATGCGCTGACCCGCGAGCTGCAGCGGACGCTGGGGCTCACCGTGTTCCTGATCACGCATGATCTCGATACGCTGCACGAGATCTGCGACCGGGTGGCGGTGCTCGCCGACAGGAAGGTGATCGCCATCGGCACCATTCCGGAACTGCTCGCCACCGACCATCCGTGGATCCAGGAATATTTCAATGGTCCACGCGGCCGCGCTGCCGCCGTCAGCCATGCCGACGAGGAGCGCAAGAAGACGCGGTTGCCGGCCAGCAGCAAGAGCCGGGGGTTCCTCCGGTGACCGGGCAACTGACCTCGCAACTCTGGGCCGCTTTGGCGGTTTACAGCATCAGAACATCAGGGGCATAACCAAAGCCATGGAAACACGCGCCAATCATGTCTGGGTGGGGACCGTCACCCTGGTGCTGCTGGCGGGCATTGCCGCCTTTGTCATCTGGCTGGCGGGCCTGGGCGAGACCAACCGCAACCCCTATGACATCTTCTTCAAGACATCGGTCGATGGCATCGCCAAGGGATCGGTCGTCGCCTATTCGGGCGTGCCTTCGGGTCAGGTGACGGAAATCGCGCTCTGGGCCAAGGACCCGCAGTTCGTGCGCGTGCGGATCGAGGTCGATGCGCATGTGCCGATCCTCGAAGGCACCACCGCAACGATCCAGGGCGTGGGCTTTACCGGCGTGTCGCAGATCCAGCTCGATGGCGCCAAGCAGGGCGCGCCCGCCATTACCGAGCCCGGGCCCGAAGGCGTGCCCGTGATTCCCACCAAGCCGGGCGCGCTGGGCGAACTGCTCAACAACGCGCCGCTGCTGATCGAACGGCTGGCGACGCTGACAGAGCGCTTCACCCAGGTGCTTTCGGACGAGAACCAGAAATCGATCTCGATCCTGCTCAAGAATTCGGGGCGTCTGACCGGTGAGCTGGCCAATTCCGCCCCGGAACTGCGCGCCGCACTGGCCGAGCTGCGCGTCACCCTGACAAAGGCTGGCGTCGCTGCCGAGCAGCTGGGCATGACCGCGCAATCGACCAAGGAAGTGCTCGACAGCGAGGGCCGTCCGCTTGCGCGCCAGCTTTCCAAGACGCTGGCCGATACCGACAAGGCACTGGTCAAGCTGACGGAAACGCTGGAAGAGGCCAAGCCTGGTCTGCGTCAGTTCTCGACCACGACCCTGCCGGAAACCGAGGCACTGGTGCGCGATCTGCGCGTCACCGCACGCGCGCTGTCTGCCATTACCGAAAAGATTGACCAGGAAGGCGCAGGCGGGCTGCTGACAGCCCCGCCGCTGCCCGACTATGAGCCGAAGAAATGAGAGGGGCCAGCATGACCGCCACCGTCCGATCACTGCTGTCTGCCGGAGGCGCCTGCCTCTTGCTGGCCGGGTGCGTCAGCTTCGGGTCCGAAGCGCCGCCGCAGCTGCTGACTCTGACCTCGAACGCGACCCCGGCTGCCGGCGCCATGGCTTCCGCCTCGGTGACCGATGCGATCGTCGTTGACGTGCCGACAGTCGAGCGCACCCTGGATCAGGTCCGCGTGCCGGTGCAGGTGAGCGACAGCGCCATCGCCTATGTCAAGGATGCGGTCTGGGCGGACAAGCCCGCGCGACTGTTCCGCACCGTGCTGGCGGAAACACTTGCGGCCGGGAGCGGGCGGCTGGTGCTCGATCAGGTCGAGACCGGCGCCGAGCGCAGCACGATGCTGTCAGGCCAGCTCCACCGTTTCGGCTATGACGAGGATGCGCGCGCCGCCATCGTGCGCTTCGATGCCGTCGTGCGCAAGCCGGGCAGCCCCTTGCGCAAGCAGCGCTTCGAGGCAAGCGTGCCGGTAGCGACGGTTGACGCGGTCACGGTGGGTGCGGCATTGAACCAGGCGGCAAACGCTGTCGCGGCGCAGGTCGCGGCCTGGACCGTCGGCTGACGATCGCACCCCTTTTCCATTACACACAGGATTTCCGAACCATGGCGCATTTCCTCATCGTCGAGGCACGCTTCTACGACCATCTCAACGACCTGCTGCTTGAAGGCGCACGCGCCGCAATCAAGGCGGCGGGGCACACCCACGAGACGCTCACCGTGCCGGGCGCGCTGGAGATTCCCGCGGCCATCGCCATGGCATCGGAAACCCAGCGCTTTGACGGCTATGTCGCGATCGGTGTGATCATTCGCGGCGAAACCTATCATTTCGAGGTCGTCTCGAACGAGAGCGCGCGTGCGATCATGGCGCTGACCCTCGATGGCCTGCCGATCGGCAACGGAATCCTGACGGTCGAGAACGAGGCCCAGGCGTTGACCCGCGCCAGGAAGGACGAGAAGGACAAGGGTGGCGACGCTGCCCGCGCCGCCATCACCATGCTCGAGATTTCCGAAAAGCTCGCCGGCTGAACCGCTGCGCGCTGCCGCTCCCTTATTTCACGGGAAGCGGCGGCGGCACCGGACGTGACGGCATGGCGCCGGGGGCGCTCACCGATCGGGGCGGGGCACTTTCGCCCTTCGCCGCATCGGTAAAGGCCAGCGTGATCGAGATGCGCCGGTTGGCCGGATCGTTCCGGTCCATCGGGTTGTAGGGCTCCTTGTCCGCCACGCCCTCGATGCGATGCACCTGGCCGGGATTGATCCCTCCCATCACCAGCGCCCGTCGCGTCGCTTCCGCGCGGCTGGTCGAGAGCATCCAGTTGTTCATCGTCTTGCCCGATGCATAAGGCAGCGAGTCGGTATGCCCGCGGATGATCACCGGGTTGGGCATGCCGTTGATCGCCTGCGCCACCTCTTTGAGCAACTCGTTCGCCTTGGGCACCAGCTTGTCGGTCGACAGCGCGAACATGCTGAAATTGGCCTCGTCCACCAGATCGATGCGCAGACCCTCGCGGGTGTCGGTAAAGCGGACGTTCTTCAGCAGCTTCTCCAGACCGCCGCTCGAGCCCAGACGTTCTTCGAGCTGCTTCTTGAGCTTCTCGAACTGTTCCTTTTCGGCAGCCTTCTGCGCCTGCTGCGCCTGCTTCATCGCGGCACGCTGCTCTTCGGTCATCGTGCTGTAGGCGCTCTTGCCAGCCTCGTCGGCCGTGCCGGTGGCATCCTGGGGAATGGTGATCGTGCGGGTGCCGGTCTGACCTGCCCGGTTGGGATAATCGTCACGGCCGACGATGGATTCCCCGCCGAACAGCCCGTTGGAGCCGGCGCTGCCCGATTTCAGCTCGACGATCGTCGGCGCGAAATAGTCGGCAATCGCCTTGCGGTCCTTTTCCTCGGTCGCACCGAGCAGCCACATCAGCAGGAAGAACGCCATCATTGCCGTCACGAAGTCAGCATAGGCCACCTTCCACGCGCCGCCATGATGGCCGCCATGGCCTTCCTCGATGATCTTCTTGACGATGATCGGACGGACATTCTCGACCGGATCGGGCTTGCGCTTCGCCATGGCTTAGCGGCCCCGCATGCCGTCGAACACGTCGGCAAAGGTTGGCTGGTTGGCATGGCCCAGGCTCGAGCGTGCGGCCTCGATCACCAGCGGCTGCGGATGGCCGTGCAGCGATGCGATGATGATCTGCTTGGCGACGTGATACATCGCGCCATCGGCCTCGATCACCTGCTTGCAGCGGTTGGCCAGCGGTCCGACCAGGCCATAAGCGAGGAAAATCCCGAGGAACGTTCCGACCAGCGCCGAGCCGATCATCTCACCCAGAATGGCCGGCGGCTTGTCAATCGAGCCCATGGTCTTGACGATCCCGAGAACGGCCGCGACGATCCCGAGCGCGGGCAGGGCATCTGCCAGGTTCTGTAGCCCGTCGGCGGGCCCCACAGCTTCGTGGTGATGCGTCTTGATGGCTTGGTCGACCACGTCCTCCACCGCATGCGGATCGAGCTGGCCCGACGAGACGACGACCAGCCGCAGCGAATCGCAGATCAGGTGGATCAGCGTCGTGTCCTTCAGCAGCGTGGGATATTCGGAGAAGACCGAAGAGCTTTTCGGATCCTCGATATGCGGCTCGAGCGCCACCGGACCTTCGGTGCGCAGCATCTTCATCAGCTTGGATACCAGGAAGATGCAGTCGAGAAAGTCCTGCTTCTTGTATTTGGCACCCTTGAACGCTGTCTTGACGCCGCCGCCGATCGCCTTGATGTGCGGGCCCGAATTTCCGATCAGCATCGATCCGGCAGCAGCTCCGCCGATGATCATCATTTCGAGCGGCAGTGCGTGAAGGATCACGCCCATGCTGCCCCCGGCCAGAATGAAGCCGCCGAACACCATGACAATCAGGACGACAAAGCCAATTGCTGCGAACATCGCGGTTCCCTTGATCGTGGTCCATGCGCACCGGACGGTGGCACAATGCGGGCCCAAACCGGCCCGTTCAGATCGTAGAACGGCTTTTGCTGAACGTGGTTAAGCGCAAAACAGGGTTAATGGATCGAGCCTGCCCGTTAACCGCGTGCGCGATCAGCGCAGATAGTCGAGCAGCGACTGCTGCGAGATCTTGGCATAGACGGCCTGGGTTGCCTGCAGGTTGGTGAGCAGCGTCTGCAGCCGGGTCAGCGCCTCGGCCACATTCGCATCGACCAGTTCCGACCGGCGCGAGGCGAGGGCAAGATTGCTCTGCTTCAATTCCTCGCGGGCGAACTCGATCGACCCCTTCACGACGCCCTGCCGGGTGAGCAGCTGCGTCATCCGGTCGATGGCGCCGTCCAGCGCCGCGATCTGGGCGCCGCGGGTCGCAGGACCAGTGGTCGGGTCTGCATCGCGAATGGCGGCTGCCGTATCAGCCATGATCTGCCCGAGGCTGCTGGTCGCTCCGCCGCCGATATCGATATTGGCCTGAACCTCGTCGAGATTGGGCGCTGCCACAACGAAGCGTGCATCGCCCATCGGGATGCGGATCGCCGGTCCGGTACCGAAGAGCTGCCCGCCGAAATTGTCGCGCTGGCCCAGGGCGTCGTTGAAGTCCGAATTGATGCCTTCGACTTCCAGCGCGAGCACTTCGGGGTCGGTCGGGCTGATCGTTCCGGTATTGGCCAGGAGCAGCAGCTCGCGGGTGCGGATCAGGCCGCTGACGATCGTGTTGAGGCTTGCCTCCGCCTGGTTGGCGCGGGTGTCTGCGCGGCCAAGATTGTTGACCCACGCGGCTTCGTCGCCCTGAAAGCGCGAGATGTTGGACGCTTCCAGCCAGGCCTTGGGGTCGTTCGAAGGCCGGGCAATGCGGCTTTCGCCGCCCACCAGCGCCTGCTGATCGGCGATCTGCTGGCTCAGCCGCACCTGACGGGTGACATCCTGTGGGGCGCGATAGCGGTTTACGGACTGGACCATGGGATTTCTTCCGACCTCAGAACACGTTCAATATGGATTGCATGGTTTCGCGCGCGACCTGAATGACCCGGGCGGACGCCTCGTACGCCTGTTGCAAGCGGATCAGATCGCCTGCCTCGCGATCCAGATCGACCCCCGAAATCGCATCACGGCGGCGCCGTGCGCCCTCATCCAGCGCGGTCGCGGCATTGGATTCGCTGCGCAGCGCCGACAGGTTGGTGGCAAAGCCAGCCATGAAATTGTTCCACTTGGTCTCGACGCCATCGGTGGTGCGCAAATCGGGAATGTTCAGCAGGTTGCCATTGGGCGTGCCATCGGCCGCTGCAACTGCAAGCTGCGCGATGTCGGTGGTGGTCACCGTCAGTGTCGAGATTCCGCCGGGCATCGAGAGCAGTGGCGCGCCGGGAGCGCCAGCCAGCGTGCGACCATTGGCCTGCCATGTATTGATGTCGGTGACGAACTGCTGCGCCAGCGCGGTCAGATCGTCCAGCCTGCCCTGCGCCGTCGCTCCGGCGCGGCTCAGACCTGCCAGCGAGCCTTCGCTCGGCACCGCGACCGCGACACCGTTGACCTGCAGCGCCAGGCTGCCATCGGTATTGCTCGCAACCGCCACATTGGCAAAGAAGTTCACCGCTGCCAGCTGCTCGCCGCCATAGGTCAGGCTTGCCGTGCCATTGGGGGCGAGCGTGATGGTGGCATTCAGTTTTTCGGTGATCGTGGCCAGCATCGCATCGCGCGCGTCGAGCAGGCCGGCATGGGCGTCGGTGCCTTCCATGGTGCGCGTGATGTCGAGATTGATCTTGTTCAGATTTTCGAGCGCGGCGTTGAGCGTATCGACTTCCTGCGTCGCGCCCTGGCTCACCTGTTGCGCGGTCAGCGTCATGTTGCCGGCGGTGCGGCGAAATGCATCGACCACCGCGTCGAGCTCGCTCAGCAGGGTAAGCTTCAGCGAATTGTCGAACGGGGCAGCAGCCACCTCTTCGGCGCGGCTGAAAAACGTGTTGAGCCGCGATCCGACATTGGATCCGGCATTGTCGAGATTGGTTTCCAGCCGCTCCATCCAGGTCAGCTGGGTTTCGGCGCGGATGCGTGCGGCGCCGCTCTGGCGAACCTGCGCCTCGATGAACTCGTCGGACGCGCGGACGGTCTGCGATATCTTCACGCCATTCAGCCCGGATTGGGCCTTGTAGGCAGGGTTCAGCGAGCTGGAGACCGTGGCATCGCTCATCTGCACGGTGCGGCGGACATAATCGGGATTTTCGGCATTGGCGATGTTGTGCGACACCGCCTCCATCGATCGTGAAAATGCGCGCAGGCCCGATCGGCCGATGGTCAGCAGGTTGCTCATGGCTTGTCGATCCCGAACTGCTTCAGCACCATGTCGGCGATGCCGAAGCTCTGTTTCTTGGCCATGTCGTCGGCGACGCGCGCGTCCATCAGGTCGCGGAACTGGTCGGTCGCCGAAGAGCCGAGCAGCGTATCGCCATCGGTGGCGGTGCGCATGGCGCCGATCATCTGACGCAGGAAGATGGCCTCGAACGATTGCGCCGCCTTGCGCAGATCTGCCTTCTCCGCCTCGCTCTTGCCGGGCGCGGCAGCATCGGGTGCGCTGGCAGCGTCGGTCAGCGCCCTTGCAGGCTTTGCGAGCGGCATCGCGGCGCTGGTCCGGGCCAGCGGGAATGCGGCGGAGGCGTGCATCACGGTCACAGGATCACCAGCTCTGCCTTGAGCGAACCGGATTGCTTCAACGCTTCCAGGATCGCAGCCAGATCGCTGGGCGATGCGCCGATCGCGTTGATGGTCTCGACAATCTCGGACAAGTTGGCACCTTTCGTGATTTCGAATGCCGGGTTCGTCTCTTCCTCGATCTCTACCTGGCTGCGCTGTTCGACAGCGGTCTGACCCTGGCTGAACGGTGCGGGCTGCACGACCGTGGGGGCTTCCTGCACCTTCACCGTCAGCTTGCCATGACTTACCGCCGCAGGCCCGATCCGCACCGCGCCATTGATAACGACCGTACCCGTGCGCGCGTTAACAATTACTTTCGCCGCAGCCTCGGCCGGGGTCACCGGAATGTTCTCAATTCGGGACATCATCAGCACGCGTTCCTGCGGCGTCACCGGGGCGGCGATCCGCACCGACACGGCATCATTGGCGACTGCCAGCGCATAGCCGAACTGGCCGTTGATCGCGTCTGCCACGCGCATCGCGGTGGTCAGGTCGGCATCGTTCAGGTTGAACAGCAGGTGCGGGCTCTGGTCGAACCCGGTGTCCACGGCGCGTTCCACCGTCGCCCCGCCGGCGATGCGACCGACCGACGGAATGTTGACCACCGTGTTGGATCCGTCCGCGCCGGTCACGCCCAGTCCGCCCACCGCCAGATTGCCCTGGGCCATGGCATAGATCTGTCCATCGGCACCCAGCAGCGGCATCATGATGAGCGTGCCGCCGCGCAGCGACTTGGCCTGGCCTATGGCGGAAACGGTCACATCGAGGCGCTGGCCCGGCTTGGCCATCGGCGGCAGCTCGGCCGTGACCATGACCGCAGCGGCGTTGCGGGTGGCCGGGTTGATGCCTGGCGGCAGCGTCAGGCCGAAGCGGTTGGTCACGCCGCGCATGGCGAGCGTGGCATATTGCAGATTGTCGTCGCCGGTTCCGGGCAGGCCGACCACGATGCCATAGCCGGTCAGCTGGTTGGCACGCAGACCCTGGAATGCGCCAAGATCCTTGATCCGTTCGGCCTGGACAGGCTGTGTCGCGGCACACAGCGCCAGCAGCAGCGCGGCGAACATGCGGAAGGTTGAGGCAAGGGTCATGTCAAAGGGCCTTCAGAACGGGCTGATGATTTCGAAGAAGCGCTGCAACCAGCCCTTCTGGCTGGCGCGGGCGATCTCGCCGGTGCCGCCATAGATGATCTGCGCATTGGCAACGCGAGAGGAGGGAACGACATTCTCCGCGCTGATATCGACCGCGCGGACGATGCCGCTGAAGCGGATATGCTCTGCGCCGCGGTTGAGGCTGATGAGCTTTTCGCCGCGCACCAGCATCGTGCCGTTGGGATAGACCTCCGCGATGGTCGCGGTGATCTGGCCCTGCAGCGAGTTGGATTGCTGCGCCGTACCCGTACCCTGGAAGCTGGTATTGCCTCCGGCGCCGATATCGCTGGGGCTGAAGAAGCTGAACGGGCCGGTCGCAGGCGGGGTCAGGCCGATGGTGCCATTGCGTTCGGTATTGGCGCCGTTGGACTTGGCCGCCTGGGTGCGTTCGACCAGCGCGATGGTCAGCACATCGCCCACCATCGCGGCACGTGCGCCATTGGTCAGCGCCGAATAGCCGTTGCTGGCCTGAAAGATCGCGCCATTGGGCACGGCAGGCGCCGGCTGCGGCATCGACAGGGTCGGCGCATAGTCCGGATCGGGCTGGATCGGCGCTTTCTTCTTCTTGGCAAGCGCCGGCGTTGCCGCGCAGAGCGCGACAACCAGAGCTGCCGTCAGGCCGTGGCGAAGAGAGGTGCGAAGCATTGTCATCTATCCTCAGCCGACCTGCTGGTTGGCGAACTGGAGCATCTCGTCGGTCGCCTTGATCATCTTGGAATTGACCTCATAGGCGCGCTGCGTCTCGATCATGTCGACCAGCTCCTCGACGATATTGACGTTCGATCCTTCCAGCACGCCCTGGCGGATGGTGCCCCGGCCTTCGATGCCGGCTGCGCCGGTGACCGGCGGGCCGCTGGCGGCAGTCTGGGTGAGCAGATTGTTGCCGATCGACTGCAGGCCGGCGGGATTGACGAAGCTGGCAAGCTCCATCTGGCCCAGTTCGCTGGGATCGGTCTGCCCGGCAAGCGTTGCCGAAACCATGCCGTCCGAGCCGATGGTGATGCTGGTGACGCCCGGCGGGATCTGGATGTTGGGGACGACCGGCAGGCCTTCCTGCGTGACCAGCAGACCGTCTGCGGTCTGGGTGAAATTGCCGGCGCGCGTGAAGGCAAAGCTGCCATCGGGCAGCTGCAGCTGGAAATAGCCATTGCCTTCGATCATCACGTCGAGCGCGTTGTTGGTGATCTGGGCCGAACCCTGGGTTTCGATGCGGCTTGTGTTGGCGACCCGGACCCCGGTGCCGACCGAAAGGCCGGTGGCATAGCGGTTCTGCGCATCGGCGCGGGCGCCCGGAGCAATCTGCTGCTGATAGGCCAGCGATTCGAAATTGGCCCGGTCGCGCTTGAAACCGGTGGTGTTCACGTTCGCCAGGTTGTTGGCGATGACGCGCATCTTGGTGTTCTGTGCGTCCAGCCCGGTGCGGGCGACCTGAAGGGCTCCGTTGCTCATCTCTTCATTCTCCGTTCGTCAGGCTCAGCTCGGCATCCGCATGATGGATGCGCCGCCATCGTCCATTTCCTGCGCGGTGGTCAGCATCTTGACCTGGGTTTCCCAGGCACGGCTGGCCTCGATCATGTCGACCAGCGCCTGGGTCATGTTCACATTCGATCCTTCCAGCGCCCCGGTGGTTACCGTGGCATCGGGATCTTCGGGCAGGGCGCCGTCATTCGGCACCCGGAAAAGGCCATCAAGGCCCTTCTTGATGTCGCTGCCTTGCGGGCTGACCAGCTTGAGCCGGCCCGCCTCGATCGGCTGGTTGGGATCGCCGCCGGCTGGCACGATCGAGATCGCGCCGTCGGACGAGATGCTGATCTTGTCCGCCTGGGGCAGCGTGATGGGGCCGCCTTGGCCGAGAACGGGATGCCCGTCCCCGGTGGTCAGCAGCCCGCTTTCGTTGACCATCAGGTCGCCGCGCCGGGTATAGGCCTCTGCACCGTCGGGCGCCTGGACGCCGAGCAGCGCGTCGCCATTGAGCGCGATGTCCAGCGCCCCGCCGGTCATCTCGACCGTGCCCGCGTTCATGTCTGCGCCGACCACGGCCTCGCTGGTCGAGGCGCGGCTGGCCAGACCGTCGCCCTGCACATAGAGCGCACGGGCATTGACGATCTCTGCACGAAAGCCTGTCGTGTCGGCATTCGCCATGTTGTTGGCGATCGCCGTCTGGCGGTTCATGATGCCCTGCATGGCTTTCAGGTTGATGTGGATCATCTTGTCCATGTCAGGGCACCTTGGTGTTTTGCTTTACAATCGGGTTAAGCGCCGGTCATCAGACCTGCAGGTTGACGATCGTCTGGGTCAGCGTGTTGGCGGTTTCGAGCGCCTGGGCGTTCGCCTGGAAGTTGCGCTGGGCGGCGATCAGGCTCACCAGCTCTTCGGTCAGGTCGATATTGGCCGCTTCCAGCGTACCCGAGCGCACCGTGCCGAGAGGGCCGTTGCCTGCCTGGTTGAGCAGTGCGGTCCCCGAAATGCCGGTCGCCTGCCAATGCGCATCGCCAATCGGGCGAAGGCCTTCGGCTGCAGCAAAGCTGGCCATCG
Organism: Blastomonas natatoria; assembly: GCF_003201955.1. Taxonomy (GTDB): domain Bacteria; phylum Pseudomonadota; class Alphaproteobacteria; order Sphingomonadales; family Sphingomonadaceae; genus Blastomonas; species Blastomonas natatoria. The sequence goes on from NZ_QJJM01000003.1 coordinate 180,440, forward strand.
CGATGGCCCCCAGACGGGTCGAGCTGCCGTTGGAGAAGGTGGCGGTCACCACGCCTTCATCGCCGATCGTGATGTTGGACAGCACTGCAGTGGCATCATTGGGGTCGTTCTGCGGCAGCACGAAGTCGAACATGTCGGCCTGGGTATTGCCCGTCACCTGGCCGTTTGCGTCGACGGGCAGCATCTGAACCTTGTTGCCGATATTGTCGACGACCTCGCGGTTGACGTTCACCGAGAAGGAACCGTTGCGGGTATAGCTCTGCACCTGGCGCGGTGCGGGACCTTCCACCACGAAGAAGCCGTCACCGGCAATCGCGAGGTCCAGCGTGCGATCGGTCGTGTTGAGCGAACCTTGCGTGAACTGCTGGATGATGCCGGTCAGGCGCACGCCCTGTCCCGCCACGGAGCGGGTGCTCTGGGTCGGAGCGGAAGCGAACAGGTCACCAAAATTGGCCTTGCTCTTCTTGAAGCCGGTCGAGTTGCTGTTGGCGATGTTGTTCGAAACGGTCGCGAGATCGGTCTGGGCCGCTTTCAGGCCGCTGAGAGAGGTGATGAAGGACATTTGGGCTACTCCTCAGTGTAATTGCGTGGATCGGGTTGTTGAAGGCGGATGCGTCAGGCGATGCGCTTGGCGCTGGAGGCTAAGATGGAACCGGCAGGCGTGACCAGCATGGCGTCGGCGCCGACGCTGCTGGATTCGACGGCCGTGACCGGCAGCCAGGTCGAAACGGTGGAGGGTGCCGCTCCCTTGATGCGCACCTTGAGCGGGCCGATATCGGCCGGGTTGCCATTATCGTCCTCGCTGATCAGCTGGAACGGAACCTTGCCCGCCTGCAGATCGCCCATGGCCTGGGTGTGGATGACGTTGCCTGCGCTATCGAGCCATTCGAGCGAGACATTGCTCGCCGGGGTGTTGAGCGTGAACTCGCCGGCGTAGCGGCCCTGCGCATCGGAATAGGCGGTGTCGCCATCCTGCAGCACCGACCGGCCGATGAAGTTCGAGGCTTCGGCCAGCCGCGACGTCCCGAACGATCCTGCGATCGCCTTGAGCGACGCATTCATCTCGGTGATGCCGGCCACCTGGCTGAATTGCGCCATCTGCGCGACCATTGCCTGGTTGTCGACCGGATCGAACGGATCCTGGAACTTCAGCTGGGCGGTCATCAGCTGCAGGAACGATGCCTGACCGAGCGATTCCTGGCTGTTCTTCGAGGCAACCGGCTCGGTCTTCTTCTGCAGACTCGATACGAAGTCATTGGTGATCGTCGTCATTTGCCCATCCTCACGGTATCGAGGATCAGCGACTTGGCCGTCTGCATCACCTGCACGTTGTTCTGGTACTGCCGGGCGGTTTCCAGCATATCGATCAGCTCGGCGGTCTCATCGACCCCGGCATCCCAGACATAGCCTTCGCCATCGGCCAGCGGATTGGTCGGATCGTGCCGTCTGACCGGCTTGATGTCCGACTGGATGACCTTTTCCACCTGCACGGTGGCGACGCCGGGGCGTTCCTCGATCGTCTTGAAAACCGGCTTGATAGCGCGATAGGCCTCGGCCTCGCTCGCATAGGTGGTGCGCGCGTTCGCCAGGTTCGATGCGGTCGTGTTCATCCGCGACAGCTGCGCCGACATCGCGCGGCCGGAAATGTCGAAGATGTTCATGGGACCGGGCATGGCTTATTCTCCCTTGATCGCGCGGGTCAGCGTCGCGACGCGGCCCTCAAGGAAGGAAAGCGTGGTCGAATAGCCGATGGCATTCTCGGCAAACAGCGTCTGTTCGGTCGACAGTTCCACCGTGTTGCCGTCCATCGAAGGCTGCAGCGGCACGCGATAGCCGGCATTGTCGCCCAGCGCAGCGTCCAGCGTGTCGCCGCTCTGCACGCGCTGCATGGCCTTGTCGAAATCCAGGTCACGCGCCTTGTATCCGGGAGTGCCGGCATTGGCGATGTTCGATGCCAGCATCGACAGCCGCTGCGATCGCAGCTGCAGCGCCGTGCCGTGCATTCCGAAGATCCTGTCTGCCCCCATGGGACCATTCCTCTTAACCTGTGGCTGCACCTGCCGTCTTAAGCGATGGACAGAATGCGTCGCCCAAGGGAGAAGCAAAGCCTGTGCCAATTGCTGCAAGCGCCGGAAATCTGCGGTTCTTGACGCGCGGGGTCCGGGTCCTGCGTCAACAAACCGTGGGTGGGTGGCAATTTTCTGCCATCCCGGCGGCAATTTTCTGCCGCTGCATCCGGCGACCGGGGGTTTGAACGGATACGCAATGTCGATTGCCGCTTTTCTCGATCCTGTCGCTCTGCTCGGCGTGGCGGGCACCAGCTTTGCCGTCGCCTGGGCGCAGAACGGCACTACCGCTGCGATGAGCGGCCTTTCCGCCTTGCGCCGCGAATTGTGGCTGAAGGTGCAGGAACAGGCCGATGAAGGCCATCGGGCCGTGCTGCGCATCGAGCATGTCGTCGAAAGTCGTGGCCTGAGTTGCGCCGACCGCGTCAAGTCGGGCGGAGCCTTCGTCTCTGCCGCAGCCGATGCCCTGGCCAATCACCATTCGCTCGATGGCTTTCAGGCTGCGATCATCCGGCTGGCGGCGCATCGTCGTGCGCGCCTGACCGCCATGGTGCGTTTCTGGGAGAACGTCGCCGATTGCGCGCCCGCGATGGGCATGCTGGGCACGGTGATCGGCCTGATCCTGCTGTTCGGCAATGTAAGCGACGCTGCCTCGATCGGGCGGGCCATGGCGGTCGCGCTTCTGACCACCTTATATGGCCTGGTACTCGCCAACGTGATCGCCGGGCCGATCGCGCAGCGGCTGGCGCGGATCGCGGGCGAACAACTGGGCTGGGAAGAGGACGCGGCAAGGCGGCTGGTCGAGATCGGCCGACGGGAATATGCCGATATCGCCGCCGCTGCGCAGAAACGCCAGGAAGAGGCCGAAGCCAGGGCTGCGCGTCCGGCGGAGCATATATGACGCCTGCGCAGCGGACCACCTTGTCGTTTCTGGACCTGGCCTTGATCATGACCGGCGTGATGGCGATGATCGCCAGCGTCGGCGATCGGCATCCGGCGGTTGCGCAGGCGATATCGGAGCGGTTCGAGCCTTCCGAAGCCAGGCGCGCCCGGCAGGTGCAGCTTCAGCTCGCAAGCCTGTTCGAGCCGCAGGACGCGCGGCTGACGGCAAAGGGCAGGCAGGCGATTGCCGCCCTGGGCGGCAAGAACCGGCAGGCGGAATTCGCCATTGCCGTGCCGGTGGTTGCCGCGAGCGGTGTCTCCCGGCTTGATCGGTGGGAACTTGCCGCAGCGCGCACCGCCGCGATCATGCGGGCTCTGGCCGACCAGGGCGTCGGCGACAGTTCCATGGTGCCCGATCTGGCGCGACCGGGCGGCAGGGCAGGGGGCGCGGCGCAGGCGGTACGGATCACCATCCGGGCGCGCCCGGCCCATCGTTGATCAGTTTCTGGCACGGACCTTGCTGTGACCGGGGCACAGTCATCAAAGGACCGTCCATGCCCCATTTCAAACCTCGCCTGGCGTTCAGCCTTGCCGTGCCCCTGCTGACCCTGTCTGCGGTGGCCCAGGCTCAGGCCATTCAGGATCTGAGCGAAATCGACGTGCTGGTCGCAGCGACCATGGGCGCGGGCATCGGCGAACCCGGCGGCGCTCGCGCTCCGGTGGATCGTCGGCTCAAGCTCAAGGCATGTCCGGTGGCGCTTGAAGTGACGGGCCCCGATCTGGGCGCTGCCGCGGTGCGCTGCCCGGCGCTGGGCTGGCGCATTCGCGTTCCGCTCGATCTGGCCGCCGAACGGCAGCAGTCCGTGTCCGTGGCGCGCCCGGGCCAGGGACGTGCAGCAGCAGCGCAGGGCGCAGAAGCGGTCAAGCGCGGCGAACCCATCCTGCTCACCGTCGACCGGCCGATGTTCTCGCTCTCGCGCGTGATGATCGCCGACAAGGACGGCCGGGTGGGCGAAGTCATTCCGGTGCGTGACGATCCCAGGGGCAAGCCCATCTTCGTGCGCATCGTCGAACCCGGCCGGGCCACCATCCTCAGTAACTGAGCCGTTTACCAGCGCGTGCAAGATCGCGTTAACCCTTTGTCAAAAAATCGCCTTAAGCAACCCGTGCGAAGGCCGTTAAAGGACGTAAGTCATGCTAGAACGAGGTCTTTATTCCATGTCCCGCATATCAGCCTATGGCAGCCCGACCGTCGGTGCGACCCGTAAGGGCGGCAGCACCGAAAAGACCGTCGGCGCAAGCGCTGCAGCGTCGCCGACCGACAACACCGTGCGTAACGCGCCGTCGGTCAGCAGCTTCCTGCAGACCGCATCTGCCTCTGCACCGATCGACGAGGGCCGCGTCGCCGCGATCCGCGATGCGCTGGCCAATGGAAGCTATGTCATCGATGCGGAAAAGCTTGCCGCCAAGATGATGGAGCTCGATCTCGGCGTAGTAGTCAACTGATGCAGGGCGAACTGCTTGAGCGCTTTGCGGACACGCAAACCGCGCTGATCGCCGCGCTGGACGCCGGAGACACCGAAGCCATGATCGCGCACACCCGCGATCTGGGCGTCATCACCGATGCCCTGCGTACCCAGGGTGTGCTGCGCGCCGACGCCAGCACCCGCAGCCAGCTGGAAACGCTGATGAAGTTCAACGCGGCCGCCGCGCAGCGCCTGCGCTTCCTGCGCGACCATGTCGAACGCCGTGTCGCCGCCATCCAGGGCGAGCAGGCGGTCGCGACTTATGGAGGCCGGGTAGGCCGCCGCTGAATTTCTCCCCGAAAGACCTCAATTCGGCCCTTCGTCCCTGGCGGACGGGGGGCTTTTTGTTTGCCTGCCGGGTGCAAAGGCCAGCCTCAGCCCTCCACCATCAAGGGGAGGGCTTTCGGGTTGAGCGAGCCTGGCATCGCCAGCATCGCATCCCCATTGCCGCCCGCAAGTGGTAAGCGGCAACATCCCCAAATTGGCACAGCTTTTGCTTTGAACGTCTCCAGTAACTCTGGAGAACCCCTTTGTCCTCGTATCTTGGCAGTGTCGGCAGCAGTGGAGATCGCGTCACTCGCGCGATTGCCGCATCGGCGCGTCGCACCGGCGTGGATTTCGACTATCTCATGGGCCAGGCGCGCATCGAAAGCGGGCTGAACCCTGAAGCCAAGGCCGGCACCTCGTCGGCGACCGGCCTGTACCAGTTCATCGACCAGAGCTGGCTCGGCGTCGTCGAGAAACACGGGTCGAAGCACGGCATGCAATGGGCAGCCAATGCCATCGAGCGCGATGGCCGCGGCCGGTACCGCGTCGCCGATCCGGAAACCCGCCAGTCCATTCTGGCATTGCGCAAGAATCCCGAGATTGCGGCGCTGATGGCGGGCGAATTTGCGTCTGACAATCGCGCCTATCTCGAAAACAGCCTGGGCCGCTCCGCAGCGCCGGTTGACCTGTATCTCGCGCATTTTCTGGGCCCCGAAGGCGCCCGCCAGTTTCTGGCCGCGCATGATGCCAACCCCGATGCCGCGGCAGCGCCGATGTTCGCGCGCGCCGCCGGCGCCAACCGTTCCATCTTCTACGATCGCTCGGGCGCCCCGCGCAGCTTTGCCGAAATTCGCACCCGCTTTGCCGACAAGCTTGGCGGGGCGGCAACGGGCGGCAGCCGCTTGCCGCGCGATGGCAATGACCTGCCGCAGGTTCAGCCTGCCGATTACGTCCGGCTCGCCAGCGCGCGGGCCACCCGACCCGAAATGACCGCGAACCTCAGCGGAAACGACAATGCGCGGCTGGCTTACATGCTGCTCGCCGCGATGGGAGCCTGAACTCGATGACCCCTGCGCCCAGCAAATTTGGCCAATTCCTCAACATGTCGCGCGGCTCGATCCTGCCGCTCGCCACCCTGCTGCTGGTGGTGTTCCTGGTGCTGCCCGTTCCTGCCCTGGTGCTGGATATCGGTTTCATCTTCAACATCATGATCAGCCTTGCCGTGCTGATGGTGGCGCTCAATGTCACCAAGCCGCTCGACTTCTCGAGCTTCCCTACCGTGCTTCTGTTCGCGACATTGCTGCGCCTCGGCCTCAATGTCGCCTCGACCCGCGTCGTGCTGGTGCACGGGCATGAGGGCGGAGCGGCAGCCGGTCATGTCATCGAGGCCTTCGGCAGCCTGCTGATCGGCGGCGACTATGTCGTCGGCATCTTCGTCTTCGCGATCCTGATGATCATCAATCTGGTCGTCATCACCAAGGGCGCGGGCCGCGTGTCCGAAGTGTCCGCCCGCTTCACCCTGGATGCGATGCCCGGCAAGCAGATGGCGATCGACGCCGATCTCAACGCCGGTCTGATGACGCCCGAAGAAGCCAAGGCCCGCCGTGCCGAAGTCGCGACCGAGGCCGATTTCTACGGCTCGATGGACGGTGCGTCGAAGTTCGTTAAGGGCGATGCGGTCGCAGGCGTGCTGATCCTGGTCGTCAATATCGTCGGCGGCATCATCCTGGGCATGGCAAGCCACGGCCTGCCGATCGCCGAAGCTGCATCCAACTACACAATGCTGGCGATCGGCGATGCGCTGGTCGCGCAGGTGCCCGCGCTGCTGCTCTCGATCGCTGCCGCGTCGATCGTGACCCGCGTCAACTCTGCGCAGGACCTGCCTGGCCAGATCTCGGGCCAGTTCGCCATTGCCAAGGCCTGGACGCCGGTCGCGGTAATCCTTGGCATCATGGGCGTGCTGCCCGGCATGCCGCATCTCATCATTCTGCCTGCCGCTGCTGCCGCCGGGTTCATTGCCTGGAAGCTGTCGCGTCCCAAGCCGCCGGTGGTCGAGAATATCGCGCCCCCCGCGCCCGAAAACCCCAATGCCATCGAGTGGGAGGACGTGTCGGACGGCGCGATGCTGGGAATCGATGTCGGCTTCGGCCTGGTTCCCCTGGTCGACGAGCGCCGCGATGCCCCGCTGATGCGCCGCGTCACCGGCATCCGCAAGCAGATCTCCAAGGAACTGGGCTTCGTCATCCCGCTCGTTCGCATCAAGGATGACATGGCGTTGCCCGCCAACAGCTATCGCATCACCATCGGCGGCACGATCGTCGCCGAAGACGAGATCTGGCCCGAGGACCTGCTCGCGCTCGACAGCGGCGACATCGACACGCCGGTCGAAGGCCGCGCCTGCAAGGATCCGACCTTCGGCATGGACGCGGTGTGGATCAGCGCCGACAAGCGCGCCGAAGCCATCGTCGCAGGCTATACCGTGGTCGATGCCGCCACCGTCATGGCGACGCACCTCAACCAGATGGTCCGCCTCAATGCCGCGCAGCTGTTCGGCATGGACGAGACCAAGAAGCTGCTGGAAACGCTCAAGGAAAACTCGCCCCAGCTGGTCGAGAACCTCACCCCGCAACCGCTCTCGCTGTTCACCATCTCTGCGGTCTGCCGCGAGCTGCTGCGCGAAGGCGTGCCGCTCAAGGACTTCCGCCGCATCTGTTCGGCCATGGTCGAGGCGGCGGCCGAAGGCACCACCGTCGCGCAGATCGTCGAGGGTGTGCGCCAGCGGATCGGATCGATCATCATCCAGTCGCTGGTGCCGGTGAACCTGCCGCTGCCGGTCGTCACGCTGGATGCCGAGCTGGAAACGCTGCTTGCCCAGTCGCTGCGCGTCGCGGGAGATGCCGCCTTCCCGATCGAGCCGGGGCTGGCGCAGCGCATCCTGGGCGCCATCGAGCAGGCGGCGCGTCCGCTGATGCTGGAACAGCGCAACTATGCGCTCGTCACCTCGCCCCAGGCGCGCAAGCCGCTGGCCGATCTGCTGCGCCCGCGCTTCCCCGATACGCCGGTGCTCTCGTTCCGCGAGCTGCCCGACGACAAGCCGGTCGAGGTCGTCGCCACCGTTGGCGGGCAGGCGGGATACCGCACGCCCCAGGCCGAACATTCCTTCTCGCGCGGCTGATGCAGACGCCGACCCTGACCATTCTCATGAAGCTGGACACATAACATGCAGCATCTTCCCATCGAGACGATCACCTACGGCCGCAAGCCCGCTGCCGTGCCGCCCGGCAAATTGATCGAGGCGCATCTGCCGCTGGTCCGCAAGCTCGCCTGGCACGTGCGCGGCATGGCGCCCGGCGTGATAGAGATCGAGGACCTGGTCCAGATCGGCATGGTCGCGCTGGTCGAGGCGGCAAACCATTACGAGGACCGTGGCCATGGCTTTGCCACCTATGCCAGCATGCGCATACGCGGCGCGCTGATCGATCATCTGCGCGCGAACAGCAACATGTGCCGATCCGCGATGGATTTCCGCAAGCAGCTGCGCCGGGCGAGCGAGAAGCTGGTGCGCGAGCTGGGCCGCAACCCGACCGAGCAGGAGCTGGCCGCCGCGATGGGCATGGATGCGGCCGATTTCCGCATGCGTTCCGATGCGGCGCAGGACGTGAAGTTCGAATCGATGGACGAGGTCTATTCCGAACATTCGATGTGGTTTGCCGACAGCGAGGAATCGGTCGAGAACCGCCTGGAAGCGGACAATCTCAAGAAGCTGCTCAACGCCAGCATCGGCACGTTGAAGGAGCGCGAGCAGCTGATCCTGCAGCTGCATTATATCGAGGAAATGAACCTCGACGAAATCGGTCTGGTGCTGGGCATTACCGCCGCACGTGTATGCCAGATCAAGAAATCGGCGCTGGAAACGCTGCGCAAGCGGTTGGCCAGTTCCCGCTGATCCTGGCTTTGCCCTCGCCCGGTGAAGGGGAGAGGGCGATCTGACGGCCGACACGAAAAACCCCCTTCCCGCCATGCGGAAAGGGGGTTGATCGAATATCAGCTCAGGCCATTGAGTTGTCGGTAACGGCCGTTGCGTCAGCCATTACGGCTGAACCGGATATCGGTTCCTGATCATTTAACGGATCAGGCTCAAGACGCCTTGCTGGCTCTGGTTGGCCTGGGCGAGCATCGCGGTGGATGCCTGGCTCAGGATCTGCGAGCGCGCAAGATTGGTCGATTCCTCCGAGAAGTTGGCGTCCTGGATACGGGAGCGCGCTTCCGAAAGGTTGGTCGAACGGTTGACCAGGCTGGAGACGGTAGCTTGCAGACGGTTCTGGCTGGCACCGAGATTTGCCTGAGCAGTGGTCAGGATGCCAAGCGCATTGTCCAGGGCAGTAAGCGCATTGCTCGCTGCAGTGGCATCGTCGATGTCGAGAAGGGTAGGCGTTGCGCTAACCGCCAGGCCCAGGCCGACCGTGGTGACGTTCGCGGTTGCGACCTCGACGGTTTCACCGGAGCCGACACCGGTCTGGATGGCAATGGTCGGTGCTGGCGTCGGGGTCTGCGGCACGTTGAGCAGCGAGACACCGTTGAACGTGGTACGCGACGCGACATCATTGACCTGCCCCATCAGCGCGGTGACTTCCGCCTGCAGGTTGGTACGGTCGCTCGATCCCAGCGTGCCCGACGCCGACTGAACGGCCAGTTCGCGCATGCGCTGCACCATGTTGACGATTTCGTTCATGCCGCCTTCGGCGGTCTGAACCAGCGAGATCCCGTCATTCGCATTGCGGACGGCCTGGTTGAGGCCGCGGATCTGCGAGGTCATGCGGGTGGCAATCGCATTGCCAGCGGCATCATCGGCCGCCGAGTTGATGCGCTTGCCGGTAGACAGGCGGTCAATGGACTTCGACAGGCTTGCCTGAGCCGTAGTCGAAGCGTTTGCAGCCCGTAGGGCTGAAACGTTCGTTCCAATAACGGTCATGGTTGGTTCCTTTCACTTCTTCCCTTCGATCATCCCTCTTCCAAGGACGATCTCGAGAACGTTGACGGGCGGGCTGACGGGCGATTAAGCGAAAACCGTCAAATTTCTGGCGAGAGCGTCATTTTGTTGACGGCCCCAGCGTCAGCCCGCCTTCATTCCTTACCGGATGAGGCTCAGCACACCCTGCTGGCTCTGGTTCGCCTGGGCGAGCATCGCGGTCGATGCCTGGCTCAGGATCTGCGAGCGAGCGAGGTTGGTCGACTCTTCCGAGAAATTGGCGTCCTGAATGCGCGAGCGCGCTTCCGACAGGTTGGTCGCACGATTGACCAGGCTGGAGACGGTGGCCTGCAGACGGTTCTGGCTGGCACCGAGATTCGCCTGATTGGTGGTCAGCGTTCCAAGTGCGGTATCCAGAGTGGTCAACGCAGTGCTGGCCGTGGATGCATCCGCGATGGAGAGTGAGCCAAGGCCAAGGCCAGTAGCGGTCACGTTGAATGTCTGGACATCAACCGTTTCGCTTGCCGCCGTGCCGGTCTGGATGGCGATCGGCGTCGGAGTTGCAACGTTCAACAGGCTCACGCCATTGAACGTGGTACGGTCAGCCACATTGGTAATCTGGGTTGTCAGTGCGGTGACTTCCGCTTGCAGATTGGTACGATCATTGGTGCCGAGCGTGCCCGAGGCCGATTGCACGGCCAGCTCGCGAATGCGCTGCACCATGTTGACGATTTCGTTGAGGCCGCCTTCAGCGGTCTGCACCAGCGAGATACCGTCATTGGCATTGCGGGTGGCCTGGTTGAGACCGCGGATCTGCGAGGTCATGCGGGTAGCGATGGCATTGCCGGCCGCGTCGTCTGCTGCCGAGTTGATGCGCTTGCCGGTCGACAGGCGGTCGATCGACTTCGACAGGCTCATCTGGGCCGTGGTCGAGGCGTTGGCCGCCCGAAGCGCGGAAACGTTGGTTCCGATAACAGTCATTTGTACATCCTTTCACTTCTTCCCTGTGGCCACCCCGCAAAGGGGTGGCCTCAAGCTTGTTGACGGTCGGGCTGACGGTGGATTAAGCAAAAAGCGTCAAAATAATGTCGGACCCGTCAGGTAATTGACGGTCGCTTCGTCGACCTAGCCCCCGGCGCTTATCGGATGAGGCTCAGCACACCCTGCTGGCTCTGGTTGGCCTGGGCGAGCATTGCCGTCGACGCCTGGCTCAGGATCTGCGAGCGAGCAAGGTTGGTCGATTCTTCCGAGAAGTTGGCGTCCTGAATGCGCGAGCGCGCTTCGGACAGGTTGGTCGCACGGTTGACCAGGCTCGATACGGTTGCCTGCAGGCGGTTTTGGCTGGCACCGAGGTTCGCCTGTGCGGTGGTCAGCGTACCGAGTGCGGTATCGAGCAGACCCAACGCGGTGCCTGCACCAGCGGCGGTATCGATATTGACTGCGGCAATCGTGAGGCCGGCTGCCGTTACGTTCGAGGTCGGGACTTCAACGGTCTCGCCCGAATTGGTGCCTGTCTGGATAGCGATCGGCGGGGTCGCAACGTTCAGCAGGGCAACACCGTTGAAGGTCGTGCGGTTTGCTACGTCGTTAACCTGACCGATCAGGGCGCTGACTTCCGCCTGCAAGTTGGTACGGTCGCTCGATCCTAGCGTGCCCGAAGCCGACTGAACGGCCAGTTCGCGCATACGCTGCACCATGTTGACGATTTCGTTCATGCCGCCTTCGGCGGTCTGAACCAGCGAGATCCCGTCATTCGCGTTGCGAACGGCCTGGTTCAGGCCACGGATCTGCGAGGTCATGCGGGTGGCAATGGCATTGCCAGCGGCATCGTCGGCAGCGGAGTTGATCCGCTTGCCGGTGGAAAGGCGGTCGATCGACTTCGACAGGCTCATCTGGGCCGAGGTCGAAGCATTGGCAGCGCGAAGCGCCGATACATTGGTTCCGATAACAGTCATCTCATATTCCTTTCGATGGTCGCTCGGTCCCTCCTAAGCGGCCTCGAATGGAATTAACGGCGGTGAATGACGGGCTTTAAGTCAAAATCTGACCAGAGTTTTGACGCCCGTCATTTTCCCGACGATGCTGTTATCAGTTTCACTTCCGGATTTAGCCCCGGATCAGGCTGAGCACGCCCTGCTGGCTCTGGTTGGCCTGGGCCAGCATCGCGGTCGATGCCTGGCTCAGGATCTGGGCCTTGGCGAGGTTGGTCGATTCCTCGGAGAAGTTGGCGTCCTGAATGCGCGAGCGGGCTTCCGACAGGTTGGTCGCGCGGTTGATCAGGCTCGACACGGTGGCCTGCAGGCGGTTCTGGTTGGCGCCAAGCCGGGCCTGCAGCGTGGTGATGTTGTTGAGCGCGGTGTCCAGCAGACCCAGGGCGGTGCCGGCGCCAGCAGCGGTGCCGATATCGACGGTGGCGATGCCAAGGCCGGTCGGGGTGACGTTGGCGGTCGCGATTTCCACGATTTCGCCCGAACCCACGCCGGTCTGGATCGAAATGGTCGGTGCGGGTGCCGGCGTCTGCGGTACATCGAGCAGCTGGACGCCGTTGAAGGTCGTCTTGGTCGCGACTTCGTCGACCTGAAGGCGCAGCGCGGCAACTTCCGCCTGCAGGTTGGTGCGGTCCTGGTCGCTCAGCGTGCCCGAAGCCGACTGCACGGCCAGTTCACGCATACGCTGTACCATGTTGATGATCTCGTTCATGCCGCCTTCTGCGGTCTGCACCAGCGAGATCCCGTCATTCGCGTTGCGGACGGCCTGGTTGAGACCGCGGATCAGCGAGGTCATGCGGGTGGCAATCGCGTTGCCGGCGGCATCGTCAGCAGCCGAATTGATGCGCTTGCCGGTCGAAAGGCGGTCGATCGCCTTCGACAGCATGGACTGGGCGGCGGTCGAAGCGTTTGCGGCTCGGATAGCCGGGACGTTGGTTCCAATAACAGTCATCAGTCTTTCCTTTGCTACGTCAGGTAAGCAGTCCGCTGGCATCGGTCGGTCAGCGGCCTCGACATGGTTAACGGCGCAGTTGGGAAGCGATTAAGAAGTTTTCACACACCTTTCGAGTTGGTTGTCATTTCGCCGACAGGCGTCAATTTTCCGACGCTTCGGCACGGCAAAACCCGTCAAATTTTTGGCGGTGACGGCGGGCCTTATATATATAGGGGGGTGTAAGCGGCCATTTTCTGCCGTTTTCCCGATTTGGCACGGCGATTGCTTTGTCTGGATGAGCGGGGGCTCGCTTTAACGGCTGCCCCGGCGATCCATTAAGTCGGGGGACTGAAAAATGATCGAATGCACAATCAGCGAGGCGGTTCGTGAAAATCTGCCCATGCTGGAAAGCTGGCTCGCATCGGCCTGGATCAAGCCGGTTGCAGCAGGTGCCGCCGCCCAAAGCCCCAAGGTGCTGATGGCCGCAGAGATCGCATCGGCCAGCCATCGTGACATTCTCGTCGACTTCCGCGACGGCGCACCGTCGCTCGTCCGCGCCGCCAATGGCCTGCCTGCCCGCATCGCCTTCGGCTTTGAAGATATGGCGCTGGGCCTGGCTCTGGTGGCGGAACTGCTGCGCGCCGGACGCGGCCCCGCCGTCGGCGAACCCGCGATGGCCAAGCTGATGGGCTATGCAGCCCGCATCGCCCGCAGCGAGGCGGCCGTGCTGATCCAGGGTGAAACCGGCACCGGCAAGGAAGGCATGGCCCGTCTGGTGCATGATGAAAGTCCGCGCGCCAAGGGACCGTTCATCGCGGTCAACTGCGCCGCCTTGCCCGAAACCATGGTCGAGGCCATCCTGTTCGGCCACAAGAAGGGCGCCTTTACCGGCGCATCGGCCGATGGCGAAGGCCTGTTCCGCGCTGCGGACGGCGGCACGCTGTTCCTCGACGAGATCACCGAGCTGCCGCTGGCGCTCCAGGCCAAGCTGCTGCGCGCGCTGCAGGAAGGCGAAGTCCTGCCCGTCGGCGAAACCCGCGCGGTCAAGGTCGATGTCCGCATCGTCACTGCCGCGAACCGCGATGCCGCAGCCCTGGTCGCTGCCGGCGAGTTCCGCGAAGACTTGTACTGGCGCCTCAACGTGATGCCGATCGCACTCCCCCGCCTTGCCGATCGCCGTCAGGATGTCCGCGCCATCGCGGCTGCCATGCTGCTGCGCATGCAGAATGCAGGCGACGACTTTGCCTGGCTGAGCGCCGGTGCCCTTGAAACGCTACAGGCGCATAGCTGGCCGGGCAATGCCCGCGAGCTGGGCAATGTGCTGCAGCGTGCGCTGGTGCTGCGCGAGGGCGATTGCATCGAGGCCGAGGATCTGGGTCTCGCCCCGGTTCGCGCCTTTGCTGCCGCGCCCGTCCAGCCGGTCGAAGCCCCGCAGCCCGTGATCAGCAGCCCCCGCGCCGATCCCGTGCCTGCTGCAGGGTCGGTCCGACTGATGCGCGGCAGCGATCTGCACAGCCTGTCGCGCGCGGTCGAGCATGACGCGATCCAGCGCGCGCTTGACGAGAATGGCGGCAACCGCCGCGAAACCGCCAAGATGCTCGGCATCTCGGAACGCACCCTGCGCTACCGCCTCGCCAATATGCGCGAGCTGGCCGCAGCCGCCTGATTGATAACGGGAAGCAACACGCATGAGCACCAATATCAGCAGTTCCATCATGGCCGCGCGCAACGCCATTCTCCAGCAGAACAGCGCGCTCCAGCAGATCAGCAAGAAATCGCCGATGCTGGGCACAGAGCCGACCGAGACGAATTCGGACGGCTTTTCGGGCACGCTCAAGACTGCGCTCGATCAGGTCAATCAGGTGCAGCATGTCTCTTCGCAGGCCGCAACCGCCTATGAAATGGGCCAGACCACCGACATCGCAGCGGTGATGATGGCCAAGCAGAAGGCGTCGATCGGTTTCGAAGCGACGCTGCAGGTCCGTAACAAATTGCTGTCCGCCTATCAGGACATCATGAACATGCCGGTGTAATCCATGTCCGATATCACCATCACCCCGAATTCGGTCGACGGTTCCGCCCCCGCCGTGATCCCCGGAACCCCCGGAACTGGCGCCGGCGCTTCGGCGCGCGTGCTGAACGGCACCGCCATCCCGGCGCAGGTCCGCAACTTCATGAGCCAGCCCGCCGTCGCCAAGGCTATGCCGCTGGTCGGCTTCATGGGTGTCGTGTTGCTATCGGTGCTGGCCTGGGCCGCCTTGCGCGAACCGCCGCAGCGCGATCTGTTTCGCGGACTTCCCGACAGCGACAAGGCTGCGGTCATCTCGGCGCTCGACAGTTCGACCATTCCATACAGCTTCGAGGAAAGCTCGGGCACGATCATGGTGTCCGAAGAGGACTATCACAAGGCGAAGATCGCGCTGGCCGCGCAGGGCCTGCCCAAGAGCGCACCGAGCGGCGACGAGCTGATCTCCGCGATGCCGATGGGTGCCAGCCGTGCGGTCGAGAATGAAAAGCTTCGCGCCGCGCGCGAACTGGACCTGGCGCGCAGCATCGAAGCGATGGAATCGGTCGTCTCGGCGCGTGTGCACCTTGCGGTCGAGCTGCCCAGCGTGTTCATCCGCGACCGCAACGAACCCGCCGCGTCTGTCGTGCTGCAGCTCGCCAATGCCGGTCGCCTTCCTGAATCGCAGGTGCAGGCAATCGTCCATCTGGTTGCCAGCTCGGTCCCCGGTCTGTCTGCCGACAATGTCTCGGTGGTCGATCAGAACGGCCGCCTGCTCTCTGGCGATGGCAAGGCCGGGATGAACGGCGTCGAACAGCAGATCGAGATGAAGGAGGCGATCGAGGAACGCTATCGCCGGCAGCTCAACGCGCTGCTGACCCCGGTCCTGGGTGCCGGCAATTTCGTCGCCGAAGTTTCGACCGAGATCAACATGACCGAGCGTCAGGCGACGACCGAAAGCTTCCCCGCCGATGAGGCACGGGTGAAGAGCGAGCAGACGATGATCTCGACCGAAGCCAATCCTGCGCCTGCAGGCGGTGTTCCCGGTGCGATCGCCAACCAGCCCCCCGCCGACCCGAATCTGACGCCCGAAGCCGGCGCACAGCTTCAGGGTCAGGAGGCCGCAGCCGGCGGCGCCGTCACCACCCGCAACGAGCAGACCAACCGCAATTTCGAGTTGGGCCGCCAGATCGCCGTGACCAAGGAGCCTTCGGGCAAGGTCACCCGCATCTCGGTCGCCGTCGCGGTCAAGAACCTGCCCGGTGGCAAGGAGCGCAGCGCCCAGGAAATCGCCGCGATCGAGGCACTGGTGAAGGGCGCGATCGGTTTCGATACCGCACGCGGCGACCAGGTCGCCATCTCGTCGCGGAATTTCGAGCCGGTCAAGGAAATCGAAGAGCCGTTCTACGAGGCAAGCTGGTTCAACATGGTGGTGCGCAACGTTTCTGCGCTGCTGGTTGCGCTGGCGCTTATCTTCGGCATCGGCCGCCCGCTGCTGAAGCGCTACACCCGCCAGAAGGCCGATGAAAAGGCTGCAGCCGAAGCGGCCAAGGCGGCAGAGACCGGTGCACTGCTGACCCAGGCGCTCGCCAATGAAGGCAAGGATGGCAATGGCGGCGCGGCCGCTCGTCCTCCCAAGGAGAACGAGCCTGTAACGCTCGACATGATCAACGCCGCTTCGACCTATCAGGAACGTGCGCTGCTGATCCAGAATTTCGTCCGCCAGAATCCTGATCATGCCACGCTGGTGGTCCGCGAACTGCTGAAGGGCAATGCGGATGCCGGCAAGGAGCCCGCCAATGCCTGATGCAACCGACACCGTGATGGAAGACGGCGCCGCTGCCCCCGAAGGTCGCCGCCCGATCCCCGGCCAGCAGGCCGCTGCCATCCTGATGCTGCTTTTCTCCGAGGAACAGGCTGCGGAAATCCTCACTCGGCTGGAGCCGGAGGAAGTCCGCCAGCTCAGCGAGATGATGTATACCGTCGCCGATATCGGCGCCGAGGACATCAACGAGGTGCTGGACATGTTCATCGACAAGGCCCGCAACCGCACCATGCTGGGGTACAAGGCCGAAGTGCAGATCGAGGGCATGCTCAAGCGCGCGCTGGGTGACCGCCGGGCCGAGACCATGCTCACCAAGATCGCCCCGAAAAAGCCCGGTGGCGGTATCGAGGCCCTCAAGTGGATGGACCCGGTGGAGATCGCGCTGCTGGTGGAGCACGAGCATCCCCAGATCGCAGCCGTGGTCCTGTCCTTCCTGAAGCCCGAAGTCGCTGCCAATGTGCTGCAGCTCCTTCCGCCTGAAGCGCAGGAGGACGTTGTCTTCCGCCTCGCGACGCTGGGTCCGGTCAGTCAGGATGCGATCGAGACGATCGAGGCGCTGCTTGTCAGCCAGGGCGCGACATCGCGCGGTGGCGGCGGATCGTCTTCGTCGGGCGGCACGTCCGATGCGGCGGCGATCATGAACATCATCAACAAGCGCGAAAGCCAGCGCATCATCAAGGCGGTAACCAAGCGCGACAAGGATATTGCCCGGCGCATCGAGGACGAGATGTTCGTCTTTGCCGATCTTATCCGGCTGGATGCCAAGGATCTGGGAACGCTGGTCCGCTCGATCGAATCCAAGCTGCTGGTGCCTGCGCTCAAGGGCGCGGAAGACAAGCTGCGCGACAAGATGTTCGGTTGCATGTCGAGCCGTGCCGCGCAGTCGATCGCCGACGAAATCGCCGATCGTGGCCCAATGCCGATGTCCGAAGTCATCGAGGCGCAGCGTGCGGTCGTTCAGGCGGCCAAGCGCATGGCCGATGCCGGCGATATCGTGATCGGTGGCGGAGGCGACGAATATGTCTGATCGCCCGATCTCGATCACGCCGGCCGGGGAAGCGCAGTTTCTGCCCGTTTGGCAGATGCAGGCCTCGGCCAGCGCCTTCCGCCCGTCGCCGATCTTCGCGTCGATGGAAGAATTTGCCAGCGCCGACGATCAGCCTGCGCCTCTGGATTTCGGCGACGAGGATGATTTCGCCGCTGATCTGCTGGTCGACGAGGGCCCGAGCCAGGAAGAGCTTCTGGTCCAGGCCTATGACCAGGGCGTCGCCGACGGAATCGCGCAGGCTCAGGCGGAAATGCAGGCCAGCGAGGGCGCGACCGAGGCCCTGGCCAGGGCGATCACCGCCTTGCGCCCGCAACTCTCGCAGGGCCTGTGCACCATGCTGCTCCACGCGATGAAGCAGATGCTGGAGCGCTCGAGCGGCTTTGCCGAGCCCGATGCCGCCGTCCTGGAGAAGCATTGCCGGTCACTCGCGACCCTGGTCACGCGCGACATGCGCGGCAGCGCGCTGCACCTGCACCCCGATGACCTGAAACTGCTCGGCGATGCCGAATGCGGTCTGGTGCTCACCGCCGATCCATCGATCCGCCGGGGGACGGTCTCGCTCAATCATGCCGATGGCTGGATCGAGCAGGGAACGCAGCCGATGCTCGATGCCCTGCAGGGCCTGATCGACGATCTGGAGGGCGACCAGTGATCGCCGCACAGGAAGAGGCTGTCCGCCAGTTTACCGACAAGATTGCCGCGCTCGAGGCAGGCCCCCGCCGCGTTGGCCGTCTCGTCGCGCATGAAGGCGGGATGCTCGAAGTCACCGGTTTCGACTATCCGATCGGCTATGGCGGCTCGGTCCGCGCTGCCGATGGCCGCCGGATCCGCGCCGAGATTGCCGGTTTTCGCGGATCGCGCGCAATGATGGTGCCGCTGGAAAGTGATGCCGCCTTGCGCAGCGGGGCGCGGGTGGAACCCGATGCCCAGGCGAACATGGCCGTTGTCGGCGATGCGCTGCTCGGCCGGATCATCGGCCCGATGGGCGAACCGCTGGACGGGCTGGGTCCGATCATCGCGCATGATCGCTGGCCGCTGGCCGGCAAGCGCGAGAACGTGCTCAACCGGGGGCGCGTTACCAAGACCATCGATCTCGGCGTGCGCGCGATCAACGCGCTGCTCACCGCAGGCCATGGCCAGCGCATCGCGGTGGCTGCAGGCTCGGGCGTCGGCAAATCGGTTCTCATCGGCCAGATCATCGGCTTTGCTGAAGCCGACGTCATCGTCGTCGGGCTGATCGGCGAGCGCGGCCGCGAAGTCAGCGATTTCGTCGAGACCAAGATGTCAGGCCCGATGAAGTCGCGCACCGTGACCGTCGCTGTCCCGGCGGACCACAGTCCGATCCTCCGCCTGCGCGCCGCGTTTCGCGCGACCGCGATCGCCGAATATTTCCGCAAGCAGGGCAAGAAGGTGCTGCTGATCATCGACAGCCTGACCCGCGTCGCGCATGCGCAGCGCGAGATCGGGCTGGCGCTGGGCGAGCCGCCGACGATGAAGGGCTATCCCCCTTCCGCGCTGGCGCTGATCCCCAAGCTGGTCGAGCGCGCGGGCAACGACAAGGAAAGCGGCGGATCGATCACCGCGCTCTACACGGTGCTGGCCGATGGCGACGATCTCGATGACCCCGTGGTCGATGGCGCGCGTGCGATCGTCGACGGCCATATCATCCTGTCGCGCTCGATGGCCGAGCAGGGCATCTTCCCCGCGATCGACATCGGCAAGTCGCTGAGCCGCGTCGCGACCGACATCATCAGCGACGAGCACCGCCGTGCGATGGCCAATTTCCGCCGCATCTGGTCGGCCTATGAGGAAAATCGCGACCTGCTGCTGATGGGCGCGTATCGCGAGGGTTCGGACGCCAATATCGACGAGGCAGTGGGGCGCAGGCCCGACCTGCTGGCGTTCATCCGCCAGGGGCCGCACGACCGGATCGATCTCGACGAGAGCGTCGCTGAACTGCTGCAGAGCTTCGGGGCATGAGCCTGAAGCCCAAATCCTGGAAGCGGGTGCACGCGGTGCGCGAGGCGCAAGTCAAGCTCGCCATCGGCGCAGCGGCCGCCGCGCAGCGCAACGAGGCGACCCTGCAGAACAATGCCGAGCGGCTGAAGCGCTTGCGCGACAGTGCGTTCGATGCCGGCCATTGCCAGGATGGTGCGGCCTTGCACGCCCAACTCGAACTCGCCCAGCGGCTGATCCGCGCCGATGGCGAGATCGCCGTCGCGCTCGGGCGGGCGCGGCAACAGCTTGCCCAGGCAGAGCGGCAACGCACTGCCGCCTATATTGACCGAGAAACGACATCAAAGCTGCTGGGCAGAGCCATTGCAGCGGCGGACGAGACCGCCGAACGCAAGGCCGCACGCCTGCCGCTCAAGAGAAAATACCCCAAGGAGGCAGAGGAATGAGCCAGGACATGATGCAGGCCCTTTCAGGGTCGTCGCTGCTTTCGCTTTCAGTTGGCACGCTTCCTGCTTCGAAAGGGGGCATGAACCTCGACGCCAACCCCTTTGCCAGCCAGCTGGCGCTGATGACCGGAACGGACGCAGCCGCCTCGGGCATGGCCGTGCCTGTCGCGGTCGTACAGGGGACGGATGAGGGGGCCTTTGCCGCGACGCTGGATGACATGGCCGGACCTGCAGGGGATACCGTTTCTGCTGGTGATGTTGCCGTGCCTGCCTTGCCGCAGACCGCCAGGCTGCCCGCGACGCCGGAAGCGCCGATCGTTGCTGCTCTGCCCGAAGAGGCCAGCACCCTGCAGCTGATCGAGGCCGCTCTGACCGGTGCTGCCACCATCAACCAGGACACCCGCGCGCCGCAAATGGCCGCTCTTCCGGAACAGGAGGCAGCACTGACAGTTCAGCCGTTGCCGCATGCGGCCAATGTTCCACATCTCAGGAACCTGATCCGCGCCGATGCCGCAATGCCGGTCCGCGTGACGCTGAACGGCGAGACAGATACTGCCGATGCGGAACCCGTCAGCCCCGATGCCGCGAACCCGCGCATCCGGCTGCGTGGTGAAGACACCGCCTTGCCCGTCGAGGTGCCGGTTGCGCCCTCCGCGCCGGTGATCATCGCGCCGCTGCCCAGCCCGGCCCAGCGTCCCGACGCTCCGGTGACCGATCTGGGCAGCACCCGCATTCTTGCCGAGGCAGCGCCCGAAGCTTCGCGCCCGGCTGCACCTGCACCGATCGTTGCCGCACCGAGCCGGACGGTCGCCCCAGCAGTGCCGAACCTTTCGCCCGCTGACGACAAGTCGCTTCAGGTGGATGGCGCACCCGCTTTCGAGACTGCTCCGATGCCGGCCGAGGCTGGACAGGCGCGCAAGACCCGCGAGGTAGAGACCACAGCCGAGCCGACGCTGCCCGCCACCACGATGGCTTCGCCTGCCGTGCCCGCTGCGCCTGCGCCCGTGGTAGCGGAAGCATCTGATGCCCGGACGCCGGCTGCTCCCGTTTCTCCGACGATGCCGCGCGCCCAGAACCTGTCTTCATCCGCC
The DNA here is from genome assembly GCF_003201955.1 of Blastomonas natatoria. Taxonomy (GTDB): domain Bacteria; phylum Pseudomonadota; class Alphaproteobacteria; order Sphingomonadales; family Sphingomonadaceae; genus Blastomonas; species Blastomonas natatoria. Next base: position 201,443 of record NZ_QJJM01000003.1, read on the forward strand.
CAGAATGCCGATTCGAAGGGGACCAGCGCGCCAATGGACAGCGCAAAGGTAGTCGATCCGTCGACCTTTGCCGAGGCCGGACCCGTCGCGCAGCCCGCATCGCCGCTGCCGTTGAACGAGAACAGGGCGCAGGCTGCCGTTCAGCCCCCGGCGCGCGCAGAAGTCCTGCAGCAGCCAGCTTCGACCGAGGCTGGTGACGCAGCCGAAGCCGCTATCGGGGTGATGACCTCTGCAACCCGAAGCCAGACCGTGACGCCCGGTGCACGCACGTCGACACCTGCAGCGTCGCGCGCGCCGATCAGTGCGACCGCCCGCCGCACGATCGATACCGCCATCCAGTCCCCGCGTCCGGCCGAAGCCCTTTCTACCCTTTTCGACCTCGCCGATCCGACGTTGCAGCCAGCGGCCAGCAGCCTGAATGTCGAGCAGGGCGTGGGCCTATCGATCGACGCCGTGCCACCCGCCTGGGCCGCCGCGCTCAACGCGGTCAATTCGCAGGTCCAGCAGCCCGGCAACGTCGCCGCTGCGCAGGCCACGGGTCCGGCACAGGTTCCGCTGCACTCGCTCGCCTTTGATGCAGGCTTTGTCGCGGGGATCGAAAGCCAGATCGCCAAGCTGGCAGATGGCGGCCAGATGGTGAAGATTCAGGTGATGCCCGAGCATCTCGGCCGCATCGATATCGAGATGCTGGCCGGCCCCGATCGTGACCAGGTGCGCATCGTGACCGAGCATGATGCCGTGCGCGATACCCTGATCAATTCGCAGCAGCGGCTTGAACAGGACCTGCGCAACAGCGGCCAGCGCAATACCGAAGTGACCGTGGAACTGCGCCAGCAGTCGCCCGGCACGCAGAACGGATCGGCACAGCAGCAGCAGCGCGGCCAGTCAGGCGCGGAAAGCGCCCCGGCCCGCGAGGCTGCCCAGCGCCAGGCACCGGCTGATACAGCTGCCGATGCGGCGCCGGTCCAGCGCCGCCCGCGCGGCAATGTCCGTTACGCATGAACTTTTGCCCGAATTTTCTGACGCATGAAATTCTCTTGAGGGAACCGAGAAATGGCTGAAACCGAAAAGGAACCGAAAAAGAAGGGCGGCTTGGTCAAGAAGCTGGTCATTCCGCTTGTTGCCGTGATCGTTCTGGGCGGCGGTGGCGCTGCTGCAGGCTTTTTCGCTGCCGGCATGATCGGCGGCGGCGAGCATGAGGACCCCAATGCACCCAAGGTGGTGCTGAAGGACGGGACGACCGTCTCTGCCAAGGCCGCAGGCCTGAAGCAGGTCGCCTCGGGCAGCCATCTGGATGCCAAGTTCAAGGTCACCTATCTGCCGATCGAGGAGCCGTTCACGGCCAATCTGCGCGGTGGCGGCGGCTTTGCCCAGATGTCGCTCGCGGTATCGACCTATTTCGATGAAAAGGTGCCTGCTGCGCTGACCGAGCACAATATCGCGATCCGGTCCGCAATCCTGCTGGCGATCAGCGAATATGATCCGATCCAGCTCGAAACGATCGAGGGCAAGGAACAGCTCAAGGGCCAGCTCAAGAAGGTGATCAACGACGTGCTGGTCGACAAGACCGGATTTGCCGGCGTCGAGGACGTCTATTTCACCAGCTTCGTGGTTCAGTAAGTCAGGGCCGATACGCAGATGAACAACCCTGCCAGTCTTGATGCCGCAGCCGGCACCCTGTCGCAGACCGAGCGCCGCCCGGCCGAGCACAGCTTTGCCAAGGCGGACGCCGACCAGAAGACGGTCGTGCCCGTGCTGCGCCGGGTGGCCCGGGTCATGTGCGCCGGACTGCGCACCGCGCTCGAGCCGATTGCCGGGGTCAAGCTGCGCATCGATGCGCCCGATGCCGAATTCACGCAGTTCGATGTCTGGTGCGATCGCCAGGCCGAGCTGGTCAGCATCAGCCAGTTCCAGCTCGCTCCGATGCAGGGACGCGTGCTGCTGAAGATGGAGCCGGTGTTCGTCTCGGCCATGCTCGATGCGTTCTTCGGCGGTGCCCCGCGCGAGATGGCGGCCCCCAAGAAGGAATTCACCCAGACCGATATCCGCCTGATCGGCCGGATCGCACGGGCCATCGGCGAACGGCTGGGCGCGGCGTGGAACGAGGTCGGCAGCTTTTCCTGCCATGCGGCAGGACATTCGACCACGGTCGATGGCGCCCGTGTCGCTGGCCCGCTGGCCCGCATGGTGGCACAGCGCTTCCGCATCACCCTGCCGGACAATGTCCGCTATGAGCTGGAGCTCGTCTATCCGCTCGATGGCCTGCAGGCCGCCGAGCAATGCCTGACACCTGCCGGTTTCTCGGACGAGTCCCTGCCTGATCCTGCCTGGCGCGACCAGATGAGCCAGGCGCTGGCGCATGTCACGCTGCCCGCGCGCTCGGTGCTGGCGCGCCCCGTGCTCACGCTGCCGCAGCTGGCCGATCTCAAGCCCGGCGACATCATTCCCATTCCACCGGCGCGCAACCTGCCGCTGATCATCGGCGACCGCATCTTCGCGCGCGGCAGCCTGGGTGAACAGAACGGCCTGGCCGCGTTCCGCATCGAAACCATAGAAAGAGGATAAGCCCCATATGAGCGACATGACCGAAGCCCCGATGCTGGGCATGCAGGCCGAAGCCATCGATATGGGCGGCAATGGCTTGCATGAGGCGGCAAATCATTACCGCTTTCTGGCCGACATTCCCGTGCGCCTGTCGGTCGAGGTCGGCAGCGCGTCGCTGCGCCTCGCGGAAATCATGGAGCTGGCCGAGGGATCGGTGGTCGAACTCGACCGCCAGGCCAATGAACTGCTCGACATCAACGTAAATGGCACGCTGGTTGCAAGAGGCGAAGTCGTGACCATTGATGGCCGGTTCGGAATCCGGGTGGCCGAAGTGGTGTCGAAAAACGTCGGCCACGCACGGGTCGAACGGCGCGTCTGACAGGGTCCCTTCTGCCCCTGTCGCCAGCGCCGGATCATCCGGCGGCACGGCACAGGGATTTGGAAGCGGACCGTCATGACCTATTACATCATCAAACTGCTGATCATGCTGCCGATCATGGGCGGCATGATCTATGGCAGCCTCTGGTTGTACCGCAAATATCAGCCCGGCATGATGGCCCGGCTCGACATGGCGGGGCCCCAGCGCGAGCTGAAGGTCACGGAAACGGTCAGCATGGGGGTCTCGGGCAAGCTCGCGGTGGTCGAGTTTGCCGGACAGAAAATCCTGCTTTCGGTAACGCGCGCGCGGATCGACACGATCGCCTGCGCCGATGCCGGGAATGGTTCGGCCAGCGTTACACCTCCCCCGGCGGCGCTGGCCGGACATAATCGCGATCTGCTTGCCGCCCTGCGGGAGCGCGGCGCATGATCGGATTTGTCCGCAAGACAGGCCTGTGTATCGCGCTGGGCCTCACGATTGCGAGCCTTGCCGCGCCCGCCATTGCGCAGCAGGCACCTGCCGCCGCGCAAACCGGCCAGGCGGCGCCGGCTGCCCCGGCCGCGCCAGCGCCCACGGCGACCACGACTCCGCCACCTGCCGAACGCGCCACCGGCTCCGCCACCGGCACGCCCGGTGCGCCCGAAGCGCTCTCCCAGGCGCTCGACGATGTCGCGGGCAACGGCAAGCCGCTGACGCTGTCGCTACAGATCCTCGTCGTCATGGGTCTGCTCACCATCCTGCCGTCGATGGTGCTGATGATGACCAGCTTCACGCGCATCATCATCGTGCTGTCGATCCTGCGCCAGGCACTGGGCCTGCAGCAGACGCCGCCCAACCAGGTGCTGATCGGGCTTGCGCTGTTCCTGTCGATGTTCGTGATGGCCCCCACCTTCACCCAGATCAACGACCGCGCAGTCGCGCCTTATGCTGCCGACACGATCGAGCTGGAAACCGCGATCCAGATCTCGGGCGAGGAGTTTCACAAGTTCATGATCAAGCAGACCCGCCAGACGGACCTGAAGCTGTTCATGGACATGGCCAAGGCCAAGCCGGTCGCTGCACCCAGGGACATTCCGTTCTCGATCCTGCTGCCGGCCTTTGTGACCAGCGAGCTCAAGACCGCGTTCCAGATCGGCTTCATGATCTTCCTGCCGTTCCTGGTGATCGACCTGGTCGTTGCCTCGACGCTGATGGCGCTGGGCATGATGATGCTCTCTCCCACGATCATATCGATGCCGTTCAAGCTGCTGCTGTTCGTGCTGGTCGATGGCTGGGCGCTCACCATGGGCTCGCTCGCCGGATCGTTCGTGAATTAGTTAAACCGGTCCCCGCTCACCCCTCCCGTTTGTCCCGAGCGAAGTCGAGGGACGTGATCGGAAAGGGCGGCACAGACGTCCCTCGACACGCTCGGGACAAACGGGGACCTGATTGGATCGCACGCTGATATGGAACAGACCGACTATTTCATTGGCCTGGCGCAGCAGACGCTATGGATCACGGCCCTGGCCTCGGCCCCGCTGCTGATCCCGGCGTTGCTGGTCGGCGTGCTGCTGGGCATGGTGCAGGCTGCGACCTCGATCAACGAGGCGACCTTGAGCTTCGTGCCCAAGCTGGTCGTGCTCGGCGTGATCCTGGCGCTGTTCGGCGGCTCGATCCTCTATCTGATCGCCGACTTCACCGTGGAAATCTTCAGCCGCATTCCGGACCTGCTGCTGTGATCGCACCGGGCTTTGCCTCTGTCGAAGCGCAATTGTGGATCTGGATCATGGCGATGATCCGGCCCGGCGCAGCGCTGATGGCGGCCCCGGTTTTCGGTGCGACGGCGGTACCGCTGCAGGTGCGCATCATCCTGTCGGCGATGATCGGCATTGCGGCCACCAATTCGGTCCAGATCGATCTGCCGGACAGCACCCTGGTCAGCTATGCCGGCCTGCTCTTCATCATCGGTGAAGTCGTCTGCGGCGTCGCCATCGGCTTTGCGCTGCAGATCGGCTATTCTGCCGCCTTCGTCGCGGGCGAGCTGATCAGCAACGCCATGGGCCTGGGCTTTGCATCGATGGCCGATCCGCAAAGCGGCCAGTCCAGCCCGGTCATCGGCAGCTTCCTTTCCATCATCGCCGTGCTGCTGCTGCTGGCGATGGACGGGCACCTCATGCTGATCGCGATCATCGTGCACAGCTACGAGGCGCTGCCGCCGGGCGCTGCGTGGCTGTCGCCCCGGCTGATCATGGATCTGGTCGAATTCGGCGGCTCGCTGTTCTCGATGGGTCTGGTGATCGCGCTCCCGGTCGGTGCGGCGCTGATCATTGTCCAGTTGGTGATGGCAATGCTCGCGCGCTCCGCGCCTCAGCTCAACCTTTTCTCGGTCGGCATTCCGGTCGCGGTGCTGGCGGGCATCATCCTGCTGGCCATGGCAGCCCCCGTGCTGGCCGATGGCGTGATGCGCGCGATGGAAGCCGGGATCGAACAGTCCGAAATCATGGCGGGGGAGGGCTGACGCTATGGCAGACGGCCCATCCGGTGGTGGCGAAAAAACCGAACTCCCTACCGAAAAGCGGCTCAGGGAGTCGCGGGAGAAAGGGGATGTCCTTCAGTCCAAGGAACTTGGCACCGCGATGATCATCATCGGCGGCACGATGGCCTTCGTGTTGTTCGGCGACATGATGGTGTCCTCGATCGCCGGAATGCTGCGCGCGGCTCTGGTGTTCGACATCTATCAGGCGACCGATTTCAATGTCGGGGAGCGAACGCTGTCACTGCTGATGCCGCTTGCCCTGCCGTTCGGCGGGCTGTTCCTGTTCCTGCTGGTGGCGTGCGTCGCGACACCCGCTTCGCTCGGTTCGCTCGGCTTTCGCTGGAGTGCGGTTGCACCCAAGGCCTCCAAGATGAATCCGGCATCGGGCCTCAAGCGCATGTTCGGCACGCACGGGCTGATCGAGCTGGTCAAGTCGATCGCCAAGGTCGTGCTGATGGGCACGATCGGCGTGGTCATGGTCATGTCGATGCTGCCTGAGATGGCGCAGCTCGGCCATGGCGACGTTCGCCAGGGCATCGCCGCATTCGGCGATCTGTTCTCGATGACCCTGATGGCCATGGCGGGGGCGCTGGGCCTGATCGCGATGATCGATGTTCCGGCCCAGTGGTTCCAGCGCAACCAGAAGCTGATGATGACCAAGCAGGAGGTCAAGGACGAGCACAAGGAGGTCGAAGGCTCGCCCGAGCTCAAGCAGGCCGTGCGCCGGCGCCAGTACGAGATGCTGAACGGCTCCACCCGCAAGGCGGTGGAAGATGCGACCGTGCTGCTGGTCAACCCGACCCATTTCGCCATCGCGCTGCGCTACGACCGCGAGCGCGATCCCGCGCCGGTGGTGCTGGCGCGCGGGCGCGGTGCGATTGCCCAGGCGATGCGCGAACTCGCGATGGAGCGCGGCCTCACCATCCTGCGCTACCCGGAACTGACCCGCGCGATCTACTTCACCTCCAAGCCCGGGGCGATCATCGACGAGCGGCTGTACCTGGCCGCCGCGACGCTGCTCGCCTTCGTTTTCCGCATCAACGAGAAGATGGATGTCGGCTTTGGCCAGCCCGAGCTCGACGTGCCCAAGGACCTGCGATTTGATATGGACGGCAAACCGCAGAAATGATCCCGAAACCTCTTAATGCGGCCACGCACCAGCCGTTAATCCTTTCAGAAGGAACTGGTGATGGTCACGAACAGCGGAATTTCAAATGTCATCAGCGGCTTTACGGGGGTCAACAGCGCCCAGCTGGTGAATGATCTCGTCACGGCACAGCTTCAGCCGAAGCAGTCGGAGGTTCGCAACAAGCAGAACCTGAACCAGGCGCGCATCTCGGCACTGGCTTCGGCCTCGTCGGCGCTCGAAACCTTTTCCACCGCATTGAGCGAAGTGCTCAACGGTCGTCAGCTGACCGGCAATCTCGTTTCGACCCGCGGCGATCTGGTTGCGGCCAGCTTCATTCCGGGGCAGAAGCCGCAGGGCCTGCCGGCGACGGTTCAGGTAACCCAGCTCGCTTCGGCGCAGACCATGGTATCGGCGACCAGCCTGGCCAGCGGTGCGCCGGTGGGCGAGGGATCGCTGACCATCACTACGGCGGCGGGCAGCTTCAACGTCACCATCGATTCCACCAACAACTCGCTGACCGGCCTGCGCGATGCGATCAACGGCACCAACAGCGGCGTCACGGCGAGCATCGTCACCGACAATACCGGCTCGCGGCTGGTGATGCGCGGCGCGGAAGGCGCGGCCAACAGCTTTACCGTCACCGGTTCGGGTGGCTCGGCTGCGCTCGATGCCTTCGCCTTTCCGCCTGTCGGTGGGGCCGGGATGAATTCGGTCACCAGCGCTGCCAACAGCATCGTCCAGGTCAATGGCATCCAGCTGACCAACTCGAGCAACCAGATCGACACCGCCGTTCCCGGCGTACGCATCAACCTCCTGACCGCAGCCCCGGGCACGAATGTCGTCATCAGCGGCGACCAGCCGACCTCCTCGACCAAGGACATCGTCAACGAGTTCATCAAGGCCTATAACGATCTGCGCGGCGCGCTGAACTCCGCAACCGCGCCCGGCGTGGACGGGACCAGCGGCGGGCCGCTGGCGGGTGAACGGGCGGCGCGCGACATGATGCGCGCCATGGCGTCGCTGACCACCAAGCAGCTCTCAGATTCCGGCGATTATCGCTCGCTCGCCGATATCGGCGTGCGGACCAATCGCGACGGCACATTGTCGCTCGACAATGCCCGGTTCGATCGTGCGCTTGCTGCCGATCCCGAAGGCATCGCCCGGATGCTGGAGCCGGCCACCCCGACAGCCGGCAATCCCGGTCTCGCCAAGGCGTTCGAGGACGTCAAGACGAGCCTGAAGGATCCCAATGGCTCGCTGATCGGCGCCCAGAACCGGCTGAACAAGATTGCGACCGATCTCACCAAGCTGATGGAAAAGGTCGAGGAAGACAGCGCCAAATATCGCGAGCAGCTGGAACAGACATTTGCCGCCATGGACCGCCAGCTGACCGTGCTGCGCTCTACCCAGAGCTATATCGAGCAGCAGGTGTCGGTCTGGACCAACAGCGGCGACAATTAAGACAATCAAAACATAGCGAATGACAAGGAAAACCGCATGAGCTTCATCTCTCCGCGTCGCCACATGGGCAGCTATCAGGCCGTCGATACGGTCAGCCGTGTCGAAGGCGCCAGCCCGCACCAGCTGGTCGTCATCCTGTTCGACGAACTGCTGCTGCGCCTCGATGCGGCCATCCGCCATGCCGAGCGCGGCGAGGCGGTACCGATGATCCAGGCCCGCGCCAGGGCATCCGCCATCGTGATGGCGCTGGAAGAGAGCCTCGACTTCGAAAAGGGCGGTGAACTGGCGCTCGCGCTTGCCCGCATCTATCGCGAGGCCAGCCGCCGCATCAACGCGGCCCTGAGCCCCGACAAGGTCGATGTGCTCAAGTCCGCCCGCCAGATGCTCGCCGAAATCGCCGAAGCCTGGAAGCGCATCGCGCCGAAATGAGGCGCGGAAAGGCGGCTCAGGCCGCCGGCCATTCGGACATGATCGTCGCGACATCGAAATAGTCGCGCCAATAGCGGATCAGTCCATTCTCCACCTCGAACACGCCCGCCACCGGCAGCTCGACCCATTTGTCGGCGAGCCGGTGCCGGTCCAGCCGTTCGAGCATCACGATATTGCCATCGACGGCAGATCGCAGCACGCGGAACTCGTTTTCCAGCGTCGGCGAGAAGAAAGGCTCGAGCACCGCCCGGATACCGTCGGGGCCGTGCACCGTTCCGAGCGGCGGCGGATTGGTATATTCGCAAAGCGGCGCCACACATCGCAGCGCAGCATCGTAATCCAGCGGTTCCATGGCCTTGAGAAAGGCCTGAACGACCGAAAACGGGTCGGTGATGGTGGTCATTGCGCGTGCTCCTGTTGCTGATGCCGGTCAGCGTGGAACAGGAGCGATCGCGGCTCAATTACGTCGCAGGTCAAGGCCTGAGAAGATTACCGTGCCGGGTAGCGCAGCCTGCCCAGGAAGCGCGAGAGGCTCAATGTCTCGCCCTTGTTCGTCCACTTTGCCTTGGCCTTCTCGAACTGCATCACATTATCGATGCGGCGCTCCAGAAAGGCATGGGTGTCGGCGAAATCGGGGCTCTCGTCGTCGAGAAACGCCATCAGCGTCGAGCCATAGACGCCCGAGAGGATCATGCGCTTGGTATAATGGTTGTAATCGGTCGCGGCATCGCCGGCGAGCCGCCACATCAGGTCCGCCGTGCGCCACGATATGCGGGCGGTACGGGCGAGATTGGCGGGCAGCGCCATGATCGCGGTCGCGCGGCGCAGCGCCTCGCGCTGGTGCGCCACCGCCTCGAACCGGAAGGCGACGAGCGCGCGAATGCGCTCGCGGATCTTCATCGCGGCGATACGCTCGGGCGGAAACGCCTCGATCATCTGCGCGTCGATATGGCCGATCCAGGCATCGATCATGTCCATCGGGCCCTTGTCGAAGGCCAGCGTCGCGAGGCCCGGCTCCACGCCCTGTGCAGCGGCGGCGGCATCGCGCGCGGCAGGCGTCCAGCCGTCGAATACGGCTTCCTCGGCAATGAACGGCGGCAGGAACTGGCGCACCTCGTCCATGGTCGGATCGGCGGGCAGGGTGTCGAGCTTGGTCGGGCGGTACATGAAGGTGCCTCCTTGGATGTCCTTCAATTAGGAAGCCGGGGGCGAAGCTGCAAGCCGCGCTGCGCGCCGCGCTGCGCACCGCGCCTCGGGCAAGCGGACGAGCACCAGCGCGGCGCCTATCGCGACCATGCCGATGGTATCGGTCAGCGAAAGGGTTTCGCCAAAGGCCTGCCAGCCGATGATCGCGGCGATCGCCGGCTGGCTGAGCAGCGCGATGCCCAGCACCACCGGCGAGAAATGGCTGACCGCATAGACCATCGCCCCCTGGCCCAGAAGCTGGCAGACCAGGGCGAGCAGCAGCACCGGCGTCCAGTCGGTCGGCCAGACCGGTTCGCCCAGCAGCAGGGCGATGGCCAGCATCGGCCCGATGCCGAAAACCGTGGACCAGACCAGCACCGACCAGCTGCCGAGGTCGCTGCGGATACGGCGGATGCTCAGCAGATAGACCACGTAGAGCATTCCGGCGAGCAGGCAGAACAGGTCCCCTATGAGGTTGCGGACATCGAGTTCGTAGGAACTGCCCATCAGCATGGCCGCGCCGACGATCGCGAGCGCGACTGCGGCCAGTTCAGCCCGGTGAGGCCAGGCGCGGCTGATGACGAAGCCGTAGAGCACCATGATGACGCTGCCCATGTTTCCGAACAGCGTCGAATTGGCGAGCTTGGTCCGCTCGATGCCGAAATTCCAGCTGGCAATATCCAGCGCAAAGGCAATGCCGCTCAGCGCCAGCAGCCACCAGATCGCGGAGCGATATCCGGTCAGCGGCTCGCGCTGCTGTACGGCGATGACGAACAGGATCGGCAGCGCCAGCGTCAGCCGCCAGAACCCGGCAGAGACCGGGCCGGTATCGGCCATCCGCACGAACCAGGGGCCGAAGGCAAGCGCCACATTGGCGAAGATCAGCGCAACGACGGCCAATATTCCGCCCCGCTCGGTTGCTTTTGTCATGATCGGCCTTTAGCCATTCGATTAAACGCTGTCGCGGCCCTTCCGCGCCAGTCCGAGACCGGAGAAACGCCGCCCATGCCCACCCTGTTCGATCCTGTCCAGCTTGGCGCGATCGCCTGCCCCAACCGCATCCTGATGGCGCCGCTCACCCGCTGCCGTGCGACCCGGGCGCATGTTCCGGTGCCGCTGATGGGCGAATATTATGCGCAGCGCGCCAGTGCAGGGCTGATCATCTCGGAAGCGACGGGGATCAGCCCCGAAGGGCTGGGTACGCCGTACGCGCCGGGAATCTGGAACGACGAGCAGGTCGAAGGCTGGAAGCCGGTGGTCGAGCGCGTTCACCAGGCAGGCGGCCGGATCATCTGCCAGCTCTGGCATATGGGCCGGCTGGTGCATCCCGATTTCAACGGTGGCAAGCCCCCGGTCTCCGCCTCGGCGACCCGGTTCGACTATCACGCGCATACCTATGAAGGGACCAAGCCCTATGAGACCGCGCGTCCGCTGGAGGTCGCAGAAATTCCGCGCATCCTGGACGATTATGCGCGTGCGACCGAGAACGCGAAACGCGCCGGGTTTGACGGCGTGCAGATCCACGCCGCCAATGGATATCTGATCGACCAGTTTCTGCGTTCCTCGTCCAACCTGCGCGACGACGATTATGGCGGCGGCATCGAGAACCGCATCCGCCTGCTGGGCGAAGTGGCGCAGCACCTGGTCGGGGTGTGGAGCCACGACCATGTCTCTGTCCGCCTGTCGCCCAATGGCGAGACTCAGGGCGTGAACGACGCGACTCCCGAAGACACTTTTACTGCAGCGGCGGCGCTGCTCGACAGGATCGGCATCGCCTTTCTCGAACTGCGCGAGCCGCCGATGGACGGCACCTTCGGCGCGAGCGATGTGCCGCCGGTCAGCCCGCATATCCGCAAGGTGTTCGCTGGGCCTCTGGTGCTCAACAGCGATTACGATCACGACAAGGCGGTCGCGGCGATGGCGGGCGGCATTCCCGATGCGATCAGCTTCGGCCGCACCTTCCTTGCAAATCCCGATCTGCCCGCGCGCCTCGCGGTCAACGCGCCGCTCAACCCGGACAATCCCGCGCGCTGGTACGGCAGCTCGCCCGAGGGCTATACCGACTATCCGACAATGGAAGAGCAGGGACTGGCCGCCGAGGCTGCTGCCGCGTCATGATCGCCAGCGGCCAGCCCTGGCTGATCAGTGCGGTGCTGGTCGGCACGGCACTCGTCCTGCTGCTGGCCGAAGCTATCTTTCCACGCCGTCATCGCAGCCTGCCCGTGGTGCGGCGCTGGCCTGCGCATCTGGGGTTCGTGCTGGTCAACATGCCGGTCGAGCGCGGGGTGCAGGCGCTCGTGTTCATCGCGCTGTTCGGCGCGGTAACGGGCTACGCGCCGCAGCCCGATTTCGGGCTGCTGCCGCTGACCGGGCTGCCCGGCTGGGCCCAGGGGGTGCTGGCGATCCTGCTGCTCGACCTGGCCGTCTGGGCGCAGCACTGGGCGACCCACCGCGTTCCGCTGCTCTGGCGGCTGCACCGGGTGCACCATGCCGATCGCGATCTCGACATGTCGACCGCCTTGCGCTTTCATCCGATTGAAATCGGCCTGTCGATGCTGTTCAAGATGGGCGTCGCGCTCGCGCTCGGTGCGCCGCTCTGGGCCCTGGTCGTGTTCGAACTGCTGCTGGCGGTGCTGCCGATGTTCAACCACGCCAATCTGGCGCTGCCGCTCTGGCTCGACAGCGTGCTGCGATCGGTCATCGTCACGCCGGACATGCACCGGGTGCACCACAGCACCCGGCGGATCGAGCATGACAGCAATTACGGCTTCTGCCTGTCGATCTGGGACCGGCTTTTCGGCACCTATCGCGCTCGGCCCAGCGGCGGGCATGACGCAATGACCATCGGGCTCGCCGATTATCCGGGGCAGGAGACCACGCGCTTTGGCTGGTCGATGCGCCTGCCGTTTCGGTAAGAGCGTTGCAAAATATTGAAATGAAACATGAAAGGCCCATGTCAGCGGCATGATGATCCGTGTCATGCGGAAAAGGGGAGCCTGAATTTCATGCCTTTGCCGAGCAACGTCACAGCCGAGCGCCGGACCTTCGTCACGTATCTCGAATGCTCGATGACCAGTGAGCGCTACGAGGCTGACAAGGCGCATGGCCTCTCGCGCGTCGGCCGCCCCCTGCTGGTGCGCTACGACCTGCCGGCGATCGCTGCACACCTGGACCGCGACGAACTGGAGCGGCGCGATACCGATCTGTGGCGCTGGCGCGAGCTGTTGCCGGTGCGCGACGCACGAAATATCGTCAGCCTGGGCGAGATCGAGACGCCGCTGATTCCGCTGCCCAAGTCGGGCGGGGCGAGCGTGCTGGTCAAGGACGAGGGCAGGCTGCCCACCGGATCGTTCAAGGCACGCGGGCTCGTCATGGCGGTGTCGATGGCCAAGGCACTGGGCGTCACACGGATCGCCATGCCGACCAACGGCAATGCGGGGGCCGCGCTTGCCGCCTATGCAACGCGTTGCGGTATCGAGACGGTGGTCTTCTGCCCCGACGACACGCCCGAGATCAATGTGCGCGAGATCGCGCTGCAGGGTGCGCGCGTCTGGCGGGTCAACGGCCTGATCGACGATTGCGGTGCGATCGTCGCCGAGGGTGCGAAGCAAGGCCGCTGGTACGATGTCTCGACGCTGAAGGAGCCTTACCGGATCGAGGGCAAGAAGACGATGGGGCTGGAACTCGCCGCGCAATTCGGCTGGAGCCTGCCGGATGCGATTTTTTATCCCACCGGCGGCGGCACGGGCATGATCGGAATGTGGAAGGCGTTCGACGAGCTCGAAGCTCTGGGCTGGATCGGCCCTGAGCGCCCGAAGATGTTCGCGGTCCAGGCATCGGGCTGCGCGCCGATCGTCAAGGCATTCGACGACGGGGTCGAGCATGCCGAGCGCTGGGAGAATGCCGAAACGGTCGCCGCGGGAATTCGCGTGCCGCGCGCGGTCGGCGATTTCCTGATCCTGCGCGCCGTGCGTGAAAGCGGCGGCAAGGCACTGGCGGTGGACGACCAGGCGATCGAACGCGCGGTGGTGCAGGCGGCCAAGCAGGACGGGCTGTTGCTTTGCCCCGAAGGCGGCGCGACGCTGGCGGCCTATCACGACGCGCTTGCCGCCGGATTGGTAAGCAAGGGCGACCGGGTGGTGCTGTTCAACTGCGCGACGGGTCTCAAATACCCGATGCCGGACGATTCGCGCACGCTGGACCGCCACGCGCGAATCGATTTCGACGCGCTCTAGGTTTCTCCCATTCCCGTCATTCCCGCGAACGCGGGAATCCCGCTTGTCCTGCAACCGTTGCGCGGGAGCGGGACCCCCGCCTTCGGGGGGGTGACGGTCATGGATTGCCTTAAAATCGTTATAGCGGGAACGCCTGGCGGATCGCCAGAAGTCGCCGCAGCGCACGGCCGAGCGGCAGTTCCTCCGACATGCCCATGCCGCCGTGCAGCTGGATCGCCTGCTTGCCGACCTCGACCCCATCTTCGCTGACCGCGCGATAGGCGGCGCGTGCGGCGCGGGTCATTTCGGCGGCATCGCCAGCGGCATCGTGCGTGACCGCCTCATAGACCAGCGAACGCGCCTGATCGAAGGCAACCTGCATGTCGACCATGCGGTGCTGCAGCACCTGGAACGAGGCGAGCGGCACGCCGAACTGCTTGCGGTCCATGGTATAGGCCTGGGTGGCGAGGCACACGCGGCGCATGATGCCGGTGCCTTCCGCCGCGAGCAGCAGCCGCGCCTTGTCGATCACCTTTTCGAGCGCCTCGGCCGCCGCGCCCGGGCCGAGCAGCAATGCGTCAGCACCCAGCGTCGCGCCGTCGAGCTTCACATCGGCGACCCAATGGTCGTCGCGCAAGCGATAGGGGGTGACGGTGACGCCCGCGCCATCGGCAGGAACGAGGAACAGGCCGAGGCCCGCCGAGCCGCTGCCCGGCTCGCCCTCGATCCGCGCGAGCACGATGATCGTTTCGGCCGCCGCCGCACCATGGGCGAGCGACTTGTGGCCGCTGAGCGTCCAGCCGTCGGCGCTCTTCGTGGCCTTGGCTTCGCAATACCAGATGTCGTGCCGCGCGCGCGGTTCGTGGAGTGCCACGCCCACCGGCGCGCCGCCCGAGACGATGCCCTCGATCAGGTCGCTGCGGCTCTGCGATTCCGGCGACGCGGCGATCAGGCCGCCAGCAAGGATGGTGCTGGCGAGCACGGGTTCGACCACCAGGCCTTCGCCCAGCACTTCGAACAGGCTGACGCAATCGCCCAGGCCCGACTGGCCCTCGGCCTGCAGGCCGCCATCGGCTTCGGCAAAGGGCAGCATCAGCCATCCGGCCTCGGCCATCTCGGCCCAGAGCGCGGTGTTGAGCGGAGCTTCGCCCATCTGGCCTAGTTTATCATCGGCATAATGTTTCTGGGTGAAGCGGCGGGCGCTGTCGATCAGCAACTGCTGGTCATCATTGGGTGCGAACATGGATGTGAAATCCTGAATATCCGCCTGGCGCGGATCGGGTGATCCGCGCCAGGTCTGATGCGCACGTCCCTCGACTTCGCTCGGGACAAACGGATGGTGGGACTGGTCGTCAGATCCCTGCGGCCATCATCTTGGCGAGAATGTTCTTCTGCACCTCGTTGGTGCCGCCATAGATCGATTGCGCCCGGCCGAAGAGGAAGACCGACATCGCGTGCTCGCCTTCCTGGCCATAGGGATGGACCGGATCGTTCGCCGGACGCGGCAGCGCGGCAGGGCCCGCGATATCCAGCGCCAGTTCGGACACGTCCTGAGACAGCTCGGTGCCGAGCAGCTTCAGTGGCGCGACCAGCCGCATCGCCTCGGCCGACTGGCTCGGTGCCTCGAGCGCACGCGCCTCGAGTGCGGCCAGCTTGGCGAGCCGCTGTTCGAGCGAATCGAGCCGCTGCGCGATCACCGGATCGTTGATCGGCGGGTTGATGAAATGCTCGACCGAGCTTGCCCATTCGCGCAGGCGGATCAGGTCGCCGGTGGTGCGGGCGACACCCGCGATCCCGGCGCGCTCGTTGCCGAGCAGGAACTTGGCATAGGTCCAGCCGTCATTCTCGTTGCCGACCAGGTTCTTCACCGGTACGCGTACATCGGTGAAGAACACCTCGTTGAGGTGATGCATGCCGTCGATGGTGCGGATCGGCCGCACCTCGATGCCCGGCGTGTTCATGTCGATCAGCAGGAACGAGATGCCGTTCTGCTGCTTCACCTCGGTATTGGTGCGCACCAGGCAGAAAATCCAGTCGGCCCAGTGGCCCTGGGTGGTCCAGGTCTTCTGGCCGTTGACCACATAATGGTCGCCATCGCGCACCGCGCGCGTCTTCAGGCTGGCAAGGTCCGATCCCGCGCCGGGCTCCGAATAGCCCTGGCACCAGAAGCGCGTGCCGTTGATGATGTGCGGCAGATGCTCGGCCTTCTGCTCTTCGGTGCCGAAGGTGTAGATGACCGGGCCGACCATGGTCAGGCCGAACGGGCTGTACGAAGGCGCACCCGCCTTGGTCGATTCATCGGCGAAGATGCGCTTCTTGGCGAGCGACCATTCGCAGCCGCCATATTGCTTGGGCCAGCCGGGTGCGCCCCAGCCGCGCTTGGCACGAACGCCCTGCCACCAGGCGGTCAGTTCCTTGCTGCTATTGGCAAAGCCGTCTGCGGCAAAGCGCTTTTCGGGCGGCAGCTCGGCATCGAGAAATGCGCGAACCTCGGCGCGGAAGCTCTCCAGGTCTTCGTCTTCGGTCATGATCCTCACCTTGTCCTGAACGGTTGATTTGACGCTAATCTGCACCGCCACCACCCAAATGCAAGGCGCGATCGCCAAGAAACTGACGCATTGCCGCGATAGCATGATAGGCTAGCCAATGCGGCACCGGAGATGACGCTACGGCGCACTAAGGTCGGGCAGAAGGGAACAGGAACATGGGAAATTCGGCGCCGAACGCGCAGCCGGTCGACAGCAGCGATCCCTATGCGCGGCTGGAACAGACCTTCCCGGTGCTGAGCGAGGACATGGCGGGACGAATCGCGCGGTTCGGCCATTGCGAGACGCTGGCCGACGGCGATCATGTCTTCCACCGCGGCGAGCGCGGAGTCGATTTCTTCCTCGTGCAGACCGGCGAGATCGAGATCATTGACCATGGCGATCATGGCGAGGAGGGCATCGTCCACCGCCATTGCGCACGGCAGTTCACGGGCGAGCTCGACCTGTTCAACGATCGCAAGATCCTGGTCAGCGGGCGCGCGGTGGGGCCGACCGAGGTGATCCGCGTGCCCCGCGCCGATTTCCGGCGGCTGATCGTCGCCGAGCCCGATATCGGCGAGATCATCATGCGCGCGTTCATCCTGCGCCGCGTTGCACTGATGCAGCATCAGCAGGGCGCGGTGACTCTGGTCGGTCCGGCGCGCAGCGCGGATACGGTGCGGATCAACGCCTTTCTGACGCGCAACGGCTATCCGCACCGCACGATCGACTCTTCGAGCGATCCCGATGCGGCGGCGTTCCTCGAAGGCTTCGGCCTCGGCGCTGCCGACCTGCCGGTGGTGATTTCCGAAGAGCAGATCCTGCGCAATCCGAGCACGCACGATCTGGCCGATGCGCTGGGCGTCGCGGTGGCAATCGACCAGCAGCGGCTGCACGATCTGATCGTGGTGGGGGCGGGGCCGGCGGGCCTCGCCGCAGCCGTCTATGCCGCGTCCGAGGGGCTCGACACGCTGATCATCGAATCGACCGCGCCAGGCGGTCAGGCAGGGACGAGCAGCAAGATCGAGAATTATCTGGGCTTTCCCACCGGCATATCTGGCCAGGCGCTGGCCGGGCGGGCGCAGGTCCAGGCGCAGAAATTCGGCGCGCGGCTTGCGGTCTCGCGCGCTGCGACCGGGCTGGATTGCAGCGGCGGCCATTTCCGGCTGCAGCTCGAGGACGGCACGGTGGCCGAGGCGCGCGCGGTGGTGGCGGCAACCGGTGCGCGCTATCGCAAGCTCGACCTGCCCGATTATGCCCGGTTCGAGGGCGCGGGCATCTATTATGCCGCGACCGCGATGGAGGCGCAGCTGTGCGCGAACCGAGCCGTCGTGGTGGTCGGTGGCGGCAATTCGGCAGGCCAGGCCGCAGTCTATATGTCGCGCTTTGCCGCGCATGTGCACATCCTGGTGCGCAGCGAGGGGCTGGCTGCGACCATGTCGAGCTATCTGATCGACCGGATCGTGGCCTCGAACGCGATCACGCTGCACCCGTTCAGCGAGGTCTGCGCGCTGTCGGGCGACACGCATCTGGAAGAGCTCGTCTGGCGCGACCGGCGCAGCGGCGAGGAGACCCGGATCGAGGCAGGCGCGCTGTTCGTGATGATCGGCGCGCAGCCCTGCTCGGACTGGCTGCAAGGCTGTGCGACGCTCGACGATGCCGGGTTCATCGTCACCGGCGATGGCTGTTCGCCGTTCGAGACCAGCCGGCCCGGCCTGTTCGCGGTCGGCGATGTCCGCTCGGGTTCCGTCAAGCGCGTCGCCTCGGGCGTCGGCGAGGGTTCGGTGGTCATCCAGGCGGTCCATCGCTTCATCGAACGGCAAAAGACCGACGCGATGGGGTGCGGAAACAATTAATTCCTCCCCGAGACAAGCTCGGGGAGGATTCTAGTGGGCTACCTGTCCTTATAGTCCGGCGCCCTTTTCTCCATGAACGCGCGGCGCGCCTCGGCATAATCCTCGGTCATGCTGAGCAGGATCTGCTGCCGGTCCTCCAGCGCGAGCGCGGCTTCGAAGCCCGGCGCGTCGATATTGCGGCCCAGCGCATCCTTGCTCAGCCTCAGGCCCATGGGGCTGGCGAGCAGCATGTCGGCGGCGAGCGCCTCGGCCTTGCTTGCAATCTCTTCGGGTGCGGCGATCTCGCTGACGAAGCCGGCGGCGAACGCGCGCTCGGCCCCGACGAAACGGCCCGAAAGGATCATCTCGGCGGCGAGCGAGCTGCCCACCAGCCGGGGGAGGAAATAGCTCGACCCCATGTCGCAGCCGCCAAGGCCGATGCGGATATAGGCGGCGTTCATGCGGAAATCGGGGGTGCAATAGCGCACGTCGCTAGACAGCAGCAGCGACATGCCGCCGCCGCACGCGGCACCTTGCGCGCAGGCAATGATCGGCTGCGGGCAGGCACGCATCAGCTGCATCACCGTGGCGATCGCGCGCTGGGTGCGCCAGCCGCCATGCACCGCGCCCTCGCCCTCGCGCACCGGCCAGCCCTTGAGATCGAGCCCCGCGCAGAACGCCCGGCCCTCGGCGCGCAGGATGACGACGCGCACCGCCTCGCGGTCCTGCAGCCCCCGGAAATAGTCCTGCAATTGCAGGATCATCGGCTCGTCCATGGCGTTCAGGGATTCCGGACGGTTGAGCGTGACGGTTTCCACCGCACCGCCGGACGTGATCACAATGGGGTCGCTCATGTTTCGCATCCTCTGCCTGGCCGCGCATTCGCCCGGAAGGCTTGGCGGACATATCGTGGTTAATCCGGTTTTAAGCCCTGACGGACTGGGCTAGAGCACCGGACTGCCGAACCTGGCTGCCCCTCGTCAACCGTCAAAGGCATTCCGCAACGATGCTCTCCTCCCTCGCCCATCGCCTCAAGGGCCGGTCCGCCGGAGAGATCGTCCGCCTGATCGGGCACAATATCGTCTATCATGCCCGCGAGCTTTCGCCTGAGGCGCGCCGCCGCAATCGCAAGTTTCGCGCCTTTGACGAACAATGGGGCACCGACACGTTCGAAATGCGGGAGCTCCATACGCTGACCGTGGACCCCGCTCTGGCCGCCCATGCCCGGCGCTATCAGGCGAGCAATGGCGGCAACATGTCCAGCTGGTTTGCGGATCTCAACGTGGACTTCACGCGCACGGCATTCATCGATTACGGCTGCGGCAAGGGAAGGGCCGTGCTCGAGGCGGCGCGGTTTCCCTTTGCGCGGGTGATCGGGGTCGAGTTTGCGCCCGAACTGGTCGACATTGCCCTGCGCAACCGCGAGATCATGGCCGCGAGGGGCGCGCTTGCCGCACCGGTCGAATTCCTGTGCATGGATGCGGCGCGCTACCGGCCGCCTGTGGATCTCGATCTCGTCTGCTTCTTCTACGATCCCTTCGATGACACCGTGATGGCGCCGGTGGCCGAGCGCCTGACCGCGCTTGCCCAGCCGGTATCGGTCATCTATCTCGAGCCCCATTGCATCGGCCAGTTCCGCAAGTCCGGCCACTGGGCCGAAGGCATCAGCGTAGACAATCTGGTCCTGCGCAACCCGGCAGCGCTTGGCCGCTGATGGGGGCAGGGCACCATTCGTCACCAGATTGGTTGTAAATCACCCTCATTCTCTTGTCTTTTTTCTTCGCTGATGCTTAACCGGATGCAGGGGCGAGGTTTGCTGATTTCATAATGAAGCGGTTTATCCTTGCGGGATAAGGTGTGGCCCGGGCGTCCGGATGCATTTGGCTGTGATCCGTCGCACAAGGCGGACCTGGCTGGCTGCTAGGCGGTGGGACCAGACTGACTCCCGGCGTTCCGAGACGGGGTCGCACCCTCTCAATCCCTTCGGGGTTCTGGAACCTGAAACCGCATGACGATCTGGCGGAGATTGAATGTGTTGCGCGGTCGCGATGCCGTGTTCGGCAGCGCCGTGGTTGCGGCTCTCGTTGCGATTCTGCCCGTGCCTGTGCTGGCCCAGGCCCTGCCGGGAGCCGTGCGGCCACCTGCCGGCACATTCGAACGGGAAAACCGCGACGCCGATACGCCGCTGTCCACCCCGCGCACCCCCTTCACCATCGATCGTCCTCGCACCGACCCCAGCAGCGTCGACGATACCCAGAAAGTGCGGGTCACGAAATTCCGCATCACCGGGTTCAATTATCTCGATGAAGATCGGCTGCAGGCGCCGCTCAAGCCGTTTCTTGGCCAAGAACTGACGCTGGCCGATATCTATCGTGCCGCCGATCTGCTGACACGTGTCTATGCCGATGCCGGATTTGCTCTCTCCTTCGCGATCGTGCCCGAACAGGAGATAAAGGACGGCGTCGTCGTGCTGCAGGTCGTCGAAGGCAGTGTCGATGCGCTCGAGGTCCAGCTCAAGTCCAGCGCCGGACTGGTCGGCAAGACGCGACTGACCGAGATGGTCCGTCGCCGGTTCACCCCGCTGATCAAGCGCGGGCCGGTCATGGTCGACGAACTCGAACGGGCGATCCTCACCACCGGCGATCTTGGCGGCATGGACGTTTCCGTGGTCGTGCGTCCGTCCGAAGCGACGCCCGGCGCGGCCAATCTGCTGGTCGTGGTCAGTCTGGATCCGGTCGTGGTCGAGGCGCAGTTCGACAACCGGATCCGTGACAATCTGGGAGAGCGTCGCTATCGGGCCGGGGCAACCGCCAATTCGGTGCTCGTCCCCGGCGACCAGCTGGTGGCGGATGTGCGCGCCACGATACCGACCGACGGCTTCGTTTCGGGCTATGTGCAGTACAGCGCGCCGATCACCGACGACGGATTGACCGGAACGGTGAGCTATTCGCGGGCACGGTCGCGCGCGGTGCGCGGTTTTCTCTCCATCCTGCAGTTCCGCGGCGAGGAAGAGGTCGTCCGTGCAGGGCTCAGCTATCCGCTGCGTCGAACGCGCAACTCCAGCCTGATCGTCGGGCTGGAGGGGACCGCGATCAACTCGCAGAGCGGTATCTTCGGCGTGACGCTGGTCGACGACCGCAGCCGTTTCTACGAACTCTACGGCAGTTACGACTGGGCCGCTGCCGATGGCAGTGTCGGCCTCGTCCGGCTGGGCCTCAGCCAGGGCATCAACGGCCTTGGTGCAACGGGCCGGTTCGATCCGTTGCGCAGCCGCACGCAGGGCGATCCGGAATTCACCGCGCTCAATGGTTCGCTGGTCTGGACGGCGCCGCTGATCGGAACGGCGCGGGCCCGGGTCAATGCAGAGGCGCAGATTGGTCTCAACGGCGGTGCATCTGCCTCACGCGAGTGCAATTTCGGCGGGGATCGCTTTGGCCGTGCCTATGATTACGGCGCGGCAGGGGGCGACCATTGCGTCAACGTGGCGCTGGAAATCAATGATCGGCTGAGCATCGGCGGCGTTACCGTCCAGCCGTTCCTGTTCGTCGATGCCGGAATCCTGCGGCAGAGCGGACCACTGGACTTTGCCGAACTGCGCGTGACCGAATTGTGGTCAGCCGGCGGCGGATCGCGCATCGCGCTGCCCTACGGTCTGTTCGGCGAAATCTATGCCGCCTGGCCCGGCAAGGCGCGCTTCACGCCGGATGGCAGCAGCGATCCGCGAATCTTCTTCTCGATCGGGGCAACACGATGACCATGCCGGGCAAGCGACGGGCTGGGGTGAAGGCTGGCATGAGCTGGTCTGCCGCATTGAAGACAGGCGTTGCGGGCTTTGCCTTTGTTGCGGCCCAGACGGCCTATGCCAATCCCAGCGGCGGCCAGGTGGTCGGCGGCCAGGCCGTCATTTCCGGCCAGGGCACGGGCCGGATGCGGATCGACCAGTCGAGCGACCGCGTCATCATCAACTGGGACGATTTCTCGATCGATCTGGGCGAAGGGGTGGAATTCCGCCAGCCCAATGCGCGCTCGGTGGCACTCAACCGCGTAACCGGCCCTGAAATCAGCCGGATCATGGGCGATCTGACCGCGAATGGGCAGATCTACATTATCAACGGCAATGGCATCGTCTTCGGCAAGGATGCGAGGGTCGATGTCGCAGGCCTGATCGCTACCAGCGCCGATATCGGCAACGATGCGTTCATGGCAGGGGGCGCCTTGCGTTTCGGCTCGCCGGGTCGCGCCGGGGCACGGATCGTCAATCATGGCACGATCACCGTCCGCGATGCCGGCGTCGCCGCCTTTGTGGCGCCGCAGGTCGCCAATGATGGCATCATCACCGCGCATATGGGGCGCATTGCCTTCGGCGGTGCGCAGGCCTTCACGCTGGATCTGCATGGCGACAATCTGATCCGCTTCCAGGTCGGCGATGCGGTGACGACGCTCGACGACAAGGGCGCGCTGGTCGGTCTTGACGGAGTGGTCGATGCCCGCGGCGGATCGGTGCTGATCACGGCGTCGGCAGCGCGCGACCTGGTAAACCAGTCGGTGCGCATCGGCACGCCACAGGCGGCCAACATGCAGGTCGGTGCTGACGGCAAGGTTTCGCTGGTCGCTGCGAAAGTGGCAATCGCTGCCCCGGGCGAGGTTCAGGTCGGCAGGAATGTCGCGATGGATCTGTCGTCGGCAACCAATGCCGTTGCTACCGGAAGCGGTCAGGGCAAGGGCAACAAGAGCGGCAACAATGCCGAAAGCAATATCGGCTGGGTGGGTTCGCTGAACGGCGATGGCGGTGCGCCCGGCCAGGCGATGGCGGCCAATGGCAGAGGGGGCACGCTGACGATCAGCGCGGCGCGCACGATCCTCGACGGCACGATCAACCTCGACGGCAGCAAGTCCGGCGGGACCGCGCACATCACCGGCAGCGACTTCCTGTCCTTCGGCTCGATCCTTTCGGCCAGCGGCGTGGACGCAGGCGGCAAGATCCAGCTCGATGCGGGCGGCTTCTCGCTCGCCGGGCGGATCACGGTCAATGCCGCGCTCGGCAAGGGCGGCAGTGTCGACATCAGGACCACGCGGCGCGCGCTCGACACCGGCGATGCCTTCATCGATGCGAGCGGCCTGCATGGCGGATCTATCCGCTATGTCTCGGACGACCAGATCATCTCGTCGGGCAGGTTCCGCGCATCGGGCAGCCACGGCTTTGGCGGCAGCATCGATGTCAGCGCGCCGCGGCTCGACCTGTTCTCGGCGCAATTCTATGCGCAGGGCGGCATTCGCGGCGGTCGGGTGCGGCTGGGCGGCGAGTTCCAGGGTGGCAAGGGGCTGAGCGCCGACGAACTGCCCAATGCGCTCAAGCTGGTCGCAACCGATGCGGTGACGATCGACGTTTCGGCGATCGGCCTGCGCGGCAATGGCGGCGAGATTGTCATCTGGTCGGACGAGAAGACCACGTTCCTCGGCAATGCGATCGCGCAAGGGGGACTCGTTGGCGGCACTGGCGGCGATATCGAGATTTCCGGCAAGGAGACCCTGATCTATCGCGGGACGGTGGAGACTGCGCGCGATGGTCAGCGCGGTGGCAGGCTGCTGCTCGACCCCAAGAACATCATCATTGCCGAAGGCGGCAATGCCCCCAGCCAGTATTCGCTGGTGCTGCAGGCCTTTGCCAGCAGCTTCCCCGCCGCGACCCCGCCTGTATCGGGTCTGTCGACGGAGGATGCGTTCGGTTCTGCGGTTTCGCTGGACGGCAACCGCCTGGCGGTCGGCGCACCCAATGATGACGGCGGCGACAATGCGCAGGTCAATACCGGCGCGGTCTATCTCTTCACCTTTGCAAATCCCGATTTTGGCGCTCCGGCGCTCGCAGGGATCATCGGCAAGGGCTATACCGGCGGCCAGAACGTATCGGTCGACGCGCTGGCCGACGGTGACCGGTTCGGCCTGTCGGTTTCGCTCAGCGATAACCAGCTGGCTGTCGGTGCGCCTTTTGCGAGCGGTTCGCCGCTGGGGGGCGGCGCGATCGGGTCAGGCGCAGTCTATCTCTTCACCTTTGACGACTTAGGCTTTGCCAATGGAGTGTTGCGGGGAGTCCTCGGTTCGGCCGCTGTCGGCCCTGGCGAGTTCGATGTCGTCAACCTTTCCGCGCAGGATGCTTTCGGCAGCGGCGTTTCGCTGAGCGGCAACCGGCTGGCGGTCGGCGCGCTGCAGGATGACGGTTTCAGCGACAGTGACACCGATAGCGGCGCGGTCTATCTCTTCTCCTTCGCGGACAGCGTCTTCTCGAGCCCCAATCTCGAAGGTATTATCGGATCGGGCTATACCGGGGCCAAGAATCTCTCGGTCGCGCTCGACGTCGGTGATCTGTTCGGCGCATCCGTGGCGCTGGACGGGCGAAATCTGGTGGTCGGCGCATGGGGCGATGATGGCGCCGGCAACAGCGCGGACGGCGCCGGAGCCGTGCACAGCTTCACCTTTGCCGACATCGATTTCAACGGCGGTCTGCAGCGTGGCACGATCGGCCTCGGTTACATGGGCATGGACGATCTGGATGTCGGCGTGCTCGATCCGGGCGACCGCTTCGGCTTTTCGCTATCCCTGTTCGGCAGCAGCCTGGCCGTCGGCGCGCCGCGCGATGACGGCAACGAGAATGTCTTTGACGATGCGGGGGCAGTCTATCTGTTTTCGCTGTCCGACAATCTTTCCTCACCCCAGCTTCAGGCGCGATTGGGCCGGGGCTATCCGCTTTCGCCCGATCTGGCGGTGGAAACGCTCTCGGAAGCCGACGGTTTCGGGCAGAGCGTCTCCCTCTTCGGCAACAGGCTGGTTGTTGGCGCGTCGGGCGATGACGGGCGCAATGGTGGCGCGTCCGATGCTGGCGCCGTCTATCTGTTCAGCTTTGCCGATTCCCGGTTCGGCGGCGGGCGTCAGGTTGGCACCCTGGGCGCGGATTACATGCCGATTGGCGGATTTTCGCTGGTCGGCAAGGGGCTGGAACAGCAGGATGCGTTCGGCACGGCGGTTTCGCTCGACGGCAACCGGCTCGTGGTGGGTGCACCCGGGGATGACGGCGCCGAAAATACCCTGGCCGATGCTGGTGCGGTCTATCTCTTCACCTTCGGCGATGCGCGTTTCGCCGCGCCCTCGCTCCAGGGCATCATCGGCGCCGGCTATAGCGGTGGGCGCAACATCGCGGTGGATCGACTGCAGGGGGGCGATCTGTTCGGGACCTCGGTGTCGCTCGACGGACTGCAGCTTGCCATTGGCGCCATCGGCGATGACGGTTCGAACGATGCAGCATCCAATGCCGGCGCCGTGTACGTCTTCAGCTTCGACAGCCTTGCGTTCGACAACGGCGCTCTCAGGGGCGTCCTCAATTACGAGTCCTTCGCGCCCGGCACGATCAACAGCGAGGGCGCCGCATTCGGCGCATCGGTATCGTTGCAAGGCATCGACATCGCCGTGGGAGCAACCGGCGACAGCGGTGCCGATGCCCAGTCGCCCATCCCCGGTGCGGGTGCGGTCCATATCATCGACATTGGCGAGCCGGGCTTTTTTGCGCCACAGCTGCTCGCCACGATCGGTCTGGGCTATAATGGCGGCAGCAATATCAATCTGGTTGATCTGGGCGCGGGTGACGGTTTCGGCAGCGCAGTGTCCCTGGATGGTCAGCGGCTCGCAGTGGGCGCGCCTGGCGATGACGGCTTCCAGGACGATTTCTTCAATACAGGTGCCGCTTACCTGTTCAGCTTTGCGGGCAGCGATTTTTCCGGCGGCACGCTCGATTCCATTTTCGGCGCTTCCTATCCCGGAACCCTCGATTTCACTCCCGCTGGCCTGGGTCTCGGGTCCACCGACGAGGACTTTTTCGGCAGTTCGCTGGCGCTCAGGGGGCAGCAGCTCGTCGTGGGTGCGCGCGGCGATGACGGGCTGAACGATAGCCGCAGCGATTCCGGCGCGGTCTATCTGTTCAATTTTGGCGACCCCGGCTTTGCCAGCCCGGTCCAGGCCGGCCGCATCGGTGCAGGCTATGTCGCCGATGGCGGCTTCTCGCTCGGGCTGACCGTCGGTGAAGGCTTTGGCAGTGCCCTGGCATTTGACGGCGATCGGCTGGTGGTGGGTGCCCCGGGCAATGATGGCCAGGGCGTGGCCGCGGGCAATGTCGGTGCAGCCTATCTGTTCACTTTCGGCAACGGATCGCTGGGCGAGGCCCGGCTGATCGACACGCTGGGCTTCGGCTTTACCGGAACCAGCAATTTCTCGCTGGCCGGCCTGGGGCAGTTTGCCGGACCATCGGGCCAGCAGTTCGGTTCGGCCGTGGCGCTGGACGGATTGCGGCTTGCCATCGGCGCTTCGGGCGATAGCGGCGCATCGGGCGGCGGTTTCAGCCTCGGCGCCGTCTATCTGCTGAGCTTTGCCGATACCGCGTTCAGCGCGCCGGTGCTGGAGGCGACGCTGGGCAGCGGCTATGTCGGTGGCAAGAACGTGTCGGTTCCACTGTCCTTCGGCAGCCGTTTCGGGGCGGCACTCGCGCTGGATGGAAACCGGCTGGCCGTAGGAGCGCCAGGCGATCCCGGCGGTGTAGACCCGCCAGGCATCGGCGTCGGGTCGGTGTTCCTGTTCACGTTCAGCGACCCCCTGTTCGCGGGAGGATCTCTCGTTGGCCGGGTAGGCGCAGGCTTTACCGGCGCGCAGAGCATCAGCGTTGCAGGTCTCGATAATTTTGACAGTTTCGGTGCGTCGGTCGCGCTGCGCGGCAATGCCCTGGTGGTGGGCGCACCGGGCGATGACGGCGCATCGGGCAGCGTTTCCGATTCCGGTGCGGCCTATCTGTTCACCTTTGCCGACGCCGCGTTCAATGGCGGCGTCCAGGAGGGCGTGATCGCGTTCGGCGCGCCGATCGGCGGCAAGAATATCGACCTTGCGCCACTGCAGCTGGGCGACCAGTTCGGCTCTGCCGTGGCGCTCAGCCGCGACGGCACGACCTTGTTTGTGGGTGCCAATGGCGACGACGGCGGCGATGATCTGTCCAG
Organism: Blastomonas natatoria; assembly: GCF_003201955.1. Taxonomy (GTDB): domain Bacteria; phylum Pseudomonadota; class Alphaproteobacteria; order Sphingomonadales; family Sphingomonadaceae; genus Blastomonas; species Blastomonas natatoria. The sequence continues at coordinate 228,688 of NZ_QJJM01000003.1, forward strand.
TGAGGCAGGCGCGGTCTACCAGTTCAATTTCGGCTCTCCGACCTTTGAAAGCGGCGGCCTGACGGGAACCTTCGGCCGGGGGTATTTCGGGTCGACAGATTTCAACCTCGGCATGCTGGATGCGGGCGACCGTTTCGGGTCGGCCGTGGCCGTCGACGGCAACACGCTGGTCATCGGCGCGACGGACGACAGCGGCGTGGATGGCTCGCGGGCCGGTGCGGGTGCCGTCTATGTCTTCACACGGCCATCGACCCAGTACTCGCTCTCGGGCATCATCGGAGCGGGTTATGCGGGGGATCGCGACCTCGCACTTGGTGCGCTGGACGAGTTTGACTTTTTCGGCAGCGCGCTGGCGCTCGATCAGGGGCGGCTGGTCGTCGGTGCGCCGGGCGATGACGGTTTTGCCGATACCGATCTGGATGTCGGCGCGACCTATCTTTTCAGGCTCGGCGATGATTTCTTCGTTCCGCCCAGCCTGATCGGCACGATCGGCCAGGGCTACGGCCCTCAGCAGTTCCTCGCGCCGCTGCAGCTCAATTCCGGCGGAAGCTTCGGCACGGCGGTATCGCTCCGCGATACCCGGCTGGTGATCGGAGCTCCGGGCAATGGCGATTCCGCCGGCGGCGGCTTCGATCTGGGCGCGGTCTATCTTTTCACCTTTGCCGACACCCAGTTTTCCGCGCCGGTGCTTGCTGGCATCATCGGCCAGGGTTTCACCGGTGCCAACAATATCGATCTGGACACGCTGGAGAGCGGCGACCGGTTCGGGCAATCGGTATCGCTCGACGGCCTCAGGCTCGCGGTCGGCGCTCCAGGCGATGCTGGGGCGGCGAACGATCTGTTCGGCGCTGGCGCGGTCTATCTGTTCACCTTTGCGGACACGAGCTTTGCCGCGCCGACACTGGTCGGACGGATGGGGCGCGGTTATTCGGGCGCGGGCAATGTCAATGTCGCCGGGCTGGAAGAAAATGGTGCCTTCGGCTTCAGCGTTGCGCTTCAGGGGCAGCAACTGGCAATCGGCTCGCCGGGGGCGGATTTCGACGGTGTGCAGGGCGGAAGCTTTGGCGCGGTCTACCTTTACACCTTCAGCTCTCCCGGCTTTGCGGGTGGCGAACTGGCCGGAAAGATCGGCCGGGGCTACAACACGCTCAGCGCCGATTTCGATCTCGCCCCGCTGGGCCTCAACGATCGGCTTGGCAGCTCGGTATCGCTGAGCGGCCTGGCGCTCGCAGTGGGTGCCGTGGGTGATGACGGCATCAGCGACAACGCTTTCGACGCCGGCGCGGTCTATCTGTTCAACTTTACCAACACGGGATTCGCAGGCCTTTCGCTCCAGGCGACTCTGGGCAACGGCTATGACGGCCCGGGAGACCTCTCCGTCGGCGGGTTGGACAGTGGCGACGAATTCGGCAGTGCCCTCTCGCTTGAAGGACTATCGCTGGCGGTCGGATCGGCAGGCGACACGGGCTTGCGCGCCGATTTTTCCGGAGCGGGCGCAGTCTATCTGTTCTCCTTCTTCGACACCACGTTCAGCGGCCCGCTGGTCCAGGGTATTGTCGGATCGGGCTATGGCGGTGCCGGCAGCGACCTGTCGGTCATCGGTCTGTCGCAACAGGATCGTTTCGGAACGTCGGTTGCGATCGACCAGGGCCGACTGGTTGTCGGTGCGCCCGGCGACGACGGGCGGCTGGGCTCGTTCGACGATTACGGCGCCGTGTACCTATTCCGCTATGCCGATGGCTTCCGGGGGCTCACACAGACCGGCCTGATCGGCAACGGCTATGCCAATGGGCCGGCTCTCAAGCTGGCCTCGCTCGGCCTGGGGCCTTCCGAAAGCTTCGGCACTGCGGTGTCGCTGCAAGGGCTTCGCCTTGCGGTCGGCGCTCCGTTCGACCGGGGCGGGCAGGGCGATACCTTCGAATATGGCGGCGTCTTCCTGTTCAGCTTTGCCGATCTGGCTTTCGGCGTCCCGGTGCTGCAATCGATCATCGGTTCGGGCTATACAGGCGGCAAGAACCTGTCGGTTGCCAATCTCGATGTCGATGACCGCTTCGGCATATCGGTGCATCTTGGCTCGAACGGATTGCTGACCGTCGGTGCCGATGGCGATGACGGCTTCGGGAACAGCGGTCTCGATCGCGGTGCGGCCTATCTGTTCGGCTTCACGGACAGCATCTTCTCGGGGGGAAGCCTGCAGGGGATCCTTGGATCCGGCTATGGCGATCCGGGCAATTTCGATGTGGCGCTGGATGACTTCGACAGGTTCGGAACGGCGGTCGCTGTTCTGGGCAACAATCTGGCCATCGGGGCGCCCGGCGATGATGGTCTGCCCAACGCCTTTGCATCCGATGATTTCGGTGCGGTCCATCTGTTCCAGCTTGGCGGCTCGGCGATCAGCCAGGTCGGGACGATCGGACTGGGCTATGGCGGTAGCGGCAGTCTGGACATTGCGTCACTCGGCTTCGGCGACGCCTTTGGCAGCGCGCTGTCGCTCGGATCGAGCCAGCTCGTGGTCGGCGCACCGAACGATCAGGGCATCAACGACATTGCCGGATCGGGCAGCGCTGCAGGCGCTGTCTATGCGTTCAATTTCACCGACGGCTCGGTCTTTGCCGGTCTATCCCAGACCGCGATCATCGGTCTTGGCTATGATGGTCCCAACGATTTCAACATCAGCACGCTCGGGTTCGACGACCGTTTCGGCATCAGCGTTTCGCTGGATGGCAACCGCCTGGCAGTCGGCGCGGGGCAGGATCGTGGCGCGGCGGATGACCTGACCACGGCTGGCGCGGTCTATCTGTTCAGCTTTGCCGACGCCGGTTTTGCCTCACCGGTCCAGCAGGCGATCATTGGATCGGGCTATGTCGGCGGCAAGAACCTGTCTCTCGCGCTGGACAATTTCGACGCATTTGGCCGATCGGTGGCGCTGGATGGCAATCGCCTTGCGGTTGGCGCGCCGGGCGATGGCGGCGCAGGCAATGCCATCCCGGGTAGCGGTGCGGTCTATCTCTTCACCTTTGACGATCCACTGTTCGGCGGCGGCAGGCTCAGCAGCACGTTTGGCGCCAACTATCGCCCGACGGTTGGTCTTGGTCTGTCGACCGGAATGGTCGCCGCCCCGATCATGCTTGGCAATGACGATCGCTTCGGCGCGTCGGTCTCGCTCGATGGCGCGCGCCTTGCAATAGGGGCCAACGGCGATGATGGCGCCGACAATGGCCAGTCCTTTGCCGGTGCGGTCTATCTGTTCAGCTTTGCCGCTCTCGAATTTGGCGGCGTCAATCTGGAAGCGGTGATCGGCAGCGGCTATTCGGGCGGCAAGAACCTGTCGGTCGAAGGCCTGGGCGCACTCGACGATTTCGGTCTTTCCGTATCGCTCAGCGGCAATGCGCTTGCCGTCGGCGCGCCCAGCGATGACGGCAGTGGCGATGCCGTGGCCAATAGCGGTGCGGTCTATCTGTTCAGCTTTGCCGATGGCCTGTTCGGCGGCGGCGCGCTGCAAGCCCGGATCGGCGCGGGCTATTCCGGCGGCAAGAATGTCGATATGGCGGCCATGCTGGACGCCAACGACAATTTCGGTTCGTCGGTCTCGCTGACGGGTGGCGCTCTTGCGGTCGGCGCGCTGGGCGATGCCGGCGCGGGCAATGCGGGCACTGGCCGCGGTGCTGTGCATCTCTTCACTTTTGACAATCCGGTTTTTGACGGCGGCCTGCTGCGGGCGACGATCGGGTCAGGCTATACCGGCGGCAATAACCTCGATGTTGCGCTGGACGATCTCGACCGGTTCGGAACTGCGGTGTCTCTCGACGGGCTGGGCCTTGCGGTCGGAGCGGATGGCGATGACGGTGCCGGCAATGCAACGGGTGAGTCTGGCGCGGCCTATCTCTTCACCTTTGACGGCCCCGGTTTCGGCTTTGGCGCACTGCGCGGACGCATCGGTGCCGGTTACAACGGCACCGACGATATCGACACTCTGGCCACTCCCTTCACATCGGTGTCAGGCGGCTTTTTCGGAACCTCATTGTCACTCGACGGCGATCGCCTTGCTGTGGGCGCGCCGCTGTTCGCCAGCAGCCTCAGCAGCCCCAACGGATCGGGCGCGGTCTATCTCTTCACGTTCGACAGCCCGGGCTATCGCGACGGCTTCATCGCCGAAATTCTTGCAAGAGGCGCGCCGAATTTCGGCAGCAACGGCGATCTCGACATCCCCCTGTCTGCCTTCGATCTGTTCGGCACGTCGGTATCGCTGAACGGCAACCGCCTAGTCGTCGGAGCAGGCGGTGACGATGGCTTCAACGACAGCGCGCCCGGATCGGGAGCGGTGTATCTGTTCACCTTTGAAACGTCCTCTTTCGGGGACATGCGCTTCCGCGGCAATATCGGATCGGGCTATCCGCGCGGTCAGGCAACACCCGTTGGTGCGCTGGAGATCGGCGATGCCTTTGGCAGCGCGGTATCGCTGAACGGCAATCGGCTCGCTGTCGGTGCGCCGGGGGATGATGCGTTCGGCAACACGCTCGCGGACTCGGGGGCAGTCTATCTCTTCACCTTCGGCAATGCCGACTTTGCCAGCCCCGTTCTGGAAGCCGTTCTCGGCACTGGCTATACCGGCGGCAAGAACGTCGCGGTATCCGGCCTGGTGGCGGGCGCTGGCTTCGGAGCCTCGGTCTCGCTGGACGGCACGCGGCTTGCCGTCGGCGCGCCGGGCGATAGCGGTGCCTTTGGATCGCTCGTCGCGCCGGGCGCTGCCTATCTGTTCACCTTCGCGGATGCCGAGTTCAGCGGCGGTGCGCTCGCCTCCACCATCGGATCGGGCTATTCGGGCGGCAACAATCTGTCCGTGCCGCTCGGTACCGAAGACCGGTTCGGCAGCGCGGTGTCCTTGCGCGGCAATCAGCTGGCTGTCGGTGCCCCCGGCGATGACGGCTTTGTCGATTCGGCTCTGAATACCGGCGCCGCGTACCTCTTCACCTTTGCCGATGCGGCCTTCGCCAGTCCCGCCCTGCAGAGCATTATCGGCAGCGGCTATGGCGGAGGTGGCGGTTTCAGCCTTGCTCAGCTGGATGACGATGACAGTTTTGGCGCATCGCTGTCGCTCGACGGATTGCGTCTTGCCGTCGGCGCTCCCGGGGACGATGGCGCAGCGGGCGGCATCGCCAGTGCGGGCGCAGTGCATCTGTTCACCTTTGCCGACACCCAGTTTGCGACGCCCGCGCTCGCCAGGACCATCGGCGCGGGCTATGCTGGCGCCAATGCCGTGGCCGCACTCGAAACGGGTGACCGGTTCGGCACGGCGGTGGCGCTGAGCGGGACGACGCTTGCGGTTGGCGCTCCGGGCGACAGAGGTGCGGACAACAGCGAGCCTGGCGTCGGCGCGGCCTATCTCTTCTCGCTTGCCGACGCGACCTTCAGCGATGATCCGGTGCTGAACGGGCAGATCGGCCGGGGCTATGCAGGTCTGGCCGATATCGATCTTGCAGGGCTTGGTCTTGCCGATCTGTTCGCCAGTGCGCTGGCGCTCGATGGCGAGCGTCTGGTCATTGGCGCTCCGGGCGACAACGGGCCCGATGATCTGGTCGGCGATTCGGGCGCCGTCTATTTCTTCAGCACGACGGGCGGCGTCGCCAGCCTGCCCGGACTGACCTTTGGCGACGACCCCGGCGCCAATGTGACGATCAGCGCGAGTGCGCTTGCAGATATCCTGTCCGGCGGCACGGCCGTCACGCTGCAGGCCAATAATGACATCACCGTCAATTCGGACATCCTCGTCGACAATCCCGGCGGCGACGGCGGTGCGCTCACCTTCCAGGCGGGACGGTCGATCCTCGTCAATGCCACGATCTTCACCGATAACGGCGCCCTTCTTCTGGCTGGCAATGTCGGAACGGGGGCAGGCGTGGTCGATGCGTTCCGTGATCCCGGCCTTGCTGCGATCACCTTCGGCGCCAGCGGCCGGGTCGAAGCCGGCACGGGTCAGGTCGATATCCGGTTGCTAGGCGGCGAAGGCCAGACGCATTTCGACCGTGGTGGCATAACGCTTGGCAACATCACGGCCGGCGTCATCAACGTCATCACGCCAGAGGGCGCGAACGGATTTGATGACGAGGTCATCCTTCCGGGCGGCGTGACGCTCACCGCCAGCGGCGCAGGCGATGCGATCACCGTTGTCAGCAGGCTCTTCACCAACAATGCCGGGGCAGGTGCCTTCAGTCTGACCGGCGGCGGCCGCTTCCGCGTCTATTCCGACGATTACGAAGCGATCACGCGCGGCGGGCTGGTCGGCAACAATCTCTACAATCGCAGCTTCGCCGATGCAGTGACGCAGACCGGCAACCTGTTCATCTTTGCCCGCCAGCCGATCCTGACCTTCACTGCGGACGATCAGTCACGCACTTATGGTCAGGCGTCCCCGGCCTATACCTTCCAGGTCAGCGGCCTCGTCAATGGCGATACCGCATCCTATGCCTATACGGGAGCGCCGAGACTGTTCGATGAAAGCTCGGGCGGTGCGGGGCTTGATGCCATCCGGTTCGATCCGGATACGCTCGCTTCGGACGTCGGCTATGGCTTTGCCTTTGTCGATGGCACGCTGACCACGCTCAAGGCGCTGCTTACCGTCACGGCCGATAACGTCAGCCGCGAATATGGTCTCGCCAATCCCGGCTTTACCGCGAGCTTTGCGGGCTTTGTCGGCAGCGACGATGCGAGCGTCATCAGCGGGCTGGAATTCACCACCATTGCCGACCTGCTGTCCGATGCCGGGACTTATTCGATCACGCCCTTCGGAGCCTTTGCGGACAATTACGATTTCGATTTTGTCCCGGGTACGCTGACCATCACCAAGGCCTTGCTTACGGTAACCGCCGATAACGCGACGCGCGAGTATGGCCTGGCGAATCCTGTCTTCACCGGCAACGTGACGGGTTTCCGCAACGGCGATACCGCCAGCGTGATCTCGGGACTGACCTACGGCTCGGTCGCGACGATTGCTTCCGATGCCGGCAGCTATGCCATCACCGGATCGGGGGCGAGCGCGACCAATTATGACTTCAGCTATGTTCCCGGAACACTGACGATCACCAGGGCGCTGCTGACGGTCACGGCGAACGACGCGACCCGCGAATATGGTCTGGCCGATCCGGCCTTTACCGGCACGATCAGCGGCTTCCGCAATGGCGACGATGCAAGCGTCATTACCGGCCTGAGCTATGGCAGCACGGCGGTGCTGAGCTCGGGCATCGGCACGTACAGCATCATCGGATCGGGCGGCACCGCGACCAATTACGATTTCAGCTATGTGCCTGGCACACTGACGATCACCCGCGCTTTGCTCACGGTCACCGCCGACAACGCGACGCGCGAATATGGTCTCGCCAACCCCGTGCTGACCGGCACGATCAGTGGTCTTCGGGCGGGCGATACGGCCAGCGTCGTCAGCGGGCTCGTCTATAACACGGTGGCGACCATCGCGAGCGATGTCGGCAGCTATGCCATCACGGCATCGGGCGGCTCGGCGGCCAATTACGACTTTGCCTATGCGCCCGGCACGCTGACGATCACGCGTGCGCTGCTGACCGTCACGGCTGACAATGCCAGCCGCGAATACGGCCTGGCGAACCCGGTCTTCACCGGCAACGTAACGGGTTTCCGCAACGGCGATACCGCCAGCGTGATCTCGGGACTGACCTACGGCTCGGTCGCGACGATTGCTTCCGATGCCGGCAGCTATGCCATCACCGGATCGGGGGCGAGCGCGACCAATTATGACTTCAGCTATGTTCCCGGAACGCTGACGATCACCAAGGCGCTGCTGACGGTCACGGCCAATGATGCGACCCGCGAATATGGCA
>NZ_QJJM01000003.1:236631-333170 GCF_003201955.1 Blastomonas natatoria
GAGCGCGACCAATTATGACTTCAGCTATGTTCCCGGAACGCTGACGATCACCAAGGCGCTGCTGACGGTCACGGCCAATGATGCGACCCGCGAATATGGCATCGCCAACCCTGCGCTTTCCAGTACGATTTCTGGCTTGCGCAATGGCGACAGTCAGGCGGTGGTCAGCGGGCTCATACTCGCTACAACGGCCACACAAGCCTCTGGCGTTGGCAGTTACGCGATTACCGCATCGGGCGGCAGCGCATTGAATTACGACTTCAACTATGTCCCCGGCACGCTTGTCATCAACCCGGCAACGCTGACGGTGACGGTCGACAGCCGAACGCGGCCCTATGGTGCGCCCAATCCGGCCCTGACCGCCAGCATCGCGGGCTTCCGCAATGGCGATGACGATGCCGTCGTCTCGGGTCTCAGGCTCAGCACCGCGGCCAATGTTCGCAGCGATGTCGGCAGCTACGTCATCACCGGTTCGGGCGCCTCGGCAGCCAATTACCGGTTCGATTACGTTCCCGGTGCGCTGACCATCACCAAGGCTATGGTGCAGGTGCGCGTCAACAATGCCAGCCGCGAATATGGCCTCGCCAACCCTGCCTTCAGCGCCGTTTTCACGGGTCTGCGCAACGGTGACAATGCAAGCGTCATCAGCGGGCTGACGTTCGGCACTTCGGCCACCATCGGCTCGGATGTCGGCAGCTATGCGATCACTGCGTCGGACGCCTCCGCGCTCAATTATGACTTCAGCTATATCCCCGGGCGCCTGACGATCAGCCAGGCACAGTTGTTGATCACCGCCGACAACAAGACCATGACCCAGGGCAGCGGCTTGCCGACGCTGACCGTTAGCTATTCCGGCCTGCGCAATGGCGACACGGCCGATGTGGTGACCGGGCTGGTCCTGCGGTCCTCGGGCGCTGGCGATGCAGCGCCTGGCCAGTATATCATCAACGCCTCGCGTGGCAGCGCTCGCAACTACCGGATCACCTATCGCCCCGGCGTTCTGATCGTGCTGCCGAATATTGCGCCGCCGCCGCAGGATCCGCCGGGAACAGGTGGAACACCGACCCCGCCCGATGTCGTCCGCCCGCCGATCATCGTGACCGTGCCTCCGGTGACGTTGCCCATTGCCGGCGGCAATCCGCCGCCTGCGACCGACGCTGCTCCGCCAGCAGGCGGCACGACACCCAGCCAACCCCCCAGCGGCACCATCTCTCCTGTCGTCACCCTGCCATCTCAGGGGACGGTCGTTCTGCCGGCATCCCCCCAGGAAACGACCCCGCTGCAGGTGCTGCAGGGCTTGTCCAATCCGCTCCCCGTGCTGCTGGCGCCCGAGCTCAGCCCGGCGGCTGAGGCCGGTCAGAACAGTCCGGCGCAGGGCGATGGACAGCCCGGTGGCTGCGAGTATATCAGCCTGTGCAACGGCACGGCGGCCCCCTTGTGGACATGGCAGCCTGCCCAGTGAAGAAAGTGAATTGCATGCGTTTCGTGTTCCGTTCGGCGGCTCTGGCGCTTGGGGCGGCCCTGGTTTCGGCACCGCTCGTGGCGCAGACGGCAAAGCCCGCAGCGCCTGCAGCGTCCGCAGCCACCCCGACAGCCCCGCAGGCGATCACGCCCAAGATGGGCGCCGATGGCGCCAAGCCCTGGGCATCGGGCTGCAAGGGGACGGGAGAGCAGGAAATCTGCGATGCCGTGCAGTCGCTGATCGACGAGGCCAATGGCAAGGAAGTGATCCGCGTCGCGATTGCCCGCCAGAAGGCAACGGGCAAGACCGGGTTGCTGGTCAAGGTGCCGCTGGGCGTGCGGCTGGATACTGGCGCCCTGATGCAGGTCGACGGCGATCAGGCCAAGGCCATCGACAAGATCATCTTCAGCCGCTGCCTGCCCGAAGGGTGCATCGGCGAGAAGCCGCTGGCCGCGACCGATATCGATCATCTCAAGAAGGCCAAGAAGCTCGAGCTGGTCTTTCTCGACCTTGAAGGCAAGCCCATCGTGATCAACGTCGTGCCGACGGGTCTCGCAACGGCGCTTGCCTCCTTCTGACGAGGCCGGGGCAATGACCATCCGACCGTTTCATCTCGCCTTTCCGGTCGATGATCTGGACGCTGCGCGCCATTTCTATCGCGAGCTGCTCGGCTGTGGCGAGGGGCGATCGTCCGACCAGTGGATCGACTTCGACCTTTACGGCCACCAGATCGTTGCGCATCTCGACCCGGAAGCGAGCGCGCGGCGCACACACCACAATCCCGTCGATGGCCATGATGTGCCGGTGCCGCATTTCGGGGTCGTGCTGACGATGGACGATTTTGATGCGCTGGCCGATCGGCTGAGGGCGGCGGGTACGCGCTTCGTCATCGAGCCGCATATCCGCTTTGCAGGGCAAGTCGGTGAGCAGGCGACAATGTTCTTCCACGACCCGGCGGGCAATGCGCTGGAGTTCAAGGCCTTTGCCGACGACGCAATGCTGTTTGCGAGCTGAACCTGTTCCGGCTCTCGCCGCAGAGCCGTTCAGTCGACCGTCAGGTCCACCGGCAGCGTCGGTTCGCTGATCACACGCTCCATCGCGGCCCAGCGTGCCGTGGCATCGGCCCCGGCGGCCTCGACATGGGCCTGTACCATGTCCTGGCCGAGGCCATAGTTGATGACATAGCTGCGATAGGTGTCGGTAAAGCCGATCGACTGCCTGGCCCGCGCCTCGCTCATCAGCTGGTATTTCTGCGTCAGCGCAATCGCCTTTGCGCGGTCGATCTGTCCATCGAGATACATTTGCGCGATGGTAAAGCGTGCGCCGCGCAGCCCTGCCAGCGCCTTTTGCAGTTGCGCCAGGCGGGCAGCATCGGCGGTCGAAAGTCCTGCCAGCGGATAGAGCTCGCGCATTTCGAAGGCCAGCTTCTCGTCGCCCGGAAAGGCAAGATCGATGCCGTAATTGGCCGAGCCCTCGGCAATCAGGCTCTGCGGACTGTAAAGCGGATAGACGCTGTATTCCATCCATCCGCGCGCGCGCATCAGCCGCTGCTCGAGCAGATAGTTGAGCGCGTGATGGCCGGGATAGCCCTCATGACAGCCCAGATCGACCGCACGGGTGATACGGATCGGCAGATCCGTGTTGATCTGGATCAGGCTGGCGAGATTGCCCTGATAATAATTGTAACCGCTCCATGGCTTGCCGGTGACGAACTCCATCCTGAAGCTTTCGCCCTGCGGCAGCGGAATATGCGCGGCGGTTCGTGCCCGGCACTCGGCGATCGCACGGTCGAACACGGGTTTCAGCCGGTCGGAGGGGATGACGAAGCGATCCTGAAAGGCATCGACGCGCTCGGCCAGCGTGCCGGAACCGGGCAACAGCGCCTCGATCTCGGCCAGCACCGGATCATAGCTCGCCAGCGGCTGAATATCGGGCGTCGCGCCGAACAGGCCGAGCGATTCCTGGCGGAAGGAGAGCTTTTCGCCGCGCAGCATCCTGAGGCGCGTTCGCGCGGCGTTGAGTTGGGCGCGCAGGAACTTTGCGCGGCGCTGGACCATGATCTCGCGGCCGGAGACGTCGATCGCGGCGAGCTGCGCGTCGAGCGTGTCGACCGCCAGGGCGAGCGCTGCAAGGTCGCGGGGATCGGCCTCGGCCTGCTTCTTCCAATCCGCCGGACCATAATAGGCATCGATATAGCCATTCTCGTGCGTGCCGATTTCCAGCGACAGCATCACATACTGGCGCGCGATGTCATTCAGCGGATCGGCGGTCCTGCTGCTGCCAGGCGCAGGCTTCTGCACGCAGGCGGCGCAGGCGAGGACCAGCGCCAGCAGACCCCATCGGGTGATCATCTTCATGCGCGCACCGCTTCCTCATCGTCATCGCACTCCAAGCTTTCGACATCGCCGTCGGTGCGCACCTCTTCTTCCTGCTCGAGTTCCTCCTTGATGTGCAAGGGGTGAAGCGGACAGACGCGCAGGATTGTATAGCCCAGCAGCGCAGATACGACCGACCCCATGATGACCCCGATCTTGGCTTCGTCGATCAGCAATGCGTTGCCCGGAAAAGCGAGTGCGCCGATGAACAGGCTCATGGTGAAGCCGATGCCGCACAGCGCCGCGACCGCGTAAATCTGGAGCCAGGTCGCCCCGCGCAGCTTGCTGGCAATGCCCAGCTTCACTGCCAGCCAGACACTGCCGAAAATGCCGATCTGCTTGCCCAGGAAAAGGCCGCTGGCAATGCCGAGCGGCACGGGTGCGAAGGCCTCGCTCAGCCCTACGCCTTCGAGCGAGACGCCCGCATTGGCAAAACCGAACAGCGGAATGATGAGGAAACTGCTCCACGGGGCAATGGCATGTTCCAGCCGATGCAGCGGGCTGTCATGGGCGTCGGGCGTTCCCGGCGTCTTGATGATCGGAATCATGAACGCGGCGAGCACGCCCGCAATCGTCGCGTGTACGCCCGATTGCAGGATCGCGTACCACAGTATGACGGTGAGGATCAGATAGGGGATCAGGTTCATCACCCTGGCCCGGTTGAGGCCGTACATGACCGCCATGACCCCGGCTGCGGCGCCCAGCCACAAGGGTGCGAGACCTTCCGTGTAGAACAGGGCGATGATTGCCACCGCGCCCATATCGTCAACGATCGCCACGGTGACCAGAAAGAGCTTGAGCGAGGTCGGCGCGCGCTTGCCGAGCAGGGCCAGCACGCCCATCGCAAAGGCGATGTCGGTGGCTGCCGGAATGGCCCAGCCGTTCAGGACGGCAGGATCACCCCCGGTTTCGATGAGATAGATGATCGCAGGCGCAGCCATGCCCGCGATCGCGGCGATGACCGGCAAGCGGCGCTTGTCCCAGGTCGAGAGGCGCCCGTCGACCAGCTCGCGCTTGATCTCCAGCCCCACATACAGGAAGAAGATGACCATCAGGCCGTCGTTGATCCACAGATGTGGCGTCATCGGTCCAAGCTTTGCCGTAAGCACCGGGCCCTGGATGTCATGCAGGACATGATGATACAGGTCGTAGAGCGGGCTGTTTGCGATCACCATGGCGATCGCGGCCGACAGGATGAGGATGATCCCGCCCGCCGCCTCGCTGTTGAGAAATTCGCGCAGGGCGGATCGATGCCCGTCGCCTGCATGCCCCTGTGCGCCCATGTCTGCTCCCGTTTGTGCTGCCCGAACGTGCCTGACCGGATCGGCCCTGCAAGGGCGAATTCCCCGCGTTTCGGGGCAGGTCAGTCGGTGATGCGCCAACGCACGAGCAGCAAAAGCGCTGCTGACGGCTGGCACGGTAATGATCAAACGTCTATCGGCAAAGATCGGGCGGGTCCAGTCCCGGACGGGTAATGCAAGGGTGAAGCTCCATGTCTCAATCCACAAGCAGTGATGCCGCAGCGCAGGCGGTTCCCGGCAACGGCACGAGCCTGGGGCGCTTTGCCGCCCGCGTGGCCGGGCCCCTGGGCGGGTGGTGGCGGGCTAGCGTCATTCCGTCAATCGAGCATCGCGCGGTCATCGCCAAGGTCGATGACGAGGCCAGCCTGACGCCACGCTATGCGTTCATGATCCTCATGTCGGCCGGTATTGCCGTATTGGGGCTGCTGCTCTCTTCCCCGGCAGTGGTCATCGGTGCGATGCTGATATCGCCGTTGATGGGGCCGATCATCGGTCTGGGCTTCGGCATGGCGCTGGTCGATGGCAACGAGATTCGTCGTACGGCCATGACACTTGCGGGCGGGGTGCTCCTTGCCATCCTGTTCTCCGCACTTGTCGTGTTCTTTTCGCCGATCAAGGACATAACACCCGAGATTGCCGCGCGAACGCGGCCCAATCTGTTCGACCTGCTGGTTGCGCTCTTCTCGGCGCTGGCCGGGGCCTATGCCATGATCCGGGGCCGCGAGGGCACGATTGTCGGTGTTGCGATCGCCACCGCGCTGATGCCGCCGCTGGCCACGGTCGGCTTCGGTCTTGCGACGCTCAACGGGACCGTCTTCTTTGGGTCGCTGCTGCTGTTTGTCACCAACCTGATGACGATTGCGATTGCCGCTGCGATCATGGCCAGGCTCTACGGCTTCGGTCCCAAGCTGACGAGCCGGCAGAGCGGCATGCAGGCGGCCGTGATCATCGCGGTGTTGCTGGGGCTTGCGATACCGCTGGGCTATTCGCTCAGCCAGATCGCATGGGAAGCGCGCGCGCAGCGTCAGGCGCGCGATGTCCTGGCCGAACAATTCCCGCGCCAGGCCAAGATCGATCAGCTTGAGATCGATTTTTCCGGAGAGCCGCTGGCGGTTCGCGCGACGGTTCTGACGCCGGAATATCGTGCCAAGGCGGCAGCACAGGGCGAGACATTGCTGGCCAGGGCGCTGGGCCGCCCGGTCAAGCTCAGCCTCGACCAGTTCCGTGTCGGTACAGCCGCCGGAGACGCGGAGGCCGCTCAGATTGCTTCGGCCTCGGCGCGCGAACAGACCCGCAAGGAGCGTGCAACCGCCGCTCTTGTCGGGCGCGAACTCGCCATTCTGGCTGGGGTCGCGCCAGAGGCGGTGCTGATCGATCGCGACAAGCGGCTGGCGCAGGTTCGCGCCGCATCATTGCCGGGAGCGACGCTGGCCACATATCGTGCCCTCGAACAACGCCTGGCTGCAGCCGAACCGCAATGGAAAATGCAGCTGGTTCCCCCGCCCCTGCCTTTGCCTGTTATTGGCATGGATGGAGATGAACTGACCGACGATGGCGCCGATAATCTGGCGCTGGCAATATGGGCAGCGCGGCGGACCGGGATTCCGGTGATCGTTTCTGGACGTGCAAGTGTTTCGCAAATTGTTTTGACTAGGTTCAAAGAAGCAGGCATTGATATCGAAAGCAACGAATCATCGAACGTCGGTGACGATATTCGCCTGACATGGGCGTTACAAACCGAAGTGCGATGATGATCGCCGGGGGGCGAGCATTTGGGCGCACAGGATGCAGTCGCAGAAGCTGGAATTGCTGAAGCGCTGCTCTCAGCGTTCTTTTCCAGCGCTGACCTGTTGGCGAGTGAGCTGTTGCTGTTCGCCGGGATCTGGTTCCTGATCGGTGCCATAGACGATTTTTCGCTCGATTTTGTCTGGTTGATCAATCACTTGCGTCCTGCGCGGCGGGTCCGGCGGCTGAATTCGGGCATGACTGCCAAGTCCATGCGCTTTGCGGTCTTTGTTCCGGCGTGGGATGAGGCCGATGTCATCGGCGACATGGTGGCACATAGCCTGGCGCGCTGGTCCGGCGACAATTTCCGGCTTTATGTCGGCGCCTATGCCAATGATCCTGCCACGCATGCGGCGGCGCTTGGCGGTGCGAGGGGCGACAGGCGCCTGCGCCTGATGACCCTGGAAGCCGCCGGACCCAGCTCGAAGGCGGATTGCCTCAACCATCTGTGGCGGGCAATGCGGGCCGACGAGGTGCAGCAGGGCTGGGCCTTTGATGCGGTGGTGCTGCATGATGCCGAGGATGTCGTGCATCCTGCCGAGTTCGAGCTTTACCAGCACTGGCTTGCCGATCACGATTTCGTCCAGATCCCGGTATGGCCGCTGATCGATCCTGCCTCGCGTCTGATTGGCGGTCATTATGCGGATGAGTTTGCCGAGGCGCATTTGCGCAAGATGCCGGTGCGCAGTCGCCTGGGTGTGGCGATGCCGTGTGCCGGGGTGGGATGTGCTTTCCGCCATGACGTGCTGCTGGCGCTGGGTAGGGCATCGGGCGAGGATGCGCCCTTTGCCACCGACAGTCTGACCGAGGACTATGAGCTGGGAATCCGCATCCACGAACGCGGCGGGCGTGGCGTGTTCGTGCGCGAACGCGATGCCGGCGGCGATCTGGTGGCTACCCGAGCCTTCTTTCCCGGCGAGCTGTCGGCCGCAGTCCGGCAAAAGACCCGGTGGATGATCGGGATCGCGCTATCCGGCTGGGACAGGACTGGCTGGGGCGGATCGATGGCCGACATCTGGATGCGCGCCCGAGATCGCAGGGCAGCGCTGGCCGCGCTGGTTCTGGTGGCAGGCTATCTGGGGTTGGCGCTCTGGGTGCTGGTGGCGATGGGGAGCTGGCTCGATATCTATCGGCCAGCGCCGCTCGATCCGGCTGCGCATGTGCTGCTGGTGGCAACGGGTTGTACCCTGGTCTGGCGACTGCTGGTCCGCGCCGCATGCACCGGATGGAACCACGGCTGGACGGAGGCGCTCTGGTCGCTGCCGCGTGCGTTCGTGAGCAATATCATCGCGGTGATGGCCGCGCGCCGGGCGCTCGTCGCCTATACTGCCAGCCTGAGGGGGGCGCGCCTGGCGTGGGACAAGACGCGCCATCGCATTCCATCAGCATCCCATCTGCAACAGGGCGCAATTCCTGCCCCTGGTCCCGCCCGGGACGAAGGGCATGGCTGAACTTGCTTCACCGCCTGTCGCCAAGGCGCGATGGCATGGTCAGCCGCTGGTCTTTCTGTGCACCGTGATCATCGTCTGGACCTTCGCTCGCGTGATCCACCACTGGCCCGACGGGAGCCTGGCGATCGTCATGCCCCGGTCCGATCCAGTCGTCGCCAGAGCGTTCGGCGAGACGTCCGGGCAGGGCCATAGGGTGCTGGATATGGATCAGCCGCGATTGCGGGCGCGCACGTTCGGCCCGGCCGGACGGCCAGCGCCTTCCGCTTTGGCGCCAGCGCCGTCATCAGGCGCATGGACTGGCAGGACGACGCCGGACGCCGATCGATCGGTGGAATGGAAGGAAGGGCGCGCCGTGCAAGCTGCGGTCGCGCAACTGCCCCGCGCACCGCAGGAGGCCATCTTCCTGCCGCCGCCGGGCCAGGGCATGCGTGAGGGGGGTGGCCGGTGGTCGGTCTATGGCTGGACGCTGGTGCGGCAGGGCGATGCCAGCGCCAGCCTGGCTCCCGGAGGGCAATATGGTGGCAGCCAGGCCGGGCTGGTGGTGCAATGGACGCTCGCCGATACGCGGAACCGGCCCGCGCTCTATGCGCGAGCCACGTCGGCGCTGGCCCGCAGCGATGACCGCACCCTGGCGCTGGGCCTGTCGGCAAGGCCGATTGCCGGGCTGCCGATCGACCTTGCCGTCGAACGACGGTTTGCGCTTGTCGAAGGACAGCGGGATCGGCTGGCACTGCTGGCGGTAGGCGGCGCCGGCAGTGTCGTGGAGCGGACCGGCACCCGGATCGAGGCTTATGGCCAGGCCGGAATGGTCGGGATCGGACGGCGACAGGCTTTCTTCGATCTCCAGGCGACCGCAATGCAGCCCGTCCATCGCCGCAAGACGACAGCATTCGCGCTCGGCGGCGGCCTCTGGGCCGGCGGCCAGCAGAATC
This sequence comes from Blastomonas natatoria, assembly GCF_003201955.1. GTDB lineage: Bacteria > Pseudomonadota > Alphaproteobacteria > Sphingomonadales > Sphingomonadaceae > Blastomonas > Blastomonas natatoria. The sequence continues at coordinate 245,938 of NZ_QJJM01000003.1, forward strand.
CCGATGGGCAGGGTGGCAAGCCCTGGGTGCATCGCGTCGATATCGGTCCGCGCGCTGCCCTCACTTTTCCGGTAGACCGAGGCGCGCTCACCCTTGCGCTCGACTGGCGGCAACGGATCGATGGCGATGCGCGCCCGGCATCGGGTGCGGCGCTGACCTTGTCCGCGGGTTTTTGAAGGAAAAGCCGACCAAATCATTGCTAGCCCCTTCTGCTGATCGGTCAAAGCCGCTAGCGTTTGCAGGCTCATGGATGTCTATCTTCCCATTGCGAATCTTTCGGTCAACGCGCTCGTCATCATCGGGCTGGGCGGTCTTGTCGGCATCCTGTCGGGCATGTTCGGCGTGGGCGGCGGATTTCTGACCACGCCCTTGCTGATCTTCTACGGCATTCCGCCGACAGTTGCCGCAGCCTCCGCCTCGACCCAGGTGACCGGCTCCAGCGTGTCGGGCGTCATCGCGCACAGCCGCCGCAAGGGGGTGGACTATCAGATGGGCGGGGTGCTCGTCGTCGGCGGGATCTTCGGGACATTGGCGGGCGCTGCGCTCTTCCGGGTGCTGCAACAGCTTGGCCAGATCGATACGGTGATCAACATCGTCTATGTTCTGCTGCTGGGTTCGATCGGCGGGCTCATGGCAAAGGAAAGCCTGGCGAGTGTCCGTGCGCTGCGCCGGGGAGAAAAGCTCCCCGCCAAGAAACGCCGCCATCACCCGCTGGTTGCCAACCTGCCGCTGCGCTGGCGCTTCTATCGTTCGGGTCTTTACATTTCGCCTCTCGCACCGCTGATCCTCGGCTTTGTCACCGGCATCCTCACCATCCTGCTGGGTGTGGGGGGCGGCTTCGTGATGGTGCCTGCCATGCTCTATCTGCTGGGCATGGGCGCGCAGGTCGTGGTGGGCACCTCGCTGTTCCAGATCCTGTTCGTGACGCTGGTCTCGACGATGGTGCACAGCCTCACGACCAAGGCGGTCGACATCGTGCTGGCGGTCCTGCTGCTGATTGGCAGCGTCACCGGGGCTCAGCTTGGTGCGCGATTTGCCCAGAAGCTGCCGCCGGAATATCTGCGCCTGTTGCTGGCGACCCTGGTTCTGCTGGTCGCGGCGCGGCTGGCCATCGGGCTGGGCTTCCGTCCAGCCGAAATCTACACGGTCGAGCTGCTCAAATGAAGGCTGCGTGGCGGATAGCGCTCTGCCTTGCGGCCGTGCTGTTGACCGGGGCGAGCGAGCCGGTGCTGGTGCCCGAGGTTTCCCAGCGTGATATCCAGATACAGTACGGGTTCACGGGCGCAGAACTGTTGCTGTTCGGCGCCATCGTCTATCCCGGGGGAACCCCGCCCGCGCGCGACAGCGATATTGTCGTTATTCTCAAAGGGCCACCGCAATCCATCGTGCTGCGCGAAAAGCAGAAGATTGCGGGCATCTGGATCAATGCCGCCAGCAGCGAGTTCCGTTCCGCACCTGGCTATTACGCGGTCGCCTCCTCGCGCCCGATCGAGAAGATCGTGGATAAGCGCACGGCAGCCATCTACGAGTTCGGCCTCGACAATCTGCAGCTTTCGCCGGCCGGGACGATCGATCCCGAGGAGCAGCGTCGATTCCTGGCCGGACTGGTCGATCTCAACCGCCGCGAAGGCCTGTACAAGCAGCAGGAAGGCAGCGTCGAGATTCTGGAAGGCGTTCTCTATCAGGCACGCCTTTCAATTCCGGCCAGCGTACCCACCGGAACCTACACGGCCGAAACCTTTCTGGTCCGCGATGGTCAGGTTCTCGCCGCAGCCGTCCGAGAGATCGAAGTGCGCAAGTTCGGGTTCGAACTGCTGATCGCGAATGTCGCCGAATACCGTCCCTTCACTTATGGCGTGTGCGCAGTTCTTGTATCACTGGCACTGGGCTGGCTGGGCGGCGTCGTTTTCCGCAAGATCTGATTGCCACCGCAATTTGCTGTCATAGAGGGAAAATTTACCCGATCGGATTAACACTGCGGGCTTGTTGGCAAAGCAATAGGCGGAAAGACAGCCCGTGGTCGATCTCAACCCTCGCAGTTTCCAGGGGCGCATGCCCGCCGCTTCTTCAGATCAGCCGGAAGTTCCGCGTATCGTGCAGCGCCCTGCAGAGCATCTGCGGATCGGCGAGGTGGTCGAGATTGCCGGGGCCAGTTCGCAGGTCCTGCTTGATGCCAGCCGTCTTCAGGCACTGGTGGATCATAGTGACCCCAGCATCTCCATGGCTGGGCAGGTCGGTAGCCAGGTCAAGATTCGGATGGGCAGTCGCTGGCTTGTCGCCAACGTCCGTACTCAGCGGATGCACCAGCGCGAGGCCGGGCTGATCGTTTGCCAGATCGACTTTCTGGGTGAGGGTGAAGAGGAGCGGCTGACTGGCCGTATTTTCAATTTCCGCCGAGGCGTCACCCGCTATCCGGTGCCGGGGACGCCGCTCTTCGCGATGACCAGTGCCGACCTGAAACAGGTCTATGCGGCCGATTCGCGTCCGCATATCGAGGTCGGGACGGTCTATCCCACCAGCGATACCCGCGGGGCGCTCTATGTCGATGCGCTGCTGGGCAAGCATTTCGCGCTGCTGGGATCGACCGGTACCGGCAAATCCACCGCAGCTGCGCTGATCCTTCACCGGATCTGCGACATGATGCCTGACGGGCATATCGTGATGGTCGATCCGCACGGCGAATATTCCAAGGCCTTTGCCCAGAATGGCCAGCTCTTCGACGTCGGCAATCTCGCGATGCCCTATTGGCTGATGAACTTCGAGGAGCATTGCGAGGTATTCCTCACGTCGCACGGTGCAGACCGCCAGACGGACGCGGAAATTCTGGCCAAGTGCCTCCTGGCCGCACGGTTGAAGAGCAAGCTGGCGCTGGGCAACGCCCGTGTCACCGTCGACACGCCGATCCCCTATATGCTGTCGGATCTGATCGCGAACATCCAGAACGAGATGGGCCGGCTGGACAAGGCGACATCAAGCGCGCCGTTCCTGCGAATCAAGGGGAAGATCGAGGAGATCAAGGCCGATCCCCGCTACAGCTTCATGTTCTCCGGCATGCTCGTGGGCGACACCATGCTGGACTTCATCGCCAAGGTGTTCCGCATGCCTGCCGAGGGCAAGCCGATCTCGATCATCGATGTGTCGGGCGTACCGTCGGACATCACCGCAACGGTGGTCGCCGTCCTCAGCCGCATGATCTTCGATTTCGCGATCTGGAGCCGCAAGGAGAAGGTCCGCCCGGTGCTGCTGGTGTGCGAGGAAGCGCATCGCTACATCCCCTCGGACCGCGTGAACGAGCATAGTGCAGTGCGCGAGGTTCTGAGCCGCATTGCCAAGGAAGGCCGCAAATACGGCGTCTCGCTGGGTCTGATCACGCAGCGTCCGTCAGACCTTTCGGAAGGCGTGCTGTCGCAATGCGGCACCATCATCGCGATGCGCCTCAACAATGATCGCGATCAGGCGCATGTCCGTTCCGCTATGCCCGAAGGCGCACGCGGTTTTCTCGATTCCATCCCGGCACTGCGCAACCGCGAGTGCATCATCTGTGGTGAGGGCGTCTCCATCCCCATTCGCGTGTCGTTCGACGATCTTGCGGAATCGCGCCGCCCGGCTTCGGACGACCCGGCTTTCAGTGCCCTGTGGCGCGAAAATGGTGGCGAAAGCGAGATGATCGCCCGGGTCATTGCGCGGTGGCGCAACAAGGACAATCTGAACGGCAATCGCTGAGCACGCGTCGTATCACGCCGTCAGGTACCGCGCGTATCGCCGTAAAGGTGGATATGCAGCCGGTCTGTAAAGCGCCAGCCGCGATCCAGGCATAATGGTGCGAGCCACGCGCTGCGCGCGCGCAAGTCGGCCGGTGTCGTTCCTTCCGGCATCAGAATGATGCGCTCGGCAGCAATGGCGAAGCGTTCTGCCAGCGCTGCCACTTCCTCGGCATCGTCTGGATCGGCGATCACGAACTTGAACCAGGCGCGCGGATCGCGGGCATGGATCGCCAGCGCGTCCCGGTTGAGGCGCGCGGTATCGGTATTGCCCGAATGACCAAGCTTGGGTGACAGGTTGAGTTGATCGACATGGGAGGCAAAGCCCGGCGTCAGCGCCACGGTACCGTTGCTCTCGATCTCGATATGATAGTCAGGCCCCAGCAGCGCGCAAAGCCCAGCCAGAGCGGGCTGCTGCAGCAGCGGTTCGCCACCGGTAAAGACTATGTGGTGGCAATCGAATGCCCGGATTCGCGCGGCGATGTCGCCCACGTCCAGCGTCACGCTGTTGGAGCGTCTCTCATATTGCCGGTCGCCGCGGTGCGCACCGGGATGGCCGTCGAAAAACCAGGTATAGGGCGTGTCGCACCAGTGACAGGCCAGGTTGCAGCCCGACAAGCGAACGAACACCGAAGGCCTGCCCAGCGAGATTCCTTCCCCCTGCAGCGAATGGAAGATTTCCGGCTCTTCGGCAACAATAGTAGCGAGTCTAAGTCTCTGCATATCTTCCGTTACCTGAATATTGTAATATATTGAGTATTTCCAAATTGTTGTATTGCTGCAACGCAACATTGCAAAGTTAATCTCAAAAACAAAATTTCATTGATGTGTGAATTGCTGATATTAATTCATGTGCAGCCGTGACGAATCTCCCGACAGAGGAGTGGTGCGGCTTGCAGGTGGAACGCGAACCCGATGATGGAGCGTTCCTTATGAAAAAGAATATTGTCGCATTCATTCTTTCAGTGTCATTTATGTCGCTGGGTTCTGCTGCGGCCTATGCAGAAGACATGGGCTCGGCTCTCGCGGTTGAGGCTGCCGCAGTCCCGGTCGCTGCCAGCACGTCTCCCCAGCAAATCTCTCGTGACCCTGCGCCCGAGGCGAGCCATATACTGGCAGCATCGGTGCTGGCAAACCATTCCAGCCCGGCGATGGTACTTCCCACAGCCGGATCCTACAGTTTCGGCGCTGCGGCCACGGCCGAAACGTCCGATGGCGTTATCGCCCTGACTTCGGCAGAGGCTGGCAGTTTCGCAGCGCAGGACAGTGGCATGTCCGGCAGCGGAGGTTCCTCGCGTGAGCCGAGCTATACCGTCAGCCTGAACCAGGACAGCTTTTTCGGCTTCTATCCGTCGTTCAACGGACTGATCCCCGTCGACGAGAAGATGGATTTCAGCTTTTACGGAATCTTCTGGACGAAGCCGGCATTCGGTCTGGGCCAGGGCAATACCGGGGATGATCTTTGGACCGAATTCGGTGTCGGCGTGAATTTCAACCTCGCCGACGGTCGGCTCAAGGTCAAGCCACAGATCGGCATCACCAACGGTTCACTGCTCTCGGGGGGCTCGATTGTCGGCGGGAACACGGCCGGCTCGCGGTTTCTGGATGGTATCGTTCCCAGCCTGACCATCAACTATAGCGACGACAAGTTCGAAGCCGAATATTATGGCGGCTATTATGCTGCCCTGCGTCAACGCGATGGAAATGCCGCGCTCGACTTCCTGCATACGTGGATCAATGCCGGATACAAGGTCAGCAGCACGGTATCCTTTGGCCCGCATTACGAACTGCTGTACAATGCGCGCAACACCTATCCCGGCGGTCGTGCGAACACGACCTACGAATGGCTTGGCGGTTATGTTCAGATCTCGCTGGCCAAGGGCTTTTTTGCGAGGTTTACCGGCGGCACCGATCTGGATGACGACAATGCCGGCGACTTCTACAAGATGTCGGTGGGCATGTCTTTCTGAGCCGAGATGGCGGTGCACTGCCGCACCCTTCGAAGGGCGGCGATGGTCGGTGGATCGTGGTTCTGGATGATGGTCCCCGTGCAAGGCTGGAGTGTCTTCACCATGAACGAAGACACTCCAGCCTGAGTGTTGCCGCCTTTTTCGAAGCGTTGGCCGGAGACGATCAACGCTTCGAAAAATGCTCTGGCGCTTCTCAGGCCATGACGGCTTGCGTCAGGGACCATCCCTCCTGTCAGAACGCAGCCGTGAGGCTCACCACCACCGTGCCATCGGCAATCTGGCCGCCGCCACCGCGGACCCGGCTGAAATTCGGCTGCAGATAGGCCGATTCGGCTGGAGTGATGTCCGTATCGACATAGGCAACGCCCAGTGTCAGCGGGCCATAGACGTTGACCGATGCGCCGATCGAGTAATCCCAGTATTCGCCGGTAGGCGTGACGCTGGTGCCGTTGGGGCCGAGACCGGGATTGCCCTCCGAATAGCCGATATGGGCGTTGATGCTTACCGGCGTGTCAGGAATGGCGAAGCTCGCATCGCCCGCGAGGTACAGGTTGTCCTCGTTCTGGCCGCGACTGAATGGGGTGTTCGACACATTGCTGAGCGCGTTCTGCTTGGGCGCATAATAGACGGCTGCGGTCAGCGTGGCGGGACCCGCAGTGCCCCTGAGCTTGGCATAGCCTTCGAAGAAATCGGTCTCGTCAGCACCATTGGGATACATGTACCAGGTGACGCCGACATCGATGGTCGTCGAGTCAAAGGTTTTTGTGTAGCCGGCAAAGATGTCGAGCTCGAGATTGGGGCCGCCGAACGTGCCCCAGCCTGCCAAGTTCGATGCCCAGGTGCCGGCATAGAAGCCGGATTCGTGGTTTATGGTGAAGCCGCCCTGGACTGCCACACCTTCATCCGACTGAGAAACGCCGCGGAAGCGATAGTCGGACACCAGGCCGACCGATCCGGTGATGGTGACTGGCTTGGACTCCTCTTCCTGCGCAAAGGCAGGGGTGGCAATGGCCGACGACGCGAGGAGGACGAGGCCTGCAAGGCCCCGGTGGAATTTGGACGTACGCATGTTTTTCCTTTCAACTGGATGCGTTTCGTCCCGCCTGCGCTGCAGCGGCTACCCTCTGTTCTTGCTGGCGTCCCTTGGCGCCAGATATGGGGTGCTCGCAATCAGCGACAGCAATGCTGCCCTGTCGTGCTGCAATGCACAAGAAAAATATTCCAACTATAGAAGATATGAAGAAACATTGTGTCTTTCGCGCCACGAATTGTGGCCGCTGCGGACCTTTATCGCAATGTTAACCGGGCTGCGGCACGGTAATACGCGATGTTCTCGCCGCTCGCCCCGATTCAGTCCGACTCGCGATCGCAAGCGGCAATCGATTCGCTGCTTGCGCGAATCGACGCGATCGACACCGTTCTGGCCGTGTTGAATCACCAGGTCGGTACAGGCGGACACAATGTTGCGCCCACGCTCGCCACTCGCGCAGCCCTGGCAGAACTCGACCTGGCAACAATCAAACGGATGGCCATGGAAATGGATGCCGTTTCGGCAGTGCTGCAGGCAGGTTACACTGCCCTGCAAAGCGCACGCAAGCGCGGTCATTGGGCTCATGCGGCAGCCGTCATGCTGATGCGTGAATCGGCCGAGGCCTTCGCTGCGGCGCTCTCCTTGCCGATCGTGGAGCGCTGACCGACCCATAGCGGTCGGGACTTTCATTTGTTCCTGTTTTGTATTAGCCCCGGGGCATGGATGATGTTCTGCCCCAGGCGCGGCCAGCGCTGCATATCTCGGATCGGTTGCCCGTGTCCGACTCGTCGCCAACAGTCCCTCCGGGGGGTGCAGCCGCGGTGGCGCGCGGAATTGGGCGGCTGTTCCGGCGCAATCAGATCTGGGTTGCGCCCGAAGTGGCTCTGCCCAATGGCAGGCGCGCCGATCTGATGGGCATTGATGCGCGCGGACAGATTATCATCGTGGAGATCAAGGTGGCGCGCGCCGATCTGCTGGGCGATGCAAAATGGGGCGAATATCTGGACCATTGCGACCGTTTCTATTGGGGACTGTGTCCATCGCTCGATGCGGGGCTGGTTTCCGGCGAGGCCTTTCTTCCCGATGCAACCGGTCTGATCATCGCCGATGCCTATGATGCCGAGATTGTTCGCCCTGCGGCGACCCGCCCGTTGGCGGCGGCCCGGCGGAAGAGCGAGACGCAGCGCCTGGCTGCCCTGGCACTGCGCCGTCTCAACCTGCTGCAGGATCCGCCGCCCCCTGACGAAGCCTACTAACCAATCTGGTTATTTCTGCTTGACATCGTCACGCTGAATAGGTACAAAACAAGAACATCGAGATAACGCGAGTCGGAAGCTTCCCGGCAACAGGCTTTCTCGGATTTCCTGTACCCAGCGGAGAATGCCTTGTCCGATAGCCTGTCGGAGGAAAGCCTGTGCGCCTTTCTCGACCATCTTGCCGAAACGTCGAACGTCTCGGTTTCGGCGAGGCGTGCCGGAGTTTCGCGATCGGCAGTCTATCGGCTGCGCGCGACGTGCCCGGCGTTCAGCCGGGGCTGGCAGATGGCGATTGCGACCGGCTATGACGAGCTGGAATTCCGCATGCTCAAGACCGCGCGCTTCGGCACGATCAAGCCGGTCAAGCGGCCTGACGGCAGCATCGGCAGGGCGACCGAATTTGACGATGCGCAAGGCTTGAAGCTGCTGATGGCCTACAAGCAGAGCGCCGAGAAGACCCGCAGCGATCCACCTGCCGAGCCGCAACTTGCAAGAACAGCGCGTGACCAGCTGGCTGCGACGCTGGAGCAGATCCGCCAGCGGCTGGATGGCAGCACGAAAGACGACCAGCGCTCGAATGACACAGCCTCCGCAGCACCGGGATCAGGTGCCGCATGAAGCATCTGTCGCTGGCCGAAAGGCTGGCGGCCATGCCGGGCGAGGCCGCGCGCCTCTATCTGGACGGTCTTTCCGATGGCGCAGTTGCGGCGCTTGAGTTTCACTGGCCGTTCTGGGCGAGGCCCGAACAGCTGGCACCGGCGGGGGACTGGCGGACCTGGCTGATCCTCGCAGGCCGGGGCTTTGGCAAGACGCGCGCCGGAGCGGAATGGGTGCGGCAGATCGGCGAATCGATTGCCGATGCGCGCATCGCATTGGTCGCAGCAAACCTGGCCGAGGCGCGCAGTGTCATGGTCGAGGGGCAGAGCGGGCTGCTGGCGATCGCGCCCGAGTCGACGCGACCGCAATGGGAACCCTCGCTGCGCCGCTTGCGCTGGCCAGGCGGGGCGCAGGCGGTGCTGTTCTCTGCTGCCGAGCCGGAAGGCCTGCGCGGACCCGAGCACAGCCATGCCTGGTGCGACGAGATTGCCAAATGGGACAATGCTTCGGGTCGCGCGATGGCGGCATGGGACAATCTGCAGCTCGGCCTGCGGGTCGGACGACTGCCACAGATCTGCGCGACGACCACGCCGCGTGCCGTGCCGCTGGTGCGACGATTGCTCGATGATCCGGGCCTCGTCATCAGCCGGGGCAGCAGCCATGCCAATCGCGCGAACCTGCCGCCCGCGTTCCTCGCGGCGGTCGAGCGGCATTATGGCGGCACGGCGCTGGGGCGGCAGGAGCTGGAAGGCGAACTGCTCGAGGACATCGACGGCGCCTTGTGGAGCCGCAGCCTGATCGAGGCGTGCCGTATCCGCTGGAGCGCTGAAGGTTGTGTGCGTGTCGTGATCGGGGTCGATCCACCTGCAGGGTCTTCGGGCGATGCGTGCGGGATCATTGTCTGCGCGCTGCAGGACGATGGCCGGGCAGCGGTGCTGGCGGATTGCTCGGTCGAAGGGGCTTCGCCCGAAGGCTGGGCGCGCGCTGTGGCGAACGCGTCCGATGCCTGGGGCGCGGACCGGATCATCGCCGAGGCCAATCAGGGCGGCGAGATGGTAGGCGCGGTACTGCGCGCCTCGAACATCGCGCTGCCGGTGCGGCTGGTGCACGCAAGCCGGGGCAAGGCGGCAAGGGCCGAGCCGGTGGCCGCGCTCTACGAAGCGGGCCGTGTGGTCCATTGCGGCACCTTTGCCAGACTGGAGGACGAGATGTGCGGCCTGATGGCAGGTGGCACCTATCAGGGGCCGGGCCGCTCCCCCGACCGGGCCGATGCGCTGGTCTGGGCGCTGACCGAATTGATGCTGGGACGGCGCGGCACCCCGCGCATCCGATCGCTGGAGACATGATATGGGATATTGGAAGCAGCTTGCGCTTGCGCTCAAGGGTGCGGCGCGGGACCGACCGGTGCTGGCGCGCGCGTTCACAGGCCCGTGGAGCCTGGCGCTCGCCGATCCGCCGCTCAGCCATGCCGAGCAGGTGCGCGCCGCCTATTGCGACAATCCCATCGCCCAGCGCGCGGTGCGACTGGTGGCCGAAGGGGTGGGCGGCGCGCCGCTGCTCGGGTCCGATCCAGCCATTACCGCACTCGTGTCCGCGACCAGCGCGGGCCAGGGGCTGCTTGAGACGCTGGCGGCGCATCTGCTGCTGCACGGCAATGGCTATGTGCAGTTCCTGCGCGATGCCGACGGCAGGCCCGCCGAGCTGTTCGCGCTGCGCCCGGACCGGGTGAGCATCGAGCCCGACGAGCGCGGCTGGCCAGCTGCTTATGTGTACCGCGTCGGCGACAGCGTTTCCCGGCTCTCGGCGCAAGAGGGCGATGGTGCGCCGGTGATCGTCCATATCAAGGCGTTTCACCCCAGCGATGACCATTATGGTCTCGGCTGCCTGGGCGCAGCGGCGCGGGCGGTGGCGGTGCACAATGCCGCCGGGCGCTGGAACCAGGCGCTGCTCGACAATGCTGCGCGTCCCTCGGGCGCACTTGTCTATCGCCCGGATGAGCCCGGCGGGGTGCTGACGCCCGAACAGTTCGACCGGTTGAAGGCCGAGCTCGAGGCGAGCTTTGCCGGCCACGCCAATGCCGGGCGGCCGATGCTGCTCGAAGGGGGGCTCAGCTGGCAGAGCATGGCCCTGTCACCAGCGGACATGGACTTCGTCGCGCTCAAGTCGAATGCGGCGCGCGAGATCGCGCTCGCCTTCGGGGTGCCGCCGATGCTGCTCGGGCTGCCGGGCGACAATACCTATGCCAATTATCGCGAGGCCAATCGCGCACTGTGGCGGCTCACGCTGCTGCCGCTGGCAGACAAGATCACCGCCGCGCTGGCCGAGGGGCTCGAGCATTGGTGGCCGGGTGCCGCTTTGGCTGTCGACCGGGACAAGGTGCCCGCACTGTCCGAGGATCGCGAGATGCTCTGGCAACAGGTGGGGGCGGCAGACTTTCTCTCTCCGCAAGAAAAGCGGGCGATGCTGGGGATATCAGGATGATGGAAAGCGAGGACATGCTCGCCAGCCTTCTGGCTCAGGCGGCAGAGGAAGGCGCGGACATTGCCACGCTGCGGGCGGTGGTGGAGGAGGCAGGCGATCTGGGTGCTGCCCGGGCGCTGGCACGGATCGGCCTCGCCGATGCACGCGCTGGCGACGACCTGCGCGAGCTGCGCGAACTGCTGCAGGGCTGGCGCGATGCACGTTCGGGCATCTGGGGCCAGACCTTCGACAAGTTCATTCGCGGCGTCATGGCGCTGCTGCTTGCAGCGCTGGCGGTGCAACTGGGCCTGGGCGAGATGGTGCTTTGACGTTCCGCCTGGCTGGCTATGCCGCTTTGTTCGACAAGGTGGATCGCGGCGGCGATATCGTGCGGCGCGGGGCGTTCGCGCGGTCGCTGGCCGATCTGCGCCAGCCGCTGCCGCTGCTCTGGCAGCACCGGCCCGATCGGCGCATCGGCGCTGTGACGCTGGCGCAGGAGGACCGGCGCGGACTGCGGGTCATCGCGGCGCTGGTACCGGATGCCGACGAAGCTGAGGCCGCCCTGCGGAGCGGTGCGGCGCGCGGCCTCAGCTTCGGCTATCGCGTGCGTCATTCCGAAGGCAGCGCGCCGCGTGAACTGATCGATCTCGATCTCGTCGAAATCAGCCTGGTCAGCGTGCCGATGATGCCGGGGGCGAAGGTTCACATGGCGCGCTGAGCGTTTCCCTTTTTCCCAGCTGCCCCGCTTCGGCGGGGTTTTTTGTGCCCGCAATCCGGGGATTTTCCCCGTGCGATCCCTGAACGGAAGGAAGAAAAGATGGATATCCCCTCAAATCCCCTCGAACTGAAGGCCGAAGCCGATCCGCTCGAGGCCTCGTTTGACAGCCTGCTCGCTGCCGAGGAGCATGAAGAGCGCATCGCCGCGCTCGAGACCGGGCTCGATGGCGTGAAAAGTGATGTCGAGGCTATCCGCGCCGAAGGCGCGACGATGCGCGAGCGGATAGAGCGGATCGCTCGTACCGGCGCGCGTCCCTCGCTGGGCAGCGACGAGGACCGGGCGCCCGAGACCAAGAGCTTTGTCGACCAGTATCTGCGGCGCGGGCTGGAAACCGGGGTGAAGAGCTTCACCGCGACCACCGGTCCCGATGGCGGCTTCGCGGTGCCGCGCGAGATCGACGCGCTGATCGCCCGGACGCTCGCCGATATCTCCCCGATCCGCGCGATCGCACAGGTCGTGCAGACCGGCACGGCGGGTTACCGCAAGCTCGTCACCACCGGCGGGACGCCCTCGGGCTGGGTGAGCGAAACGGCGGCGCGGCCCGAGACCGACACGCCGGCCTTTGCCGAAGTCGCCCCGCCGTCGGGTGAGCTCTATGCTAATCCGGCGGCGAGCCAGGCGATGCTGGATGACGCAGCGTTCGACGTCGAAAGCTGGCTGGCGGGCGAAATTGCCGAGGAATTCGCGCGGGCCGAAGGGGCGGCGTTCATCAACGGCAATGGCACCAACCGGCCGCGCGGGTTCCTCAACGGTACGCCCACGCCGCAGGACGATGCCGCGCGCGCCTTCGGCACGCTGCAATATGTCGCCTCGGGTGCGGACGGCAATTTCGCCAGCGTGTCGCCGGAGGACCGGCTGGTCGATCTGGTCCATGCGCTGCGCCCCGCCTATCGCCAGGGGGCGAGCTTCGTGATGAACTCGTCGACGCTGGCGCGCATCCGCAAGATGAAGAGCGATGACGGCGCGTTCCTGTGGCAGCCCTCGCTGGCCGCGGGGCAGCCGGCAACGCTGCTCGGCTATCCGGTGGTCGAGGCCGAGGACATGCCTGACATCGCCGCGAACAGCCTCTCGATCGCGTTCGGCAATTTCCGCGCCGGCTATCTGATCGCCGAACGCAGCGCGACGACCATCCTGCGCGATCCCTTCACCAACAAACCCTTCGTGCATTTCTATGCGACCAAGCGGATCGGCGGGCAGGTGATGAATTCGCAAGCGATCAAGCTGATGAAATTCGCGGCCAGCTGAAGCCACCGATCCTGTCCGATCACTCTCTGCCAGAGGGTGCGAGCCCGCGCGGTTTCCCCCGCCGCGCGGGCATTTCCATGTCTTTCATCGGGATTGAGCCATGTCCGAACTCGTCTTTGCCGATCTGGTGCGCGAAACCTCAACCGGCGCGGGTACCGGCGCGCTGGCACTTTCCGGCGCAACGCCAGGCCACCGCCGATTTGCCGAGGCTGTACCGGTTGGCGCGCGCTTTCATTACGCGATTGCCGGGGTCGCTCACGAGCAGCAATGGGAGGTTGGCGAAGGCGAATGTGACGGCACCAGCCTGGTGAGACACAGCGTGCTTGCCTCATCAAGCGCCAATGGCCTCGTGGATTTTCTTCCGGGCCTGAAGATCGTGACCCTGACAGTGGCCTCTGCCTGGTTTGCGGATCGGCAGGACGTGCCGACCCATCGCCACGACCTGACCGAGGTGGAAGGCCTTCAATCCGTGCTGGATGGCAAGCAGCCAGCAGGCAGCTATGCTGCTGCAGCCCATGATCATGCCACGCTGGCGCTGCAGGACGGCAATGCCGCATCGCCAGCGCTCCATTTTGCAGGAGACATCTCGACCGGTCTGTTCCGTCCCGAGCCCGGCGCTCTGGCCATTTCTGTGGGAGGAATCGAACGCGCCCGCCTGGGCGCAACGGGCCGGCTGGGTATCGGCACTCCCAATGCTGCGAGCCCGGTCCACGTCCGTTGGCTGGGCTTCGATCCCTTTGCAAACCGATCCGCAGCGCTGACCCTTGAAGGGGCATTTGGCGGAGGGCTGGTACTGCTGGACGGGGGCGGGCATGTCGGTCTGTGGGCGACGGAAGAAGGCGACACGCTGAACATCAGCGTGGGCGGTGCCGGGCATATCCCTGCCGTGCAGATCGTATCGACCGGCCTGCGTCCTGCCTTCGACAATTATTCTGCATCGGGCTCGGCCAGTCGGCGCTGGACGCAGGTCTATGCTGCGACCGGCGCCATCAATACATCAGACGCGCGCGACAAGCATTGGCTGGGGCCGCTGCAAGCGCAGGAGATTGCTGCCGGACGCGCGCTGATGCGCGAGCTCGGCCTGTACCAGTGGCTGGATGCGCGCACGACCAAGGGGCCGGATGAAGCGCGTCTTCATTTCGGCCTGCGCGCGCAGCGCGCGTTTGCGATCCTGACCGAGCACGGCCTGGACTGGCGCCGCTATGCCTGGTGCTGCCATGACCGCTGGATCGACGATGATGGCGCGGAGCAAGACCGCTTCGGCATCCGGCCAGACCAGCTGGCGCTGTTCCTCGTTGCAGTGATCGCGCACGACATCGCGGCGCTGATCGAGCCGGAGAGCAACCATGCTGCAGGCTGATGCACTGAGCGGCGCAGCCTTGTGCGGCGGGGTGCTGCGCGGGGGGGCAGGCTCTGCGACCGGACCCCTGGCCGAAGCGGCGCGCATCGCAAACCATCGTCCGCCCGCGGGCCGAACCGCACCCCTCGTGCCACGCCGCCCCCGCCCCTGAAATCCTGAAGAGGGAAGAACAATGAGCCTTTTGGTGAAGGATCCGGACAGCCGGACCGACTATCGCGTCGATTGGGGCGCGGCCTATCTGGGTGCGAACCTCGTCTCCGCCAGCCAGTGGCAGGTGATCCCTGCCGAGCCCGACGGGCTGACCGTGCTGGCTTCCGGCCATGACGGACTATCTGCTCTGGTGACGATTGCCGGCGGGCGCTCGGGAGCAAGCTATGCGCTGACCAACCGCGTCACGCTGACCAACGGTGAGATCGACGAACGCTCGATTACCGTCAGGGTGGAGCATCGCTGATGGCTCTGGTGACCAGCGATGCCGCCCCGCTCGCGCCTTTCGCCCTTTCCGAAGCGCGTGCCTTTCTGCACATCACCCGCGACGATGATGATGCCATGCTGATCGGGCATCTGCGCAGCGCAGCGGACCTTTGCGAACAATTCATCGGCCAGGCGCTCCTTGTCCGACAGCATCGCGAGACGCTGGCGGTGGCCCGCAACTGGCAGATGCTGAGCGCACAGCCGGTCAGTGCAATCACCGGGGTGCAGGGCCTTTCCGCCGACGGCGAGGTCTTTGCCCTGGCGCAAGATGCCTATGCAATCGACATCTCAGCCGATGGGACGGGCCGGGTCCGGGTATTGCACCCGGGATCGGCAGGGCGGATCGAGGTCCGCTATATGGCGGGTCTGGCCTCGCAATGGGGTGACCTGCCCGAACCTTTGCGCCAGGGCATCATCCGGCTGGCGGCGCATGTCCATCTGGCGCGCGATTCCGCTGACGCAGCCCCGCCTGCCATGGTCGCGGCACTCTGGCGCCCCTGGCGGAGGATGCGGCTGTGAACCACCGCTTCGGAAGCGCCCTGCTGCGTCGTGCCTTGCAGATCGGTGAGCGCAGGGCCGAACGTCGCGCCCAGCAGATGTGTGATCAGATCGAGATCCAGTGGCCCGATATCCGCATCGTTCGCGACAGGGGCCGTGTGCGCCTTTTCGGGCGAGGCCTGCTGCGCCGACGGTGGCTCGATGCCGGACTGCGATGGCTTGGGAGATTGGGGCGATGAGCCTGGAACAGGATTTTGTGCTGTCCGTGATCGACTGGCTCGCCAGCGATGCCGCGCTGCTGACGCAGGTCAATGGCGTGTTCCACCGCAGCCCGGCGCGGATCGCGGCGCCCTATGTCCTGCTCGACGACGTGCTGGCGACCGACTGGGGCACCAAGGACCGTCCTGGGCGGGAAGTGCGGCTGGCCTTTTCGATCCGCGATGGATCATCCGATGCAGCGCCGGTGTCAGCGATCGGCGGTGCTCTCGACCTGCGGCTGATGACCATGCCGCGCACCGGAAGCAGCTTCCAGCTGGTCAGCCTGCACCCCCTGCGGAGCCGCACGGTGCGGTTTGGCGAACTCTGGCTTGCCACGCTCGATTACCGGGCGCGGCTGCTGGCTCTCTGACGAAAGGACATGACATGACAGCGGAAAAAGGCAGCGCCTTCCTGCTCAAGATCGGCGATGGGGCAAGCCCGCCGGCCTATCGCACCGTTGCGGGGCTGCGCACCACGCAGCTGGCGATCAATGGCGAGCCGGTCGTGATCACGCACAAGGGCAGCGGCGGCTGGCGCGAGCTGCTTTCGGGCGCTGGCGTGCGATCGGTCTCGGTCTCCGCCGCCGGATTGTTTCTCGGCTCGGATGCGGAAGACGCGATCCGCGTGCACGCGATGAACGGGACGCTCGACGATTACGAGCTGAGCTTCGAGAGCGGTGCACGGATGCGCGGCCGCTTTCTCGTCGCACGATTGGAATATGCCGGCGATTTCAATGGCGAACGCAACTACTCGATGGCGCTGGAAAGCTCCGGCGCGGTGGAGAGCCTGTGAGCGCCGTGGCCAACCATGTCCGGGGCGAGGCGATGCTCCAACTTGCCGGGCACGAGGTGCTGTTGCGCCCCAGCTTCAATGCCCTGGTGGCGGCAGAGCAGGAAATCGGGCCGCTGTTCGATCTGGTCGAGCGCGCAGCCGCTGGCCGGCTGGGCCTGGCGGAACTGGTGGCGCTGTTCTGGCACTGCCGCGTGGCCGGAACCTGTCCGTTCGACCGCGAAGGGTTTGCCCACGCCCTGGCCGATGTCGGGCTCCTGGCGCTGACACCCGTGCTCAAGATCCTGCTCCGGCAGATTTTGCAGGGCCGATGACCCGGGCACGTTTTGCCGATGGAGCCAAGGTCCTCGCGGGAATCGCAGCGCGAATGCTCGGCTGGCGACCACGGGAATTCTGGCAGGCGACGCCGGACGAACTGGCAGCCTCGCTGACTTTGCCTGGCGATCCGGTGTCCGCGCCGCCATCGGCTGAAGCGATAGCGGCCCTGCAGACCCTGTTCCCCGACGAACCGGAGACACCCGATGGATGAAGAAATCGAGCAGCTGCTGGTCAGTGTGCGCGCGGATACCCAGGGCTTTGGCCGCGATGTCGCCGTGATGCGCGGCCAGATTGACAATGTACTGATCGAAGGCCTTGGCCGCGCGGGGCAGGTGCTCGAACGTGGCTTGATGACGGCGCTTCGGCGCGGTTCGCTGGGGTTTGAGGATCTGAAGCGCATCGCCCTGGCGGTGATGGAGGAGATCGCCGCGGCTGCGATCCAGAAAGGCATTGCGGCGCTCGGGCTCGGCGGCGCGGATGGCGGTGCCTCCCCGCCGGTCGGCCTGCTGTCTGCGCTGCTCGGTCTGCCAGGTCGCGCGACTGGCGGGCCAGTTACGGCGGGTCGCCCCTATCTGGTCGGCGAGCGCGGGCCCGAGCTTTTCGTTCCGCAAGGCTATGGCCGTGTCGAACCCGGGGGCAGCGCAGGCGCGCGCGATGTGCGCGTGTCGATCAGCATTCACGCCGGCCAGCAGACCGCGCCTGCTGCGCTCCAGGCATCCAGTCGACAGGTCGCGCGCGCCGTGCGCCGTGCCCTGATGCAGGATTGAGGCCATGCCCTATTGGTTGTGCAAGGCAGGCCGCGATCAGGCCAGGAGCCATGTTCAGCGGTTCGATCCGCGCTTCTGGACGGTCAACTTCCCGCGTCCGATGATGGCGTCGGTGGTCACACCTGCGCCGGACGCGCTGCGCGTCGATGTCCAGTTCCACGATCGCGATGCGCTGGCCGGGCTTATCTGGGACAGCGAGGATCACTTCGATCACCCGTTGCTCGCCTATGCGACCGATCGCGATTACAGTCGTACCAGCTTGAGCTTTCGGTGGCGGTCGTCGGGGATCAAGCCGCTTGATGCGGTGCACGGCCCGACGCTGACGGTCGAGGGACGCGATGCCGCAGGCGTACCGCGCAGCTGGTATGTGCGGCTTTGGAACTATGCGAGCGGGACGCCGGAGGATGCCCGGATACGATTGCCGTTTTCCGCTCTGTCAGGCGGCTTCGCGCTGCCCGATGAGGCCGAGCCGGTCTATCCTGCCGATATCGACCGGATGTTCATTTCGCTGGTCCCTCCCGGCTACGATGCGACGCCCGGACCGCTGGCCAGCCCTGCCGATGGCTGGGTCGAACTGACCGAGATTGCCTGCGACGGCGCGCGTTCGATCCTGGAGATCGGCGATGTGCTTGTTCCCCCGCACGGCCTGGCGATGGCGACCGCCTATGACGACAGCTTCAATCTCGCACCCGCGCGGATCGTTCGCAACATCATCGGCCTGGGGTATCGGGGGTCGATCAACCATTATGTCGGCATGAGCCATTATTTCTCGCTGGCTCGCGTTGGCGAAGACCTGCTCGTGACGACGGCCGGCGGGGCGATCTGCCCGCCCTGCGCAGCATGGCATCGCAATCTGGCGCACGAGGCAAAGCGCTGGGGGCTCAGCCCGATCATCTCGCTGTCATACGAGCTTTTTGATGTTCATTGCCCGTCCGGCTGGAAGCAGCGCGCCGAAAATGGCGATCCCGCATTGACGGGCTGGGAGCCGCCCTCGACCCTGCTCAGTCCTGCCAATCCCGATGCCATGGGCTATCTGCAGGCGGTCGGGGTCGCGTTTGCGCAGATCATGGCTCAAGCAGACCTGCCAGTTCGCTTCCAGGTGGGCGAGCCCTGGTGGTGGATCATGCCCGATGGCCGAATCTGCCTCTACGACCATGCGGCCAGCGAGGCCTTTGGCACGGCCAGTGTCTCGATCCCGAGCATTCGTGGACCGATGAATGCGGCGCAGACGTCGATGCTCGATCAGGCGGGTGCTATTCTGGCGGACTCGACCCTGGCTCTTGTCGGCGCTGTCCGCGCTGCCGTTGCGCCGCGGCCAGTGGAATCGCTGGTGCTGGTCTATCTTCCGACAGTGCTGGACAGCGCAGCGCCCGAGGCCCGGCGCGCGAACGTGCCCCTTGGCTGGGCATGGCCGGCTTTCGATGTGCTGCAGCTCGAAGACTATGACTGGGTGATCGAGGGGCGGTTTGCCGACCATCAGGCGGGCCTCGACCTCATGCAGCAGCGGCTGGGGTACCCGCTCGCCCGGCAGCATTACATGAGCGGATTCGTGCTGCGGCCGGAACAGGCGCAGGTCTGGGCCAACATCGCGCTGTCTGCAGACATGGCCAAGGGACGCGGGGTCGCCGAAACGTTGATCTGGGCGCTGCCGCAGGTGACGCGCGACGGGTTCACCTATTTCGATCTTCAGCCAGAAGGAGCAGAAGCGATGCAGGCCTTTGACGATGTGCTGTTTCCGCTTGCGATCGGCCGGGAGGCTGAATGCACCAGCCGCTTTTCCACCCAGGTCTTCCAGTCCGTGAGCGGCCATGAGACCCGCAACAGCCTGTGGGCCGATGCGAGCCTGAGCTTCGATGTCGGCCCGGGTATCCGATCTGAGGCCGATTGTGCCGATCTTGTCCGCTTCTTCCGCGCGCGGCGGGGCGCAGCGCGCGGCTTTCGCCTGCGCGATCCGCTCGACTGCAGTTCGGCTGAGGATGGCGCAGCCCCGCATCATTCCGACCAGCTGCTGGGGGAGGGAGACGGGGTTCGCTCCGACTTTGCATTGATCAAGCATTACGGGGATCCTACCGAGGGTCAGCAGCGCAGGATCACCCGGCCCGTCGAAGGTTCCTTGCTGGTGTCGATTGACGGGGCGCCCGTGAACGGATGGTCGCTGCAGCAGGGGGGCGTGGTGCGTTTCGCGACACCGCCCGCACCTGGGGCAGAAATTCGAGCCGGCTATCTTTTCGACGTGCCGGTTCGCTTCGCCACCGACGAACTGACGGTAGGCGCAGCCACATTTGCCGCCGGCGTTGCGGCCTCGGTGCCTCTGGTCGAGATTCGCGAGGCGGTATGAGAACGCGCTGGTTCGACCGCCCGCTGGAAACCATCGCTATGCTGTGGCGGATCGAGCGTGCTGACGGAATTGCGCTCGGTTTCGTAGCGCATGATCGGGATCTGATCATCGATCACGTCCGCTATCATGCAGCGCCCGGGATGTTGCCTTCAGCGATCGAGATGGACGACGGCCTGGAGCCGCTCGACATGGATGTCGGCGGTGCGCTCAGCCATGTGCTGATACGTCAGGACGATCTCGAAGCAGGGCGGTGGGATCAGGCGGCAATCGCCATGGGTCTTGCCGATTGGGAAAGGCCGCAGGACGGTGTCATGTGGTTCTGGCATGGGCATCTGGGCGCATTATCGGTTCAGGGGCAGCGCTTTTCCGCCGAACTTCGTGGAATCAAGGCCAGGCTGGATCGCCCGTTTGCACCGGTGTCCTCTCCATCCTGCCGCGCGGATTTTTGCGGTCCCGGCTGCGGGCTCAGCCGCACCCGCTTCGAACAGGTCGCCGCGCTGTCGGCAGTGGAAGACGAAAGTCTGCGCTTTGCCGGCGTCGATGAAGTCGGAGCGGAACGTCTTGCGCATGGACTGCTGCGCTGGATCGACGGAGACAATGCCGGGCTTCAGGCCCGAATAGTGGGGCAGGAAGGCGGAGCGCTTCTTCTGGAAACGCAGCTGGCGTCACCCGCGCAGCCGGGCGATCGGGCGCTGCTGGTCGAGGGGTGCGACAAGAGCTTTGCCACCTGTGCCAACAGGTTCGAAAATGCACACAATTTTCGCGGTGAGCCGCACCTGCCCGGCAATGATCTGCTCACCCGTTTTGCGACATTCTGACATGGATATGTCCATCGGCCTGGCCGAGGCGGCACACGGATTGGTCGGCTGCACTTTCCGTTTTCACGGACGCGATCCGGCCACCGGGCTGGATTGTGTCGGGGTGCTGGCTGCAGCGCTGGAGCGGGTCGGCCGCAGCGTCGATGCGCCGATCGCTTACCGGCTGCGCGGTGGCTGTCTGGACCGCTTTGATGACTGGGCATCGTCATGCGGATTGACGGAAGTCGAGGACGTCAGGCCAGATCGGCCGGGGGATATTCTGCTGTGCGAGCCGAATTCGGGCCAGTTCCATGTGATGATCATTGGCATGGGTCTGCTGGTACATGCGCATGCCGGGCTTGGCCGGGTCGTTGCTTCTCCGCTGCCCGTGCCGTGGCCGATCCGGCGGCGCTGGCAGATCCGGTAGGGAGAGCAGGCAATGGCAACATTGGTATTGAGCGCCGTCGGCACTCTGGTCGGCGGTCCATTGGGCGGGGCCTTGGGGGCACTTTTAGGGCGGACGGTCGACCAGACCTTGCTGTTCCGGCCCCGGGATCGCGAAGGTCCCAGGCTGGTCGATCTCGCCGTGCAGAGCTCGCAATATGGCAGCGCCTTTGCGCATGTACATGGCCGCGCGCGGATTGCGGGTACCGTGATCTGGGCCACCGATCTCAAGGAGCGCCGCATCCGTGAAGGCGGAGGAAAGGGGCGACCCGGTACGACGCGCTACAGCTATTCCGTATCCTTTGCTGTCGCCCTTTCCGCCAGACCGATCGCGAGCGTGGGGCGCATTTGGGCCGAGGGCAACCTGTTGCGCGGCGCAGATGGCGTATTCACCAGCGAGACGGATTTCAGACTGCATGACGGGCATGGGGACCAGTCCGTCGATCCGCTGATCGCTGCCGCCGAGGGGGTCGGACAATGCCCTGCCTATCGCGGTCTCGCTTATGCCGTGTTCGAGGACATGGCGCTCGAGGAGTTTGGTAACCGTATCCCCTCGCTCACCTTCGAAGTCATCGGCACCGATGGAGAAGTCCAGCTGAACCGGCTGATGGCGGAACTGGTGGACGCACTACCGTCTCCGAGGGGTGACCAGGCGGTCGCCGGTTGGAGCTTGACCGGAGACACCCGGCGCGATGCCATCCAGGCCATCGCCGCAGGCTTTCCCGTGGCGCTTTCCGAAGAAGATGGGTTTTTGCGAACGGCCTGGCGTGAAGCGGCTGCCGGGCCTGACATGACCATCACCAACAGGATGTTGCTTCCGCGTGAGCAGGAAGCGATCGGGTTTCTGGAACGGCGCAGGTCGGTGCGCGCAACAGGAGCGCTGGCGCTGCGATATTACGAGCCTGAGCGCGACTATCAACCGGGGCTCAGGCGCGCAGGTGCAAGCTCTGATGGCCGTGTAGAGCACATCGACGTTCCCGCAGTCATGACGGCCGGACGCGCGCAGCAGCGGGTCAACGAGTTGCTGAGGCTGGATCGCGACGGACGAGAACGCATCCGATTGAGGCTGGCGCTGTTTGATATGGACCTGCTCCCTGGGAAGGTGGTCGCAATCGAGGGCATGGCGGGCGAGTGGCTGGTCCGGCGATGGCAGTGGGGCGCGGAGGGGGTCGATCTCGAACTGGAAAGCCGTGGCAAAGCCTCTGGCGCTTCAACCGAGGTAAGCGATCCGGGACGCAGCATCAGTTCACCGGATGGTCCGATCGGAGAGACCCGACTGGCGATTTTCGATCTGCCCTCGCCGATGGACCGCCCCATGAGCCATCCCCATATCGGCATCGCTGCCGCTGGGCGTCAGCCAGGCTGGCGCGGTGCCCATGTCTATGAAGCCGACGATGCGGCGTTGCCAGGCGAAATACTCGATTTCCTGCGGATTGGAGCCACGCTGGGAGACGTGGTTGTCGGCCCTGGTCCGGGGTCGTCGCTCATCCGCGACGATCTCAACACGATCACTGTCGAGCTGGTGCGCGACGGCCCATTTGTGCTCGCCAATGCTGACGACGATGCCCTGTCGCGTGGTGCCAATATGGCGATGGTGGGCCGCGAGCTCTTGCAGTTTGCGCGGGCAGAACCGATGGGAGACCGGACATTCCGGTTGAGTGGATTGTGGCGGGGTCGCGGCGGGACGGAAGACGCTATCTCCGCTCACGGGACCGACGAGAGCTTTGTCCTTGTGAATGATGCCCTGGTTCTGGTCGATCCGGACCGGGTGAGTGCTCGCCCGGATTTTCAGGCTCTGGCACAAGGCAGGGGCGATGCCGTGCCTGTGCATGCCGGTCTGACCGATATCGGTCGTGCGATGCGACCCCTGGCACCCGTGCATCCGGTTTGCGATGTCGATGCCGACGGGAGCGTCACCCTGCGCTGGGTCCGTCGCAGTCGAAGCGGATTTGCCTGGCGCGATCAGGTTGAGGTGCCGCTCGACGAGGCGTTCGAAGCCTACCGAGTCATCATTCTAGCAGATGGCACCGAGGTCGCAGCCATCGAGGTCGCGGCACCGAGCCTTGCGATTGATACCGTAACAATGGCGCACTTTCGTTCTGCCGCGACGGTGTCGCTCGATGCGCTGATCGTCCAGCGCGGTGCATTGGGCGTGTCATCAGCCGTGACCGTTCCATTGCCGCGGTGAGATCTGTCTATCGGAGGAAACCTGTCCATGAGCCACACTCCAAACTTCTCGATGCCATTGCTTCATGCCGCGCAGTCGCAAAAGGAGATCACCCATAACGAGGCGCTGATCATCATCGATGCGCTGCTGGTGGGATCGGTCATGGCTGTCGCCGGCGATCCTTCCATGCTCACCCCTGCGAACGGGGAAGCGTGGATCATCGACGAATCCGCTACGGGTGCATGGACGGGAAGAGCCTCGCAGATTGCCATTTTCAGCGAAGGCGGCTGGCGTTTTGCGCGTCCCGTGGCGGGTATGCGGATGCTGGATCGGGCAGCAGGTCTATTGCGAACCTTCGACGGGACGCAATGGTTGGCTCCCGCCTCAGTCGATAGCCCGAGCGGTGGAACCATCGTCGATCTTGAAGCGCGCTCGTCGCTTGTCGCGCTGCTTACCGCTCTCAGACACGCGGGACTTCTCGCCGTTACATGATTGATCTTAAGTGTAATATGAGGTTATGATTCGTGGCGTTACCTTGACTGGCGGGTAACACATGCACGCTCTGACGGCAGGTGCATTTTTTGCGCGACACCCCCTGAAATGGCGACATTTCGGCAACACTCCAGCCAAAACCGCGCTTGCGTGGCAACCGACTAGGCGTTAGTAACGTTGCCGAGTTGTCGTTCCAAATCCTAATTATAAGGGGAATAAACATGCGCAAGTTAGTCGTTGGACTGGCGTTGGCATCTACCGCCCTGACGACGCCGGCTTTCGCCCGCGACGGTCAGTGGTATGTCGGCGTCGAAGGTGGCGCCATGATCGTCGAGGACATCGAGTTCGATGTCGGCGTGGTGAACAATGCTGTGACGCTTGACAACCGGACCGGTTACGATCTGGGTGCGATCGTTGGTTACGATTTCGGTCCGTTTCGTCTTGAATCGGAAGTCAGCTACCGCGAATCCGATGTCAACAATCTGACGTCCACTGTTCCGATCGCTCGCGGCGCTCCGCTGGGTCCCCTCACCGGACTTTCTGCTGCAGTCGGCTCGGCCAATGCATTGTCTTTCATGCTGAACGGTTTGATCGACTTTGGTGAAGATGATGGCCTGCAGGGCTTTGTCGGCGGCGGTGTCGGCGTTGCTCGCACCGACATTACGGCGGCTGCAACCCGCCCGGGTCGCGCCGCATTCCTAAACGATTCGGACACGGGCTTTGCCTGGCAGGTTCTCGCGGGCGTTCGCGCTCCGCTCAGCGACAGCTGGGACGTCGGCCTGAAGTACCGTTTCTTCAACAGCGACTCGGTCAGCCTGCTCGACGTTGGTGGACGTGATTTCGATGGCCGCTTCCGCAGCCACTCGATCCTGGGCAGCATCATCTACAACTTCGGTGGTGAAGAAGCGGCTCCCCCGCCCCCGCCCCCGCCGCCGCCGCCGCCCCCGCCGCCCCCGCCGCCTCCGCCGCCCCCTCCTCCGCCGCCGCCGGTTTGCGAGAAGGGTCCGTACATTGTGTTCTTCGACTTCGATAAGTCGAACATCACTCCGGAAGCTGCGACCATCCTCGACAACGCCGTCGCTGCTTATGGCAACTGCGGTTCGGTGCCGGTCATGCTTGCTGGTCACGCCGACCGTTCGGGTGCAGCCACCTATAACGTGGGTCTGTCCCAGCGCCGTGCCGACTCCGTCAAGGCCTATCTGGTCTCGCGGAACATCCCGGCCAGTGCGATCAGCACCGAGGCATTCGGTGAAACGCGCAACCGCGTTCAGACCGCCGACGGCGTTCGCGAACTGCAGAACCGTCGCGTGGAAATCACCTACGGTCCGGGTTCGGGCATGTAAGCCTATCGCCGGACCTTATGGTTTGGCAAAAAAGAGGGTCGGTCTTCGGACCGGCCCTTTTTTTTGCATTGTGGGGATTGGCCGTTGCTTGAATTATGAAAAACCGCGCTTGCTTGCGGTTACCTCTGACAGCGATTATGTAGCAGACATGGACTTGGAAGCTGCAGAAACCATCACTTTGACGCCGAGCGCTGCCAAGCGCGTGGCCGCGATCGCCTCCAGGCAGGGCAAACCAGCCATTTTGCGTCTGTCGGTCGAAGGAGGGGGCTGCTCCGGCTTCCAGTATCGCTTCGGTCTGGCCGATGCCCCCGAGCCAGGTGACACTTTGGCTCAAACCGATGGTGTTTCACTCGTCGTTGATGAAATGAGCCTCGACCTGGTGCGAGGAAGTGCCGTGGATTTCGTCGAGTCTCTTGGCGGCGCAGCTTTTCAGGTCACCAATCCGAACGCCGCTTCAGGCTGTGGTTGTGGATCGAGTTTTTCGGTCTGAGACGATCACCGCAGTCAGTGGAACCTCCCGGATAGGCTCGCGTAGTCCAGTGCCAGTGACAGGCCCGCAGCGATCACGGCCTCCAACGACAAGGACGCCCAACACAGCGGATGGGCTGGCAGCCAGCGGCATCCGGCTGGAGAATGTGGTGACGAAGGGGCAGTCATGATCGACGCATCGAAGAACGAGCTTTCCGATCAGACATGCGACCCGGGTCATGTTCACCCTGCGCCGCATGCGATGACCCGGCAGGAGGCTGGCCGGGTTGCCGCCATGACCCTGACGGTCCTTGCGCTTGTGGGCCTTGCATGGCTGCTGATCGAATTGACCCAGTTCCTGCTGCTGGTCTTTGCGGCACTGGTTCTGGCGGCGGTATTCTCGTCGCTGGCCCGCCGCGTCTGTGGCTGGACAGGCATGCGTCGCGGCCCGGCTCTCGCGATATCGGTTTTCCTGCTGCTGGCCGTTTTCGCAGGGGCATTCACGCTGTTTGGATCGCAGATCTCGAGCGAGTTCGACACGATCCAGCAGAGCATCCCTCCCGCCATCGACCGTGTCGAGGCCCAGCTCGATGAGTTCGGTCTGGGGGAGCAGGCGCGCCAGGTCGTGCGGCAAGGCACCGGCGATCTCTCGAGCCTGGCATCGCGTCTGGGTGGCTTTGCCATGACTGCCACAAACGGAATTGCAAATTTCGTGCTGGTCTTTGTTGGTGCCATCTTCATCGCGAGCGATCCGAACGTGTATCGTCGTGGTCTGCTGCTGCTGCTTCCAGCGCGAGCAGAGCCACCGATGGGCGCGGCGCTTGACGATGCATCGCGTGGTCTTCGCGGGTGGATGATGGGTCAGGCCGTATCATCCGTCGTCGTCTCGCTGCTGACCGGCGGCGGCTTGTGGGCTCTGGGCGTCCCGGCCTCTGGCGGCTTGGGGATCATTGCAGGCCTGCTGGATGTCATTCCGATGGTCGGCCCGGTCATTGCAGGGATCCCTGCGGTGCTGCTGGCGTTCACCGTGTCCCCCACCGCGGCACTCTGGACCGTTGGCCTGTTCCTGCTGGTCCAGCAGATCCAAGGCAATTTCCTGCAGCCCATGATCCAGAAACAGGCGGTGGATGTGCCCCCTGCGGTGCTGCTGTTCGCCGTGGTGGCAGCCGGACTTGTCTTCGGGTTTATGGGCGTGCTGCTTTCGGCACCCCTGACCGTCGTGACCTATGTCATGATTCAGCGGCTTTACGTGAAGACGCTGCTCGCCAAGCCTATCCGGATCGCCGGGCAGGACTGACCCCGCCCGATCGCCTCCATCCGATCAGAGCGGGTTGCCGTCCTTGTCGCGGAACACCTCGCGCCTGCCGACATGGTTGGGCGCGCTGATATACCCATCCTCTTCCATCCGCTCGACGAGCCTCGCGGCGCTGTTATAGCCGATGCGCAACTGGCGCTGTAGCCAGCTGGTCGATGCTTTCTGGCTTTCGAAGACAATCTGGCAGGCGGAGCGGTACATCTGCTCCTCGGGGCTGTCATCCAGGCTGGCTCCATCAAGCGCAAAGCCGCCGTCCTCGGGCTCCTCGGTGACTGCCTGGATGTAATCCGGTGAACCCTGTGCACGCCAATGATCGGCGACACGCCGCACCTCCTCGTCCGAAACAAACGGGCCGTGAACGCGCTCGACCTGCTTGCCACCGGACATGTAGAGCATGTCGCCCTTGCCCAGCAGCTGCTCCGCGCCCTGTTCGCCCAGAATCGTGCGCGAGTCGATCTTGCTGGTGACATGGAAG
Source organism: Blastomonas natatoria (assembly GCF_003201955.1). GTDB lineage: Bacteria > Pseudomonadota > Alphaproteobacteria > Sphingomonadales > Sphingomonadaceae > Blastomonas > Blastomonas natatoria. Next base: position 273,338 of record NZ_QJJM01000003.1, read on the forward strand.
CTGATGCGGGTGGGAAGGTTGGCCTTGATGACGCCGGTGATGACGTCGACCGACGGACGCTGTGTCGCCATGATCAGGTGGATTCCTGCTGCGCGGGCCTTCTGCGCCAGGCGCTGGATCAGGAATTCCACTTCCTTGCCCGCAGTCATCATGAGGTCCGCCAGCTCGTCCACGATCACCACGATCTGGGGCAGGGGCTCGTAATCGAGCTGCTTCTTTTCATATTGTGGCTGACCGCTGACCGGATCCCAGCCGGTCTGCACCTCTTCGCCCAAAGGCAGCCCCTTGGCTTTCGCGACACGCACCTTGTCGTTGAAATTGACCAGGCTGCGGACCTTGAGCTCGCTCATCATCCGGTAGCGCTCTTCCATCTGCTCCACCGCCCATTTGAGCGCGCGAACGGCCTTGGCTGGCTCGGTCACGACGGGAGAGAGCAAATGCGGAATGTCGTCATAGATCGACAATTCGAGCATCTTGGGGTCGATCATGATCATGCGCAGCGTTTCCGGTGTCATCCGGTAGAGCAGCGACAGGATCATGGCGTTGAGACCCACCGACTTGCCCGACCCGGTGGTGCCCGCGATCAGCAGATGCGGCATCGGCGCCAGGTCGGCGATCACCGGATCGCCCGAGATGTTCTTGCCGAGGATCACGGGCAGCTCACCGCTATTTTCTGCAAAATGGCTCGAGCCGATCATCTCGTGCAGCACCACAGCGTCGCGATGCTGGTTCGGCAGTTCGATGCCCAGTTCCTTGCGGCAGGGGATCGCGGCGACACGTGCCGACCGCGCCGACATGTTGCGCGCTATATCATCGGCCAGCTGGATGACCCGGTTGGCCTTGATGCCGGGTGCCGGCAGTAACTCGTAGCGCGTGACGACCGGGCCGGGGCGAACCGCTGTGATTTCGCCCTTGACGTTGAAATCGCTGAGCACCGTCTCGAGCAGGCGTGCGTTGCGTTCCAGCGCGATCTTGTCGAGCGCGGGGCCCGTGCTGGAGGGTGGCGGATCGAGCAGATCGACCGAAGGCAGCTCGTAAGGTCCGAAAAAGTCCCCCTGCTTGCTCTTGGGTCCAAGTTGCGCCTTTGCCGGGCGCAGCGAAGGTTCGGTGATTTCCGGCGGCGGGCGGTTGTCGGGCACGGCCTCCTTGCGTGGCGCCGCCAGGGCTGGGCGACGAGGTTCGCTGACGTCATCAATCGCGTCAACATCGTCCTCGTCGATCACCGGACCAATCGGGCGACGAAACAGGGCTTCGGGCATGCTCACCTTGATCGGTGGCATGCGCAGCAGGCCGCGCTCCAGCCCCAGCGCCTTCCAGCCCAATGCCGTGCCCATCAGACCGAGCACGGATGCGCTGCCGTACAGTGCCCAGGCACCGCCAGCAGGCGGCAGCAGACTGGCGAGGGCTTGAATGCCGCGAGCACCCATCATGCCAAGAAGTCCGCCAGGGCCGGCCGGGAAATGGGGCGCCGATTCACCGAAAAATATTGCCGCGGCGACGGCAAGCAGCAGCAGGCTGAGCAATGTCGCGATGACCGAGCGGCGCCAGTGGCCAAGCGGATGGTTGATCCACAGCCGGTGCGCCTGCACTGCGGTGATCGGCAGCAGGAGCGCGCTGGCAGGGCCGCCTACGAACAGCATGAAATCGGCGATCCATGCGCCGCTTGCTCCCATCCAGTTGTCGACTCCGCCGCCTGCTGCGGTGTTGAACGACGGATCGGTCTGATGATAGGTCAACAGCGCGATAGTGGTGAAGGCGACCAGCGCAAACAGCAGCAGCGCCAGGATCAGGCTACCGCTGCGCATCAGGCTCTGACGCATCAGGTCGCGCCAGTCGGGCGCGTTTCTGGTGGCGGCGCGACTGGCCATGACCTCGAATTCTCCGGCAATATGGTAAATACTGTCCTTTTTGCGCAGACCATGGACTCCGCGTCAAGCAAGGACTTGGGGCAGGCTGTGCGCACCTAGCCCCTGTTCAGTCGTCTGCAGACCGCCTACATTGGCAGGCATGACACAGGGTAACCACAGCGACATCCTCATAATGGGCGCAGGACCGGCGGGACTATCCCTCGCGCTTGCGCTAGCGCGGCATGGCCTCAGCGTCAGGGTGATCGACCGGATCACGCCCGACACGCTCGCCGATACCGCATTCGATGGCCGCGCGTCGGCGCTCGCATCCACCAGCTGGCAGATGCTGCAGAATCTGGGGCTGGCAGACAGCCTTTGGCGCGACGCCTGTCCGATCGACCGGATTGCGGTCAGCGATGGCCTTCGCAAGGGTTCGCTGGATTTCGATGCCGGGGTGGACGGCATGGGCGTGATGCTGCCCAACAGCCTGCTTCGGTCGGCTCTCTATCAGGCCGCACGCGACGATGCCGATATCGATCTGGTGATGGCGGCCGATATTGCGCATCGATCGGTAGATGCGCACCGGGCGACGGTCATCCTCGCGGACGGGCGCGAGTTCACGGCATCGCTGACCGTGGGGGCAGAAGGGCGTGCATCGCCCACGCGGGATCTGGCCGGGATCGGCTTGAGCCAATGGTCCTATCGCCAGCGCGGGATTGTCACCGCCGTGACGATGGAACGCGGCCATCAGAACACGGCGTTCGAGATCTTCTATCCCGATGGGCCGCTCGCCATATTGCCTCTCAACGACGACGATGAGGGACGGCCGATGGCCTCGATCGTCTGGACTGTCCCCGAGGGCAAGGCCGATGCCTGGACCTCCTTGTCCGACCGCGCATTCGGTGCGGCACTGACCGAGGCGAGCGGCGGCTTTCTGGGCCAGATCACACCGGTGGCTCCTCGCAGCAGCTGGCCGCTCACGCTCTGCCAGGCGAGCGACATGGTCGCACCGCGTATCGCATTGGTGGGGGATAGCGCGCATATCATCCACCCGATCGCCGGTCAGGGCCTGAATCTCGGTCTTCGCGACGTCGCCGCGCTTGCAGACGTGCTGGGTGAAGGCGCGCGACTGGGGCTCGATCCGGGCGATCTTGCGCAGCTTCAGCGCTATCAGCAATGGCGGATGCTCGACAACACGATGATGGCATCTGCGACGGACGTGCTGAACCGGCTCTACGGGCTGCCCGGCAAGGCACCCTCGCTGGTGCGTCGTATCGGCATGCAGCTGGTTGGGCGTACCGGGCTGATCCGACGCTTCATCATCGACGAGGCGCGGGGGACCAGCGGCGACCTGCCCGAACTGCTGATGGCGAGCGATTGAACATCTCCGTTCTCCGGCGAAAGCCGGAGTCCAGAAGTCATGCGGCGCGATCCCGCTTCTGGATTCCGGCTTTCGCCGGAAAACGGGGTGGGTGCTTTACCGTTTCAGATATTCACGCCTTCAACCCACGGGTGATGAAGTCGTTCGCTGCGCTGGCAACGGCGTCGGCATCCATGTCTTCGCTCCAGATGCCGTAGCGAAGACCCAGGAACACGTTCATACCCATCACCGCCCAGGCGTGCAGTTCGCTGACGTCGCCTCGGATTTCGCCTGCGTCTGCACCCGCCTGCAAGCGGCTGAGTATGCGCGTGGCGGTGACCTGATAATGCGCGCGATAGCTTTCGGAATCGACGAACTCGGCCTCGTCGATGATCCGGTAGATTTCCTTGTGCTCACGCGCGAATTCCAGAAAACCCTTGAGCGCCGCGCGCTCGCGGTCGAGCGACCCGCTCGCCTCCTGCATTGCTGTGGCTGCATGCTTGCCGACCTGCGCGGACATGTCCTGCACGAGTGCGCGGAAGATTTCGTCCTTGGAATCAAAATAGGTGTAGAAGCTGCCAAGGGCAGTCCCCGCCCTGCGGGTGATGCCGCTGATCGATGCCTCGTGGAAACCGCGTTCGCCGAACTCGATCGCTGCCGCATCGAGCAGCTTGCGCAAGGTGGCCCGGCCCCGGGCCGTGCGTGGCGTCTTGTCCGCGCGCGCGCCTTCGCCGCCTGACGCTGCAAGCGGTACATCCGATGCCGAAGGCCTTGCCGCCATGATCCACTCCCGCTGTCGGACATGATGCGTGCGTGCAACACATCTGGCCGATTTTGCCGTCGCTGTCTCCCCTTATCCGATAAGAGTTGAAAGCTGGTTCAACTTTCACTAATGGACAAACACGTCTTGCGCAAGGCTGGTCAGCAGAGGAACCGGCACACCGCAGGCAGGTCAGGATGCAGGGAGGAAGTTCATGTCCATTTTCGGGTTCACCCGTTTCGCCGCGACGCGCACCGCGCTGACGCTGGGCGTTGCCGCCGCCGCGATCACGGTTCTTCCTGCTGCGGCCATTGCCCAGGACACCCAGGAAGAGGAGGCGACGACTGCGGCAGATGGCAGCGTGATCGTCGTCACGGCGCGCCGCCGGGCCGAAAACCTGCAGGACGTTCCGATCGCGATCAGCGCCTTTTCTGCCGAACGGCTGGAAAATCAGGGCGCGCTAGACATTACCGATATCTCGCAGATCACCCCCAATACCACGCTGGAAGCCTCGCGCGGCACCAACTCGACGCTCACCGCCTTCATTCGTGGTGTGGGCCAGCAGGACCCGGTGCCCGGTTTTGAAGCCGGTGTCGGCATCTATCTGGATGATGTCTATCTCAACCGCCCTCAGGCTGCGGTGCTCGACATTTACGAGGTCGAGCGGATCGAGGTGCTGCGTGGGCCGCAGGGCACGCTCTATGGTCGCAACACCATTGGTGGTGCGGTCAAATATGTCACCAAGATGCTGCCGCAGGACTTCAGCCTGAAGGTGCGCGGCACCTATGGCACCTATGACCAGGCCGAAGGGGTGATCACCGCATCTGCGCCGATCGGCGATCTGGTTCGTGTCGGCGGCACGGTTGCGCGCTTGTCGCGCGGTGGCTTTGGCGACAATCTCAACATTCGCGGCCTTGAAAACTATAACCGCGACGTCTGGGCTGGCCGCGGCACTCTGGAGATCGGCGGATATGGTGCGCCGGTGCTGATCCGCCTGTCGGGCGACTATACCCGCGACAAGTCGGATCCGCGCAACGGTCACCGCCTGATCCCTGGAATCCGCAGCGGGACCCCGGTGCTGCGCGATGTCTTCGACACGCGCGCCGGCCTGAACAATCCGCGGCAGGATATCGAAGCCTTTGGTCTGGCGTTGAACATTTCTGCCGAGCTCACGAACACACTGACGCTGCGCTCGATCAGCGCCTGGCGCAAGGATGACAGCTTCACCCCGATCGATTTCGACGCGCTGCCGGCGATCGATGTCGATGTGCCCGCCGTCTATCGCAACGAGCAGGTCAGCCAGGAATTCCAGCTGCTGTATGAAGGCGACCGCCTCAAGGGTCTGGTCGGCTTCTACTATCTCGACGCCAAGGCCTCGACCGCCTTCGACGTTCTGCTTTTCACCACCGTCCCCAATCTCAACGCGTTCACGGCTGGTGATGTACGCACCGATACCTGGTCGGTTTTCGGCGATTTCACCTATGATTTCACCGATCAGCTCTCGCTGTCGCTGGGCGGTCGCTACACCGTCGACAAGCGCAACTCGACCATCCTGCGTCAGACCAAGCTGGGCCGCTCGGCCGAATTCGGCGGCATTCCCATCGTCGTGGCGACCACCTCGAACTTCAACGGCCAGGCGCGCTTTACCGATTTCAATCCGCGCGCGTCATTGAGCTTCAAGCCCAACACCGATCATCTGTTCTTCGCCAGCTATTCGCAGGGCTTCAAGGGCGGCGGTTTCGACCCGCGCGGGCTTTCCACCGCCGCACCCGACACCAACCGCGATGGCGTGCGCAGTCAGCAGGAAATCTTCGACTTCCTGAGCTTCGAGCCCGAAACGGTCGACAGCTACGAACTGGGCTGGAAGGGCAGCTTTGCCAATAATGCGATCAACCTGGCCCTGACCGGCTTCTATGCCGATTACACCAATGTCCAGGTGCCCGGCTCCGCCGGCTTCGACTCCAACGGTGATGGCGTCAACGATACCTTCATCGGCGTCACCACCAATGCGGGCAAGGCCGAGTTCAAGGGCATCGAGTTCGAGGGCAATGCCGTGTTTGCGCAGGAGTTCGCCGGCAGCGGCTCGTTCCTGAGCTTCAACGCAACGCTGGGATATATCGATGGCGAGTACAAGCGCTTCATCGATGCGCGCAACATTGACGTCGCCAATCTGCGCCGCATCCAGAACACCCCGAAATGGACGATGTCGGGCACCTTCTCGGGTGTGGTCCCGGCTTTCTCGGGGCAGATCACCGCGTCCACGACGGTCAGCTATCGCAGCAAGACCTTCCAGTTCGAAACACCCAGCCCCTTTCTCGACCAGCCGGGCTTCGCGCTGTGGGATGCTTCGCTGATCTGGCGGGATGACGAGGATCGGTTCAGCTTCGGCATCAACGCCAGGAACATTCTCGACAAGCGCTACATCACCTCGGGCTATCAGTTCCTGGCCACCGCGCCCGATGGTACGCCGACGCGTAACGCCGCCGGCAATCTCATCCCGACGCTGGGCACCGAGGGCGTTGCGACGGCATTCTACGGCAACCCGCGTCAGGTGTTCGTGACCGGAACTGTGAAGTTCTGACCTGAATTGCTGAATGCATTTGGGAATGTGGCCGCGAGCACGCGCTTGCGGTCACCGATCCTGTCCGATAGTCAGGTCTGGACATTCCCCAGTTACCCAGCGCTATGGGGCTGGGTTAGGAAGGCAGGGCGCGATGCGTGGAGCTAGCTCGATTGAGCCGATTGTTCTGGGCCAGCTCCCGCTCGGAGCCATTAGATGAGTTACGTTCTACAAGCGTGACGAACTCGCCTTCGACCTGATCTGCTGCCAGGTGATGGTCGACGAGAATTCCTTGAACTTTCACGAGGAAATGCCCGGTTGGGATGCGTTGCTCGGACATTTGGGCAATTTACCCGGCTTTCGCAAAGACTGGCATGCTGGCGTCTCTCAGCCTGCTTTTGAGCTATGTCCGACCGTAGCGTACGAGCGCTAGCCGAGTGTCAGAAAAACCTCTTGAAGCTTACGCAACGTCAAGTGGCATAAGCTCGCTATGGCTGATTCGCTCGACATTGCCGCCGTCACCCGGCTCACCGGTCTCACTGCGCGTGCGCTGCGTTTCTACGAGGCGCGAGGGCTCGTGGAGCCGTTACGCACCGCATCGGGGCGGCGGCATTTTGATGCGGCGGCGCTGGAGCGGCTGAACCTCATCCTGTCGCTCAAGAAGGCGGGGCTGACGCTGGCGCAGATCCAGCGGTTGACCGCCAATCGGCGGATTGATCTTCATGGCCTTATCACCGCGCAGCTTGACCATCTGGAAGCTCAGGCGCGACGCATTTCCGATGCGCAGGCGCTGCTCATCTCCGTCAAGTTCCGCATCGATCGCGGCGAGCCCATCGATGCCGAGACCTTCTGCTCGCTGATCCGGCACGAACAGCAGGAGAGTACAAGCATGTCACAGGACCAATGGAAGGCGGTGACCGACCGCTATTTCACTCCGCAAGAGCAGGCCGAATGGGTTCAGAAGATGCAGGGCCTCGGCCCCGAATTCGACCAGCAGGACTATGCTGCGCAATGGAAGGCGCTGGGCGACGAGATCAAGGCGGCGTTGCCGATGGACCCCGCCGGTGATGCGGCGGCTGCGTTCGTCCAGCGCTGGTACGCGCTGCTCAAGCCGTTCACTGATGTCGCCACGCCCGCGATGTGGACGGGCACGATGAAGATGTACGATGACATGGCCAATTGGCCGGTTCAGGCCGATCCCGGCTTCGATGCAGAGGTCTGGGCGTTCATGAAAGAGGCGACAGCGGCGCGGATGCTGGCCGGGGACATGATCGCCATGCCCAAGGTGGAATGAGGAGAAACGGGTCATGAATGCATGGGTATTGCTGGCGCTGGCCATAATCTGCGAGATTGCAGGCACCAGCCTGCTCAAGGCCTCGCAGGGGTTTGCCAAGCCACTGTTCGGCATGGCCTCGATGGCCTGCTATGGCCTGTGCTTCTGGCTGCTCGCCTTCGCCTTTACCCGCATCCCGATGGGCATTGCCTATGCGATCTGGTCGGGCGTGGGCGTCGTCGCGATTGCGGTGATCGGCTGGCTGGTGTTCCGCCAGTCGATCAGCCTCGCCCAGGCGGGGTTCATCATGCTGACGCTGATCGGGACGACGGGCCTGTATCTCACCACGCCCTATGCCGATGCGGAGAAGCAGGTGGCATCGGCGGAGGGCTAGCCACCGCCCGCTGACAGCCGCACCGCGCGTTCGCGCAGCCGCTCGACCGCGGCGGCGTGGATGCCCGGCGCGCAGCACAAAACTCCGAAGGCATTGGCGCGCGGCTTGTTGAACCTGAGCTCGCCGCCCAGCGCATCGGTAACGCGCGCGCCTGCCTCTTCGGCGATGATCGCCGCCGCGCCGATATCCCACTCATAGCCCCAGCGCAGCGTCGCGAGCAGATCGGCGCGATCGTCGGCCACCATCGCCATGCGAAGCGCGATGCTGTTCGGCTTTTCGACCACAGTGAGGTCGACATCTGCCTTGGGCAGGCTGTCGGTCGGCACGCGCGACCCGGAAAAATCGGTGCGGCGGCTGGCCTTCAATTGCTTGCCGTTGAGGAAAGCGCCGCGCCCGCGCGCGCCGATCCAGTATTCCTTGCGCGCCGGAGCCGCGAGCACGCCCATCACGACATGCCCATCCTCGACCAGAGCGACCGAGATCGCCCAGCCGGTGCGCCCGCGCACGAAATCGCGCGTGCCGTCGATCGGGTCGACCAGCCAGATACGCCCGCAATCGAGCCGCGCGGTGTCGTCCGCCGTCTCCTCGGACAGCCAGCCCGCATCTGGGACCAAAGCGCCCAGTCGTTCGCGCAGGAAATTGTCGACGGCAAGGTCGGTCTCGCTCACCGGTTCTCCCGGCACCTTGTCCCAGACCTGCAAATCACCCCCGGCGCGCGCGAACGCGCCCATGGCGATGGTGCTCGCCTCTTCGACGATGTGCTTGATCGTGTCGGGAGAAACCTTGGTGCGCGACGCCATGTCCCCGCTGTAGCGCGGGTCATGGCGGTTGCAACACTCGTTTAGCGCTCTCGGGTTGCGCTGAAGGTCAGCTCGGGGTTCTTTTCCTGCTGATAGCCGACATCCCAGGCAGACCTCGCCATGAACACCGGATTGCCGTCGCGGTCCTTGGCCAGGTTGTTCATCGAGATGCGCTTGAACGCTTCCAGTGCGTCGGCCGGACCGCTCAGCCAGCGCGCGGTGTCGAACGGGGCCATTTCGAGCACCGCCTCGACCTTGTACTCGGCCTCGAGCCGGCTGATCAGCACCTCGAGCTGCAGCTGGCCGACCACGCCCACCACCCATTGGCTGCCGATTTCGGGGTAGAAGACCTGGATCACGCCCTCTTCGGACAGGTCGTCGAGCGCCTTGCGCAGCTGCTTGGTCTTGGTCGGGTCCTTGAGCTGGACGCGGCGCAGGATTTCCGGCGCAAAGTTCGGCAGGCCGGTAAAGCGCACGTCGTTCTTCTCGGACAGCGTATCGCCGACGCGCAGCGTGCCGTGGTTGGGGATGCCGATGATGTCGCCTGGCAGCGCCTCGTCGGCCAGCTCACGGTCCTGCGCGAAGAACAGGATCGGCGAATGCACCGCAATCGGCTTGCCATGACCCGACGGTACCAGCTTCATGCCGCGCTTGAACGTGCCCGAGACCAGCCGCATGAACGCGATACGGTCGCGGTGCTGCGGGTCCATGTTCGCCTGCACCTTGAAGATGAACCCGGTCACGTCCTTGCGCGTCGGATCGACCGATTCGGGCTCGGCGGGCTGGCTGCGTGGCGGCGGGGCATGGTCGGCAATCGCGTTGATCAGTTCCTCGATACCGAATTGCTTGAGCGCCGAGCCGAAGAACACCGGAGTAAGGTCGCCATGGCGATAGGCCTCAAGGTCGAAGCTGGCATAGCCGCCCTGCGCCAGCTCGGCCTCTTCGGTCAGCCGTTCCAGCCCCTGGGCCGACAGTTTCTCGGCGAGGACAGGATCATCGAGGCCGGCGACCTGCGTGAACGCCCCTTCGAACTCGCGCGAGGGACCTTCGGGCTGCATCAGCGTGTTGCGAGCGAAGTCGTAAATGCCCTCGAACTGGCCACCCATGCCGACCGGCCAGCTCATCGGGCACACGTCGAGCGCCAGCGCATCGGCGACCTCGTCGAGCAGTTCGAACGGATCGCGGCCTTCGCGGTCGACCTTGTTGACGAAGGTGATGATCGGCACCGAGCGCAAGCGGCACACCTCGAACAGCTTGCGCGTCTGCGGCTCGATCCCCTTGGCCGCATCGATCACCATGATCGCCGAATCGACCGCGGTCAGCGTGCGATAGGTGTCTTCGGAGAAATCCTCGTGCCCCGGCGTGTCGAGCAGGTTGAAGGTAATCCCCTGCCGCTCGAAGGTCATCACCGAGGAGGTGACCGAGATGCCGCGCTGCTGCTCGATCTTCATCCAGTCCGACCGCGCCCGCCGCGCCGCACCGCGCGCCTTGACCTCGCCCGCCAGATGAATCGCGCCGCCGGTGAGCAGCAGCTTTTCGGTGAGCGTGGTCTTCCCTGCGTCAGGGTGCGAGATGATGGCGAAGGTGCGGCGGTTGAGGGCGGTCATATCGGGGCTTTGCTTGCTCGATGATCCCCTGCGAAGGCAGGGGGCCATCTCCAGAGGTTAGCGTCTGGTGGATCGGGTAGATGATGGGCCCCTGCCTTCGCAGGGGACCGATATCGGATGGGCTAGCTCTCTAGCAGCGTCACATCCATCCGCAAACGCTGCTGTGCGTTCGGTGCCAGCGTCATCACGCCGGGCTTTTCGGTGAAATCGCCGGTGAAGCCGAGCGGATCGGCGATCCCGGCCCAAGGCTCGATGCACAGGAAACGCGCGCCGGGCTTCTGCCAGATGCCGAGCATCGGCGTATCGGGAAAGTCGATGCGAAGGCGCGGCTGGCCGGGCACGCCATAGGTGAGTGAGCGGCTTTGCAGTTCATCCCAGATGAGCGCGTCGGCCTCGAAATCGGCATAAGCAGGCGCGTAAACCTTGCCCTCAACCGGGCTGGGCTGCGGATCGGGCGCGACGAGGCCGGTGGCGGGGTCGAGCCGCCGGATCGGGGCGGGTTCGTCGCGTTCGAACACGATCCGGTGATCCTCTGATGCGCCGCCATAGGGAAGCGGCCAGGCGAAGGCCGGGTGATAGCCGAAGTTGAACGGGATCGGCGTATCGCCCATGTTGCAGATGGTTGCGGTCATGGCGAGCGTCGCGCCCGTCAGCGCGAAACCCATGTCGAGCCGGAATTCGAACGGATAGACCGCGCGGCTGGCCTCGCTCGCCTTGAGCCGGAACAGCGCGCGGCCAGAGTCCGCCTCGACCAGCGCGAATTCCGAGCGCCGGGCAAAGCCGTGCTTCGCCATTGCAAAGCGCCGATCGCCGAGCCGATACTGGTCATCCGCCAGCGCCCCGACGATCGGGAACAGCAAAGGCGCATGACCAGTCCAGAAGGCCGGGTCGGCATCGGTCATCAGCTCGCGGCCACCAGCGTCCCTGAGCGACCATAGCTCCGCCCCTAGCGGGTGGATGGTCGCCGTCAGCGCATCGGAGCGCAGCGTGACCAGATCAGCCACGCAGCTCCGCCCCGAGCTTGGCCGCCGCCTTGACCACCGCATCGGCAATGGCCTTGAGCTCATCGTCGCCAAAGCTCTTGTCCACGGGCTGCAGCGTCACCTCGATCGCGAGCGAAAGCTTGCCCTCGGGTACGCCCTGGCCTGCAAAGCTGTCGAACACGCGCGCATCGGTGATGTGCTTCTTGTCGGCGCCTTTTACCGCGCGCATCAGGTCACCGGCGGGCAGCTTGGCATCGACCAGGAAGGCGAAGTCGCGCGTCACGGCCTGCAGGGCCGGAGGCGCATAGGCTTCGCGCATCGCCGATCCGCGCGCTTTCAGTGGGATGGCGTCGAGGAACAGCTCTGCCACCATCACAGGCCCGTGCACCGGCTTGAAGCCGAAGGCGCGCGCGGTCGAAGGGTGCAGCGTCCCGTACGCGGCGAGCACGTTCTTCGGACCCAGCCGCAGCGTTGCCGCCTGGCCCGGGTGATAGTGATCGCCGGGACCTGCCGCATCGGGGGCGAAGTCCATCAGCTTGGCGGCAGGGGCACCGGCGGCATCGAGCAGTGCCAGCACCTCGGCCTTCACGTCATGCGCGGTAAAGCCCTGCGCCTTGCCGCTGCGCCAGTCGCGCGGGGTCTTGTCGCCCGCCAGCACGATGCCCAGCGTGGTGCGTTCCAGGCTGGTGCCGTCCTCGGCCTTGAAATAGCGCCGACCGACCTCGAACAGCCGCACCGAGCCCGCGCCGCGATCGAGATTGCGCTTGGCAGCAGAGAGCAGGCCGGGCAGCAGCGAAGGCCGCATGACCTTGAGGTCCTCGCTGATCGGATTGGCCAGCACCCAGTCGCCGCCGCCAAATGGGGCTGCTTCCCTGTCCGAAATGAACGACCAGTTGACTGCCTCGTTGAGACCGCGCGCGGCGGCGAGACGGCGCACGCGGCGCTCCTGCAGCTGCGCGGGGCTCGCGGTCGGCTTGGCGACACCGGGCAGGCGCGGCAACGGGGTCGAGGGGATCGCATCGATGCCGGTGATGCGCACCACTTCCTCGACGATATCCGCTTTCCCTGCGACATCGCGCCGCCATGTCGGGACGGTGATCGTCCAGGGGGTGGCGCTGCTGTCGACGCCGAAGCCCAGCCGCTCAAGAATCGCCTGCTGCTCGCCTGCCGCGACATCGATGCCGCCCAAGGCGGTGCAATAGGCGGGGTCGTAAGCCACGGTGCGCGGTTCGACCGGGGCTTTGCCCGAGCGTGTGACCGGGCTCGCCGTGCCGCCGCAATGCTCCAGCACCAGCCGCGTCGCGATGGCGAGACCGGTTTCGAGGAACGCCGGGTCGACGCCGCGCTCGAAGCGCTGGCGCGCGTCGCTCGTCAGTATCAGCTTCTGGCCGGTGCGCGCGATATGTTCGGGGTCGAAATAGGCGCACTCGATCAGCACGTCGGTGGTGTCGTCGGACACGCCCGAATCCTCGCCGCCCATGATGCCGCCGATATCGTGCACCTGGGCACTGTCAGCGATCACCGTCATGCTGGCATCAAGCGCATAGGTCTTGCCGTTGAGCGCAAGCACCTCTTCGCCATCTGCCGCCTTGCGCGCGACCAGCCCGCCAGACAGCCTGGCGCGGTCATAAACGTGCAGCGGGCGGCCAAGGTCGATCGACACGAAATTGGTGATATCGACCAGCACCGAAATCGGCTTCTGCCCGATTGCCTTCAGCCGGTCCGCCATCCATTTGGGCGCGGGGCCGTTCTTCAGGCCCGAGACGTTCTGCGCGAAAAAGGCCGGGCAACCGGCACTATCGTCGGTGCGCACATCCGGCGCGTCGCCGCTGCCCTCGACCGGATCGACGCCCGAGCGATAGACTTCGGACAAGGGCTTCAGCGTGCCGATGCCCGATGCGGCGAGATCGCGCGCGATGCCGCGCACGCCCATGCAGTCCTGCTTGTTGGGCGTGACGGAGACCTCGATCACCGGGTCGTCGAGCCCGGCATAATCGGCAAAGCTGGTGCCGACCGGCGCGTCCTCGGGCAGCTCGATAATGCCGTCATGGTCCTCGCCGAGCTCGAGCTCGCGATACGAGCACATCATGCCGAAGCTCTCGACATCGCGGATCTTCGCAGGCTTGAGCGTGAAGGCGGGGCCGGGGACATAGGTTCCCGGCGGGCCGAACACGCCGACCAGCCCGGTCCTTGCATTGGGCGCGCCGCACACGACCTGCCAGGGGGTGCCCGAGCCGTCGTCGACCTTGAGCAGCCGCAGCTTGTCGGCATTGGGATGCGGGCCGGCCTCGAGCACCTTGGCGACGCGGAACGGGCGCAGCGCATCGGCGGGGTTTTCCACCCCTTCGAGCTCCAGCCCGATCGCGGTCAGCCGGTCGGTGATTTCGGTCAGCGAAGCATCGGTATCGAGATGCTCTTTCAGCCAGGAGAGGGTGAACTTCATGCGCCTACTCCTCCGCTCAGCGTGGGGACGTCGAGCGACGAGAAGCCGTAATGCTTCAGCCAGCGCAAATCGCCGTCGAAGAACGCGCGCAGGTCGTCCATGCCGTATTTGAGCATCGCCAGCCGGTCGATGCCGCAGCCGAAGGCAAAGCCCTGCCATTCGTCGGGGTCCAGACCGCAATGCTCAATCACCTTGGGGTTGACCATGCCGCTGCCCAGAATTTCCATCCAGCCGCCATTGGGGCCGGTGGGATCGCCACCGACGACGCGCTTGCCCTTTTCCACCGTGAAGCCGACATCGACCTCGGCCGAGGGCTCGGTGAACGGAAAATAGCTCGGGCGAAGGCGCAGCACGATATCGTCGCGCTCGAAGAACGCGCGAACGAAGGTCTCGAGCGTCCATTTGAGGTGCGCCATGGTGATGCCCCTGTCGATGACAAGGCCTTCGACCTGGTGGAACATCGGCGTGTGCGTCGCATCCGAATCGCTGCGATAGGTGCGGCCGGGCGCAATGATGCGGATCGGCGGCTTTTGTCCCATCATCGTGCGGATCTGCACCGGCGAGGTGTGCGTGCGCAACAGCATTTCCTCTCCGTCCGCATTGCGATCGGGGAAATAGAAGGTGTCGTGCATCGCGCGCGCAGGGTGCGTCTCGGGCATGTTCAGCGCGGTGAAATTGTACCAGCCCGATTCGATCTCGGGTCCGGTGGCGACGGCAAATCCCAGGTCCGCGAAAATCTCGGCCAGCTCGTCCATCACCTGCGCCACCGGATGCACCGAGCCTTGCGGGCTGGGCGCGACCGGCAGGGTGAGATCGATCGCCTCGGCGGCGAGCCGCTCGTTGAGTGCAGCGCTTTCCAGCGCGTCCTTGCGCGCGGCGATCGCCGACGTGACCGCCTCGCGCGCGCCGTTGATGCGCGGACCTTGTTCCTGGCGCTCTTCGGGGCTCATGCTTCCCAGCGTCTTGAGCAGCCCGGTGATCGCGCCCTGCTTGCCCAGGGCTGCGATGCGGATCTCTTCCAGCGCGGCAAGATCGGCATTGGCGATCTGCGCCAGGTAATCCTGCTGCAATGTTTCAACGTCGGCCACGATCTGCTCTTTCACAAATGGCAAAAATGTCCGCGAGCCGCTGTCATGCCCGGCTGCACAAATCAAGCCCTGCCGCATTTTCATGGCCTTTTCATGCGGGCGCCCGGGGTGCTATTCTCTCCGTCAGACCGGGCGCAGACCCGGCTGCAATGGGGACGATGGCCGATGAACCTGATGCTGCTTTTCGCTTCGCTCGCCGCGATCCTTGCGGTCGCAGGCCTGGTCTGGCTGCTGCAACTGGGCGAGAACCGGATCGGCGATGCCGCCGATGCCGCGCGCATTGCCGAAGAGCAGATTGCAGGCTTCGAATCCGGGCCGGTATTGATGTCTAACGATGGCGAAGCGGCTCTGGTCGAGGGGCGGGATGGCCGGGTCGTCGTGCTCAAGCGCCACGGTGCGCAATGCGCTGGCCGCGTGCTGCCAAGGCCGTTGCGCGCCCACCGATGCAGCGAAGGCTGGAAGGTCGAGACCGGTGATCCGCGTTTCGGGCATGTTGCACTCGCTCTGTCAAAACAGGATGCTGACAGGCTGCTGACAATGATGTAAGCAAGCTTGCATAATGATTCCCGACCTGCCCAACCCGACCGAGCTCGCCATCCCGGCTTTCGTGCTGTTGATGCTGGCCGAGATCTGGTGGGTGCGCCGCCGCGACCGCAAGGCCTATGAACCGCGCGATACGCTGACATCGCTGGCACTGGGCCTTGGCTCGACCGTCGCCGGTGCGCTGACCGGGGGGCTCGCGCTCGCCATCGCCTTCTGGGTCTATCAATATCGGATCTTCGACATTGGCTTTGCCTGGTGGGCCTGGCCGGTTGCCTTCGTCTTTGATGATTTCGCCTATTACTGGGTGCACCGGCTGGGTCACCGCGTCCGCTGGATGTGGGCAGCGCATGTCATCCACCATTCCAGCCAGCATTATAACCTCTCGACCGCGCTCAGGCAGACCTGGACCGGCTTCTTCACCCCCGGCCTGCTGGTCAGCCTGCCGCTGTTCTGGCTGGGCTTTCACCCGCTCATGATCGCCTTTTGCGGCGGCATCAACCTGATCTACCAGTTCTGGATCCATACCGAGGCGGTCAAGCGCCTGCCGCGCTGGTTCGAGGCGGTGATGAACACGCCCTCGCACCACCGCGTCCATCACGCGATCAACCCGCGCTATCTCGATTCGAACTATGCCGGGGTGTTCATCGTCTGGGACAAGATGTTCGGCACCTTCGTGCCCGAGCGCGACGACGAACCGATCCGCTATGGCATCGTCAAGCAGCTGGGCAGCTTCAACCTCCTATGGGCGGCGTTTCACGAATGGGTGGGCATCGCGCGCGACCTGTGGTCCGCGCCCGGGCTGGGCAATAAGCTGGCCTATCTGCTGCGCCCGCCAGGGTGGAGCCATGACAACAGCCGAGAGACCAGCGACAGCATCAAGGCCGCCTGGGCCGCGCGGCAGGGGCGGCAATCACCATCGCGCGCAGCCAGCGGCGTCACTCTAGAGCCAGCGGAATAGGCATATGGCGCGCGGGGGCGACCAGCCGGATATTGCCCTTTTCGAAGGCGCACAGATTAAGCGCGAGGAGGCCGTGCTCGCCGACCTGTGCGGCCGGATATTCGAGACTTTCGACCCCGATTATCTCGCGCGTCGCCTGCCGGTGCTGGTCGATCCGGTGCTGCATCTTGCGCGCAGCGATACCGGAGCCGACTTGGGCTTCAAGCTCGGATACCGGCGCGGACCCAGCCTGCTCTATTCCTGGCTCGGCGGCATCGTTCCCGAAGCGCGTAGCCAGGGCATCGCCACGCGGCTGATGCACGCGCAGCATGATTGGGCGGCAGCGCAAGGCTATCACTGGGTCGAAACGCGCACCCGCGCCAGCAACAACCGCATGATCATCGTCAACCTGAAGGCAGGGTTTCACATTGCCGGGGTCGAGAGCGACGAGGCCGGGCATCTGATGGTCATTCAGCGGAGGCGATTGAATAGCCTGCCGTGATCGGCACCAAGAACCAAAATGGGAGAGAGCATGAGCGAGTATGACATCATCGTGATCGGCGGCGGGTCCGCAGGCTGTGCGGTTGCCGGGCGGCTCAGCGAAGACCCCTCGCTGTCGGTCTGCCTGATCGAGGCGGGGGGGCGCAACAATGGCGTGCGGGTCAAGACCCCGGGCTTCATGCCTTTCCTCCCGAAGAACACCAACTGGCAGTTCGAAACCGTGCCGCAGCCGGGCCTGAACGGGCGTACCGGCTATCAGCCGCGGGGCAAGGGGCTGGGCGGCTCCTCGGCGATCAACGCGATGGTCTATATTCGCGGCAACCATTGGGATTACGACAACTGGGAGGCGCTTGGAGCCACCGGCTGGAGCCACAAGGACGTGCTGCCCTGGTTCCGCCGCTCCGAAGGCAATGCGCGCTATGGCTCGTCGCACGATTTCGACGCGCATCACGGCGGCGATGGCCCGCTATCGGTGGTCGACCAGAAATGGGCCAATCCCGGCAGCCATGCCTTTGTCGAGGCGGCGCGGCGGCTGCAATTGCCGCTGAACGACGATTTCAACGGCGCGAAGCAGGAAGGCTTCGGCATCTACCAGACCACGCAAAAGAACGGCGAACGCTGGAGCGCGGCACGCGCCTATGTCGAGCCGGCAGCGGACCGCGCCAATCTGGACGTGCGCACCCATGCGCTTGTCCGGCGGATCATCATCGAGAATGGCCGGGCGCGCGGCGTGGAGTTTGAACGCGCAGGCAAGGTGGTGCAGGTGTTCGCGCGCGCTGCGGTGGTGCTTTCTGCTGGTGCCTTCGGCTCGCCGCAGATCCTGCAGCTTTCGGGGATCGGCCCCGGCGGCATGCTGCAGGAGCATGGCATTCCGGTGCTGGTGGATCGCGGCGAAGTCGGCGCGAACCTGCAGGACCATATCGATTACGTCTCGGGCTTCGCCACCAAATCGACCGACAGCTTCGGCAGTTCGCTCGCGGGCGCGTCGCGCATGGCACGCGCGGTGATCGAGCACCGCCGCAAGCGCACCGGAATCCTGACCACCTGCTGGGCGGAAGCGGGCGGCTTCTGGAAAATGATGCCCGATGCACCTGCGCCCGATGTGCAATTCCATTTCGTGCCTGCTGTGCTGGAGGATCACGGGCGCGAGAAGGTCAAGGGCCATGGCTTTTCGTGCCACGCTTGCGTCCTGCGCCCGGAAAGCAAGGGCACGGTGACGCTCAACAGCGCCGATCCCGCCGCCCCGCCGCGCATCGACCCCAATTTCCTGGCCGACGAACGCGACATGGCGGTGCTGCGGGCCGGGGTGCGCTTCATGCACCGCATCTTCGAGACCCAGCCGATGTCGGATTACGATCCGGTCGATCGGCATCCGATCGATCTGTACAATGACGCTGCGCTCGACGAGCTGATCCGCAACCGCGCGGATACCGTCTATCACCCGGTCGGCACCTGCCGCATGGGGTCGGACGAGGCTAGCGTGGTCGATCCGCGCCTGCGCCTGCGCGGGGTCGAGGGGCTTTATGTCGCCGATGCCAGCGTCATGCCCAAGATCGTCAGTGGGAACACCAACGCGCCCAGCATCATGATCGGCGAACGCTGCGCGGCGTTTGTCGCTGAGGATGTGAAGGCGAAGCTGCTGGTGGCGGCGTAAGCGATTACGTCCCTCGACTTCGCTCGGGACAAACGGACAGAGAGGACGCGGTATCCCGAAATCCTCCTCGAGCTTGTCTCGGGGAGGGGGACCGCCGATCGAAGATCGGGGGTGGAGGGGAAGCGGGATGGCACTTTGCTTCATCCGGAGCACGTACCCGCTGCCCCTCCACCACCCGCTTTGCGGGCGGTCCCCCTCCCCCAGCGAGATGGGGGAGGATTTTGGTGTCGTCCAATCCACCTCCGTGTGTCCCGAGCGAAGTCGAGGGACGTTGAACACCGCCCTGGGGAAAACTCGCGCTTCCGTGCTGCTTCCGGCTCAGGTAACGGAACAGCGATGAGCGCCTCGTCCGACAACGCCCCGACACCGATGATGGCGCAATATCATGCGCTCAAGGCCGAGGCGCCCGATTGCCTGCTCTTCTATCGGATGGGCGACTTTTTCGAACTGTTCTTCGACGATGCCAAGGCGGCGGCGGCGGTGCTCGATATCGCGCTGACCTCGCGCGGGGCGCATGGTGGCGATCCGGTGCCGATGTGCGGGGTGCCGGTGCACAGCGCCGAAGGCTATCTCGCGCGGCTGATCAAGGCGGGCCACCGCGTCGCCATTGCCGAGCAGACCGAGACGCCCGCCGAGGCCAAGGCGCGCGCGGGCTCGAAAGCGCTGGTGCAGCGCGCGATCGTCCGCTTCGTCACCGCCGGCACGCTGACCGAAGAGGCGCTGCTCGATTCGCGCTCGGAAAACCGGCTGGTCGCAATTGCCAGTGCCGAGGGCGGCTTTGGCTTGGCGATGTGCGACATCTCTACCGGTCGGTTCGAGCTGATGCAGGCGAGCGCTGCCGAGCTTTCGGCCGAGATCGCGCGGCTTGCCCCCAGCGAACTTGTCCAGTCCGACCGCGCCGACCCGTTTGGCGAGGATGCGATCCTCCGGCCGGGCCATGATTTCAGCAGCATCGAGGGCGAGCGGCGGCTGAAGGCGCATTTCGGGGTGGCCACACTCGATGGCTTCGGCAGCTTCAGCCGCGCAGAGCTTGCGGCAGCGGGCGGGCTTCTTGCTTATCTGGAGCATGTCTCTCGGGGAACGATGCCATTCCTCGCCCCGCCCCGCAGGCACGAGGTGGCGCAGCACATGGCGGTCGATGCCGCAACGCGCGAGAGCCTGGAAATCCTGAGTTCGCAGCAGGGCGGGCGGGTCGGATCGCTCATCCATGCGATCGACCGCACGGTGACTGGCGCAGGCGCGCGGCTGCTCGCCAGCGATCTCGGCGCGCCGCTGACCGATCTGGCTGCGATCCGCGACCGGCTGGCGCTGGTGCAATGGTTCCATGCCGATCCGCTGCTGCGCGACAGCGTGCGCGAGGCGCTGAAGGCAATTCCCGATCTTGCCCGTGCGCTGGGCCGCGTCGTCGCCGGACGGGGCAGCCCCCGCGATCTCGGGCAACTGCGCGATGGCCTCAGCGCTGCGCGGACCTTGCGCGAACGCCTCGGCAAGGCGTCGGACCTTCCCGATCTGCTCAAGCAACTGCTGCCCGACATGCAGGGCCATGGCGCACTGGTCGAGCATCTGGCACGCGCGCTGGTCGAAAGCCCTCCCACTGAGCGCCAGCAGGGCGGCTATATCGCGCGCGGCTATGATGCCGCGCTCGATGCGCTGCGCGATACCTCGGGCAATGCCCGCCGCGCGATCGCCGCGCTGGAGGCTACCTACAAGGCGCAGACTGGCGTGCAGGCGCTGAAGATCCGGCACAATGCGGTGCTCGGCTATTTCATCGAGGTACCCGCCGCCCGCGCCGATGCGCTGATGAAAGCGGACAGCGGCTTTGCCCATCGCCAGACCATGGCGGGCGCGGTGCGCTTCAATTCGCCCGCGCTGCACGAAGAGGCAATGCGCATCGCACAGGCGGGAACGCACGCCCAGGCGGCGGAAGAGGCGCATTTCGAGGGGTTGTGCGAAGAGGTCATCGCCGCGCGCGAGGGCATCGCGCGCACCGCCGCCGCGATCGCGCGGATCGATGTCGCCTGCGGTCATGCGCAGATGGCGGCGGAGGGCGATTTCTGCTGCCCCGAGCTCACCGAGGCGTCCGAAATCGCGATCGAATCCGGGCGGCATCCGGTGGTCGAGGCGGCGCTGCGCAAGCAGGGTCAGGCCTTCGTCGCCAACGACGCGAGCTTGAACGAACGTGACCGGCTGTGGCTGGTTTCGGGTCCGAACATGGGCGGCAAGTCGACCTTCCTGCGCCAGACTGCGCTGATTGTGCTGCTCGCACAGGCTGGCGCGTTCGTGCCCGCCCGCTCGGCGCGGATCGGCATTGTTGACCGGCTGTTCAGCCGCGTCGGCGCGTCGGACAATCTCGCACGCGGCCGGTCCACTTTCATGGTCGAGATGGTCGAGACCGCAGCGATCCTCTCCCAGGCGACCGAGCGGTCGTTCGTCATCCTAGACGAGGTCGGGCGCGGCACCTCGACCTATGATGGGTTGGCGCTCGCCTGGGCGATTGCCGAAGCGGTGCACGATACCAATAGATGCCGCTGCCTGTTCGCGACCCATTATCACGAACTGACCCGGCTCGCCGGACGGCTCGATGCGCTCTCGCTGCACCATGTCCGCGCGCGCGAATGGAAGGGCGATCTGGTGCTGTTGCACGAAGTCGCCGATGGCCCGGCGGACCGCAGCTACGGTCTTGCGGTGGCAAAGCTGGCGGGCGTGCCGCCGGTGGTGGTCGCGCGCGCGAAATCGGTGCTGGCGAAGCTCGAGGCGGGGAGGCAGGCAACCGGCGGCCTCGCGGCAGGGCTCGACGATCTGCCGTTGTTCGCTGCTGCTGCGGCCAGGGAGCCGGAAGCCAGGGACGAACTGCGCGACATGCTGCAGGCACTCGATGTCGATAACCTGAGCCCGCGCGATGCGCTCGATGCGCTTTACCGGCTCAAGGCGATGCTGGATGAGGCGTCGCATTAGTCGTTCAATCGCGGCGCAAATCCGGTTATCCTGCAACCCGTTACCAAGGCAGGGGCAAGATGGCGGGCATCGGGATATTGGCAGTCGCATATGCCCTGGCCGCGCCGGGAGCGGCCGAGGCGCGGCTGCCCGATGCGATCACCTTGTGCGACCGGCCCGTGGCAGACCTTCCTGCTGCTGCACTGCCGCTGGCAAGCGCGCGCGCGCGCCAGGCACGCAGTCTGATGCGCGGAGGGGATAACGGGGCGGATGCGGCGCTGGAATTGCTGCTATCCCCTGCCGATGGCGCACCCCCCGCTCAGTCGATTCAGGGCGCCGACAGCAGCCTCGGACAGCTTGCGGAATATTGCCTCGTCGCGGGCGAAGCGATGCGGCGGGCGCGAGCAGGCAGCCAGTCGCGCGCGCAGGATTTCCTGCGCACCGCGCAGGCGTTGGCGGAACGGGCGGGAGACAAGGCGCTCGCCGCGCGCGCCGCATGGGAGGCCGCGCTGGCCCTGGCGGGCGGCGCACCGCCTGCAGTATCGGGCACGCGCCGCCGTTCGGCCGGAGACGCTCGGCCATTCCCACCGCAGCCAGGTTGTGCGCTGGTTGAGACCGAAACCCGGGCGCGCAGGCTGGAACTTGCCTTTGCCTGTGCGCTCGATCGGGCCGTCCTGGCAGATGAACCTCAGCTTATTGCGCTGGCGGCGCTGCGCCTGGCGCGGCTGGAGAAGGCGCGCAAGGCCGATATCGGGGCTCATATCGCACTGGGGCTCGGAGCATCGGGCCGCGTCAGCGATACGCGGGATCAGGCGGCGCTGTATCGCGGCCTGATCATGCTGGCTGCCGATGCAGACCAGCTACAAACTGATACGGTTAGAAATGCGATCGAAAATTATGCAAATCTGGTAAAGGCTGGTGCGGGTGACGCAGCCACGCTTTCGGCGATGCGGGGGCGTCTCGCTCTGGCTGGAGCCGACGCTGCGGCGGCGCGTGCCGATCTGCGCCGGGCGGTGTTCCTCGAAAGCGAGAAAGCCCTGCCGCAGAACCTGCCGCAATACGCACTGTTGCTGGCCGATGCCGAGCCCGAGCGTGCCGCCGAGCATGTGCAAGCTGCCTATCGTGCGCTGCAGCAGGTGCGCAGCCTGCTGGTGCCGGTCGATCCTCTGACCGAGGAAAGCCGGTTCGACCTGCTGGTCCGCCCGGTTTTCGAGCGCGCGATCGGCACCACGCTGGCCGTCGCCGGGAGCGATGCCGGGACGCTCGACCAGGCGCAGCGCATTGCCGAGGCCTACAGGTCTGCCGAATTGCAGAACAGCCTTGGCGCGGAATGCGTGCCGCTGCGCAACCCGGTGACCCCCGCCGATCTCAAGCCGGGTGAAGTGCTGCTCTATCCGCTGTTGCTCGAGGACAGGATCGAACTGCTCTATGCCACGGGCGACGACAAGGCGCGCGGTTACCGACGCATGCCGCCAGACCGCAGTCGCAATCGCGCGATGATCGCGGCGCTCGCCCAGCGGATGACCGCCTCGCTCAGCGGTGCCAGCAATGATTGGGAGGCGGCATCGCGCGACCTCCATGCCGCGCTGATTGCGCCGATTGCGTCGCTGCTGGGCCAGGATGCGACGCTGATCATCGTTCCCGATGGACCCTTGCGGCAGATCAGCTTTGCCGCACTGATGGATGCGCAAGGCACCTTCCTGATAGAGCAGGCGCGGCTCGCGGTGGTGCCCGCGCTCAGCTTTGCGGCGCCAGGCACGCGCGATACCGATCCCGAGATCATCGCCGCCTCGCTGGAAAAGGAGCTCGATCTGCCGGTGGGCCGTTTCACCCGGCTGGAGGGGACCGCGTCGGAAGCGGCGATGGCGGCGGGGCCGGACGGCGTGCTGCTCACCGATTTCGACCGAGCGGACCTGGCTGCGGCACTGGCAAGGCATCCGGCTAGCGTGCTGCATCTGGCGACGCATGCTGCCTTCAACGGTCGCACTGAGCGCTCGTTCGTCGTCGCCAATGGCGAAGCGATCAGCCTGCCCGAACTGCGTGCGATGCTGAGCGCCAGCAGTTTGCGCGGTCAGGGCCTGCAGTTGCTGGTCCTGAGCGCCTGCGAGACAGCCGTGGGCGATGACGACCAGGCGATGGGGCTCGCGGGGGCCGCCGTGGAGGCAGGGGCCGCGAGCGCGCTCGCCTCGCTCTGGGAGGTCAGCGATGCTGGCACAGCCGCGCTGATGGAGGCATTCTACACCCATTATCGCGCGGGCGAGGGGAGGGCACGCGCTCTGCAACTGGCGCAGATCGAACTCGCGCGCGGCGCGGATGGGCAATGGACTGATCCGGGCATCTGGAGTGCGTTCACTCTTGTGGGGAGCTGGCGATGAGACGGTGGCTCTCGACCTGTGCGCTGCTGGCCCTGGCGAGCGGAATGGTTCCGGCCAGGGCGCAGGAGGCGGTGGCGACACAGACGGCCATCACGCCCGATACGCTGCCATCGCTCGCCACCGGCACCACCGCCACCACCGATGGCACTGTCACCACCATCGGAGGCGGCGTGCGCGCGGGTGACAATCTGTTCCACAGCTTTTCGCGGTTCAATCTGGGCGCGGGCGATATCGCGCGCTGGACTGCGAACGATGCGCTGACCATCCGCAACGTCATCAACCGGGTCACCGGCGGCGAGACTTCGTTCATCGCCGGGTCGATCGATGCCAGCGCCATGCCGGGCGCCGACTTCTACTTCATAAATCCTGCCGGCATCGTGTTCGGCGATGGCGCCGCGATCGATGTCGGCGGCACCGCGCATTTCTCGACCGCGCACCAGCTGGGCTTTGCCGATGGCACGATGCTGGTCTCGGGCACGGCCTCGGGCTCGAGCTTCAGCATGGCAGAGCCCGTGCGCTTTGGCTTTCTGGGGAATAATGCGCCGATAGTCTTGCGAGCCAGCGCGGGCCCGGGCGACGAGGTGGCACGCGGGGTTGGTGCCGGGCGCATCACGCTATCAGCGAGCGACATCGTGATGGAAAGCAGCAGCCTGTTTGCGGCGCAAGCCAGCCTACGCGCGGTGGGGCAGGGGCGGGGTGTGCTGGACATTGCCGCTTCGCCCAATCAGGGCCTGCGCGGCGGGCGGATCACGATCGATGACAGCCGCATCCTGCTGCAGGATGATGGCCGGATCGACCTGGTGGCGGGCACGATCCGGCTCGATACGTTCAGTGAGATCAGCCTGACTGCAAGCGCGGGCGTGCTGCCCGCTATCAACCTGCGCGCCGATCTGGTCGATCTTGTCAGCGGCGAATTGCGCGTCAGCGGAATCGAGGGCCTGGCCGAGCGCAGCGGCGATATCCGCGTGACCGCCGGTCAGATCGTCGTGCGGCAAGCGGGTGCCATCCGCACCGAAAGCCGGCTGGCAGGTGGGGGCGGCACGATCTTTCTGGAAGGAGACCGGATTGAAATCGACGAGGGCATCGTGACCGCGACCGGGCTGTCCGCGCCAGGGCGCTCGGTTGGCGACATCCAGGTGCGCGGCGGGCTTTTGCGGCTGACCAATACCGGCCTTCTTTCCACGACCCTGTTCCAGGCGCGCGGTGCGTCCATGCCCACGGGTACGACGGGCAACATCCTGATCGATGTCGACCGGCTCGAAATGGCGAGCCAGGGCCTGATCCTCGCGTCGAGCTCGTCCAGCACGGCATCCGGGCCAGGCAGCATCGCCATCCGCGCGAACAGCATGGCAGTCGGCATCGGTCTGATATCGACCAGTACCGACAGCGCGACGGCGGCCGGGCCGATCGACATCGATGTCAGGGGTCTGCTGGAACTGAGCGGCATCGGCGGCATCCAGTCGATCAGCCAGGGCCTGGGCGATGCGGGCGCGATCGCGATCCGGGCAGGCGCGGTGCGATTGATCAACAACGGTTTCGGTGGACCGAGCATATCGTCGGAGACCGAACTGCCGCGCGCGCAGGAATTTACCCGGCTCGGCGACTATACCGGCAATGCGGGGCGAATAGTGATCCAGACCGATAGTCTCGAGATGGACGGGATCACCTCGATCACGACATCCAGCTCCAGCCTCGGCAATGGCGGCGATATCCTGATATCGGCGGGGCGCATCGCGCTGTCGGGCGAGGCCGAAATCAGCTCGGCAGCGCGCAAGCTGCTGGTTCCCCCGAGCAACGAGGATTTCGAAGCCGATCCGGATCTGGTGCCGAGCTTGAGAATCGTGCCCGGTCCGGGACGTGCGGGAAGGGTCCTAATTGCAGCCACCGGCACTCTGACGATGAACGGCGGCACCATTTCCACCGCGACAGAGGGCTTTGGTGCAGCCGGCGAGGTGACCGTGGTCGCCGACCGCATCGTCATGGGCCACGCCAGCCGGATCAGCTCGGATGCGGGCGATCTGGCGCCCGGCCAGGCAGGCACGGTGGCGTTGATCGCGCGCCAGATCGCGCTTGCCGACGGCGCAGAGGTGACCACAAGTTCGGCCAACGCCACGACAGCAGGCGGCATCGCACTGGCGGCAGAAGAAGAGCTCCTCATCACCGGTGCGGGCAGCCGGATAGCCAGCGCCAACACGGCCGCAGGTGGCGGGGCGGCCGGCAATATCAGCGTCGGCGCGCCGCGCATCACGCTGGGGCCGGGCGGCACGATCACCACCAGTTCGCTCACGGGAGCGGCGGGACAGATCGAGCTCCTGCTCCCGGAAACCGGCATATTGCGGCTTTCAGGCGGGACGAATCCCGCCGCCATCGCCACCTCCTCGGGCCCCGGCACCGGCGGGCGGATCGTGATCAGCCGCCCTTATGCCCTGATCGCCGATGGCGCGCGGATCGAGGCCCTGGGGCAGCAGCGCGGCGCGAACGTGCAGCTTGCCACCGATTTCTTCATCCGCTCCGCCGATAACAGCAACCTGCTGCTGGTCGATGGCGATCTGGTCGTCGACAGCCAGGTCGGCAATGTCAGCAGCGGCATCGACACGCCCGATATCAGCTTCGGCGATGCGGCCGGCGTGCTTGCGGGCCAGTGCCGCGCCGCGCGCAGCAGCGGATCGGTCAGCCGCCTCAGCATCGATCAGACAGGCCCGCTCGCGCTCGATCCGCTGGATGCGGCAGTGTCGGGAGCCTGCCGTTGAGCCTTTGGCTCGCGTTGATGCTGCAGGCCGCAGCGCCGCCATGCGCGGCTGCGACCGATGCGGCGGCAAGCGGCATCGTCATCTATTGCGAGGTCGAGGTCCATGCCGAGCCGGATATGGCCGCGATCGCGACAGCGGACAGCACAGGGCTCGACTTTGGCGGGTTTGCGGTTCGCTATCGCAAGGGCGAACGGCTCGATGGGCAATGGGTGCGGCAACAGGTGATTGCCAACGGCCTCGTCGGCGCGCCGATACCGCTCGACCGGATTGCGGCGGCTGTCCAGCAGATCAGTCTGGCCTATGTCCGCAACGGCTATGTCAATTCTGGCGTGCTGCTCGATCCCATGACCGATCTGGCGGGCGGATCGCCGCTGGTGCTGCGGCTGGTCGCAGGCCGGCTCGATGGCGGCAAGGCCATGGTCGACTGGCAGGACGGCCATCGCCGCGGGCTGAGCGACGCCTACGTGCTGCGCCGCATGCCCTCTGCACGCGCGATTCCGCTGAATGGCCTGGCCATCGAGCGTGACTTTCGAACCCTCGCCGCCGATGAAGCCATCGCGACGGTCAAGGCGGACCTGCAGCCGGGCCACGAGCCTGGCGTGGCGCGGCTCAATCTTCTGGTCGACCCCGCGCCGCGCTTCGCAGTGCAGGCGAGCATCGCCAACAGCCGGTCGCCTGCCGTGGGCGGACTGCGCTTCGGCACCGGCCTTTCCGTGCGCAACGCGTTGCTTGCCGGAGACCGGATCGGGTTCGACGCCGGGCTCACTGCAGGGCGGCCCGACGCCCAGTTCGAATATTCGGCGCCCTTCGTCCATCCCGCGCTGCGGCTCGAGGCGCGCGGCGGCTACAATCGCGCGGCGGTGGTCGATGCCCCATTGCGCAATCTGTCGATCCGCGCGCGGGACCAATTCATCGAAGGCGGCTTCGCGCTCACCGTCTGGCAGCGGCCGCTGAGCCCCGCTGCGCTCGACGGCACGCCCGAGATCAGCGCGCAGTCGGTGACACTGAGCAGCGGGGTGATCCACCGGCAGACGCGCACCTTTCTGCTGGGTCAGCCTTTCTCGTTCAGCCCGGGATCAGTGCGCGGGCTGGCCGAATATTCGGCGCTCCGACTCGGCATGGAATGGACCCGGCGCAGCTCGGGCACGGTGTGGATCGCGCAAGGACGCTTCACGCAGGGGATAGAAGGAAGCCGTTCGGACATTGTCGGCATCGCTGCACCTTCGCCGCGCTTCCGAAGCTTTTCGGGGCAGATCAGCCATGCGCGGCGACTGGGCGACAAGGGCTGGGAACTGCGCGCGCGGATCGCGGGCCAATATGGCACCGGCGTGCTCTATGCGGCCGAGCGGTTCGTCGCGGGCGGCAGCGCCACTGTGCGGGGGTATCGCGAAAGCCTGCTGCTGGCCGACCGGGGCGTGATCGGGTCTGTCGAGCTGGCGCGGGCGGTGACGATCGGATCGGGCGCGGTCGGCGCGCTGGGCCTGCGCTGGGGCAGCTTCACGCCCTCGGTCTTCGCCGATGGCGCGGTGATGCGCAACGCGACGCGGGGATTCCAGCCGCAGCCGGGCGAGATTGCGAGCATCGGGGCATCGCTCGCCTGGACGCCATCGCCCTCGCTTTCGGCGCGATTGACCTATGGCGCAGCGCTGATCGACGCCCCGATCACCGGCAGCCGCGACGTCCAGGACGACGGGCTTTCGTTCGCACTTTCCTGGAACCGGCGCTTCTGACGTTGCCACCGCTTGACCTTGGCCCCCGCGGCTTTACCACACCGCCCCATGAAGTTCTTCTCCGACAATGCCGCCCCGGTCCATCCGCGCGTGATGGACGCCATCGCTGCCGCCAACCTGCTCGATTCGCCTTATGACGGTGATGCGTTGAGCCAGGCGCTGGATGACCGGTTCAGCCAGCTGTTTGGTACGCGGGTGAAGGCATTGTGGGTCGCAACGGGTACGGCGGCCAACGCCCTGGCGCTGTCTGCCCTTTGCCCTCCGCACAAGGGTGTGATCTGCCACCGCATGGCGCATATCGAGCAGGATGAGTGCGGCGCGCCGGGCTTTTTCATGCACGGTGCAAAGCTGATCCTGGCCGAGGGAGAGGGCGCGAAGCTGGGCGCGGACGAGGTGACGCGCGTCGCCAGCCAGATCCGCGATGACGTGCACCAGGTTCAGCCCGCGGCGGTCTCGATCACCAATGCCAGCGAATATGGCCTGACCTACACGCCGAAGGAGGTCGCCGCGATCGGCGATGTCTGCAAGGCGCGCGGGCTCAAGCTGCACATGGACGGCGCGCGCTTTGCCAATGCCATTGCCTCGACCGGCGCAGATCCGGCGGATGTCACCTGGCGCGCAGGCGTCGACATGCTGAGCTTCGGCTGCGTCAAGAACGGCGGCATGAATGCCGAGGCGATTATCGTCTTCGACACGGCGCTGGCCCGCGAACTGCCCTATCTGCGCAAGCGATCCGGGCAGCTGCAGTCCAAGGGGCGTTTCCTGGCAGCCCAGTTGCTGGCCATGCTCGAGGATGATCTCTGGCTCGCCAATGCGCGCGCCGCCAATGCCGGAGCACAGGCGATTGCCGAGGCGGCGGGCGACCGGCTGCTCTATCCGGTCGAAGCCAACGAGGTGTTCGTCAAGCTGACCGCGCCCGAAGCGGCATCGCTGCGCGCACAGGGTTTCGAATTCTATGACTGGGGCGAGATGACAGCCGAAGGTGGCGAGGCGCGCTTCGTCACCGCCTGGGATCAGGACGCCGAGACGGTCGCGCCGCTCGCCGCCGCCATCGCCGCACTCTGATGGCGAGCAGCGCGCCCGTTACCGCACCTGAGGTGCACGATGAGCCGTCGATGCTGTCGGCGCGGGTGCTGGTGCCTTTCCTGCTCGTCTCGCTGATCTGGGGCTCGACCTGGCTGGTGATCAAGGACCAGATTTCGATCGTCCCGCCGACCTGGTCTGTCAGTTACCGGTTCGGCGTGGCGGCGATCGGCATGTTCGCACTGGCCTGCTGGCGCAAGGCCCCGCTCAAGCTCGATCGCCAGGGACAGCTGATCGCCCTGGCGCTCGGCTTCTTCCAGTTCTCCGCCAATTTCAACTTCGTCTATCGGTCGGAAGCGTACATCACATCGGGTCTGCTGGCGGTGCTGTTCGCCATGCTGATGGTGCCCAATGCCCTGCTGTCGCGCATCTTTCTCGGCGCGCGGATCGCGGGCGGCTTCATCGTCGGCACGGCGGTGGCGCTGGCGGGGATCGCCTTGCTGTTCGTGCAGGAATATCGTGCGATGCCCGCCGACCTTTCGGATGTCATGAAGGGGCTGGGGCTTGCGATGTGTGCGATCCTGTCTGCATCGATCGCCAATGTCATGCAATCGGCCGAACGGGTGAAGGCGATGCCGATCCTGTCACTGCTTGCCTGGGCCATGCTTTGGGGGGCGCTTGGCAACGCGGCGCTGGCCTGGATGCTTTACGGTGCGCCGGTGTTCGAAAGCCGGCCCGCCTATCTGGGCGGTATCGTCTATCTGGGGCTGCTGGGTTCCGTCGTCACCTTTCCGATGTATTTCGCGCTCATCCGTGACATTGGCGCCGCCCGCGCAGCCTATAGCAGCGTGCTTGTGCCGGTCGTGGCGATGGTCCTTTCCACCTTTTTCGAAGGCTATCGCTGGAGCCCTCTGGCTGCGGGCGGCGCAGCGCTGGGCATGATCGGGCTGGTCATCGCCATGCGTGCGCGCAGCCCGCGGACCCCGCGCCTGTCGGGCTGATCGGGCGGCAACGGCACTCTCCGCAACGGTGCTCCGTCCGTCGCTACGGGCTCGGTGCTCTCCACGTACAGCGTCCATCCGCATATCGCGCATGATCTGCACGTGCAGCAAGCCCGCTTTTCCTTGTGCCCCCGTTACGCTAAGCAGCTGCGAACGGGGGAAATTGTACCAGATGGACATCGCGAGCCAGCAAGACGTGCAAGCGGGCCTGGGCGCGCTTCGAACGGCGATGCAGCGCGCCAGCCTGAGCCTGCTGATGTTGCTGCTTGTCGCCTGCGCCTTCCTGATGCTTGCCGTCTACACGAACCGCTCGGTCCCGTTTTTCCCCGAGCATTTCTTTCGCTTTCAGGACATTCCGGTCGCGGTGCTGTTTGCAGCCTGCTGGATTTTGGCGGTCCGGATCAGCGCCGGCACGATAAAATGGGATCGACTGGCTTCGGTCCGGGTCGCCACCGGTTGGCAAAGCCCGGCCGCGCTGGCGCTTTGCGTGGTGCTGGTCTGTGCAGCCGGCGTGTGGCTGATATTCGGGGCCTATGGCCTGGCGGTCGACGAGCACTGGGCCCAGTCCGATGCGACGGTGATCGGCAATGGCGCGCCCATGGTCCCCATTGCCGAGGCCTGGCGCGACTATGCCGAGGCACTCCAATCGCGTTTTGCCCGTATCACCCCCGACGGATGGTGGGCGTCCGAATATCTCCCGGTCAACGCTGCGCTCCAGTATATGGGCGGCACGCTCGCCTCGCCGCTGCTCGCGGGCTGGGCGGTGCTGGTCGCGGCCGCTCTCGCGCGACGCCTGCTGCCTGACGCACCTGCCGCGCCGCTGCTGTGTGCGCTGCTGATGGCGACATCGAGCCAGCTGCTGATCACCGGAATGACCCCCTTTGCCATGAGCGCGCACCTCGCGTTCAATCTGTCGTGGCTGTGGCTCTTCCTGCATCGCGACTGGCGGGCACAGATCGCCGCGATGCCGCTGGCGGTTCTCGCCATCGGACTCCACCAGGCGGTTTTCTTCCCGCTGTTTGCCGCACCTTTCCTGTTCGAGGCCTGGCTGACCGGGCGGCGCCGCGCTGCGGTGCTTCAAGCGCTGATCATCGGGGGCGGGTTCGTGCTCTGGAGCGCCTATGACGCCTTGGTGTACGCCGCAATGGGGCTTCAGCCGGTCACCGAGACCGCCAGTGGTACCGGCACTGGCATGACATTGCTGTTCACCCGTTTCCTGTGGTTGGTCACCAACTTCTCGCCGGACAATATCGGGCTCATGGCGATGAACCTTGTGCGGTTCGTCACCTGGCAGAATGTGCTGGTTGTCCCGCTCGCCCTGTTCGCGGCGACCCGCGTCGTGCGCGAGCCGGGACCGTGGCGTGCGATGCTGGTCGGTATCGGGCTGACAACGGCTGTGGTGACAGTTCTGCTGGCCGATCAAGGCCATGGCTGGGGCTATCGCTACCTCCACGGGTATCTCGGCAGCCTGTGCCTGCTGGCAACGCTGGGCTGGTATCGGCTGCCTGCTGCCGTCCGGATGGAGGGCGCGGCCCGAGCAGTGCTCGGCGCCGGGCTGGTGCTGTCGCTGCTGCTGGTTCCCTTGCGGGCATGGCAGGCAGAACGCTTCGTGGCCCCTTATGCCCGGGCCAATGCCGCCGTTGCCGCGATTGACGCAGACGTGGTGCTCATCGACGCGCCACGGCACTTTTTTGCACTTGAACTGCTGCGTAACGACCCGCTGCTTCGCAACCGGCCCATACGGATGGTGGCTTCCGCGCTCAGCGATTCACAGCTTGCGCAGCTGTGCCGCGATTACACGGTGGCGCGCTTCACCGACGCGGACGCGGCGTGGTTCGGGTTGCATGAAGTTGATACCGGCAAGCGCGTCAGAGGCGTCCCGCAGGGATGCCGCATCGTCAATCCGGCCTTTCGCTGATCCGCTCGACAGCAAGGCGGGGGCGGGCACATCAGCTATGCCTGGGGGCCAGCCGTGCCGTCATGCGGTTGCGGCCGTTCCGTCCAGATCACCCTTCGGGGCATCGTGTCGGCGTTACCGCCCAGCGTGCCATGAAGAAATTGTAGAGCACCATCACCGCTGTCGCGAGGGGGGCTGCCAAGACCATCGGGAGAGCCAGTCCACCGCATAGCGCCGCGATCGTCAGTCCCGCGGCCATGAGGCTCGAAAGCGAGCCTGCCACGAACCGCGCCAGCCCGCGCCATGACAGCCGTGCGTTGAATGTCCACAGGGCATGAGCGGCATAGGCCAGCGGCACGGTTGTCACGAAGGTGAGCGCCGTTGCGGCCGTGTAGTGCAGCCCCGAGAAATCCGCGCCGATCAGGATGGCGTTGTTCAGCACGGCGCAGCCTGCGCCGATCGTCAGATAGCGGATCGGAGTTCGCGTCATGGCAAGGCCGGGCCCAGATAGGCCTGATAGAAATTGTTGGTCCAAGGCGCGACCCGGCCATCGCCTGCGCGCTGCAATCCTGGAGCCACGCGCCCGACCAGTTCGCGTAGCTCGCCCGGTGTCATATAGGCGATGCGGTCTCCGGTCAGCCAGCGGTCGCTGGCATAGCATAGCCAATGGATTGGTGAGGGAGTGCGGGCCCATTCCTTGATAAGCAACTGCCCGCCGGGTGCCACGCAGCGCGCAATATCACCCACAAAGCTTTCGCGCAGATTCTGAGGTACATGGTGCAGTACGTCTGACAGGATCACCAGATCGAACGCAACCGGGTGTTCGTTAGCGACCTCGCTGACGCTGGTCTGCCGAAACTCGACCCGATCCTGCGGCCCCGCATATAGTCGCCCGATGCGCGAAGTGATGTCGATCGAGAGAATCTGCGCCTGAGGGTAGGTGCGGGCCAGCAGCTCGGTTACTGCACCTTCGCCGCCCCCGACCTCGAGGATGCGCATCGCGTGCGGCACTTGGGTTATCAGCACCCGCTTCAGATCGTCTAGGTCGATATAAATCGCGCGATAGGCTGCGGCGACCTCCCGCTCCCATGGCCCGAAGGCGCGACGCACGGCGGCTCCTATGCCCATCTTACAATCCCCCTGCAAGGCGAAGGCGCAGCCGTGGCAGCAACCGCTCGGCAAGCCGGGAATAGCGCAGGTAGCGATACGCGCCGAGCGGCCCCAGACCCCACAGGCTTGCGAGCGCGCGCCATTTGGCGGCCCGGTCCCCTGCGGCGGCTTCGGCGAGGGCGATGTTGATGGCAACCGACGCCTGGCTCAGCTGCGCGGTGCTCGCCTTTGGAAGCAGGTGGCGGGCGAGCACGAGCTGCAGCTGCGCAGCCAGTTCTTCCCGGCTGCGCGTCATCGTCTGGGCTGCAGGATGAATGCGGAACGCGCTGGTTGGCTGCGGGTCGAAAACCACTTTGCCCTGATCGCCCAGCTTGAGCCACAGCTCCCAGTCAGGCGTGTACCACAATGTCTCGTCCATTCCCCCGGCAGCGATAAAGGCCTCGCGGCTGAAGACGGGGGAGGGCATGGCAAGCGTGTTCTGCACCAGCAGACGGTCGCGAAACTGGCTGTTCGGGATCAACCCGGGTGTGAAGGGCGGGTACAGGCCGCCCATGTCTCGACCTGCAGGATCGATCAGGCGAGCCGGGCCAAAGATGAGTGCTGCGTCGTCATGGCGCGCCAGCATGGCACGCATCGCCTGCGCACGGCCTGCCAGCCAGACATCATCCTGATGCAGCGTACAGACATGGCGGGCGCGGGCGGCGGCGACCATCGCGTTGGTCTTGGCAGTCCAGCTGGCGACGCTGGGCACATGGGCGTAATCGATCGCAAGTCCGCTTGCAAACCGGGCTGCCGCCGCTTCCCCTGCAGGCCCCTCCGGGGTGGAATCGCGGATGATGATCTCGATCGCATCTCGCGCTTCGCCCTGTGCGGCAATGCTCGCGAGGGCCTCCTCGAACCAGGGCGTCGGCCGGTGAACCGGCATCACCACGCTGAGCCATGGGTGCATCGCCACGGAACCGTCAGGCTTCGGGGGCAAAGCGGTTATCGTTCCCCGCGATCACGGACAGCACGAAACCGCCGAGCACATTTTGCAGTCCGACTGCAGCGCTGGTGGCGAACAGGATCAGCGGCAGCTGGGTTTCGAGCGCGACGAACCCGCCTTGGCCCCACCAGACGGTCACCGCAAGGAGCCCAAGAAGCCCCGCACCGATCAGCGCAATGCCGGAAACCAACATCATCTCCAACGTCAGCCAGCCGGAACTGGCCCTCAAGGCGGGGCGTATCAGGCGATAGCCCTGCCGAACGCCGAACAGGTGCGTGGCCACCGCCATGATCAGTGCAAAGTGTCCGCAGGTGGTCAGGAACCCTGCAATGATGGTCCAGCTGGTGCCGAACATCGTCGCCCCGCCCAGCACGCCCAGCAGGTGCAGCAGTGCGACCCCGAAGATGACCCCTGCAAGCCCGAGACATGCGGCCCCCGGCACGCCGAACACCCAGGTCGGACTGAGCATGAACAGATAGCGCAGGTGCCGCCAGCCGTCGCGCCACGGGCGAAGGTGTGGCGCGCGGTCGCGCAGATCCCGCGACAGCGTTGCCGGAACCTCGGTGACGCGCAGACGTAGCAGCGCGGCCTTGATCACCATCTCGCTGGCAAATTCCATTCCGGAGCCCGACAGGCGGAGCCGTTCGAACGCCTCCTTGCGGATTGCCCTAAGGCCGCAATGCGCATCGCCTATGCCCGAGCGGAAAAGCAGATTGAGAACGCCTGACAGGCCGGGGTTGCCGATATATCGGTTCTTCCACGGCATGGCGCCTGGCGTGATGCCCCCTTTGAAGCGGTTGCCCATGCACAGGTCGTACCCCGCGTCGAGCTGCGCGACCATGGCTATTCCCTCGAGGAAATTGTAGCTCCCGTCGCAGTCGCCCATCAGGATATAGCGACCCGATGCAGCCGAGCAGCCCCCGATCAGCGCCGCGCCATAGCCGCGCTCGGTCACTGGCACGACCCGGGCACCAAGCTCGCTGGCCAGCGCCTGGCTGCCATCGGTCGAGCCATTGTCGGCAATCACGATCTCGCCGCTCATCCCAAGCTCGGTGCGCAGCATCGCCAGCGCGTCGAGCGCATTGGCGATGCAATGCGGAAGACTCTGGACTTCGTTGAGACAGGGCAGGACGATGGTCACATCGCTGCATGCGCCTTCCTCTGCCAGCGCCGAGCCGTCCCGGAAGGCCCGATGCTGTGTTCTTGCGAGTTCCATAGGGGCTCCGTCAGTCGTCCGCCGTCAAATCTTGCATCTCTTGGTTAACAAAGAATGGATTTGCCCGACGCTGAAGGGCTTCTTTTTCAAGGAGAAAGCCACCAGATGCTGCTGTCTGCGGCCGTGAGGGAGCAAAGCCTGCATGCGAACTGCGTCTGGCATGCGCCAGCGGTTATGACCGGGCAAAAGGCTCGTTCGTCGCCTCGGATCGATGCGGTCAGGCGCAGGCTGCGGAGCGTGGACAGACGGCCGGGCGCGAAAGACTCTCAAAGTCCCCGATGTTTTTTCATGGAAACCGCCACCATCTTTCTCAAGTCATTGAAAAGATGGTGGGCGCGGCAGGGATTGAACCTGCGACCCCACCCGTGTGAAGGGAGTCAACTAAATCAGATAGTTAGCTGTTTTACTTGTAGAAACAGCCTTCTGTACGAGGCTGGCTGTACGCGATTTGTACGAGTGGGCACTTTGAGCCCCCTGAAAACGTGCATGTTTGGTCGGAATTGGCGCGCTACGAAGCCAGTGGGCAGGCCGCCAGACCAAGAACGAAAAACCGCCGGAAGGGCTGGCACCCTTCGCGGCGGCAATATCTATAGCGGTTCGGCTATTTCTCTTATTTACGCGACCGGAGAATCGGGCGCAAGGGCAATCCTTGCGGGAGGTGCGTCATGAGCATCTCTTTAGCACACGAGGGGCTTCCACCCGGAGTCACCCACTTCAACCTGGCTGATCTGATCGAGAAGATCGCAACCGGGACATGCCGGGAGGAATACCTCTCGGCGACTGCAGTGCGCGTCCTGAAGCACTACCTCCTTGGTTGCCGGTCGTCCGACTTTGAGCGTGGCAAGATTTGCGGGGTGTGGGAGCAACCGCAAACCACGGCTCAGACGCTGCGCATCTCAACGAAGGTCCTGCACAACGCTGAAGCCGAACTTGAACGCGGCGGGTTCATCGAGCGGACTCATGTTCCCCATGCGCGCCGCACAGGTCAGCGCCGTGATGGCGTCATCGTCAGCCTCGCTGGGATAAGCCTGCGTCCGCTGATCGATGGCTATGGCCGCTGGAAGGCCCGCCTTGAGGCGATGGAGCTGCATGAGCGTGCGGCTGCTTCGCTTCGGCACGAGGTTGTCATGCTCGGCCGCGAGATCAGAGCGACGCAGGCAGCTGCATTAATCGAGGAGGCAGAGCGCATTCTGCCCCGAGGGCGCGTGTCCCGCATCAGCTCTGTCGAAAAGCTGGGAGCCCTGAAGGCCATGCTCGAGGCACTGTTGGTGCAGCCGGAAGTTCTGTCTGGTGGCACCATATCTTCCCACCGGACGGAAGAAATCTTCGCACCCGATATACTTGTCAAAGACTCGTCCAAAAACCGTAAGCGCGTGACTGGCGTTGACCAGTCGGACGAGGTCTCACCAGCAATGGCTGTCGGCCTTGCGAGCGCAGACTATCGGAGCCTGCTGCCGTCCGACCGGGCACCGGGCTGGCCAGACATTGTCGACGCGTCGGCAATCGCCTGTCGTTGGCACAATGTCTCGCAGCCGGCCTGGGCTGAGGCATGCGAAAGGCTGGGGCGCGAGCGTGCGGCGCTTTGCGTCCTCGTCATAGACCGCAACGCGCGATTGCCACGCGATCACCGCTACCGAGCACGGTTAGGCAGGAAATGCCTGAGCGGGCTGCTGCGGAACGCCTCCAGCCTCTTACCCATGATCAAGGCAGCCAAGGGCTATCCAGAGGGGAGCTTGCCGGACCGTCAGTTCGAAACGGAGGTGTCAGCCCCCAGAACCGGTCACAGCTTTGCAGGTGCATGCCTTTCGGCCCTGGCGAAGCTCTCTGGGGAGGTGCAGCCATGACACAAACGCGAACCACAAGCCTGTGGGAGGAGCTGGAGGCGGGCAACATCTGGTGGCCGTCCTACAAGCCCGGGCGGGACCCCGTTTTGAGCTGGCGCCATGCCGCCGCGATCCTGATGCGCGACATTGACCCGCAGCCCATTTTCGCTGCCCTGCCAGCGGCGTTCGAGGGGATGTACGATCTCACCGCAGACGAGGTCTGCGATCAACTTCCAGTTCCTGGCGACCAGGTTCTTTGGCCTGTGTGGCTGGAAAGCTGGGTCAGCCATTTCGACCATTGGTACGATCCGGTCAGGCAACTGGTCGAGCAGCATTGTACCACTCCAGATGCCCGGGTCATTGCTGGCATGTTGACGCGGCTCGACGGGGCCGCCTTCTGCGACTTCGTCCTCCACGCCTACGAAAGGGCGGCCATTGTCGGGTCACTCCGTGGGGCACCCATCGGCGATGACCCCCTGCCAATCGTCCAGACGATCCCGAATGCCGCACCGTTCGAGCGGCTAAGCTACGGCTTTTACCAGCGGTTCTGCGCCGAACTGAACCGGGAGGCGGAGCCTCCAGCGACCCCGATGTCGGGCCTGGATTTCGACCGGGCCGGAAACCCCAATATATTCGGCGGAGACCTCACATGAACACTGCACAGAACGCGATCATCGCTTTCCGGCTGTTCGGCCGGTGTCACCCGGCAGGAAATGCCAAGCCACGTCATGACTCCCCACCATCAGACCGTCAGTCACGAAGCAGCGCATATAGAAGTGCACACTCCACGCTGAATTCGAGCGGTGGCAAGGGGTGCGCAAACCCGCAGAAATCAGCCATTCTAGGCCCTAGGCGCGGTTCTAGAGACGACCAAAAAGCACTCCAAAGCTGTGGCGCGCAGCAGCGTGGCTTTCTAGAACGAGCCTATATCAGTCACTTAGCTTCTAGGCCCCTCGATCTCGTTGCTATCCGGGGGAGGGTCTGATGGCACAAGTCAATGTTGCCGTAGAGGACCGCGTCCTTGCCGCCCTCGATAGGGTGGCGCAGGCAAAATCGCTCAGCCGGCCCGAGCTTTTGCGCAAGGCGATCCAGGAGCTGATCGAGGCGCACGATGCCGGTCGGCTGACCTTCCAGAGCGAAGCAGCGCCCAGGCTCGATGCGACCGTCAGCGGGCTGGTGCACCAGTTGCGGGAGCTGGTGATGGAGCTGGACCGGGCGCAGGCGGACAATGCCCGGATGCTGGGCAAGCTGACCGAGAAATGGAACGGCGGCGAGGAGGCCAACCGGCTCGCCCTGCAGAAGCTCATCACCGAGCTTCGCGAGCTGGATGAAGCCGGCCTCTCGCCGTTCATGACGCAGACTGGTGAGCTGCTGTCTGCCTTCGAGGCGCTGGAGCCCAAGCTGCTGGGGCTGCTCGGGCCGCACCTGGCGAAGATTTCCGCGCAGCTTGATCGGTCGATAAAACTGGCGAGCGAACCGCGGCAGATGAGATCCATCTACCTCGGCGACAACCGTTTTCTGTCGCTCAAATTTCTGTCGGCATGCGGAGGCTTGGCGCTCTTTATCGGCGCGCTCTTCGCAACAGTCCTGCCTACCCAATTCGATGGTTGGTCGGTGTGGCAGTCCGGCAAGCTGATCGATCACCCCGCGAAAATGTGTAGGCTGATTGCGCGCAAGTACGGTGTTACCGATTGCAGGGTGCCTGAGCAGGAGCGCGATCTCGGCCTGCGCGTCATTGCTCATGAGGATCGGCGATGATTACGCTCGGCAGCATAGGCTCGGCTTCATCCGCAGCGGAGTATTACTCGGCCGACAACTACTACACCGCCGACCAGACACAGGATGCCAGCGCGTGGTTCGGTAAGGGCGCCGAGGCGTTCGGTCTGTCAAGCAAGGTCGAGGAACAGACCTTTGCCGCCGTGCTCGAGGGCAGGCTGCCCGATGGATCGGTGATTGCCGGGAAGGACGGTCTGCACCGCCCCGGCATCGACCTTACCTTCTCGGCATCGAAGTCCGTGTCGTTGGTCGCGATGCTCGGCGGCGACAAGCGTCTGGTCGAGGCACTCAAGGACTCCGTGACCGCAACGCTGCGTTGGGCGGAGAAGAACGTTATCGAAGCCCGGGTCTGGGATGCGTCGCAAGGACGGCAGGTGCCGGAGCGCACCGGCAACCTCATCGCCGCTACCTTCCTTCATGATGTGAACAGGAACGGCGAACCGCAGCTCCACATCCATGCCGTTGTCGCCAACGCAACCAAGGCCTCAGATGGCAAATGGCACGCGGTGCGCAACGACGAACTGTACCGCGCGCAGCATGTGCTGTCGGCAGTCCACAATGCCGAGCTGCGCAGCCGCGTCGAAGCCCTAGGCTACGAAACAGTTCCTGCCCGTAACTCGATCGACGGCGCTTTCGAGATCAAAGGCGTGACGCGCGAGGCGGTCGAAGCCTTCTCGACGCGCCGCGCTGAAATCCTGGCCGAGCTGGCCAAGGAGGACAGAGGCAGCGCCCGCGAACGCGAATTGGCGGCGCTATCGACACGGCGCGGGAAAGAACTTGAGCCCGATGCGGCGCGGCAGGTCGCCGCGTGGAAGGAAACCGCCCGCGCTATAGGCTTCGACCCGTCGCGCCTCATCGAAAGCACCATGGCCCGTGCTGCGGGTGAGCAAACCGTCTGGTCGCGCGTCGTCAACGGCATTCGCGGGATCGGCGAGCGGGGCATGGCGATTGCCAGTGCCATGGGCCTGACCCCGCGCGATTCCGATCCGCTGGTGCCAGAGCGCCTTGGACGTCTTGAACCCAAGGCCTTTGCCGCAGCGCAGGCGGTGGCCTCGGCAGCGCAGGAGCTTGGCGAACGCGAAGCGGCCTTTTCCCGCAATGATCTAATCCGCACCGCGCTCGAACGACGGGGCCCGATCACGGTCGACATGATCGAAGACCGGATCGATCTGCTACAGGAGCGAGGACTGCTGGTCGGCAGCGGTCCTGCGGATCGCGACCAGATGCTGACCACCGAGCAGGCGCTGGCCATGGAGAACAAGGTCATCTCCTTGGCGCAGGCGGGCAAGGACAGCGTTCAGCCCATAGCGGACAAGGACGGCATCGTTGCGCGATTGCAGGAACAGGCGCGGGCCATCGGCCTTCGCCGCCTCAATCCCGGGCAGGAGCAGGCGGGCGTCGCGATCCTCACCTCCAAAGACCGCGTGCACCTGGTTCAGGGCGGCGCGGGTGTGGGAAAGTCGGCGGCGCTGGCTCCGGTCGCAGCCATTGCGCGGGAGGAAGGGCGGCAGGTGGTGGCATTGTCCCACGTCGGCCGGATCGCGCGGGAGTTTGGGGAGAAGACGGCCAGTCCGGCATCGACCGTCGATGCGTTTTTGGCACGGTATGGGCGTGTCATCGACGGCAGTGCCAGCGCGGATAAGGTGGCAGCGGCTAGGGCAGAGTTGTCCGGTGCGCTGGTGATGGTGGATGAGGCCAGTCAGATCGGCACGGACAGGCTCGCGCGGCTGATCACCCTCGCCAACCAGATGGACGTGGGCAAGCTGGTGCTGGCCGGGGACATCAAGCAGCTTCCGGCCATCGAGGCGGGCAAACCGTTTGCACAGCTTCAGCAGCAGTATGTCAGGCAAAGCCAGATCACCGAGAACCTGCGCGCGCAGACCCCGCAGATGCAGGCCATCAACCGCGCGCTCGAACAGGGCGATGTCGCCCAGGCCTTTGCCGTCCTCAAACCTGCGACCATCGAAGTTGCGCCGGGCAAGATCGCAGGCATCGCCGCCGACATGTGGGCCGACCTGCCCAAAGAGCAGCGGGACAACACCATCCTTCTCGCCGCTGGACGTGCGATGCGCAGTGCGGGGAACGCCGCTGCGCAGGCCTCGCTGATCGATCGAGGCCAGATCAGCGCGCGGGGGATCAAGCTCGAGGTGCTCGACCGTGTCACAGTCACCCGCGAGGGTGCGCGGCAGTTGAAGGGCTATCAGGAGGGGCGTGTCGTCGCCTTCGAGACTAACCTGACCAGACAGGGCTTTGCCCGTGGCGAGCGGGGAACGGTCATTGGCGTCAGGGACGGTAAGGTCGAGCTTGCAATGCCCAATGGCGAAGTGCGGCGCTTCGATCCAGACCGCCTGCCCCGCAACCTCAAACACGACGCGGTCACCATCTTCGAGCGCAAGAACATCGCCCTCCACCAAGGCGACCGCATCCGCTGGACCGCCAAGGATGGCGAGCGGGGGCTGCTCAATGGCGACATCGCCCATGTCGCGCGGATCGATGGCGACACCATCACCGTGACCGCGGGTGACGGAAAGCTGCACGATCTGTCGCGCGGTGATCCGATGCTGGAGCGGCTCGACCTCGCCTACGCTAGCAACGTCCATGTTGCGCAGGGCATGACCGCCAAGAACGGCATCATCATGATGTCTGAGCGCGAGCGGATGCTCAACACCTCGGCCTCGTTCCTGGTCGCGGTCACCCGGATCGCGGAGAACGCGACGCTCGTGACCGACAACCCTGACCGGGTGGAACGCCAGGTCGATACGCGCTCCGGCGCAAAGACCAGCGCGCTCGAGACCGCCCGCGAGGTCACGACCGGGGACCGTCCAAATCAGCAAGAGGTCGCGGCCATGTCCGAGGACCTGAAAAAACTCGCTGAAAAGCTTGGCCCAGAGTTCGCGCTGGCAGTGCTCACCAACAAGGAGCGCGACATCACGCTCGAAAAGTCCCTCTACCGCAGCGAACCCGGACGGGGCTCTGGCGACCGGGAAATGGACAAGGAGCGCCAACTCGAGCGAGGGCGCGACCTTGAGCGAGGGCGCTGACCATGTCGACACCCACACATGACCACAATCCCACAGCCTCACATGTCCACATGTGAACATGAGGACGCATCCACATGAACACGCCTGCACATCTCCACACCCGAACCGTCGCCATCATCAGTCAGAAGGGTGGCGCTGGAAAAACCACCCTCGCCATTCATCTCGCCGCCGCTGCTACCCGTGCAGGGCGGGTCAGCCTGTTGATCGATACCGACCCGCAGGCCAGCGCCTCGCAATGGGCCGAGTGGCGGCAGGGTGCACCTCCCGAGGTGATCGACAGCGCCCCGCCGCGCATCACAGCGAAAATCGCGGCGGCAGCACAGCAGGGTGCCGAGCTCATCGTGATCGACACCCCGCCACATGCCGATCTTGCCGCCAGCAAGGCAGCGGAATGTGCTGATCTCGTGCTGATCCCCTGCCGACCCAGCGCCTTCGACCTCGCGGCCATGCGCACGACGCTGCGTCTGGTCGAGCTGCTGTCCCGCACCGCTTTTGTGGTGTTTACCGCCGGGCCGCCAACTGCGCCGCACATCTATGCCGATGCCCGGGAGCTTGTGACTGGGTTTGGTGGCCGGACATGCCCGATCGTTCTGCCGGACCGCGCCGCCTATCGACATGCGGTCGCGGGCGGGCAGACCGTGTTCGAGCTCGATCCTGGCGGGAAAGCGGCCAGCGAGATCGAACAGCTTCACATGTGGACATGTGAGCAGCTCCACATGTCCACGCGCCCACAAACTCCGGCACAGCAGAGGAAGACCGCATGAACCGCTTTGCCAACCTTGCCGATCGCAAGCCCAAGGATGAGCCGACTGCCCAGACCGCACCGGCATCGCCGGTCGCGCAGATCCCGACCCCGCTAAGCCGCGTCGGTCGCAAGGCGATCTCCGGTTACTTCTCGCCCGAGCTATCGCTCGCCCTGCACACCTGCGCCCGGCGCAATAGTCTCAGCCTTCAGGATCTGATGGCCGAAGCCTTCGATGACGTCCTACGCAAGTACGGCGAGAGCCCGATCGGGCGATAGAGGATCCCTTCGCCGGAAGGGGAGAAGGGGAGAAGGGGAGAAGGGGGGATGCGGCGATGTGGGCTTGTGTGACTGTGCGCATGTGAACGTGTGAACATGAGGGCAGCGCCAGCGCAATCAAGCCGCCGCCCCTTCAATAACAGGAGGAACCGATGCGATTGTTCCAATGGCTGACCGATCTATTCGCAGGATCAAGCGACCCGCCGCGGCCCTCCTCTGACGAGGGCATCTCCATCAACCCTGCCACCGCTATCCCAATGGCAGGGCCAGGAATCGGAGGTGTCGATGTCGGCGGTAATCCCTTCGGCCAGAATCTGGATCGCTGGGACGACCAACATGTCCATCACAGCCATGATGATCATACGCCCCGCTCGACCGGCAGCGGGTTCGATCCTTGGTAGATGCTTCAGTGCTTAATTGGTGGCCGAGGCACTTGTCCCAAGCCGTCGTTTTGAAAGGCCCATCATGACAAACAACCAACGCACCGCGTCCGGCCTGCGCTATATCGCGCTTCCGAACACAACCCTGATCGAGCGGATCGTATTCTCAGCTATCCGCCGTTGGCGCTGGACCGGAATTCTTGCCGCCACTGCTCTGGCTGCCGGTTCCCTGACATGCTCGGTCATACTGGCAACGTGGCTATTCGCCGAAGATCCCGTTCGCTCGGGCTACATCGGCTTTCTGTTTACGATCCCCCCGATCATGTTCTTGCTTTGGCAGGCGGCCACCATTGAGTTGCGTTCCGCCCCCGCATGGATGATCCGCGCAGCACTGGCCACCGCGACCGACGACGAGCGCGCCTTTCTTTTCGAAAGCCTGCTCCAACTCGCCATGTCGGAATGGCGTCAGGATCCGATTACATGCGCCGCTTTGTTCGATCTGTTCAGGCAGGCGAGGCTCAGCTTCGGTGACCGCGTGAGAGGCAAGCGCGAGCGGCTGTTGGCAGACCGGGATAAGCAGGTTGACGTGCTGCGGAA
This sequence comes from Blastomonas natatoria, assembly GCF_003201955.1. Classification (GTDB taxonomy): domain Bacteria; phylum Pseudomonadota; class Alphaproteobacteria; order Sphingomonadales; family Sphingomonadaceae; genus Blastomonas; species Blastomonas natatoria. Next base: position 317,747 of record NZ_QJJM01000003.1, read on the forward strand.
CCTCGCGAGCATCACTAATGGTGACCCCCAATGAGGAGGACCAGCGGAGCCGTCTATGCCATCCGTTCCTCAAAGCTGCGTTGGGCAAGACCAGCTTCGCGCTGATTGCCGGTTCTGATCGCATCGATCAGCGCCAGAAATTCGTATAGTCGGGCGTCTTTGAGAGCTGCGTCGGGGACAGATCTGAACAATGGTGCGATTGAAAGACCTCTCCGACTTCCTTCGTGATGGGGCCAGATATAGATGTCGGCACCGGAGCTTACGAGTTTACCTTCCAGCATAGGTGCGGCAAAGCCCGTGGCGATGCCGCGCTGCGGTGCGCCTGGCTTCGCAGGGAGTGTCCTGAATTTCGTGTGCGGGGTGGCGGTTAAACATCAGGCCGCCAAAGCCCGAACGAAACGATCACCGAAGAGCACGGCGAATTGAGCCTTTGCCATAGTCCATTCTCGTGGCGGCATCACCCATTCTTTCTCCGAGCGGTGCAGGATCAGATAGAGCAGTTTGCTGGCAGCCTCATCACTGGGGAAATGGCCTCTGGCGCGAACTGCCCGGCGCAGCTTGGAATTCAAGGCTTCAATGGCGTTGGTGGTGTAAATGATCCTGCGGACGTCGCCGGGAAATGCAAAGAATGGGATGACTTGTTCCCAAGCCCGCCGCCAGCTCTGCCCGATGGCGGTATATTTCTGCCCCCAAGTGCTGGCTTCGAAGGCGGTGAGTGCCTCTTCGGCCGCTTTGGCGTCGACAGCCCGGTAAATCTCCTTAAGCGCTGTCGCAATGGATTTGCGGTCCTTGTATGATACGAAATCCATGGAATTTCTGAGCAGATGGACAATGCACGTCTGCACGATCGTCTCGGGAAATACCGCAGTGATGGCCTCTGGAAAGCCTTTGAGCCCGTCAACGACGGCCAGCAGGATGTCTTCGACGCCGCGGTTCTTGAGCTCATTCATGACCCGCAGCCAGAACTTGGCGCCTTCATTCTGTTCGATCCACATGCCCAGAACAACCTTGGTCCCATTGGCCATGACGCCGAGCGCAATATGGATTGCCTTGTTGCGGACCAGTCCCTCGTCGCGGACCTTGACCCGGATCGCGTCAAAGAAAACCAACGGATACACCGAATCCAGCGGTCGTTGCTGCCAGGCGGCAACCTCGTCCAGAACGGCGTCTGTGATCGTGCTGATAAGGTCTGCCGAGGCATCCATGCCGTAGATTTCCCGCAGATGCTCGGTGATCTCCCGCGTACTCATGCCCCGCGCATACAATGAGATAATCTTGTCATCGAAGCCTGGAAAACGGCGATGATACTTCGCGATCAATTGCGGATCGAAACTGCCTGCCCGGTCACGCGGAATCTCAAGCTCAATCTTGCCGGTGCCCGTCGAAACTGTTTTGCGCCCATAGCCATTACGGCTGTTCTCGGCTTCTGTCTCATCGCTAAGATGGTAATCCATCTCCGCGCTCAGTGCCCGCTCTGCCAAAGCCTTCTTCAGCGCATTCATCCAGTCAGGCGAATTCAATGCACTGGCAGCATCCATCCCACCCAGCAGTTGGTCCAGCAAATCATCAGGAATCGAAGGTGCCTTGCGCCGTGCCATAAAGAGTATCCTTTCTACCCATTATGCCACCCCGCACACGAAATTCAGGACACTCCCGCTTCGCAGGGAAGACGTATTTCAGCCCGTGCTGGACGAATTCGATGAGATTTCGCCGATTCACCTTGGCGCGATCATTGGATTTTATAGCTAAGCTACACGCGATACTGCACCGGATCGATGAGCTGATCTCGGTTTTGCTGATGCCTAGTTCGCCTTCAAGACTTCGCAGTGCAAACGGATCTGAGATCGTCGACTCATCGAATTGACCATGCTTGATCTGGTCTTCCAAGCTCATCAGCTTCAGCAGAAGCACGATGTCTTGGCTTTTCATACAGACCCCATCTGTCCTTTGTCCTAGGACAAAGGACAGATGGGGTCATCAGGCAGGACGTGTCAAACGCCAAATCATCGGGGGCTTCCAGCTAGACCGCCTCAGTCGAGAGATAACCTTATTGCCCGCAGAGTGGCGGCACCCTCCGTCTGCTTCTGTCGCATATCGACCCAGTTCAAGTCGTTCGCCGCCCCGCCTGCAAATGACGGCTTCGGGCAATTCCAGACGTTCCAATAAGCTTGCTTGAGTTGAACTCAGGAACTGATACCAAAGCTTACTGTTGATAACCTATTGAGAGCGCCTCCGGCAACCCCCGGCGCGGTTCACGGCTTATTCTGCGCTCTCGCTAAAAGAGGGTAAGCCGCTCAATGTAACAAATCTCGTTGATTAAGCCCAGTTCTGTGCTGCCGCCTAAAAACTTCAGCTGGGCTGACCATCCGCCGACGCCCACTCCGTCAATCTGATTAAATTGCAACGTCACTTTAAGCCTTGCAAACCCTCTCGCGGGAATAACGATTGGATCGTCCAATTTAAAGATGCTTCCACGCGACGACCCCTTCTCAATAATGTTTACCTCGGCGACGACAGGAAGGATGTGAGCACCATCTAACTGCGAGGAAGAACCCTCTTCAAGCTGTGGAGGATCGCTAGTCGCGAGAATTTTCACGCCAATGTCGGTGAGTAGGACAGATTGCTGGCCTTCATTTTGAAGTACGAACTCAATAACAGGTGCTTCGCTTGCTCCCGTAACCAGGGTGTAGCTCGGACTACTCGTTGACACCTCAGCGACAAGCTTATCAAAAAACTCATCGCTAAATGGCAGGTCCATCCTGGCCATGGCTCTTCCAAGATCGATCTCGGCGTCTAGAGCGCCATTCTCGTGCCTCGTTTCCTCTCGCTCGCCATAGACGTTTCCCGACCGCTTCACGCGCAGCACGGCGGCAACCGCTGTGTTGATTTTGAAATCCGAAAGCTCCCGAACAGCGCGGGCAAGGAACGGTATGGCCTGGTCGGGACTGCTCGTAATGCAACCCTTAAATCCGCTACCGTCCCCAAATTTGCTAACGCGATCTATGCTTGCTGGAGGGCCTTCGGGAGGCAACAAAGCCGAACGATCGTTAAGAAGGTGCATGGAAATGATGGCGAGACGGCTTGGCGGCGCGGAAGGTGCTGTGCCCGGCAAAATCGCATCGCTGACGCCAGCGGCGATCTTGTCCGACGCCTTGTCCACAACTTTAAACGCCACTCCTCCAATGCCCAAAACGATCAACAGACAAATTAGTACAGTGATCGGCTGTTTTAGTACTGGGTACAGCTCGGACAAAGTCGCACGAAGACCATCCCAAGTGGCTTTCAATTTAACGCTAATAGACATCTTGCCTATCTACCCGTCCCAGTCTCCGGGCTACTGGCACATATTCAAGACGATCGATGATCAATGAATGAGCAGTATGCAGCCAAACGCACCCTTAATGATTGTGGCTTTTATTGTAAAGCCTAGCTTGCAAAAAGGAACTATCTTCGATCACAGAGAGTCATTTAGCTTGCCGTAGCGAATATGTCCCACTTTGCGGTTCCCTCTCTCGCAAGCCGCCAGTCCGGTACGGCCCAATCTCTGCCGTTCAACGACGCATCTTCACGACCCACACGAATGTCAGCTCCTGGCGCAAAGTGACGTTTAGAGGCTCTGCCAGAAATGTCTGAAATGTCCCACTTCACCCCCTTCAGGACAACCGGCAGCAGTCGACCCCATTTCGGTCGCTGCTGTCTGCCGTCTTGAATGTCCGGTCCTGCCATAACCTGTCGATGGGGAACTTCGAAGCGGACAGTCGGAAAGGTGCCCTAATCACGGTCGTCGAGGCATCGCGGCTGGTTACCTGAAAGCGGACTTAGACCGAGCTTCCTTTGGATGGCGGCAATTGCGGTCGGTGCAGAGAGTGCGCTATTGAAGGTGTGAGCGCGGAAACCTGGCTGTTGTTTAAAGAAGCCCGGCCCGCTTTGGCTCACCATTGTTGCCGTTTCCAACATTCTGGCAGGTTCCAGAAATCTGCCATCCAATCATAGAGAACATCACGGCCCCGTAGCGGGCAATGGACCACATACTCGCTGGATCCAAACAAAGCCTCGGCCATATACGAACTGACGGGAAGTCAGAAAGCATTTTCGATCCCGCCCAAGCGAATAAACCGCGCCGAACTGCTACAGCGGATTCAAGGCAGCAAATCTTGGAGAGATTATTGATCCTGCACCCATATCAATCCATAAGCGTTGATATGACCACGACGTCGATCAATAGCCCGCTGCTGCGAGGCACTGTGGTGTCAAACGGGATTGGCGGCGAAAATGGCTATCTTGGCGGGCCAGACGTTGATTTTTGCGCCGCTGAAATTGGTGCGCATTTTACGCTTGATCTCAGCAGCGTCGATATTCTGCTCGTTCCCAATGGTTCGGATAATGTCGCGCTCGGCCGCGTCAGTGTGCCAATCCGGACATTTCTTGATCGCGGGGGTACGCTCATCTGCTGCGACGGGTGGGTTACACCTTGGGTGCCTGGCAATGAATGGGTGATGTCTAATGACCACCGCACCATCGATGTCCGCTATCGGCTTGTCAGCGACCGGTTTGGTGTGATGAATGGCGTTGACATTGACGCCCTGACTTATCGCCACGGGATCAGTGGCTGGTGGGCATGCGGTTACATAAATGCAGCGCCGGGCGCCGATGTTATTCTGGAAGATAGCTGGGGTCGCCCGATTATTGTTGTTGATAAGGTCACCACCGGCGGCACCATTGCGCTTACGGCCAGCGGCCCGATTGGCCCGTGGGCCGGTGATGATACCAGTCCTAGCGGAATTGCCATCAACCGGCTTTACGACAACTTTTTGAAACTTGCGCGTGTTCAATAGAAGGGATGGCTGATGGCCTGCATTGCAATGATCTACAACGGAGTGTGGTCACATTATGCTGTGGCAAACGCGCCTAAATATCGTGAAATCTTAGACTTGCTTTATGTCCACGACATCAAAGCTGGTGATCTGGACGGTTATCAGGCGATTGTTGTGCCGTTCCAATCGCATCAAACTGCAATGAAGGCCCTGAAAGACGACGTTTTTTCGGTTCTGGCGCGTGGCGGGAAAGTGTTTGTCGAAGGCGATTCGACGTGGCTTGACGCGACCTGGGAGGATCGCCCCGTCAATAACTATTGGTGGGTGACTGATCCAGGCAACCCGCCCGCTGCGCAAACCGATTATAGCCATCCGGTTTATAGCGGGCTTATTCCACGTCACGCATGCTGGCACACGCACGGCATCTACACTGCAGTTCCCGTGAGCGCGCAAGTTATTCAACGCAATGGCGCTGGCGAAATCGTAACTTGGGAAACCAGCGAATATGGTGGGAAGTTGCTTGTCACAACGCTTGATCCCCTGGTTGAACATGGCGTCCAGCAGATTCGCCATCTCGACAATTACGTTGATAATCTGGTGAACTGGCTGTGCGATGTGCGTCCCCAGGGCAGGGTTGAGATTGACTGGCGGATTGGGCTGGCCGCATAACAGCGTATCGACGCCAACCAGCCGCCAGAGTGAAATCATGACAAATGCGCCGTTCGGCCTTACGCGCCGCGAACTGGGCCTTGGCCTGTTGGTTGCGCCTGTGATGCTTTCTGCCTGCGCCAAACCTGCCGAGGAGCGCATAGGCGCAGCCACCCCCTGGCGTGATATTGAAAAAATGGCACGCGGCCAGACGGTTAACTGGCAAGCTTGGGCCGGCGATCCCAAAATCAACGACTATATCAAATGGGCGTCGGAAACGGTGAAGGCGCGGTACGGCATTGATCTCAGCCATGTCAAAACAAGCGATACCACCGCGTTCATCCAGACGTTGCTTGCAGACAAGTCGGGCGGGCGCACGAGTGGCGGGCGCAACGATCTCATCTGGCTCAATGGCGAAAACTTCTCGGCGGCCAAAGAGCTGGGGCTGTTGTGGGGGCCGTTTGCCGAACGCTTGCCCAACTGGGAACTGGTTGATGTGAAGGGCAAGCCATCAACGATCACCGATTTTACGCTGCCTACTGAGGGCTATGAGTCGCCTTGGGGCATGGCGCAGCTGGCGTTTTTTCATGACGCTGCAAAGCTTGCCAGCCCGCCCCGGACTATTCCGGCAATGCTGGCCTGGGCGAAAAACAATCCGGGTAGATTTGCCTATCCAGCACCGCCAGATTTCACCGGCGTGACATTTCTTAAACAGGCTTTGCTTGAGCTATCGGTGGATCGCACTCCGTTTTACAAGCCCGTCGATAAAGCCGGGTTCGATGGCCAAACCGCCCCGCTTTGGGCCTTTCTCAACCAGCTTCATCCCGTTGCCTGGCGGGGCGGAAAAAGTTACCCGCCCGACTATCCCAGTCTGCGGCAATTGCTTGAAGATCAGGAAATTGACATCGCATTTGCGTTCAACCCTGCAGAAGCGTTGAATGCAGTCAATGCGGGCTTGTTGCCGCCGACAACGCGCGCATATATTCTCGACGGTGGAACAATTCAGAACACCCATTTCCAGGCCATCCCGTTCAATTCATCGGCCAAAGCAGGCGCAATGGTTGTTGCCAATTTTCTGCTTTCGCCAGAAGCACAGGCTCGCAAGGCTGATCCCAGGGTGTGGGGCGATGCAACAGTATTGAACCTTGCGGCAATCACGCCAGCACAAAGACAACTCTTTGAGGCGCTGCCAAAAGGTTCGGCTCTGCCAGACGAAAAGTCGCTTGCGCGTGCGCTTGCCGAACCGCATCCAAGCTGGATGCTGGCGTTGGGAGACGCCTGGCGCGCGCGCTACGCAACGTGAGGCCAGTAAAGGCGGCTTTTGCTCGAAACCCATTTGGCTGGGCGCTGCCGCTGACACTCGCGGTTTTTATCGGGCCTATCTTTCTTGGTCTGTTCGGAACATTGCTGCCAGCCTTCGGGCTGCAACCCGCGCTGGGAAGCTTTGAACTATCATTCGATCCGTGGCACGACTTTTTCAACGATCCGGCACTGACAAAATCGCTGCGACTCACATTGACGGTCGGATTTGGCGCAACGCTCATCGCTGTCATCATCGGTTTTTGCAGTGTTGCGATTCTTTTTGGCACGCGCGCGTTTGGCATTGTGCGTTCTTTGCTGGCACCGGCACTTGCCTTTCCGCATGCCAGTTTTGCCGTGGGGCTGGCGTTTTTGATCGCTCCGAGCGGCTGGATCGCAAGGCTGATTTCGCCCTGGGCGACGGGTTGGGATCAACCACCCGATCTGCTGATTGTTCGCGATCCCGATGCAATTGCCCTTATGCTTTCGCTAGCTCTTAAAGAGTCGCTTTTTCTGGTTCTGATGATCGTCGGCGCGCTTGGGCAGATTAACGCTGGATCACTGCTGCGTTCGGCAAGAAGCATGGGTTATGCTCCGGCGCGCGCTTGGCTCATCGTGATCGCGCCACAAGTCTATGCGCAGGTACGCCTGCCAATCTATGCCATGCTGGCCAGCGCCCTGTCGATCGTCGATATGGCCATAGTACTTGGCCCGGCAGCGCCGCCGCCCCTAGCACCGATGACGCTTGACTGGTTTCGCGAACTTGATTCCGGGCGGCAATTGATGGCATCGGTGGCTGCAATCTTTCAGCTCTTGCTCGTGATCGGTGCCGTCCTGCTTTGGCGTTTTGGAGAGATGGTTGTGAACCTTGCCGTGCGGGGCCCGTTGACGAACGGCATCAGGCGAGGATGGGCAGAGCGGATCGCTGGCGGCGTGGGCAGGATCGGCATCAGCCTTGCTCTCGTTGCAAGTGTCGGCGCGATTTTGATGCTTCTCATCTGGTCTTTTGCCGGAACCTGGTCCTGGCCAGGCGCCCTGCCGCAGCGGTGGTCAGCAGCAATGTGGGTCAGGTCTGGCGATACGCTTGTTCTGCTTGTCTGGCGAACCGCGATCATCGCAATTGCAGCGAGTGCGATTGCAACGGCGCTTGCTATATTCTGCCTGGAGGCAGGGATCGGCCAGCCAAAATCACGTTGGCTTGTCATACTATATGTGCCGCTGCTGGTCCCGCAGATCAGCTTTCTGTTCGGCGTCCAGCTTTTGTGGAACCGGCTTTGGCTTGACGGCACGATGGTGGCCGTCACGCTCACGCATTTGCTGTTTGTGCTGCCTTATGTTTTCCTTGTGTTGAGCGATCCATATCGCGCGCTCGATCCGCGTATCGCGATTGCCGCGCGGTCACTTGGTGCCAGCCGGTTGCGGACATTGGTGCGGATTAAAATCCCGCTCCTCGCGCGGCCTATAGCGACCGCCATGGCGATAGGTTTTGCCGTCAGCGTCGGTCAATATCTGCCCACTCTATTTGCAGGCGCTGGCCAGATTGACACGCTGACCACCGAAGCGGTTGCACTGGCCTCCGGGGCTGACCGGCGCTTGGCCGGGGTGATCGCCTTCACGCTGACCGCGCTGCCATTCATGGCGCTGGCGCTGGTCAGCCTCGCACCGAATCGATTGGGGCGGGCGAACCAATGACAAGCGCGGGGCTGATTCTGAATGATGTGCGCCTTGCGATTGGCGGACGCACCCTGTTTGACGGACTTTGCCTCTGCATAGCACCGGGCGAGATTGTGACGCTGATGGGCGAAAGCGGTTCGGGTAAATCAAGCTTGATTGCCTATATCTGCGGCTCGCTCGACACAGAATTCGATGTGCGCGGTTCGGTGACGCTCGACGGGCAGGATATGGGGCCCCTGCCAATCGAACGAAGGCGGATTGGGGTGATGTTTCAGGATGATGTGTTGTTCGCGCACATGTCGGTTGGCGAGAATCTGGCCTTTGCAGTGCCGCCGGGAGTAACCCGAAGTGAACGCCAGACGCGCGTGAATGATGCACTTGTCGAAGCGGATCTCGATGGCTTTGCGGCACGCAACCCAGCCACACTTTCCGGGGGGCAAAAGGCGCGTGTCGCGCTGATGCGCGCGCTGCTAGCCGAGCCTCGCGCCATGTTACTTGACGAACCCTTTTCGCGGCTTGACGCGACGTTGCGTGAACGTGTCCGCAATTTTGCTTTTTCTACAATAAAGCGGCGAAATATTCCGGCATTGCTTGTTACGCATGATCGGCAAGACAAGTCTGATCATGTAATTACGCTTTGATAGCTTAATAAATGAAAACCTTTTGCTATCGAAGTTCAAGCACGTTTTATTAAAAAAGGGAATCTCAGAATTTCCTGGCAACTTAAAAATAGTATACTTTATAAAATTTCTATTTGATCATAATTATAAACAGCTTAGAAGTGGATTCGCCTGAGGAGGTTGCCCGAATCGCTCGGCGTTTTGGAAGGAAATTCGAATGTCTTACAATCGTTACTGCAATGCGATCAACATACTTGCGGCCGTGGCAGCTATATCCGTTACCGCTCCGGCATATGCGCAGCAGGCGGGCTTGCAAATCAACGTCGTCAACAATGAAACCGGGGCGCCCGTCGCCAATGCCGAGGTAACGATTGAAAATGCGGATATCGGCCTGAAGCGTGTTGTGCGGAGTGATGATTTCGGCAGGGTTCGGCTTGAGGCGCTTGCCACAAGCGGGCTTTACAATGTTTCGGTTGCCGCAGCCGAAGGATATGACGCCGCATCGGCAGGTCCGGTCTCGCTGCGCTCCAACTTCACAGGTTCGGTCACAATCCGGGTTGGTGCAAAAGCGGCCAGTGACATTGTTGTCACCGGCACACGCGCGGTTACAGGCATCAACACCGTGAACGCAGAAGTCTCCTCGTCGCTACCCCGGGAAGCACTGACGGCACTGCCGATCGAAGGCCGAGACGTTATTCAGGCGCTCATCCGCTTGCCCAACGTGGTCGCGTCGACCGGCTTCTTCCCTGAAGCCCCCGTCGTTTCGATCAACGGCGCAAACGGCCTGGAAACCAATTATCTGATCGACGGACTCGATAACAACGAGAATTTTCTTGGCGGTCCAAAATTTCCCGTACCACTCGGATTCACCAAAGAAGTCACGGTGCTCGCCAACAGTTATTCGGTCGAATTCGGGCGGACTGCCAACGGCATTATCAACTACACGTCGCCTTCCGGGACGAACGATCTTACCGGTGAAGTCTACACATTGATCAGGCCTGGACGACCGCTTGACGCGCGTTCAGCGTTCCCGCGCCGCGATTTGACCGGCAATCCGGTAGGGGAGAGCTTTGAGCGCTATCAGGGTGGTTTTGCCGTTGGCGGGCCAATCGTGAAAGACAAAACCTTCTTCTATGCAAGCTTCGAATATACGCGTGATAAAAACAACCAGCTCGTTGATGCACCCCAACTCGGGGTGACGCAGAATGTGACTGGCAACAACGAGTTCTTGCTGGGTTCGTTGCGCCTGGACCACCGTTTCAACGATGAACTTACCGCGACATTGCGGGGAAATTTCGGGCGGGTCACGATCGAACGCCCTGGCGGCGGCCTTGGCGGCGGCAACAACACATTTCCGTCGGCAGGCTCTGATGAATTCAGACCATCGACGATTATCGTCGGGTCGTTGAATTATGCCGGTGAAGATTGGACGTATGACGGAAGCTTGCAATATAGTCGTTTCCGATTCCAATATGCACGCACAAATGTACCTGCAGGGCCGCAGGTTTCGATTCAGGACCAAACAGGCCTAGGCGTTGGCACGGTTGGTCATCCGGGTTTTGTTTTCAATGATATTGAAAATACGTTCCAAACTGTTCAGCGGCTCCAGCGCAGGTTCGGCAACCACCGTGTAAAGATTGGCGTTGACTACATCCGTTCCAATTTCGATCTGTTGGGTGGTGGGAATCCCGACGGCAACTTTACGGTTACGCTTACGCCTGCCCAGCTTGCGACGTTGCGTGGACGCAATCTCGGCCTCAACCTGAGCGCGCAAGATGTGCTTTCGCTGAATCCGGTCGTGAACAATTTTTCCGTCGAACTGCGGCCCCAGTCCTTTGGCACCAGTCAGAACCTGCTGGCTTTCTATCTTGAGGACGAGTGGCAGGTGACATCGAAGCTCACCGCTACTGCCGGCCTTCGTTGGGATTACGACTCGCTGACGGGCAAGGGCGGAAAAGGCGGCGACTATGATAATTTCGCGCCGCGCCTTGCGTTGAATTTCCGTCCGGATTCACGTTCATCAATCCGTTTTGGTGCCGGCCTGTTTTACAGCAAGATAATCTATGCCGTGATTTCAGACGCGCTGCAGCGCAATACGACGTCGCCTGCCTTCGTTGGCCAGCTTCGCCAACTCGCCACGCAGGGCATTATTCCGGCAGACACCGATCTTGCCAGGGTCACGTTTGATGGCAACCTGACGGTGTCTCCTGCCTGTGCGACGGTGAGTGCCTGCCCGCCAGCGTCAGCCGTACAGGCTCTGCGCAATACCGCCATCATCAATGAGGCGCGCACCTTGAATCCGCTCGGCTATGATAGCCCATATAGTCTGCAACTCAGTGGCGGTTACCAATATCAGGTTAGCGATACGATTACGGCCAGTATTGATCTGATCTACAGCCGCACGCGCAATCTCGTTCGACTGCGTGATCTCAATTCACCGACTTCATTTGTTCCAAATGCCGCTAACTTGACGGCTGCCAATATTGCCACACTCCGCGGTCTGCCGGACAATGCGGCTCGGCTGGTTCTGGCACAACAGCTGGGGCTGGTTCGATCACAAGCGGCGGCGGACGCGACCCGGCCTGTCGGGCTGGTTGCAGGCGGCGCTCGCCAGATCACGGTTTCCGAAACCGAAGGAAAATCGCTCTACCGTGCGGTCAATTTACAAGTGAACAAGGTTCGCGGTGATGATGACTATGCCTTCCGTCTTTCCTATACATTGTCAAAACTGACGAACAACACCGATGACATAAACTTCCGTGCGTCCAATGCCAATGATTTCAGTGTTGATAACGGCCCATCTGCCAACGACCGGCGTCATGTGATTTCGGCGGTTGGCTTCCTTTATCCGATCAGGGGCTTGACAGCGACGGGTGCGCTGCTGTTTCAGTCTGGCCAGCCGGTCAATCTTGTCCCAGATGGGAGCGTGTTTGGTACGCAGGATCTAAACGGCGATGGACAGTCGTTCGGCGAGAATTTCGTCGGCAACTCCGACAGATTCCCCGGTGCGACTCGAAATTCTGCGCGGCTGCCGTCTTCGACGACCGTCGACATCGGCCTTCGCTACGCAGTTCCGGTTTTTGGAGGAAATGTCGAAGTCAGTGCTGATGTGTTCAACCTGTTTAATGCCAATAATCAGTCTGGTTTTGCCAACGCGGCATCGACGTCGAACCAAATCCAGTTTGGTGGTGGTGCGCCATTCGTTCAACGCAACGCAGGGCCGCCACGACAATTCCAGTTCGGCCTGGCGTACAAGTTTTAGGATCGTGTCAAAGCCCCGGCGGTGACACCCTGTCGTGGCACTTATCCGGGCAACAGCCGTGTCATGAGGTCGTCGTGAAAGATGTCGTTGTTGACCGCACGCAGGTAGGTGACTTCCGGGCCATCGCATGCGGGGTCAACGACAAACAGCGGCCGCTTGCCATCATGGCGTATTTCGCTGGGCCATTTATGCGTCTCAAATGCTTCGGGCATAAGCAGCCAGCCCACTGCAAGCGTGTCAAAAGGCGTGAATCCCGGCGCACCAAACTCGCGTTGCCAATCTGACTGCCAGGCACGCGCGCTTGTAGCGAGCCACTGCGCACAAGGGTCACCCTCATCGCGCAACCGATCGAGGTCATTTGGCGTCAGCCACATTTCCGCACAGACTTCCCATCCAGCGAGCGTGATCGGGATGTCGAGCGCCAGCAACGCGGATGCGGCGGCGGTATCACATTCAAAATTCATATCGCCAAATTGGTTTTGCTGTGTTGGCGTCGCCCGAAATTCGAGGCCTTCGCGCCGCCCCCCCACGAAAACGATCTCTTCCACATTTTCGCGCTTGGCATCTGGCTGCCCAAGCGTTGCTGCAATCGTGGTGAGCGGCCCCAGCGCAAGAATGGTGAGCGGCGCATCGGTCAATGCTGCGGCAAGCGCGCGCGTGGCCGCGTTGGGGCTGCGATCACCTGCTATGCCGCAACCGCGATAGACAGGCACATCGCCGCGCCCTGCGCGGGTTACGATCTCCAGCGCCATCGCGTAAGTATGGTCAATATCGGTGTTACCGAACACTGCCGAAATCCCGACGATTTCTAGTTCGGGCGAACGCAATGCCTGAATGAGCGCAAAGGCATCGTCAACCTCGCCATTGCCCGCCGTAATGGCCGGATCGGTATCGATCCAGACGCGGCGTGGCGCGCTCATATCGTCGATGCTAGGACAAGAGTCCGAGCCTCATCAAGCAATGCTGTCTTTGCCGCTAGGTCAAGTGTCAGCGGTAGCTGCGCGACGCCGATCAACCGCCGCATGATCTCAATCCCGCAGACCTTGTTCATCAACGCCTGATCAAGGGCATCGTTGTAGCGGGTGATCAGCCGCTCAGTGGACGCCTCAGGCTGACCGCTCAGCCGGAGATGCGCAATCAGCACCCCAACATCCCATTCGCGCGGGCCGATCCAGCAAAATTCGGGGTCAATCAGAAACAAGCCGTTTGGCGTGGTCAGCCAGCTTCCCGGATACAGATCGCCATGAAGCAGGACCCCCGGCCCATCACCAAGATAGCGTTCACTGACCCTTCTTACCGCCGCAACAAATTCACCATCATGTTTGAGCCGGTCTGCCACGGCCTGCAGTCCGGGCGTGATCGAATCGAGATCAAAACCATTGCCCGGGTCAAGCGGATAATCGAAGATGTGAATGGCGTTGAGCGCCCGCATCTTCGGGTTGGCAAGACGTGCGTTCGCAGGGGTTTTCAGATTATGCAGCTGATGCAACCAATCGGCCAAGGCATCAAGCGCATCATCGCCAATCAGCTGTCCCGAATAAGCCGTCATCCCGTCACTGGCTTCGCCAAGATCCTCGAACAGATTGGCGGCCTGGCTTTTGTCAAAGCCCAGATGCTGCGGCATCGCCGTGCCCGCGGCAGTGCCTGCAACTGTGGCGTAAAACTCGGCTTCGACCTCCGCCCTTTCGATTGGTGCCGGGATATCGGGGTATTTCTCCACCCAACCACGTGCGCGCTTCAAAATCAGCGTTGACCCGTCATCAAATGTGACTCGCTCAACCAAATTCATATTGCCCGCGCCAGCTATGGCCGCCGAAGCGACATGACGACCGTCGGGCAGCCAACCAAGCACCGCAAGCACATCTGCTGCGGCTAGTGTTGAACTCTCTGACATCAAATGCGCATCCCCAAGGCTTGAATTCTGATCGAATAGCAGTTTATAGCTACTCAACAAGAGGCGGGAAATCAGGAGTTCACGTCACCGGAAGCGTCGAAGGCGGCCATTCGGCTAAGCGCCCTAAATGCGGTGATGGCTCGCCACGATGTGAATATCTAGAACCGGTTATTGCGGCCAGTCTGTCGTGCTCTGCAGCCTGATCAGGCGAGGCATACTTATAGTCACAGCTACCGAAGAGCGCTTAGGTGCCATTTGCTTTTTTCCAAATTTCGGCCTCGTTGCCTCAACGGTCCGGTCACTCAAAAGCTCCAGCGCGCCAAGAACCGCACCTGACGCGGCTCCACCGGATGGAAATGACGGTCCGCGACCGATACGGTTTCCGAAGGCAGTTGAGATTCGTAGAAATAGGTGATGTCGGCATCCTGGGCATCGAAAATGTTGAAAAGCTCGGCCCCGATGCGGATCGGTCCGAGTGTGTAATACGCCGCCAGATTGATGAGCGTGGTGGGGTCGGATGCAACTGAGCCGTCTTCAATCAGAGGAGCCTTGCCGAAGTGGCGAACCCGCAGCGTGATGTCGAGACCGGCGACCGGGCTTGCGGTGGCACCGCCAGAAATGACTTCGGCGACTGATCCCGGAATGCGCGTCAAACCCGCAGGCACGCCCCTGAACCTGGCATAAGTGTAGGCATAGGCAGCATCCAGTGCCAGCCAGGGCAACGGCCGCCAGAACGCGTTGGCTTCGATCCCATAGCGCCGCGTGGCGTCATTGGGCTCTGTTGCGCCGGCATCACCGACGAAGACCAGTTCCGATTCCAGATCAAGATAAAAGCCCACCAAGGCCAGATTGAAGGTATCGCGTTCGATGCGCCCGCCGATCTCGGTGCCCTTGGCGCGCGCAAACACAGGGACCCGATCAGCTGGGAGACCCGATACCGGATCGACCGAAATGGTTGCTCCGCGCACATCGTTGGTGTGGAAGGACTCGCCATAATTCGCATAGAGTTCGACGCCGTCTGCCGCGCGCCACGCGATCCCTGCCTTGGGCGCCAGCAAGACATCCGAGCCTCTGCCTGCGTTTGCTGCAAGACCCGCATCGACATCGTAACCCAGATAGGGGTCAGGACATAGAACGGGCACAGATATACGCTAAGCGTCTCTGCGCGCACTTATGGGTCGACTCTATGCGTCGACGACTCCAGCATTCCAAA
>NZ_QJJM01000004.1 GCF_003201955.1 Blastomonas natatoria
GGCTCCGTTGGGGGCCTCAAAACTTATCGAAAAACAGAAAACTATTTGAATGCAAGGGGATACGCCAATGTTCCAAATCCTGCCACCCCAGCCAGCGCGGCAAAAGACCCGGGATGAACCATTCTGCAATTGCCGCGGCCTTGCCGGGATGCTTAATGTTCCGCCATGGGGGACGCTTCGACACAGCACCAGATTGACGCATTTATCGCCCAATGGCGCGATACGGGCGGGTCGGAGCTGGCGAACACGCAGAGCTTCATAAACGGCCTGTGCGCGCTGATCGGCGTGCCCGCACCCGATGGCAGCCGCACCGACGACGCGCACAACGATTATGTGTTCGAGCGCCGCGTGTTTCAGGACAATGGTGACGGCACGCAGAGCTTCGGCCGCATCGACTGCTACAAGCGCGACTGCTTCATCCTCGAGGCCAAGCAGGGCAGCGAGGGCGACCGCGCCGCAGCCGCGCGCGGTGAGGACGATCTCGACCTGTTCGGCCAGTCCGCCAGCGCCCGCGTCAAGCGCGGCACCGCACGGCGCGGCACGCCCGGCTGGACCCGCGCAATGCTGCAGGCCAAGGGCCAGGCCGAACGCTATGCCAAGGCGCTGCCGACCGATCATGGCTGGCCGCCGATCCTGCTGATCGCCGATATCGGCTATTGCATCGACGTCTACGCCGATTTCACCGGCACCGGCAAGGCCTATGCCCAGTTCCCCGACCGCGCGTCATACCGCATCATGCTGGACGACCTGCGCGACGACAAGGTGCGCGAGCGGCTGGCGCTCATCTGGACCAATCCAAAAGCGCTCGATCCTTCCACCCGCGCGGCCAAGGCGACGCGCGAAATTGCCGACTATCTCGCCACCATCTCGAAACGGCTCGAAGCGCGCGGGCATAATGCCGAGGCCGTCAGCGGCTTCCTGATGCGCCTGTTGTTCACGATGTTCGCCGAGGATACCGGCGTGCTGCTGCCCAGAAAGTCGTTCACCGAGCTTCTGAAGGGCCAGCTCGACCATCCCGAACACCTGCACCACCAGCTGACCGCCTTGTGGACCGCGATGGACAAGGGCGAGTTCGCCCCGTCGCTCGGCATCCCGGTCAAGCATTTCAACGGATATCTGTTCAAGTCGCGCGAGGCGCTGCCGCTGGAACGCGAGGAGCTGCTGGTGCTGATCGAGGCGGCGGGCAAGGACTGGACCGAGGTCGAGCCCGCGATCTTCGGGACTTTGCTCGAACGCGCGCTCAACCCCAAGGAACGCGCCAAGCTGGGCGCGCATTACACCCCGCGCGCCTATGTCGAGCGGCTGATCGCGCCGACCATCATGGAACCGCTGCGCAGCGACTGGGACGGGGTGCGAGGTGCGGTGGAAAGCCTGATGGGCGAGGACAAGGTCGATGCCGCCCGCGCCGTCGTCGAAGGCTTCCACGCCCAGCTCGCGCAGACCAAGGTGCTCGATCCCGCCTGCGGCACCGGCAACTTCCTCTATGTCGCCATGGCGCGGATGAAGGAGCTGGAGGGCGAGGTGCTGGAGCTGCTCGCCGAGCTGGGCGACAACCAGTATCTGGCCGAGCTGTCCGGTCACACGATCACGCCCGAGAACTTCCTCGGCATCGAGATCAACCCGCGCGCGGCGGCGATTGCGCAGCTGGTGCTGTGGATCGGCTATCTGCAATGGCATTTCCGCGTCAACGGCAAGGACCGCAGCCCGCCCGAGCCGATCCTGAAAGACATCCGCACCATCGAGAATCGCGACGCGCTGATCGAATATGACAGGCGCGAACTGGTGAAGGACGAGAACGGCAGGCCCGTCACCCGCTGGGATGGCGAGACGATGAAGCTGCACCCCGTGACCGGGCGCAAGGTGCCCGACGAGGACGCGCGGGTGGAGGTGTACCGCTATGTGAACCCGCGCGCGGCGAAATGGCCCAAGGCGGATTTCATCGTCGGCAACCCGCCGTTCATTGGTAACAAGCGGATGCGTGATCGATTGGGAAGAGAGTATGTCGATGCGCTTTTTGGATGCTATGACAGCCCTCAATCCATTGATCTAGTTATGTTTTGGTGGGACATTGCAGGCACCCTTGTTCGGCAAGGTCAAGCTAAGCGGCTCGGGTTCATCACTACCAATTCGCTCACTCAGACTTTCAATCGGAAAATTTTGTCGCGCCATTTAGCTCGCAATGGTGAAATGCACCTCGTTTTCGGTATTGGTGATCACCCCTGGATCGATGAAGCTGGCTCTGCTGCAGTCCGAGTTGCTATGTCTGTAGCAGCGCATGGTCCCGGCACAGGCCAGTCAATCGAGGTTTTACAAGAATCAGGCGTCCCGGGCGAGGAGGTTTTGGCTCGCCGGGTTGGGCTGCTGGGGGCTAACTTGGAAATCGGAGCGAACCTCCTGCAGGCCTCGCGTCTTAAAGCAAATTCTGGGTTGGCGTCGCTGGGGTCAACCCTGATCGGCCAAGGCTTCTTGCTTGAACAGTCAGACGCATACGCACTTACCGACGCGGAGCCAATATCAAGCGAACTCGTTCGACCTTATCTGAGCGGGCGCGACATCACAACGCGAGACCGGAGGCAATTAGTGATTGATGCCTTTGGGATCACCGAGGAAGCCCTACGATCCCGATATCCCCACACTTACCAATATTTGAAAAATGCAGTGTTTCCGGATCGCCAAACGAATGCGCGCAAGTCCTACCGGACCAACTGGTGGATCCACGGGGAGCCCCGGAGCGAGCTGAGGCTGGCGTTATCCGGTCTGTCTCGATATTTGGTCACAGCCCGGACCGCCAAACATCGCATGATGACATTCATGCCGTCATCGACACTGGCCGAGAGCCGCGTGGTGGCGATTGCGCTTGATGACGATTTGCATCTCGGCATTCTAAGTTCACGAGTTCATTCCGCATGGTGCGTAGCATGGGGGGCTAAACAAGGGATAGGTAACGACCTGAACTACAACGTAGGCGAGTGCTTCGACCCCTTCCCCTTCCCCGCCGATGTTCCCGAGCAGCTCAAGGACCGCATCCGCACCGAGGCCGAGGCGCTCGACGCCCTGCGCAAGCGCGTCCTCGCCGCGCATGAGGACCTGACGCTGACCAAGCTCTACAACGTGCTCGAAGCCTTGCGAGCCAATGATGGACGGGGCCGCGCGCTGACCGATCAGGAGCGCGACACGCATGATCGCGGGCTGGTCACGCTCATCCGCCAGCATCATGATGCCATCGACGCGCTGGTCGCCGAGGCCTATGGCTGGCCGGTGGACCTGTCCGACGAGGACATCCTCACCCGGCTGGTCGCGCTCAACAAGGAACGCGCCGCCGAGGAGGCACGCGGCCTGATCCGCTATCTGCGCCCCGAACTTCAGGACCCCGGTTATGCCGCCCCTGTCAACCAGACGCTCGATTTCGGCGAGGCGGCGGTCGTCCTGCCCGACAATATCATCGCCTGGCCCAAGACGCTGCCCGAACAGGTCAGCGCCGTGCAGTCCATCCTCACCGCCGCCCCCGCACCGCTGGCTGCGCAGGACATCGCCCGCAGCTTCAAGGGCAAGCGCGCCGCCACCGTCCGCCCGGTGCTCGAATCGCTGGCGATGCTGGGCATGGCCCGGCGGCTCAAGGACGGGCGGTATGCGGCGTGAAGCGCAGTGGCGGCACGGCCGGGCGCCCCATGGGACACCTTTCGATGAGACATTGGAGACCCATTCAGAACCGCTCGAATCTGTGCTCTGCGCCTAGATATCTGCTTGAGCGCGCTGTCGAGCGAATTCCGCAAGCGCCGATTGCAGATCGGTGTAGACGTACTTGCCGACGAAATACTGCTTCATCACCCGAGAGGTAATCCGCGATGGAACTGATGCCGGGCGGACAGGGTGTCGGAGGGCACCGCCTTCGTTTTCCCACGAACTTGTCGTGGGCGCCGGCATGGGCCCGACATCGCCCGTGTTTTGGGGTTTGCTATCGTCTGCCCCAATGATGACCGTTGTTGTTTCGTTGTCCTGAAGCTCGCGACCCGAGGTGCGCAGCCTTTGCTGAAGCTTGCGGATCTTCTCCGCATAGAGGCGCACCTTGTCGAAATGTCGGTCTTGGTTCTCGCCGTTTTCGGACGCGCTGGCTTTCATGGCAGCCACTTGCTGCCGAGCGAAAAGTTCGTTGAGGTCCATCGTGCCCGTCCTTGTCTGAAATCCCTGTCTGAAATCTGGTGCCAGGCGTTCTGCATATATTGGGAGCCCTTGATATCGGGCTCCCAATATCGGCACAGATCAGGTGGCCTGCTTGGTTGCCGACTCGTGCTGCCCCTGCTGCATTTGCAGCTTGGTCGCATGCGTCTTCCCGCCGTCTGCCTGAACGGTTTCATATTCGAAACGCTGTCCAGCCTTCGGCTCCTGCGCCTGCTCCTGCAGATCCGCCTTGATGAACGCCAGCGCGCTGCCACCGGTTTCCGGTGAAATCATGCCAACGCCCTTGCGGCTGTCATAGCTGTAGATTTTGCCAAAATTGCTCATAGCGACATTCCTTTCTTGCACACATCCAGGCGAAATTGCCCGGATATTGTTCAACTAAAATGCGATGCATAGAGATGGAATTTGAGATTTTCCTAACTTTTCTACAAATCTATTTATAGTCATAACAGATATGGATATTTTATCCCATAATTCAACCTTGCCACAGCAATATAATTATTAGAATACATCATTATATATTATGGAAATTTTCATGTTTTTTCGAAAACATCACAAACGATTTTTATCGATTAGTTTTGGTGGCTCTGCGTGACATGGCGTCGGGGAATGTCTTGGCTACAAGTCCGTCGCAGAATCTTACAGCCATTCCGGAGATGCCCGCAAACGGCCCTGGCCCACGGTTGCCGCTCCGCGCCTGCCGCCTTGCGGATGTTGTAGCTGGAGACTTTCGGGGTTGCGGATTGATCGGCAGTCATGCGGGGGGGTCCGACGACAGGCAGCGTCGAGAATGCTCAGCCTTTGCAGTCACGATCCCTGGTCGCAGCGATGCCGACCTTCGAATCGCGGCGATAGATGTCCGGCTGGAAAGCGATAGTCCCATCGGCATCGGGAGCGGCGGTGAAATAGGCGAGATAGATCGGCATGGCACTGGCGAGATCGAAGGTGACGGTTTTGGCCGATCGCACGGTTGCCGCGATCTCGCTCCTGGTCTTGCTGCCTTCGAGCAGCGCGGTGGCAAATCCGAGCGCATCTGCAATGCGCACGCAGCCATGGCTGAACGCCCGTGTCTCCTTGGCGAAAAGCTGCCTGCTGGGCGTGTCGTGGACATAGACGCTATAGGGATTGGGCATGACCAGCTTCATCTGACCGAGTGCGTTGCCAGGGCCCGGCTTTTGCCGCCACTGTCCGTTCGACTTCACGTACCCCTGGCTGGCTGCAAAACGCCCGCCCTTTTCGCGAACGATGCTGGCGGGAATGTTCCACCATGGGTTGAGGGTGATTCCGGTGATCTGCGCCGCAAAAACCGGCGTGGGGGTCGATGCCTTGCCCACGATCACCCGCCATGTCCGTTCCGGTCGCCCGGCCATCGCCAACCGCGCCTCGAAGAATGCAGCATTCACCAGAACGTAGTTTTCGCCGAGGCTTCGAGGCATCCAGCGCCACCGTTCCATGTTGCGCGCGATCACGGCCTTGCGGGTGCGGTCCGTTTCGGTCGCATAGGCGGCGCGCAATGCGGCATAGTCGGGATGGGCCGGGCGCATCTCGATGAAAAACCTCGCCAGTGTGTCTTCTGCCAGGCTACGGTGCAGCATTTCCCGCACATCGGTTTGCTCGTCAGTGTCGGCAATCTGCCAGCTTGCCTTCTGTTTGGCTGTGGACATGCCCAGCAGATGCAGGCGGGCAAGCGCGAGCGCCAGGGTATCTGCTGTCGCGTCCCGTGCCGGTCCGGGGCCGTCGCGCAATCCGGCGTCAAGCTCAGAGGTGTCGAGCACCGGAAGCCCGTCTTCGGGTGCGCTGGCGACGAACTCGCGCAACTGCCGGACCTGATCGGCACTCCACCCGGAGGCGTGCGCACCTGGCATGCTGCGAAAGTCAGACTCGCAAGGGCAAGGCATGCGTTCATCCGGCTTTTCGACATTTTTGGTTCGCCTGTTTGCGCTTTGCGGTAAGCGTGATTACCTGCACACTATCAGAACGCGCTGGCGACATATCTATGAAACTCACACGACGCCACTTTGTCGGGGCTTTGGGGCTTGGATCCCTGGGAATGGCCGTGCCTTCGGCATTTGCCGCTGCGCGATCATCCCCCACGCCAGACCTGCTTGGTCAGGCCAAGGCCGCTCTGGATCAACACAAGACAAAGGTGCTGCACAGGGATTTCATCGGTCTTGTCGATTTCGCAGCGCCATCAGGAAAGCCGCGCTTTCAGGTGGTCGATCTGGCCAATGGCCGGATCGTCGCCAACAGCCTTGTTGCGCACGGGCGTGGATCAGACCCCGCGAATACCGGATTTCTCCAGCGTTTCTCCAACGATCCCGGCTCGAACGCATCGTCGGGCGGCAGCTTCCTCATGGGCGAAACCTATATCGGCAAATATGGACGCTCTGCTCGCCTCCACGGGCTTGAGCCCCAGAACGACATGGCCTTTGCACGCGCGATCGTCATCCACAGTGCCGATTATGTCAGCCAGGCGATGGCCGCCGCGTCCGGCAGGGTCGGGCGAAGCTTCGGGTGCTTCACGGTACCGCATGACGATATCGGCACGGTGCTGGCTTTGCTGGGGCCCGGCAGGCTGCTCTATTCGGCCAGATAAAGACCTGCGGGCAACGGGTATGGCGTCGGGTGGCCTTCATTTGCCGGCGATAGACCCGGCTGGTTACGGCGGACCTGCGTCCAAACAGAGTTTTGTGGGTCGCATTTGATTGGTGCCCTGTCAACTGGCCGCTTGATTGATCGAGCGAAGTGATAGCTCGGCAAGCAAGCGAGTGAACGACTCGCCTGCCATCCCAAAGTGTCGGGTTTTGGCTAGAACATGCCTTTGCATCTCAGCGCGGGCTTGACGGCTCTGTCCCAAGACTTTCCGGCAGCTCCTGCGCAGACCCCGTCATTCATTTACGCCAATTTGAACGTCTGCCCAGGCCGAGAGCCGCCATGCCCTGCTTATGACCCCAGCTCGGTGGAACCTTGGAACCCAAGCCCTGACAGATCGCGAGAACGGCTCACTGCACGGGCGCGATATCGCCGATCGGACTGCCCCACGAGCCGATGCCCAGAAAAATCGTCCCGGCCATCATCGACATGAGCAGGGTCAGGATCAGCAACCACACCAGCATGATCCCCATCGTCATTCTCCAGCTTTTCGGGGGCAGGCCCTGGAACAGGAAGGTGAGAATTCCCGCAACGTTCACGCACACGAGATTGACCGTGAACAAGAACATGGCGCTTGCGCCTGCATGCGGTAACCCCGCTCCGGTATACATGCCTGCCGCAGTCAAAGGGGGAACCAGCGCTACCGCGACCATTACACCGACGAGGGAGAGCGAAGCTCCCCGGCTGAAGGCAAGCACTCCAGCCGCCCCGCAGGCGAGCGCCAGTGCAATGTCGGAGGGCTGGACCAGTGTCCGGTTCCGCAATTCAGAGGCCTGAGGGTCAATCGGGAGGATAGCACCGATGACCACGCCTGACAGCACCGCCAGCGCGCATCCGAGCGCGAGGGTGATGATCGCTTGGCGGCCAAGCTTCCAATTGCCCACCGTTGCCGCCAGCGCAATTCCCATTGTCGGCCCGAGCAGGGGGGCAATGATCATCGCGCCGATAACGACAGCTACCTGTCCGCTGCGCATTCCAAGCCCGGCGATGATGGCCGAGAACATAACGGTCAACACGAAGGAGGGACGGATCTGCAAGCTCTGGGCTATGTCGTCGTAGATCTCGTCGGTGCTCAGGCGGTCGCGGCTGAAGAAGCGTTCCAGCCGGGTCGGCGGCGGCAGATCAGACGCCAGCGGCAATTCGGTGGTCGGATCTTCTTCGATCGCCGGAAACACGGCTTCAAGCAGGGCGACGTGCGCCGTAAAGGACGGCGCTGCCGCGAACGCTTCTTCCAGCTCGATGAGCAGTCGTTCTGTGTAACGTTGCTGGACGATGCAAGTGTATTTCTCCTGCGCGCCAGGCAAGGTTTCGCGCCAGAACCTTCGTGTGTGGCGCGGCAGGATTGTTTCCAGACGCTCGATCTGGTCTTCCGGCAGGTAGATCTGAACAATTCTGGCTGACATCGATGCATCTACCCTCGGGCTTCGACCCGACGTTAACATCTCGAGCGAGCATATTCACGTAAGCCAGAAAATTGCCGAAAAATTATCAAAGGATCGGTGTCATCTCCATCAGGCACTTCGGTTGCCCGGAAGCATGCGCTTCAGGGTGTCGTCCTTGTAGTAGTAATGGTGCAACAGCGCGGCTGCCGCGTGCAGGCCGATCAGAAAATAGCCGATGGTGCCGATGGTTTCGTGCACTTCCTGGACTTGCGTAGCCAAGGCTTTGCTCGGGGCCACCAGCGGAAACAGGTGCAGTCCGTAAAACGGGATCGTTTTTTCCTCTGCGCTCAGAATTGTCCAGCCCAGCAGCGGCATCACCAGCATGAACGCATAGAGCGCCCAATGCACGCCTGTGGACATCTGAATCTGCCACGCCGGCGGCTGAGGCGTAATCGGCGGCCTTGCGGTGAGCAATCGGGCGGCAATCCGGATGACCGCCAACAGCAGGACTGACAGGCCAAGCATGAAGTGCCAGGTCTTCAAACCTTCGCGCAGGTCGCTGCCGCGCGGGAAGTATCCACGCAGCAGGATGCAGGCATAGCCACCCGTGATCAGCAGCAGCATCGCCCAGTGCAGGACAATCGAGACAGGCGCGTAGCGTTGCTTCATGATTTTTTCGGCCATATTGCACCTCTTGAGATAAAACCCATCAGACGCTCACTCCGAAAAGCCAGCCTACTGCCGCTGTAATGGCCATCGCAAAGATGCCCCAGCCCATTACGCGCACCACCGCCGGCACCAATGGCGCTGCACCGGCCTTGGCACCGAGCGCGCCCAGTATCGCGAGCGAGACAACCGATGTAACCACCACAACAAGGATTTCGGCCGAAGGCGGGGCCAGATAGGCAGCCAGCACGGGAACCGCTGCGGCCACGCTGAACGTCGCCCCTGATGCCAGCGCAGCCTGTAGCGGCCGTGCCGCAAGGTGATCGGACAGGCCCAATTCATCCCGTACATGAGCCGCAAGTGGATCAGCCAATGAAAGCTCACGCGCCGCCATCGCAGCCGTCTTGGCGCTGAAGCCGCGTGACAGATAGATCGCTGCGAGCTCTTCCAGCTCTTGCTCCGGGGATTCTGCCAGTGCTTGCTGTTCGCGGTTGATATCGGCCCGCTCGGAATCGCGCTGGGACGATACCGAGATATACTCTCCCGCCGCCATCGACATCGCACCCGCCACCAGGCCCGCGACGCCAGCCACAAGAATCGCAGCCCGATCGGGTGTGGCCGCCGACACACCCAGGATCAGCGAGGAAACCGAGACGATCCCGTCATTCGCCCCCAGCACTGCCGCTCTGAGCCAGCCGGTGCGGTGGACATAATGAGGGTCATCGGGATGCGGGCTTGCTGATAGCATTGCCTTGGCGCTCCTTTGCCTAAATGCTCGGACGGGTTTGCATCAAGGCTGCGTCCTCACCGGCGACCCCGGTTCATCACGGTGACCCATGCAGCGACGAAATCCTTGGTAAACTTATCGCGCCCGTCATCGGCGGCATAGACTTCGGCAACCGCGCGCAATTCCGAATTCGATCCAAATACGAGATCGACCGGAGTGGCGGTCCATTGCAGCGCATTTGTCGCCCGGTTGCGCCCTTCATACAGCCCGGCAGTTTGGGCCGACTTTGACCAAACGGTCGACATATCGAGAAGGTTCACGAAAAAGTCGTTCGTGAGGACACCCGGCCGCGAAGTGAAGACGCCGTTGGCAGAGCCGCCAGTATTTGCATTCAAGGCGCGCATTCCACCGACCAGAACGGTCATTTGCGGAACGGTCAGATCGAGCAGGTCAGCGCGTTCGACCAGCATTTCAGCGGGCGAAAGGCGGCTGTCGGGGGCGTAATAATTGCGGAAACCGTCAGCCTTGGGCTCCAGCGGTGCAAAGGAGGCGGCATCTGTCTGCGATTGGGCCGCGTCGACGCGCCCCGGAGTGAAGGGCACCGTCACATTCGATCCGGCTTGCTTGGCAGCCTGCTCGATCGCAGCGCCGCCCCCCAGCACGATCAGATCGGCCAAAGAGACCTGTCTGCCTGCTTTGCGCGAACGGTTGAAGTCGGTCTGGATGCCATCCAGCGTCTTGAGGACACCGCGTAATTCCGGAGGGTTGTTGGCCAGCCAGCTGATCTGTGGTTCGAGCCGCAGCCGCGCGCCATTGGCGCCGCCGCGCCCGTCCGTGACGCGGTAACTGGCCGCAGACGCCCAGGCGGTGCGCACCAGTTGCGGGACAGTCAGCCCGGACGCCATGATCTTGGCCTTGAGCACGCCGATATCGCGTTCGTCGATCGCGGCGTAATCGGCCTTGGGCAAAGGGTCCTGCCACAGGAATTCTTGGCTGGGCACGTCCTTGCCAAGATAGCGCGAACTTGGCCCCATATCGCGGTGGGTCAGCTTGAACCACGCCAGCGCAAAGGCATCGGCGAAGAGCTGCGGATCCTTCTGGAAGCGCAAGGCGATCTTCCGGTAAACCGGGTCCTTCTTCAGCGAGATATCGGTCGTGAACATGATCGGCGCGTGGGTTACGCCGGCCACATGCGCGTCCGGAACCAGACTGACGGCATCGGGGTCGCTGGGGATCCATTGTATGGCGCCTGCCGGGCTCTTGGTCTTGACCCATTCGAACCGAAACAGATTGTCGAGATATTGGCTAGTGAAGGCGATGGGATTGGATGTCCATGCACCTTCCAGCCCGCTGCTGACGGTATCCTCGGCAAAGCCTTTGCCGCAGGTGTTTTTCCAGCCAAGGCCCTGCTGCTCGATCGGGGCAGCGGTTGGCTCGGGGCCGACGCAGACGCCCGGCGGGTGGGCACCGTGGGATTTGCCGAAGGTGTGGCCGCCAGCGATCAGGGCGACTGTCTCTTCATCATTCATCGCCATGCGCGCGAAGGTGTCCCGCGTATCCTTGGCGGCTGCCAAAGGATCGGGATTGCCGTTCGGCCCTTCGGGATTGACGTAGATGAGGCCCATCTGCACCGCTGCAAGCGGATTCGCCAGCGACCTGTCACCGCCATGGCGCTGATCGGCCAGCATCTGGTTTTCTGGCCCCCAATAGACCGTGTCCGGCTCCCAATCGTCGGTTCGCCCGCCGGCAAAGCCGATGGTCTTGAACCCCATCTGCTCCAAAGCGACCGTGCCGCTGAGTTCAATCAGATCGGCCCAAGAAAGCTTGCGCCCGTATTTCTGCTTGATCGGCCATAGCAGCCGGCGCGCCTTGTCGAGGCTGACATTGTCCGGCCAGCTGTTGAGCGGTTCGAACCGTTGTTGCCCGCCGCCCGCACCGCCCCGGCCATCGGCGATGCGGTAGGTGCCCGCGCTATGCCATGCCATGCGAATGAAAAAGGGGCCGTAATTTCCGTAGTCGGCGGGCCACCACGGCTGTGACGTCGTCATTACCTTGGCAATATCGGCCTTGAGCACATCCAGATCGAGCGTGGCGAATTCTTTGGCGTAGTCAAAATCTTCGCCGAATGGGTTGGATTGCGGAGCCTCCTGACGAAGCGGCGACAGGTCGAGCCGGTCGGGCCACCAATCCTTGTTCGTCATGGCCTTTTCGGGGGCCTCCACCTGCGCTTTTGCCTCGGTGGCCATCGCGATCGGGGCCAAGGCAACAGACAGGATCGCCGCGAGTTTGATCGCTTGAATTTGCATTGGCCTGAATTCCCTTGGCTGGATTGGAAGGAGCAATATCTTGCTCGTCGGTGACGGACGGCTTGGAGCATTTGCAGTTCTTGCCCGGGCGCGAGAACGAGGCCCGCTGGCGATAGCAGAACCGCGGCGGCTTTTTGCAGGCAGGCGCACGAGGCATAGAGAGCGGCGCCATCATGGGGCAGGGTCGGAATCTACGGATATTGCCGACCCACAGGCCTCTCTCCGACACAAAGCGCGCAGTTTTGCGACCGATCCGATGTTCTTCCCGCTTTGTCGGGTGCATCCCCGCCCGTGATGTGCTAGATTTCATATCTGATGCCGAACAGCAGTCCTCCTCAAGCAGGTGGCGACAGGCTCGTCGGGAAGGTCTTGCACGCCGGGAAGGCGGAACAATGCCCTCCATCGGCAGCGACCAAACTTGGTGGCAACGCCGCATCGTCGGTGCCAGTGGTGGCGATAGGCGCTTCGGCGGGCGGGCTTGATGCGATGACTCGGCTGCTCGATGCGATGCCGGCCCATACCGGCGCTGCCTTTCTGCTGGTCCAGCATCTTGATCCCCACCACACCAGCCAACTGGCCGAACTGCTTGCCACTCACACGCCGATGCGCGTGTGCGAGGCGGGCGAAGGCATGGCGATCGAGGCCGACGCCATCTATGTGTGCCCTCCCGGCCGGTTCATGGCGATCCGGTTCGGCGTGCTGCACCTTTCGCGTCCGCAGTCGGGCGATCACGCCCGGCTGCCGATCGACTATCTGGTCCATTCGCTGGCCGATGAATGCGGCCAGCGCAGCGTCTGCATCATTCTGACGGGAACCGGAGACGATGGCAGCGGCGCGTTGCCATCGCTGCATGAACGTGGCGGACACCTCATCGTGCAGGACCTGGAGGAAGCCGAATATGACGGGATGCCGCGCGCTGCGGTGATGACCGGCCTTGCCGATGCCGTGGTGCCGCTTGCCGGGATACCGAAAGCGCTGGCGGCAATCCTGCGGCGTATGGCCGGCGCCGCCTCAACCCTTGCGATGCCGCCGGATGGATACGGTACCGCGGACATCCGATCGATCATCGCGCTGCTGCTACAGAAGGTAGGACAGGACTTCAGCGCCTACAAACACGGCACGCTGGAGCGGCGTATCCACCGCCGGATGGGGCTGCGCGGCCTGCCGGCAGGTGCGCTGGCGCGGTATCATGAGGAACTGGCCCGCAATCAGGCAGAATGCGAAGCGCTGGCCGAGGACCTGCTGATCAACGTCACCAGCTTTTTTCGCGATCCCGCAGTCTTCGCGCTGCTGGAAAGCGAGGTGCTGCCCGACGTGCTCGCCAATCTCGCAGCCAATCAGGCGCTTCGCGTCTGGGTGGTGGGATGCAGCACCGGCGAGGAAGCCTACTCCCTGGCGATCATCATGCGCGATGTCATCCTCGCCGCGCAGCGCGATGTCAAGCTGCAGGTATTCGCGTCAGACGTCGATGCCCAGGCCATCGCAGTCGCGCGCGAAGGCCTCTATTCGCTGTCGATCAAGGACGAAGTTCCGGCGGATCGATTGGCACGATATTTTGTCGAGGAGGAAGGCGGCTACCGCGTTACCCCGGCCTTGCGCGGATCGGTTGTGTTTACTGTGCAGGACGTGCTGACCGACCCGCCGTTTTCGCGGATGGACATGGTCTCCTGCCGCAACCTGCTGATCTATCTGAAGCCTGACGCGCAGGCCAAGGTAATCGGCCTGTTCCATTTTGCCTTGCGCGAAAACGGCGTGCTGCTGCTTGGCATGGCCGAAACGCCGGGCAATGTTTCCGAACGGTTTGCAGTACTGCACAAGGCCGAGCGGATCTATCGCCACATCGCCCGGAGCAAGCCGGGGGAGCCGGGCTTTCCGCTCAGCTTTGCCCAGAGCATTCCCCGGCTGACCGCCGTCGAAAGCAAGGCGCAGGTGAACCGGCAAACGGCACTGGCCAATCTGTGCCGCGATGCTGTGCTGAAAAGCTATGCGCCGGCCAGCCTGCTGATCAATGCCCAGCATCAGTGCATCTATTCGGTTGGCCCTGTCAGCCGTTATCTGCGCCTTGCCTCCGGCCCGCCGAGCCTCGATCTGCTTGCGCTGGCGCCGGATGATTTGCGTGGCACCTTGCGTTTTGCGATTTCGCGCGCGGATCGCGAGCAACCGCTGGTCACCACCGGCCTGTGCGAGACCGCAGCAGAGGGCATGGCGGTATTCTTCACTATCACAGTCCGCTTCATCGAGAGCGATGGCGAGCCGCTGCATCTGGTCAGCTTCATCGAACAGGCGTCGCAGGTCGGGGTCACCGACCCTGCCCCACAGCATGACAGTCAAGCGCCCTTGCGCGAGCTCGAACGGCAGCTCGAAAGTGCTCATGCCGATCTGCTGGCTGCGATACAGAGCCGCGATGCGCTGGTCCTCGAACAAAAGGCGATCAATGACGAAGCGCTTTCGGTCAACGAGGAGTTTCAGTCCACCAATGAAGAGCTGCTGACCTCGAAGGAGGAGCTGCAATCGCTGAACGAAGAGCTGATCGCGCTCAACAGCCAGCTGCAGGAAACGCTCGACCGGCAACGGATCGCTTCGGACGATTTGCAGAACATCCTCTACAGCACCAATGTCGCCACGCTGTTCCTCGATCTAAAGCTGCGCATCCGGTTCTTCACGCCGGCCACCAAGACCTTCTTCAGCGTCATTCCCGGCGATATCGGCCGCCCGCTGGCAGACCTGCAATCGCTGGCTGATGACGATGATTTGCTGGTCGATGCCCGAGTCGTACTGCTCCAGAGCACGACGATAGAGCGCGAAATCAGTGGTCCGGGCGGGACATGGTTCGTGCGCCGTATCTTTCCCTATCGCACCCATGATGGCCGGGTGGAGGGGGTGGTCATCACTTTCATCGATATCACCGAGCGTCGGCGGACGGCAGCGGCGCTGGACGAGGCGCGGCGGGCAGCCGAACAATCCAACCGCGGCAAATCGCGGTTTCTGGCGGTCGCAAGCCATGACCTGCGCCAGCCGCTGCAATCGCTGGCTTTGATCCAAGAGATGCTGCGACAAAGCGTCACTGATCCCAAGGCGCAGGAACAGATCGCGCGGTTTGGTTTGCTGCTCGATGCGATGGCCGGCATGCTGAACTGCCTGCTCGACATCAACCAGATCGAATCCGGTGTGCTTGAAGTTAGCACGGTGCCCTTCACCCTTGCCGACCTTTTCGATCGATTGCGTAATGAGTTTACGCCTCTGACCGAAGCGCAGGGCCTTGCCCTGGCTGTCGTGCCCAGCAGCGCCACCGTACTGAGCGATGCGCGTCTGCTCGAAGCGATGCTGCGCAATCTTCTCGCCAATGCCATCAAGTATACACCGCCCGGCGGGCGCATTCTTTTAGGGTGCCGTCATCCCGGGGCGATGCTGCGGATCGAGGTCTGGGATAGCGGGATCGGGATCAAGCAAGACCAGCTTGGACCGATCTTTGACGAGTTCTATCAGATCGATAACCCTGGATCGTCACGCGAACGCGGCTTCGGACTGGGATTGACCATCGTGCGGGAAATCGGCCTGCTGCTGGGTCATCCTGTCACGGTGCGATCACGCCCAGACAAGGGCTCGGTGTTTGCCGTGACCGTTCCGTCAGCCCCGTCCGGCGATTATACGGAACAGCTCGCGCCAAGGCTTGTGCCGACCGGCCCGACAAGCGGATGCACCATCGCGCTGGTTGAGGATGATCCGGGTGTGCGCGAGGCGCTGGAAGCGCTGCTGACCGAGGCCGGGCATACCGTGATCTGTGCAAGAGACGGCCCATCGGCACTGGCGCTGGCAAGCGAGGGTGCAATCCTCCCCGATCTGGTGCTGACCGACTATAACCTGCCTCGCGGCATGAACGGCGTGGTTGTGCTGGCCAACCTGCGGGAAGTGCTGAAGCGGCATATTCCCGGAATTGTGCTGACCGGCGATATCTCGAAGGATGCCTTGACCGAAATCGAGCTGGCCGACTGCCTGCTGCTGAGCAAGCCGGTGACCGCCGCCAGACTGCACGCGGCAATCCGCAAGGTGACGCCCGCAAAGGGCACCGATCATGGCTCCAGCGCGCCGCATCCGACGCGGCTGATCTGCATCCTCGAAGACAACCCGGACATGCGCAAGGCGATGTTGAGCGTTTTGGGGTATGAAAATTGGCAGGTTACCACCTATCCCAGCGCAGAGGCCTTTCTGACCGCTGAAAGCAAGGGTGCTGACCGGTGCCTGATCATTGACACCAACCTTCCTGGCATGAGCGGCATCGCCCTCATAGAGATGCTGCGCGCGCGGGGTGACCGCCTGCCCGCCGTGCTGATCACCGGCACCGGCGACATAGCGATGGCGGTGCAGGCGATGCGTTCAGGTGCGAGCGATTTCATCGAGCGGCCTGTCAGCCGGAGAGACCTGATCGATTCTATCAAACGGGCGGTCTCCGGTACCAAGGCCGGGCGCGGGCTGGACGCTGCCGAGGAGGCGATCGCTCGGAAAATGGCCACTCTTACTGCTCGGCAAAAGGTCGTTCTGACTATGGTCATGGCCGGGGAGCCGAGCAAGAACATCGCCGCCGATCTTGCGATATCTCAGCGCACCGTTGAAAGTCACCGCGCGCAGATCATGCAAAAGCTGGGCGTGCGCACGATCCCGGATCTGGTCCGCGCCGTGCTTTCCGCCGGGACTGCCTGACACCTCACTCTGCGTAGATTCCGAGTCTGATCAATCAGCTGAAATACGTCCATTCCTTCCCTGCGACCCGGACTAGGGCGTCCGGATTGAACGTCAGCCCCTGATCGCCGTCTGGACGCCCGCTCTTTTTGAAAGGTAAGCCGTGTTCAAATTGGCTCTTGTGATTGTTGCGGCCGGATTGCTGTCGGGCTGCATCACGGCCCCGCAGAATCGCGATTATCGCTCCGACTGGTCACGCTACGACTACGATCGGCCCGATCCTGCTTATGGCAATTACTATGCCGACCGTTATCACCGCGACGACAACCGACGCTATCGCGAACGCCAGCTCAAGCGCGAAGAACGCGTCTATCGCGGTCAGGACGGGCGCTATTACTGCCGCCGTTCCGATGGGACGACTGGTCTGATTGTCGGCGCGGTGGCTGGCGGCGCGCTTGGCAATGTCATTGCGCCGGGCGGCTCGGAACTGGTCGGCACGATACTCGGCGCCATTGGCGGCAGTGTGGCTGGCCGAGCGATCGACCGCAATCGGGAAGTACGGTGTCGATAGGCTGACGAGTGCCGGCAGCAGCGGGAAAAACGGAGGCGGGCAATGCCCTACAAAGTCATCGCGATCCCGTTGCTGTTTTGGTTGGCCGGGCTGGCCACCTCAGTCATGCTGGGCGGCTGGATCCACCTGCTGTTCATCATCTCGCTCTTCCTCTTCGTCGCAGAATTGATGGCAGATAAAACGGCGTGATGCGTTTCAAATCGGATTTAAGATACAATATTGAATCAAGGAATTAAGCATGACGCCGCTATTCAACGTTATAGTTACTCTTATAGTTGTTGGCATCATTCTTTATCTGATCAACAACTACATGCCAATTGACGGCACTATCAAGAGCATTCTTAACATTGTCGTGGTGATTGCGGTCATCCTATGGCTTCTGCGATCGTTCGGCATGCTCGGCTGACCAGCAAACACTGCCGCAGAACTGTTCTGCGATCATTCAAGGAGACGTATCATGGGTGAATTCAAGGACAAGGCCAGGGGCGCCGCTAACGAAGCCATCGGCAAGACCAAGGCTGCCGCCGGCCGTGCGACCGACAACCCCGAACTGGTCGCCAAGGGTATTGCACAGCAAGCCAAGGGCAAGGCGCAGAACATCTCTGGCACCGTCAAGGGCGCACTTGGCGACAAGATCTGATCTGTCTGCCTTCCCCCGTCGCAACCCGGCGGCTCAATCAAGGAACAACCTGATGTCCAACTCCACCACCGAAACCCTGTCCAGCCAGTTCCAGGACAGCGTCGATACCGCCGCTCATGCGCTGAAGGCTGCCGCTTCGAGCACGCAGGAATTCTCTGCAGAAGCGGGCGAAGTGCTCGCCACTGCAACCACCGAGATCTCAAAGTTGGCCGAAAGCCTGCGCACCCATGCGGTCGATGCTGCCAAGGACGCCGCGCAATTTGCCAAGCACGAGGTCGAAGCCCATCCGCTGGCATTACTCGCCGCTGCGCTGACAGCAGTTGTCGCCGTGATGGGGGTGGTCGCGATGGGCCGCAGTAGCAAACATGCCGCGGAATAAGGCGCGCGCCATCGGCTACACGCTTCACCCAACTTTTCGCGACAGGAGACTTTCATGTCCGAAACATCGCATGACATATCGACGCTGAATGAGCAGAGCGCGACGACCTTCGATAGCATCGATGGCTATACCGACGCGTCCAAGAGCTCGGACAATCCGCGCTTTGCCGCCCTGCTCACCGCGCGTTCGGTGGAACGCGAGGCCGCGATCAGAATGCTGCGGACCGAAGTGATCCGGCTGGGCGGCAGGCCGGATGACAGTGGCACCGTGCTGCGCGGTGCGCACAGGATGTTCATGAACCTCAAATCGGTCATCATCGGTCGAGGCCAATCCGCGATAATCGCCGAGGTCGAACAGGGCGAAGATCACATCAAGGCCAAGTTCGAAGACGCGATCGCCGACGGCGATCTCTCCCCGCAGGTGATGCATACGATCCGCGAATGCTATGTCTCGACCAAGCAGGGACATGACGAGATGCGCAACCTGAAGCTTTCAACGAACCTGACGCATCCGCCACGCGTGCGGGCGACGGGGTTGCCCCGGCACCGGTCCGCATAGCTTGGCCGGTATATTGCTGCGCTCGTGAAACAGGCACTATCGGGCGCAGTAATAGGTTTGCCGCCAACCGCACGCCGATGCCCGTTCGAGGAGACAGATCATGAACCGCGATGCCTCGAGAATCGCAGATATTGGACCGCAGCCCCAATCGTTCGATATTGAACGCGCGACGAATGCGAACCTGGATTACCGGTCAGTTGCTTGGAGCGGTCGATACCTGCAGGTCACGCTGATGGCAATCCCGGTCAGGGGCGACATTGGCCTGGAGGCGCACCCCGAGACCGATCAGTTCATCCGGCTTGAGGCAGGCAAGGGCCGGGTGCGGATGGGCACATCGGCGGATTGTTTGACGTTCGACAGCGAAGTGTCCGATGGCTGGTGCGTCATCGTGCCAGCGGGAACGTGGCACAACATTGCCAACACCGGCACCGTCCCGATGCAGCTCTACACGATCTACGCGCCTGCCCATCACAAGCCCGCAAAGGTGCAAGCTACGCAGGCCTTGGCGGCAAGCGATGATGATGACCGGCCCGCAGACTGGTCAGTCCAGCCCCATCAGGAAGCCGACAAGCACGGCTGACCACCATGTCCTCCGAGCGCAGCAATGTGTGCAAAAGACGATATCCCAACCGGCGTCGTTGGTTTGAAAACTCTCGCCACTTTTCCCGCAGAGCGGCATCATTGTCCCCGACGGATGGGTCGTGTACGCTTTTGCGGTCGGCTTCGATGATACGGCAAGCCCACCGTTCGCTCATCCAATTGTGCGGTAGGTCCGACAGCACCCGCGCAAAGGGCGGAACCGCGCGGCGCTGCACGCCCGGATGGACCCGCGCGATGCTGCAGGCGAAGGGTCAGGCCGAACGCTATGCCAAGGCGCTGCCGATCGATCACGGCCGGCCGCCGATCCTGCTGATCGCCGATATCGGCTATTGCATCGACGTGCACGCCGACTTTACCGGCACCGGCAAAGCCTATGCCAAGTTCCCCGACCGGGCGTTGGACCGCAGGATTCTGGACGACCTGCACGACGATAAGGTGCGCGAGCGGCGTTCAGTTCCGCGTTTTGAACTCGGCAGCAGGGCGCGCGGTCGTGCCCGTTTCGGGGGTGAATACCGCAGTGAATTCAGCAGGATTTCCGAAAAAGCACATCCAGGGATCGTCCGCCCGATCGTGCCTTCTGATCGCTCCGGAGTTGATGCCTAAAGCGGATCACTGCTTTGCAGGCGACCGTTATTCGGTGAATTCTTGACGAAATACCACTTCTCATTGGCTCAGGATGAGCATGAAAGCGGACAAGCTGGACGCAATGTGTCGGCATTGGACAAGATCAGTTTCATCAATCGGAAATCGATCCGGATTGCCTCTGCCTCAAATCAGACCGCGTGCCTCGTCGGCCAGCGGCGAAGGAGCATCCTCACCCGTGTCATTGGCCAGCGCGGCAAAGGCGCTGTCCTGCGACAGGAACACCTTGCCGGAAAGATGTTCGAGCAGATGGCTCCGCTTCAGCCGGTCCATTACGGGACCCTTCACTTCCGAAAGGTGCAGCCGGATTTCGCCATCGGCAAGGCGGTGGTTGATCGCTTCAAGGCTTTCGAGGCCAGAGGCGTCGATCGCGTTGACCGCGCTCGCCATCAGCACCACGTGCCGCAGGGCGGGCCGCTCGGCCACCTGCTCAAGCACATATTCTTCCAGCCAGCGGGCGTTGAGATAGGTCAGGCTTTCATCGACGCGTATGGTCAGCAGGTGCGGCAGGGTGAGCACCTTGTGGCGCTCCACATTCCGGAAATGCTCGGTGCCCGGCACTCGCCCTACAATCGCGGCGTGAGGACGGCTTGCGCGCCACAGATAGAGGAGCAGGCCAACGCCGACGCCCGCGATCACGCCCATCTCCACTCCGGCCAGCAGCGTGACCGCAATGGTGGCGGCATGGGCTGCGAAATCTGCCCTGGAATAGGCCCAGAGATGACGCGGGGTCCTGAAGTCGACGAGGCTCAGCACCGCGACGATGATCGTCGCGGCGAGGGTCGCATGGGGCAGATTGTAGAGCAGCGGCGTCAGGAACAGGCTGGCAAGCGCGATGCCGACGGCGGTAAAGGCCCCCGCTGCCGGGGTCTGCGCGCCCGCATCGAAATTGACCACCGATCGTGCAAAGCCACCTGTCACCGGATAGCCGCCCGACAATGCGCTGGCGATGTTCGAAGCCCCCAGCCCGACCAGTTCCTGATCCGGCACGATCCGCTGGCGCCGCTTGGCAGCGAGCGTCTGCGCAACCGAGACACTCTCGACAAAGCCGATCACCGAAATCAGCAGCGCGGGCACCCATAGCGACTCGATCAGGCCAAGGTCGGTCGACGGCAGCATGAAAGGCGGCAGGCCCTGCGGAATCGCGCCGACGATCGAGACGCCGCGCGCCTCCAGACCGAAGCCCATGACCGCCAGGATCGACAGAGCCACCGCCACCACCGGTCCGGCCTTGGCGGTCATGTCAGCTGCGCGAGGGGAAAGACCCAGGCCTTGCAGGGCAGGTTTCAGGCCCTTTCTCACCCAGAACAGGAACAAGGTCGCGGGGATGCCGATGGCCAGCGTCGCCAGGTTGATATTTCCCAGCTGGCTCACGAGACCGGCCAGCATCTGCGGCCATGTCTCCCCGCCTGCCTTGACGCCGAGAATGTGCTTCAGCTGGCTGGTGGCGATCAGCACGCCGCTCGCGGATATGAACCCGCTGATCACCGGATGCGAGAGCAGGTTGGCGAGGAAGCCCAGTCGCAGCAGGCCCAGCACCACCAGCATCGCACCCGAAAGCGCGGCGAGCGTGATCGCCGCCTCCCAATAGGCCGCCGTCCCCGGCACCGCCACTGCGCCCGCCGCGCTCGCGGTCATCAGCGAGACCACCGCCACCGGGCCGACGGCCAATGTCCGGCTGGTCCCGAACACGGCATAGGCGAACAGTGGCAGGATCGAGGCGTAAAGGCCGACGACCGGCGGCAGCCCCGCGAGCATCGCATAGGCAAGGCTTTGCGGGATCAGCATGATCGTCACGATCACCGCCGCCAGCAGATCGCTGGTCAGCGCAGGACGATCATATTGCCGGCCCCATTCGAGGATGGGGAAGAAGCGCGCGAGCATGACGGGACGCCTTTACTGAGCGATCAGGCCGCCGGGGCCGGCCAGCCATTCGCGGCCCTTGAGCATCCCGTTCCAGTAGATCCACGGTAGCAGATCGGCCTTGAGCATCCAGGACAGGCGCGCAGGCCGCGTGCCGTCTATCAGCCAGGTCGGAAAGCTGGGGGCGAGCTTGCCGCCATAGGCAAATTCGGCGAGCACGATCTTGCCGCGCTCGACCGTGAGCGGGCACGAGCCATAGCCATCGTAACCCGCTGTCGGGCCCTTCCGGTCGAGCTGTCTGAGGGCGTTCACCGCGACCACGGGCGCCTGCTTGCGGGCTGCCGCAGCCGTCTTGGCATTGGGCGTCGAACCGCCGTCGCCCAGGCCGAAGACATTGGGATAGCGCACGTGTTGCAGCGTATGCTGGTCGACATCGGTAAAGCCGCTCGCCGCTGCCAGCGAACTGTCCGCAAGAAACTGCGGGGCGACCTGCGGGGGAACGACATGGAGCATGTCGAAGCCGACCGTCTCCTCACCCTCGGCAGTCGTGAAGGTCGCCTGCCTGGCGGGACCATCCACCGCCACGAGATTGCTGCCAAGCTCCAGCTGGATGCCGTATTTGTGGACATATTCCATCAGCGCAGGAACATAGTCCGCCACCCCGAACAGGACCTGGCCCGCGTTGCGGAATTGCACCTCGATATCGCCCAGCACGCCCGTTCGCCGCCAGTGATCGCAGGCGAGATACATTGCCTTTTGCGGAGCACCTGCGCACTTGATCGGCATCGGCGGCTGAGAAAATATCGCCCGCCCGGCCCGCGTGGCCTGAACCAGCTCCCAGGTATAGGGGGCAAGATCGGAGCGATAGTTGGACGTCACCCCGTTCCGGCCCAGCGCGGCCTCGAGCCCTGCGATCTTCTCCCAGGCCAGGCGGATGCCGGGGGCGACGATCAGCACGTCGTAGGTCAGCGTGCTGCCGTCCGCGAGTGTTACCTGATTGGTGTCGGGCTGGAAGCTGGCACAGGCCTGTTTCACCCATGTCGTGCCCTTGGGCATGACGCTTGCCATCGGGCGCATGGTCGTGGCCACATCGAAAACGCCCCCGCCGACCATCGTCCATCCCGGCTGATAAGCATGGGTATCGGATGGTTCGACAATCGCGATGTCGAGGCCGGGTCGGCGCTTCAGCATCGAGGCTGCTGTCGCGATCCCGGCTGCGCCGCCGCCGATCACGACGACTGTGTGCTTGGTGTTGACCATGTCCTATCCCTCGCTGAGCGCGCAGCCCTAGCCGCTTGCTTCCATCCGCTCGGCGAGCGCCGAGAGGTCATATCCGGCCGCACCAGCACGGCTGAGCCGCTCGGCGACGGTCCGTCCGTGCACGTTCGCCAGTGCATCGAGCGTCGCGGCTCGGGTGCCTGTGCGGCAATAGGCCAGCACCCTGCCCTGCGTTCCGCGCCGGATCGCGCCAAAGGCCGCGATGGCAGCGGGCGGGAAGATGCCGCCGGTGACCGGAATGTGATGAAAGGCCATACCTGCAGCCTGCGCCGCATCGCGCATCGCATCGAGCGGCGGCTGACCCGGCTCCTCGCAATCCGGGCGCGTGCAGATGACGGCGACAAAGCCATGTCCGGCAAGAGCGGCAAGCTCCTGCGGCTGTATCTGCCCGGCAACAGCAAGGCCATCGTCGATCACTTTGAGTTCCATCACCCGTGCCCTTCCATCAGCCGGACCACCAGCATTCCGGCAAGCATCGCAGCGACGAAGATCGCTGCCGAGCCGGGTGCGATCGCGAGCGCCGCAAAGCCCGGCCCGGGGCACAGCCCGGCAATCCCCCAGCCAATCCCGAACAGCGCCGATCCTCCGACCAGGCGGGGGGTCAGGTCGTTGCGGTCGGGCAGCGAGAACCGTTCCGCAAAGACGGGGCGCTGCATCCGCCGCTGCATCATCCAGGCCAGCGCCATGACCAGCACTGCTCCGCCCATCACGAAGGCCAGCGTCGGGTCCCAATCGCCGAACAGATCAAGAAAGCCCCGCACCCGTGCCGGATCGGTCATGCCGCCGACAGTCAGCCCCGCGCCGAAAATCGTGCCAGCTGCGAGCGGAACGATGATACGGCGCATCATGGCAGCACTTCCAGCCCGAGCGCGTTCATCGCCGCGACGGTGGCAAAGCCGGTCGCCATGAAGGTTGCCACCGCGACGAGCGATCGTTGCGAGAGTCGGCTG
Organism: Blastomonas natatoria; assembly: GCF_003201955.1. GTDB lineage: Bacteria > Pseudomonadota > Alphaproteobacteria > Sphingomonadales > Sphingomonadaceae > Blastomonas > Blastomonas natatoria. Next base: position 24,071 of record NZ_QJJM01000004.1, read on the forward strand.
ATGCCGCACACCCCGTGTCCGCTGGTACAGCCCGAGCCGAGCCGCGTACCGATGCCAACGATAAGCCCCGCGATCATGAGCGTGCCAGGGGCGGCAAAGCTGGGCGTCGGCAGCTCGGTGACAACAACCGCTCCAAGCGGAAGGCCGATGACGAAGGCCCACGCACCTATACGCGGCATGGAGCTGTCCGCCAGCCCGAAGGCGCGGGCGGCGATACCGGACACCCCGGCGATCCGCCCGGCCCCCAGCAGCATGATCGCAGCCGCCAGCCCGATCATCACCCCGCCCGCAAGACCCGCGAGCGGGGCCGCATCAGGAAATCCCGGCAGGGTCATACGGCATTGACCGGGATCTTGAGGTAGGTGACGCCGTTATCGTCCGGCGGCGGAAAATGACCGGCGCGCATGTTCACCTGCACGCTCGGCAGGATCAGGCGCGGCATGTCGAGCGTCGCATCGCGTGCCTCGCGCATCTGCACGAACTCGTCCTCGGTGATGCCGTCATGGGCATGGATATTGCCCTCGCGCTCGGCTGCTACCGTGGTCTCCCACACATAGGTCGTGCGGCCCTTGGGCAGATAGTCGTGGCACATGAACAGCCGGGTTTCCGGCGGCAGCGAGAGGATGCGGCGCAGCGAACGGAACAGCTGGCGCGCATCACCGCCGGGAAAATCGGCGCGCGCCGTGCCGTAATCGGGCATGAACATCGTATCGCCCACAAACACCGCCTCACCCACGACATAGGCAATGTCGGCAGGGGTGTGGCCGGGGACGTGCATCACCGTGACCGGCAGACTGCCGATGGTGAACGTGTCGCCATCCCTGAACAACGCATCGAACTGAGACCCGTCGCGTTCGAAATCGGTACCGGCATTGAACAGCTTGCCGAACACGTTCTGCACCGTCGTGATATTGGCACCAATCGCGATCTTCCCGCCCAGCTTCTCCTGCAGATAGGGAGCAGCCGAGAAATGGTCGGCATGAGCATGGGTCTCGAGCAGCCATATCACTTTCAGATTATGCGAAGTGATATAGTCAATCACTCTGTCGGCAGACGCAGTGGCGGTGCGACCAGAATTGGGATCGAAATCGAGCACCGAGTCGACGACCGCCGCCTCCATGGTGGCCGGATCGTGGACCACATAGGTCACCGTAAAGGTTGCAGGGTCAAAAAAGCTCGCGATTTCGGGGCGCACCGCAGCATCAGAAGCAGCGCGTAAAACCTGTTCGGTCGCCGTATCAAGCACAGCATCAGTCCGGGTCATGGCATCTCTCCAAATCACTTTCATAAAATGAGTATATATATTGCAATCCTGATGTCAAGTGATATGAGGACGCGATGAACCAGCCCAACCCTTCCGCCCCCACGAATGCTCCCCCGTGCGCCGGTCTGCGTATCGGTGATCTTGCGCCCGATTTTGAAGCGCGCAGCACGATCGGCCCGGTCCGGCTTTCATCGTTCCGAGGACGCTGGCTGATCCTGTTCTCGCATCCGGCGGACTTCACTCCGGTATGCACGACGGAATTCATCGCCCTTGCCCGCGAGGCCGCCGCTTTCGACGCGCGCGATTGCGCGCTGATGGCGCTCTCCGTCGACAGCCTGTTCTCGCACTTTGCCTGGCTGCGAATGATCCGCGACCGCTTCGGGGTGGAGGTGCGCTTTCCGATCCTCGAAGACCCGACGCTGGTGATCGGCCGCGCATTCGGCATGGTGTCTGCGCAGGACAGCGACAGCGCGACGGTGCGCACGACATTCTTCATCGATCCCAAGGGCGTGATCCGGGCGATGACATGCTATCCGGCCAATCTCGGCCGCTCGATTCCCGAGATGCTGCGCATCATCGACGGCCTTCAGGCGATCGATGCGCGGGGCGGCCTTGCGCCGGCCAACTGGCAGCCTGGCGAGGCGCTGCTGTGTCCGCCAACCCATGATCTGGACGCTGTCTTCAAGTCCGAGGACGCTGTCGGCTGGTTCCTGCGCGATAGCGGAGATCAGGGCTGATGAGCGACGACGATCTGATCGAAACGCTCAAGGCGCTGGCCCATCCCGTGCGCTGGCGCGTTCTGTGCGCCCTCGCCACCGGCGAGCGCAATGTTGGCGAGATCGAAGCGGCAACCGGGATCGGTCAGCCCGGGCTTTCGCAGCAGCTTGGCGTGTTGCGCAAGGCGGGCCTGGTGACCACTCGCAAGGAAGCCAAGCTGGTCTTCTATGCCATTGCCGACAATCCGGTCGAAGGCGCGCTCGCCCGGATCGCCGCGTTGAGCGGTGACGCGCGTACCCCTGCCCCGCAGTCCGCCGTCATGGAAACACCGGCGCCTGGCGTCGCGAATTTCGCAAGAATGTTCTGACTTCCCGGCCGATCGGCTTCAGCGCAGCATGCGTGCCGCCACAAGTCCTTCATGTCAGCGGGTCCCGCCCCGTGCCTAAAAAGTCCGTGGCCCTGGTGCGAGCAGCCCGCACGAGTTCGCCTGATGCCGCCGATCTGCGGCGCTGATCCAGCCGGTCGGAAAAGGCCCGCAGGAACTCTCGGGGCGCGCGCTCGTAACCCTGTTGCCTGTGCCGGCATCAAGGATTGTGAGACGCGTGAGACAGCTACATCAGGATTACTGGAATTTCCGCGGCTCGTTCAAGATTGCCAGGATCGTCGACATTGGTACGCACATGTCGCTCGTACGGCGCGGCAACGGCCGCTTTCTCGCGCTCGACAGCTATGAACTCGACGATGACGATCGCGCCCGGTTGCTTGAACTGACCGATAATGGCCGCCTTGTCGATGCCATCCTCAATGTCCACCCGTTTCACACGCTGCACTGCCCGGCGCTTGCCGACACTCTGCCCGGCGTTCGTCTGATCGGCACACGTCGGCATCTGGCGCAGCTTCCCGGGTTGAACTGGGATGAGCGTGTAATCGAGGATGCTTCAACCCAGGCGGAGTTTGCCGACGACCTGTCCTTTTCGATACCCGCGGGCGTCGATTTCATCAGCGACGACGAGAAGGTGCATGTCGCCTCGGTCCTGGTGCGCCACCGCGCGAGCGGGATCGTGCATGTCGATGATACCATCAACGTGCTGGCGCCGCCGGAGCTCCTGTCGGCGATCCTGCCGGAGCAGAAGCTGCGCTTTCATCCGATGCTGGCCAAGGCTCTCGAGCAGCGCAGCGGCGCGGCGGACGACTATGCGCGCTGGGCAGAGAGCCTGTCACGGGAATGGTCCGATACACCCTTCGTCTGTGCCGCGCATTCCACCGTCCGCGAGCTGCCGCCCGGCGGCTGGCAGGCCGAGATTCTGGCGGCGCTCGACGATGTCGAGAGCACGCTAGCAAAGCACCGCGCGGCGCACGGCTGAAGCCGTCGCTATCCGCGCCTTTCACCCCCCTTTTCCATGGAGATTGCATTATGACTGACCGCAGCTTTGAAACCGTCAACCCGCTGACCGAAGAGACGATCCAGACCTACCACTATATGACCGACGAGCAGGCCGAAGCGGTCGTCGTGAAGTGCCATCAGGCGTTCCAAGACTGGCGCATGCGCAGCCTCGACGAGCGCGCCGAGGTCATCGGTCGGATCGGTGAGGAACTGCGCGCCTCGAAGGACGAATTCGCGCAGTTGATGACGCAGGAAGTGGGCAAGCTGCTGCGCGACAGCCGCCAGGAGATCGATCTGGTGGCGGCGATCTGCGATTACACCGCCCAGAACGGCCCCCGGGCGCTGGCCGATGAGAAGCGGCAGACGCCGAATGGCGAGGGCTATGTCACCCATGCACCATTGGGTGTCATCTATGGCATCCAGCCCTGGAACTTCCCCGCCTATCAGGCCGTGCGCTACTCGATCTCCAGCCTCATGGCGGGCAATGGCGTGCTGCTCAAGCATGCGGAAAGCTGCACGGGAAGCGGCTTGTTCCTGCGCGACGTGTACGAACGCGCCGGGTTGCCCGAGGGCCTTTTCGGCGTTCTCCTGATCGATCACGACCAGTCCGATCGCATCATCGAGAACAGGCTGGTGCGTGGCGTGACGCTGACCGGGAGCGACAAGGCAGGCCGCACGGTGGGTGCCAAGGCTGCATCGGTCGCCAAGAAGACCGTGCTCGAACTGGGTTCCAACGACGCCTATATGGTGCTCGACGATGCCGACCTCGATCTTGCGATCGAAACCTGCGTGCAGGGTCGTATCTACAATAACGGCCAGACCTGCGTGAATGCCAAGCGCTTCATCGTGACCGATGCCAATTACGATGCCTTCGTGAAGGGCTATGTCGAGAAGTTCGAAGCGCTGAAGATGGGCGATCCCTCGGCCGAGGATACCGAGCTTGGCCCGCTGGTCACCAAGCGCCAGCGGGATCAGTTGCACGATCAGGTCGAGAAGAGTGTGGCCAAAGGTGCACGGGTGCTGACCGGCGGCGAGATTCCGGACCGCAAGGGATGGTTCTACCCGGCCACCGTGCTGGTCGATGTTCAGCCCGGCCAGCCTGCCTATGACGACGAGCTTTTCGGTCCTGCAGCATCGATCATTCGCGCGAAGGACGACGAGGATGCGATGCGCATTGCCAATGACAGCCGCTACGGCCTGGGGGGCGGCATTTTCTCGCGGGATATCGAACGCGCAAAGGATCTTGCGGCACGGCATTTCGATACGGGGATGGTGTTCATCAACAATTTCAACGTGGCCTCGCCCGACATGCCCTTTGGCGGCGTCAAGGACTCGGGCTATGGCCGCGAGCATGGCGACGAAGGCTTCAAGGAGTTCGTCAACGCCAAGGCGATTCTTGTCGCATGAGCCAGCCCCGCACATTTCAGTGCGATGTCGCGATCATCGGGGCCGGCACTGCCGGCCTCGCGGCCGAAAGGGCCGCACGCGGCAACGGTGCATCGACGCTGCTGATCGATCCGGATTTCAGCGGCACGACCTGCGCGACCGTGGGATGCATGCCTTCCAAGCTGCTGATTGCGGCCGCGAAGGCGCATCACGCGGTATCGCGCGCCGATCAGTTCGGCATCACCGTCGGCGAGGTCGGCCTTGACGATGCCGCCATCTTCGGCCGCGTTCGGGCAGAGCGTGACCGGTTCGTGGCGCTGACGCAGAAATCGATCGGCGAGATTCCCGAATCGGTCAGAATAAGGGCGCGCGCGAGATTATCCGGCCCTGGCAAGCTGGAACTGGATGACGGACGGCATGTCGAAGCCCGTGCCATCGTCATCGCCACTGGCTCTCGCCCCGCCATGCCCGACGCGCTTGCCGCGCTGGGCGATCGCGTTCTGACCAACGAGACCGTGTTCGAGCTGCAAAGGCTGCCCCGCCGCCTCGCGGTGATGGGATCGGGAGCGATCGGGCTGGAAATGGCCCAGGCCTTCGCCCGGCTGGGTGTGGAGGTTGCATTGTTCGACACGTCCCGCACCATGGCGAGCCTTCGCTGCCCGCGCGTGCACGCGGCGCTGCAGTCGATTATTGCGCGGGACGTCGATATCCATCTTGGGGTAGACGCCAGACCTGAGCCCTGCGGCGACGGGATACGGATGCATTGGACGGGCGCGAGCGACGGCGAGGCGACATTCGACCAGGTGCTGGTGGCAATTGGTCGTCCGCCGGCGCTCGACGGCCTTGGCCTCGACACGGCCGGGCTGGCACTCGATGACCGGGGCGTTCCATGCCATGACCGCAACACCATGCGTTGCGGCAACAGCAACGTGTTTCTGGCTGGCGATGTCGCTGGCGACCATCCGCTGCTCCACGAAGCCTCGCACGATGGCGCGATCGCGGGGCGCAATGCTGCCGCCTGTCCTGCACCGATCAAGGTCGATCGCCATGTGCCGTTCAGCATCATCTTCACCGACCCGCAGGTCGTGACCATCGGCCAATCGGAAGCAGACAGCGCCGTAAGCGGAACCGCCGATTTCGGAGACCAGGGCCGCGCACGCGTGGAAGCGCGCAACGAGGGCGCGCTCACGCTCTACGCCGCTGCGCCCGATGGCGTGCTGATCGGCGCGGATCTGGTGGCACCTGACGGCGAACATCTCGGCCATCTGCTGGCATGGGCGATCCAGCAGAAGATGACCGCGACCCAGGTGCTGCAAATGCCCTTCTATCATCCCACGATCGAGGAGGGCCTCAAGCAGGCCTTGCGCACCGTCTGCGCGGCCACCCCGATCAGCATTCCCGACGATCAGGACACAGGTTCGCCGCCCGGCGCCTGAACAGGTCGCCGCAAGCCGGAGCTGCGAGCAACCGCTTCAGCCGCGCCGCCGCCGATTGACGACCGGGTCTGCGCGCAGTCTGCTTGTGGCGTAATCGACAAAGCTGCGCACCTTGGCCGAGGCGCGGCGACCTTCAAGATGGACCAGATGCACCGGCAGGGGCTGACGCTCGAATGCCTCGAGCACCAGCCTTACCCGGCCGTAAGTGACCGACGGGCCGACCTGACAAAACAAGAGCCGGCTGACGCCCCCGCCCTGCTCGACGACATGCAGAAACGGCGGAATTGGTATCGCACGTCAGCGAGGGGTGGATCCGGACCGTCAGGCGATCGTCCTCGCCAAAGCGCCATTCCCGGCTGCTGAGCGCACTGGTCGCCACGATCAGCCGGTTGCTGCTACCTGACCTTGGCTGCGGTCGCTTCGATCTCGATCAGGAACTGCGGCCCGGCGAGCGCTGCGACCTGAACGGTCGAGCGGGCGACCAGATTGGGATTGGCCGCCGTGCCGAAAAACTCGCGATAGCCGGCATTGAACCCGGCAAAGTCCATCTTGCCGCCCAGCTTGGGGTCGCCGACGACGAAAACCGTCAGCTTGACGACATCGGACATCGCATAGCCCTGTTTGGCCAGCGCTGCCTCGATCTTCCGGAAAGTGCTGACCGTCTGCGTCTTCGTGTCGCCATAGGCCTCGATGCCTTCAGTTCTGGCGGGATCGATCGGGCTGGCGAGCTGGCCGCTCAGCATCAGAAGCTCCGCGCCCGGCGGAATGGTGACACCGCCCAGGATGATCGCGGGCGGCGGATTGGTGTGGCGCACGATCGTCTGCGCCTGGACCGGGGCAGCGGAGAGAATGGCGGCGAGCGCGGGTGCGGCAAGATATCGGATCAACACAAGTTCCTTTCGCGTGGACAAAGTTCGAGGTGTAAAGCCCGGAAGGCCAAGTCGCAGCATATCTGCCGCAACCGGACGGACATTTGCGGGGCCTGGCCGATCTTCATGCTGCAGCGGCTCGCACCCGCGGTTCGGCGAGCGCCCGCGCACGCATCTGGTCGACCAGCGCAGCGACGGTGGCATGCGCCGATTGCAGCGCCCCTTCCTGCCAGCCGGGCGTCTGGCTGAGCGCGGCGCTGGCGAAGAAGATGCGGCCATCGGGCTGGTTGAGCAGACGGAACGCTGGCGTATCCGTCATCGGATGCTCGCCGCGATTGCGCACGCCAGGGATCCAGTTGGGCCAGGGACCCAGGCTGTAGGGTATCTTGCGCCAGTTGACGACCAGCGGCGCGCTGCAATCGGCGCCATGGCCCGGATGGACGCTGTCGATCGCGGCGCGCGCCATGGCGATCTGTTCGGCCATCGGCCGCCTGGCGAAGGCCTTGCCGGGCTCGCCCGAACTGTAGCAACCGACGATCATGCCGCGATCCTCATGCAGACCCCAGGAAGGATACCAGATCAGGCTGGTCTCGCCACCGACAAAGGTCAGTCCGCCATAAATCTGGTCGCGTTCCCAGAAACGCGGTGCCTCGAATGCGACCTTGTTCGAATCCTCGTAAACCACGCTTGCGATGGCGCTGGCGACGGGCGCCGCAAAATTTGCCTCGATACCGGCGAGCACCGGAAATGGTATGGTGCACACGCAATAGTCGGCGCGCATGATCCGGGCCGCGCCGCTCGACTTGTCGATCCAGGCAATCTCGACCCCGGATTCCAGCTGGCGTATGCGCAGAACCTCTGCATCCAGCACCGCACGCTTCTTCAGATGGCGTTCGATGCCCAGCGAGATCTGGTCCATGCCGCCCACCGGCTGGAACATCGTCGCCTGCATGTAGAGATTGTCCTCGAAGCCCATCATCGCGAGCTGCTCATTGGCCAGCAGATCGGCGAGCGGCACCGGCGCGTTGGCGGTCTCGAAGCTCGAAACCCCCGCCCCCGGCCCGGTCCGGAACCCCGAGCGCGTCGTGCCCTTGAACGCATAATCGCCCTGCAGATCGCCATAGGCCTTGAGAAAGGGCAGCAGCTTGGCCTTTTCGTCCATGCTCAGCGCGCTGTCCAGCGCACCCTGGTTGACCGCCTTGGCCAGAAGTTCCGATACATGGCCGCGCATGTCGTTGATCGCGGTGCGCATCCGCAGCTTGTTGCCGTTCTTCGCGACCAGATAGGCCGATCGGCTGGAATTGACCTCCACCTCCAGCGGCACGCCAAAGCGCTTGGCATAGCCCAGAATGCCCTGATGGAAGCTTGGCAATCGCGCGGGGCCGGCGTTGAAATACAGCCCTTCGGAAAAATGCGCGATCTGGTCCTGCTCACCCTGCATCGCGATGCGGTCGCCATCGCGCACCGTCCAGGCCTTGCCGCCGACACGGCCGCGTGCCTCGATCACGGTGACGTCAAAACCGCGCTGTTCCAGTTCGAAAGCAGCTACCAGCCCTGCAATTCCCGCACCCAGTACCACCACCGAACGCCCCTGGCCGAGATCGCCAGGCATCTCCTCGAGCGACGCCGCCCGTGCGACCCCGAACCACCCCATCGATTGCATGGCACCGGCGACCGCCGTCAATCCGCCGACAGCGCCGATCCGGTGCAGCATGGTCCTGCGTGTTATCGTCATGAATGCCCCCATTCTTCCCAATGCAGGCCTTCAGTTCATCCGTCTCCCTGACCATCGCATGTTCCGGAGTTCGCGGAGAGAATTCGACCCATGGGTCAAAATCGACCGTCTCATCCGGCTGGCTGGCCTATTGTGCAACGCAGCGAAATTGAACGAGAAATCCGACGTGCCGCGCAACAAGATTACGCCTCACGCCTATAGAACAGCAGAAAAATCCAAACTTGGCTGGTCCGGAAATATGAACATTTTGCGGAAGATCGATCAAGAGATTCTTTCGCACCTGCAGCATGGGGATGCTCCCCTGCCGGATCGGGGGCTGAAATCGGGCAACTGCATCTCCTTTCGGAGGTCGAATTGCCCCCGCAGTGGCAGGCCGGGCATCTGGGCCCTTTCACCCCTTGCAGGGCGCCGGATGGTTGGCCAAGCGGGCCTCATGCCCGAACACGCGTGAACCACACTGGTCAGGCCATATCCGGCATTTCGCGGCTGCTGATACGAAAGAGGTTTTGCCGATTTGCCACATATGGGGCAGCCGTCCGCCTGCCGGCTCAGGCACCCAGCGCCGGGCATCAGCATCGCCTCCTGGATACCGTCACGACAAACTCGCCCGAGCCACCGGTCTGTTTCATCTATGGCATCCGGGATACCCCAGCCGAAACGATAAGGCAGATCGATAGTTTTGAATAGCACATATAAATTTGCATGGCCTATCCAAATATGCAAACTGGCATGACCAATAAGCATAAGGGAGGATTTCTGATGTCCGCATCCAGGCCATGGGCCACCTACGCATCCCGTACCGCCATCGCCCTCGCGTCCGCAGCCTTGGCCTTCTCCGCAAACGTCCAGGCGCAGGATGCCGATGCCGAAAGCGAGGCCAGCGCCGAAGACAATGTCATCATCGTCAGCGCGCAGAAACGCGATCAGAACATTCTGGACGTGCCGGCAGCCATTTCGGCCGTGGGCCAGGATGTGCTGCAGGCGGCGCAGGTCGACCGCTTCACCGAGCTGACCGCCATCTCGCCGTCGCTGACCATCACGACCAGCGGCAACCGCAACCAGAATCCCATTTTCCTGCGTGGCATCGGGACATTCAGCTTCTCGACCGCAGCCGAACCTGCCGTGCTCGTCATGATCGACGATGTACCGCTGCTGTTGCCGGGACAGGCGCTCAGCAACTTTGCCGATGTGGCCCGAATCGAGGTTCTGCGTGGTCCGCAGGGCACGCTGTTCGGCAAGAGCGCATCGGCGGGCGTGATCAGCATCGTCTCCCAGGCGCCGGCAAACCAGCTGACCGGGTTTGTCGAGGCATCACTCACGGATGACGAGGAATTCCGCGTCCAGGGCGTCATCTCCGGCCCCGTGGACGAGAATGGCGGCTTCCGAATTTCCAGCTTCTACAACAATTTCAACGGCTTTTTGCGCAACACCCTTACCGGAAACAAGCTCGGTCAGGAAGAATCCTGGGGCCTGCGCGGACGGTTCGATTACGAGATCGGCAGGGCCCAGCTTCAGCTGACCGCTGATTACAGCGAATTCTTCGACAATGGCGGCGACAATACCTATCGCCAGGTCACCCGCACCCGGCCCGATGGCACCCCGGCCAATCGCCAGCTGGATCTGACTGGGATCACGCCGGGGCCGACCAACCGGAACCTGCGTATCAACGATGAGGCGGTGAACGATTCCAAACAGTTGCTGCTCTCCAGCCGGTTCAGCCTGGATCTCGATTTCGCGACACTGACCTCGATCACCAGCTATCAGTCGTGGAAATACGAAGCCCAGAATGACCAGGATCTCCAGCCAGTCCGGGACAGCTTCCAGGATACCTTCTACGACACCCGCACCGTCACCCAGGAGCTGAGGCTGACCTCGCCGACCGATGGAGCATTCGATTATATCCTTGGCGTCTATATCGCGGACGGCGATACCGACCGGAGCTTTCTCCGCATCGCGCCGAACACGCCGCCGCTGCGCCAGAACTGGGATTCCAACGCCTCGGTCCGCAACTATGCAGCCTTTGCGCAGCTGGGATACGATCTGTCGCCCAAGACACTGGTGTCGCTCGGCGCGCGCCTGAACTATGAAAAGATCGACGTCTTCTTCCAGGACAACCGGACGGCGATACCGGGCATCTTCCGGGGATCGGATTCGGACACCGCCTTTACCGGGAAGCTGTCGCTCCAGCACTTCTTCGACAGTGGCATCATGGCCTTCGCTTCGGTCGCCACCGGCTACAAGGGGCAGGCCTATGACATCTCGTCGGGCTTCAACCAGCGGCGCGCCGACAATCCGATCCGGTCGGAAAGCAGCGTGGCCTATGAAGTCGGCCTCAAGGGCCAGGCACTCGACGGCAAGGCCCAGTTCCAGCTGGTCGGCTTCTGGGTCGATTATGATGATTTCCAGGCGCAGGGTATCAACAACGAGCTGATCGTGCCGCAGTTCGAGCTGGTCAATGTCGGCAAGCTGCGGACCCGTGGCGTCGAGCTGGAAACCTCGATCCGGCCGACCGATGGCCTCACCGTCTTTGCCTCGGGCGCCTATGTCGATGCGCAGATCAAGGAATTTGCCGGTGCGAACTGCTATTTCGGCCAGACGGTAGCGCAGGGATGCGTCCGCAATCCGACAACCGGTCTGTTTTCGCAGGACCTGGCAGGCAAGCAGCTCAACAACTCGCCCGACTTCAAGTTCAATGTCGGACTGATCTACGAAAAGCCGATCTTCGGGGATGTCGAGCTGGTACTCAACGGAAACTATACCTGGCAGAGCGGTGTCAATTTCGACATCGGCAACAATCCGCGGACAAAGCAGCCGGCTTATGGCCTGGCCAATGCCTCGATCGGCCTGCAGGGCGATGACAAGAACTGGCAGGTAAGCCTGTTCGTCAACAACCTGTTCGATCAGGATTACGTGACCCAGATCATCGACGATACATCGACCCGCGTCGATCCGTTCATCCTGCTGCAGCAGATTCCGCGCAACGCGAACCGCTTCTTCGGCATCCGCGCCCGTTTCGGCTTCTGAGCCAGGGCATGCAAAGGGCCGCCCACCGGGAAACGGTTGGCGGCCCTTCTTGCAGGTTCAGCAGGTTCAGCTAGCCGAGCTGCTGGACCAGATATTCCAGATTTTCCGGCGGGGCCTGCCAGGTCGCCCCGAACAGCCCATCCGGCCCGAACAAGGCTGCAGCCATTGAGCCTGCGCCATGGCGCTGCCAGAGCGCCGCCAACTGTGCGGCCTGCGGATCGTCGACGACGCGCACATCGCCGCGCACGTGCCGCATCCAGGCGGCGAGCGCCTGCAGTGTGGCCGGGCTCGATCGGCCTGCGGCCTGATTGATCGCCAGCGGCTCGAGCCAGCGCTGCGGGATCTTCTGCGATCCATCCATCGCGATCTGCATCAGCTTGTGCTGCAATGCGCTGTTGGCGAAACGATCGAGCAGCTGGTCGGCATAGGCTGTCGTGTCGATGCCGCTCGCCTGATCCAGCGTGGCGGCGGCTTCCTGCCGCATGATCGTCTCGATCACCGAGCGGATGGCGGGATCGGCCACGACCTGATGGACATATTCGTGCCCCGCATCGAGCCCGAGATAGGCCAGGGCCGAATGCGCGCCGTTGAGCATCCGCAGCTTTGCCGCCTCGTACGGGCGCACGTCCTCGACCAGCTGTGCGCCCACCGTCTCCCAGCGCGGACGCGGCCCGGCAAAGTCATCCTCGATCACCCATTGGGTGAACGGCTCGGTGATGATCGCGCCTTTGTCCTCAAGGCCGATCTGCCCGGCCACCCAGGCCCGGTCTTCGGCCGTCATCGCTGGCACGATGCGGTCGACCATCGTGCCGGGGCAGCGGCAATGCTGCGCGAACCAGTCGGCCAGCGCCGGGTCGGTGGCCGTGAGATAGCTGCGCATCAGCGTGCCCAGCTGGCGGCCATTGTCGGCAAGATTGTCGCAGCTGAGCAAGGTCAGGCCGGGCAGACCCGCCGCCTTGCGCCGGGCCAGGCCTGCAGCGACGAAGCCGTAGATGGTGCGCGGAACGCCGCCCGACAGATCGGCCGCCAGCGCGGCATTGTCGGTGTCCAGCGTTCCGTCGGCGCGGCGGACATAGCCCTTTTCGGTGACGGTGAAGCTGACGATATGCGTGCTCGCGCTGGCAATGGCGTCGATCACCGCTCCGGGGTTTTCGGGCGCGACGAGAACGCTCGCTACCGATCCGATCAGCCTTGCCGATACCGTGTCGGACGACCGCTCGATCAGGGTATAGAACCCGTTCTGCGGGTTCAGTTGCTGCGCCACATCCGCCGATCGCAGCGACACGCCGATGATGCGCCAGTCAGCATCGCCCGCCGCCATCGCAGCGTCGGTATAGGCCGCCTGATGCGCCCGGTGGAACGCGCCGATGCCGAAATGGACGATGGCACAGGCCTGCGCCGCCCGGTCATAACCGGGGCGTTCGACACTCGCGGAAAGCTGCGCCGCCGTCTCGCAGGTGAGCCTCACAGCCTGTATGCCTTTTTCGCAAGGGTATAGCTCAGGTCGTGCGCCAGCTCGGCCGCTTCCCATTCCTCGATGCGGTGCTCGGCGACCAGTTGCGCCAGGAAGCCGCAATCGATCCGCCGCGCGACATCGTGCCGCGCCGGGATGGACAGAAATGCGCGGGTGTCGTCGTTGAAGCCGACGGTGTTGTAGAAACCGGCCGTCTCGGTCATCGCATGGCGGAAGCGGCGCATGCCTTCGGGACTGTCGTGGAACCACCAGGCAGGCCCCAGCTTGAGCGCAGGATAATGACCCGCCAGCGGAGCCAGTTCGCGCGCATAGACCGATTCATCCAGCGTGAAGAGGATGATCGTGAGATCAGGATTGTTGCCGTGCCTGGCGAGAAGCGGACGCAACGCGTTCACGAAATCGGTGCGGCTGGGCATGTCGGCGCCCTTGTCGCGCCCGAACCGGGCGAAGACTGCGGGGTTGTGGTTGCGGAAAGCACCGGGATGGATCTGCATCACCAGCCCATCCTCGGCGCTCATCGTCGCCATTTCGGTGAGCATCTGCGCGCGGAACAGCTCTGCCTCGCCCGGTGTGACATCGGGGCGGATCACACGGGCGAACAGCGCTTCGGCTTCATCTCGCGGCAGGTCTGCGGTCTGCGCGGTCGGATGACCGTGGTCGGTAGAGGTGGCGCCGTTCTGCGCGAAGAAGGCGCGGCGCTTGCGGTGTGCGGCCAGATAGCCGGACCAGTTGAACACATCCTCGCCGGTCAGCTCGCCGAACCGCGTCAGATTGTCGAGAAAGCCCTCGAATTCCGGATCGATCACCGGATCGGGCCGATAAGCCGTCAGCACCCTGCCCTGCCAGCCGCTCGCCGCAATGGCCTGGTGATGTTCGAGCGTATCGAGCGGCGATTCGGTGGTGGTGATGACCTCGATGCCGAAGCGATCGAACAGCGCGCGCGGGCGAAATGCAGGCGTCGCGAGCTGCGCAGTGATATGGTCGTAATAATGGTCCGCCGTGCCGGCATCGAGCTGAACGTCGATGCCGAACGCTTCGGCAAACACCCAGTCGAGCCACATGCGCGAAGGCGTGCCGCGGAACAGATGATAATGGTTCGCCAGAATGCGCCACGCCTCGCGCGGGTCGACCGCAGGTGCACTTGTTCCAGACACCGGTGTCAGCCCAAGAGACTCCAGCGAAATGCCCTGGCTGTAGAGCATGCGGAACACATAATGGTCCGGCTGCAGCAGCAGCGCGGTCGCGTTCTCGAACGGCGCATCGCTGGCAAACCAGGCAGGATCGGTATGGCCGTGCGGGCTGATGATCGGCAGATCGCGGACCGCAGCATAGAGCCGCCGCGTGATGCTGCGAACCTCGGGATCGACCGGAAAGAGGCGGTCGGGGTGAAGCTGTAATAGTCGTGTCGTCATGTCAGAGTTGCGCTGCCCTTGCATAGCGTTCGCGGGTGGAGGCGACGTTGCGCCTCGCGGCCTCAATAGCCTCTTCTTCGGTGGCGAACAGCAGGTGATTGATAACGGCGGACATATGGCCGCGCATCGCGGCGCGGGCGGCGGCCGGATCGCGCGCCTTGAGCGCATCCAGCACGGCCTTGTGCTCCTCGACGACCGGCTGGACATTGGCGGTCCGCGCCTTTTCGAGCAGCAGCGCGCAATTGGGCGAGGTCGAACGCAGCCGCCACATTTCCTCGATCTGGTTGCGGATCACCGCATTGCGGGTCGCGGTGGCGATCAGCATGTGAAAGGCATAATCGGCATTGGTGCTGCCGCCGGGCAGACGGTTTTCCTGCTCGATCTCGGCGACAAGTTGCTCGAGTTCGGCCAGTTCGTCCTCGCGAATATGCACGGCCGCCAGCGCTGCCGCCTCGCCTTCGATCAGCAGCCGCGCCTCCATCAGCTCGAATGCCGTCACGGTGAAGCCGGGGGCATCGGACTCGCCGGGCAGCTTGCGCACATAGGCGCCCGAGCCGATGCGGACCTCGATCAACCCCTGCACTTCCAGCGCGATCATCGCCTCGCGCACGGCGGGACGCGAGACATTGTACTGCACGGAAAGCTCGCGTTCGGCCGGCAGGCGATCGCCCACCGCATAACGCCCGGCAACCAGATCGGAAAACAGGTCCTTCGCCAGTTTCTGATAGAGCCGCTCGGGCGGCAGCGCGGGTTCGATGGCGGGTGCGTTTTTCCTGGGTCGCGCCATGCGCTGCTGCTCCTGATCAAAGGCCTGACCAATTGCTGGCAACCGGCCACCGCCATCCATGCCACAGCCCCGGCTGGATCGACAATGCCTAATGCGCCGCGCGATGATCGGCTGAGGGTCGCGAACCGGAGCCGGGGTGATGGAGCCGACGAGCGGAATGATCAGCTTCAAGACAGGTTTTCTAAATAGGTATTACCAATTCTGTTGCAATTGATGTCCGGGGCGTTACCAATGGCCCGAGATGTTGACCAGCAGGGGAGAGGCGTATCTCATGAAGATACAATCGGCCAAGGTGATCGTGACGTGTCCCGGGCGCAATTTCGTGACGCTCAAGATCGAGACCGATCAGGGGGTGTACGGCATTGGCGATGCGACGCTGAACGGACGCGAGCTTTCGGTCGTCTCCTATCTGGAAGACCATGTCATCCCCTGCCTGATCGGCATGGACCCGCAGCGGATCGAGGATATCTGGCAATATCTCTATCGCGGTGCCTATTGGCGGCGCGGGCCGGTGACGATGCGCGCGATCGCTGCGGTCGACATGGCGCTGTGGGACATCAAGGCCAAGCTGGCGGGGATGCCACTCTACCAGTTGCTCGGCGGGCGGAGCCGAGACGGCGTGATGGTCTATGGCCATGCCAATGGCAGCGATATTGCCGAAACCGTCGAGGCGGTCGGCCAGTATATCGACATGGGCTACAAGGCGATCCGCGCGCAGACCGGCGTGCCGGGCATCAAGGACGCCTATGGGGTCGGGCGCGGCAAGCTGTACTATGAACCGGCGGATGCCGCCCTGCCCTCGGTCACCGGCTGGGACACGCGCAAGGCACTGAACTATGTGCCGAAACTGTTCGAGGAATTGCGCAAGACCTATGGCTTCGACCATCATCTGCTGCACGATGGCCATCATCGCTATACCCCGCAGGAGGCGGCAAATCTGGGCAAGATGCTCGAGCCCTATCAGCTGTTCTGGCTGGAGGACTGCACGCCGGCCGAAAACCAGGAAGCGTTCAGGCTGGTGCGCCAGCACACCGTCACCCCGCTGGCTGTGGGCGAAATCTTCAACACGATCTGGGATTGCAAGGACCTGATCCAGAACCAGCTGATCGACTATATCCGCGCGACCGTGGTCGGCGCAGGAGGGCTGACGCATCTGCGCCGCATCGCCGATTTCGCCAGCCTGTACCAGGTGCGCACCGGCTGCCATGGCGCGACCGATCTGTCGCCGGTGACGATGGGATGTGCGCTCCATTTCGACACCTGGGTGCCCAATTTCGGCATACAGGAATATATGCGCCATACCGAAGCCACGGACGAGGTCTTCCCGCACGACTACCGGTTCGAGGCGGGGCTGATGTATTGCGGCGAGACGCCCGGCCACGGCGTCGATATCGACGAAGCACTCGCTCAGAAATATCCCTACAAGCCTGCCTATCTGCCCGTCGCGCGGCTCGAGGACGGGACGATGTGGAACTGGTGAGGCGATGCGCATCGTCCTGATCGGCGAGGCCATGCTGGAGCTGAGCCAGCGGGGCGAGCATTGGCATATGGGCCATGGAGGCGACACGCTGAACACCGCGCTGCATCTGGCGCGGGCCGGGCATGATGTCGGCTTTCTGACCGCCCTGGGCAGCGATCCGTTGAGCGCCGGATTGATCGACCGCTGGCGCGCAGAGGGGCTGGACACCGCGCTGGTGCTCCACCACCCCGACCGCTCGACCGGGCTGTATGCCATCAGCACCGATGATCGCGGCGAGCGCAGCTTTGCCTATTGGCGCGACCAGAGCGCTGCGCGCGCGATGTTTGCGCTGCCCGATGCGGCAAGGGCACTGGATCAGGCCGCGCAGGCCGACATGATTGCGTTTTCGCTCATCACCCTGGCCATTCTGCCACCCCAGGGCCGCGAGGCGCTTTACGCGCTCGCCCGTTCGGTGCGCCAGCGCGGCGGACAGGTGGCGTTCGATGGCAATTACCGCGCCAGGCTTTGGGCGGATGGCGCAGAGGCCCTCGAGGAGCGCGACCATGCCATCGCGCTCGCCACGCTCGGCCTGCCGACGCTCGACGACGAAGTGCTGCTGTCCGGCGAAACCGACGCGGACGCGGTCGCCGCGCATTGGCAGGCGCTGGGCTGTAGCGAGACCGTGGTCAAGCTGGGCGAACGCGGATGCCGCCTTGCCGATGGCGCGATCGCCGCGCCCCCCGAGATACTCGACCCGGTGGATACCAGCGGGGCTGGCGATGCCTTCAATGCGGGCTATCTGGGCGCACGGATGAAGGGAGCGACGCCGGTCGAAGCGGCGCAGGCCGGGCATGTGCTCGCCGGGTGGACCGTCATGCGGCCCGGCGCGATCCCCGACCGCGATCCCTGAGCAGCGCCCAAAGCACTGCCGCGGCGAGCAGATCGAGGCCGGCCAGCGCGACGAACAGCGGATCATAACCGAAACTGTCTGCGCTCTGCCCGATCAGCAGCGTGAACAGCATGCCGCCGATCCAGGCCGACGTTCCCGCCATGCCGCTTGCGGTTCCCACGGTCTTCTTGTCGAACACGTCGGCGCACAGCGTGATCAGCGCGCCATTGAGCATCTGGTGCGCAAATCCGCCGATGCAGAACAGCGCGATCGCCATTCCGGGCGACGTTGCCAGGCCGATGCACGCCGGGCCGACCATGCACAGGGCGCCGATCGTCATCGTGATCTTGCGGCTGGCCAGCAAGCCCGCCCCGCGCTGCATCAGCCAGCCTGGGAGCAGCCCCGCCGCGAGGCTGCCGAAATCGGCTGCAAGGAATGGCAGCCACGCCCAGAGCGCGATTGCCTTGAGATCGAGATTCCAGGCCGAGACCAGATAGAGCGGGATGAAGAAGTTGAACGTCTGCCATGCCGGTTCGGACAGGAAACGCGGCGTCGCGATGGCCCAGAAAGATCGGCTGCGCAGCACGTCGCGCTTGGTCGCCGGCTTGGCCATGACATCGTCGGCACGTCCTGCCTCGATCAGGTCGCGCTCGCCCTGCGAAAGCCGGGGGTGGTCGGCCGGGTCGCGATAGCCGAACCACCACAGGCCCGCCCAGACCAGGCTGAGCACGCCGGTGACGATGAAGGCGGCTTCCCAGTTCCAGGCGAGGATGCAGAAAGCGACCAAAGGCGGCGCAATCATGTTGCCGACACTGGTGCCCATCTGGAACAGGCTGGTGGCGAGCGACCGTTCGCGCGGCGGGAACCAGGTCGCGACGGTCTTGGCCCCGGCCGGGATCGCCGCCGCCTCGGTCGCACCGAGCAAGGTACGAAAGAATGCAAGGCTCTGCCAGCCAGTGGCAAAGGCATGCGCCATGTTCGAAAGCGCCCAGCCGATCGCGAACAGGAAGAAGCCGAGCCGCGTGCCCAGCGCATCGAGCACCGTGCCCGCCACGGTCTGCATCACGGTATAGCTCGCCTGAAACGCGAGCACGACCCAGCTATACTGTTCGGTCGTCATCGCAAATTCGGTCTTCAGCGTCGGCGCGGCGACCGAAAGCGTCGAGCGCGCGAGATAGTTCAGGATCGTCCCCAGCGTCACCAGACCGATGATCCACCAGCGCAAGCGCCCGGCCCGAATTGCATTCATCGGCTTGCCTTCAAGAAAAAAGGGGCCGGGCACGCGGCCCGGCCAAGGGGAGATGATCGGGCATCCGTCAATTGCCCGCGGGCGCACCAGCGGCGCGCGGTCTGCCGGTGGGCATGGCGGGACGGAAATTGCCTTCCAGCACCGCGACCAGATAGCGCGCGGCGCGGATGACATAGTCGTTCTCGTCATCGACGATCGCCTTGATCGCAGGCAAGGCCGGGCGCGCGCGTTCATCAAGCGCATCGAGCGCGTTGAGCGCCATCAGCCGCTGCTGGAACGGCTTGCCCGAAGCGACAGACTGTTCCAGGACCGCCAAGGCGATGCCCGGATCACCGATATTGCCGAGCGCTTCGGCGGCGGCGATCCGCACCGCTGGCGACGCATCACGGGCGACAGTCTCGGCCAGCGCGGCTTTGGCAGGCAGCGCTGCCTCGCCCAGAACCACCAGCCCGGTCGCCGCCCAATAGCGGATCACCGCATTGCGGTTCCGCAGCAGCGCCGCCAGCCGCCGGGCATTGCGCGCCTCGCCGCGCGCGGCGACCGACGCCACCTGCATGATCTGGCGCAGCGGATAGGCCGCCTCGCTGCGCGTCGCTTCATAACCCTCGCCCGGCTCGCCTTCGGGAAGGAAGCCGTTGTCGCGGATCGCCAGCATATGTGCATCGAGCGCCTTGCGGAAACGCGCAAGCGTGGCGGCCTGTTTGGCCTCATTCGCCAGATTGGTGAGCTGATAGGGATCGGCCTCGAGATCGTAGAGCTCCTCGTACGGCTTGCGTCCGAAGAAGCGCGACTGATCGGGCGTCAGCGTCCCGGCGATCCGCGCCTCGTCCCACGACTGATAGCCCTTGGCGATCCATTCGAACGACGAATAGGCGCCCCAGGGCCGGTGCGGCATGTAGTTGCGGATATAGCGATAACGCCCGTCACAGGCGGTGCGAACCATATCGTAACGCTCGTCCATGCGGTCGCGCATGCCGAAGGCATAGGGCGAGCGCTGGCCGACCTCGCTGCCCAGAAAAGCCTGCCCATGCATCTGCGTCGGTTTTGCCACCCCGGCCAGCGAAAGGAGCGTGGGTGCAAGATCGACCAGGCTCACCGGCTGGGTCACTGTGCTGCCCATCGGCACCGGCGCGAGGTGCTGCCATTTGGGCGGGAAATGCGCGATCAGCGCGACGCGCAGGCCTTCTTCGTAACAATAGCGCTTGCTGCGCGGCAGCACCCCGCCATGGTCCGAATAATAGAAGACAATGGTGTCTTCGGCGAGCCCGTCCGCCTCCAGCTCCTTCAGCCGCGCGCCAATCTCGCCGTCCATCCGCGCGATCAGGTTGTAATAGCTGGCAAAATCGGTGCGCATCGCCGGGGTGTCCGGCAGATAGGGCGGAATGCGGACCAGATCGGGCGTAACCGGCCCCTCGACCGGCCTGGGCCCGAACAGCCGCGATTCATGCGTGGTCATGTGATTGAACACCGCCATGAAGGGTGCGCCGTCGGGCCGGCCCCGCCAGTGCGCCTTCGCGCTGGACTCGTTCCAGATTCGCTCGGGCTCGACGTTGCAATTGTAATCGGTCTTGTCGTTGTTGGTGCAGTAATAGCCCAGGCTGCGCAGATATTCGGGATAGGTGCGCATGACCGTCGGCAGGTTCGCCATCGCGCGCATGTGCTGCGCAGGCGCGTTGCTTTCAGGATGGCAGCCGGTGAGAATCGCGAAGCGCGACGGCGCACATACCGGCGCATTGGCATAGGCGCGAGCATAGAGAATGCCCTTGGCAGCCAGCGCATCAATGTTGGGCGAATGCGCGATGGGATCGCCATAACAACCCAGGAACGGGCTGTGATCCTCGCTCACCAGCCAGAGAATATTGGGCAGCGCCGGGCTCCGCTTGGTGGCGTGCGCGAGTGTCGGCGCGGAGGCCGCCACCCCGCTTGCCGCCAGCGCCTTGATTAGGCCGCGCCTTGAAACCATGGCCTTGCCCTCCGAACCGTCAGCGCGCCGGGCTGACGGAAATTGCGGAGACCACTGCACCGCCATCGCCGCCGCTGAAATCGAGCTTCAGCCCGCCGCTCGATGTCACGTCGAAGCGGTGGGTCACCGCCTTGAGCGACCCGCCGCCTGCCTTGGCCGGGTTGAAACCGGTCAGCACCGGTTTGCCATTGGCACGCACCGTCATGCTGCGCGCTGCGGCCTTTGCGGCATCGGTTTCGGGCTCGAACAGGTGCAGCGTGACCGTCCAGCGGCCATCGGGCAGCGGCAGGTCGTACGTGAAGGCACCCTGGCGATAGGAGGCGTAAAGCTCGGGATCGGTAGTACCGGTGACGTTGCTGGGCGCGATTCTGGTGCGGCCTGCCATGCGCAATTCGGACGCCTTGCCGCCGGTAAAGAAATTGTCCGAACCGAAGCGCAATCCGGCAGACGTCGTCTGCCCGGTCAGATGGCCAGCGCGGACATGCAGCCCGTTAGCTGAATCCGGCGCCGTCCAGGTCAGGCTGTCGGTCAGCGCCTTCCCGCCGCGCTCGGCCGAGGCGGCGATCTGATTGTCGCCTGCGCGCAACCGCACGCCGGGCCAGACGCAGATGCGGTCAGGGCAGTCCACCGTGCCGATGGCCTGGCCGTTGACCGTCAGGCTGGCGCGCGGCGCATTGCTATAGGCGCGCACGTCCAACACCGGATAGGCGCGGTCGATATAGCGTCTGCCGGTCAGGTGCAGCACCGGCTCTTCGGACCATTGCGCCTTGTAGAAATAGAAGGCGTCCTTGCGGGTCTTGCGGTCATAGCTGACCAGTCCCTTGTCGTTCAGGTCATAGGCCTCGCCTTCCTCGCGACTGGTGGAGGCGAAATCGAACATGTTCCAGATCCAGCTGGTCGAGAGGAAATTGGCCTGCTTGAGAACCTTCCAGTTCTGTTCATGCACCCAGGCCTGGAACTCCTCGGGATGCGGGCGGCCATTGGCGTTGACCGGCCCGCCGAGCGGATTGTCGGTATGCTGGCTGAATGCGCCGCCTGCGCCATATTCGGTCACCGCCATCGGCCGGTCCGGATAGCGGCTGCGAAGGCTGGTCAAGGCGCGCGACAGGTCCTGAGGCTGGCCGTAATACCAGCCGAAATAGCGATTAAGCCCGACCACATCGGTAATGTCGTTGAGCACTTGCGCGCCCGGACGAGCGAGGGGAGACGGCGTGCCCTCGCAGCAATCGGCATAGAGCGTCGGCCGGGTGGAGTCTTCCTGCTTCGCCAGCGCGTTCAGTTCGACCAGCATGTCGCGCGATTTGGCCGGAGCGCCCTTGCCGCCCTTCATCAGCGCGGCGATGGCGGCGCCGATATCGATCTCGTTGCCCACCGACCAGAGCATGATCGAGGGGTGATTGTAATTCTGCCGGATCAGTTCGAGCAACTGCTGCCGCGCATTGGCGACCAGCTCTGGCGCGGGCAGCGATTCATCGAAAGCGGACTGGTGCACGAACGGCAGCTCTGCCTTCACCACCATCCCGTTGCGATCGGCAAGGTCGCTCCATTCCTGCGCGTGCTGGTAATGCGCATGGCGCACCGTATTGACGCCCATTTCGGCCATGATCGCCATGTCGGTGGCATGATCTTCGGCGGTGAGCGCCCATCCCTTGCCCTGCCAGTCCTGATGGCGCGAGGCACCGTGCAGCCGCATCGGCTTGCCGTTGAGAATGAAACCCTGGTCCGCGTCCCAGGCGAAGCTGCGCACGCCGAGCGGCTCTGTCACGCTGTCGATCACGCGGGCGCCGTCGCGCAGCTCGACGGTGACCGAATAGAGATAAGGGTCGCTGCGTCCCTGCCAGAGCCTGGGATTGGTGAGAGAAAGTGGCGTGGTCAGCTCGCTTGTCTCGCCCGGCCCGAGCCGCCGGGCAGGCCCCGACGCGCTCGCAACCGTCCGGCCATCGGCATCGGCGATGCGGGTGACCACGGCCAGCTTGCGCGCCTTTTGCCCCGAATTGCGCAGCCGCGTGAGCACCGCAACCTCGGCCTTTTCGGGTGTGACGCTGGGGGTCGAAACATAGATGCCGGGCCCGCCGTGGTCCATGAGATCGATCGACGCGGCATCGACCTCGATCAGCGAGACGCCGCGATACAGGCCGCCATGGATGAAGAAATCGCCCCCCAGCGGGATGACATGCTCGGTGCTGCTGCCCTTCTCGGGCTTGCTGTTGTCCGCACGCACGACGATGATGTTCGCCTGACCCGGTTTGAGATGATCGCTGATGTCGAAGCGGAAGCGCGAGAAGGCGCCCTTGTGCTGCCCGACATGCTGGCCATTGACCCACAGGTCGGCAATCGCGCCGACGCCATCGAACTGCAGGATTGCGCGCTTGCCCCTGGGCAGCGCCACCTCGCCCAGCCGCATCCGGTACCAGCCGGTCCCTTGGCGAACGTCCGAACCCTCGGCGCGCACGGGCGCGTAATTGCCCATGCGATTCCAGCTGTGCGGCAGGCTGACCTGCTCCCAGCGGCTGTCATCGAATTCGGGGGTGCGAACGGAATCAGGGACGTCGCCAAACAGGAACCGCCAGCCCGTGCCAAGCTCCATGACCTTTCGGGCGTCGCTCGCAGCCGGGCGAGCCGGTGCTGCAGGATCTGCTGCTGCTGGCTGTGCCAGGCCCGGCCCCGCCGTGACCAGCACCGCCACTCCCAGCGCTGCCGCGGCCGCACCCCGCAGCGCGCGCGATCCCGTGCCGCGTCCCTCAGTCATTGCACCACTCCCTGATTATTGGTTAGACCAAATACGATTAAACTGAGGGTGTCAACCTTAAATGAAACCGGCCGGCATGCTGCGGCAATGCCAGGGCGCGGCTCGCACTGACCGAGCGCCTGAACAGCCAAAATCGGTTTCGAGATACGATTTCATGACAGCGATCCTGCAGGATCAGCAGGTTCGGGCAACAACCCTGCGCAACCAGCCAGCGCTTTGCATGGCCCCCGAGGCGTTGACAGATATGGTGGATCGATCAGAATTGGTAAGATCAAATTCTGGAGCAGTACAGGCAGACCCGCGCCAGGCGGCATCGAATGCCACGACCAGCTGAGCGGCAGCTATCGCTTCAACTCGGCCGAAACCGGAAATTCGTTTTCCGACCCCGTAGCGGACAATCTTAGACACTGATAAGTTGAGTTCGTGAACCTTTTTCGATTCAATGCCGGTGTGATGTGGCTTGCCGCCCTTTGTCTATCAGGCTGTGAAACGAATGCGCCGACAGAACCGACGCCGTCGAAGCCTTTCTGGTTGTCCAAGCCCCGCCTGCCAGAGCGCCCCAAAGACTTCTGTATCATCGCTTCTTCGCAATTGCGGGACACTCTTGCAGCCACCCAAATTCGATGCTCCGAGACCCTAGCCGGCGCTAACGGGATTAGAGGGAAGACCAAATATGCCGAGATCGTGATCTTACAGGGCGCGAACGAGGAATGGACGGCTTTCGCGTATCTGGCTGGCGGGATAACTCAGAGTCACGAGACGCCGAGCGAAGCCGAACTGAACGAGGTCGTCGCGCGAATTGAGGCTGCATTCGATCGCTAGCGAGAACGTCCCCAATCCACCCATTTCCGGTCATGAGCCGGGCCGAACTTCGGTCCCAAAACCCTCCAGGCCGCTTTGCCCTGCTCGCGAAAAATTTCTGCCATTCAGCAAACGACCCCGTTGCTGCCGTTTCAAGAGAGGGTTAGTTTGCGCCAGTGATCCGCGCTTTGCTCCTGTTGGTTCTGTCCATTGCTGTGGGCGCCTGTGATGACGCTTGCACCAACGAAGTCATAACCCGACTTGTTTCGCCAGATGGCAAGCACGAAGCGGTGATGTTTCAACGCGACTGCGGCGCGACTAGCGGATACTCGACGCAAATCTCGATTATGGAAGCCGGACAAGCCGCAGCGGGCAGAGGCAATACGTTCCGCGCAGATGACGATCATGGGGCCGCAAAAGTCGGAGATTGGGGCGGCTCATGGGCTGAAATCAAATGGCTTGCTTCAGACCGCCTACTCATCCGGCATGCCGAAAAGTCTCGGATCTTTGAACAGGATAACTCGGTTGCTGGCGTTTCGGTCAGCTATGAAACCGTCTCAATGTAAGCGGCAACTTTCCACCCAGTTGCAGCAATTCAGACAGCCGGGCGTTTTCATGAGGAGCGGACCGTATCGGGATACTCGATAGAGCGCAGCCGTGATCACCTGCCCATGACCGCTTCCCTCGGGCCGCCGATCAGCACGAGACAGCGCACCGGATGCTCGGCCATGGTCCGCCGGTTGCCACAGGCTTTGCGATAGCCGGCCGGGGCGTTTTCACAATGCCCGCAACGCTGCTGAACTCCTCCCGTCAGCATGGCGCCCGGGCCGCATTCAACGGCAATGCAACCGGGCGAAATCGACCGCCGTATCGGCGCTGGCCAGCATCGCTCCGCCCAGCAGATCGTTCCAATAGCCTTCCGACCCGTCGCTGAGCCGCCATTCGTACAGCCTGCGCGTGTAAAGCTGCAGGTCATGATCGTGGCTGATGCCGATCGCGCCGTGCACCGCATGGGCGGTTGCGGCGATGCGGACTGCGGCCGCGCTGGCGACCGACTTGGCGCAGGCGGCAGCTGCGAGCGACGGGGTCAGGCCCGACGCACAACCGATCTGCGACGCGATACGCGCGGCCAGCGCCTCTTCGGCCATGACCGCCAGATTCTGCTGCAACGCCTGCTGCCGCCCTATGGGCTTGCCGAACTGCACCCGATCATTGCAATAGCCCGCCGTGACGGTGACCAGGTGATCGGCCGCACCGGCGATCAGCGCGGCGCGCAGCACGGCAGCCATCGCGCGCAGCCCGCATTCGGGCCTTGCGATCCACGCGAGACCTTCCAGCGTCTCCCAGCGCATGCTTGCGCCAAGGTCGCCTGCCACACCGGTCGGCTCGCCACGCGCGGATGCAGCAGGCGCCAGATACAATTGCCTGCCGTCGTCGACCAGCACATGCTCTGCGACCCGCCCCAGCGGCACCATCGCGTCCTGGCCCGGCGCTGCCACCGCCAGCGCGATCGGGCCACCGGGAGCCGGAACCCCTGCCCCCGCCAGCAGCGCCCGGGCGATCATGGTCTCGCCGACCGGCAGCGGAACGATGTGGCGCCCCAGCTCCTGCCACAGGCCATGCGCGCACAGGCCATCAAGGCCGGCACCGCCGTCGCGCTCTGCAACCAGCGCATCGAGATAGCCCGAGCCCGCGATCTCGGCCCAGAGCGCGTCGATACGGGCGCCCTGCTCGATCGCGCGAACGGTGGATGCGGGCGCGATGGCCTGCAGCATCCGGGCAAATGGCTCGACCAGTTCCTGAATATCCATCATCTCAGCCCCATTCCCCGTGCAATGATCCCGCGCAGGATTTCGCGCGTGCCGCCGCGCAGCGAGAAGCTGGGAGCAAGGTGTGTGACATAGAGCAGCGTGCGGTGCAGTTCGGCATCGACCGGCTCGTCGGGATGCGCTGCAAGGTCATCGCCGATCCGCACCGGCAGTTCCTGTTCGAAACTGGTGCCCAGATCCTTGACCAGCGAGGCTTCGACGACCGGGCTTTCGCCCGCTGCCAGCCGCGCGGTGCAGGCGATCGACATCGCGCGCAGCATGGCGAGCCGTGCGGTGAAATCGCCGACCAGCGTGCGCGTCGCGCGGTCGTCGCGACCCACCGACCGGAGATGGCCGACCCAGGCATCGAGCAGCACGACACTCGAATAGATCCGCTCCGGGCCGCTGCGCTCGAAGGCGAGTTCGGCAACGACCTGCTGCCACCCTTCGCCCTCGGCGCCGATCAGCGCGTCCGCAGGCAGATCGACATCGGTGAAGAAGACCTCGGCAAAATGCGCGTCCCCGGCCAGATCGACGATGGGGCGGATGGTAACGCCGGGCGCCCTGAGATCGATGATCAGCTGCGACAGGCCATTGTGCCGGTCTGCCGCCGTTCCCGATGTCCGCACCAGCGCGATCATGTAATCGCTGTGCATCGCATTGGTGGTCCAGATCTTCTGCCCGTTGAGCCGCCAGCCGGCCGCGGTCCGCTCGGCACGGGTCCGAACGCTCGCCAGGTCCGATCCCGATCCCGGCTCGCTCATGCCGATGCAGAAGAACAGCTCGCCCCGGCAGATTTTCGGGATATAGGCCTGGCGCTGCTCCTCGGTGCCGAAATTCAGGATCAGCGGCGCGCTCTGCCGATCGGCGATCCAGTGCGCCGCCACTGGCGCTCCCGCCGCAAGCAGTTCCTCGACCACCACGAACCGGGCAAACGGCCCGCGCCCGCCGCCGCCATAGGCGCGCGGCAAGGTCAGCCCCAGATAGCCCTCCGCTCCGAGACGGCGGCTGAAATCGGCATCAAATCCGGCCCAGGACCGCGCCCGGCGATCGGTCGGAAGTGTCGCGATCGCATCGGCAATCAGCGCGCGAATGGCAGGACGGATGTCCTCGTCCTCCGGCGGCAAGGCTGCAAGGGTCAGGCTGTCAAACACACGCTCTCCTGCGGGTCGGGTCATCGTGCCCCTGTCTCGGGAAGGGCTTTATCGCTGCCATAACGCGGGGTTGAAGCACCGCAAAGTTCAAAGCGATGCGATCGATCGGCCAGAGCCGGTCATGGGCATCGGCACGCGGGAAAGCGCTGGACCTGGTGCAGGCCGCAGGGCAGTCTGGTCGGGACCGGAAAGGGAGCGGGCAATGAGAATGATGGTGATCGCGCTGATACCGGCGCTTCTGGCGAGCGCGCCGGGATCGGCGCAGGAGTTCAAGGCAGGCGAACCGCTGGGGACCGTCAACGAAGCGGGCATCGCCACCCCGATCAGCAGCAACGTCCGCGTGTTCGGCAGCTTCCGCTTTGCCGAAAGCTGCACCTATGATCCTGACCGCAACCTCATCGTCGCGATGAACGCCGGCGTCACCCAGGACCTGCAGCAAAATGACGGTTTCGTCTCGCTGATCCGTCCCGATGGCAGCGTCCATACATCCAAATGGATCGGCGCCACCCGCGATGGGCTCGTGCTCAATCACCCGCTCGGCAGCGCAATTGCCGGGGGCATTCTCTACGCGGCGGATATCGACACGGTGCGCCGTTTCGATCTGGCGACGGGCAAGCCGCTTGGCGCGACGACGGTTCCGGGGGCGACCTATCTCAACGGCATCGCGGTGGCACAGGACGGCACGGTCTATGCCACCAACACCCGGCCGGAATCGCGCGTCTATCGCATCGCGCCCGACGGGTCCGTTTCCGTATTCGTCGAGGGCGCGCCGCTCGCCAATCCCAATGGCATCGCCATCGATCCCGAAGGCCATGTCGTGGTCGTCAATCTGGGCGACAATGCGGTGATGACCTTCCACCCCGACGGGCGGCTGATCCGGACCGAGCGCTCTGCCGAAAGCGGCAATGACGGTCTGGTCATCCTGAAGGACGGCACCAGATATGTGAGCAGCGTGCGCTTCGGCAGCGTGACACGCATCCGTCCCGGTTCGGCTGCCGAGGTGATCGCGGTCGGCATCCCCAGTGCGGCATCCATGTGCCATGACCCGGTGCAGAACCAGCTGGTCATTCCGATGAACCCGCATAACGCGCTGGCCTTCCTGCCGCTCGGCTGAAGCCCCGATGTCCGGCGCTGGCCGACATCAGGCCAGAGGTGCCAGGCCGCACAGGATGGTCCGCACCAGATCCGCCTGCCCGCGCGATCGCGTCTGCGCGTAGATGCGCTTGGAATAGTTCCGCGCGGTTTCATCGGTAAGATGCAGGTGGCGCCCTGCCTCGACAATCGTTTCGCCCCGGCTGATCTTCTGCGCCAGCGCGGCTTCGCGCGGGGACAGGCGGAACTGGGCACGCAGCACCGCAGCACCCTGGCGCTCGTCCTCGCGCGCCGCGATGCGCAGCGTCGCGATCGCCACGAGCTGCACCATCGCCTGAGACAGCGGCAAAGCTGCCGGCTGCAGCATCAGCATCATGCCATCATCGATCTGGATCAGCACCGGCTCCGCATCGGCGTTGCCTGCCCCCACCGCTGCGCAGTAGCGCTCGAGCCGGTCGGCCGCCGCAGCGGGCAGCAACAGCTTCCTGCCGGGCCGACCATCAGGCGTCTCGACAAAGCCGAGATGGCGCTCTGCCACCGCGTCGGCCACCATCACCCGAGCAGAATGATCGAGCGCAATCTGTCCGATGCCCAGCCGCTGCAACGTGGCCTGCGCCATGGCCCGCGCCAGCTGCTCCTCCGACAGGGCCATGAAGGCGCGCAGCGCCGCGCGCACATAGGGTGCGGTCGAGGACAGGGTGGCCACCGCCGCAGAGCTGAAATCCTCCCGCTCGCGGGTCAGCAATATCCAGGCATCGGTCAGCCGGTCGACCGTCACCCGCATCCATCGGCCGAACCGGATGCCCTGCGCGTCCAGCATCGCGCGCTGGCGATCACGTGTGGCCGGGTCATCATGATCGAGCAGTTCCTCGATCGCATAGACCCGGCCCGGACGCAGCGAGCGAAACGAGCGCAGCCCGATGTCATGCAGCAAATCCCTGTCGATAACCGGATCGTGCGCCGCGCGTGGCGCGGCAAGATGCAGAAAGCTGGGCTCGTCCTCGGACGAAGCATTGGCCTGCGCGATCAGCATCACGGCATGGCGGGCCTGGGTCCGCGCCATCAGTGCCGCAAGGAACCGCTGCCATTGTTCGACCTCGCGAATGCCTTCGACCAGCGGCAGAAAGATATCGTCCTGGCGGGACATCTCGATGATCATGCCATTTTACTCCCATATGGGAGTTATGGAATAGACCGCCAGCCACGATTGGCAATGGCAAGAAAATCTTCGGACGGGGAATGCAATGCCACAAGAAGGAAATCCGTCGGTGCTGACACATCTCGAGCGCCTTGAGGCCGAGGCGATCCACATCATGCGCGAGGTGGTGGCCCAGGCCGAAAAGCCGGTGATGCTCTATTCGGTCGGCAAGGACAGCGCGGTGATGCTGCATCTGGCACGCAAGGCCTTCTACCCTTCCCCGCCGCCCTTCCCGCTGCTGCATGTCGACACGACCTGGAAGTTCAAGGACATGTATGCCCTGCGCGACAAGATGGCGCGCGAGAGCGGCATGGAACTGCTGGTCCATCAGAACCCCGAGGCGGCAGAGCGCGGAATCAACCCGTTCGACCACGGCCCGCTGCACACCGACATGTGGAAGACCGAGGGGCTCAAGCAGGCGCTCGACCTGCACGGCTTCGATGCAGCATTCGGCGGCGCGCGGCGCGACGAGGAGAAGAGCCGCGCGAAGGAGCGCATCTTCTCGTTCCGCACCGCCAGCCACGGCTGGGACCCGAAGAACCAGCGGCCGGAACTGTGGAACCTCTACAACGCGCGCAAGAACAGGGGCGAGAGCATCCGGGTCTTCCCGATCAGCAACTGGACCGAGCTCGACATCTGGCAGTATATCCAGCTCAACGACGTGCCCATCGTCCCGCTCTATTTTGCCGCCGTTCGCCCGACCTTCGAATGGGAGGGCCAGCTGTTCATGGCCGATGACATTCCGCGGCTGGAAAAGGTGCTGGGATGCACGCCCGAGATCACCGAACGCTCGATCCGCTTCCGCACCCTGGGCTGCTTTCCGCTGACCGGCGCGGTCGAGAGCACCGCCAGCACTTTGTCCGAAGTGATCCAGGAAACGCTGCTCACCACCACCTCCGAACGCCAGGGCCGCGTGATCGACAAGGATGCAGGCGGCGCGGGCATGGAGAAGAAGAAGCAGGAGGGGTATTTCTGATGAGCGAGCCCGTTTACCAGACCGAGGCGCTGATTGCCGAGGACATCGATGCCTATCTCGCCACGCATCAGCACAAGTCGATGCTGCGCTTCATCACCTGCGGCAGCGTCGATGACGGCAAGTCGACGCTGATCGGGCGACTGCTCTATGACAGCAAGATGATCTTCGAGGATCAGCTCGCAGCACTGGAGGCAGACAGCAAGCGCGTCGGCACGCAAGGCGCCGAGATCGACTTCGCGCTGCTCGTCGACGGCCTCGCCGCCGAACGCGAACAGGGCATCACGATCGATGTCGCCTATCGCTTCTTCAACACCGAAAAGCGCAAGTTCATCGTCGCCGATTGCCCGGGCCATGAGCAATATACGCGCAACATGATCACCGGCGCGTCGACCGCCGATCTCGCCGTGATCCTGGTCGATGCGCGCAAGGGCGTGCTCGTCCAGACGCGCCGCCATTCGTACCTCTGCCACCTGATCGGCATCCGCAACATCGTGCTGGCGGTGAACAAGATGGACCTGGTCGGATACGATCAGGCGGTGTTCGACGACATCGTCGCCGACTATGCCGAATTTGCGCAGAGCATCGGCATCGAAGGCTTCACTGCCCTGCCGATTTCCGGCTTCAGGGGCGACAATATCACCGCGCCTTCCGAAAACACGCCCTGGTATACCGGGCCCAGCCTGGTCGAGCATCTCGAGACGGTCGAGGTGCTGTCCTCGGTCGAGGCGGGCAAGCCCTTCCGCCTGCCCGTGCAATGGGTCAATCGGCCCAATCTGGATTTCCGCGGTTTTTCCGGGCTGATCGCGACCGGCTCGGTCAAGCCGGGGGATGCGGTGCGCGTGCTGCCCTCGGGCAAGACCAGCACGGTAACGCGCATCGTCACGCTGGATGGCGACCTTGAACAGACGGTCGCCGGTCAATCGGTCACGCTGTGCTTCGCCGACGAGGTGGATTGCTCTCGCGGCGATGTGATCGCATCGGCAGAAAACCCGCCCCAGGCCGCAGACCAGTTCGAGGCGACCCTGGTCTGGATGGATGACGAACCGCTGATCGTCGGGCGCGGCTACTGGCTCAAGCTGGGAACCCAGACTGTCTCTGTCACGGTCCAGCAGCCCAAATATGCGGTCAACGTCAACACGATGGAGCATGTCGCGGCCAAGACGCTTGACCTCAACGCCATTGGCGTGGCCGAGATCATCACAGACAAGCCGATCGTATTCGAACCCTATGCGGACAATCGCGCGCTGGGCGGTTTCATCCTGATCGACAAGATCACCAACCGCACCGTCAGCGCCGGGATGCTGCATTTTGCGCTGCGCCGTGCACAGAACGTTCACTGGCAGCCGACCGATCTCAGCCGGGAAGATCATGCCCGGATGAAGAACCAGACTCCGAAGGTGTTGTGGTTCACCGGCCTTTCGGGGGCGGGCAAGTCGACCATCGCCAACGAGGTCGAAAAGCGGCTCGCCTTGATGAACCGGCACACCTTCCTGCTCGATGGTGACAATGTCCGCCACGGCCTCAACAAGGATCTGGGCTTTACCGAGGCTGACCGGATCGAGAATATCCGCCGTGTCGGCGAGGTCGCCAAGCTGATGGCGGATGCAGGGCTGATCGTGCTCACCGCGTTCATCAGCCCTTTCCGCGCCGAGCGCGAGATGGTGCGCAAGATGCTGCCCGAAGGCGAGTTCGTCGAGATTTTCGTCGATACGCCGCTCGAAGTGGCCGAGGCACGCGACGTGAAGGGCCTGTACAAGAAGGCGCGTTCGGGCGCGCTCAAGAACTTCACCGGCATCGACAGCCCCTATGAGGAGCCATTGTCGCCGGAAATCCGGATTGATACGGGTGCGATGACGATCGAGGAAGCGGCCGAATACGTGATCCGCCAGTTGCTGCCGCTGAAATAAGGGAAACCCGATGGCCATGACCGACGCCGAGCTTGCCGCGCACCTTGCCGAGGTGACCGGCAGGCTGTTGACCGAGGTGCGCAGCAGCGGGGTCCTCAGCCTCAAGGCGCTGGGCAAGGCGGGCGATGCCGTCGCCAACCAGTTCCTTTGCCATGCGCTGCGCGAACAGCGGCCCGGCGATGCCCTTCTGTCCGAGGAGGAAAAGGACAATCTCGATCGGCTCGCAGCCTCGCGCTGCTGGATCGTCGATCCGGTTGATGGCACCCGCGAATATGGCGAGGCCCGCTCCGACTGGGCGGTACACGTCGCGCTCGCTGTCAATGGCGCCGCCGCTCTCGGCGCGGTGGCGCTGCCGGGGCTCGGCAAGGTGCTGCGTTCGGACCAGCCGGTCGTTGTTCCGCCTGCCCCCGATGTTTTGCGCATGGTGGTCAGCCGCACGCGCCCCGCCCCCGTCGCGCAGGCGGTGGCGGCCAGCCTGGGCGCAGAGCTGGTGCCGATGGGCAGCGCCGGCGCCAAGGCGATGGCGGTGATCCTGGGCCAGGCGGATATCTATCTGCACGCGGGCGGCCAGTATGAATGGGACAGCTGCGCCCCCGTCGCGGTGGCGCTGGCGCATGGGCTCCACGCTTCGCGCATCGACGGCTCGTCGCTCATCTACAACCAGGCCGATACCTATATGCCCGATCTGCTGATCTGCCGAAAGGATCATGCCGCGGTGGTGCTCGACAGGATAGCAGCGCTAAAGCCGGGCTGACGATCCGGCTGCATCGGGAGCGAGGCGCACATACGGCGCAAGCGAGCATGAAAGTGTTCGAGGGCAGGAACCTGACGCCGCGCGCCAACAGGGTTCTTTGAACATATTGGTCGGGACGAGAGGATTCGAACCTCCGACCCCCACACCCCCAGTGTGATGCGCTACCAGGCTGCGCTACGTCCCGACCGTGGCCCTGCCGCGTCTGCGGCAAAAGCGAAGCGCGCGTATATGGCGATGCGACGCGCTTGGCAACCCCGTGATGCACAAGAACGCCAAGGTGATCGACAATTGCCTTAAGCTGCCGATGATGATAGGCGCGCGCATCACTGCGACCGGCTGTCTACAGGCCTGGCGCTCCCCTTTTCCTTTCAGACATTCGGATATTACAGCCCATGGACTCGACACTCTTGCTTGCACTGGCCGCCGCCGCCCCCGGCGCTGCTCCGGCCTGGACCCAGCTTCTGATGTTCGTGCCGCTGCTGGCGATCTTCTATTTCCTCATCATCCGCCCGCAGCAGCGCCAGATGAAGGCGCACAAGGCCAAGATCGATGCCGTCAAGCGTGGTGACCAGGTGATCACCGGCGGCGGACTGGTCGGCAAGGTGACCAAGGTGGACGAGGCCTATGTCGAGATCGATCTGGGCGGCGCCAAGGTGCGCGCCGTCAAGGCGACGCTGAGCGATGTCGTCCAGCCCGGTGGCGCGCCCGCCAACGACTGAGCGGCGACAGGAAACGACCTGCCGCCTTGCCGCCTGTTGCGCGCATGAATATATGGCCCGCACATCCGGCCAGCACTCGGGCGATACTGCAAGCCGCCGCGCCTGAGCCAGCACTGCCAAGGAAGCAATAAGAATGCTAGATTTTCCGCGCTGGAAAACGATCTCCATCAGCCTTGTACTCGCCTTTGGCGTGCTGCTGGCGATCCCCAGCCTGCTGCCTGCAGGCGCGGCCAAATATTATCCCTCCTTCCTGCCGCAGGAAATGATCAACCTGGGTCTCGACCTGCAGGGTGGCAGCCACATCCTGCTGGAGGGCGACCCCAGGGATGTCGCGGCGCAGCGCCTGCAGAACATGGAAGAGACCGTGCGCGCGGCGATGCGCAATGCCAAGCCGCGCATCGGCATCGGCGACATCTCGCGCGAGGGCGGCAAGCTTTCCTTCCTGGTGCGCGACGTGTCGCAGGTCGATGCCGCGCGCGAGCTGATCCTGCCGCTGACCAGCGGCGCGGGCCTCACCGGGCAGCGCGACTGGGATATCGAGGTGCGCGATACCAGCCGCATCGTGCTGACGCCGACCGAAGCGGGCCTTACCCAGGCGCTCGATCAGGCGATGGAAACCGCGACCGAAGTGGTGCGCAAGCGCATCGACGAAATGGGCACGCGCGAACCCACGATCATCCGCCAGGGCGACAACCGCATCGTGGTGCAGGTGCCCGGCCTCGACGATCCCGAGGCGCTCAAGGAACTGCTGGGCCAGACCGCCGAGCTGGAATTCAAGCTGGTCGACCAGAATGCCAGCCCCGAGGATATTGCCGCGGGCCGCGCGCCGGTGGGCAGCGAAATCGTGCCCTATCCCACCAACCCCGCTGGCGGCACGCCGATTGCCGTGCGCCGGCTGGGCGGAATTCGCGGCGACAAGCTGACCAACGCCCAGGCGAGCTTCGACCCGCAGACCAACGAGCCGGTCGTGTCGATCACCTTCGACCGCGATGGCGGCGCGCGGTTCGCGCGTCTGACCCAGGAAAATGTCAACAAGCCCTTCGCCATCATTCTCGATGGCGAAGTACTCTCCGCCCCCAATATCAACGAACCGATCCTCGGCGGATCTGCCCAGATTTCCGGCAGCTTCACCACGGAAAGCGCGAACCAGCTCGCCATTGCGCTGCGCTCGGGCGCGCTGCCGGTGGAACTGAAGGTGGTCGAGGAACGCTCGGTCGGGCCTGATCTGGGTGCGGAATCGATCCAGCTCGGCCTCATTGCAGGCGGCATCGGCACGCTGGCGGTGCTGGTGTTCATGATCCTCACCTATGGCCGGTTCGGCGTCTATGCCGATATTGCGCTGGTTCTGAACATCCTGCTGATCCTCGGCATCATGGCATTGATGAATGCCACGCTGACGCTGCCGGGCATCGCCGGTTTCGTGCTCACCATCGGTGCGGCCGTCGACGCCAACGTGCTGATCAACGAGCGCATCCGCGAGGAACGCAAGAACGGCAGGCGCATCATCCAGGCGATCGAGGTGGGCTATACCGAAGCATCGCGTGCGATCTTCGATGCCAACATCACCAACGTCATCGCCGCAGTGCTGCTGTTCCTGTTCGGCTCCGGTCCGGTGCGCGGCTTTGCCGTCGTGCTGATGATCGGCATCGTCACCTCGGTATGGACTGCCGTCTATGTCACGCGCATGTTCGTGGCGCTGTGGCTCAAGCGCGCCCGCCCGCGCGAACTGCACATTTAAGGAAGGCTTGACCCCATGAAGCTCCTCAAGCTTGTCCCCGACAACACCAATTTCCGCTTCCTGCGCTGGCGCAAGCTGGCTATGGCGATCAGCCTCCTGTCGATCGTCGCCTCCATCGTGCTGGTCAGCGTGCGCGGCCTCAACCTGGGTGTCGACTTCGTCGGCGGTCAGATGATCCAGGTGACCTTCGACAAGGTGGCCGAAGCCCCGGTCGGCGAACTGCGCGACGATATCGAGGCGCTGAACCTGGGTGAATCGACCATCCAGCGTTTCGGTCAGCCCAATCAGGTCTCCGTGCGGATGCGCCTTGCCGGCGACAATCCGGATGAAATCGCCGCAGTGACCCGGCAGGTCACGACGATGATCACGAAGGAATATGCCGCCCAAGGTGCGCGCATCGATGGCGTCGATTCCGTGTCGGGCAAGGTTTCCGACGAACTGCTGACCACCGGGGTCTATTCGCTGGTCTTTGCGATGATCGCGATCGCCATCTATATCTGGTTCCGCTTCGAATGGCAGTTCGGCGTCGCCGCGCTGTTCGCGCTGTTCCATGACGTGGCGCTGACTTTCGGCTTCTTCGCGCTGACCCAGCTCGAGTTCAACCTGAACATCATCGCGGCGCTGCTGACCATCATCGGCTATTCGCTGAACGACACGATCGTGGTGTTCGACCGCGTGCGCGAGAACCTGCGCAAATATCGCAAGATGGACATGATCGCGCTGCTCGATCTTTCGACCAACGAGACTCTGGCGCGCACGGTGATGACGTCGCTGACCATGCTGATCGCGTTGCTGGCGCTGCTGCTGATCGGTCCGGGCGTGATCTTCGGCTTTACCGCTGCCATGACGCTTGGCCTGTTCGTCGGCTGCTATTCGTCGATCTACATGGCCAACCCCATCCTGGTCTGGCTGGGCGTGGGTCCGCACAGCTTCGTGCCGGAACAGACCGATGCCGACAAGGCCGCAGCCAAGCTGAAGGAAGGCATGGGCGGACAGCCCTGAGCCGATAGCCGATGGCCGAATTCACCCAGGACCCCCGCGCCTCCGGCCCGGTCATCACCGGATTTACCGCCGGCGGCTTCAAGCTTGATGGCGACAATCTGGGCCCGCGCAGGGTGGATGGCAGCCTGGTGCTGACCCCTGTGTCGGCCATGCCCTGGAATGCGCCTGCCATCGACGCGCTCGATGTCTCGGCAATGGCGCAGGTGCTTTCGCTCACCCCTGCGGCGGAATTCATGCTGCTGGGCACCGGCAGCTCCATGGTTCACCCGCCGCGCGCCTTCATCCGGGCGATGGAAGAGCGCGGGATCGGCGTCGAGGTGATGGACAGCCGCGCCGCTGCGCGGGCCTGGGGCATCCTGCGCTCCGAGGAACGCTGGATAGCTGCCGCCATCATGGGGCTTTAGCCCGGATCTACGCCCCTGCAACGATCCCGTGCACTGCGCGTTATGGACGGCAGACGCGTTCAACCGGGGGCAAAATGGCACGAAACAGCAGACGCAAGGCAGCAGAGCCTGCGCTCGACGAACTGGCAGACGTCACGACGGCCCTAATGTACCGCGCGATCAGCCGTTCCGGCCGTCACGAACTCAACCGCTCCTTTTCCGCGCTCTGGTGGTCGGGCGTCGGTGCCGGCCTGGCGATCAGCCTGTCGATCCTGTGCAAGGGTCTTCTGACAGCCATGCTCCCCGATACCGCATGGGCGCCGGCGGTCACCAACCTGGGTTATTCGGTGGGTTTTCTGGTCGTGATCATGGGCCGGATGCAGCTGTTCACCGAAAATACGGTCACGCCCATCCTGCCGCTTCTCGCCTATCCCTCGGCATCGCGCCTGACCCAGACGGCGCGGTTGTGGGTGATCGTCTTCGCCGCCAACATGACCGGATGCCTGCTTGCAGCCATCCTGATGGTGCATGCAGGCATCGTCCCGCCCCTGCAGATGGAAGGCGTGCTTGCGGTCTCGCGCCATTATGCCGAGATCGCGCCGCTCGATCATCTGCTCTGGGGAATGCCTGCAGGATTCATGATCGCTTCGCTCGTCTGGATGCTCCCGCGCATCGAAAGTGCGGGCGAGGTGCTGATGATCACGATCGTCACCTACATGATCGGGCTCGGCGGCTTCTCGCATGTCGTCGCCGGTTCGACCGAACTGTTCATCGTCATGCTGAAGGGTGAGATCTCGCCCCTCGCCGCCATCGGAGGAGGCATCCTGCCTGCCCTGGTCGGCAATATCATCGGTGGCACCGTCATCTTTGCAGCGATGGCCTATGCACAGGTGCGAGAGGAGATCTGACAGGCCTCCCCTCGCCCACCGTCTCAGCCCAGTGCCTTGTAGATGCTGTAGATGCTGGTGACGGTGAGCACCGTGCCGACCATGAACAGCAGCAGGCGGGGGCGAACATTCTTGGCCAGTATGGCGCCGAAAGGCGCAGCAATGACCCCGCCCAGCAGCAGGCCGACGGTCGCGGTGGTGAAGGCCTCGAACCCCATGGTCAGGATGAAGGTGACCGAGATCGAGACGGTGAGGAAGAATTCGGACGCGCTCACCGTACCGATGGTCTTGCGCGGCTCTCCCCCCTGGATGAGCAGGTTCGAGGTCACGACCGGCCCCCATCCGCCGCCGCCAGCCGCATCGAGGAAACCGCCGGCCGCACCGAGCGGCGCCACGATGCGCGGGTCCTCGAACCTGGGTGTCGGAAAGCGCCAGGCGCGATAGAGCAGCACCAGCCCGATACCGGTCAGATAGGCCATGACCAGTGGCCGGGCCACGCCTGCGTCGATATTGGCCAGCACATAGGCTCCCAGCACCCCGCCTGCGACACCCGGCAGCACCAGCTTGGCGAACAGTCCCCAATCGATGTTGCGGTGCCAGGCATGGCTGAGGCCGGATGCGCCCGTCGTGAACACCTCTGCCAGATGGACCCCTGCCGAGGCCTGGGCGGGCGGCACCCCCAGCACCGAGACGAGCAAGGTGCTGGAAATGACGCCAAAGGCCATGCCCAGCGCACCGTCCACCATCTGCGCGGCAACACCGACCAGCAGATAGGGCCACAGATCGGAAAAGTTCAGTATTCCAAGGTCCGGCACGTGCGGTCCCTTCTGCAGGAGGAGCGATCAGACACCGTCAGAACCGCGCCGAGACCGTGAGGCCGGCGGTGCGGGGATCGGGCATCTGAGCGGAAATGAGGCCAGTGTTACCGGGCGTGACGGCAAGCGATTCGAAATAGTTCTCGTCAAAGGCATTGCGGATCCAGACGAAGAAATCATAACGGTCGTTGCGGAAACCGGCGCGGAAATTGTGCAGCGAATAGCCATCGATATCGGTATAGATCGATCGCGACGCGTTGGACGAGAATTTCGAGCGATAGTTCGCATCGTATCCCGCATAGGCATTGCCCTCGATCCCGAACACGGTGGCGGGGACATTATATTCCGCGCCCCAGGAAAACGCCCATTTCGACACGCCCGGCAGCCACTGGCCCGATACATCGCAATTGGCCGGGCTGAGCGCGCCTGGGGTCGCGGCAGGCCCCGGCACCTGATTGCCGGTGACCGTGGTGCCACCCGCAAGCTCGGGAGGGCACGGCGCATCGACGAAGCGCACGAACCTGGCATCGGTGAACGCACCGCTGACATAGGCCGTGAAGCGGTCCGACGGCTGTATGCTGAAGTCCGCCTCGACGCCGCGGCTGCGCACCTGGTCGGCATTGGCGAGATAACCGCGCAGCACATTGCTGCCGCTGACATTGCTGATGACGCTGGCCTGGAAATCCTGGATGTCGGTCCAGAAGGCGGCGAGGTTGAGAGTCGCCTTGCGATCCAAGAACTGCGTCTTCAGACCGATCTCGAAATGGTCGACCTTTTCCGGCCTGATCACCGCGACTTCCAGCGCCGCCGTACCGTCCGCACGGCTGGGCACGCCGTTCAGATTGACCCCGCCCGTCTTGAATGAGCGCGCATAGGTGGCATAGGCGTTGACGGTATCGCTGATCGCATACCCCAGGTTGAGGTCGTACGAGAGATTCCAGTCGCTGAAATCGACCTCGAAGAATTGCGAGGCCTGTACACCGCGTTGCGCGGCGATCCAGGGGTCGTTGAAGAAGGGGCTCGTCGGCACATTGCTGACGATCTGCCGGGTGCCGTTGGAAGCATTGCCAGTGACGACCGAATCGTACTGGCCTTCCTTCTTGTCGTAGTTGATGCGGATGCCGGGTGAGACCGTGAAGCGGTCGGTGACTTTCCAGTTGAGCTTGCCGAAGGCTGCGAAACTCACATTGTCGAGCCGGATATCGTTGTTCGCGATCACGCCGTTCAGCACCGCCGGATTGTTCGATAGCGCGCTGGTCGGATTGAGCAGCCAGGCGCTCGCCGCCGGCCCCTGTTCCTGCACGCCCTGGGTACGGATCTCCTGATAGAAGGCAAAGGCTCCGACGACGAAGTTCAGCCGCTCGGCCTCGTAATTCAGGCGGAACTCCTGGGTGTACTGCTTCTGCTGGGTGGGGTTGTTGACCTTGAGGAAGATCGGCAGACCGGTAAAGTCGCGGTCATTGGCCGGCGTCCAGTCCCAGTAGCGATAGGCACTGACCGAGGTCAGCGAAACCTTGTCCAGCTCCCATTCCGCCAGCGCCGACACGCCGCCATGCTCGTTGCGCGCGCGAATATTGGCGTCGAGATCGGTCAGGCGGTCGAACGGATCGGTGCTGGGCACGCGATAGCCTGGAAAGCGCGCAATCAGCGCGGCATATTGCCGGTTTGCAGCGCGCTGCGTCGTGCCGACGCGTGCATAGATCTGTACGCAGCAGATCGGGTCCTGAACGTTGTAGTCGCCCGACAGCGTGACCTTGAACGTATCGCTGGGCTGCCAGAGGACAGCCCCGCGAATGCCCAGATTGTCGAGGCTGTTGACGTTCTGGCCTGTTGTCACGTTGAGGATGGTACCGCGCCGGTCGGTCGAGGACAGGCTGAGCCGCGCGGCGATGGTGTTCGAGATCGGACCCGACATCGTCGCCTTGGCCTGCTTGAAATCGTAATTGCCGACGCTGATTTCCGTCCGGCCCTCGAAGGTGAAGCTGGGCGCGCGCGTCCTGATGTTGATGGCCCCTGCGGTCGTATTCTTGCCATAGAGCGTGCCCTGCGGCCCGCGCAGCACCTCGACCTGCTCGACATCGACGAAATCGAGCGTCGCCGAGGCTATGCGGTTGTAATAGACCTGGTCGATATAGATGCCGACACCCTGTTCGAAGCCATCGTTGGTGAGGCCGAACGGCGCGCCGATGCCGCGGATGTTGATGAAGGTGTTGCGCGGATTGGTCGAATAGAATTGCAGGGTCGGCTGGACCTGAGTCAGCCGGTTGATGTTGAACAGTCCTTGCGAATCCACTTGCGCTGCGTCGATCACGGACAGCGCAATCGGCACGTCCTGCACATCCTCGTCGCGGCGGCGGGCGGTCACGATGATCACGTTGTCGCCCTGCTCGTCGGCAGTATCGGCCTGTGCGGCGTCCTGATTGATTTCAACTGCCTGCGCCGGGAACGGAACAGCAGGCGCAAGGGCAAGCGCAGCGATCGACGCGCGCACAGGTACGGAACTGGACATTGGGAAAGACCCCCTGGTTGGGAAGTGCTTCCGGCTGTCCGGTCGGCACGCTGTTCTGGTTGCAGCATCTGGATTGCTCGAAAAATGCCGGTCCGGTCGGCCCGGTCCCGGCAGTCAGAGGGATAAGGTCGGCATGTCCGATCAGCTGAACCGCTGGCGCTCGGTCACGTCCATCTGCACCAGCTTGCCGTCATGGACGGTCAGTGTGATGGCACCATAGCGCAGGCGGGAAATCGCATCGGAGATTGTCGAGAGCGGCAGTGGCGCGCGCAGCGCGCCATTGTCGGGCTTGGCAGGAGGCACAGGCATTCTCCCTAAAGGAAACTGGTGCGGACCGGCTGCATGCAGCATGGCCCGCAGGAGGAAAGCTATTCTCTACCATTTAACTTGGCAAGATAGTTTTTCTTGCCCCCCTGCCCCGCTGGACGAGCCGCCCTGCGACTGCGCCCAAGTGAGGCGATAGCCCAGAATTGGCTCTATTCCGCACATCCCGGCCCTTGCCCGCAGTTTTAATGGCTTTTACAAGCAGGCTTTGCCGACGTTTGCAGCCACAGCCTGCCGGATGAGAGTGACAATGGATCGGTTCTTCAGGGCAGGCATCCTCGTTCGCCGCGACTGGCGATTGGGCTATGGCCTGGCCCTGGCCAGCTTCGCGCTCGCCCTGTTCGGCCGCTTTCATCTCCAGGGAACGCTTCCACCAGGCTTTCCCTATCTGACCTTCTTTCCCGCGGTCATCGTCACGACCTTCATCGCCGGGCTGTGGCCGGGCATCCTGTGCGCCGTGCTCTGCGGTCTTGCTTCGCTCTATTTCTTCATCCCGCCGTTCAACAGCTTCACCATGGATGGCGCGAGCGCGATTGCCATCGGCTTCTACGTGTTCATCGTCACGGTGGACATTGCGCTCATCCATTTCATGCACCGCGCGGCCGATCGGCTGGAGGCGAAAAAGAGGGTGACGGAAGAGCTTTATGATCAGCAGCGCACGATGTTTCAGGAACTGCAGCACCGTGTTGCCAACAACATGACCTTCGTGTCGGCGCTGCTGCAATTGCAGAAGCGCAAGATCACTGCGGATCCTGCATCGGCAGCCAGCGCAATTGATGAAGCGCAGAGCCGCATCGAGACCATGTCGCGCATCCATCGGCGGCTGTACGACCCTGCCTCGGTCGATCTGCCGGTCGCGGACTATTTCCAGGAAATCTGTTCGGATCTGCTGCAGGCCACCGGCGCACGCAACATCGTGTGCCTGGTCGACATGCCGGCG
The DNA here is from genome assembly GCF_003201955.1 of Blastomonas natatoria. Classification (GTDB taxonomy): domain Bacteria; phylum Pseudomonadota; class Alphaproteobacteria; order Sphingomonadales; family Sphingomonadaceae; genus Blastomonas; species Blastomonas natatoria. The sequence goes on from NZ_QJJM01000004.1 coordinate 66,875, forward strand.
GTGAAGCTGGACATTGCGCGCCTGACCACGCTGTCGCTGCTGGTCACCGAACTGGTCACCAACAGCCTGAAGCACGCGTTTGTCGATGGCGGCGGCACGATCACGCTCAAGCTTGAGCGGCTCGATCCGGCACGTCTGGCACTGACCGTCAGCGACAATGGCCGCGGCATTCCCGCTGACATCGACATGGCTGCGAGCAAGGGACTGGGAACGCGGATCATCCAGTCGCTGGCAGCGCAGCTGGGCGGGGAAGTGCAGGCCTTGAAGGGGTTGCGGCAGGGTGCTGCCTGGCAGGTCGTGTTCGCGGCCTGAGGCCGTGCGACCGGACGATCAGTCGGTCATGGCCGCATCCAGGGCGCCGACCGGGGCGATCGGATCGGCGAGCGTGATCTGATCGAGGATCACCGCTGTCTCGTCACGAACCTTGAGCATCAGCGCGCGCAACCGGCACTCGTCCTCGGCCAGGCAGTTCTTGCACTTTTCATAGGCATAGCGGCTGGCACAGGGCACCAGAGCCAGCGAACCACTGGTGATCCGGACGATATCGCCATAGCGGATGTCGATGGGGGAAAGGCCAAGCTGATAGCCGCCGTCCTTGCCCCGCTGAGAATGGACCAGCCCGGCGCGCGCCATTTCGGACAGGATCACCGTCAGGAACTTGGGCGGAATGTTCTGCGCCGTGGCGATGTCGTCCAGATGCACCAGTCCCTCGCCATAATGGTCGGCAAGGTGCTGCAGGGCACGGATGGTGTAACGGACTTTCTGACTGAGCATGGTCAGATGCTCAGTAGCGCCACAGCCCCACTTTTTCAACCCGAATGGTAGAGTGAGCCTGGGTTGCGGTCAGTAGATGCCGCCCTGCTGTTGCAGGAACTCGCTGTCGCTCCGCGCCCGTGCGGCAGGTCCGGTCCGCTTCTGGACCGCCTTGACCGCGGCCATCTCTTCCTGGCGGATCGTGCGGCGCGGTTCGGTTTCGGGCTTGAACGCTTCCCAGATCACGGCCGCCTTGGCTTCGTCGCCCGGCCATGCCCCATAGACGCGGCGGCCCGATCGGCGATCGATGCGCACCATGCGGGTCCCGGCGGGCGCAAGGAACTCGCTGACCGGCATGGTCGGCAGGACCTGCTTGGCGAACTGCTTGAAGATCGGTGCAGCCAGCCTGCCACCCTGGGCATAGCCGCCCATGCTCCGTGGCTGATCGAAGCCCATGTAGATGCCCGCAACCATGTCGGGGGTGCCGCCGACGAACCAGACGTTCGTCGGGCCGCTGGTCGTTCCGGTCTTGCCGAACATCGGACGCTTGAGGTCCGCCAGCGTGACTGCGGTGCCGCGCGTGATCACGCCTTCCAGCATGTGCACGACCTGATAGCTGGTGATCGGGTCGAGGATCTGGCGCCCGCGCTGGGCAAAGCGCGGCATCGGCTTGCCATCCCATTTGGGCATGTTGCAGCGTTCGCAGGTGCGCGGATCGGAGCGGAAGATCACCTTGCCGCGCCGGTCCTGCACATAATCGATCAGCGTCGGCTTCAGCTCGCGGCCATGGTTGACCAGCATAGAATAGGCGTTGGTAATCTTCATCACCGTCGTGTCGCCCGCGCCCAGAGCGATCGAGAGATACGGCTTGTAGTCGCCGATGCCGACCGCCTTGATCGTCTTGACCACATTGGTCATGCCCGCATCATTGGCGGCGCGCACCGTCATCAGGTTGCGCGACTGTTCAAGGCCCCAGCGCATCGTCTGCGGGCCCGCCCCGCGCGAGCCGCCGAAATTGCGGAAGCATTTGCTGCCCAGGCTTGCCGACTGATAGACGCAGAACGTGCCATCGACGATCTGCGTCGCCGGGGTCATGCCATTGTCGAGCGCGGTCGCATAGACGAACGGCTTGATCGTCGATCCTGGCTGGCGGTCGGCCTGGGTGGCGCGATTGAACGGGCTGATCTGCGAATCGAACCCGCCCTGCATCGCATAGATCCGGCCCGAGCGCGGGTTCTGCACCACCATGCCGCCCGAAATTTCCGGCACGTTGCGCAGCGCATAGGTGTCCCCCGACATCGGCGCGACGGCGATGATGTCGCCCGGCTTCATCGAATCGAACGCGGTACCGCCAGCGCGCTTGCGCGGCATGGTCGCGGTCGATCGGGGCAGCACACCCTTGTCGCCATTGGCAAAACCGATTTCGGCCGCGCTCGCCGACTTGTCGATTACCACCGCGACGCGCCAGTTCTCGTAATCGATATCGATATAGGTCGATGCCAGGCGCGAGGCCCATTGATCGTCCATCTCGATCCTGTTGAGCGGACCGCTCCAGCCGCTGCCGCGATCGTAGCGCAGCAAGGCGTCGCGCAGCGCCTCGGTCGTCGCGCGCTGCATCAGCGGGTTGAGCGACGTGCGCACCCACAGACCGCCGGCATAGACGCTGTTCGGCCCGTCCTCGCGCTTCTCGCCGAACTTCTCGACCAGCTGGCGGCGCACCTCCTCCACGAAATAGCCACCGATCTTCTCGAAATTGTCGCCGGTGCGCGGGATGGTGCCGAGTGGCTCGGCCTGCGCCGCGCGCATCTGCTGCTGCGTGATCCAGCCATTCGACTGCATGGCACCCAGTGCCCAGTTGCGGCGCTCGAGCGCACGCTCCATGTTGTTTTCAGGGCGATAGTTCGACGGCGCCTTGGGCAGGATGGCGAGATAGGCCGCCTCGTGCAGCTTGAGATCGGCGACATCCTTGCCGAAATAGGCCCGCGCCGCCGCCTGGACACCATAGGCGTTGCGGCCCAGGTAGATCTCGTTGAGATAGAGTTCCAGGATTTCCTGCTTGGTCAGCACAGCCTCGATCCGATAGGCAAGGATGGCCTCGCGGATCTTGCGGGTGATCGAATATTCGTCGCCCAGCAGCAGGTTCTTGGCGACCTGCTGAGTGATGGTCGATCCGCCGCGCGCGCGCTGGCCAGAGCCCAGCTTGGTGACATAGTCGAAGACGGCGGAGGCCAGCCCCGGATAATCGAGACCGTTGTGCGAGAAGAAATTCTTGTCCTCTGCCGACAGGAAGGCGCGGATCAGCGGCAGCGGATAATCCTTGTACTGCAACTGGACGCGGCGTTCGCGGGCATAGCTGTTGATGATCTCGCCATCGACGCCGCGCACCATGGTGGGAAGGTCCGGCTCGTAATCGACCAGCGTTTCAGCTGAAGGCAGGTCGCGCGCAAAAATGACCCAGATCAGGAACACGCCGACCAGCGCCAGCCCCAGAAGATAGGCGGCCCAGCGCACCCAGCGCTTCTGCCACGCATCGCTCAGGGGCGATCCCCCGTCATCACCGCGCCGCATGCTATAGGCGGAACTGCCGCTGTCACCCTCGCTCATGACCGCGCGGTTAGCACAGGATTCCCGAACAAGGCCAGAGCGGATTGGCGCAAGCGGCGGGATGCGCGGTCAACGCTTGCCCGGCCGCCGCCAGCGCCATCGCGATCAGGGGCGCAGCACATCCAGCCCGCCCATATAGGGCTGCAGCGCGTCAGGAACGCGGACAGAGCCATCGGCCCGCTGGTAGTTCTCCACGATCGCAACGAGCGTCCGCCCGATCGCGAGCGCCGAGCCGTTCAGCGTGTGCACGAACTCGGTGCCCTTCTCGCCCTCGGGCCGATAGCGGGTGTTCATCCGCCGGGCCTGATAGTCGCCGCAGTTCGAGATGCTGGCAATCTCGCGATAGGCGCCCTGCCCCGGCAGCCAGACTTCCAGGTCATAGGTCTTGCGGCTGGCCTGGCCCATGTCGCCGGCACACAGCAGCATCTTGCGATACGGCAGCCCCAGCGCCTGCAGGATCGCCTCGGACGCGGCGCACATGCGCTCATGCTCGGCTTCCGACTGGTCGGGCGCAGCGATGGTGACCAGTTCGACCTTCTCGAACTGGTGCTGACGGATCAGGCCGCGCGTATCGCGCCCGGCAGAGCCTGCCTCCGACCGGAAGCACGGGGTCAGTGCGGTCAGTCGGATGGGCAGCTCGGCCGCGGTCAGGATCTGCTCGCGCACGCTGTTGGTCAGGCTGACTTCGGAGGTGGAAATGAGCCAGCGGCCATCGGTGGTCTGGAACAGGTCCTCGGCAAATTTGGGCAGTTGCCCCACGCCGAACACCGCCTCGTCGCGCACCAGATAGGGCGTCGCACATTCGGCATAGCCGCGATCGACCTGCGCATCGAGCATGAACTGCCCCAGCGCCCGGTTCATCCGCGCGATGCCGCCGCGCAGGAAGGTGAAGCGCGCGCCGGAGATCCTGGCCGCCGTCTCGAAATCCATGCCGAGCGCAGGACCGATATCGGCATGTTCCTTCGGATCGAAATCGAACTGCGGCAGATCGCCCCAGCGGCTGATTTCGACATTGCCGGTCTCGTCCACACCTTCCGGCACGTCGGCAGCGGGAAGATTTGGCAAGGCCGCCAGCCGCTCGGCCAGTGCGGCGTCGCCCGTCCGGGCCTGCTCTTCCAGCTCGGCCAGGCGGGTCTTCAGCTCCGCCACTTCCGCCTTCAGCGCCTCGGCCGTCGCCATGTCCTTCTGCGCCATGGCCTGGCCGATCAGCTTGGATGCTTCGTTGCGGCGGGCCTGTGCCGCCTGCGATTCGTTCAGCGCCTCGCGCCGTCTCGCATCGAGCGCGATGATCTCGGCGGCAACGGGCTCGGCGCCCTTGCGGACCAGACCGGCGTCAAAGGCTTGCGGATTTTCGCGGATGAATTTGATGTCGTGCATGGGCTGAGCCTATGCCCTGCCCGCCTGCCCCGATGCAATCGGTAAAAGCGGGGGCGGGGCATGCAAAAAGGGCGACCCTGGCATGACCGGGATCGCCCTTTTCGGTATGCGGTCGATGGCGGGCAGCGGTGACGGTCGCTGCCGGCCGGATCAGTCCGCGTTGCGCTTTGCATCTTCCTTGCGCTTGGCGAAGCGGCGACGGGCCGCCAGGGCCACCGCGCCCGCGCCGAACAGCAGGATCGCGGGCGGCGCCGGCACATCGGTGCCGCCATCGGGGGGCGGCGGGCCACCGCTCGAACCGGACGACGTGCTCGACGAAGAAGAGGAGGAGGAACTGGAACTCGACGAGCTGCTGCTCGATCCGGTCGAGCTGCTGCTGCCGCTGCTGGTGCCGCCGAAGCTCGACGAGGTGCTGCTCGAGGTCGCGCCCGAAGAGGTGCTGGTCGAGGAGGAGCTCGACGAGCTGGAGCTGCTGGACGACGAAGAGGAACCTGACGAGCCGCTGGAGCCTGACGAGCCGCTCGAACCTGACGAACCGCTCGAACCACTCGATCCCGAAGAGCCGCTGGAGCCCGAAGAGCCAGTCGAACCCGATGAACCGCTCGAACCCGACGAGCCGGACGAACCACTCGATCCCGAAGAGCCGCTGGAACCGGACGAGCCGCTGGAGCCCGACGAACCGCTCGATCCACCCGGCTTGCCGGGCTTGCCCGGATAGCCAGGCTTGTCACCGCCCGAGGACGACGAGCTCGACGAAGACGAACTGGACGACGACGAGCTCGAGGAGGATGAAGACGAGGACGACGAGGAGCTGGAAGAGCTCACATTGCCCGAAGAGGTGCTGACACCGCCGGTCGAGGTCGAGGTGCTGATGCCGCCGGTGGACGTGCTGACGCCGCCGGTGGACGTGCTGACACCGCCCGTCGAGGTGCTGACGCCCCCGGTCGAGGTCGAGATGCCACCGGTCGAGATGCTGCCCGACGAGGTGCTGGTCGAGCCGCCGGTGCTGGTGAAACCGCCGGTCGACGTGCTGGTCGATCCGCCGGTGCTGGTGAAGCCGCCGGTCGAGGTGCTGGTCGAGCCGGTCGACGAAATCACGACGCTGCCGCCGCCTCCGCCACCGCCGCCGAAGAAGCCGCCAAAGAACCCACCACCGAAGCCGCCGCCGAAACCGCCGAGACCGCCGCCGACAACGACGGGGAAGCCGCCGCTGCCGCCACCGGAAAATCCACCCGAATCCTGCTGCGGATAGGCGGGCAGCGGCAGAGGGATCGGCGCCTGTTGCGTGGTGACGGTAATCACCTGCGGCTCGACCGGCGTGCGGGCGACCATCCGCCTGGCGCGCTTGACCTTGCGGACAGGCGCCTTGGCGATCTTGCGACCGCGAATCGGCTTGGTCGTCTTCACCTGCCGGTACTGCTTGACCTGTGCGGGCGGCGTGTCGGCCACATGCACCGCGCCCCCCCCGATGATCGCGCCACCGCAGGTGCATGCACACAATTTTGCCAGGGCCATCCGTACAGACATGGTGTTTTCTCTCTCAGACCTGGGATCGTTCCTCGGCCGGTGGCCTTGCAGCCATGGGCGGATTGGCATCCCGATATGCATGGCAAGCCAGAACAAAGCGTTAAGCTCAATGGTGTTAACCCTGATTTGGCGAGCCGTGCGACAAAAAACTGTGGGGTTCCGGGCTTCCGAAGCGGGCGTGTCCCGATTTGAAACCGAAAGCCAGCGCCAAATTAACCCAAATCAGTCTCGATGGCGCGGTCGGCCTGACGATTTTACATTGACGGTACGTCCGGCAGGGGTTCGTCCCGGAAAGCGCCATTAGCCGCTGATTCTGCAGCTTTTGCCGCTTGTATGCCCCCTTGCCGCTGGCTATAGGCCGCTCAACCAAAGGCCGACGGGACGTGTCCGACCGAGGGCACGTGGCGGCGGTGCTGCAAGACCACCGGGAGCATTTAATGGCGTCTATCTCCACGGCTATCGACGACATCGATGTGCTGGCCAAGGCGCGCAGGAACATCGCGGGCGATTATTTCCCCTCGCCTGACGAAGAATACATGTCTCCGCGCCAGCTCGAATATTTCCGAACGCTTTTGCAGGAATGGAAGCGTTCCATCCTGGCGGCATCCAAGGACACGCTCCAGCAGCTGCAGGATGGCCCGATGCGCGAGCCCGATCTTAACGATCGCGCCTCCAGCGAAACCGATTGGGGGATCGAACTGCGCACCCGCGACCGGCAGCGCAAGCTGATCGCCAAGATCGACTCCGCGCTGCGCCGGATCGACGAGGGCGAATATGGCTATTGCGAGGTTACCGGCGAGCCGATCGGCCTTGGACGACTGGTCGCCCGTCCGATCGCGACGATGACGGTCGAGGCGCAGGAAGCGCATGAACGGCGCGAAAAGATTTCCCGCGACGACTGAGGTTTAACCCGCCGGAAAGGCCGGAAATTAACCAATTGGCTACGGTCTTGGCGGTATAGACTGGCAATGCAATGCCTCGCCCGGACAGGGCGGGCATCCATTGCCATCTGGAAGCCCGTTCGATGAACATGCCCGTCAGCCCGCAAAGTCTGGACAGCCAGGAGACCCGTGCAAGGGACAGCCTGTTCCTGCTCGCCGAGCTTACCGTGGAAGACACGGGCGGGCAGCACAAGGTCAAGGTCCGCAACCTTTCGGCCGGCGGCATGATGGTCGAATCGGACATCGAAGTCAGCCAGGGCCTGCGGATCGTCGTCGATCTTCGCAACATCGGCCCGGTGCGCGGGCAGATCGCCTGGGTGCGCAGCGGACGCTTCGGGGTGGCCTTCGACCGGTCGATCAATCCCAAGCTGGCTCGCAAGCCGGTGGGAGCCCCTGCCGAAACCCCGCGCTATCTGCGCACCCCATTGACATACAGCGCCTCCTTCCCGCGCTGAACAGCCGACGCGGGTCGGATCGCTCAATCGTTGGCCGGCTGCGGAAGTTCGGCGTTCTGCGCCCCGATGCTCTGCGGTGCCAGGCGCTGGTTCGCGGGGCTGCCGCCGAAGGCGATGGGATGGCGCAGCGTCCGATAGGCCCCGATATGCGGCGCTTCCATGTCCATGAAAAAGCCCGTCGCCTTCAGATGCGGATCGTCTGGCACCGTCTCGATCGGGTTGAAGCGCATCGCCGGAATGTCTTCCTTGTCGAGCAGTTCGACCCATTCGTCGGTCGTCTTGGTTGCCGCCACTTCCTCGATGATCGCATACAGGTCGCCCGTATGCTTGGTCCGCTCCTCATAGGTTGAAAAGCGAGGGTCGTCGAAAACGCCGGGTCGCCCGCCAATCTCGAAGAAGCGCGCCCATTGCCGGTCGACATAAGGCACGATCGCGATGAAGCCGTCCCTGGTCGGATAGGGCCTGCGCCGCGGATTGATCGAGCGGGTGTAGCCGAACTTGCCGTTGCCGGGAAATGTCTGGCCGTAGAGATTTTCCACCATGTTGAAGAAGGTGAAGCACTCGAACATCGGCACCGATACGAACTGCCCCTCGCCCGTGCGCTGCTTGTGGACGACGGCAGCCAGCGTGGCGATGGTGGCGAACAGGCCGACTGTCTTGTCGGCGACCAGCGACGGCGTATAGCTCGGCGGCCCATCCGAACGCTTGGCATACAGGTCTGCCCATCCCGATGCGGCCTGGACCAGATCGTCATAGGCCTGGCGCTTGCCATAGGGGCCGTCTGCACCATAGCCGCAGCAATGGATGTAGATGATGTTCGGGTTGATCGCCCTGACCGATTCATAGTCGAGGCCCAGGCGCGCCATTCCCGCCATGCGGACATTGTGAAAGAACACATCGGCCTCGCGCAGCAGGGTTTCGAGCTGTGCCTTGCCCAGCGCATCGCGCCCATCGATGGTCACCGCCTTCTTGTTGCGGTTGAGCGCCATGAAGATCGGACCCAGATCGCCGGTCGGCGAAGACCCGGCATAGCGCATCATGTCGCCGGAATGGGTGCTGCCCTTGTTCTCGACCTTGATGACATCGGCCCCCATGTCGCCCAGCATCATCGTCGCAAGCGGCCCCATGACCACGCTCGACATGTCGAGCACCCTGACCCCCGCAAGCGGACCCGTCGCGGCGATGTCGCTAATCTTCCAGATTGATTCTGCCACCTGGTTGCTCCTTCATCCTAAAATTTTTGTCCGGGCTCATGTCAGTTTTCGGGACGACCTGCGTCCTATCGCGTAAAATCTGGCAGAAAGACCTGCCAAATTGGGTAGCGGCGCCCGTCTCGCGGTTGCGAAATCCACCATTTTAAGGCTATCATCTGCCCAGGGACGAGGGGTGCGTCCATATTTCAGCACGGATCGCAACGCGTCCCCTGGGGGGTTTATGGTATTGAGCTTGTTCGAGAGCGCGACACAGCGTCGGCGCGACGATGATGAATTGAAGACGATGCACCGCAAATATGGGGCGGAGATCGTCAGCGTGCTCGAGGCACGCACGCAGGACACCAGCCTTTCCGACCGCGACCGCAAGCACTGGAACCGGTTACTGCGCAAGGCTCGCTCGCGTTTCGCCGATTGAGCCGGGCAGAACCTGCTGCTGCAGCGACAAGCTGATATCCATCTCCCGCATCCCCGTGTTAATCGTCCGGTTAACATGGGGATGCGGGAGAAAAGGGCCTGCGTCAATGGCCAGTTGTTGCTGGCACGGCAAAGCCTGGCAGTCGGTCAGTCCCCGGTCAGGATCCGATCCACGAGCTGCTTGACCGTGGGCACGAAACCATTGGAATAGAACGGATCGGTGCCGAAATTGTACGCGGCATGGCCTGCGAACATCAGGTTCTTGTCCGGATCCTCGCCATGCGCGATGTTCTGCAGCGCCTTCTGGATGCAGAAGCTGCGCGGATCGGCGAGATAGCCCGTCGAATTGTTGTCATGGTCCTTCCAGGACGAAAACGCGCAGTGCGACAGGCAGCCCATGCAATCGGTCTGGTCCTTGCGGATTTCGGCGCGCTCGTCCGGCGTGACGAAGACCAGCGTGTTGTCCGGCGTCTTGAGCGCGGTGGTGAACCCTTGCGCATCCCAGCGGCGCGCGCGGTCGAGATCGGCCGGTGCCACCCAGAAATTCTTGCCCTTGACCCCGCAATCAAGCTGGACGGTATGTTCGCCCGCCATCTCGGTCGAGAACGGAATCTGCCGTTCCGAGCGCGCTTCCAGCGATTGCAGGAAGGGGTTGCGCACCGCGCTGGAATAGAAGCCGGTCGGGCTGAAGCGCTGCAGCAGCACGTCGCCTTCCTTGATCTTGGTCAGCTCGTCCTTCCACTTCTGCGGGATCGGGCTTTCCTGCGTCAGCAGCGGGCGGGTACCGTACTGGAACGCGATCTGGCCGAGCTCTGGATTGTCGATCCAGTTCTCCCAGTCGCGCAAGTACCAGACGCCGCCAGCCATGATGATCGGCACGTCGTCCGAAATGCCCTCGGCGCGCATCGTGTCGCGCAGCGCCTTGACGCGCGGATAGGGGTCCTGCGGCTGGCGCGGGTCCTCGGCATTGGACAGGCCGTTATGCCCGCCTGCCAGCCAGGGGTCCTCATAGACCACCGCCGCCATCAGTTCGCTCACCTTGTGATAGGCGCGCTTCCACAGCGCGCGGAAAGCACGGGCCGAGCTGATGATCGGCAGGTAGTTCACGTTGTATTGCGCAGCAATTTCGGACAGCTTATAGGGCATGCCGGCGCCGCAGGTGACCCCCGCGACCATGCCGCGCGTGCGCTCAAGGATGCCGTGCAGGATATGCTGCGCGCCGCCCATTTCCCACAGGACGTTGATGTTGATCGCCCCCTGCCCGCCGGCGATCTCGAACGCGCGCTTTACCTGCGCGACACCTCCTTCGATGCCGTAGCGGATCAGCTCCTGGTGGCGTTCCGCGCGGGTGCGGCCATGATAGATCTGCGGGATCACATTGCCGTTTTCGTCATAGCTGTCGGCATTGACTGCCGAGACCGTGCCGATGCCGCCTGCTGCGGCCCATGCGCCGGAACTTGCGTGATTGGTGGCCGATACGCCCTTGCCCCCTTCGACCAGCGGCCAGACTTCCCGCCCGCCATAGACGATCGGCTTCAAACCCTTGAACACGTATTCGCTCCCACATTGCCCCATGCCGGTATAGGCATGCTGCGCACAAAAAGACCAATGAAAAACCGTTCAGCCCCGGCCAGGGTTGCGTCTCACGCCCCCGGCTGATCGCAACCCCTGATCGCGTCCGGCTTCAGGGCGGGGCCCTGCGCCTCGAAACGCGCGAAATAGCCTGCGATATCGGGCTTCTCGATGAACTCGACCAGCTTGTAGCCCACCGCCTCGAACTCGCAGAACAAGAGCTTGGGCGGGATGCCGTGGCGGTTGGTCGGACGGTCGACATCGACCACGATGACCTGCCCACCCTTTTTCAGCGCCGGGCGCAGCCGCCAGATAAATGCATAGGGCTCGGTCACCTCATGATACATGTGCACCATGAAGATGCGGTCGAAACTGTTTTCCGACAGGCGCGGATCGTCGATATCCCCCGGCTTGATCGAGACATTGTCCAGCCGCTCCCGCTCGACACGCACGCCAAGCCGCTTGAGCGCGGCATCATCGATATCCTGCGCCAGCACGCGGCCCTCGGCACCGACCCGCTCGGCCAGACGCACGGTATAATAGCCATTGCCCGCACCGATATCGGCAACCGTCATCCCCGGCGCGATCCCGGCCAGGTCCATCACCTTGGTCGCTTCATTGCGGTCGTCGCGCGCTTCCTCATTGGAAAACTCGTTGCTCACGACACCTGCCACAGGCCGGTCGGCACGCGGAAAGGCGCGTGCGGTCTCGGGCCGATCGCCCTCGTCACCCGACGCGGGCTGACAGGCGGCCAGCACCGCCGTCGCCAGCAGCAGCAAGGAAAACCGACCCGGACGGTCAGTCGACATCTTCGACATCGACCTTCTCGCCGGTCACCTTCTGCGACAGCGCCGCCGCCATGAACGGATCGATCGCGCCATCGAGCACATCGCCCGGAGAGGTGGAGGTGACGCCGGTGCGCAGGTCCTTCACCAGCTGATAAGGCTGCAGCACATAAGAGCGGATCTGGTGGCCCCAGCCGATCTCGGTCTTCGCGGCATATTCGCCCGAAGCCTCGGCCTCGCGTTTCTGCATCTCGGCCTCGTACATCCGCGCCTTCAGCATGTTCATCGCGGTCGCGCGGTTCTTGTGCTGCGATCGGTCGTTCTGGCTGGCGACGATGATGCCCGATGGGATGTGCGTGATACGCACTGCGGAGTCGGTGGTGTTGACGTGCTGACCACCCGCACCCGATGCGCGATAGGTATCGATCTTGAGATCGCTTTCCTTGATGTCGATCTCGAAGCTGTCGTCGATCACCGGATATACCCAGACGCTCGAGAAGCTGGTGTGCCGCCGCGCCGAGCTGTCATAGGGCGAGATGCGCACCAGCCGGTGGACGCCGCTTTCGGTCTTGGCCCAGCCATAGGCGTTCTCGCCCTTGATCAGCAGGGTCGCAGACTTGATGCCCGCCTGCTCGCCCGCATGATAATCAACCAGCTCGACCTTGTAGCCGCGCCGTTCGGCCCAGCGCGAATACATGCGCTGCAGCATCTCGGCCCAGTCCTGGCTTTCGGTCCCGCCGGCGCCGGCATGGACTTCCAGATACGTGTCATAGCTGTCCGCCTCGCCAGCGAGCAGCGCCTGCACCTTGTCGCGCTCGGCGCGCTCGGCGAGCGCCTTCAGCGTCGCCAGCCCTTCGGCGATGGTCTCGTCATCGCCTTCCGCCTCGCCCAGTTCGACGAACTCGATCGCATCGGCCATTTCCTGGCTGATCTCGTTGACGGTGCCGATCGCCTGTTCCAGCCGCCGCCGCTCGCGCATCACCTCTTCGGCCGATTTGGGATCGTTCCACAGGGTGGGGTCCTCGACGCGCGCATTCAGCTCGTCAAGACGACGCAGCGCGCGGTCCCAGTCCAGGAACTTGCGGACCAGCGCCAGCGCGGCGTTGATGGTATCGATATGGGCCTGCCCTTCGGCACGCATGGGGGTCACTCCTGAATAAATCGAGCCGCGCTCTAGCCGATTGCCCGGCAATCGCAAAGCCCTGCCCGCAATGCCGATTGAACTTGCCCTCCAAGCGCCTAGATTGATGGCATGCACGGCACCCCCGGTCCGGTCACCATCGATCTCAACATGCTGATGCGGGCCTATGCCATCGGCATCTTCCCCATGGCCGATGCGCGCGACGATGTCGATGTCTTCTGGGTCGAGCCCGAGATGCGCGCCATCCTGCCGCTGGACAATTTCCACTTCTCGACCTCGCTGCGCAAGGCAGTGCGCCAGGACCGGTTCACCGTCACCTGCAACCGCGCGTTTGCGCGCGTCATCGCCATGTGCGCGCAATCCGCTGAAGGCCGCGAGCAGACCTGGATAAACCGCACGATCGAGGCAAGCTTCATCGCGCTGCACAGCCAGGGCCGCGCGCACAGCGTGGAATGCTGGCGCGATGGCGAGCTGGTCGGCGGATTGTACGGGGTGGAGATCGGCCGCGCGTTCTGCGGCGAGAGCATGTTCAGCCGCGCGACCGATGCGAGCAAGGTCGCGCTCGCCTGGCTGGTCGCGGCGATGCGCAAGGGCGGGCTGACCCTGCTCGACTGCCAGTTCATCACGCCGCATCTGGCCTCGATGGGAGCGATCGAACTGCCGCAGGGCGAATATCTGGCGCTGCTGAACGAGGCGATAGCCGATTCGCCCTATGCGCCGCCACGGGTCCAGCGGCCGCACCCGGTCATGCCGGGGCTTTATTCGGTATCGGTCGCGGGCGTGGCGGGACCGGAGGCAGGCCGAGGCGCGGAATCGGGACTGGTGGCCGGATTTTCCGCATTGGCAGGGGCCGAAGCCGTGGGCGCAGCCGATGGAGCACCCTTGCCGGCTTCTTCCACCGGCGCGTCCTCGCCCGGATATTCCATTGCGCAGTTCTTGACCCAGACGTCGTAGATCGGGTGTTCGACGACGTTGAGCGAGGGCGATTCCTTGAACACCCAGCCGGAAAACACGCGCTTCCAGACGGGCTCTGACGACCGGGTTTCGCGTTCCTGGACCAGCAGCTGAACGAAGGCGCCGGTTTCCGGCACCTGCTCCCACGGCGCGGTGCGCTCGCAGGCCGACAGGCGGACGATCGCATTGCCGATGCGGCGCGATTCGCCTGGCTTCATCTCCAGGTCGCGGATCTCGCCATTGCGCTTGTTGAGCAAGGCGAGGGTGGCAACCCGTTCGGCCAAGGGTGTGGCATCGCCCTCGGTCATCTGCACGGGCGTGGGCGCGGGTGCCGCCAGCGGGACACGCTGCGAGGCGGCGGACTTGCCCGAATTCAGCAGCTGCCGGCCGTATTTATAGCCGCCAAAATACCCGGCCCCTGCAAGCGCGGCGACAACGATGAGAATGGCGATGATTCGCCCGCGCGTCACGCCTCGGGCGTCCACGCTTCATAATCGCCGGTGGCAGCAGCACGCACACCGCCGCGCTCGAGCGCGCCGGCAGGGCGATAGGCGGCGGACGTGCCGGTCAGATTGGGAACATAATCCTTTTCCCAGATCCGCGGCGGCGGCAGATGGCTTTCGGGAATGGCGTCATAGCTGTGGTGCAGCCAGCCATGCCATTCGGACGGCACCCGGCTCGCATCATTGGCGCCCTTGTAGATCACCCAGCGGCGCTCCTTCATGCCCTTTCTGGGCTTGGAGCGGAAATAGGTGTTGCCCTGATGGTCTTCGCCGACCTTCTCGCCGTTCAGCGCGCTGAACAGATGCGTTCCGACGGTCGCGCCGTCCCACCAGGTGAAGATTTTAGCCAATAGTCCCATGAGCGCCCGCTTAATGCGTAGCGACGGAAAGGGGAAGATGCTTTTGCATCGAAAAGCCCCGGCAACAGGCCTTTGTTGTCGTGCATGAAGGTGAAGCGGGACGGCAGAGCCATCCCGCTTCTATCCATCAGGTGCGACCCGTCGGGATCCCTGCGGCCGGGACAGCCTCGCCCCGGCAATCACGATTAGCCGGCCAATGCCATCTGCTTGTCCGAAACAAGCCGGTGCATCGCCTTTTGCAGCTTTTCGAAGGCGCGCACCTCGATCTGGCGCACACGCTCGCGACTGACATTGTAGACCTGGCTCAATTCCTCAAGCGTCTTCGGATCATCGACCAGACGCCGCTCGTTGAGAATGTGGCGCTCGCGCTCGTTGAGCGACTGCATCGCCTCGCCCAGCAGCGCATGGCGCATTTCAGCCTCCTGCGCATCGGCCACGGCGACATCCTGCAACGGACTCTCGTCCGCCAGCCAGTCCATCCATTGGCCGTCGCCATCCTCGCGCATCGAGACGTTCAGCGACGCATCGCCGCCCATCGCCATGCGACGGTTCATGTTGACGACTTCGGTTTCAGACACGCCCAGCTTGGTGGCGATCGCCTTGACGTCGTCGGGATGCAGATCGCCGTCCTCGAACGCGCGCAGGTTGTTCTTCATCCGGCGCAGGTTGAAGAACAGCTTCTTCTGCGCGGCGGTGGTGCCCATCTTCACGAGGCTCCAGCTGCGCAGGATATATTCCTGGATCGACGCCTTGATCCACCACATCGCATAGGTGGCGAGGCGGAAGCCGCGATCGGGCTCGAATTTCTTCACACCCTGCATCAGACCGATATTGCCTTCGGAGATCAGCTCGCTCACCGGGAGGCCATAGCCGCGATAACCCATCGCGATCTTCGCCACGAGGCGCAGATGCGAGGTCACCAGCTGGGCCGCAGCTTCGGGATCCTGATGTTCCTGATAGCGCTTGGCCAGCATATATTCCTGCTCGGGCTTGAGCAGCGGATATTTGCGAATTTCGGTGAGGTAACGGTTCAGGCTGGCCTCGCCTCCAAGGGCGGGGATCGTTGCCGGGACACTTCTGGTCGCGCTCATTTTTTCCCTTTCTGCCAATCCGTTATGCGGGCCTCGATGGAGCACCCTTCATGGGGATCGCATTTCGACTTGCAACCTAAACACGCAATCTATCCAAAAGTTCCGCCATGTCGGCCGGAATCGGACTAAAAAAGTCGCATTCAGATCCAGTCACAGGATGTATAAAGCCCAGCCGCTGGGCATGCAATGCCTGACGACGGAAATCCGCGGCTTTCAGCAGGTCGCGCAGGCCCTTTGGCGGGCGCGAATAGAGCGGGTCACCGAGCAGCGCATGCCCGATGCTGGCCATGTGCACCCGCACCTGATGGGTGCGGCCGGTCTCCAGCCGGCACTCGATCCGCGCTGCATCCCTGAGCCGTTCCTCGGTGGTGAAATGGGTCACCGCATGCTTGCCGCGCCCCTCGCCCACCAGCGCCATCTTCTTGCGATCATGATCGGACCGGCCGATATTGCCGCGCACCGTGCCATTGGCGGGACTGGGCCTGCCCTGCACGATGGCGACATAGCGCCGGTTGATCGAATGCTCGGCGAATTGTGCAGCAAGGCCCAGATGCGCGGCATCGGTCTTGGCAACCACCAGCAACCCCGATGTGTCCTTGTCGATCCGGTGGACGATGCCGGGCCGCGCCACCCCGCCAATGCCCGAAAGCTGGCCCGCGCAATGGTGCAGTAGCGCATTGACCAGCGTGCCATCGGCATGGCCGGCTGCGGGATGCACCACCAGCCCGGCGGGCTTGTCGACGACCAGCAGATGCTCGTCCTCGTACACGATATCGAGCGCGATGGCCTGTGCCTCGGCATCGAGCGGCTGAGCTGCAGGCAGGCGTATGACATAAGCCATGCCCGCTGCCAGCTTGCCCGAGGGCCGCGTGACAGGCTTGCCATCCAGCATGACCGCGCCTTCCAGGATCAGCGTCTTGATCCGTTCGCGCGACAGGTCGGGCGCGGCCAGCGCGAGGCCCGCGTCGATGCGCAGACCTGCCGCCGCATCCGGGACGAGCCCGGTTCTCACCTCGGCTGACGAACTGCCACTGGATTGCCCATCATTCATCGCTATCCTCTGGCCGATGCCGGTCCTGCTTTCAAGCGCACTCCACCAACAGTTGCTGGCCGAGGCCGCAGCAGCGCATCCGCTTGAATGCTGCGGGCTGCTGCTGGGAACGGCGGATCGCATCGCGGCTGCGCTGCCCTGTGCCAATGTCGCGGATGATCCGCACGTCCGCTTCGAAATAGACCCTGCCGCCCTGATCGCTGCCGAGCGCGCCGCGCGCGCGGGCGGGCCGCAGGTGCTGGGCCATTATCATTCGCACCCCAATGGCCTCGCCACCCCTTCCCCGCGCGATGCTGCCGATGCGGCGCGCGACGGACGGATATGGCTGATCGTCGCGTCCGGGCAGATCACGGCCTGGCGCGCGGTGACCAGCGGCGTGCTGCACGGCGCGTTCGATCCGATCGAGCTTGCACTGCCTGCCGCATGACGGGCACCGCCAGACGCCATGACGGCCCATTGCCTGATTAACACTTGAACCCATGCGGCATTTTCGCCACATCGACGCATAGCGGCATCAGCCGGTATTTCTCTTCTACTTTTGTCTCCGCCACAAGGCCAGCACCCCATCATGCCCAGCTCTGCAGATCTGAACGAAACCGAACTCGCCAGCCTGTTGTGCTCGCGCCTCTGCCACGATCTGCTGAGCCCGATCGGCGCGATGAACAATGGTCTGGAACTGCTCGCCGACGAGACCGATCCCGAGATGCGCGCGCGCTGCGTCGAACTGCTGACCGACAGCGCACGGGCCTCTGCCAACAAGCTCAAGTTCTTTCGCCTCGCCTTCGGCGCAGCCGGCGGCTTTGGCGACAAGGTTGATGTCAGCGAACCGCGCCAACTGATCGAAGGACTGGTCGCGGACAAGCCGCGCGTCGAGATGCAATGGCATGTGCCCAGCGCGATGCTCGCCAAGCCGGCGGTCAAGGTTCTCCTCAACCTGGCGCTGGTCGGGCTCGACGGGCTGGTGCGGGGCGGGCAGCTGATCATCGCGGCAGAAGAGCAGGATGGAACCTGTGAAATCGCGGTCAATGCCACTGGCCCCAAGGTGGTGATCGATGAATCGCTCGCCGCTGCGCTGCAGGGCGACATCGCAAACATGGTGCTGAGCCCGCGCACCGCGCCTGCCTTCATGATCGAAAGGATCGCGCGGGCCCATGGCGGCACCATCCAGCTGGCCGCCGCACCCGAATCGCTGGTGATCGGCGCCATGCTGCGCGTCTGACCTTCAGCAAGCGCAACCTGATCTTAACCATATTCAGCGCACACCGTCCGCCAGCGCTTGCGGACGGTGAAAATGGACGACCTGATTCAGGAATTTATTGCTGAGACCCGCGAAACGCTGGACGCGCTTGCCAGCGAGCTGGTGCTGTGGGAACAGAACCCCAGGGACAGCGCGCGACTGGACGCGATCTTCCGCTTCGTCCACACCGTCAAGGGCAGTTGCGGCTTTCTCAACCTGCCCCGGTTCGAGCGGCTGAGCCATGCCGCCGAAGACGTGCTGGCCCAGGTGCGCGACGGCAAGCGCGAGGCATCCGGCCCGCTGGTCGACGCCGTGCTGGCTATCATCGATCGCATCGGTGAACTGATCGTCGTCATGGAAACGGGAGATGCCCTGCCCGATGGCGCCGATGCCGACCTCATCGCCGCGCTCAACCGCAACATTGCCCCGCCGACCGCCGATCCCGACGAGGAAGAGATCACTGTCCGCGACGAACCCGATCCGGTCCGGCGACAGAATGTCGTGCGATCGATTCGTGTACCGCTCGAGCTGATCGACCATCTGATGAACGGTGTGTCGGACATGGTCCTGGCGCGCAACGAGGTCGCCCGCTGCCTGCGCGACGAGCATAGCGGGGCAAGCCTGGAAAACGCGTTCGAACGCCTATCCGCCTGTATCGCCGACATGCGCGATGCCATCGGCCAGACGCGCATGCAGCGGATCGAGCGCATCTTCTCTCCCCTGCCCCGCCTGGTGCGCGACCTCAGCACCGAACTCGGCAAGCAGGTCGATCTGCGCACCTCGGGCAACAATGTCGAGCTGGACCGCGAGATGATCGAGATGATCCGCGATCCGCTGACCCATATCATTCGCAATGCCATCGACCATGGCATCGAGACACCCGCGAGGCGACGCGTGGTCGGCAAGCCGGAGACTGGCAGGCTCAGCATCTCGGCCCGCCAGTCGGGCAACCAGATCCTGATCGAGATCGCCGACGATGGCCGGGGCATCGACATCGAGAAGCTGACCGCGCGCGCGCTGGCCGCCAAGGTGCGCAGCTCGAGCGAAATCAACGGCATGAGCGAACGCGCCAGGCTGGAACTGATCTTTGCGCCCGGCCTGTCCACGGCCGACAACGTGACCGCGATTTCGGGCCGGGGCGTCGGCATGGATGTCGTGCGATCGAACATCGAGCGGATCGGCGGCTCGATCGACCTTGAGAATTATCCGGGCCGCGGACTGCGCGTGATCCTGCGCGTACCGCTGACGCTGACGATCATCCCGTGCCTGACGGTGCGCGCCGGCGGCCAGGAATTCGCCATGCCGCGTTCGGCGATCCGCGAGATCCTGTTCGACAGCAACAGCCAGGTCCGCATCCAGCAGGTCGGCGGCAGCGACCTTGCCTATATTCGCGGGGAATGCCTGCCCTATGTCGCGCTCGAAACGCTGCTCGGGCTCGATATGGACGCAGAGCCCCAGACCCGGTACCGCACGATCGTGACCGTCAACGCGGCATCGGACCTGCGTTATGCCCTTTCGGTCGAAGCGGTGATCGACCATGAGGAACTGGTCGTGCGCCCCGGCGCCCCGGTGATCATGGCCGACGGGCTGTATGCGGGCACGACCTTGCCCGATAACGGGCGTCCGATGCTGCTGCTCGATCCATTGGGCCTTGCCCATCGGGCACGGCTGAACGAAATGCCCAGGCCCGAGCGCAGCCCGGCCGAAACCGACGAGGCCTCGCCCGAAAGCGATGGCGGATCGGCCCTGCTGTTCCGCGAGCTGAGTGGCCAGCTGCGCCTGATCGCGCTGGCCGCAGTCGAGCGGGTCGAGGACGCCGACACCGCCCGCATGGCGATGGTCGCCGGCAATGTGCGGCTCAACATCGACGGCGAAAGCCGCCCGGTCATCGGGCTGTCCGCCTTGCCCGAAGAGGACTGCGCCAAGCTGCTTCACCTGACCGACGGACGCCTGCAGGCGCTGTATGCGGTCGACGACGTGATCGATATCGTCCGGCTGCCGTCGCGGATCGACCCCGCATCGCAACCGGGTCTGGTCGGCGGCATCGCGCTGATCGGCGATCTGCAGCTCGAGGTGGTGGACGTGCACTGGATCTTCAGCATGCTGCTCGGCGCGCCACCGGAAAGCGTGCGCCCGGCCTGCGGGCTGATCGGCGGCGACGATCCGTGGACGCGCCACATTCTGGCACCACTGGTTGCAGCGGCCGGCTATCGCCCGGTCATGGTCGACGGCGAGGCAGGCGGCCTCGACGGTCTGGACCCCGCCATCACCATCATCGTGGGCGACAGCGCAGCATCGCCCGGCCAGCTGCGCGGCCAGGTCATCCGGCTCAGCGACACGATGAACGCAGCGGGCGCCGACCCGGACACCATCTATCGCTACGATCGGGCGACCCTGCTGGGCCGACTGATCGCTGGCCAGCAAAGGCAGAGCGCATGAAGGATCTCTACCTGATCGCGGTGATCGCCGGCGAAACCGTCGCGATCCCGTCCGAGCGCATCGACAGTGTGGTGAAGGTCCGCGAATCGGTTCCCGTGCCGTCCTCGGCACCGTTCATCACCGGTCTTTTCGCGCTGCGCAGCCGGGTGCTGACGCTGATCGACTGCCAGTATTTCGTCACCGGCGAACCGGCCGACCTGATCGCGGGCCAGCCGGCGATCGTCGTGGATATCGGCGGTTGCTGCTATGGCCTGCTGGTCGATGACGTCCTCGACGTCCTTCCCATCCCGACTGACACGCTGCCGCTGCCGAGCCAGCTTCCGGCCGGCTGGAGCGAGATTGGCCGTGCACTGCTGGAACTGGGCGGCGAGACCTATCTGCTGATCGACCCGGATTACATGGTCAATCCGGCCATGCGCCGCGCGGCATGAGCTGATCTGCCCCTTTTTGCGACAAAGCGCGGAACGACGGCGGGTCCGTTAAGGTGCTACTTACCAATCGGCCATAAGGTCGGGCACCGGCACACATGCCGCAGGGAGGCCGCTTTGATGAAAACATGTCTGGTCGTTGACGACAGCAAGGTGATCCGCAAGGTCGCGCGGCACATTCTCGAGACGCTGGATTTCGCCGTTGTGGAAGCTGCCGATGGCAGCGAAGCGCTGGAACAGTGCGGTCGTGCGATGCCCGACGTCGTGCTGCTCGACTGGAACATGCCGGTGATGGGCGGAATGGAATTTCTCTGTGCACTGCGCAAGGAAGAGGGCGGCGATCGCCCCAAGGTCGTTTTCTGCACGACCGAAAATGGCAGGGGACATATCCAGGCGGCGATCGAGGCGGGCGCCGACGAATATGTGATGAAACCCTTCGACCGCGAAACGCTGCACAGCAAACTGCAAATTGTCGGCTGCGCCTGACCCGCGATTCAGGGGGCGTCGCGCAATGCCACGATCGGTAGAGGGGGCGACAGCCCGCCCCGGACCTTATGGGGTGCCGCCCCTGGTCGCGGACTGCCGCGTCCTGATTGTCGATGATAGTCTGGTGACGCGCTCGATCGTCCACCGTATCGTCGATTCGCTTCCCGGGTTCGGAGTCGCAGCCAGCGTCGTATCGGCCCATGCCGCTCTGGCCTTTCTGCAAGGGCATACCGTCGACATCATCCTCCTCGATATCGAGATGCCCGATCGCGACGGGCTGGATGCGATGGCCGATCTGCTGCAGGCTGGGTATCCGGCCCGAATCCTGGCGCTGTCCTCGCATTGCGGCATAGGCGCGCCCGCCACGATCAAGGCACTGGCCATGGGGGCCAGCGACACGCTAGCCAAGCCCGACCGCCATTTCTACCATGATGCGTTCGTCGAAGCGCTGCACCAGCGCCTGCAGGTGCTGGCCGAACCGCCGACCGCGCGCGCCGCACGGCCGGTCGTCGTCACCCGCCCGATCCACAAGCCATGCGCGCTTCAGTGCATCGCGATCGGATCGTCGACCGGCGGCATTCCCGCCATCCACGAATTGCTGGGCGCACTAGACCCCCGGGTCGATGCCCCGATCCTGATCACCCAGCATCTGCCGCCCGAGTTCATGCCGCATTTTGCGCGGCATATCGAAGAGCTGGACCTTCGGCCGGTGCACGTGGCGAGCCATGGTGCCTGGTTGCGGCGGGGCCATGTCTACTGCGCCCCGGGCGATGCCCATCTCGGGCTCGAACGCGCCAATGGCGACGTCCGCATCGTGCTGCGGCCCGATTGGTCGGCCAGCGCCTACAAGCCCTCGGTCGATCCGATGCTGGAGTCCGTCGCACGCTGTTTCGGCGCGAATGCGGCGGGTGTGATGTTGAGCGGAATGGGTTCCGATGGCCTGGCCGGCGCGCGCATTCTCGCCGAACAAGGAGCGCCGATCTATGTTCAGGATGTCGATACCAGCACCGTCTGGGGCATGCCCGGCAGCGTCGCGCGCGCCGGGCTGGCCAGCGTGATGCTGCCACCTGCCGAAATCGCCCGTTTCATCGCCGAATGCTGGCTGGAGGACGCATGATGCACGCCCAACCTGCGGCGGATGCAACGCGCATCCTGGCCGGCCTACTGGAAAACCGCACCGGCCAGCAGATTGCGCCCAGCCGCTACTGGCGCATACAGACCGCGCTGGCGCCACTGCTGAAGCAGCACGGCATCCCTGATCTGGACGCGCTGGTTGCCGTGCTGTCCGACCCGGAAAACGAGAGGCTGCTGCAGGAATCGCTGGAACTGATGCTCAACAACGAAAGCTTCTTCTTCCGAGACATAGCGCTGTTCGCCTCGCTGCGCAGCGAGGCGCTGCCCATGCTGCGCCAGCGTCGGGCCAGCCGCAAGACCCTGCGCATCTGGTGCGCAGGCACATCGACCGGCCAGGAAGCCTATTCGGTCGCGATGCTGATCGACAGCGACCGCGAGCTATGGGCCGACTGGAAGATCGAGATTATCGGAACCGACATTTCCGCTGCGGTCATCGCCAAGGCACGATCGGGCCGCTACAGCCAGTTCGAGATTCAGCGCGGCCTTTCGGTCGATTACATGCTGCGCTATTTCGCCCAGGATGGCGACGACTGGATCATCGACCCGCGCCTCCAGCAGATGGTGCAGTTCCAGCAGGAAAACATCCTCAAGCCGCGCACCGATCCCGGCAGGTTCGATATCATTCTGTGCCGCAACGTGCTGATGTACTTCGCGCCGGAAACCCGGGCGATTGCCTATGCCAAGCTCGAACGCGCGCTCGAGGATGACGGCCTGCTGATGCTGGGCGCGGCGGAAACCGTGATGGACCAGACCCAGCTCTTTTCCGGTACGCGCGAAATGCGCGGCCTGTATTGCAAGGCCACGCCGGGACTGAGCGGGCGATCGGCGCTGCCGCCGCCGCTGTCCTGACCCGCTGATCCTTCGCACACGCAGCAAAAGGCTGTCCTGCACCGGCATTTGTCCTATGCCTGCGCGCATGCAGCCCGATTCGCAACTTCAAGACCTGCCCGACCGCGGCTTCAACCGCCTCGACTGGGCCGTGGCCGTGATGATGATGCTTCTGTGGGGGTTCAATATCATCGCCATGAAATCGGCTGTGGACAGCGCCGGCGCGCTGCCCGGCGCGTTCCTGCGCCAGGCGATCGTGGCCGTTGTCTGCCTGCCCTTCCTGCGCATTGTGCCGGGGCGGATGAAGCTGATCTGTACCTTGGGCGTGCTCAGCGGTGGGCTGTTCTATGTCGCGGTGGGCCTGTCGCTCAAGGTGACCAACAATGTCAGCGCGCTGGCCATTGCAGGCCAGCTCGGCGTGCCCTTCTCGCTGATCCTCGCGGTCATCTTTCTCAAGGAGAAGATCGGCATTCCCCGCCTGATCGGCATCGTGCTGGCGCTGTTCGGCGTGTTGCTGCTGGTGTTCGATCCGGCGGCAGGCAAGGAACTGCCAGCGATCGCCATCTCCGCTGTCGGCAGCCTGATCTGGGCCACCGCGACGCTGATCCAGCGCAATCTGGGCGGCATTGGCGTGCTCAACATCAGCGGCTGGCTGGGGCTGATCGGCTCGCTCGTCATCCTGCCCTTTGCGCTACTGCTAGAACCCGATGGCATGGCGCTATTGCCGCACCTCAGCGCCGAAACCTATGCCTGGACCGCCTATGCCGCCATCGGCTCCAGCATCGGCGGGCATGGCGCGATGGTGTGGCTGCTGCAGAGGCACAGCGTCTCCACCGTCAGCCCGCTCACCATCCCCACCCCGGTCATCTCGGTCGCCTTTGCCACCTGGTGGTTCGGCACGCCGCTCACCTGGCTGATGATCGCTGGCGGATTGATCGCGCTGCTGGGCGTGTCTATCGTGGCGGTCCGCAACGCCCAGAAGGCGCGCGAGCTCGCCGAAGCGCGGCTGATGAAGGAAGGCACACGGTCATGACGGAAGGAATGGCGGCTTGATCGACACCCCGTCGCCCAATTTCGACGAGCGCAAGCTGCCGATCACCATGCTGGTGCTGCACTATACCGGCATGCCCGATGCGCCCTCCGCCATCGAATGGCTGGCCAATCCCGCCTCCAAGGTGTCCGCCCATTATGTCGTGACCGAGGACGGCCAGATCATCCGCATGGTCGAGGAATCGGGCCGCGCCTGGCATGCAGGCCGCTCGCACTGGCGCGGCATCACCGATGTGAACAGCGCCAGCATCGGCATAGAGATCGTCAATCCGGGGCATGAATTCGGCTATCGCCCCTTCCCCGAGGAACAGATGTCGGCGCTGATCCCGCTCGTTGCCGACATTGTCGACCGCTACAACATCCCGCGCGCCAATGTGGTCGGGCACAGCGACATCGCGCCTGCGCGCAAGCAGGATCCGGGTGAGTTGTTCGACTGGCAGCGGCTGGCGCGCGTGCGGCTGGCGCTTCCCATCCCCGACGGGCGGCTGGTCGATCCCTATTGGAGCGACGGCGCGTTCATGCTCGCGCTCGAACGCTTCGGCTATGACATTTCCGACGGTCGCGCGGCGACCACCGCCTTCCAGCGGCGCTGGCGGCCCGGCACGATCACCGGCGAGATCGACGGCGAATGCCGCGCGATCCTGTTCGCCCTGCTGCTCGACCGCGATGCGGGGCGCACGCGCTGATTGCGCTTTGCCCCGTTCCGCGCTAGGCCGCACGCAGCCAGAGGGTCGGGCAGCCGCGGCCCCGTTGAAGAACGGGGGCGAGGAAAGTCCGGGCTCCACGAAACAGGGATGCCGGGTAACGCCCGGCGGGGGCGACCCCAGGGACAGTGCAACAGAAAGCAGGTTGCCACAGGCTTCGGCCCGGTAACAGTGAAAGGGTGCGGTAAGAGCGCACCGCGCGGCCGGCAACGGTTCGCGGCACGGTAAACCCCATCCGGAGCAAGACCGAATAGGGGCGGATTTGGCGATACGGTTTCCGCAAGTCGGAGGCGCGTCCCAGGGGAGTTTCGGCCCCTTGCCGCCCGGGTTGGTTGCTTGAGCGGTGCAGCAATGCCCCGCCTAGAGGAATGGCTGCCCATGACCGGCAACGGTCAGGACAGAACCCGGCTTACAGACCCTCTGGCGATTTTCCTGAATCGGGCGAGCGCGAAACGCCCCTCCCCCGCAAGCCTCAGAGCGAGGCAAGCACCAGCTTCGACGGCACCGAATAGTCGATCGATGCGGGCGACTGCTCCAGCTCTTCAAGATCGCACTGCGCAAAATCCTGCGCCGCATCGCCACCGGCATAAGCCGTGGAGCCGAGCACGAACGTCGCCATCATCGCGATGGAGAGCATGGCTGCGAACATCAACTGGCGGCTCATTGTCGGCAAATCCCTGAAACGTCTTGAATTGCAATCTATGCTGCGGATGCGAGGTAGTTAGCAGGCCAGTGGTTTCAAGACCCTTAGCGTTCGACGAACGACATGGGGGAGCGATGAAGGGGGCGTGGCCGTTGCGCAATTGCCGCGCCGGCTGTAGTTTCCCCCCCAGATCAGGGGGATCGCCATGGGGACGCCAAAGTCGCTGGTTCATCATCTGCTCTCCGGGGCGGCTCTAACGCTGGCCGCCATGGCGCCCATGGTCGCCTCTGCACAGGCGCCCTTGAGCAAACCCGGCGCCGGGCGCAAGGAATGCGGGGCGGCGGCGCAAACGCAGCGGGTAGCGTTGCTGATCGGGAATGGCGGCTATGACGGGGCGGACTGGGACGGGCTGAACAACGCGGCCAATGACGTCGAACGGCTGTGCGATGTCTTTGCCCAGGCCGGGTTCCGGGTGATCCGGCTGGTCGATGTCAACGCTGCCGCTGCGCGCAGGGCCGTCGACGAGTTTGCATCGCTCTCCGCTTTGGCCGATACCGCGCTGATCTATTATGCCGGCCATGGCTTCGAATTTGGCGGAGAGAATTATCTCGTCCCCGTCGATGCTCCGCGATATGCCAGCAAGAACGGGCTCGCCGAGCATTTCCTGCCGCTCGATGCGCTGATGGGGGCGGCCCGGGCGAAGCGGTTCAACCTGTTCTTTCTCGATGCCTGCCGCTCGTTCGATGCGGTGGTCGAACTGACCGATCTCGACCCCGGCGGGCGCGATGGAACGGTGAGCACCATCGGTCTGCCGCGCGGCGGCAAGGGCGTGGTGTTCTATTCAACCGTCAAGGGCAGTCCGGCGCTCGACGATGCCCCGCCCGAGGCCGATGCGATCAGCCCGTTTGCCGCCGCGATCGCCAAGTACAGCGCCACGCCGGGGCTGGAACTCGACCAGTATCTCAAGATCGTCGCGCGCGATGTCGAGGAGCGCACACGACCGGTGATCGATCCGGCGCAATATCCGGTGCGCTACGGGCAGTTTCGCGAGGATTTCTTCCTGATGCCGCTTCCCGGCAGTTCGACGCAGAATGCCATAAAGCCGCCCGCAGGCGCGGCGATCGGCGGGATTGCAGGGGCGCCTGCCCCCACCGCCCGTGTCCGCACGGGGGCGATTCGCAGCAGCCCCGGCGCGCTGCTGATGATGATGCCGCAGACGATGACTCTGCTTGCCGACTTGACGCTGGAACGCTTGGGGACCGAGGACGAACCCTATCTCGTCGCCGATCTGCTGACCCGGTCGAACGTGCCTTCGCTGGTAACCGCAGCGGAAACGAACGACGATCCGGTGGCGCAATATCTGCTGGGCTATATGTACGAATTCGGGGTGGGCCTGCCAAAAGATCTGGTCGCAGCCCGCACCTGGCTCGAGAAATCTGCCGCGAAGGGACATCCCGCAGGGCAGTTGGAACTGGGCTATTTCCTGCGCGCGCATGCGCCGCAGGAAGCGGCGCGCGCCCGCGAACTCTACGAGCTTTCAGCAGCGCAGGATTATGCCAAAGCCAAGTCGCATCTGGGCGATCTGCTGATCGTCGAGGCACGCAGCGAGCGCGATCTGGCGAAGATTAAGGCACTAACGGACCGGGCACGCACTCTGTTCGAACAGGCAGCCGCCAAGGGCCATCCCTTCGCTATGTTCGCTCTGGGAGCACATATCGGCGATACGAAGACCGCCACGACGATGCTCAATGCGCTCGCCGACAAGGGCAATCGCGAGGGCGACCATTGGTTGTGCGAACTGGCTTATTTCCGCAATGCGCTGAGCAGCGCCGAGGCCGAGCGCCACTGCACGCGCGGGGCTAGCGGCGGCTTTGCAGGGTCGCAGTTCCTTCAAGCGCGGCGCCATGCGGACGGGTTGGGCGTACCGCGCTCGCCCAAGGAGGCCGACTACTGGGCCAGGCTGGCGCTTTCGCACAAGGAACTCGATCCGGGTCGGCGCGCCGTGCTTGCCAGCATCGTGCTGCCCGATCGCGCTACCCCCTAGCCCTTCCCCGCTCGCATCGCTAAATGCGCGTGATGGCAGGCAGACGATCCACCGACTGGGGTTTCCCGCGCTGGCGGGGCTATGGCGCTTCGCGTGACGCGCAACAGGTGCGGATGTGCGACCGGCATGGCTGCGATCAGCCGGGCAACTGCCCTGCGCCAAAATCGCCCAACAGCCGCGATCGCTGGTATTTCTGCGAACGCCATGCGGCCGAATACAACCAGGGCTGGGACTATTTCGCGGGCCTCGACAAGGAAGAGGCAGCGGCGCGGGCGGCCGAAGAGCAGCGCGACGCTTCGGGTTATCGCGAATCCGCCTTTCACGGCTGGACCGGCTCGGGCGACGGATCGCGCAGCCGTGACGAGATGCGCGCGCTCGACGTGCTCGAATGCGATGTCCATGCCGAGTTCGAGGACGTGAAAAAGGCCTATCGCCGCCTCGCCAAGGCCAATCACCCCGATACCAACCAGGGTGACAAGGAAGCCGCCGCGCGCTTTCAGGCAATCCAGGCGGCCTATGCTGTGCTGCGCAGCGCCGAGGAGCGAAAGACCTGGAAGGGCGTGTAATCGGGCCGCTGCGCCCCTATCTGTCGTCCATGAAAACCGAAATCAACGCCAACTGGTCGCATGCGCTGCTGGTGTGCAAGAAGTGCAGCAAGCGCGCCAAGGCCAGTTTCGGCCCAGAGGGCGACCGCTCGCTCGCCAAGGCGCTGAAGCGCCGCCTGCCCGCTGGCAAGGGCCGCAAGGCGCGGCTCGGCGTGATCGAGGTGCCCTGCCTCGACATCTGCCCGAAAAAGGGCGTGGTCCTGATCGACACGCGCCAGCCCGATCGCTGGCAGATCGTGCGCGAGGATGCCGATATCGACCGGCTCGCCGAACAGCTGTCCGCATAGCAAAAGGCCCCTCCCGTTCCCGGGAGAGGCCGTTCACTTCGGTCAGGGAAGACGCGAAAAACTTAGCGGCAGCGCACGTTGCCGCGGTCGATCTCGCGACCGATCGCTGCGCCACCCAGGCCGCCGATCACGGCGCCGAGGGTCTTGTCGCCGCGGCCTGCAATGGCGTTACCGGCCAGGGCGCCGACGCCTGCTCCGACCAGCAGACCGGTGGTGCCGTTGTCGCGGCGGCAATAGTAGCGACCGTCATTACCGCGCCAGTAGCGATCGCGGGCCTCGCGGCGACCGTCACGACGGCCTTCGCGATAGGCGCGGCGTTCGTCCCGACGCTGGAAATCGGCAGCTTCCTGCGCATAGAAATTGGTGCTCACCGGAAGCGCGGCAGGGGCAGCGGGCGCGGGGTTCAGGAACGCGGCGGCGCTGGCAAGGGCAAGGTTCAGCATGGTTTGTCTCCACATGATGCTCCGGACGTTTGGCCCGGCTCGAACCTAACAACATTCATCCTCAAAGGCAGTTTCATGAACGGGAAACAACAAGGCGGAATCCGACGGTTTTGCCGGTGAAACGAGCTTTTTCAGCGATGAACCGTGAAAACTCTTGCAACGAAGCGCTGTCTTATCCATATAAGACACATGCTCAACATCCTCTCGATCATCATCGGCCTGGTCGCGCTCGTGCTCGCGATCCCGGCCTTCCTTCCACTGCTCGGTGCGCTCAACTGGCTGATCGTGCCGATCGCGCTCGTCGGTGTGCTGCTGGGCTTTCTGTCGAGCAGCAACAGCGGGCGCAACCTGTGCCTGATCGTGCTGGCCGTATGCATTATCCGGCTATCGCTGGGCGGCGGCATCCTCTAACGCGCCGCCATGAGCGGTGATGCCAAGCGCCTGAATGGCCTGCCCGAAGCGGTAGGCGCCTATACGATCTGGGGCTTCATGCCGCTGTTCTTCAAGCAGCTGCAGGGCATTTCCCCGGTCGAAATCGTCGCGCACCGGGTGATGTGGTCGGTGCTGCTGGTGCTGGCGATCCTCTGGGCACGCAAGTCGCTGCACGAATTCCGCACCGCGATCGCCGATCCGCGCACCCGGCGGTTCATGATCGCCAGCACCACGCTGATCGCAGCCAACTGGCTGATCTATATCTGGGCGATCACCAACCAGCACATCCTCGCGGGAAGCCTGGGCTATTACATCAATCCGCTGATCAACGTGGCGCTTGGCGTCCTGTTCTTCGGCGAGCGCATGAACCGCACGCAGATGATCGCGATCACGCTGGCGGCAGCGGGCGTGCTGGTGCTGGCAAGCGAGTCGCTGGCGTCGATCTGGATCAGCCTGTCGCTGGCTGGCTCGTTCGGCCTGTATGGCATGGTCCGCAAGATGGCGCCGGTCGGTTCCCTGCCCGGCCTGGCCTGCGAAACGGTGCTGCTGCTGCCCTTCGCGATCGGCTATGCGCTCTGGGCGCACCTGTACGACCCGACGCCGGGCTTCGGCTATTCCACCTATACCGATGCGTTCCTGATCGCCGGCGGCGCGATCACCACCGCGCCCTTGCTGCTGTTCGCCAGCGCGGCGCGCAAGATGCCGCTTTCGACGCTCGGCTTCGTCCAGTTCATCGGCCCGACCATCCAGTTCATGCTCGGCGTCTTCGTCTATGACGAGCCGTTCACCCGCGCGCACGCGATCTGCTTTTCGCTGATCTGGAGCGCGGTGGTGGTCTTCTGTCTGGATGGCGTGCGCCGCTCGAGGGCCGCACGGCTGGCGCAACAGGCGGCGTGATGCCGCCTGGGCTGCTGGCGGTCAGGCCAGCGCCTTGTCGCGCACCTTGCGGATCACGTTGACGAAGGTTTCTGCTTCCTGCGCGCCGGGGACCAGATACTTGCCGTCGAAGATGATCGCGGGAACGCCACTGATGCCCTGTTCGATCCAGTGGTCGAGATGCGCGCGGACTTCAGCCTCGTTGTCGGGATCGTTGAGCACCGCGCGGCCTTCATCGGCATCGAGCCCGGTATCGGCGACGACCTGCAGCAGCACCTCCTCGTCGCTGACGTCGAGATTGCGCTGGAAATAGGCTGCGAACAGCGCCAGCTTCAGCCGCGTCTGTGCCGCGCTGCCATAGATGTCCCCCGCCCAGGTGAGCAGCTGGTGCGCCTTGAACGTGTTGTAGATACGCATGTCCGGGCCGTACTGGAACGCGAAACCCAGCCGGTCGCCGAGCTCGGTCAGCCGCTGGCGGTTGCCTGCGCTCTGCTGCGGCGTCGCGCCGTATTTGCGCGCGACATGCTCGGAAATCGCCTCGCCTTCGGGCACCATCTTCGGGTTGAGCTCGAACGGATGCCAGGTGATGTCTGCCTCGACATCGTCGCCCACCATCTCGAGCGCCTTTTCGAGCTGCTTGTAGCCGATGATGCACCACGGGCAGACCACGTCGGAGACGATATCGATCTTGAGCTTGTGGGAAGTCATCAGCGGTCTCCGAGTAATGCAGCCTGGCCCGACGGCGCGAAGTCTATCGCAATCCGCCGGGCCTGTCAGCAACAGTTGACACTCAGCGTGTCGGCACCGGGGTTTCGCCCGAATAGTCGTAGAAACCGCGCTTGGTCTTGCGGCCCAGCCAGCCGGCCTCGACATATTTGACCAGCAGCGGCGCCGGACGGAATTTGGGGTCGCCGGTGGTGCTGTGCAGCACCTGGGTGATGCTGAGGCAGGTGTCGAGCCCGATGAAATCGGCCAGCGTCAGCGGCCCCATCGGGTGGTTGAGCCCGAGCTGCACCGCCGCGTCGATGTCCGGAATCGTCGCCACGCCCTCGCCCAGCGCGAAGCAGGCCTCGTTGAGCATCGGCAGCAGGATGCGGTTGACGATGAAGCCCGGCGCGTCATTGGCCTGGACCACGCGCTTGCCGATCCGCTCCGCATAGCCGCGCACCGCATCGACCGTCGCGTCGGAGGTGGCAAGGCCGCGGATAAGCTCGATCAGCCCCATCACCGGCACGGGGTTGAAGAAATGCACGCCGACGAAGCGTGACGCATCGGGGCTGGCGGCGGCCATGCGCGTGATCGGGATCGAGGAGGTGTTGCTCGCAAGGATCGCGTCTGCGCCAAGCACCTTTCCGACAGCCTCGAAGATCGCACGCTTGATGTCCTCGCGCTCGGTCGCCGCCTCGATGATGAGGCCCGCTTCGGCCATCGGGGCATAATCGCCCACCGGCTGGATGCGGCCCAGCACCGCTTCGGCCTCGCTCGCCTCCATCTTGCCCTTGTCGACCGCGCGCGCCAGCTGCTTGCCGATCCCCGCCTTGCCCTTTTCCGCCAGCTCGACCGAGACGTCGGAGAGGAACACGTGGATGCCGGCCTGCGCGCTGACCTGCGCGATGCCTGCGCCCATCTGGCCTGCGCCGATGACTGCCATTTTATCCATGATGCACCTCTTTCTGCTGCTGCCGGAATCGGATAGGGCCGGCGCATAACCCAAGACCCCGAGTCTGGCTAGGAGCGAAAATCCACGATGTTCAGCCCGTTTCTGCTGCTCGCTGCCGCCGCCGCATCCCCGACAGGCCCGGTTCCGGGCGAGGTCAGGATCTTCAAGGACTGGTATGTCGCCTGCGACAATATCTGGTCGTGCGAGGCGGGAACGCTGTCGGATGACAGCAGCGAGCTGTTCACCGCGCAGGTCGTGCGCATCCGCCGCGAGGGAGGGCCCGATGCGCGCTTCCGCATCGTGCTGCGCCCGCAGGAAGAGCAGGCCAAGGGCGCAGCCACGCTGGTGATCGATGGCGCGGCGCCGCTCACCGGCGAGCCGGACAGCGAGGGCGATACCTGGCTCGACGAGACACGATCGATGGCCACCGCGCGCGCGCTCGCCAATGGCAAGTCGGCCAGCGTGAAGCTTTCGGATGAAAGTGCGATCCCGATCTCGCTCGCCGGATCATCGGCGGCCTTGCGCTATATCGATGCCATCCAGCAGCGCGCGGGAACCTCGGGCGCGATCGTCGCCACTGGTCCGAAGCCCGATACTGCCCTGCCCCCCGCTGCGCCCGAGCTGATCGCCCGCGCCGCCACCAAGCTGATCGCGCTGCCCGATCTCAAGCGCTATCCGGAGGTCATCGCCGAGACGGGATGCGAATATCGCATGGAAGGTGCCGAGGACACGGTCGAGCCACTGGGACAGCGCGGCGGCAGGGACATGGCGCTGGTGCTGATCGCATGCGATTCGGGGGCGTATAATTTCGGATCTGCGGTGATGATCGCCGAGCGTCCGATGGAGGACCCCAATGCCGACTGGACCTTCACCAGGGCAAGGTTCGACAGCGAGACCGGCTGGGGCGAGAATGCGGACGTTGCCCAGGTGGTCAATGCCAGCTTCGAACCGGCCACCGGCCGCCTGGCCGAGTTCGCCAAGGGGCGCGGCCTCGGCGATTGCGGCACCGCCAGTCAATATGTCTGGGATGGCGAGCAGTTCCGCCTGGCCGAGCGCCATGTGATGGACGACTGCCGCGGCGCGTGGGACTGGCCGCGCGTCTGGGTGACGGACGTATCGGTCGTCAGGTGATGGTCATAGCGCCCGCGTCATGCACAGGCTGAACGGGTCTTCGGTGTAATCGCCAAAGGGCGGACATTCGCTGAAACCGTGCTTGCGATAGAGCGCATGCGCCGCGTGAAAGGGCTCGGGCTTGCCGGTTTCCAGGCTCAGCCGCGCATAGCCCCGCGCCCGCGCCTCGGCCATCAGGTGCAGCAGCATCGCCTCGCCAAGGCCGCGTCGCAGGAATTTCGGATCGGTGCGCATCGACTTCAGTTCGCCATGGCTTGCGTCGATCTGCTTGAGCGCGCCGCACGCGGCGAGCTGGCCGTCGACGCGCAACGCGTAGAAGCTGACATCGGGCGCGCGCAGCCGCTCGACGGGAAAGGCATGGACCGAGCATATCGGCGAGTGCCGGACCATCTGATCGAGGTGATAGCGCAGCAACGCGACAATATCCGCACCGGTCAAATCGTCTTCGGCAATCGTGATCTGCGCTTGCATCGTCTTCCCCCGGATGGAACCTTTGCCCCTGCCCGGACATTGCGACGGTAGGGCGGATCAATCCACACAAAGTTTGCGTGGAAGGGCAAAGCCGCCTAATCGCGGCCCCCTGTTTCCCCGCCTCACCCGGAGCCTGCCCCCATGTCCGATGTTTTGTCCGAAACCACCGCCGATCATGGCTGGTCGCTGGTCATTCATGGCGGATCGGGCCAATTCGAACGCGGCCGTCTGAGCGCAGAAGCCGATGCGGGCGCGCGCGCCGGGCTCGATCGGGCGCTGGCGGCGGGATCGGAGATCCTGGCGCAGGGCGGCAGCGCACTGGACGCGGTCGAGGCGGCGATCGTCGTGCTGGAGGACGATCCGCATTTCAACGCCGGGCACGGATCGGTCTATACCTATGAGGGCAAGATCGAGCTCGATGCGGCGGTGATGAACGGGGCGAACCGCACCGCCGGCGCCATCGCCCGCGCGCACCATACGAAAAACCCGATCCTGCTTGCGCGCAAGGTGATGGAAGACAGCCCGCATGTGCTGCTCTCCGGCGAAGGGGCGGACCGCTTCTCGGCGGAAATGGGCCTTACCCAAGTCGACAACGCCTATTTCGGCACGCCCGAGCGCCTGCGCCAGCTAGAGGAATTGAAGGCCAACAGCACGGGCTGGTTCGATGTCGACATGAAATACGGCACGGTCGGCGCCGTCGCGCGCGACATCAACGGCCATGTCGCCGCAGGTACCTCGACCGGGGGGCTGACCGGCAAGCGCTATGGCCGCATCGGCGATTCGCCGCTGATCGGCGCAGGCACCTATGCCGATGACCGGTCGTGCGCGATCTCCGCCACCGGCGCGGGCGAATTCTTCATTCGCGTCGGCGTGGCGCACGAAATCTGCACGCGCATCCGCCTGAAGGCCGAGGCACGCGCCGAGTTTCTGGCGCAGGAGGCCGAGCGCAGCGGCGCACCGCTCGATGAACCAGCGCGCGGCAGGCTGCTCGCCACCGCGCTGTCATCCGAAGAGGTGCAGGAGATCGTCGATGCGGTGATGGCCGAGATGGTCGATCTGGGCGGCACCGGCGGGGTCATCTACCTCACTCCCTGGGGCCATCAGGGCTATGCTTTCCGCACGCCCGGCATGTATCGTGGCATGGCAACAAGTGCCGGGGCGAGCAGCGTAGCCGTCTACGGCGACGAATAAGCAACGATAACAGGCGAGGACGTTTGATGACTGGCATTTCCCCCCGCACCGGCGGGCGCATTCTTGTCGATCAGCTGGTGGCGCAGGGCTGTGACCGCATCTTCACCGTGCCGGGCGAGAGCTTCCTTGCGGTGCTTGATGCTCTGCACGATGTGCCCGAAATCGACACCGTGGTCTGCCGTCAGGAGGGCGGCGTCACCTTCATGGCCTGTGCCGATGGCGCGATGACCGGACGGCCGGGCGTCGCCTTCGTCACGCGCGGGCCGGGGGCTACCAATGCCAGCATCGGAGTGCATGTCGCCATGCAGGACAGCAAGCCGATGGTGCTGTTCATCGGCGATGTCGACCGGGGGATGAGGGACCGCGAAGGCTTTCAGGAGGTCGATTTCCAGGCGATGTTCGCGCCCTTGTGCAAATGGGCGGCGCGGATCGACGATGCGGCGCGCATACCCGAATATGTCGCGCGCGCCTTTTCGGTGGCGATCTCCGGACGGCCCGGCCCGGTGGTGCTGGCGCTGCCCGAGGATATGCTGAAAGATGTGGCGCAAGTCGCCGACCGCCCGCGTGTCACCCGCCCGGCGCAACCGGTCTGCCCCAATGGCTTTGCCGTGCTGATGGAGATGCTAGGCCAGGCGAAAGCCCCCATTGCGATCGTCGGCGGGGCGGACTGGTCCCCGTCGGCGCGCGCGAATTTCCGGATCTTTGCCGAGCGCATCGGCCTGCCGGTGGCCTGCGCCTTCCGCCAGCAGGACGCATTTGACAACGCCTCGCCGGTATGGGCGGGCAATCTGGGCTATGGCCCCAATCCCAGGCTGGTCGCGCGGGTCAAGGCGGCGGACCTGATCCTCGCGGTCGGCGCGCGGCTGGGCGAGGCGACCACCGATGGCTATACGCTGATCACGACCGAGCATCCCGGCCAGACGCTGGTGCATGTCCATCCCGACCCCAATGAGCTGGGCCGGGTCTATCGCACCGACCTGCCGCTCTGCGCCGACATGGACGAGTTTGCCGAAGCTGCCGCCCTATGGGATGAGGACGACGTGCATTTCGCTAGCGGCGCCGAGGCGCATGCCGAATGGCTCGCCTGGTCCGACCCGCAGCCGACCGGCGCTACGCTCGATCTCGGCCAGTGCGTCAAGGCGATGCGCGAGGCGATGCCTGCCGATACCGTCATCTGCAACGGTGCGGGCAATTTTTCGGGCTGGTGGCACCGCTACTGGCCTTATGGCGAAAAGCCGAGCCAGCTTGCGCCCACCGCCGGCGCAATGGGCTATGGCGTGCCCGCCGCCGTCGCCGCCGCGCTGCGCCTCAAGCACCGCAAGGTGGTAGCGCTGGCGGGAGATGGCGATTTCCTGATGAACGGGCAGGAACTGGCGACCGCGGTGCAATATGGTGCGGACCTGCTGGTGCTGGTGATCGACAATGGTGCGTACGGCACCATCCGCATGCACCAGGAGCGCGAATATCCGGCGCGGCTCTCTGCCACCACATTGCACAATCCCGATTTCGCGATGCTCGCGCGTGCCTATGGCGGCTGGGCGGCGACGGTCGAGCGGACGGAGGAATTCGCCCCCGCGCTCGCCGAGGCGCTGGCGCAGCCGGGGCTGAAGCTACTGCATCTGAAGACCGATATCGAGAATATCGCCGCGAGCGGGGCGACGGTGACGGGATTGCGGGAGCGCTGACCTCAACCGCTGCTGCCCCCTCTCCCAGCTCCGGCTAGGTTCGCTGCGCGCACCAAGCCTGCGCAACCCTCTTTCTCGGAGGGGAGAGGGCTAACACTGCGCGCCACTCAAACCTTCTCCCTTGATGGGAGAAAGATACGCAGCCTTGCTAAGCGCAGCGAAGCTAGGCGGAGTTGGATGAGGGTGATGTGCGCGAACGGTGGCGCATCTTCACCCTCACCCCGCTTCGACTAGGGCCATGCGGCCCAAGTCTTCGCAGCCCTTTCCCATCAAGGGAGAGGGATTGACCACCCGGCACACAAAAAAACCGGCGCTCCCTGTTAGCTCGGGAACGCCGGTTTTTTCAAATCAGCCAAAGTGGATCAGAAGATCACACCTTGTCGCCGAACGCGCCTTTCACGTCGCCGCTCAGCTTCTGGGTCTTGCCCTTGAGCTGCTGCGCTTCGCCTTCGGCTTCGAGTTCGGGGTTGTTGGTGGCGGCACCGATGCCTTCCTTGACCTTGCCGGCCAGATCGTTTGCGGTGCCTGCGGCCTTGTCCTTGAGTTCACCCATGATAATGCTCCTTCTTGCGGCAAGTCGGGGAGGCCTGCCTTCGGAGCATTTACGCAAGGCCTTACTCGGCGTTCCCGGCGAGCCGGAGAATCTCCTTCCATTCGTCGCAAGTTACGCCAGCGACCGACAGGCGCGACTGGCGCAGGATGGCCATATCGGCCAGTTTCGGATTCGCCTTGATCGCCTTGAGCGAAACCGGCCGCTTCAATGGATCGACCGGCTGCACCTTCACCGCGACCCAGCGCCCGGTCTCGTCCCTGGGATCGGGAAACGCCGCCGCGCTCACCCGCATGATGCCGACGACCTCCAGCCCGGTGCGCGAATGGTAGAACAGCGCCAGATCGCCCTCGCGCATCGCTTTCAGGTTGTTCGAGGCCTGCGCGTTGCGCACCCCGTCCCATACCCCCTCGCCGTCGCGCACGAGGTCGTGCCAGCCATATTCCTCGGGTTCGGACTTCATCAGCCAATATTGGGTCATGATTTTTCCCGTCTGAGCGCCTAAGTGAGCGCATCGCTCGAACTTCGAGACTCAGCTATTGCGGACGACCTCATGATACAACTGCCCATTCTCTCGCTCACCGACGAACCTGCCGCGCTCGCGCAGAAGCTCGGCGACAGTTTCTCCACCTATGGCTTTGCGATGATCAAGGATCATGGCCTCGATCCCGCTTTGGTGCGCCAGGGCTGGGACAAGACGGCCGAATTCTTCGCGCTGCCCACCGACGAGAAGCGCCGCTATTATGACGCTGAGGCCGGCGGCCAGCGCGGCTATACGCCGTTCGGCACCGAGATCGCCAAGGATGCCAAGGCGCACGATCTCAAGGAATTCTGGCATGTCGGGCGCGAGATCGACCCCGCAAGCCCGATCGCGCACACCATGCCCAGGAATGTCTGGCCCGAGCGCCCCGAGCATTTCCGCGAGACCTTCGAGCCGCTGTTCGCCGAGTTCGACCGGGTCGGCAATATCATCCTGTCGCGCATTGCGGTCTATCTGGGCCTGGATGCCGACTGGTTCGAACCGGCGGTGCACGAAGGCAATTCGATCCTGCGGCTGCTGCATTATCCGCCGATGGATGCCTCGCAGGGCGAAGAAGGCGCGATCCGCGCGGGCGCGCACGAGGATATCAACCTCATCACGTTGCTGCTGGGGGCCGAAGAAGGCGGTCTCGAGATTCTCGCCAGGGACGGATCGTGGATCGACATGCGCCCGCCCGAAGGCGCGCTGGTCGTCAATGTCGGCGACATGCTGCAACGGCTGACCAACCACGTCCTGCCCTCGACCACGCACCGCGTGCGCAACCCTGCGGGCGACCGCGCGCGCTACAGCCGCTATTCGATGCCCTTCTTCCTGCACCTGCGGTCGGATTTCCCGATCCGCACGCTCGAAGGCTGCATCAGCGCCGAGCGGCCCAACCGCTATCCCGATGCGATCCTGGCCGACGATTATCTGCACGAGCGGCTGGTCGAGATCGGTCTCGTGAAAGCCTGAGAGGCTCGATCGGCGGGGGCGTCAGTCCCCGCCGCACCCTCCGCAGCCGCTACTGCAGCCGCTGTCACCACCCGAATCGCTGCCGCCGGCCCCGTCATCCCAGCTGGCATCAGCCCCGCCACCGCCAAAATCGCCGCCAGCTGCAAAGGCTGCGCCGCCCGCCGCTGCGGTATTTCCTCCGGCAGACGACCAGCTATCGAAAGACCCGCCCGAACTGTCGCGGCTGCTGTCGTCCCGCCGACGCCGCCGCGCGACTGCCCTCGATCCTGCCCCCGATCCTGCCGACGCGCGCCGCCGAGCCAGCAGCATTCCGACGAGGATGAGGAGCGCGAATATCGCGACGATCAGCAAGGGGATGCCGTAATCCGACTGGAGAAACGCGTTCCAGCCCGACCCGGAAGCGATATCGGATGCAGGTCCGCTTGTCCTGGCAACCAGCGCGGTACAGGCCGCGAGCAATGCCGCACCGCCTGCCATGCCCGCGATCGACACCATCCTGCGCGGCAGCAGAAAATGCCGGCGGGTATCGACCCATTGATAGCGCGTCCCGAAACGCAGGTCGGAGGGCGGCCAGATATCGCATGGCGGTTCCTGCCCGAACGTCTCGCGGTAGCGCCGCAGCGTCTCGGCATAAAGTGCGCGGTACTTGCGCCCTTCGGATGCACCGCCCGCGGTCGGGCCATGGTGCAACGGCCGCCCGATGATCCGTGCGCACAATTCTTCCCAGTAATGCCGGGTATAGGTCAGGTGCAGATGCCAGGCCTGATCGACCTGATCGGAGGGGGTGACCTCGCCGCTGCCGGTTGCGGCGAGATAGAGGAAGCGGCGGTATTCGTGGAAAACCGCCTCGGCATGGCTGCGCGACCAGCCATTTTCGCGGGCCAGCCGCCGGGTGAAGCCGAGCGCCGCGCCCTCAGGCTCGATACGCATGGCAGCCAGCGCCTGCCAGATCGGGTCATCCACCATCACCGCCCTCCCGCCGTATGGTGAACGGGAAGCTATCGACTCATTTCCGACTCGGCAATCGCGAATGTAAAACGAGGCAACATCGCTTCCGTCGAAGGGATGCTGCCTCGTTCCGGGTCAGCGACGCACGCGGGCACGCGTCTCAAGATCGGTCAGCCGGCGATCGAGATAGGCGCGATCATCGGCGCTGGCGTTGAGCCGTGCATAGGCGGCCTCAAGCCGGGTCAGATCCTCATGCTCGACACGCAGCTGCGCCTGACCGCTGGCGGAAAGGCCGCTGGAAGGCAGCGCCCGGGCGATGGCATCCAGACGCGCACGCGGGGTCTGCACCGCGCTGCCGCCACCGGTCGAGGCCATGTCGCCGACGCGGGCATCGAGCGCCTCGAGCCGGGTATAGAGATCGTCGCGCTCCTGATCGGTGATGCGGCCATCGCGCAGATAGGTCGCCTCGGTGCGCACCAGCGCCGCGTAATCGGTCTTCAGCCGCGCGCCAGCCACGCGGGTGATGCGCCGTGCGGACACCGCAGCATCGACACGCTGGTTGAATTCGGTCTGCCCATCGGCCACCGAGATGCCGATGTCCGATTCATATTCGTCGCCATAGGCCCCGTCGGCGATCACCTGGGTCAGCCGCGCATAGCGCTCGGCCAGTTCCTCGCGCTCCTGCACGGTGAAGCGACGGTCGGCGCCGTAACGCGCCTCAAGCTGGACGAGATCATAATAGATCCTATGCAGGCCGGATCGGCTATGCCGTTGTTCCGTCAAACCCCACGGAGAACGCTAAATGGAGAACTCGTCGTCAGATTACTGCCCCAAGACTTCTGTCATTGTCAGCGTTGAGCTCAGCAAGCGCAACTGGCTTGTTGCTTCGCTCTCGCCAGGAGCCGCGAAGCCTTCGCTACGGACAATTCCTGCCGGGAACAGCGCGGCACTGATCAGTCACCTTCGCAATCTTGAGTGCAAGGCCGCTGATCGTATCGGTGAACCTGCCGCCATTCGCCTGTGCTTCGAGATTGGATATGATGGCTTCTGGCTCGCAAGGCTACTGCGGTCGAACGATATCGATACATATGTGCTGGATCCCGCCAGCTTCCTCGTGTCGCGGCGAGGCAGGCGCGCAAAAACCGACCGGATCGACGCCGAAGCAATGATCGGAATCCTCAAAGCCTATCTCGCTGGCGACAAAAGCGTGTGCCGTGTCGTGGACGTGCCCTCCCCCGAGGAGGAGGACGCGCGCAGAGTAATGCGGGAGCGCGGCGATCTCGTGCACGAGCGCACCCGAATTATCTCTCGGATCAGGGGGCTACTTGCATTACAGGGCATACGATCTGTCAAAGCCATCAAGGGCGGTGACTGGTCAAAACAGCTCGACGACATGCGCACCGGCGATGGGCGGCCTTTGCCACCAAACCTTCGTCGACAAATTGAGCGCTGTTTCGAACGGCTCGCGTTGCTCAACGATCAGATCAAGGACATCGAGCGGGACCGGGCTGAAGTTGTGCTCCATGAGGAGTCTACCTTCCCATGCCGAGAGAAAGCGGTTCGCCTTGAGCAGCTGAAGGGCATTGGTCCGAACAGCGCGGCAATGTTGGTTGCTGAGGTTTTTTGCCGAAAGTTCGAAAGCCGACGACACGTCGCGGCCTTCCTTGGGTTAGCTCCGGCGCCCTTCGCCAGCGGCGACGTGTCGCGTGATCAGGGCATCAGCAAAGCCGGTAACCGAAGCACACGTGTGCAGATGGTGGAACTTGCCTGGTGTTGGTTGAAATATCAGCCAAGTAGCGAACTGACCGTTTGGTATCGCAACCGGTTCAAAGGCAACGGCGCTCGCGCGGCAAAGGTGGGGATCGTTGCGCTCGCCCGAAAATTGTTGATCGCGCTTTGGCGCTTTGTGGAGACCGGTCTGGTCCCTCAAGGTGCCGAGCTCCGCGCCGCCTGATGCCTATGTTGCAACAGGCTCGATAAGGCGACGCGGATTGGTGTGATGCGTGACCGGGAAAGTTGATGGCGCCTGAAAACGCCCAGTAGTAGTTTGGTCCGCATCCGCCTTTGCTCGATCCGGGGATGTGAATACGGATTATGGTGCGCGGGAACGGCCGCGACCGGATACAAGTCTATGCACGG
This sequence comes from Blastomonas natatoria, assembly GCF_003201955.1. Lineage (GTDB taxonomy): Bacteria > Pseudomonadota > Alphaproteobacteria > Sphingomonadales > Sphingomonadaceae > Blastomonas > Blastomonas natatoria. The sequence continues at coordinate 108,519 of NZ_QJJM01000004.1, forward strand.
ATAGTGCATCAGCTGACCTCGGAACGAATGAAGCCAATCCTTGAGCATTGCGTGTGGGGCCCCCAACGCGTCAACAGAAGGAACCGTTCAATGCGATCTTGACAAGGCCCGGATCATACAAGTCGCTCTTCAGCCGGTCGCCGGTGCGGCGGTCGATCTGGCCCGAACGCACATCGGCATCGACCCGCGCCTCGAACTGCCCGCGCTGGGTCGCGAGCGGGGTGCGCCCGAACGACCATTGCGCCTCGATCGACTGGGTCGATCCGGTACGGTCGCCGAACAGCGCGCCGAAGATCGAGTTCAGCCGCTCCTGCTGGCGCGAGCGCTGCTGGTCGGTGGTAGTAGTGTCGGCCTGAGCGAACGCGCTGGTGCCGGTCAGCATCAGGGCGGCAGCGGCGGTGGCGGTATAAAGGCTCTTCATGACGCAAATTCCTCGTTGAACGATGCGGGCAATACGTGCCGCTGCGACGAGGGTTGCGACGAGCCGAGGGGCGCGCCCGGTAAAATCAGGTCAACTGGCGAGGCTGGCCTTGAGACGGGTGATGACCTCATTCTGATTGGCAAGAAGCGCCAGAACGTGCTGCCGCGCCTGTTCGATCTGGTCGCTGCCGCCCGATTTCAGCTCGCCAGCCGCCTCTTTCTGCAATCGCGCGACATAGAGCTCCTCCAGATCGCCGAGGATCTGCGCCAGTTCGCGCCGGGGCGCATCGAGCGCGCTGATCCGGGTCTGCGCCACCGACCAGAGCTCGCTGCCCACGTCCTTGCCCCGCGCGGCGCCTGCCGCCTGCTGCGCGGCAGAGTGCGCCACGGCAAAGTCTGCCTCCGCCGTGTCCGCGCGCGCCAGCATCGCGGCCAGATCGCGGGCCAGCGCCGGATCGACCGCGGATTCCACCGGCGGCGGCGGCGCCTTGGCCTCGGCCTCGCGATCACGCAGCTCGACCGCGCGACGTTCTAGCGAGGGCAGTTCGGCCATGGGCTTGAGACACCCTCCCAGCAGCAGCGGGGCAGCGGACAGCACAAGGCGGGCGATATTTGCCGGGGTGACTTTCATGGCCCCAGGCTCTAGGACAGCACGCAATCGCGGGCAACCGGCTTGCGTCGCGGCGCAGCCTTGATGCGCATAACCGCCCAAAAAAGCCGCCGCGGCGGTTGACAGCACCGCCGCTTTCACCTAACGGGCATGGCTTTCCGGCGCGGGACATCCCGTCGCAGGGCAGTGGTTTTCACTCTGCCGATTCGGGTCTGGCAACAGGCAAGATGAAACAGGCGATCATCACAATTTGCGTGCCCGGAACCCGATTGAAGCAAACAGAAACGAGACAACCCATGTTCGCTATCGTGCGCACAGGCGGCAAGCAGTATCGCGTTGCAGCCGGAGACAAAATCGCAGTGGAAAAGCTGGCCGGCGAGGCTGGCGACGTCATTGCGCTGAACGACGTTCTGCTGGCCGGCGACGGCGGCGAGGTCAAGGATGTGGCCGGTGTGGTCGTCTCCGCCGAAATCATCGCCCAAGCCAAGGCTGAAAAGGTGGTGATCTTCAAGAAGAAGCGTCGCCACAACTATCGCCGCAAGCTCGGCCATCGTCAGCAGCACACGATCCTGCGCATCGTGGCCGTGGGCGAAGAAGCCAAGAAGGCTGCGCCGAAGAAGGCCGCCGCTGCCAAGACCGAAGCTCCGGTCGAAGCCGCTGCCGAAACCCCCGCTGCCGAGGCTGCACCCAAAAAGGCTCCGGCCAAGAAGGCTGCCACCAAGAAGGCCGCTGACACCGATTCGTCGGCTGACAACGCCTGATCGCGCGCGAACCCAAGGAGTTTTGAGAAATGGCACATAAGAAAGCAGGCGGTTCGTCGCGCAACGGTCGTGATTCCGCAGGTCGTCGTCTCGGCGTGAAGAAGTTCGGTGGCGAGCCCGTCATCGGCGGCAACATTATCATCCGCCAGCGCGGAACCAAGGTCTATGCCGGTGCCAATGTCGGCATGGGCAAGGACCATACGCTGTTTGCGCTCACCGAAGGCCGCGTGAAGTTCCACGAAGGTCGCCTTGGTCGCAAATACGTATCGGTCGTGGCCCCGGCCATGGCGGAAGCCGCCGAATAACGGACGATCGATGACGGGTCGTCCTTCAAGGGATGACCCCGGCCGGTGAAAACCCGGACCAGATGACAGGGAGATGGGGTCCGTCCCGTCTCCCTTTCTTTTTGTCTCCCTGTCACCGCACTGACTCCGGCCTGTCATCATAGGCTGGCATGGCGCGGGCAACACAGGAGAGACATAATGTTCGCAAGAACGCAAAGATTGTTGCTGCGGCCAGTCTGGCCCGAAGATGCAGAAGCGCTGTTCGCAGGCATCAACGACGCAGGCATCGTGTGCAATCTTGCCCGCGCGCCCTGGCCCTATAGCGCTGAACACGCACGCGAATTCGCCGCGCGCGCGCAGGACCCCTTCTATCCGCATTATCTGCTGACCCTGCCGGGCGATGCCGGGCAGACGCTGATCGGCAGCTGCGGTCTCGGGCAGACAGATGCGGGCGAGGCCGAGCTCGGCTACTGGATCGCACGCGACCATTGGGGCCAGGGCTATGCGACCGAGGCGGCGCGCGCGGTGATCGCCAATGCCTGGACACTCGGCCACCGCCGGATCGTCGCCAGCCACTATATCGACAACCCCGCGTCGGGCGCGGTGCTGCGGCGTCTGGGCTTCACCCCCACCGGCACCACCCGCCCCCGCTTCAGCCTGGGCCGTGGCTATGAGGCGATGGCGCAGGAATATGCGCTGGAGAGCGACATGGCGGAGGCAGAACGACCGCTCGCGGCGTGAGTGGTTGGGGGGTGAGGGATGAGCGGCGAGCGACGCTCCCCCAAGCCCCACTCCTGCCCCGTCACCCCCGCGAAAGCGGGGGTCCCGCTTTGCGGTATAGCTCGAGGAAATTGGCTCGCTGGCCCTAAGGCCGCTCAGTCTGCGCTTGCCAAAGGCAACGCGCCCTCTGCACCACCCCCGCTCAGCCTGAGCTTGTCGAAGGCCCCGCGAAACCGCTATTCTGGGCTATGGCCTTTTACGCGTATCTTTTGCGATGCAGCGACGGCAGTTATTATGCCGGGCATACTGACGACCTCGAATACCGGATGTCCCAGCACACCAGCGGTTCCTGCGGGGGCTATACCGCGAAAAGACGGCCTGTTGAACTGGTCTGGTCGGAGAACTTTCCCTCGCGCGAGGACGCGTTCGGGGTGGAGCGGCAGATCAAGGGCTGGTCGCGAGCGAAAAAACAGGCGCTGATTGCTGGAGATTGGGAACTGATCTCGCGGCTTTCGAGGGGGTTGCGCAATTCTGCTGATGATGGCGCGGGGCCTTCGACAAGCTCAGGCTGAGCGGAGGTGGGGTGACTTTGGGACTGCGGAAGACAAAACTTGCTGGTCAGCAAACGCCCCCCTTGCGGACGTCAGATCAGCAAGGACTTAGCGAGCGTCGTTTATAGTGCCGCAGAGTGCTGTCTTGGTAGGCTGCCACCAGTAAAGTAGGTCCGCTGTCGGTCAGTAGAACTCGATAGAATTGCGTGTCTCCTGACTTGATCTCAAACTCGCCTTTTTCGACTGAGGCGACCATAGGTATCTCAAAAACCATACCGACTTTGTGCTGTGTGTATCGAAGTGGGAGGACTGCGGGGCTTTCCCCGATCCGAACACCGTTCGACTGGACACTCAGGGAAGGTGCGTCAGGAGCAACATAGCAGCCCATGACAGGAGAAGGGTCGACTGCCTCCGGTTCGTTGAAGTCGGTGCATCCGGCTACCATCATTAGAAGCGGCAGAGCGGTGACGAGCTTAATCATACGCTGCACAGGGTAGCAGTTGGCGCACAACGGTCAACGGCAGTTTCCCGCCCAGTAGCAGCCAATACCACCAGCTGCACTGGGAGCCTAAGCCGGACGCTTACAGCCCTTCGCAAGCGCCCAACCGGCCTCAGCCCTCGCGAGCAGCGGGATTCCCGCTTTCGCGGGAATGACGATGAGTGGTGTGGCGGTGTGCTGACCAGCCTCAGCGGCGGGCGGCGATTTGGGTGCCGGCGGGCTTGGTGGTCACGGCGCGGGCGATGATGCATTCGCCGCCGGCCGAGCGGACCTGGGCGCACATCGCGCGGGCGCTCTTTTCGTCGGCAAAGCCGTTCGCGGTCAGGCGGTGCAGCGTGCGCGCGCCAACGGTGGTGGGCACGGCGACCTTGGAGAAAGCCGCGAGATCCTTGTGCTTGGCGCTGTAACCGGCCCAGGCGCGGTTGGCATTGGCCGCGCTCGAGAACACGCCGAGTTGCACCGCGAACGCGCCATTGCTGACCGGCGAGAAGCTCGCCTTCTGGAAGGTGGCGGGCGCAGGTGCGGCCTTGGCGGGCGCGGCCTTGGGAGCCGGAGCCCTGGGCGCGGCGGCAGCGGTGCGCACCGGCTCCTGCTCGACGATCATCTGCCGCTTGGCCGTCTGGTCGGCACGCAGCTTGCGCACCGCCTTGCGGCGATAGCTGGCGGGCAGCGGCTGGACGATCTCGCGCGCGGTCATCAGCGGAGCCACGATCGCGCCCGAAGCGGCCGGAGCCACGGCAGGCGCAGCTTCGGCATGGACCGGCGCGGGTGCAGATGCAGGTGCATCCTGAAGTTCGGAAGCCGGAACGGGCACGGATTCGACACCGGCCAGTTCCATCGGCGTATCTTCGACCGGCGGCAGTTCGATCGGTCCGGCAGCCGAGGCCAGAGCCTGCTGCCCGATCTGCGTCGCGGTTTCGCCCATCGAGGGCGTGGCCGACAGCGCCAGCATCACCGGCTGGCCGGGATCACCCGCGACGGGCGTCACGCCCAGCACCGAAGCAACGCGCTGCACATGGGCCTCGGGATGCGCGATGCGCGCCCATTCGGCAATGCGGCCTTCCGCGACCTTGGGGTCGAGATCCTGCCCCGCCATGATCTGCGCCTCGCGCCAGCGACCATCGAGCGCATAGGCAAAAGCGAGATTCTGCCGTACCTTGGCGGTGTTATCTCCAGACCGTATCAGCTGTGCGAGCACATCGACACCCGCCTTGCTGTCACCGGCGAGCGCGACGGCCAGACCGTAATCGCTGGCGGGAATGGTTTCGCGATATTGTTCGAGCAGCGCCTGCGCCGCATTGGGGCGTCCTTCGGCGACGTGCATCAACGCCAGGCTGATGATCGTTCGCGCGCTGGCATCGCCCAGCGCCAGCGCATCGTCGAGCGACTGGCGAGCAGAGGCAAAGCGGCCATTGGCGAGATAGGCCTGAGCCAGCGTCTTGCGCAGTTCGGCATTGCGCGGGTCGAGCGCGACCGCGGCTTCGGCCTTTTCCAGCGCCTTGTCGGCATTGCCCGAGGCAAGCGCCTTGCTGGCCGAGGACGAAAGGCTCTGCGGACGGCCGCCATCGCCATGCGCCGAGCAGCTGACCAGCACGCTGCCGACCAGGATGGTCGACGCCGCCAGCTTGAGCGCCAGCGCCCGGTTGATCTTGGTTCCGCTTGCCATAGCCTAAGTTCCCTCTTCGTCGGCCCCGACTTGCCTGCCTGCGCGTCAACGCGCAGCCGGTCGCGTCACACGACCTGCCAGTTCCTCTATTTCGGTCATTTTGGTTAACAATTCGTCAAGTGCGGCCGTTACAAGCTGCTGCGCGGACTGTCCGCTGACCGCGCTGGCCAGCCGCAACCGCAGGTGCCGCTCGCTGTCGAGCCGCAGCGTGAAGGCCGCGCGGCGCGCCGAGGACTGGACCGCAGCGGCGACCACTTCCTCCATCACCGCCTGCTTGCGCTTGCGCTGACGGACGGCGAGAACGGGGGCGGCTACAGGTTCGGCGACCGGTTCGGACACTGGGACTGGCTCGGGCGCGACCGGTTCGTGCGCGACCGGCTCGGGCTCCGTGACCGCTTCCGGCGCGGGTTCCGCGACTACAGCCGGTTCGGCAAGCCGCTCGGCGATCTCTGCCTGCTGCCGCACCACATCGGGCACGACAGGGACCGGTGGCAGCGCGCTTTCGGCCGCCGGCTGGGACGGCGCCGTGTCGGGGATCGCGCCTGCCAGCAGATTGCCATATTGCGGCGCGCGTTCCTCATGCGCCGGATCGACATCATAGCCCATGTCGTTCCAGCCCAGGTCTTCCTGCAGGCCATAGGGACTGGCAGGCATCGCTGCGCCGCCCATCGTGCCCAGGCCATCCATGCCCTGGCGCCGCATCGCGGGCCGGGCCGCCCCCTTGCGCGCAAGCAGACCGGAAGAAAGCGACGCCATTGGTTTGGGTTCCGCCATAAAGCTCATCCTTGCCCCCGCCGCTGCATCACGAACCCGCCACGCGGCGGCCGAAGCCACCCATCGGGCGGATGGCCCCCGGCGCGATGGGCGCGTTGGGCACGGCAAAGACGGTGCGGCGGAAGTTCTTTTCCAGCCGGTCGGAAATATAGGTCCACAAGGCGCGCACCTCTCCGGCAGACTTGCCATTGGGGTCGACCTCCATCACCGTGCGGCCATCGATCATCGAGGCGGCAAAGTCGGTGCGGTGGTGCAGCGTCGTCGGCGCGACTGTCCCATGCTGGGACAGGGCCACGGCCGCTTCTGAGGTGATCCGCGCCTTGGGCGTGGCGGCATTGACCACGAAGATCAGCGGCTTGCCCGCGCGCTCGCACAGGTCGACCGTCGCGCCGACCGCGCGCAGATCGTGCGGGCTGGGCCTGGTGGGCACCACGATCAGTTCGGCGACCGAGATCACCGACTGGATCGCCATGGTGATGGCGGGCGGCGTATCGATCACCGCGAGCTTGAAGCCCTGCTGGCGCAGGATCGCAAGATCGGCAGGCAGCCGCGCGACGGTGGTCTGGGCAAAGGCGGGATATTCGGGCTCGCGCTCGTTCCACCAGTCGGCGAGCGAGCCTTGCGGATCGATATCGATCAGCACCACCGGGCCATCGCCCGCCAGCTGCGCCTGGACGGCGAGATGACCCGAAAGGGTCGTCTTGCCCGATCCACCTTTTTGAGATGCCAAAGCGAGTACGCGCACTCCAAACCCCCTGTCCGGTCCATTCGGTTAAGGAGAAAATGCTGGTTGGCGGCTAATTTTGAGTTAACGCGGCAGGGACCATGGCTGTCCCAATGCCGGAGAATCGGGCTTTGCAGGCCCGATCAAGGCCCCTTGATGCAGGCGGCAACGCTTTGCTAACCTGTCGTTAGCTATAGCGATTTACGCACGCAAAGGTCGGCACGTCCGGCCTGCCGCGTCGATGCCGATGGTCAGGATCGGCACACGGTTTTACCATTTGCGTTGGAGCAAGACCCGCATGGCACGTTCGACAAAATTTTCTCGCCATTTTCATATGTTGGGCGCTGCAGCGCTGGCATTGGGCATGGCCAGCCCGGCTCTGGCCGATGTCAAGGCCGGGGTCGATGCCTGGGAGCGCGGCGATTTTGCCAAGGCCGTGGCCGAATGGCGCGATCCCGCTGCCAAGGGCGATGCCGATGCGCAGTTCAACCTTGGCCAGGCCTACAAGCTGGGTCGCGGCGTTCCGATGGATCTGAAACAGGCCGAAGCCTGGTACAAGAAGGCCGCCGATCGCGGCCATGTCCAGGCGGCGGACAATTACGGCCTGGTGCTGTTCCAGGACAATCGCCGCGACGAGGCGATCCCCTATATCCGTGCCTCCGCCGCCCGCGGCGAACCGCGCGCGCAATATGTGCTGGGTACCGCGATGTTCAACGGCGACATTGCCGAGAAGGACTGGGTGCGGGCCTATGCGCTGATGACCCGCGCCTCGGCCCAGGGCCTGCCCCAGGCCTCGCGCAGCCTGGCGACGATGGACAAGTATATCCCGCTCGCCGAACGGACCCAGGGGACGCAGCTCGCTGCCCAGCTCGAGCGCGAAGCCGTGGCCGAGCGTCAGAAGCTGGCCGGTGCCGCTGCCGGGATGACCCTGGCCGATACCGCGACGGGGGCGACCGCCACGCCGGGGCCTGCCGCTCCGGTCAAGCCGGTGGTCACCGCTGCTGCCAGGCCCGCGCCTGCGATTTCCCGTCCCGCCTCGGGCTCTGCCATCCAGACCACCGATCTGCCGCCGTCGAGCGCCAATGGAACGGTGATCCCCACCCTGCCCTCCGGTCCCAACAGCGTTGCAGCGAGCGCGGGCGTCGATTTCGCCACCATGGGTTCGCCCTCGGCCTCGGTCCCGGCGCCCAAGCCGGCGCCCGCCGCGCCCAAGCCCGTGACGCCGGCTCCGAAGCCTTCGACCCCGGTCGCTCCGCCTTTGGCAGCTGCTGCCAGCACCGCCCCCGCCACCGCCGTCACAGGCGACTGGCGCGTGCAGCTGGGTGCGTTCAGCGAGGAAGCGCGCGCACGCAGCCTGTGGAGCGAAATGGAGAAAAGAAACGCTGCGCTGTCAGGCCTGCAGCCCTATCTGGTCAAGGCTGGGGCGATCACCAAGCTGCAGGCAGGGCCGTTCGCGACCCAGGCCGACGCAAAAAAGGCGTGCGACAGCGTGACGCGCAGCGGCCAGGCCTGCTTCCCGGTCAGGAAATAAGGGCCGATCAGGAAATAAGGGCCGATCAGGAAATAAGGGCCGATCGGGAAACAAGGGCCCATCGGGAAATATAGGGGCATGTGGACGGGCGAGCCGCGGCTCGCCCGCTAGTCGCTGGCCATGGTCACTGGCGGTCGGCCGTCGCCCTGCGTGATCACCACGATCAGGTCGCCGGCGCGCAGGCTGGCACTTTCGTCGTCCCAGAAGCCATAGGGCTTGCCATCGCGATAGATGCGCACCCCGACACCATCCTTGATGTCCTTCAGCGGCACGCCGATTTCCTCGGTCCGCACCGGCCGCTCGATCAGCACCACCCGCCCGCTCGACGAGGCGAGATCGGCCAGATAGCTGCTGATATGCGGCCCGCTGCACGATCCGGCGAGCAGCAGCCCGGCAAAGCTGACCGGGTTGATGACGGTATTGGCTCCCGCCTGACGCGCGAGCAGTTCGTTGTCGCTGGCACGGATGACGACGCTGATCGGGACATCGGGCGCAAGGTGGCGGATGGTCAGCACGATCAGGATCGAGGTATCGTCGCGCCCCGCAGAAACGATTGCCGAGCACGCCCGGTCGATATGCACGTCCTTCAACGTCTCGTCACGCGTCGCATCGGCGTTCAGCACGTTGCAGCCCATGGCCTCGGCGCGGGCGAGCGATTCTTCCGACTGGTCGATCACCACGATGCACGAGGGATCGGTCCCGCGCGCCACGAGCTCGCGCACGGCCTCCGATCCGCTGGTGCCGAAGCCCAGCACGACGATATGCCCTGTCAGGCGCTGCTGGATCCTGCTCATCTGCCATTTTTCCCATGTGCGCTTGATGACGAAACTATAGGCGGTGCCGACAAAGATGAAGATCACCGCGACCCGGACCGGCGTGACCAGCACCGATTCGATCAGCCGTGACCGGTCGGACACCGGCGCGATATCGCCGAAACCGGTGGTGGTGACAGAGATCATCGTGAAATAGACGACATCCAGAAAGCTGATATGATTGTCGACATTGTCCTTGAGCCCGGCCCGGTCGAGCCAGTGGACCAGGATGACGAAGCCGATCAGGACAAAGGCAAGGCCCAGCCGCAAGGTGACATCGGCCCAGACCGGCAGCCGCGCCGCACGCTTGAGCAGCGCCCGCGGCTTGATTTCGGAATCCGCCATTCGGCCCGCCTCAGCCACGCGGCAGATATTGCAGCGGATCGACCGGCTTGCGGTCCTTGCGCAGTTCGAAATGCAGCTTGGGGGTCTCGGCAAAGCCGCTCTGGCCCGCCGCGCCCAGCACTTGCCCGGCCTTGACCGCCTGACCCCGCGTCACGTCGATCCGCTCGGCATGGCCATAGGCGCTGACCCAGCCGCCACCATGGCTGACCAGGATCAGCCCGCCATAAATGGCAACTTCGCTGCCGGCATAACTAACGACGCCATCAGCCGCCGCGCGGAACGGCTGGCCGCGCGTCGCGCCGATATCGATGCCGTTGCTGATCTGTCCCTTGCCGACCGGCCCGAACCGGGTGAGCAGCGATCCGCTCATGGGCCAGACGAACTTGCCGGAAAAGCCCTTGGGCACATCGACGGGAACGCTCGCCGCCACCGGCGCGCGCGCTGGCCTGGCGGCGGGGACGGAAGAGCCTTCGGCAATGGCCGGCTGGCTGCCCGTGACGACATCGTCGATATTGACCACCAGCGCGCCTATGCGGCTGGTCGGCGTGCCGGGCCTTGCGGCGGGCGCGGACGGCGCGGCGGTCGATGCTGCGGCAATCTGTGCCCCGACAGGCAGCTTCAGCTTCTGCCCGATGCGCAGGATATAGGGTTCCTCAAGGCCATTGAGCGTCACGATGTCGCTCCACGCGACGCGATAGGCATGCGCGATGGCAATGCCGGTCTCGCCCTGTGCCACGGTGTGATAGCGGCCGCCGGGAATGGTCAGCCGCTGGCCCGGTTGCAGCACATAAGGCGCAGCAAGCCCGTTGGCAGCGGCAATCGCCTCCGATCCTGCGCCGGTCCGGTTGCCGATGCCGCGCAGTGTATCGCCGGGCTGCACGATATAGGTCGTGCCGATCACGTCCGAAGCATTGGCGGCGACCGTGCGGCTCTCCCAGACGGGTGCATCGCTACCCGCCACGGGCGCGGCCACCGGTGCCGTCGCGGGCTGCCCCGCCTCGGTAATTTCCGGCTCCAGCCCCTGTGGCGTCACGCCCCCGGGAATGCAGCCTGCAACGCACAGGGTTGCCGCAATGGCCAGCCCCGCATCGATCCGTTTGTGTCCCCACACCATGGCACGACCTCTAGCATGGATTGCGGCTTTTGCCACACTCGGGCGCAGGATTTACAAGCCGGCCGTGCGTCAGTCTGCCGCGAAGGTGGCCGTCAGCGCGGCGATCGACTGATGATGCGTCAGGTCGAGGTGCAACGGCGTCACCGCGATATGGCCATCAGCGACCGCCTCCAGATCGGTGCTGTGCGCCGGGCTTTGCTCTGCCGCCCCAAGGCCGAACCAGTGATAGTCGAAGCCGCGCGGGTCGGTGTTGGTGACGATCTTGAGGCGCCCGTAATCGCGAAAGCCCTGGTTCACCACCTTGACGCCGCGGACCTGATCGGCGGCGATGGCCGGAAAGTTCACGTTGACCAGCGTCCGCGGCGGCATGGGCTGGCGGATGATCTTGCGGATGACCTGCTCGCCCCAGCGTGCTGCAGCATCGAACGAAACGTCGAGCCCCGCGCCCTCCTTGGCATAAACCTGGCTCAGCGCGATCGACGGTATGCCCGCCAGCGCGCCCTCCATCGCCGCCGATACCGTGCCGGAGTAGGTTACGTCCTCGCCCAGATTCGCCCCGCGATTGACGCCCGACAGGATCAGGTCGGGCGGCGTGTCCTTCATCAGCTTGGCCACCGCCATCATCACCGCATCGGTCGGCGTTCCTGTCACCGAATAATGCTGCGGCCCGTGCTGCTGCATCCGCAGCGGGCGGGTGATGGTGAGCGAATGGCCTGCGCCCGACTGCTCTTCGGATGGCGCGACGATCCAAACATCGTCGGACAGCGCACGGGCGATGTCCAGCAGAACAGCCAGGCCCGGCGCATGAACGCCATCGTCGTTGGTGAGCAGGATGCGCATGAGTATCTCCCGGAAGCTGAAAGTGACGAACCCCTAGCCCCTGGCCGGGCGCAGGGCCACCGCCCGATTCACACCGTTGCAACATATGCAAAAAATCGTGACCGGCGTTTCCGTTGCGACTCGACGTGTCCGCAGCAACGCGATAATGTTGATGGTGCAGCGCAAAAAAGAGGCATTCCCGGCCGGGCAACCAGCCGGGTTTCACGTCTAAAAAGCCGGGAAATTGCCGAAGAACAAGCGCCCAATCGCAGAGGGAGAATACCCAAGATGGATTCGCTGGTTTCAACCGAATGGCTCGCCAATGAAATGGGCGCCTCGGATCTCCGCATCGTCGATGCGACCAAGTTTCTGCCCGATCATGGCCGCAACGCGCTCGCCGAATATGAAGCCGGTCACATCCCCGGCGCGGTATTCATGGACCTCGAAGAGCTGGTCGACAGCAACGCTTCGGTCGAAAACACCCTTCCGCCAGCGGAAAAGTTCGCCAGCCGCATGCAGTCGCTCGGCCTGGGCGATGGCAGCCGCATCGTGCTTTACGATGACAGCCCGCTCAAGTCCTCCGCGCGCGCCTGGTTCATGCTGACCATGTTCGGTGCGCATGCCGTCGCCATTCTCGATGGCGGCATCGCCAAGTGGAAGGCCGAAGGCCGCCCGCTCAAGACCGGCAAGGAAACGCTGCGTCACCGCCATTTCACCGTGTGGGAAGACCGCAAGAACGTCCGCACCAAGGCAGACATGCTCGCGAACCTGCACAGCAAGGCCGAACAGGTGGTGGATGCGCGTCCCAATGCACGCTTCACCGGCGCAGAGGCCGATCCGCGCCCCGGCATCGCCTCGGGCCATATTCCCGGCTCGGTCAACCTGCCGCACAGCGCGCTGTTCAATGCCGACGGCACCTGGAAGACCGGCGACGACCTCACGGCCGCGTTCGAAGGCGCAGGGATCGACATTGCACAGCCGATGGTCACGACCTGCGGGTCGGGCATGACCGCCAGCGTCGTCGCCTTTGGCGCGCACCTGCTCGGCAAGACCGACGTGTCGCTTTATGACGGCAGCTGGGCCGAATGGGGCGCCGATGCCGACGCGCCCAAGGTAATGGGCTGATTATTCCCCCTCTCCCCTTCAGGGGAGAGGGCAACGAGACTTGGTGAGCGGCACGCGAACCTAGTCGCAGTGGGAGAGGGGCAGGCGTCGGCATCCAGCCGCAGCCCCTCTCCAACTTTGCCTAGCATGCTGCGCATGCAAGGCTGCGTATCCTCTCCCCTGAAGGGGCGAGGACAGGACAACAAGATGCCCAAGCCCCCTTCCTCGCCCCAATCGCCTGCCACCCGCCTCGTCACCGGTGGCCGCCGCGCAGAGTGGACCGGGACGGCAGAGCAGCCGGGCGCGGTGGTCAATCCGCCGGTCTGGCGCGCCAGCACGCACCTGTACCCGGATACAGCCGCTCTCAAGTCCGGCCCGCAAACCAATGAGGACGGACGCTTTTTCTACGGCCGCAGGGGCGCGCCGACGCAATGGGCGCTGGCCGAGGCGCTGACGGCGCTCGAGCCGGGCGCGCATGGCACGATGCTCTACCCCTCGGGCGTTGCGGCGATCACCGGCGCGCTGCTCAGCGTGCTGTCGCCGGGCGATGTGCTGCTGATGACCGACAGCGCCTATGATCCCTCGCGCAGCTTTGCCGACGGGTTGCTCAAGCGCTTCGGTATCGAGACATGTTATTATGATCCCTTGATAGGCGACGGAATTTCTTCGCTTATCTGCGATCGCACGCGCGCCATCCTGATGGAGAGCCCCGGCAGTCTGACCTTCGAGGTGCAGGATGTTTCCGCGATCTGCGCTGCCGCGCGCGCCGTCAGTCCGGACATCGCACTGCTGATCGACAATACCTGGGCGACCGGGCTGTTCCTGCCGGCGATCGAGCTGGGTGCGGACATGAGCATCATGGCCTGCACCAAGTACATAGTCGGCCATTCGGACGTGATGCTGGGTTCGGTCACTGCGACCGACCGCTGGTATCCACGCCTGCGCCAGACCGCCCAAGGCCTCGGCCATGTCGTCTCGCCCGACGATGCCTGGCTGGCGCTGCGCGGCCTGCGCACGCTCGATGTCCGGCTGCGCCAGCACCAGGCCTCGGCGCTCAGGATCGCGCGCTGGCTGAGCGAACAGCCCCAGGTCGCCCGCGTGCTGCATCCGGCCCTGCCCTCCTGCCCCGGCCACGACATCTGGCAGCGCGACTTCAAGGGGTCGAGCGGGCTGTTCTCGTTCGTGCTGAGGGGCGGTACCGATGCGGCGCGCGCAGCACTGATCGATACGCTGGAGCTGTTCGGCATCGGCTATAGCTGGGGCGGGTTCGAGAGCCTGGCCATCCCGGTCGATCCCGCGCGCTGCCGCAGCGCGACGCCCTGGCCGCCCGCCGGTGACGACAATGCGCTTGCCGTCCGCCTGCATATAGGTCTCGAAGACCCCGACGATCTGATCGCCGACCTTGCCAAGGGGCTGGACGCGTTTACCATGGCGGCATGACCGGAGGAATTTCCGCACTGTTCATGCGCTGGGGCTGGATCGAGCGCCCGGATGACCTGCAATATGTCGAAGGCATTGTCGCCGCGCTGATCGCCACCGGTGCGCTGATGGTCGGCTGGGGGCTGAGCCGCCTTATCTATCTGCGCCTCGCCGCGATCTGGGAAAAGCGCGCGGGCTATGAAAGTCCGCTCGCCCGCCGCCGTATCCGCGACATGGTGCGCCGCTTCACCACCGCGATGCTGATCGGCATGGCGCTGAACCTCTACCCCTGGAGCCTGATCGCCTCGGTGGTGTTCGGGCTGACGCTGGCCATCTCGCTGGCGCTGTTCGTCAACGATCTGGTGCGCGGCGTGCGCATGCCCGACTGGCTGGGCACGTTCCTCGGCCTCGCCACGCTCATCTCGATCCTGGCGAGCATGTTCGGCGGGCTCGATCCGATCACCACCGCGATGGACCGGGTGGGCTTCGATCTCGGCCAGAAGCGCTTCTCGCTGCTCTGGGTCGTCACCATCGCGATCACCATCCTGGTGCTCTATACCGCCGCGCGCGTTGTCAACCGCATTGCCGGGCATATCATCGGCAGCAGCGACGGGCTGGACCCCACGCAGAAGCTGCTGGGGCAGAAGATCGCGGGCGTGGTGGTCATCGTGCTCGCCTTCTTCATCGGCATCGACACGCTGGGCATCGATCTTACCGCCCTGAGCTTCTTCTCGGGCGCTTTCGGCCTTGCCATCGGCTTCGGCTTGCAGAAGACGATCGGCAATCTGTTTGCCGGCATCATTCTGCTGCTCGACCGGTCGATCAAGCCCGGCGATGTCATCGCGGTGGGCGACAGTTTCGGCTGGGTGAACAAGATCGGCGTGCGCGCCGTCTCGGTCATCACCCGCGACGGCAAGGAGCATCTGATCCCGAACGAGGACCTCATGACCACGGCGGTCGAGAACTGGTCCTATTCCGACCGCAACGTGCGCATGCGCATCCCGATCGGGGTAAGTTACAACAGCGACATGCAACTCGTCGAAAAACTGCTCCACCAGGCGGTCGATGACGCGCCACGCGTGCTCAGCCAACCGGCGCCACGGGTGTGGATGACCGAGTTTGCCGACAACAGCGTCAACTGGGAAATCCGCGCGTGGATCGCCGACCCCGAAGGCGGCATGGGCAATATCCGCGGCGATGTGCTGATGCGGGTGTGGAACCTGTTCAAGGAACACGGGATCGAGATCCCCTTCCCGCAGCGCGACCTGTACATCAAGGAAATGCCGGGGATGGGCAGGGCCGCGCCTGAAGAAGCGGCACCTCTGGACTCCCCCCGCTCAGCCTGAGCGTCTCGAAGGCCCCTCGCGAGGGAAAGGAATAGCCGCACTATCAAATCCTCCCACAGCTTGCTGGGGGAGGGGGACCACCCGCGCAGCGGGTGGTGGAGGGGCAGCGGGTGCGTGCGCTGGATCTCGGTAGGTGCCATCCCGCTTCCCCTCCACCACCGACCTGCGGTCGGCGGTCCCCCTCCCCGAGACAAGCTCGGGGAGGATTTTGGTTGCTGGGCCTTCGACAAGCTCAGGCTGAGCGGAGGTGGGGCGCTATCCGGAAGCTCAGGGCTGCTCGGTCACCGTCGGCGTGGAGGCCACGGCTTCGGCGGAAAGCACCGGCTTGGCCGCCGCCTTGTCGATGGCGGCGAGCAGACGGCCCGCCTCGGTGCAGCCGCTGTTGCAGATCGCCTCGATACGCACCAGGTTGCGCCGCGCCTTCTCGACCGCACCGCGCTGGATCATCGCCTCACCCTGGCCTGCCAGCGCCGCGACATCATTGGGATCGATCCGCAGCGCCTCACGATAATAGCGGATCGCCTTGCCCGGCAGATTCTGCGCACTCGCTACCTGCGCCAGCGCGATATAGGCGGCACGGTTGCCCGGATCGACCGCGAGTGCAGCCTCGTAAAGCCCGTTGGCCTCATCCAGCTTGCCTGCAGCCTGCACCCTGGCGCCTTCGTCGACCAGCAATTGCGAGGCCGGGTTCACGGAATAGCGTACCGGCTGACCGATTCCGGTGCTCGAAACAGTGGCAAGAACAAGTGACAAGGCAATGGCGGCAGGCGCAAAACGCATGAAAATCTCCCAGGCTGGCCGCAAGGCTATCATGATCGGCAGGCTCTTGTGAAGAAGAAGCCATCGGTGCTGTCATGCTGCGGCGTGAGCAGACGACCGGCAATCCCCTTATCGGATGCGTCGCAAAGCCTTCCATCGGCTCCGATCGGGCGGCCAATCTGCATATCAAGGGGAACGATAGTCCAGCCCTTGCCAGCGCACAAGCCGCGCGCGGCCTGGCGTGGCCCCTCGTCAGGCAGCAGCGAGCAGACCGCATAGACCAGGGCGCCGCCGGGGCGCACCAGCCGCATGGCGATCTCGATCAGCCGCGCCTGTTCTGCCGCAACGCGTGCCAGCCTTTCAGGCGTCAGGCGCCAGCGCGTTTCGGGATTGCGCCGCCAAGTGCCCGAACCGCTGCACGGCGCATCGACGAGCACCAGATCGGCCTGAACCTCGAACGGGGCGAGCCGCTCCCATTCGCGCCTGGGATCGAGCAGCAACGGCTCGATCCGGTCCGGCCCGGCGCGCCGTCTGCGCGGCTCCATCGCCTGCAACCGGTCGCGGCTGGTGTCGGAGGCGATGATGCGCGCTGCGGGCAGCATCGCGGAAAGTGCCAGCGTCTTGCCGCCCGCACCGGCACACAGATCGATCACCAGCCCAGGAGTCTCCTCACCCAGGCACGCCTGGACGATCGCCTGGCTGCCCCAGTCCTGCACGTCGATCGCGCCCGCCTGCCAGGGCGCGCTGGCCTCGACCGGGGTGTTGCCGGGCAGACGCGCCGCGCGCGGCAGCGCCTCGCTGAACGCGATGTCGGGCCAGATCGCGCGCAACGCATCCGGATCGGTGCGCGAAGGATCGTATCGCAGATCGAGCGGCGCGCGGTCGAGCAGCGCGGCCTTCTCGCCATCGTCGAACAGCGGTGGCAGCAACGCCTCGATCCAGCCGGGGATCAGGCCCCCTGTGGCCACCGGCTCGTCATCGCGCAGCGGTGCAGGCCCGTAGCTCGACCCGTCGAACAGCGCGGCCAATTCCGCATCCTCGCGCGCCAGCCCCGCCAGCGCTGCGCGTCCGTTCTGCGGCAGCTCGCCGAAACGCCGCACCGCGCGCCAGGCGAGATCACGCACCGCGCGCCGGTCGCCCGATCCCATATAGCGCCGCTCGCGAAAGAAATTGCGCGCCAGCGTGTCCGCGCTTGCCCCCTGCCCGCGCGCGGCGTTCAGGATTGCATCGACCAGATCGATCGCCGCCTGGACGCGCGCTGCGGGCGTCACTGCGCGCGCTCGCCGGCGGCGGCAGCATCCGTCTGCGCAAACAGCCGATCATATTCCTCGCTGCCCGGCATGGCGAAGCACTGATGGCCGGTCGGTGCGCCGCGCGGGCCCTGACGTTGCGCCAGGGCGGCCCGTTCGCAATCCTGCGCGCTGGCAAAGAGCTGCCGCACCCGCTCGATCTCCACCCTGCCCGGCTGATCGGGCACGGGCCAGACCAGCACCAGCAAATAGGGGATCAGCTCGATCATCGCCCGTCAGCGCGTCGGATAATTCGGGGCCTCGCGGGTGATCGACACATCGTGGACATGGCTTTCGCGCAGGCCCGCATTGGTGATGCGCACGAATTCGGCATTGCGGCGCAGCGCCTCGATGGTCGGCGATCCGGTATAGCCCATCGCTGCCTTGATGCCGCCGACCAGCTGATGGACGACATCGCGCGCCGGGCCCTTGTAGGGCACCTGGCCCTCGATGCCCTCGGGGACGAGCTTCAACTGATCCTTGATGTCCTGCTGGAAATAGCGGTCGGCGCTGCCGCGCGCCATCGCGCCGACGCTGCCCATGCCGCGATAGCTCTTGTACGCGCGGCCCTGATACAGGAAGGTCTCGCCCGGCGCTTCCTCCGTGCCTGCCAGCATCGATCCGATCATGATGGTGGAGGCGCCGGCGGCGAGCGCCTTGGCAGCATCGCCCGAGGTGCGGAGGCCACCATCGGCAACGATCGGAATGCCCGACTTGTCCGCCTCTTCCGCCGATTCCATGATCGCGGTGAGCTGCGGCACGCCGACGCCCGCGACGACGCGGGTGGTGCAGATCGACCCCGGGCCGATGCCGACCTTGACGCCGTCCGCACCCGCATCGATCAGCGCGCGCGTCGCCCCTGCGGTCGCGACATTGCCCGCGATCACCTGGACATGGTTGCTGTACTTCTTGATCGCCTCGACCGCGACCGCGACCATCTTGCTGTGCCCGTGCGCGGTATCGACCACGATCAGGTCGCATTCGGCATCGATCAGCGCCTTGCTGCGCTCGAGGCCCGCCTCGCCCACGGTGGAGGCCGCAGCGACGCGCAGACGGCCCGCCGCATCCTTGGTCGCATCGGGGTTCATCACCGCCTTTTCGATGTCCTTGACGGTGATCAGGCCGATGCAGCGATAGTCCTTGTCGACCACCAGCAGCTTCTCGATCCGGCGCTGGTGCAACAGACGGCGCGCCTCGTCCTGGCCGACATCGGCGGGCACGGTGGCGAGATTTTCAGACGTCATCAGCTCGCGTACCGGTTGGGCCGGGTTCTCGGCAAAGCGCACATCGCGGTTGGTGAGTATGCCCGCGAGCTTGCCCGAGGGCTCGACCACCGGAATGCCCGAGATCGAATGCAGCCGCATCAGCGCCTGGGCTTCGGCGAGCGGGGCATCGGGGGTGATGGTGATCGGATTGACCACCATGCCGCTTTCGAAGCGCTTGACCTGGCGCACCGCCGCGATCTGCTCCTCGATGCTCAGGTTGCGGTGCAGCACACCGATGCCGCCCAGCTGCGCCATGACGATCGCCATGCTCGCTTCGGTCACCGTATCCATCGCCGACGACAGCACGGGAATGTTGAGGCGGATGCTGTTTGTCAGCCGCGTGGTCGTATCCGCCTGGCTGGGCACGATTTCCGACGCTGCCGGGCGCAGCAGAACGTCATCGAAGGTCAGGCCAAGGGGGATATCCATGCGGGTGCCACTTTCTTTAGCGAATCTGGTTTCGGTGGCGGCCCATGTAACCAAGCCGCGCGTCAATCGCCAGTGGGTGCGGGCGTATATTTCGCGGTATCGGCAAAATAGCGCGCGAGCTCCACGTGCAGATTGGCATCGTCGGTGGCCCCACCCAGCGGCACCTTGTCGGTCAGCTCGTCATCGGGCTGGTGATAGACGGTGGTCAGGAACGCCTGGAGCAGCGCCATGTCGCTGAACGAGCCGCCCGCCATGATCGACTTGACGCCCTTGGCCCCCAGCGCCCAGCCATCCTGGCGGCGGATGAAGGCATTGGCTTCCTTGTCGGTGTCGACCTTGCGTCCCATGCCCGTGGCGATCTTGTCGACAATCTCGTCGAGCCCGTTCTCGCCGCGCCCGACCAGCGCCACCGGTGCCCCAGCAGGCGCGATGGCGACGGTATCGACATTGAGCGCGACGACAATGTCCTTCAGCGGCACCACCGGATTGTCGGCGAAATAGTACGCGCCCAGCAGCCCCCGCTCCTCGGCGGTCGTGCCCATGAAATAGACGTCGCGGTCCATCTGCGCGCCGCGGGCCAGCCGCTCGGCGACGGTCAGCAGCACCGCCATGCCGCTCGCATTATCGACCGCGCCGTTGCAGATCCGGTCCTCAGCTTCCTCGCTGCGGCAGATGCCGAAATGATCCCAATGGCCCAGCAGCAGCACCGCGCCCGATCCGGGCTTGGCTCCGGGGATCTTGCCGATGACATTGTGGCTCTCGAACGCGCGCACCTGCGTGCTGGTGGCGAGATCGAGCATCACCGGGAGGGTGACCGGCGCGAAATCAAGGTTGGCGGCCCTCAACTGCGCATCAAGCACCGAGAGCCGGGCTGTGCGCAACAGCGTGTCTGCCACATCTCCGCGCACCAGGCCCCCAATAGGGGCACCTATATCGTCGCTGGCCAGCCGCATCGATCCAGTCGCAATCTGGGAACGCATCCCTCCCCATGGTGCGCCGGGTGGTGGCACTACGAGGACCGCAACAGCGCCTGCCCCGGCCAGCAACTTTTGACGCTCGCGCGACGTGGGCAGCTTGACCCCGCCCTCAATGACCGGTTCATCCGCAAGCATCAGCACGATCCGGCCCTTCACATCGGCATACACTTTGCCTTGCAAATTGACGCCAAAGCCGACGAACAGCGGCTCGCCGGTAACCCTGTCGGTCGGGTTGCGCCCGGAAAGTGCCACGCCATCCTCGGCGAGCTTCAGCGGCTTGCCGCGCACGCTCGCGCTGACCGCCTGCGCATAGGGCTTGCGCTCGACCAGCGGCACCGGCTGGAACCAGGGATGCGCGGCATCATTGGTGCCCGAGACCAGGCCATAGCTGGCCCAGGTCTTCGCCAGATAATCGAGCGTCTTGGTCTCACCCGCCGAGCCGGGACCGCGGCCTTCGAATGCGTCGCTGGCCAGCGTTGCGATATGCGCGCGAACCTCGCTCTCGCTGATCGGTGCGGGCTTGTCCTGAGCCTGGGCAGCGATGGGAAGGATCGAGGCCGCAAGGGCAAGGGCGGTAAGGGCGGGGTGCCGGAAGGTCTTTGTCATCCGCGGGTCATGGCGCAAAGCGCGCGGCTCGTGCAATAAGCCGACCCATCGCCGCTGCATAATCCGGATAGCTGTTGCAAAAATGCCCCGCACCCGCCTGTCGATCTGCCAGCGCAAGCAGCGCTTCGTCAGCGAGGACGAAGCGGTGCGCGCGGCGCTGGCGGCGACGATCGATCTCAGGCCGTATCGATGCGATCGGTGCGGCCAGTATCACCTGACCAGCCGCCTAAAGGGCAGGCGTCGCCTGCCTCTGGCCTAGAGATTCGGAGGCAGGCGCCGCCTGCCCCTAACGTGAGCGCGGGGGCCAGCATGTCGCCAGCCCCCTGCCCCGATCACTCGCCGACGATCTTCAACCCGGTGAAGTGCGCGAGGAACGCGTAGATGTCCGACGATTCCTCGATGATCTTGTCGGTCGGCTTGCCCGATCCATGGCCTGCGCGCGTCTCGATGCGGATCAGGTGCGGCTTGTCGCCGGCTTCGGTTGCCTGCAGCTTCGCGGTGTACTTGAAGCTATGCCCCGGCACCACGCGGTCGTCTGTATCCGCCGTCGAGACGATCACCGCCGGATAATCGGCCTTGCGGATCGTGTGATAGGGCGAATATTTGATGAGCGTCCGGAAGTCGGCTTCCTTGCTCGGATAGCCATAATCGTCGACCCAGTAGCGTCCGGCGGTGAACCGGTCGAAGCGCAGCATGTCCATCACGCCGACCGCGGCATTGGCCGCCGCGAACAGATCGGGCCGCTGGTTGACCACCGCGCCGACCAGCAGACCACCGTTCGATCCGCCCTGGATGGCGAGCTGATCCTTGCCGGTCACGCCTTCGCGGATCAGGAACTCGCCCGCCGCGATGAAATCGTCGAACACGTTCTGCTTGTTGGCGAGCCGTCCGGCATCGTGCCACGCCTTGCCATATTCGCCACCGCCGCGAATGTTCGCCTGCACGAACACGCCGCCCTGTTCGAGCCAGGCGAGCCGCGTCGGGGAAAAGCCCGGGGTGAGCGAGATATTGAAGCCGCCATAGCCATAGAGCAGCGTCGGCGCGGGTCCGGTGACGCTCTTCTTGCGGACGATGAACATCGGCACCCTGGTGCCGTCCTTGCTGGCATAGAAACGCTGCTCGACGACATAATCTTCGGGGTTGAACGCAAGCTTCGGCTCGGCCCAGGGCGTCACTGCGCCATTGGTCAGATCATAGCGATAGATGGTCGTCGGACGGTTGAAGCTCGAATAGGAGAAGAAGGTCTCCTTCGACTCCAGATCGCCCTGGAAGCCGCCGACCGAACCGATGCCCGGCAGCGGCAGATCGCCCGCCGGTTTGCCCGAAAGGTCGAACAGCTTCACGACATCATGGGCGTCCTTGAGATAATTGACCAGCAGCTTGCCGCCGATCACCGATGCGCCGTCGATCACCGCGTCGCTCTCTGGCACCACGGTCTGGATGCTGCTTTCGTCGCCCGTGACCGGCATCGCCACCAGCTTGAGCCTCGGCGCGTCCTTGTTGGTGACGAAATAGATCTTGTCGCCCGCCATGCCCGCCATCTGCCAGTCGTTCTTCAGCTCGGGCACGATCACGCGGCGCTTGGCCGGGTTGGCGACATCGATCATCGTCAGCCGATAGCGCTCATCGGTGCCCGAGGACGAGGTGACGAGCAGGAAGCTGCCATCGTCGGACACTTCGGCGACATGGTTGAGCTGCGGCTCGTCCGGCGTCGCATGGATCAGCGGATCGGCGCTCTGCGGCGTGCCGAGCGCGTGATAGCGGATTTCCTGATTGGTGTTGAGCGACTGGAACTCGCCCGCCTTGTCGGGCTCGGGGAAGCGCGAATAATAGAAGCCCTTGCCCGCCTTGTCCCATTCAAGGCCTGAGAATTTCACCCATTTGATCTCGTCATCGAGCACCTTGCCGGTCGCAACATCGAGCACCTTGACCGTGCGCCAGTCGCTGCCGCCGTCCTGGATCGAATAGATGAGCTTGGTGCCATCGTCGCTCGGCACCCAGGCGTCGAGCGCGGTCGCGCCATCCTTGGCCCAGGCATTGGGATCGATCAGCACGCGTTCGGCGGCGTCCTTGCTGTCCTTGACATACAGCACCGACTGGTTCTGCAGCCCCGAATTGCGCGTGAAGAAATAGCGGCCGCCCTTTTCGCGCGGCACGCCGGTACGCGCGAAATCATAGAGCGCACGCATCCGCTTGGCGAGTTCAGCGCGGCCCGGCAGCGTTTCGAGATACGCATCGGTGACCTTGTTCTGCGCCTCGACCCAGGCGGCGACCTTGGGATCGACGCGGACATCGTTCTCCAGCCAGCGATAGGGGTCTTCCACCTTGACGCCGAACTGTTCCTCGACCGTGTCGACCTTTTCGGTCACCGGATAGGCGATCGGCGCATCCTTGGCAGAGGCGGGTACGGCAAGGGTCATGGCAACGGTTCCCAGCAAGGCAGCAAAAATGGCGCGATGGCGCATGGGGCGATCCTCTTAGATTGTTGATTGGACAAACGAAAACAGGCCGCGAACTTAGCATTCGCGGCCTGTCTGGCAATCCGGGATGCGGATATTCGCACCTATTTGTCTCGTCACCCCCGCGAAGGCGGGGGCCCCGCTTTTCTCCATGAGTTGGGAGCGGAAGCGGGATTCCCGCTTTCGCGGGAATGACGGCGGAGTGTAAATCTCCGCCTGGCGCTATTATGCGCCTTCGTATTCTTCCTCGGTCAGCACCGGGCCCGAATCCTGGCCCTTGGCGCTGGTGTCGCGGTCGACCAGCTCGATGATCGCCATCGGCGCGGCGTCAGAGGCGCGGAAACCGGCCTTGAGCACGCGGGTATAGCCACCGGCGCGGTCGGCATAGCGCGGCGCCAGCGTGTCGAACAGCTTGACCAGCTGCGCATCGTCCATCAGGCGAGCCATCGCCAGACGACGGTTGGAAAGACCGCCGCGCTTGGCCAGCGTGATCAGCTTTTCGACATAGGGACGCAGTTCGCGTGCCTTGGGCAAGGTGGTCTTGATCTGCTCGTGCTTGATCAGCGAGGCTGCCATGTTGCGCAGCATCGCGATACGGTGCGAGCTGGTCCGCTGCAGCTTGCGCTTGCCTACTCCGTGACGCATTTTTCTGTACTCCGTTCGTAAGGGGGCCGTTTGAGGTACCCCGGTCCTGGCAGTGATAACGGCCACCGCCTTGAGCCGTCTAAATCCTCCCCGAGCTTGTCTCGGGGAGGGGGATCGCTGACCGCAGGTCAGGGGTGGAGGGGAAGCGGGATGACGCTACCAACAGGCTGCATCTCGAACTCGCTGCCCCTCCACCATCCTGCGGATGGTCCCCCTCCCCCAGCAAGCTGGGGGAGGATTGATCTTTTTAACCCAGCAGTTCCTGTTCCAGCTTCTTGGCCATTTCCTCGATATTCTCGGGCGGCCAGCCGGGGATGTCCATGCCGAGGCGCAGACCCATGCTGGAGAGCACTTCCTTGATTTCGTTCAGCGACTTGCGACCGAAATTCGGGGTGCGCAGCATCTCGGCTTCGGTCTTCTGGACCAGATCGCCGATATAGATGATGTTGTCGTTCTTGAGGCAGTTGGCCGAACGCACCGACAGTTCCAGCTCGTCCACCTTCTTGAGGAGGTAGCGGTTGATCTGGTTGGCATCGCCTTCTTCAGGAGCAGCCTGGCTGACCGAACCGGTGGTCGCGGTGGCGATGCTGTCTTCGAAGTGCACGAACAGCGCCAGCTGGTCCTGCAGGATGCGCGCGGCATAGGCGACGGCATCTTCCGGCGTCACGGTGCCATCGGTCTCGATGGTCAGCGACAGGCGGTCATAGTCCAGTTCCTGGCCGACGCGGGTGTTTTCCACCTTGTACGACACCTGACGGATCGGCGAGAACAGCGAGTCGACCGGGATCAGGCCGATCGGCGCATCGACCGGACGGTTGGCGACGGCGGGGACATAGCCCTTGCCGGTGTCGCAGGTCAGTTCGATGTTCAGCGTCGCGCCGTCATCGAGATGGCAGATCACGAGATCCTTGTTCATCACTTCGATATCGCCCGAAACGGCGATGTCGCCAGCCTTTACCTGGGCCGGGCCGGTGGCAGACAGCTGGAGGCGCTTGGGGCCTTCGCCTTCCATCTTCAGCGCGATCTGCTTCACGTTGAGGACGATGTCGGTCACGTCCTCGCGCACGCCGGCGAGCGACGAGAATTCATGCAGCGCGTTCTCGATCTTGATCGAGGTGATCGCGGCGCCCTGAAGCGACGAGAGAAGAACGCGGCGCAGCGCGTTGCCCAGCGTCAGGCCGAAGCCGCGCTCGAGAGGTTCTGCAACAAAGGTTGCCTTGCGCTTGGGATCGCCGCCGCTCTTGACTTCAAGACCGTTCGGCTTCTTCAGTTCCTGCCAGTTCTTGATGTTGACAGTCATGGACTTCCCCTGAGTGTTGGGCGGGGGCGACGCTCATATGTCGCGCTTGGGAGCCCCGGCCTGAAATTGTTTGGGTGGCGCGTCCGCCACCCCGAACGACAGCCTGGGTGTCAGACGCGACGCCGCTTGGACGGACGAACCCCGTTGTGCGGGATCGGCGTCACATCGCGGATCGAGGTGATGGTGAAGCCCACCGCCTGCAGCGCACGAAGCGCCGATTCACGGCCCGAACCGGGGCCCTTGACTTCGACTTCGAGCGTGCGGACGCCGTGCTCGGCTGCCTTGCGGCCCGCGTCTTCCGCACAGACCTGTGCAGCATACGGGGTCGACTTGCGGCTGCCCTTGAAGCCCATCATGCCGGCCGAGGACCAGCTGATGGCATTGCCCTGGGCGTCGGTGATGGTGATCATGGTGTTGTTGAAGCTGGCGTTGACATGAGCAATGCCGGCCGAAATGTTCTTGCGCTCGCGCTTTTTGAGCCTCTGCGGTTCGCGTGCCATATATAATATCCTGGAATAAGGGGATTGCGGGGTAAGAAAACAAGGGCGGGACGCAAGTGCGCCCCGGCGGCCTTATTTCTTCTTGCCGGCGATCGGCTTGGCCTTACCCTTGCGGGTGCGCGCATTGGTGTGCGTGCGCTGGCCACGAACCGGCAGGCCCTTGCGATGACGCAGGCCGCGATAGCAGGCGAGGTCCATCAGACGCTTGATGTTCATCGCGGTCTGGCGACGCAGGTCGCCTTCCACGGTGTGATCGGCGTCGATCGTTTCGCGGATCTGCAGCACCTCGGCGTCGCTCAGGTCCTGAACGCGGCGGGTGTGGTCGATGCCCAGCTTGTCGGCGATTTCCAGTGCCTTGGCGGGGCCAATTCCATGGATATAGGTCAGCGCAATGATAACGCGCTTGTTGGTGGGGATGTTCACCCCGGCGATACGTGCCACTACTTAAGTCTCCTGCTCCACAGGGCGCGGCACCTGCCGCCAGCCCCATCTCAACGCTTCAAAACCACAAAGCGCAAAAATCGCAGACCTCGCATTTGGAACGATGCAAAGCCTGTTTTTAAGCCGCTCAATGAAAATGAATGCCGCGCATAGGCGGAGTCGCCCATGCTGTCAAGCGCGGGTCAGGACAAAAGCAGGGACAAGCGCGACAAAGTGTTTGCGCCCGCTGTCACACCCGCGTCATACTCGCTGGCGAGCCTGTGTGCAAGCCGGACGCAGGGTGCGGGCGACCAGGGGGCCGTGATGACCGACGAGACGAAAGCCGCCGATACGGCCGCCGAACCCTTCACCCTGGCGGGGGTGACCATCGCACCCGGCAGCTCTGCCACCATCGCCATTCCGGTCAGCAATACCGCGACCGGCCTGCCCGCCAGCCTGTATGTCCGCGTGCTGCACGGCATCAGGCCCGGCCCGCGCATCTTCGTTTCCGCCGCAATCCATGGCGACGAGATCATCGGCACCGCGGTGATCCAGCGGCTGCTTGGCAAGCTGGGCGCAGAGACGATGGCGGGCACGGTGCTGTTCCTGCCCGTGGTCAACATCTTCGGTTTCCAGGCGCACAGCCGCTATCTGCCCGACCGGCGCGATCTCAACCGCTCCTTCCCCGGCAGCGCCAGGGGCTCGCTCGCCGCACAGCTCGCCAGCAAGTTCCTGAAAGAGGTGATCTGCCATTGCTCGCTCGGCATCGACATCCACTCCGCCGCCGTCCACCGCTACAACCTGCCGCAGATCCGCATCGCCCCCGATAACGAGCGCCTGCGCGATCTCGCCATGCTGTTCGGCGCACATGCGGTGATCGAGAGCCCGCTTCGTCCCGGTTCTTTACGCGACATCGCGCGCGGCGAAGGCGTCGACATGCTGCTGATGGAGGCGGGCGAGGCGCTGCGCTTCGACGAGCTGTCGGTGCGCTGCGGCGTCAACGGCGTGCTCAACGTGATGGCGCATCTGGGCATGATCCAGCCGCACCCGGAGGCGACACAAGTCACCCTCCCCGCCCGCTGCCGCCGCGCCATCTGGGTCCGCGCCCCGCGCGGCGGCCTGTGCCTGCTGCAGCGCACATCAGGCGACGCGGTGAAGAAGGGCGAGGTCATCGGCCGCGTCACCGGCATATTCGGCGACGACGCCGAAGAATTCCGCGCCCCCATCGACGGCATCATCATCGGCCACGCGGTGCTGCCCGTGGTCAACCAGGGCGACGCGCTGGTGCATATCGCGGAGGTGATGCGGTTCGGCGATGTCGAGCAGCGGGTGGATCAGATTACCGAGGCGCTGCTCAACGACCGGCTGCTGGATGAGGATGAGTTGATTTGAGGGGATCCGAGGTTCAGGCGACGCGGATCTGTTCGACGAAATGGCTGCTTTCGACAGCGAGTTGCTGGGCGCCATCAAAGACGCGCTTGGCGATCACCAGCATCGCTCCTGCCCGTTCCGCCGCACTCTGAGCAATGCCATTGATCGCATCGGCATCCACTCCGGCCGCCCGGCTCGCGTCGTGGGTTTGGGCGGCATTAAAGGCGATCAATTGCGTCGCCGACCTTTGCAGCGTCACTGCCCCCTGGATTTCGGCCGAGTTCGCGGCGATCCGCGCAATTGCGGTTTCGACCTGAGCATGGCCGCCCGACACTTCATCAACTGCATGCCCGATGTCGTCAACATAGGCGCGGATGCGATTGGCTGCGGTGGCCGTCTGGTGCGACAGCAGCTTGATTTCACCGGCGACCACGGCAAAGCCGCGTCCAGCATCACCTGCCCGCGCCGCTTCTATCGTCGCGTTAAGCGCAAGCAGATTCACCTGACGCGAAATCTCCCCGATCAGGTCGATGACTGATTCGATAGATTCGGCCGATACGCGCAGATCGGCCGTACGTGCGCTGCCAGCCGATACGAGAGCAACGGCTTCCTGTGCGGCATTGCGTGCTTCCTCCGTTCGGGCCGCGATCGAATCGAGCGCGCCCGCCAGTTCGCGGCCTCTGCCTGCAATCTCCTCCATATGCGCGCTTGTCTGCACGGCAGCCGTGGCAACCGCAGCAGCACGGGTGCCGACTTGCGTCGATCGCTCCGCCACCTCGGCAGCATCGCTTTCCAGCATCTTCGACAGCTTGTCCATCATCCGGCCCAAACTGGCGACTTCTCCTTCGAAGCGTTGAGCTGCATTCTCGATCTGATCGGCGCGTCCGACCCTGAGGCGCGCCCGGTAAGCCTCCCATTCGCCAGCGAGTAGCGCCAATCGGCGATTGGTCAGCACTGCGAACAACTGATTATCCCGGAGGATCATCATGCCTTCGGTGCCTCGTCCTATACGATACTGCTCCAACGTCTCGCCAATCGACTGTGCGATATCGGCAGTCGGGCAATTGCGGATATGCGAGGTCAAGTCACCGCCATATGCCGGATTGCGCAGCAGTGCATGACCATAAGGGTTCAGCAGCAGGCGACGCATGTCGCGTTCGAAAATGGCACCGCACGGGCGCCCCAAGGCGTCGAGCACCGGCAACAGGCGCAGGTCCTGATTGGCCTGGAATCGGTCGATCACGCTGATCAGCGTGTCGGTCCGCAAGACATGAGGCGCATTGCGATCGGAGGCGGAAAGCCAGTCGATGATCCTGTCCGATCGCACATCCGCCTCGGGCGCTGCAGTGGGGCTCGGGAGGGCGGGACGCGGCTGGGTCATACCGCTTCAATTTACCGGAATTGTAGTAAACAACCTTTTAATAAAATATTACAGTTTCAAGACATCTACCAGATCACACAGACCTTCATATCGGACATTGCGTGGCCGAGTAAAATGAAATCTGGAAAGCAAAGAGAAAAGATAAATATTATACCGCTACCTAGTGACAAAATCTTGACGTCAATACGATCTTTAAGAAAATACCTTGAATATAATTTCGAAGCAGAGGCATCCTTTATTATCTTGATAGGCTATGGCGCCGTCCTCTTCATTGACTTTTACACTGAATTTCGCCTCATGCCGAAGATCGAAACGCATCTGGTGCATTGCCGAACCAGGGTCCGGCAACTGCAACTAATCTTCCCGCTCAGATCAGGGTCTTTCAACGAGGTTTTCGGCTTTCGGCCTTTCCAGGTGGCCGTGCATGGCCGGGTTGGAAGTGCCAGGATCGCATCGCTCGCGAGCGAGAAATGCTGCGCCTCCACGCATGGGCAAAGGCTTTCCGGATGCATGCGTGCCGCATTGGCTAATTTGATTGATAGCTCTCTCCTATTAGGTTATAATCTAGCCCGCCGCCGCACCAAATCTGCCCGGTGCGGAGCTACGGCACAGGCCTTCGCAGTCGTCGAGGGTGGCGGGTCGGGTATCAGGTGGCTTTCGCGAGGCGATCTGGATGAGGCCGAACCGAAGCGGCAGACGGTCAGCGTGCGGGGCTTGACGCTTCCTCCCCCGCCAATGCCGCCGAAAGCACAAGATGGAAGCATCGGCCCGTGGCGGAGCGGCCTGAAATCTCCGCTAATCCTCGCCGCCGTCCGCAAGGACGCCCGGCCCGCCGCCTTGCTCTCGCTTTCGAGCTGCGCCGGCTTTTGTCCGCAAATCCAACAGGGTGTAACGGCTGGCGGCGGCGCGGGCCCTTCGACAGGCTCAGGCTGAGCGGGCTTGGGTGCCTGGGGCTGGACCGGTGCGTGGGGCAGCGGCTCAGGCTGAGCGGATGTGGTGCTAGGGGCTGGACCGGTGCGTGGGGCAGCGGCTCGGGCTGAGCGGGCTTGGTGAGCCTTGCCGAGCAATCGGTATCGTGCGCGGGACCAAGAAAATCCTCCCCGAGCTTGTCCCGGGAAGGGGAACCGCTGGCCGAAGGTCAGCGGTGGAGGCGAAGCGGGGTCTTGGGACAGTGCGACGTCGTGCCATCTCGCTGACCCTCCACCACCCGCTATGCGGGCGGTCCCCCTCCCCCAGCGAGCAGGGGGAGGATTTTGGAATGCCGCACCGACGCCTGTGTTGCCGCATTGTTATGGGCGAGCGGTAACGAGGCCCGAATTACCGCTCGATCACGTCCATCGGATCGTCATCGCCCTCGTCGGCCAGCTCGCCGAGTTCGCTTTCCTCGTCGTCATCGTTGCGCTCGCCGGCAAAGGCGTCGGTGTCGATCCGGCCGGAGCTGACCATCTGCTCCATGCGGTCGACCAGATCGGGCTCGTCGAGCGGCATCACGCTGACGCCGCTCGCCACCTTCTCGCTGTTCTCGCTGGGATCGTCGGCACGGTGGAGCGCGTCCTCGGCGACGTCGTTCGCCTTGGGGTCGCCGCGCTGCGATTCGTTGATCGTGCCGAAGCCGTTGTCGTCGGGAATGTTGGCCATGAGATGCTCCTTGGGCATGGGTCTGCACAACACTACCCGCGCGGGAACGGAGCGTTCCGGTGCGCACCCTCGTTCAAATCCTCCCCGAGCTCGTCTCGGGGAGGGGGACCGCTGACCGCAGGTCAGAGGTGGAGGGGAAACGGGAGGGCGCTATCGCTCAGCCGGAGCACGCACCCGCTGCCCCTCCACCACCCGCTACGCGGGCGGTCCCCCTCCCCCAGCAAGCTGTGGGAGGATTTCTAAGCGCTCATCCGATCAGCGGCACATGCGGGGCGCAGTCCCTTCGGATCAGGCCGGCGAGGCGCGGGTCTTCGAGCAGTTCGATCTCGCGCCCCGTGGCCGTGAACCCCTGCGCGATATAGAAGCCGAGCGCCCTGGGATCGTCGAGCGTGCAGGTATGCACCCAGACGCGCTCCACCCCGGCGCGCCACGCCAGCGACAGCGCCTGGCCCATCAGCCAGCTGCCGAAGCCCTGCCCGGTCAGCTGCGGGATCAGCCCGAAAAACGCGATTTCGCAATTGGCGGCCTCGCGAAAATCGAGCTCGAGCATTCCGACCTCGATACCGTTCGGATCGAGCACCGCGAAGATCTCGACGGCCGGATCGGTCACGATCGCAGCCAGCGCATCATCGGCCATGGCGAGCCGCGAGAACCACAGCCAGGGCTCTCCGACGCGGCGATAGAGTGTGCGGTATTTGCCGGTATCGGGCGATTTCCAGCGCTTCAGGCGCAGCGGCACGGGCCTGACGGCGCGCGGCCCCGGCCGGGCGCGCATCTCCAGATGCGTGACGATCGTGGCAATCTCGCCGGGGGCGACCGGCAAAAAGCGCGAGCTCATGGCCGGTTCAGCGGAAGACGCAGTTCACGCCCGACCAGAGGTTGGTCACCCTGGCCTTGCCGCCGGTGCCATCCAATATGCCCGAAAGCCCGGCGGCGTTGAACTCGGTGCCGAGCGTCGTCTGCTCGATCTTCGCATCATAGGCATCGAGCAGCTCGGCCCGGGTGGAACCGATGCCGACGCCGCTGATCGTGGTGAGCCTGAGCGCCGTCTTGCCGTCCTTCGCTTGTGGAAGCGGCGCCCCGGTTTCATCGAGCGCCCAGCCGGCGAACAGCCCGTCGAGCGCATATAATGTCAGCCCGTCGTTCCAGCGCAGATAGGCGAGCGGCCCTGCCCCGCATTCCTCGGCCCGGCCGGCCTCGGCGCGACCTTTCAGCTTTTCGGCCACCAGCTTCAACTGATCGAGCGGCACGCCGAAGCTGAGCGGCCGGGTTGCGCCGCTATCGGGATCGATCAGCCGCAGCCCCTCGCCGTCGAGGCTGAGCACCGGGGGATGCTGCGAGGCACCCGGCTGGGCCGCAACGCCGCCTTGTGCACCCGACAGGTCGATCGCGGGATGGCCCGGCGGCAGGTCCAGGCCGGCGTGCGGATCGCCCTCGGCCCTTGCCTGTTTCTCCGCCGGCTGCTGGCATGCGGCAAGCAGGACGAGCGCCACCAGAACGGGCGCGGAGCGGAGCGGTGCAAGGGCTGTCATGGCCCCCAAGATGATGGCATCAGCGCCGCAGCGCAAGGCAGC
The DNA here is from genome assembly GCF_003201955.1 of Blastomonas natatoria. Lineage (GTDB taxonomy): Bacteria > Pseudomonadota > Alphaproteobacteria > Sphingomonadales > Sphingomonadaceae > Blastomonas > Blastomonas natatoria. The sequence continues at coordinate 140,631 of NZ_QJJM01000004.1, forward strand.
TCTTGCGGCTTTTTGGAGCGGCCGGGTCAGCTGCCCGAGAGCATCAGCGCAGGCTTGTCGTCGCTGCTCGCGATCTGCGGGGCGATGATCTTGCTCTTGTGGCGGAACTGGCCGTCGACATGGCCGCCCTGCTCGATGGTGATGGTCTCGTAGCTGACATCGCCAGTCACCTGCGCGCTTGCAGTGATGACCAGATCGCGGGCATCGACCGAACCGTTGACCGTGCCGGCCAGCCGTGCGCTTTCGGCAACGATCGCGCCATGGATGCTGCTCGCTTCGCCCTGGACCAGCGAGGCGCAGGAAATGTCGCCATCCACCCGGCCGTCGACGTGCAGGTCGACCTTGGCCGAGATATTGCCGGTGATCACCACGTCTGCGCCGATGACCGAGAAGGTGGAATTGCCGACCATGCTGGATCCTGACCTGTTGGAGCGGGGGTTAGCGGCCGGCGTCGTCGGTGCGCTGTTCGGCGACGGCTTGGATCTTGAGAACATCTCGGTTGGCCTCCAGGAACTGGCGGGGGTTCATCGCACGGTCGTTATGGCGCACCTCGAAATGCAGGTGCGTGCCGGTCGAACGCCCGGTGCTGCCCATGCCGCCCAGCCGTCCGCCCTTGTCGACCTTCTGGCCGACCCGCACGCCGATCGAAGAAAGATGGGCATAGCGGGTGACGAGGCCGTTGCCGTGCGCCACTTCGACGCAATTGCCATAGCCCGATTTCACGCCGGCATAAACCACCTTGCCCTGCGCGGCGGCGAGGATCGGCGAGCCATGCGCGCCCTTGAAATCGATGCCGCTGTGCAGCGCGGCCGCGCCGGTGAACGGGTCGCGGCGATAGCCGAAGCCGCTGGTGATCGCCGGGGCCAGCGCGGGCGTACCCGAAGGAATGGCGACCAGACCGCGCTCCAGCGCGTCCATGCGCGCGAGCGTCTGGCCCAGAGCGGTGAAGCGCGGATCGAGCCGGGCATTGCGCGAACCCTTGAACGGAATGAACGGACCACCCTGAGCGCTGGCGCTGGCTCTTGCCACCATGTCCGGGTTCAGACCGAACTTGCGGATCGCCTGCTCGGCATTTTTCGCGCGAATGGCCGCGGCGCGGGTCAGCGTCTCGACGAACGCGATCTGGCGGGCTTCCATTTTCGCAAGGCCGGCGGCCTCGGGCACCATCGCGCTGATCTTGCGCGCGGTCTGCGCAGCTTCGTCGCTGCTGCCCTTTTCGGCGGGGCCGACCACGGTGCCGGCATCTTCGCTCGCAGCCTGTTCGCCGATATAGCTGGTGACGATATCTTCGAGGAACGCCTGGCGCTTTTCCAGATCCTGAGCGACATCCTCGACCGAGGAGCGATAGGCCGCGACACGGCCGGCCGAGCTTTCGATTTCCGCCTGCTTGCGGACGAGGGCCAGCCGCTCCATGCTGATCGAATACTGGCTGACCAGCATGGCCAGCGTCACGATCAGCCACAGCAGCAGCGCAGCGGCGACGGCCCCGGCCACCGTCATCTGCAGGCGTGCGGAAACCTTCACAAACTTGATCTGACCCTGCGATCGCATGAAAAATTCGCGATCAGGGAACCATAGCGCAAGCGCGTCCGTAACGCGCTTGTGCATTGTTGAAATGCCCATGCGACCCGTTCGACCCTAAAATTTAACCCCGCAGCGCCGCTAGCAAAGGGTCTGGCGGATAGCGAATCGACTCGCTCGGCTTTGCCATGAGTGGGACGAGTCGTGCGATGAATTGCAACTTCACGTAATTTTTTCGGGATTTTCCTGTCACTCATTCTGCCAGAAACGGCGACGCAAACGGTTGCGAGTCGTTTTTTTCCTATATTTGCGACGAACCGAGTCGCGGCTTGGAACCTTTTGGCTCGGCTGATACACGCCCGGACATGATCGAAGCCGTGTCAAAGCCCGCCCAATCCTCAGCCCTGGATGTCATCGACCGCTGCTGCATTGCGGCGCGCCATGCCGCACAACGGCTGCGTGGCCTGCCGGATGCGGCCAAGGCGCGTGCGCTGCGCCAGGCAGCCGTGGCCATCCGCGAGGATGCAGCGGTGATCCTCGCTGCCAATGCCCGCGACATGGCGGCGGGCGAGGCGCGCGGCCTGACGGCGGCGCTGCTCGACCGGCTCAGGCTCGACACGGCCCGGCTGCAGGCCATTGCCGACAGCGTCGATGCGGTCGCGGCGCTGCCCGATCCGGTCGGCGAGGAGATCGACCGGCGCATCGCGCCCGCTGGCATGACCTTGCGCCGCGTCCGGGTGCCGATCGGCGTGATCGGAATCATCTACGAGAGCCGGCCCAACGTGACCGTCGATGCGGCGGCCTTGTGCGTCCGCTCGGGCAATGCCGCGATCCTGCGCGGCGGCAGTGAGGCAGTGCACAGCAACCGCGCGCTGCACGCCGCTCTGGTACGGGGCTTGGGCGCTGCGGGCCTGCCCGAAGAAGTCGTGCAGCTTGTGCCCATCCAGGACCGCGAGGCTGTCGGCGCGATGCTGGCGGCGGCGGGCGGCATCGATCTCATCATCCCGCGCGGTGGCAAGTCGCTGGTCGCGCGTGTCCAGGCCGATGCGCGTGTGCCCGTGCTCGCCCATCTGGACGGGATATGTCACAGCTTCGTCCATGCCAGCGCCGACCCGATGATGGCGGAGAAGATCGTGCTCAACGCCAAGCTGCGTCGGACGGGCATTTGCGGGGCGATGGAAACACTGCTGATCGATCGCGACTATCCGCATTCTGCGCCCCTGCTCGCCACGCTCGCCGATGCGGGCTGCGAATTGCGCGGCGACGACATGGTGATGGAGCTTGAGCCGCGCGCGGTTTCGGCGCTGGACGAGGACTGGGATACCGAATATCTCGACGCGATCCTTTCCGTTGCGTTTGTCGAAGGGCTTGACGGCGCGCTGGAGCATATCGCCCGGCACAGCTCGGGCCATACCGATGCCATCATCACGAGCGACAAGGCAGCTGCCGCGCGCTTCCAGGCTGAAGTGGACAGCGCGATCGTGATGGTCAATGCCTCGAGCCAGTTTGCAGATGGCGGCGAATTCGGGCTGGGCGCCGAGATCGGCATCGCCACCGGGCGCCTGCATGCGCGCGGCCCCGTCGCGCTCGAGGGGCTGACCACCTATAAATGGCTGGTCGATGGCGAGGGCCATATCCGCGCCTGAGCTTCGATTGCGGCGCGCACGTATACAATGTATACACACAGGCATGAGCAAGTCGCAGATCATCACCGCCCGCATCGATCCCGAGGTCATGGAACTGGTCGATCGCGTAGCCAGGGCGCAGGGCCGCAGCCGAAGCTGGCTCGCCGCGCGCGCGATCGAGAAGATGGTGCGCGCCGAAGTGGCGATGATGGACTTCATCCAGCAGGGCGAGGACGATATTGCCGCCGGCCGCTTCCTGACGCAGGAACAGATGGAAGAGTGGGTCGAGAACCGCGTCCGCAACCGTCAGGCGATGCGGCAAGCGGCTGAATGAAACAACTCATATGGTCGCCGACCGCTCAGGCCGACCTGGCCGCCGTCGACGACTTCCTTTATGACGAAGACCCCGACTTTGCCGATCGCGTTGCTCTGTCTTCGGTACGTTCGGCCCGCCTTCTGCTGGACTGGCCGTTTGCCGGATCACCATGGGGCGACGGCGGTCAGCACAAATGGCGCGTGAAGCAAACGCCTTATATCCTGATCTACCGCCCGGTCGATGACGCCATTGTGATCCTGCACGTCCTTCACGAGCGCCAGAACTGGGGCATCGAACCATGAACGGCCGCCCCGTCCGCACCGGCCTTATGGGCGGCAGCTTCAACCCGGCGCATCGCGGGCACCGGGCGATCAGCCTGTTTGCGATGGAGGCGCTGGGGCTCGACGAAATCTGGTGGCTGGTCAGCCCGGGCAATCCGCTCAAGGCTGCGGCCGACATGGCACCGCTCAGGGCACGGCTCGCATCGGCGCGCAAGATGGCCCGGCGCAGCCGGATCAAGCCGACGGGAATCGAGGCCGAACTCGGCACACGCTACACCGTCGAGACGCTCGAAAAGGTCAGGGCACGCTATCCGAAACGCGACTTCGTCTGGATCATGGGCGCGGACAATCTGGCGGGATTCCACCGCTGGAAGGACTGGCGCGGCATCGCCCGCCAAATGCCGATTGCAGTTGTCGCGCGTCCGGGATATGATGGCGCCGCCATTTCGGGCCCCGCAATGGCCTGGTTCGGGCATCGTGTCCGTCCCCGCAGCCAGGCAAGAGACTGGACACGATGGAGTTTGCCAGCGCTTGTGCTGATGCGCTTTCGTCCTGATCCGCGATCCGCCACGGCCCTGCGCCGCAAGGATCCCGAATGGTTTCTGGATTACGCCGACACAATCGTGCGCGATGCAGTGACCCGGCAGGTCTTTGCGTGACGCTACGGCCAGCCCCTCCGCCCGTCCACCAGGACATGCCCTTCAACCCGCCCAATCTCACTGCGCGCAGCCGCCAATCCAGCGCTGCCCTGCCCGTTTCAAAAATGCCTTTGTGCAAGGAGCTCCATTGACCAATCTTTCGCAAGCCCAACAATCGGTCGCCAGCCCGCCCCCGTCGGCCAGCGACCTGCAACTGGCCGAAGCCGGCAAGCTGCACGCTCTCGTGATGCAGTCGCTCGACGACGATCAGGCGCAGGAGGTTGTCTCGATCCCGCTCGCCGGAAAGAGCAACATTGCCGATTTCATGGTCATCGCCTCGGGCCGTTCGACCCGCCAGGTTGCCTCGATGGCGCAGAAGCTGGCCGAGCGGATCAAGGAAGCCGGCGGCAGCGCACGGATCGAAGGCCTGACCAACGCCGACTGGGTGCTGATCGATGCCGGCGACGTCATCGTTCATCTGTTCCGGCCCGAGGTGCGCAGCTTCTACAACCTGGAACGCATGTGGGCATTCGGCGACGCACCCGAGGCCCCGAACGCCTGATTTCGCGAACGGGCCTGGGGGAGCCGGGGCAGCATGCGCCTGCACATCATCGCGCGCGGCAAGATTGGCCGGTCGCCAGAAGCCGAGCTGGTGCAGCGCTATGCCAAGCGCATCCAGTGGCCGCTCAGCATCACCGAACTGCCCGATCGCGGCGGCACGCTGCCGCCCGCGCCGCAGGGCAGCCGCACGGTGATGCTCGATGAGCTTGGCAGGCAACTCACCTCGATAGAAATCGCCGAGAAGCTCGGCCGCTGGCGCGACGATGGCGTGCGCGAGACACGCTTCCTGATCGGCGCGGCGGACGGTTTCGACGATGCCGAGCGCGCCAATGCCGATCTGCTGATCGCCTTCGGCAAGGCGACCTGGCCGCACATGATGGCGCGCGCCATGCTGGCCGAGCAGCTCTATCGTGCCACCAGCATCCTGGCCGGCCACCCCTATCACCGCGAGGGATGACGGCGGTGGCGCAGCGGCCGATCCTGCTCGCGCTGGCCGCCTGTGCAGCCACTCTGGCCGCCTTGCCCGGCAGCGCCGCTGCGCCCCCGCGCCCGGTCAACATTCTGGAGCAGGAGCGCACGGCCCTCGCGCGCGCCCTCGCCGATGCGAAGGCCGCCGCCCGGCGCAGCGCCACGCTGGAGCAGCAGGCAGACACGGCCGTGGCAGCAGCCGACAAGGCCAGGGCCGACGCCCGGCTGGTGGCATCGAAGGTCCAGCAGGCCGAGGCCGAGATTGCTGCGGCCGAAGCACGCGTGACCATCATCGCGACGTTGCAGCGGGCACAAAGGGCGCGTCTGACCGCCCGCCAGCAGCCGCTCGCAAGGCTGACCGCAGCCTTGCAATCCATGGCGCGCAGACCCACGGTTCTGGCGCTGGTCCAGCCCGGGTCGGTCGACGATCTTGTGCGGGTGCGCGCGGTGCTCGCCACCACCCTGCCTCGGGTCGAAGCGGAGACGGCCGCGCTGCGCAGGGACATCGCCCGCTCGCGCGACCTTGCAAGACAGGCTACCCGCGCTGCAGCCCTTCAGAAGGTAAGCCGCCGGCAGCTTGCCTATCGCCGCGCCGAGCTCGCCCGGCTCGAGGCCCGGTCCCGCGCCCGATCGCGCGCGCTGGCCAGCACGTCGCGGCTGGAGGAAGAGCGCGCGCTGGGGCTCAGCGAGCGTGCGCGCGATCTCGACAGCCTCGTCGGAAATCTCGAACAGAGCGCAACGCTGCGCCAGCGGCTTGCGGCCCTCGAGGGACCGATGCTGCGCCCACCGCGGCCGCAGGCCTCCCAAGTGGTCGAAAATGCGCCGCCGCCGACCATCGGCGCTCGCCCGGCCTACCGGCTGCCGACTCCGGGCGCGATCGTCACCGGCTTTGGCGAGCTGTCCGCAACGGGCGTACGTTCACGCGGCCTCACGCTCGCAACCCGCCCGGCTGCGCAGTTGATCGCCCCTGCAGACGGCCGCATCGCCTTTTCCGGGCCCTATCGCGGCTTTGGCCAGATCATCATCATCGAGCATGTCGGCGGCTGGACCAGCCTGATCACCGGGCTTGCGCGCGCCAATGTCAAGGTCGGCGAACGCGTTGCCCAGGGCGACCCCATCGGCCGCGCTGCTGAAAATCGCCCGCGGATCACCGTGGAACTGCGCCGCAACGGACGCCCGATCGATGTCGCCGCGCTCATCAGCTGACGACCGGCGTTCATCGCGCAGAAAGGATCCGTGGCTAGCCTTGCCAACGCTCGTCGAAACGCATGGCCTGCCGGTGGCAAAGCATCTGGCAATTGGGCGCGCGCGAGACTAGATTGGTGCAGCCGCGCAAGGGGTAAGCGCGTTGCCTTTGCCTGGGGAATGCCGTTGCCACATCATGGGCAGCGTCACGGTGCGACCCGGGCCTTGTTTCCAACCGGTACAGAACAAGGTTGCCATTTGATGATGAAGTCCCGCCTCGCCCGAGCCTCTGCCATTGCCCTTGCGGTGGCGCTGGTGCCCGTCACCACATCGGCCATTTCGCAGGTCGAATCCGACACCCAGGCAGAGATCGCGAAATTCGTGGACATTTTCGAACGGGTGAAGGCCGACTATGTCGAGCCGGTCGACGACGACAAGCTGGTCCGCGGTGCCATCGACGGCATGCTGGCGGCGCTCGATCCGCACTCCAGCTATCTCGACGCGCGCGATTTCGCCAATCTGCGCACCCAGACCGAAGGCATGTATGGCGGCCTGGGCCTCTCGGTGACGATGCAGGACGGCGCGGTCAAGGTGATTGCCCCGACGCGCGAAACCCCTGCCGACAAGGCCGGCATCAAGGCCGGCGACTATATCACGCATCTTGACGGCAAGCTCATCTATGGTGGCACGCTCGACGATGCGGTCGATCAGATGCGCGGCGAACCGGGCACGTCGATCAAGCTCACCATCGTGCGCGAGGGCCGCGACAAGCCGTTCGACGTCACCATCACCCGTGCGATCATCGACTTGAAGCCCGTCACCTGGGAGGTGAAGGACGATATCGGCATCATCACCATCGCCAGCTTCACCTCGAGCGTCGGCGAGGACGTCAACGAGGCGATCCGGGGCATCGAGGCCAAGCTGGGCCGCAAGCCGACGGGCTATGTGCTCGACATGCGCTCCAATCCCGGCGGTCTGCTCGACGAGGCGGTCGCCGTCTCTGATGTCTTCCTGCAAAAGGGCGAAATCGTCTCGCAGCGCGGCCGGCACAAGGGCGATATCGAGCGCTATTACGCGCGTCCCGGCGACAGCACCGGCGGCCTGCCGCTGATCGTGCTGGTCGATTCCGGCTCGGCCTCGGCCTCCGAAATCGTGGCAGGTGCTCTGCAGGATCATCGCCGCGCGTTGATCATGGGTGAGCGCAGCTTCGGCAAGGGATCGGTGCAGACGCTGCTGCCGCTGTCGCGTACCTCGGCGCTGAAGCTGACGACCGCGCGCTATTTCACCCCTTCGGGCAAATCGGTGCAGGAAGGCGGGATCGAACCCGATATCGCCGTGCCGCAGATTTCCGACCCCGATTACAAGACCCGGATGAAGCTGCGCGAATCCGACCTGCGCGGCCATCTGATCAACGAGATCGGCCTGGACGACAAGGATCTGGAGGTCGACAAGCTCGAGGATCCGCGCTTCACGATGACCACCGAGCAGCTCAAGGAAAAAGGCATCGAGGACTTCCAGCTTTATTATGCGCTCGCAACGCTGCAGCGCACGACGCTGGCCAGCGCCCGATTGTCGGCAACCCGTCCCATCGCGGCGCGTTCTGCTGTCGTGGGCCGTCCGGCAGCACGTCGGAACTGACCTCGATCCATTTCCTGTTGCCGGGGGTAAAGAGCTGATATGACTTCGCGCGCGCCGCGTATCGCCGCATGGCTGGCGTTCCTTCTGCCTGCTTCGCTTCTGGGTGGAGCGCTGATCAGCCAATATGTCTTCGGGCTCTATCCGTGCGAGATGTGCTACTGGCAAAGGTGGCCGCACTGGGCTGCGCTGGCCCTGGGCGGCATAGCCGTGCTGTCGGTGCGCCGGGTGCAGGGCCTGGGCGTCGCGATGGCGGCGCTCGCTGCTGTCGCCATCGCCATCAGCGGGCTGATCGGCGGATTTCATGCCGGGGTCGAATATGGCTGGTGGGAAGGGCTGACCCGCTGCGCCACGGCGGCTCCTGTCGGCGGCACGACGGACGATGTGCTGAACTCGATCATGTCCAACCCGCTGGTCCGCTGCGACACCGCGCCCTGGTCGCTGTTCGGCATCTCTCTGGCGGGCTATAATTTCCTCTTGTCGCTGGCCGGTGCGGGCGCCATCTATGTGTTGCTGCGACGCAGGAAAACCGGGACAATTGCCGCATGACGACCCAGGAAGACGAACCCATCCAGCCCGTTCGCCGGGAGCTTGACCTGTCGGAGATGATCCGGGTCAACCAGGCGGGCGAATATGGCGCCACCCGCATCTATGCCGGGCAACGCGCGGTCATGGGCGATCATGTTCCCGAGGCGCGCGCAATTGCCGGCATGGCGGAGCAGGAAGAGGTGCACCGCGCGTTCTTCGACAGGCTGATGGCCGAACGGGGCGTCCGCCCGACCGCGCTGCAGCCGTTCTGGAATGTCGCAGGCTTCGGTCTGGGCGCCGTCACCGCGCTGATTGGTCCCAAGGCGGCCATGGCCTGCACGGTCGCGGTGGAAACCGAAATCGACCGGCATTATGCCGAGCAGCTCGAGGAACTGGGCGACAGCGATCCCGAGCTCAGCGCAGCGATCGCGAAGTTTCGGGACGAGGAACTGGAGCACAAGGACCGGGCGCTGGCCGAGGGTGCGGAACAGGCGTTCGGCTATCCGGTGATGAGCGCAGTCATTCGCATGGGCTGCCGCGCGGCGATTGCCCTGTCAAAGCGGATCTGACGCGGGCACTAAGCTCGCGTTCATCCGGTCTGGTATAGCGACCGGAACAGACGATTTACACGGAGGACGACATGATGAAGACCGGCACCCTGGCAGCGATGCTGCTGATCGGAACGGCCTTCGCCGCCCCCGCTGTTGCGCAGGAAAATGCAGGCGACAAGGTCGTCCAGAAGATCGTCTATGGCGATGATGCGTGCGAACCCTCGAGCAATCCGAACGAGATCGTCGTCTGCATGCGCATGGACGAGCAGGAGCGGTACCGCATCCCCGAAAAGCTGCGCACTGACCCCAATTCGATCGCCAATACCAGCTGGACCGAGCGCGTGCGGTCGATGGAAACCGTCGGCAATTTCGGCACCGATAGCTGCTCTCCGGTCGGCGCAGGCGGCTTTACCGGTTGTACCCAGACCCTGGTCCAGGCTGCGCGCGCCGAGAAGAAGCAGGGAGAGGAAGCCATTGCCGGTCGCCTGATCGAGGAAGAGCGTCAGCGCCGCCTGGCGAATATCGATGCAGATGCCGCAGCGGTCGAGGCGCGGCAGCTGGAGATCGAGGCGCAGCTTGACGCCCGCAAGGCAGAGCGCGAAGCCGCTGCAGCCGCGATGCGCGCACAGGCCAATGGCGAGGAAGTCCCGCCGCGTCCCGAGCCGGAAGCCCCCTCGCCCGAATAAGTCAGGCTGGCCCTGGCCAACCGACTTGCGCCACTAATACACCTTCTCCATATAGGGCTCACGGTTGCACTCTTGCGTGCGCGTGAAGGGAGCGGGTTCATGTCATTTCCGGTGGCGGACGGGTTGGATGCTGCAGCCATGCCTGAGGACCGCCATGCCGGAGAACTGCGGCCGCTCGATCGGCGCTACAGGCACGTCATCCGCATCGAGACAGGGCTTGTTCTGCTGCCCGTCCTGATCGCGGCATCGGGCATCGAACTGGCGCTGGTCACCAAGGAGATCCTGTCCGAGCACGGACCGCTGATCGCGCTGGCGCTCGCACTTTCCGCGTTCATCCTGGTCTTTCTGCCCCAGCGCCGATGGCGCCGCTGGGGCTATAGCGATGCGGACGAGCAGCTGAGGGTGGCGCGTGGCTGGATGTTCCGTACCGACACGATCGTGCCATTCAAGCGCATCCAGCACATTGATGTCGGCGAAGGGCCGATCGAGCGGCTTTTCGGTCTGGCCAGCCTGACCGTCCATACGGCCGGAACGCACAATTCCGTCGTCACGCTGCCCGGCCTGGCGCGCGCCGATGCCGAGGCGATGCGCGATGCGATGCGGCTGCACATCCGCCGAGAGGCCGAATGAGCGACACGCTGGACGCCCCAGCCCAGCTGGCATTGCCAGCCGAACAGACGGCAACCGAACGCCGGCTGCATCCGCTCACCCTGCTGCTCAATCTCTCGCGTCAGGTGCCCCAGATGATCATCGGCCTGGTCGCCTTGCGGCTGAGCGGGCCGGAAGAACTGCGTCCCTGGGTCGCGCTGATGGCGCTGCTTGCGATTCTGGGGATGTTCGGGTTCGAATTCTATCGCTGGTGGCGCTTTTCCTATCGGCTGGAGCCCGACGAGCTTCGCATCGCCAGCGGGGTGTTCAGCCGCAATGTCCGCTCCATCCCTTATGAGCGGATCCAGGACGTCAATCTGGAACAGGGGGTTTTCGCGCGCGTGCTTGGCTTGGCCAAGGTGCGGTTGGAGACCGGCAGCAGCGGCAGCGGCGACGAGGGCGCCCTCGATTCAGTCGACCTTGCCGAGGCCGAGCGTCTTCGCGATGTCATCCGCCTGCGCAAGGCGCAGAATACAGCCGAGCCGGATCAACCCGGAGCAGGCCCCGCCGAAGTCGCCGCTGACCGGATCGATGCGCCGCTGCTGTTCGCCATGGACCCCAGGCGCATCCTCATCGCCGGGGTCTTCAACTTCTCGCTGGTGTTCTTCGCGCTGGTCGGTGCGCTGCTGAACAATATCGATTTCCTGATTCCGGGCGATTTTTGGGACCCGCGTCGGCTGCTCGATTTTCTGGGACTGGACGATCTGTTTGCCGCGCTCGACATGGCCGCGCGCATTGCATCGGTGATCGCCGCATTGTTCGGCGTGCTGGTCATCGGGCTGATCGGCGGCATCATCCGCACTTTCCTGCGGGAATATGGCTTCCGGCTGGAGCGCACCGAAACCGGCTTCCGCAGGCGGCGGGGCCTGCTGACGCTGACCGATGTCGTCATGCCGCTGCATCGCATCCAGGCCGCCGTCATCGCCACCGGGCCTATCCGCCGTCGCTTCGGCTGGTACGAGCTCAAGGTGCAGAGCCTCGCGAGCGACAGCGACAAGGAGAGCGACCACAGCATAGCCCCCTTCGCCACCGAGGCAGAGCTGCGCCACGTTCTGGCCGAGACCAGGATCGGCTGGAACACCGATTATCCGGCCATGCGCCGTGTCGATCCGGCCATGTGGTGGGTGCCGCTGGTCTTTGCCCTGCCGGTTCCGATCATTGGCCTCGGCATCGCGGCGACGCTGGCCAGTCCGTGGATTGCGCTGGCCTATGCAGCCCTGCCCCTCGTCCCGCTCGCCAGCTGGCTCCACTGGCGCGCGCACCGCTATGCGCTGGTGGACGATCAGCTCTATGTCCGCCACGGATTCTGGAACCAGACGCTGATACTGCTGCCGGTGCGCCGGGTGCAGAGTGTCGATATCCGCCAGAGCTTCGTCAGCCGCTATATCGGGCTGGCAGAGATAGCGATCGGTGTTGCCGGGCGATCGGGCGCGGTGACGATCCAGGCGATCCCGCTTGGCGAAGCAACGAAGCTGCGGTCGATGCTGCTCGGCAACCAGCCCGGTGCGTGGTCATGAACCTGGAGCATTTTCAAGTTGACCGTTGACGGTCATCGGCTCGGAAAATGCGGCATCAGAAAACAAGAGCGTTTTTGCCCAATGTGAAAACGCTTGAGGGGCTGATCGCTCGATTGCGCCACTCTCCCGGGAGGACCGGCGACCGGACGCAAATAGGTCCATCTGCGTCCGGCCACCAGCCTCGCCCCGCCACGGTCAGCAACCGATGGCAGAGCGCCCGGCCTCACCAGGGGCGAGTGGTCCGTGTCAGATTGGGAAAGAGCCACGAATTGGCGGAAAGAAAGCCCTCGATGGTCGGCAGCGGGTAGCTCGAGACATGGAAGTAATCGCTGAAATACTCCCGGAACCCGTCCATCTCGAAGAAGTGCGTGCCCACGAACGTGACGTTGTGATATTCGATCCCATTGGGACCAGTCCACGAAAAGCTTGAACCGTCGGGCATCGCAAAGCCCTGGTAATTGCCTCCGCTGACCTGCTCGATTTCCTGCACAAGTAGCTCTCTCATACCGTCTCTCCGACTTTGGATGGGGCACCATTGCCCCATCGCTCTTCCGCGATGCCGTCCTGGATCAGCACGATCCTGTCGGCCGGCGTCGCGAATTCCCTATGCGTGATGATGATCTTGGTCGCCTGCACATGGCTCAGCGCTTCGCCGATCCGCGCGTGGTTGAGCGGATCGAGCGATGCGGTTACCTCGTCGGCAAAGACGATGCGCGGTGCCTGATAGAGCGCGCGGGCGATGAGGACGCGCTGGCGCTGTCCGCCGGAGAGGCTCGATCCCATGTCGCCGACCAGGCTTTCAAAACCCATGGGCATGGCGATGATCTCCTCGAAGATCGCCGCCTGCATGGCCACGGCCTCGACACGCTCCATGTCGATCTCGGGATCGAACAGTGCGATGTTTTCGGCGATCGACCCGGCATAGAGCAGGTCGTCCTGCATCACCGCCCCGATCTGCCTTCGATAGGCAGCCTTGCCATAGCTGCCGAGCGGAACGTCATCGACCAGCACCTGGCCATCGCTGGGATCGAGCAGCCCCAGCATGATCTTCATCAGCGTGGTCTTTCCGCCACCGCTGGGCCCGACGATCATCACCGTCTCGCCCGGCTCGATGACCAGCGAGATACCGCGGAGAATTTCGGGCTCGTGTTCGCCATAGCGAAAGCGAATGTCACGCAGTTCCAGCCTGCCGCTCAGCGGCGGGCGGTCGATGCCCAGCCCCGGAGGCTCGGCTTCGGGCTCGGTCAGCGCAATATCGGCAATGCGGGCAAGATGAACGTCGTTCAACCGCCAGTCGATGCCCGCCTGGACCAGCTTGGTGGAGGCCGTGAGAAACTGCTGCTTGTACGCCTGGAACGCGAAGATCATGCCGATGGTGATCTGCGCATCGATCGCCATCGAGACCGCGATATAGACGAAGAGCACATTCTCGATGCCCAGGATCGCGGTCTGGGCCGCCTCGAAGCCCGCGCTCACCCGGCCCTCGCGGATCTGCGCATTGACGGCCTCGGCCTTGCGGTTCTGCCAGATGCGCTGGCGATTGGCCTCCTGACCGAAGGTCTTGATGCCCAGCACCCCGCGCACGCTTTCGATCAGGGTCGATTGCTCGGCAGCATTGGCGCTGATCACGTTGACGTTGATCGCCTTGAGCGCATGAAGGAACGCGAGACGCAGGCCGAGATAGAAGGCCAGGGCGACCAGCGCGAGTGCAGCCAGCGCCGGGCTGTACAGTAGCATCAGGCACAGGGTCAGGATCGCCATCACCCCATCGAGCAGCGCCGCCATCAGCCCCTTGGTCAGCATCGCGACCAGCGGCTGGGTCGAGCCGAAACGGCTGATGACGTCGCCGACATGCCGCCGCTCGAACCACGACAAAGGCAGGCGCATCATGTGGCGGAACAGGTTGACCACCACCTGATAACCAAGCTCTGTTCCCAGACCCAGCAGCACCAGCGCGCGCAGCCAGCCGGTGGCCATCTGGATCAGCACCAGCATGCCGAAGCCGAAGGCCAGTACCAGCATGAGATCGACATCGAACGCCGGCAGCACCGTATCGATCGCGGTCTGCATGTAGAACGGCATGGCCAGCGCGGCGACCTGCATCAGCAGCGATAACAGGGCCACCTGAAGCAGCGCGCGGCGCAGCCCGATGGCGTTCGACCAGAGCTGGCCGAGCCGAAGACGCTGCTCTTCCCTGCGCGGACGAAAGCGCTCGGACGGGCTCAGTTCCAGCACCACTCCGGTGAAATGCGCCGACATCTCGGCGGCGGAAATTGTCCGCTCGCCATGCGCCGGATCGTGGACGCGATAGCGCAAACGGCCCCGGACGCGCGAAACACCCGCAAGCACGACAAAATGCGACAGGTCCCAGTGCAGCACGGCGGGCAGCGACAGGTTCTGGAAATCCGACGGCTCGGCGCGCAACGCGCGCGTGTTGAACCCCAGATCATGCGCGATCTTCATCAGTGACTTGAGCATCGCGCCTTTGAGCGAAATGGTAAACCGGCGGCGCAGGGTGGCCAGATCGACGGCATAGCCGTGATGCCCGGCCACCATGGCAATGCATGCCAGGCCGCATTCGGCAGCCTCTGCCTGATGCAGCATCGGCGTCCGCCGCAATCCTTGCGGATTGATAAGCGCGAGGCTGGTCAACTGCGGCTCTCGACGGCCCGCAGCGGCGCCAGCAGCCAGTCGATGAACGAGCGCCGCTCCAGCACCACATTGGCGTTCAGCGTCATGCCCGGCTGCAACGGCGCGTCCAGCCCATGCGCGCGCACAGCCTGTCGATCGGGACGAACCTTGATGCGATAGACCGACTCTTCGAGCTTGATTGCAGCATCGATCTCGCTCGGCGCGATGATCGACCGGCCCAACGTCGTGATCCGCCCGCCAAAGCTGCCGAAGCGCTGATAGGGAAAGGCATCGTACAGCAGCCGGACCGACTGGCCGGGTGTCAGGAAGCCGATCGACCGCGACGGAGCAAAGAGATGCACCTCCATCGCCGAATCCAGCGGAACGATGGTCATCAGCGGAACCCGCGCGTCGGCAAGGCGGCCCGTTGCCGTCTGCACGGTGGTCACGCGGCCCGGGACTGGCGCGGATATCGTGTAGCCTTGCTCGGCAGATTGCTGCGAACGTCCCTGCGCCAGCTGCTCGATCGCCGAGCGCAGCTCGGCAGCGTTGCTGGCACTCTCGATCGGCAATCGCGCCAGTTCCGCTTCTGCCGCCGCAATACTGGCGGATGCGGATTCCGCCTGCTGCATCAACGAGCGACTGCCTTGTTCGGCCTGCAGCCAAAGCTGCTTGCGCCGCTCGAACTCGGTCCGGGTGACAAAGCCGTCAGCGACCACCTGCTTGAGCTGCTCGAAGCTCTCGCGAGTGGATTGCGCGAGTGCCTCCTGCAATTCGGCCTGCGCCAGAATGTTCTCGCGCTGTCGGCGCGCGCCGGAAATCACCGCCAGCAAACGGGTCCGTTCGGTGCCCACGCGCTGCCCTTCAAGCGCCAGCCGCTGCTGGGTCAGCCTGGCCTGCGCGTCGATCGCCGCCAGGCTCGCGGTGGCGGTGGTCGCCCCGTTTTCGTTCTGCAATTCGGTCCGGACGGTCAGCAGCGGTGCACCGGCAGCGACGACATCGCCTTCACGGACCAGAAGCCGGATCACCGTGCCGGGCCGCGGCGCAACGATCTTGGCGACAGGTTTCATCGCCGAGACTATGCCGACGACCCGCTCTGTCCGCGCATAGCTTGCGGTCGTCGCCCAGAACACCGCCATGCCGGCCACCAGCGCGATGCCGCCGGTCATGATCCAGGATGACAGCGTGGAACGGATGACGACATGGCCATGCAGCCGCGCCGCGCGTGCGTCGATCACTTCCTTGCGAAACAGAGCCGCGACCATCCGTCACCTGTGCCGATCAGCGCGGCAGGGCCGCTGTTATTCTCGGCTTTTGAGTAACTTGCAGGTGGTCCTGAAAGAAATTAAAGTTGATTAATCCCGCTGTTCATCAAAGGCATTCATTGCGCGGGCCACGCTTCTGGCATTTCAGGGCATTTCAGGCCGGCCATGATAGTCTCGATTGTTAACATCGCGGCAGGACCGGCTTCATTCTGGCTGGAATTGTCGCGGACTCCACGATTCGATGGTCGGAATTTTTCAGCGAGATTCAGGCCTAGGCCCATTGGCGGAGCAGATTGTGATACACTCCGGTCAGCCGCACGAGCGCCGGATGCCCCTCCCCCAGTTCGCCGGCAAGCTGCTGGATCGACTGATCCAGATCGAACAGCGAGGACCGTGCGCCATCGGCTCGGACCATCGACTGGACCCAGAGGAAGCTGGCCAGCCTGCGCCCCCGCGTGACCGGCTCGACACGGTGCAGCGAGCTGGACGGATACAGCACGCCATGCCCTGCAGGTAGTTTGACCCGCTGCGCCCCAAAGGCGGTCTCGATCGTCAGTTCCCCGCCATCATAGGCTGCCGGATCTTCCAGAAAGACCGTCATCGAAAGATCGGCACGAACGCTGCCGCCCCCCTGCGGCAGCACCCGCACCGCATTGTCGACATGCAGCCCATAAGTCTGCCCGCCAGCATAGCTGTTGAACATCGGCGGGTAGATTCGGGCCGGCAGCGCGGCCGAGATGAAGGCGGGATTGCGGGCGAGCGCCGCCAGCACGATCTGCCCCGCCTGGCGCGCCTCGGCACTGTCTTCGGGAAGTTGCTCATTCTGCTTGACCAGCCGTGCCTGGTGGCCGCTGGTGGCATTGCCATCGATCCATTGCGCCTGCTCGATCAGCGCGCGAAGTCTTGAGACCTCTTCCTGGGTCAGCAGATCGGGCAAGGGCAGCAGCATGCGCGCGCTCTAGACGTTGCTGAGCACGAACGGAATTTCCACCGTTCCGCGCACCTTGACGGGGCTGCCATCGCGCAGCGTCGGGGCCCAGCGCCAGCGGCGCACGGCATCGAGTGCGGCTTGATCGAGCCGGGCAAAGCCGCTGCTGTGCGCGACCGAGATGGTCTCAACCTTGCCATCCAGTCCCAGCACCAGTGTCAGTTCCACCGTGCCCTGCTCCTTCCTGCGGCGGCTTTCGACCGGATAGCGCGGCGGGCTGCCCGAGATCATGCGTGTGCCGAGCGCATCCGACGTTACCGTGGTCGGCGGCGATGGCGGCGCTGGCGGTGCCGAAGCAACAAGGGCTGGCGGAGCAGCGATGGCCGCGACAGGAACCTGCGGCGCCGAAGTCGCCATGGTCGTCACGATCGGCGGGGGCACGATCGAGGGAATGGTGACCGGAGCAGGCTGGACACTGGTCTGCAGCGTCCGACTCTCGGGCGGCGCGGGTGTGGACGGACTGGGGGGCGGCGGCGGTGGTGCAAGATTGATCGCCACCAGGCTGTCCCGGCGCGTCTTCACCGCCTGATAGCCCAGGCTCATCAAGGCAGAGCCGAGCAGCACATGCACCGCCAGGACGATGAGAACCGCAGGAAGCCGAGACTGTCGTCCCTCGCCATAGCGTCCCGCAGGTTCATGCACCGGACCGGACTGCGGTGCCGGATGCCCCGATGGAGATTCGGGCCAGCCGGTGGACAGCGGGCATGCCCCTGTCGTCATGGTTGGCGCGAAACTTTGAGCTTCCAGCATCGAACGGCCCCATTGATGGCTAGACTGCAAATTTTGAAACTGACTCGCAATATACAAGAAGCTGCAGATATGCCAGCCTTAAGCTATCGTTTGCGCTGCGACCGACGGGTCGGGCTGCGCGCTTCGCAATGAGCGCGCAGCCCGGCACACGGGCATCAGAACCGGTAGCTCAGGCTGAACACGGCCTGGCGGGCCAGTCCCGGCTGAGCCCAGCTGCCACCCAGCTGGTTGCGCACCGTGGTCACGTATTTCTCGTTGGTGAAATTCTGGACGTTGACCTGTGCCAAAAGGCGATCGGTGATGGGGTAGGATGCCATCAACCGGTGGATGGTGTAGCTCGGGACGAAATAGGGCGTGTAGGTGTTGCTCGCCCGTTCGGCCGCTGTCGGGAAGTTCAGCAGGAACTTGCCCTGATGGTTGACGCCGTATCCCAGCTCCAGGCCGAAATCGAAGCGGTAGCTGGTGAACAGACTGCCCGAATGGCGCGGCGTGTTCTGCAACTGCGATCCTGCGGTCGGATCGGGGAAAGCCGCACTGTTGTTGCAGCCGGTCGATCCCGGATTGGCGATGCAGAAGTCGGACAGACCCTGCAGCACCTGGGAATCGAGATACATGTAGTTGGCGGAAATCGTCCAGTTGTCGGTGATGTTGCCCGACGCTCCGAATGAGACGCCCTGTACCCGCTGGCGCCCGTCGAGCCGCTGTTCGGGGAAGATCGGATCGTTCGAATTGACGCGGATGCTGTTGCGATCATTGCGGAACAGCGAGAGGCTGACCAGCAACCGCTGGTCGAACAGATCCGCCTTTGCTCCGATCTCGTAGTTCTTCGTCGTCTCGGGGGCGAGGTTGCAATTGTTGACCGTACAGGCGCCGTCGACTGCCGCCTGAGACGGGTTCTTGGAATTGCCGGTCGCGACATAGAGGCTGGTATTGGCGCTCGGCTTGAAGACCAGGCCGACGCGGTAGCTGAACAGATTGTCCTCGTTGTCGAACGGTCCGGTCGCTGCGCTGATCTGTCCCAGCGTCGCTCCGCTCGAGACATAGGTGATGGAACTGTTGGAACCACGCGCATTTTCATAGCGCACGCCGCCATTCAGCTCGAACATCTCGCTGAACTTGATCGTGTCGAACAGATAGCCCGCAATCACGCGGCGATCGCCGCGATTGCGCGCGGTCAGGATGTAGTTGACGGGGCCGGTATAGATGTTGCTGCCATAGGTGAAGCCCGCCGGGCCTTGCACCACCTCGCCCGGATTGGCGATGTTGACCAATGCAAAGGCCGGTGTGCTGCCATCGGGATTGCGCGGCAGGACGCCGTTGGTCTGGCGATAATCCTCCTGCAGATAGGAAGCCCCGATGACCAGCGAATGCTCGATCCCGCCGGTGCTGAAATCGGCGCTGAGATCGAGCTGATTGTACAGGGTATCGTTGATGATGTGGCGCTGGACGCCGCGCCCTCCTGTCGGCAGGTAGAAGCCGGCAGGAACGGTGGCCGGGCAGGCATTCTCGACCGATGGGACCGCGAACGTGCCGGGCTGGCGACCGGTCGAAGCCAGACAGAAGGTGCCGGTCGGCTGGCTGGTCACGGTATCCTGATTGATCCGTTCGTAGCGCGTCAGGTTGCGCACTGACACGCCATCCGAAATCTGGTGGCTGAAGATCGCCTGCAGCGCATCGGTCTTCGCATTCTGACGATCAAGATTGGCGAAGCCGTAATAGCCCGAGCGGTCAAAATCATCGAGGAAACCGCCGAGATTGGCGTAATATCGCAGGCCGTACTGGGGCATGGCCTTGTCGTCCAGGTGCTCGAATTGTAGCGTAAGGTTCGTCGGGCTGTCGATGCCGATGGTGATCGCGGGCGCAACGCCCCAGCGCTCGTAGAATTCGACATCGCGGCCGGGAACGTCATTCTCGTGATAGACGGCGTTGAGGCGCACTGCGATGAGGTCCGACAGGCGCTGGTTCATGTCCACCGTGGCGCGATAGTAATTGTCGGTGCCTATTCCGGCATTGAGGACGGTCTGGTTGGTGGCCAGCGGCTTCTTGGTGACGAGATTGATGTTGCCGGCGACCGATCCGCCGCCACTGAACACGCTGTTGGCGCCGCTGGTGACTTCAACCTGTTCGATATTGTAGGTTTCGTTGCGGTTCTGGAAAGCTGAGCTGCGCACGCCATCGATGGTGACATCGTTCTTCGCATCCTGTCCCTGCAGGATGATGCGATCGCCATAGCCGAAGCCGCCCTCGCCCGCACCAAAGGTTACACCCGGGACGTTCTGCAGCACCTCGCGCAGCGTCAGCAGATTCTGCTGCTGGATGCTCTTGGAAGAAATGACCGTGATCGTCTGCGGCGTGTCAAGCAGGGGCGCCGTATATTTGGGCGACGCTGCCTTTTCGACCTTAACCTCGCTCTCCTCGATCGCGCTGTCGGTGACCGTCACCCCGCCTAGTCGCTGGCTGGATTCGGGCTCCTGTGCCCAGGCCGGGCTGGAAAAGGCGATGGCGCCGACGCAGCTCAATGCGAGCAGGGGTGGTGTTGTTTTCGCAGCAGTCACTTGTGTCTCCCCCGAGAGAATGGAATGGGTGGACTGGGCCGCTATTGCGACTCGTTCTCAGAGTCAATCAGAATGTATCAATCTTTGTAGATTTGTATCAATTGATTATCATTCGCAACAAAACGTTTGACAGTGGCTGCGAGCTTGCGCAGATGCGCAGCTTCAACGTGTCATTCAGACCATCCAGGCGGCGGGAAACCACAGTGTCGTTGCAGCAATCCAATCCATCGGCGAACGGCGCTTCGGTCAGCGGCGCTGCGGCTGGGGACGCGGAAAAAGCCGACACGAACCGCAACGAACAGGCGTCCCCGGCAAACTTGGCCCGGGCAGCCGCATCACCCCGGCGGCTCATACCAAAGCGGAAGAAGCGATCGGCCAAGCAGTTCTGGGTAAAGCAGCTGCACAGCTGGCACTGGATCAGCGCGGCGATCTCGCTGGCGGGCATGTTCGTGTTCGCCATCACCGGCATCACGCTCAACCACGCGTCGACCATTGCTGCGGAACCCCGCATTGTCACGACCTCGGCGGATCTGCCGCAATCCATGGTCGAATTGCTTCGCCGCTCGCCACGATCGGGCAATGCGCCGCTGCCCGAAGCGCTCCGCTCGCAAGTAGAGCAGGCCGTGGGCATCGACGCCGGAAGCACGCCCGCCGAATGGAGCGAGGCTGAGGTCTATGTCGCCATCCCAGGCCCCGGCAGCGATGCCTGGGTGAGCATCGATCGCGCCAGCGGGGCTATGGAGGCCGAACGCACCGACCGGGGCTGGGTGTCGTTCTTCAACGACCTGCACAAGGGCCGCAATACGGGCACCGCGTGGTTCTGGCTGATCGATGTGCTGGCGGTGGCCTGCGTCATCTTCACCTTTACCGGCTTGCTGCTGCTGCAACTGCATGCCCGGCACCGTCCTTCGACATGGCCGCTGGTGGGCCTGGGCACCGCCGGTCCGCTGATCATCATCCTGTTCTTCATGCACATGTGACCAAGTTCGAAGGAGGCCTATCGATATGAAAACCAGCATTGCCATCGCGGTCAGCATGGTCGCGGCCCCGGCCACCGCCGGAACGGTCACGGTGACCATACCGCGCATCAATGTCGCCGAGTATCACGTGCCCTATGTTGCGGTGTGGATCGAACCCAAGGCGGGAGGTCCGGCACGGACGCTGGCCGTCTGGTACGATGTCGACAAGCGCGGCAACGAGCCGGGCACCAAGTGGCTGGCGGACCTGCGCACGTGGTGGCGCAAGGGCGGTCGCAGCCTGAACCTGCCAGCCGATGGCGTCAGCGGCGCCACGCGCGCACCCGGCGCCCATCGCATAGCCATTCCCGCCAATGTGAAGCCGGGAGAATATACCCTGTTCGTCGAGGCTGCACGCGAGGAAGGCGGCCGCGAGCTGGTGTCTGTCCCGCTCAGCATTCCCGCTCGCGCGGGCAAGGCGTCCGGCAAGACCGAACTGGGTGCCGTCACTGTCACTGCCCGTTGATCGTCTAGCAGAAAGGCCAATCCATGATCCGCAAATCGCTGTTGTTCACCGCCGCTGCCTGCGGCCTTGCCATGCCCGCCTTTGCGCATAACGCGTGGCTCCTCCCCTCGACCACCGTCCTGTCGGACACCCAGCAGAGCGTGACGGTCGACGCCGGTGCCTCGACCGCGCCGTTCGAGGCCAATCATGCTCCGGTGAATGTCGAGGGCATCAAGGTCTGGGCACCCGATGGCAGCATGGGTACCGCCGAGAACGCGGCGCGCAGCCGCTATCGCTCCACGTTCGACGTGAAGATCGACAAGCCGGGCACATGGCGCATCGGCATGGAGAACAACGGCGTCTCGGGCAGCTTCAAGGTTGATGGCCAACCCTGGATGGTCGGTCGCCGCCGCGGCCCACCGCCGGGTGCACCGGGCGCTGGCGGTTCCGGAGCAGGTGGTCCGGGCGCAGGTGGTCCGGGCGCGAGCGGTGCGGCTGCAGGCAATCCGGGAGGACGGCCGCGCATCGACCCCAGTCGTGTCGTCGCCAGCGTCGAAGAAATCCCGGCCAATGCGACCGATCTCGACCTCACCGAAACCATGAGCCGCAACGAGTTCTTCGTGACCGCCGGAGAGCCCAGCGACACCCTGTTCAAGCCGACCGGCAAGGGCCTCGAGTTCGTCCCGGTCACGATGCCTACCGATCTCGTGTCGAACGAACCGGCACAGTTCCGCTTCCTCGTCGATGGCCAGCCCGCCAAGGGGCTGGAGGTCGAAGTCATTCCGGGCGGACGCCGATATCGCGAGAGCGACGGTACACAGAAGCTCACCACCGACGACCAGGGCGTGTTGACCGTGAACTGGCCGATGGCGGGCATGTATTGGCTCAATGCCAGTCTGACCGACACGAAGCCCGGCAACCCCAAGGCTGCCAGGCGCCGTATGGGCTATACCGCAACGCTGGAAGTGCTGGCTCCATGAACCAGGGGATACCGGCACCGCGCATTGCGGTGCCGGACGCCATCGACCCGGCAGCCTTCCGCAGCTTCGACCCGCGCGCGCGGGTCGTCGATCTGACAGGCGAGACGATGGGCACGACATGGCGGGTCCGCGCGGCATTGCCCCAGTCCATCGGGGTCGATCAGACCGCATGGCGTGGGATCATCCAGTCCCGGCTTGACAGCATCGTGCAGGACATGAGCCATTGGGACGCATCGTCCAGCCTTTCGCGATTCAACAACGCGAATGCCGGCAGCGTTATGGCGCTCTCCCCCGATATGGCGGCCGTCATCTCTGCAGGGCTGGCCATTGCCGATGCCTGTGATGGCGCTTTTGACCCGGCCCTCGGTCGGGTCACCGACATCTGGGGCCTGGGACCCAATGCGGCTGGCAATCCCCCTGCCAGCACTGCCATCTGTTGCGCGATGGCTGCGGGAAACTGGCGCCGCCTTCTGTTTGACCCGCAGCGCAGGACCCTGCGCCAACCCGGTGGGCTGTGGCTCGATCTTTCGGGGATTGCCAAGGGCTTTGCCGTCGATGCCCTTGCCGACCTGCTGGCTGAGCGGGGCGTGCAGCATTGCCTGGTCGAGATCGGCGGCGAATGCACCGGGCGCGGATTGCGCCCTGACGGCGATCCCTGGTGGGTCGATGTCGAGGACCCGCCCGGAACGTCCCTGCCCTGCTTGCGCATTGCGCTGCACCAGCTCGCCATAGCGACCTCGGGCGATTATCTGCGCGGCGCCCATAGCATCGACCCGCGCACCGGACGGCCTGCGATCCACGCGACCACCGCAATCACCGTGCTTCACACCCGCTGCATGCAGGCCGATGCCTGGGCAACGGCGCTGAGCGTCTTGGAACCGGATCCTGCTCGGGCGATGGCACTGCAGCAGGGGCTCGCGGTGCGCATGGTGCTGCGCGATGGCCAGGAATGGCTCAGCCCTTCGCTGGCTGCGATGCTGGAGGGCGAAGATGCTGCCGCCGCTTGACCATATTCCGCGCGAGATCGCCTCGCTTGGCGATTATGAAGCGGCCGCCCGGCAACGGATCGACCCAGCGGCATGGGCCTATCTCAACGCCGGCGCAGGCGACGAATGGACGATGCACGAGAATGTCTCCGCCTTCTCCCGGCTGCCGCTGCGCACCCGCGTTCTCAGGAGCATGCAGGGCGCCAGCACCGCAACCAGCTTGTTCGGCTGCACCCTCGACTCGCCGATCCTGATCGCACCGACCGCCTATCACCGCCTTGCCCATCCCGACGGCGAACAGGCAACGGTTCTGGCCGCAGGCGCCACCGGCACGGCCATGGTGGTCAGCACCCAGGCCAGCCTGCCGCTCGAAGACCTGGCTGCTGCGGCCGCCGGACCCTTGTGGTTCCAGATCTATATCCAGCCCGATCGGGACTTTACCTCGGCATTGGCCGAACGGGCCGAGGCAGCGGGCTATCGTGCCCTGGTCGTCACCGTCGATGCACCGGTCAATGGCCTGCGCAATGCCGAGGCGCGCGCCGGATTTGCGCTGCCGCCGGATATCCGTCCGGTCAATCTGAACGGGATGCGGATGCCGGACCAGGATGCGGCAATCAGGGCACTGCTGTTCGGTACGCCCGTGCTCGATCATGCCGCAATCTGGGACGATCTCGGCCAGTTGAGGGCGCGCACCCGGCTGCCGATCATTGTCAAGGGCATCGCCTGTCCCGAAGACGCGACCCTCGCGCTGCAATGCGGTGTGGACGGCATCATCGTCTCGAACCATGGCGGGCGCGTTCTCGACGGAATGCCTGCCAGTATCGACCTGCTGCCCGCCGTCGTCGAAGCCGTGAACGGATGGGTGCCGGTGCTGATGGATGGCGGCATTCGACGGGGCAATGACGTGGTGCGGGCGCTGGCGCTCGGAGCGCAGGCCGTGCTGATCGGCAGGCCCATCCTGCATGCACTCGCCACGGCAGGTGCGCTGGGCGTTGCCCATGCGATCCGTGTGCTCCGCGCGGAGCTGGAATTGGCCATGGCGCTGACGGGATGTCGAACGCTTGAAGATATTGGGCGCCATTGCCTGCACGGATCATCATTGGCCCAGATTTGGCCTTTCGATCGCACGGACGATCTCTGCTTGGACCCCGAGCGTTAGATTAAAACGGCCGATGCCCCTGAAATATAATATAATGTCTGGACACGCCGCGCGCGTTGCCGATAGGCATTTGCCAAGGGCGCGAGCGTGCTGCGCGCCGTTGATCGGATATCCGGGGCCATGCAGGGGCGAGATTTGTGAGTCTGCCGGAACCATCCGGCCAAAGACTGGATGGCTGGAAGGCCATTGCGGGCTATTTCCGCCGCGATCGCACGACCGTGATGCGCTGGGCGCGAGAACGCGACCTTCCGGTTCACCGGCTTCCCGGCGGCAAGCAGGGTTCGGTCTTTGCTTACGAGCGCGAACTTGCGGCCTGGGCAGGACAGGCCGAGCAGCGCGACCTTGGCGAAGCGCCTGACGGACCGAACGAACCGGGGCCGCCCCCGAACGCGGTGTCCGCGCCGATGGAGCATACCGTCACGCCGTCCACGACCTCAGCCCGGCGCGGCAAGCAACTGCTCGTCGGCGCGGCAGCGGGCATCGCGATCGCTGCTGTGATCGCCCTCGCTCCCACCTTCACCGACATGCTGGCGCCGAAGAGTTCTCCCGTCGAACGCGCCGCCGCGCTGCCGGACAATCGCGTGGTCTCCGACGATTATGTCGCCGCGCGCGATTCATGGGCACGACGTACCCCTGGCGATCTGCGCCGCGCCATTACGCTTTACGAAAAGGTTATTGCGGCCGACCGGGATTTCGCCCCCGCTTATGCCGGCCTTGCCGAGGCCTGGCTGATCTACCGCGAATATGGCGCCGCCACCGAAAGCCGGGCCTACAGCGCCGCCAAATCGGCCGTAGAGCAGGCGCTGGCGCTGGACGATCAGCTTGCGGCAGCACACCGCGCCAACGGCTTCATCCAATATTGGTGGAGCTATGACGCCCAGCGATCGGTCGATTCCTTCCGACGGGCTCTAGAACTCGATCCGCGCGACGGACTGACCCATTTCTGGTATGCCAATGTGCTGTCCGATCTGGGTCAGGATGCTGCTGCCCAGCGCGAATATGATATGGCGCAACTGCTGATGCCCGGCACCCCGGCTATCGCCGTCGAACGCGCCTGTGCCCATTGGCAGGCAGGACGTGACCGCCGCGCCCTGATGGAACTGGAGCGGCTGAAATCGCAATATCCGTCCGACGCGACGATCCGCAACTGCCTGGCCTGGGCGCATATCTCGCGTAGCGATATCAAGGCCTATGCCCGCGAGTATCGAGCGCTGGCAAACCTGCGCAAAGTACCCGAAATGCAGCGGCTTTCGGTAGAGCTGGATGCAGCCATCGCTCGGGACCCTGCCACGGCGCATCATGTGCTGGTAGCCGATGCCCGGCGCGAATTTGCAGAGGGCGAACGCAAGACGCGGATGACCCCAGCCTTTCATGCGTCCAGCATGGGGGACCGCGCAACGCTGGTCATGCTCCTCAAACAGGCCTCGACATTGGGGGAGCGCTGGTACTCGGCAACGCTCAACCGGCGCATTGCGCAAAAGTGGCGTGGAGATGCAGAAGTCCAGCGGCTGCTGCGTCAGGTGGTGATCGCCACGCCCAAAGTCGACCTGTCCTGATATCACCGTGTGCGCGCGGCTCCGCCATTTTCCGGCGTTTGCAACAATTTGCCACAGCACATTTGGTCAGGCTAGCGCTTAGGCTTCGCGGGGTCTGACCGACGGTATCCGGGGTTTTCGTCGACCCAAAACGGCTGCTGGCCAACCTTCGTTCCCGGGTATCGGCGGTCAGACCACCGGCTGCGAGTCCTCCTTGCAGGAGCGAATGATGGCGCGAAAATGGCCGCTTCTGGCGCTTCTTTTGATGGGCTCGATCCTGACGCTCGCCTGGCCGCGCGGGTCGGCACGGGCAGAGCCGCTCGCCTTTTCCTCGCCGAG
Organism: Blastomonas natatoria; assembly: GCF_003201955.1. Lineage (GTDB taxonomy): Bacteria > Pseudomonadota > Alphaproteobacteria > Sphingomonadales > Sphingomonadaceae > Blastomonas > Blastomonas natatoria. Next base: position 167,440 of record NZ_QJJM01000004.1, read on the forward strand.
GCACACAGCTGGTACCGGACGGATCCGGCATGTGCAGGCCGATCTGGCCAGAACCGTCGAGAGCTGGCAGGGCACCGATTGCCATTCACCGGGCAAGGCCCGGGCCGCACTCAGGCCCGCGCTGGCCAACTGGCTCGGCTATCGAATGATCGATCGTCCGGGCCGACAGCTCGTACGCTGGGGCTATCATTCGGGCGATATCTGGCATGAGGTGAGGATTGTAGCCCGCAAGCGCCAGTGCCGGGCCGGTTTCCGGCGCCTGATCGTCTTTGCCGAATTTCGCTGAACCTTGCACCGTGTGACGGCCAGCATTGTTCACCACACGAGGACGGGCACCGCGCACCATCAGCGGGGACCGACGAACCGCCGAAGTCCAATACCGACCTGTTCGGCAACGACCTGCGCAAAATCCTCTATGTCATCCCGGGACGCACCGAGCATGGCGAGTGCTTCCTGAAGGAATCGGTGCCTGAGCCGTCGGATAGCGAGTGCTGCGTGTCAGGGATCAAGCGCAGCTCGAGCCGAACCGGCTATTTCGTGCCGCCAGTCACCCCCGCAGACAGGGCCCGCAGAGGGACTGCGGCCAGCAGGCAATAAGTCGCATCCGCCTGCGTGGCTCAGCTGCGGAATTGGCGCCCGGTCAAGCTTCTGCCAGCAGCGCTTCGCTCATCTGCCAGAGCCGCTCGGCGCTGTCCGGGTCTACCGCATGCGGCTCGACATCGCGATAGCGGACCGGCTTTTCGCCCGACAGCGCGGCGACATTGCAGTCTTCGCAATAGACACCGCCCTTGCCTTCGAGCAGCGGACTGGTCGCCGCCCAGAGCGTCGTCGTGCAGCCCTGGGTCGGCGTCTTGAACATCGCGCGCGCGCCGTCGGATATCTCGCCCTGTTCGTTGAGCCAGCCGAGGACGATCATTTCCTCGGTCGGAAGATGGCGCTGCAAGGGCGTGAAGATGCCGCCGGGATGCACGGCAAACGCCATGCCGCCACTGTCCTGCAACCGGGCATTCATTCCCAGCGCGAACAGGCTGTTGGCGGTCTTGGACTGGCCGTAAGCCTTCCACTTGTCATAGCTGCCGTCGGTCCAGTTCGGATCGTCCCAGCGGATGTCCGACAGCTTGTGCCCGGTGGACGACAGCGCCACGACGCGTGCATTCTCCGTCCGCTGGATCAGCGGCAGCAGCGTGGTCGCCAGCGCGAAATGGCCCATATGGTTGGTGCCGAACTGCAGCTCCCAGCCGGGCCCTACCCGCATTTCCGGACAGGCCATGACACCCGCATTGTTGATCAGCAGATCGAGCGCCGTGTTGTCCGACGCGAACCCGAGCGCGAACCGCTTGACCGAAGCGATATCAGCGAGGTCCATCAGCGCGATGCGGATATCGCCGGGCATTCCTGCCAGCGCCGCATTGGCCTTTTCGGTATCGCGCGCTGGCACGGTAACCGATGCGCCCGCCGCAGCCAGCGCACGCACCGTTTCCAGTCCAATCCCCGAATAGCCGCCGGTGACGATGACCACCTTGCCCTTGAGTTCGATGCCCGCCAGCACCTCATGCGGTTCGCTGTGGCGGCCGAACGGGGAATCGACAGGCTTCTGGTGGTCGGCAATCATCGGCAGCTCTCCTTGGCGCGCGGGGCGCTTCAGGCGAGCGCCTCTTCGAGCGGACAATAGGCATAACCCAAGTCGTCCGCCACTGCCTTGTAGGTAACCCGTCCGTTCCAGACATTGAGACCGGCAGCAAGGTGCGGATCGCTGCGCAGCGCGTCCTTCCAGCCCTTGTCCGCCATGCGCAGCATATGCGGCAGCGTGACGTTGTTCAGCGCATAGGTGCTGGTGCGCGCAACCGCACCAGGCATGTTGGCGACGCAATAATGCACGATGCCATCGACGATATAGGTCGGGTCGGCATGGGTCGTGGCATGGCTGGTCTCGAAGCATCCACCCTGGTCGATTGCCACGTCGACGAGCACCGCGCCGGGCTTCATGGTGCCCAGCATCTCGCGCGTCACCAGCTTGGGGGCGGCGGCGCCGGGGATCAGGACCGCGCCGATGACCAGATCGGCATTGGCAACGCTGTCGGCGACATTCGATACGTTGGCAAAGCGCGTCTTGGCGCGTGCCTCGAAATAATAGCCCAGCTTCTCGAGCACCTCGGGATTGCGGTCAAGAATGGTCACGTCCGCGCCCAGTCCTGCGGCCATCTGTGCGGCGTTGAAGCCGACCACGCCGCCTCCGATCACGCAGACATTGCCGGGCAGCACACCCGGCACGCCGCCCAGCAGGATGCCGCGACCGCCATGCGCCTTTTCGAGCGCGGTCGCGCCCGCCTGGATCGCCATACGCCCTGCGACCTGGCTCATGGGTTTCAGCAGCGGCAGTCCGCCACTCGCATCCGTGACGGTCTCATAGGCAATGCAGGTCGCCTTGGAATCGACCAGATCCTTTGTCTGCTCCGGATCGGGCGCGAGGTGAAGATAGGTGAACAGGATCTGCCCTTCGCGCAGCATCGCGCGCTCGATCGACTGCGGCTCCTTGACCTTCACCACCATCTCGCATTCGGCGAAGATCTCGGCGGCGGTCTCGATCAGCTTCGCGCCGGCGCGCTGATAGTCGCTGTCCTTGGCCCCGATGCCCAGGCCAGCGCCCGACTGCACCCAGACCTCATGCCCATGCTGCACCAGTTCGCGGGCGCTTTCGGGCGTCATGCCGACGCGATATTCGTGGTTCTTGATTTCCTTGACGGTGCCAACGCGCATGACAGTCTTCTCCTGCTGGTTCTTATGCCCCAGGTTTACTGTGCCCTCCTGCCCCGCGCGAGCAATTTTGTTATATTATTACTTTATTGCGTAATTTTCCGAATTGGAACTGGAATGTTGCAAATGTCCGCCCCGCCAACGGGTATATTGAAAAACGCGTCCTTCCGGTTCGCCCGTGCCCGCGCATAGGCGACAAACGACTCGCTGGTGCTCTCCAGATATTCGAGCTTCGGCCGTTCCGCTTCTGCCAGTTCGGTCGCGAGCCGGACCGAGCGGATGACCGTCCGTTCCTCGGGCGTCTCGTAAAAGCCCAGCGCGCCTGTCCCCCGCGGCAGGCTGGAGAGATGCTCGATGCCCTCGACCACGCGCCCCACCAGCGCGATGTTGCGATCCAGATGCCGCGGCGCATGGCCGATCACGGTGTAAAGCTCGGCCCCCGATCCGGTATCGGGCGAAAGATTGCGGCCGACACCGACCATGCCATAGCAATGCACCGGCCAGACACTCTCGCCATTGCCTGCAAGCGGCCAGCCACGGAAAAAGTCGAGCGTGCTGGCATAGGCATCAGGCCCAGCCCAAGGATTGGGCTCCGACGCCCGATCCGCGACCGCCTCGCCAAAAGCGTCCAGTCCGACCACATAGCCGCTCTCCGGCACTTTAGCGATATTCGCAGGCAGCGGCTTGGCCCTGACCTCGTCCTCGGCATCGGGATCGCCCCATTGCACGACATAATTGTCCTGCACCCGCACGATCGCGGTGTCGTCCCACCAATGCGCGGTCGCCAGCTTGCGGATATTGTCCACCCAGCCGGTGCTGAACGGCGCGGGCATCAGCTGGATCACCACCCGGCGCGGCTTGCCCTTCACATCGGGGGCAAGCTCCATCACCAGCAGATCTTCGGCCGGAATGCGTGCCCAGTCTTTCTTCGGCGCAGCGGCGATGATCTCTCCGGGGCCTGGATTGGCGGGTGGCGGATCACTGGCGGCCACAAGGCTGAGCGGCATAAGAGCAGCAACGGTGCGCAACATGGCGAAGCGGAATCGGGCAGATGTCATGGATAGGACGCTAACACGCTGTCATGGCCAGCGGAACCGCTGTCAGCGACCACTGATCCGCGGCATTGCCGGGCGCGGGAGCATGCCCGCAGCCGCCCGCACCGATAGCCCCGCATCACAGCGCAAACCATGCTTGCACGATCCGGCACTTGGCTATAGGGGGTCGCCTTCCAGGACATGCGGAGCGGTGGCCGAGTGGTCGAAGGCGCTCGCCTGGAAAGTGAGTATACGTCAAAAGCGTATCGAGGGTTCGAATCCCTCCCGCTCCGCCACTACCCTTTCCTTTCCAATCCCCAAGCGACCCATTGGTTCTGGGGCATTCTGTGCGGGAATATTGCAGCCAAGCGCACCAACCCAGTCTGGCGATGACGATCGCTGGAGCGCGCCGCCCGTTAAGAGGCATCGCACCATCGTTTTGCACGTCCAGTTGCACGCTTGACAAGCCAACGAAAACTGACATGGTAGCGCTATCAGTCAATAAAAGGCTTATCTATGGAGGGGAATCTGCAGGAACTTCGTTCGGCGCTGCCTGACGATTGGAAGACGGGCGTCTTCCTGGGACGCATGCTCGGCGATGCCGGACCAAGCCCCATCCTGATCGTGCGGGGTGAATTGTACGACATGGCACAGGTGGCACCCACCTGCGCTGCCCTGGTCGAACGCGGCGATTTCACGGGAGCCGGCGGTCGTCCTCTCGGTCCTTACGACCCTGGCACCGGAACCCAGCTGCTCAGTCCCGTTGACCTGCAGTGCATCAAGGCCTGCGGCGTCACCTTTGCGGTCTCGGCGATCGAGCGCGTGATCGAGGAACGCGCGCGCGGTGACTGGAGCGCGGCATCGGCCATTCGCGAGCGGCTTGAAACGCGCGTCGGCGGTTCGATCCGTTCGGTCGTTCCCGGCTCGCCCGAAGCTGCATCCCTGAAGGAAGCACTGATCGAGGATGGGCTGTGGTCGCAATATCTGGAAGTGGCGATCGGGCCGGATGCCGAGGTGTTCACCAAGGCTCCGGTGCTGGCATCGGTGGGCGCAGATGCCGAGATCGGCATCCGCTCCGATTCCACCTGGAACAACCCTGAGCCGGAAATCGCGCTGCTGGTGAACAGCGCCGGCGCGGCGATCGGCGCGATGCTGGGCAATGATGTGAACCTTCGCGACTTCGAGGGACGCTCCGCCCTGCTGCTCGGCAAGGCGAAGGACAACAATGCGTCCTGCGCGCTCGGCCCGTTCGTCCGCCTGTTCGATGACAGCTTTTCGATCGATGACGTGCGGCAAGCGGATTTGCGCCTGACGATCACCGGCACCGACGGCTATATGCTCAAGGGCGAGAGCAACATGCGCGAAATCAGCCGGGATCCGCTCGACCTTGTCCGCCAGACATTGAGCGAGCACCAGTATCCGGACGGCTTTGCCCTGTTTCTCGGCACGCTGTTTGCGCCAGTGCAGGATCGCGACGAGCCGGGCCGCGGCTTTACCCACAAGGTAGGCGACGTGGTAGCGATCGAGAACAGCAAGCTTGGCCGACTGGTCAACCGCGTGGTCACATCGAGGGATGCCGAGCCATGGCGACTGGGCATTGGTGCGCTGATGGCCAATCTGGCAGCTCGCGGCCTTCTGCGGGGGCCGGCATGACACTCCAGGCGAGCATCATCGCGCCCTCCCGTGCCGCCATCTACCCCAGCCTTGCCGGCAAGCGGGTGCTGGTGACCGGAGGCGCCAGCGGAATCGGCGCGGCGCTGGTCGAGCGCTTTGCCGAGCAGGGTGCCAGGATTGCCTTTCTGGATGTCGACGACGTTGCAGGCGAAGCCCTTGCCGCGCGGCTGCCGGACGCATCCTATCGCCATTGCGACCTGCGCGAGATCGATCTGCTCCGGTCGTGCCTGACCGACGTTCAGGACCAGCTCGGCGGGATCGACATCCTGCTCAACAATGCCGCCAATGACGACCGTCACGGCATCATGGACGTCACCCCCGACTATTGGGAGGAGCGGATGGCGACCAATTTGCGGCACCTGTTCTTTGCGGCCCAGACTGTCGTTCCTGCCATGCGCTCGGCTGGGGGCGGCGCGATCATCAATTTCGGATCGATCAGCTGGCATCTCGGCCTCCCCGAGCTCGTTCTGTATCAGACCGCCAAGGCTGCGATCGAAGGCATGACGCGCGGCATGGCCCGCGAACTGGGCCGCGACAATATCCGCGTGACGACGATCGTACCCGGCAATGTCCAGACCCCCCGCCAGCAGAAATGGTACTCGCCTGAGGCCGAGGCGGAGATCGTCGCCGCGCAATGCCTGAGCGAGCGTATCCAGCCGGTCGATGTGGCAGCGCTGGCGCTGTTCCTGGCCTCGGATGACGGGCGAATGTGTACCGGACACGAGTATTTTGTCGATGCGGGCTGGCGCTGAGATGGCAGTGACCTCTGTCCTGCCTGTTGCTGCCATTCTGGGCGAAGGGCCTGTATGGAGCGATGGCAGGCTCTGGTTCGTCGACATCAAGGCAGCGCGCGTGCATTGCTACTCCCCGGACGATGGCAGCAGCCAGCGCTGGGACGCGCCCGATCAGATCGGCTGGGTTCTGCCTTCCGTGCGCGGAGACATGATCGCCGGGATCAGGACGGGGCTGCACCGCTTCGATCCTGTGACCGGCCATTTCTTGCTGCTGCATGACCCCGAGCCGGACTTGCCCGGAAATCGGCTCAACGATGCCGCGACAGACCAGGCCGGCAGGCTCTGGTTCGGCAGCATGGATGACGGCGAGACCCAGATGACCGGCAGGCTGTATCGCTGTGACGCGGGCGCATGCCGCGACACCGGTCTGCCGCCCGTCGTCATCACCAATGGCCCGGCCATCACTGGCGATGGCCAGGTGCTCTATCACACCGACACGCTGGGCAAGACCATCTGGCGCGTGCCGATCGGAGCGGATGGCGCGCTTGGGCAGCCCGTTCGGCATATCGTCATCGAGGACGGAGCCGGCTATCCCGATGGATCGGTGATCGATGCCGAAGGCTGTCTGTGGGTCGCGCTGTTCGGCGGCTGGGGTGTGCGGCGCTACGATCCTGCGGGCAAGCTGATCCGGACCGTCCGCTTCCCCGTCGCCAATGTCACCAAGATCGCATTCGGCGGCGACGATCTCGTGACCGCCTATGCCACGACTGCCCGCAAGGGGCTTGACCGCAATGCGCTTGCGGCCCAGCCACTGGCAGGCAATCTGTTTGCATTCGATCCGGGCGTGGCGGGTCTGCCGGTGATGCCGGCGGGAATATAAGAACAAGAGAATATCGAGGAGCAGGGAAGAATGGCGACGGTAGCGCAACCACGCGACGGGCAGGTCAATATCGGATTCATCATCGCGATCGTTGCCGTGGCCACGATCGGCGGATTCATGTTCGGTTATGATTCAGGGGTCATCAACGGCACCCAGAAGGGTCTGGAGAGCGCATTCGATCTGGGCAAGTTCGGCATCGGGGTGAATGTCGGGGCCATCCTGGTGGGATCGGCTATCGGCGCGTTCGGCGCCGGACGGATGGCAGACCGCATCGGCCGACGCGGCGTGATGCTGCTATCGGCGCTGCTGTTCCTGGCAAGCGCGCTGCTCGCCGGCGCCGCATCATCGTCGATCATCTTCATCATTGCCCGCATCATCGGCGGACTGGGCGTCGGCGCGGCCAGCGTCATCTCACCGGTCTATATCTCCGAGGTGACGCCTGCGAATATCCGCGGGCGCCTGTCGAGTGTGCAGCAGGTGATGATCATCACCGGACTGACCGGAGCCTTTGTCGCCAATTTTGCTCTGGCGCGCTATGCCGGCGGTTCGACAGCGGAATTCTGGATGGGTCATCCTGCCTGGCGCTGGATGTTCTGGCTGCAAGCGATACCCGCCGCGATCTACGGCCTTGCGCTTCTGCTCATCCCGGAAAGTCCCCGCTATCTGGTCGCGCGCGGTCGCGAGGCCGATGCACATGCCGTGCTGGCACGGCTGTTCGGCGCAGCCGAGGCGGATCGCAAGGTCGTCGAGATCCGCAACAGCCTCGCCACCGATCAGCACCGTGCGCGCCTGTCCGATCTGATCGACAAAAGTTCGGGCAAGATGCGTCCCATCGTCTGGACGGGTATCGGGCTCGCCATCTTCCAGCAGTTCGTCGGCATCAACGTGGTCTTCTATTACGGCGCCGCCCTGTGGGAAGCGGTCGGCTTTTCCGAGGATTATGCCTTGCAGACCAACATCCTGTCGGGTGTGCTCTCGATCGGCGCGTGCCTCGCCACCATCCTGCTGGTCGACCGGATCGGGCGCAAGCCGCTGCTGCTCATCGGCTCTGCCGGCATGGCAGTGACGCTGGCGATCGTCGCCTATGCCTTTTCGACCGCGATCACCGGCCCGGACGGCAGCGTGTCGCTTCCCGGCAACAACGGCGTCATCGCGCTGATCTCGGCCAATCTTTACGTGATCTTCTTCAACCTCAGCTGGGGTCCGATCATGTGGGTGATGCTCGGCGAGATGTTCCCCAACCAGATCCGCGGATCTGGTCTTGCGGTGGCAGGATTTGCGCAATGGATCGCCAATGCCGCGATCTCGGTCAGCTTTCCCTCGCTCGCCGCCTCACCGGGGCTCGCTGTCACCTATATCGGCTATGCGCTGTTTGCAGCGCTGTCGTTCTTCTTCGTACGCAAGATGGTCCACGAGACGCGCGGCGTCGAGCTTGAAGACATGCAGGGCTGATGCGTCTTGCGTCAGCGCAGCTTGCGCGCCGTCGGCCGACGGCGCGGGGCTGCGTCGGACTGCCTGCGGATCAGCTCGTACTCGGCCAGCACATGCGGACAATCGGCGCCGTTCGCCTTGCTGCCTCGGATCTGGCGAACCAGCAATTCGACCGCCTGCCGCGACATCTCGAGCACGGGCTGGCGGATTGTGGTCAGTTCGGGCCATATCGTGGTCGCGAGCGCGGTATCGTCAAAACCGCAAACCGTCAGGTCGCCAGGCACGTCCAGCCCCTGACGATGCGCAATGGCGACGGTCGCTGCGGCCATGTCGTCATTGGCCGCGAAGATCGCCGTTGGCGGATCCTCCAGCGAAAGCAGCTGTTCGGCTGCATCAAGGCCGGAGCGATAGGTAAACATCCCCTCGGCCACCAGTTCGTCCGCCAAGGCCAGGCCCGCCTCGCACAGCGCCGCACGATAGCCTTCCAGCCGTTCGGCGCTGGCAGTCTGGTTAGGGTTGCCAGTGATGAAGCCGATCCGCACATGGCCAAGCTGCACAAGATGCCGGGTCATGTCCTCAGCCGCCCGGCGGTCATCGATGCTCACCGACATCGCCCAATCCGGTGCACGGCCAGTGGCGACCGCCACCATGGGGATTCCCCTGTCTTCCAGGGCCTTCAGGATCGGGGTGGAATCGCTGAGCGGCGGCGGCAGCACCACGCCATCGATCCTGCCGCGCAGCAGATGGTCGACGGCTGCTGCGCCTCCGCCATCATCATCGTCGCATTTTTCGACGACCAGATGCACGTTGCTGCGGCTTGCCTGATCGAGGCTGCCGACCAGAAACTCGCTCAGATAGGCAAAGGACGGGTTCGAATGGAGCAGTCCGATGCGGATGTCGTCGCCGCCCGCCAGGGTCCGTGCTGCGGCATTGGGGGCATAATTCAGGACGGCAATGGCCTCTTCCACCTTGCGCCTGGTTTCGGCCCGCACGTTGGTTTCGCCGTTGATGACACGGCTGACCGTCATCGGCGATACACCCGCATGCGCCGCCACGTCGCTGATCGTGGGAACGTTGCGCTGGCGGCGGGGGCCGCGACTTCCTCTCATGCATGGTCCTTCGGAACGAAACTGCCCATCGGCTGGCGGGCCATTCTTCGCGCAATACCCCCGGTGCTCTGGAAAGGCGAGATATGATCGAACTGCTGCTGGCGCTGGCGCTGCAACCGGCCCCCTATGTCAAGAACCCCAAATACTGGCCGACCCCGGTGATGGACGAGGCCCCGCCCCCGCTTCCGCCGCTGAAGCGGGGCGCGGTGCTGGTGCTGTCGAAGACCAACGGCTATCGCGATGACGAGCAGATCGTCGCGGCCACGACCGCGCTGCAAGAGATCGTCCAGGAGAGTGGACGGGACGTCTTTACGACCGAGAACGCGGCGATCATGAACCCGCGCGATCTGGGGCGTTTCAAGGTCGTGGTGCTCAATTCGACCAGCGGCAATATCTTTACCGAGAGCCAGCGCGCAGCCTTTCGCGAATGGGTGGAAAAGGGCGGCGGGGTTGTGTTGCTGCACGGTGCGGGCGGTGATCACCACTATGACTGGTCCTGGTATCGGGATGCGCTTGTGGGGGTGCGATTCATCGGACACACGTCCAAACCCAATCAGTTCCAGCAGGGCGATATCCATGTTGCTGAACCCCGACACAGGGTGATGCGCGGCATACCGGTGAAATGGACGCGGACCGAGGAATGGTATGCCTTTGACCAGATTGCAACCGGGCAGAACACGCGCATTCTGGCGACGCTCGACGAGGCCAGCTATCGCCCCGCTCCGGAACAGCGCATGGGCGCCACCCACCCCATCATCTGGACACGATGCGTTGCCCGGGGCCGATCGATTTTTTCGGCGCTCGGCCATCAGGCACACAGCTATGCCGAACCGCTGCACCGCAGGCTGATCGGCAATGCGATCGACTGGGCGGCGGGCACACGCTGCTGATCCATCAGTGCGGATTGCCCGGAGCATAGGGGAAGCGAAGCTGCTTGTAATGCTCCAGGCCGTGTTCCGGCGCTTTAGACCCCGCTGGCAGTTCCAGCCCATTGACAGACATCCAGTAAGCCAGGCTCGCATCGCGCCACCACCGGGCCTCGCGCTGCTGGATCGCGAGGAAAGTGTCGGTCTTGGTCCAGCGCTCCGCATCGATCCGGGATTTGAGCGTGGCCCATTGCGCGCGCATTGCCGCGACCTCGGCCACACCGCGATCATAGCGGCGCACCATCTCCTCCCAGAGGGTCCTGCCATCGGCCAGCCTGTAGTCCCAGGGCAGATGGTGGAACCACAACAGGTCCTCCAGCGGCGTGGTGCGCGGATCGGCATAGCGTCTGGCGATCGGTGGCGCATATTGCGCCACCGCATTGCTGCCAGTGCGGGTGCGGTCGAAGCCGATGCCGTTCCGGTCGGCGCGGTGATAATAGACCGGGTTCCATTCGGGCCGGGCCAGGTCTGACACCCATGGGCCAGGACCATAATGGTGACCGGTGGCGAACAGATGGGCGAGGCCCAGCGGCCCGGTATAATCGACGACCGCCTCGCGCGAGCGCATCATCATGGCGACCACTGTGCCGATCACCATCGGGTCGCTGCCAAAGGTCTGCACCGCCCATTCGCGCGCCAGGGCCTGTGACGAAAGGCCGGGATCCCAGGCAAGACGGCCGAAGACATACCAGTTGGCCTGGTTGAAGGTGCTGCCCGACCAGTCGCGGTCGCGCCCGATATTGGCGACCCCGGCCATGCCGCTGAGCGTATGGCCATCGGCCTTTCCGGTAATCACCGACGCCACCGTCTCGCCCCGCCGCGCGCCGGTCGGTGCATCGAGCACCTCCTCGAACATGGGCCCCAGATAGGCCAGGTGCGTGGCGAAGCCGAGATATTCCTTGGTGATCTGGAATTCGGCAATCAGCGGGGTTTTCGGCATGGCACCGAACAGCGGGTGAAAGGGTTCGCGTGGCTGGAAATCGATCGCGCCGTTCTTCACCTGCACCAGCACATTGTCGGCAAACTGGCCATCGAGCGGCTCGAATTCGGTATAAGCCTGCTTGGCGCGGTCCTCCGGATCGGTATCGGCATAGACAAAGGCCCGCCACATGACGATGCCGCCATGCGGCTTTACTGCCGATGCAAGCATGTTGGCCCCGTCGGCATGACTGGCGCCATAATCGCGCGGGCCGGGCTGGCCCTCGCTATTGGCCTTGACCAGAAAGCCGCCGAAATCCGGAATCGCGCGGTAGATCTCGTCCGCCTTGGCCTTCCACCAGGCCGCCACGGCCGGGTCGCGCGGATCGGCGGTCTTCAAGCCTCCGATCTCGATCGGCGCAGAAAAGCGCGCCGAGAGATAGACCTTGATCCCATAGGCCCGGAAGACATCCGCCAGCGCTGCTGCCTTGGCGATGTAGGGCGCTGTCAGGCTTTCCGCCTTGGCATTGACGTTGTTAAGCACCGTGCCGTTGATGCCGATCGAGGCATTGGCCCGGGCATAATCGGCATAGCGCGGGTCCTTGAAGTCCGGCAGCGTCCACCAGTCCCAGAGCGATTGCCCGGAATAGCCGCGCTCCACCACGCCATCGAGATTGTCCCAGTGATTGAGGATGCGCAGCCGCGTCTGCGGGGCCGAGGCCAGCGCGATATTCGCCGGATCGCCGCCACTGTCCAGATGCCGCAGCAGCGCAAACGCACCGTAGAGGATGCCCAAATCGGTTGCGCCAGTCACCAGCGTCACGGCGCGTCCGCCGATCGTAGCATGCTGCACGCGGTACCCCTCAGTCCCAAGGGCCTGCCTGTCGATGCGCTGACCTGCCAGCGCTGCATCATCGGCGCGCGCCAGCAGCACCGGGCGCGAACCGGCAGGCAGGCTGCGGCGCAATTCCTCCGCAGCGATGCGCAGGGTGGGAGAATCGCTCGTCCAGTCGACGGGAACAGAGGCGCCCTGTTCGCGGGCGCTGCCCAGCCAGAGGCCATATCCGTCATCGGCCAGCGCGGGTGAAGCCAGGGCCAGCGCTGCGCAGGTCCAGAGCGGCCCCAGGCGTCGAATGAGCATCATTTTCTCTCTCCCTGATCGCCGCACCGATGCGCTGGCGAATTGCAATGGCATTGACAAGCCTTTGTCGTGCCGTGCATGGTAGCGGTATCACAACGGCAACATCAACAAGAATGTTGCACCTTTCGGGACGGGAGAGATGGATGAAGCGGACGACGAGCCAGGGAGCCGGTGCAACCCGTCGCGACCTGTTCCTGTGGGGCGGCTCGGTATCGCTGCTGGCGATGATGCCGGTTGCCGCAAGAGCCGCCACCCCCATCTATCGCGATCCCAAGGCCCCGATCGACCTGCGAGTCGACGATCTGCTCTCGCGCATGACGCTGGACGAGAAGGTCGCGCAGCTGATCACGCTCTCGCGGACCAAGCGCGATGTGATGGACACGGATCTGGCCTTCGATCCGGCCAGGGCATCCGCCGCCTATCCGCACGGCATTGGCCAGATCGCCCGTCCCTCGGACAAGGGCGGCGCAGCTACCGCCAACAACAACCCGGCGGAAGATACCGGACGCTGGCGCGCGCCCGCCAACACCATCGCGTTCATCAACGCCGCGCAGAGCTGGGCGCGATCGACCCGGCTGGGCATTCCCATCCTGTTCCACGAGGAATGCCTGCACGGGTACATGGCGCCTGGCGCGACCAGCTTTCCGCAGGCGATCGCGCTCGCCGGCACGTTCGACCGCGATCTGATGCAGCAGGTCAGCGCCGTTATCGCCTGCGAGATGCGCGCGCATGGCGGGATACTCGCGCTGTCGCCCGTGGTCGATATCGCGCGCGATCCGCGCTGGGGGCGGATCGAGGAGACCTTCGGCGAAGATCCCTATCTTTGCGGGGAAATGGGCATTGCCGCCGTGCTGGGGCTGCAGGGTCGCAGCAAGGTCCTGGCGCCCGGCAAGGTCTTTGCAACGCTCAAGCACATGACCGGGCATGGCCAGCCCGAGAGCGGCGAGAATGTCGCCCCTGCCCCGCTCGCCGAACGCGAGCTGCGCGAGCGCTTCTTCCCACCCTTCCGCAAGATCGTGCAGCAGACCGGCGTTGCGGCGGTGATGCCGTCCTACAACGAGATCGACGGCGTGCCGAGCCATGCCAACCGCTGGCTGCTGGGCGATATCCTGCGTGGCGAATGGGGTTTCGATGGCGTGATCGTCAGCGATTATGCCGCGATCGGCGAGCTGGCGACGCTGCACCATGTTGCGTCCGATATGGCCGCAGCAGCACGGCTGGCGCTGATGGCAGGTGTCGACAGCGACCTGCCCGATGGTGAGGCGTTCCGATCGCTGGCGGATCAGGTGCGCGGCGGCAAGGTTCCGGCATCGCTGGTCGATCTGGCCTGTCGCCGGATGCTCACACTCAAGTTCCGCGCCGGACTGTTCGAAGCCGCACCGGTCGATGCCCGCGCCGCAGCCAGGCTCACCGCCAATGCCGAAGCGCTGGCGCTGGCGCGCCGATCCGCCGAAAAGGCGATTACCCTGCTCACCAATGACGGCACGTTGCCGCTGAGGCCTGGCGCACACAAGCGCGTCGCGGTCATCGGACCCAATGCTGCCATTGCGCGCTTGGGCGGCTATTCCTCGCTGCCGACCGATCCGGTGTCGCTGCTCGAGGGCGTCAGGGCACGCCTCAAGGATCAAGCCGAGGTCCTGTTCGCCCAGGGCGTGTTCATCACCCAGAGCGAGGACCGCTCGGCGAACGAGATCCTGCTGGCCGACCCGGTGAAGAACCGCCAGCTGATCGCCGAGGCGGCCGCACTCGCCAGCACCTGCGACGTCATTCTGCTGGCCATCGGCGATACCGAACAGACCAGCCGCGAAGGCTTTGCCAGAAACCATCTGGGCGACCGCACCAGCCTGGACCTGGTAGGCGAACAGAACGAGCTGTTCCAGGCGATGAAGGCGACCGGCAAACCCGTCGTGGTGGTGGCGATCAATGGTCGCCCGCCCTCCTGGCCGACCGTGGCCGAACAGGCCAATGCACTGCTGGAATGCTGGTACATGGGCCAGCAGGGCGGGCACGCCATGGCGGCGGCGCTGTTCGGCGATGTCAATCCCGGCGGCAAGCTGCCGGTCACCGTAGCCCGGCATGTCGGCCAGCTGCCGGTATTCTATGATGCCAAGCCCTCGGCGCGGCGCGGCTATCTGTTCGACACGACCGACCCGCTTTTTCCCTTCGGCCATGGTCTCAGCTATACGCGGTTCAAGATGAGCGAGCCGCGCCTGTCCGCCGCGCGTATCGGTCCGGGTGCGGGTGTCACCGTTTCGGTCGATATCGCCAATGTCGGCGACCGCGAAGGCGACGAGGTCGTCCAGCTCTACATCCGCGATCAGGTCGCCTCGGTGACCCAACCGCTCAAGGTGCTGAAGGGCTTCCGGCGCGTGACGCTGAAGCCCGGCGAGCGGCGCACCGTCGAGATTGCGCTCGAAGCCGATGCCTTCGCGATCTGGAACGACGAGATGCGCGAGGTCGTCGAACCCGGACTGTTCGACATCATGACCGGACCGGACAGCCGCAACCTCAAAACCGTCACTCTCGAAATCGCCTGAGGATCATCATGCCAAAAATTGCCGATGCCCGTGTCATCATCACCTGCCCGGGCCGAAACTTCGTCACGCTCAAGATCATCTGCGACGATGGCACGACCGGGGTCGGCGATGCGACGCTCAACGGTCGCGAGCTTTCGGTGGCCAGCTATCTGACCGACCATGTCATCCCCTGCCTCATCGGCCGCGACGCGCACCGGATCGAGGATATCTGGCAATATCTCTACAAGGGCGCCTATTGGCGGCGGGGCCCCGTCACCATGAGCGCGATTGCCGCGGTGGACACCGCCTTGTGGGACATCAAGGGCAAGATCGCCGGGCTGCCGGTCTATCAGCTGCTCGGCGGTGCGAGCCGCGAAAACGTGATGGTCTATGGCCATGCCAATGGCACGACGATCGAAGATACGATCGCGGTCGCGCTCGATTACCAGCGCCAGGGCTACAAGGCGATCCGCCTGCAATGCGGCGTGCCGGGCATGGCATCGACCTATGGCGTCAGCAAGGACCGCTATTTCTACGAACCCGCCGATGCCGATCTGCCGACCGAGAATGTCTGGAACACCAGCAAGTATCTGCGGATCGTGCCCGAGCTGTTCAAGGCCGCGCGCGAGGCTCTGGGCTGGGACGTGCATCTGCTGCACGACATCCATCATCGGCTGACCCCGATCGAGGCAGGGCGGCTGGGCAAGGACCTGGAGCCCTATCGCCCGTTCTGGATCGAGGACGCCACCCCGGCGGAAAACCAGGAAGCGTTCAGGCTGATCCGGCAGCACACGACCACGCCGCTCGCTGTCGGGGAAATCTTCAATTCGATCCACGACTGCCGCGAACTGATCCAGAACCAGCTGATCGACTATATCCGCACCACCGTGGTGCATGCCGGCGGAATCACCCATTTGCGGCGGATCGCCTCGCTGGCCGATCTCTACCAGATCCGCACCGGCTGCCATGGCGCGACCGATCTGTCCCCCGTTTGCATGGCGGCGGCGCTGCATTTCGACCTTTCGGTGCCCAATTTCGGCGTGCAGGAATACATGCGCCATACCGACGAGACCGATGCGGTCTTCCCGCATGCCTGTACGTTTGAGGATGGCGCGATGCATCCGGGCGATGGCCCCGGCCTCGGGGTCGATATCGATGAGGAGCTTGCCGCCGGCTATGAATACAAGCGTGCCTTCCTGCCGGTGAACCGGCTGGAAGACGGCACGATGTACAACTGGTAACCGGTCCCTTGGCCACCGCCCCGCAAAGCGCTGCCCCCAGGCCGCATGGACGCATCCGCTGGGTCATCTGCGCGCTGCTGTTTGCGGCCGTGGTCCTGTCCTATGTCGACCGCCTGGTGCTGGGCGTGCTCAAGCCGCAGCTCGAAACGCTCTATGGCTGGACCAATTCCGGCTATGGCGACATCAGCGGCTATTTTCAGGTCTGCTATGGCATCGGATTTCTTGCCTTTGGCTGGCTGATCGACCGGATCGGGCCGCGCGCGGGCTATCTGCTCGCCATGGGCACCTGGACGCTGGGCCATTTCGCGCAGGTGCTGGTCACATCGACCACCGGTTTCGTGATCGCACGCATCCCGCTGGCGCTGGGCGAGGCGGGCACCTTCCCGTCCGCACTCGCCGCCGCCTCGCAATGGTTCCCCAAGAAGGAGCGCGCGCTGGCGATCGGCATCTTCAACGCCGGCGCCAATGTCGGCGCGATCGTGACCCCGCTGCTCGTATCCTTCATCGTCGTCGGGCTGGCGTTCGACTGGCGATGGGCGTTCATCGTCACCGGCCTGTTCAACCTGGTCTGGCTGTTCGCCTGGTGGCGCTTCTACCGCAACCCCGCCCAGCACCCGAAGGTCACGGCGGAAGAGCGCGCCTGGATCGAGGCGGAACCGGCAGACGATGTCGGGCGCACCGGGTTTCTCAACGTGCTGCGCCATCGCGAGGCCTGGGCCTATATGGCGGGCCGCTTCCTGATCGATCCGGTCTGGTGGACCTTCCTGTTCTGGCTGCCCGATTTCTTCAACAAGCAATATGGCTATGATCTCAAGAATTTCGGCCCGCCACTGGTCGCCATCTACATTCTTGCCGATGTCGGGGCCATTCTGGGCGGATGGTACAGCTCGCACCTGCTCAAAAAGGGCATGGCAACCGGACGTGCGCGCAAGCAGGCGATGTTCGTCTGCGCGCTGTTCGCGGTGCCGGTGATGTTCGCGATCGAGGCGGACAATATCTGGATTGCCGTGCTCTGCATCGGCCTGGCCTGCGCGGCGCATCAGGGCTTTTCGACCAATCTGTTCGCGCTGCCGGGCGACCAGTTTCCGCGCTTTGCCCAGGGCACCCTGATCGGCCTGGGCGGCTTTGCCGGGGCCTGTGGCGGCTTCATTGCGTCCAAGTCGCTGGGCCTGCTGCTCGACCGGATCGGCAGCTATGAGCCGTTCTTCATCGCGTGCGGAATGGCCTATCTCGTGGCTTTGGGCGTCTTTCATCTGCTCAACCCGCATTATGCCGCAGTGAAGGTCGCCAGTCGCCCGGCATGATCTTGTATTGCGAACCGGCGAGCTGGCTTGCCTTGTACCGGGCAAGGCAGGCCATGGCAGGACCGCACAGAAAGGAAGATGAATGATGCTGCGATCGACCGTGTCCCTTCTCGCGCTGGTCCTCGCCGCACCCGCGCTGGGCGCCCTGCCCGAAGGGCCAGGCCCCGCAGGTGCCAAGACAGCGGCCGAGGCGGAACAATGCCCCTGGCAGGCCGCCTGGGCCTCGTCGCAGATGCTGCCCGATGCGGCCAATGCCTTGCCGGACGGCGCGCTCGAGGATGCTACCTTGCGGCAGATCATTCGCCCCAGCATTGCGGGCACGCATGTCAGGGTCCGGCTGTCCAATGCCTTCGGAACAACGCCGCTGCAAATCGGCAACGCGACGTTGGCGCGCTCGGCGAACAATGCCAGCGCCGATATCGATGCCGCCACGATGGAGCCGCTGCGCTTCGGCGGCTTTGCCGGGACGGTGATTCCTCCGGGTGGCGAATGGCTGAGCGACCCGATCCGCTGGCAGGGCAGCGCGTTCGAGGATCTGGCAATCAGCGTGCATGTGCTGCAGCACCCCGAGCGCCAGACATCGCATCCCGGATCGCGCGCGACCTCCTATGTCGCGCGCGGCGATGCGACAAAAGCGTCAGGCCTTGCTGGCGCGATGGCGGTGGATCACTGGTATCTGCTGTCCGGCCTCGAAGTGCGCAGTTGTGCGGCGAGCCAGGGCATTGCGGTGCTGGGCGATTCGATCACCGACGGCCGCGGATCGACCACCAACGGCAACGACCGCTGGACCGATTTTCTGGCCCGGCGTCTTAAGGGCCGCGCGGCCGTGCTGAACCAGGGCATTGGCGGCAACCGGGTGCTGCTCGACGGGCTGGGACCGAACGCGGTAGCGCGTCTGGATCGCGACGTTCTGGCACAGCCCGGCGTTCGTCATCTGATCGTGCTGGAAGGGATCAACGATATCGGCAATCTCGCGCGTGGCCGGACGGCCAGCGCCGAGGAGCATGCAGCCCTGGTGGCGCAGGTGACCGCAGCCTATGGCCAGATCATCGAGCGCGCGCATGCACGCGACATAAAGGTTCACGGCGCGACCCTGCTGCCGTTCATGGGCAATGACTTCTACAATTCCGGCGCGGCGAGCGAAGCCGATCGCCAAGCGATCAACCACTGGATCCGCACATCCGGCGCGTTTGACAGCGTCATCGACCTCGATGCCGTGATGCGCGATCCCGCACGGCCGGACTATCTCAATCCCGCCTATGACATCGGCGATGGGCTGCATCCCAATCCCGCTGGCTTCCGGGCTATGGCAGAGGCGGTCTCGCTCTCGCTGTTCGAATAGAGCCTTCCCCCTGTCCGGTGCGCTCAACGCCCGCTAGGGTGGCCGTTCGCGCGCGCCTTGCCTGCCTCTGCCGAATGTGGCGCCGGGCGCTCCCCCAAAGCGCGATCGGTGCCTGACATTGCGACAAAAAAAGGACCGGTCGATCGCTCGACCGGTCCCAACTGGGGAGAAAACCCCTGCCCGTCGGCGCGATCAGAACCGACCGCGCAAACCGACAAGGATGGTGCGACCCGGATTGTATTCGTTGAACGTGGCATTGGGGAACTGGAAGAAGCTGCTCTGGGCTTCCTTGGTGATGTTGATGGCATTGATCACGACCGTCGGCAGATAGTCGTTCCCGAACACCTGGGCGAGATCGATATTGGCCGAGAAGTCCAGCTGGCTGTAGCTGCGTCCGAAGATCGCCGCCTGCGGAATGCCGTTCTGGTTGGGGTTCGAGTTCTGCGAGCCTTCATTATACACATAGGTCAGGCGTGCCGAGATTCCGTTCTTGTCGTAATACCCGGTGGCCGTGTAGGTCGTCGGCGCAACACCGATCGCCACTGCCGGCGCCCCCGTGCCCTCGCCCTTCTGATCGATCAGGGTGAGATTGCCCTGGAAGCCGAAGCCGCTGACGCCGATATATTTGGTGATGAAGTCGAGCGGCTGGGTAATCTGGAATTCCAGACCGTTGACCTTCAGCTTTCCATCGGCATTGACCTGCTGCTGCACCACGACACCGACATCGCGCAGCGCCTGGCCCGGCTGCGCGCGGGCTGCCAGCGCCTCGCGCTGCGCCTGGGTCAGCGAGTCCACGTTGATGCCGAACTGTTCGAAGAACGAGAAGGGCACGTTGGTGAGGCCGTTGACCGTGAAGCCGGTGATCGACTTGCGGAAGGCCGCAACAGCGATCACGCCCTCTCCGCCGGTATAGAGTTCGAAGCCCAGATCGATATTGTCCGAGATGAACGGATCGAGCGCATTGTTGCCGACCGTCCCGATGTCCGCCGAGGGCTGCACGAAGCTTGCGCCGGGCAGCAGGGCATTGGGATCCGGACGGGTCATGGTTCGCGACAGCGAGGCGCGAACAACAGCCGTCTGCCCGATATCGAATGCCGCGCTGAGCGAGGGCAGGAAGTTGGAATAGCGGGTGTTCGAGGTCGGGAACACGATGGTGTTGGGGAAACGTCCGCCATCGGCCACCGGCGGAGCACCGGCAGGGTTGTTGCGCGGATCGGGGATGCTGACGCGGCCGCCGACGATCTGTTCGGTCCGGACGTAGCGCACCCCGCCGTTGAGACGCAGGGTGTTGTCGCCCAGTTCGAAGATGCCATTGCCTTCGACAAACGCACCCGTCACCTTCTCGCGGATCAGGCCGCCATTGGCGCCGCTGCTGCCCGATCCGGTTTCGGTCGCGCCAGCCAGCAAGGCATCGTAGTTGGTGTCACGACGGACCCGATCCCAATCGACAGTGATGTAACCGTTGTTGCCGGGCCGCAGATAGCTCGGCACCGCAGCGGTGGGGATGAGCGAGCCGGCATAGGTGATCGGCGGAGCGCCGGCTGTGAAATTGGTGCCATAGCCGGGGAAGGTCGGAAAGCCGGCGGGCGTGGCCGTGCCCGGCTGGTTGAGTCCGGTGCAAGGCGTGGTTGCGCTGTTCGGTGCGAGCAGCGTGACGCTGGGGCCGTTGCCGCAAATGGCGTTCTGCCACAGCGCCGTGTTGTCGAACGGCGTGATGCGACGCCGGGTATCGTCAAAAGCACCGCCAACCCGGACACTGAAGCGGGTTTCGTCGCCGAACAGCAGGCTGCCGCGAATGCCCTTCGTTTCGGTTTCGCGCTCTTCACCGTTCAGGTTGACGCGGCCGCCGCCATCCCAGCCGAAATTTGCGGGATTGTTGAGATCGGCGCTCGAGCGAATCAGCGGGACACCGCCATCATTCTCGTACGTGACCGTGAGGCCGCTATTGGGCGGAGTGATGACCAGGAAGGTCGGGCTTTCGCGGCGGAAGTTGCTGCGGGTATAGTTCGCCTGCAGGTCGCCCTTGATCCAGTCGTTGAGCTTGAACTCGATGCCGGGGTTGATGCCCCAATAGTCCTGGGTATCCTTGTACGGGCGATATTCGAGGAAGAACTGCGAATTGGCATAGGTGCCGCTGGTGACCGTGCAGCCAGCGGAGCAATCGGTCTTGTCATAGGTGGTATTGATCGGGATGACCGCGCCATTGCGACCGACCCAGTTCATCGCAGTGCGCGTGAATTCGGTATCGCGCTGGGCATACATGCCATCGACATAGAAGTTGAAATTGTCGCTGGGCCGCCATTCGAGCGAGACCAGTCCGTTATAGCGCTCGCGGAAACCGTTTTCGCTGCGCGGACGGCCGAGGCGCGGAATGATGCCATTGTCGATCTGGTCGATCGTCGCGCCGGGATTGTTGCGCAGCAGGAACGCCTCGTCGATGACCGCACCAGGTGTCAGGCCGTTGCCGGCGCGCGAGGGCACGGTGGCTGGAATGGTGAAATTGCCGCCACCCGTGGCATTGCGCGTTCCCGACGTGCGCTGGGCCGCCGTCAGATTGGGGTTGGTGAAGCCGATGGTCTCATAGCCCTCGACATTGAATTCGTTGCGGACCGCAGCGCCGCCGACCAGGATGCCGAAATCGCCGAACGTGGCGCTGGCCACCAGATGGCCGCGATAGCCCCATTTGTCCGCGCCGCTCATCTTGGACCCTTGCAGTCCATAGCTGACATAGGGCTTGGGATTGTCGAACGGGCGCGCCGCGCGCAGGTTGATGGTACCTGCCGCACCGCCTTCAAGCAGGCTGGCCGTGGGGGACTTGCTCACCGTCAGCTGAGTGAACAGCTCGGTCGGAATAAGGTCGAGATCGACCTCGCGATTGGTGCTCTGCGCATCGAAACGCACCGAAGCGATGGCTACCGGCGCGCCGTTCAGCAGAACGCGCGTGAAGTTGGTGCCGAGGCCGCGAATGGCGACAGAGGAACCTTCGCCGGTCACTTCGCGGGCGATCGTGATACCGGGGATGCGGTTCAGCGATTCGGCGATGTTGGTGTCGGGGAACTTGCCGATATCCTCGGCGAAGATCGAATCGGTGAAGCCGACCGAATTGCGCTTGGCCAGGGTCTGGCTTTCCAGCGATGCGCGAAAGCCGGTGACGACGATCTCGTTCGACGCTTCCTCACCATCGGCAATCTCGATCTCGCTGCTCGGCGCGCTTGTCGCCGGTTCGTTTTCCGGAACCGGAACGCCTTGCGCCAGCGCCATGCCGGGCATGGCCAGCGCAGACACGGCCACCGCGTTCAAAAGACCAAGACGCACTGATTGGATGCGAGCAACCATATTATCCTCCCCTTGTTCGGCCTTGGCTTCGTGCCATGGTCCACGCTATGGTAGCGCTATCACCGCTATCGATAATACTCGGAGTTATTCCTGTCAATAGGCTGTCGCATTATCGGACGGTCGGCTTCCCCAGATCGCGTAGAAGAGGATGAACAGTTCGCACGCCGCCGTCAGCAAAAATGACACCTGCAGGCCATGCAGGTCGGCAACCCAGCCCTGGACCACGACCAGTGCCCCACCCGCAATCGCCATGATCAGCAGGCCCGATCCTTCTTCGGTCAATGGCCCCAGGCCTCTGATGCCCAGTGTGAAGATTGTCGGGAACATGATGGAATGGAACAGCCCCACCAGGATCAGTGCCCACATCGCGGCCGGTCCGGAAAGGAACACGGTCGCCAGCATCAGCACGAACGCAACGACCGAGAACACTGCCAGGACCGACTCGGCGGCATAGCGCTGCATCAGGGCAGAGCCTGAGAACCTGCCGACCATCATCCCCGCCCAGAGCAGGGTCAGGTAGCGGCCGGCCTCGGCCTGGGTAAGGTCTGCAATATCGGGCTGGCTGACAAAATTCACGAAAAGATTGGCCACCCCGATCTCCGCGATCAGATAGATGAAGATGGCAGGGATGCCCCAGACCAGATTGCGATGCCTCCACAGCGACAGCGACTTGCGCGCCTCGCGCGAGGCTCGGGCGGTCGATGAACCCAGCGCTGGCAAGGGAAATCGGCCAACGACCGCCGCCGGCGCGAACAGTGCGAGCGCCACCAGCCCATAAGGCAGGATCACCGACTGGGCGTCCGCGAGGCGTTCCGCCTCGCTCAGGATCGTACCCGCTTCTGCGGTCCCTCCTCGCGAACGCCCCAGGATCAGATACGCCCCGAAAAGCGGTGCCAGCATGGTCCCGGCAGAGTTCATCGCCTGAACGAGATTCAGGCGAGAGGGCGCCGATTCCGCCGGGCCGATGACCGCGACATAAGGATTGGCAGCCACTTGCAGCAAGGTGATGCCGCTGGCGATGATGAACAGCATGACCAGCGTGACGCCATAGGACGGCAGGCTCGCCGCCAGCATCATACCGAGCGCACCGATAGCCATCACCAGCAGACCCGTTACCATCGCGCGCTGATAGCCGATCCGCGCGATCAGCCGGGCCGAGGGGATCGAGGCGAGGAAATAGGCGATGAACCAGACCGATTCGATCATCGTCGTCTGCGTATAGCTGAGATCGAACACATTGCGCAGATGAGGCAGCAGCGTGTTGTTGATCACGGTGATGAAGCCCCAGATGAAGAACAGGCTGGCCAGCAGGACCAAGGCGGGCGTGAATCCCGCTCGTCCCGCGCCTTCACCAGCCGACCCGCTATCGGCTGTTCCGTGCATGTCCATGGTAACGCTCTCCCCGGTGCCCTGGTCTTGTCTAAATTTATTTGTCTGAGTATATAACCACTCCGGGAGCGTCAATCCAAGCCGCTCCGGGGGAGGATACAGGCGTGGCAACGACGATGCTGAGGCGATCTGGGCTGAAGCGATTCGGGCTGAGGCGATTTGGCCTGATGTGCCTGGCTTCACTTGCCTGCAGTCCGGCCATCGCGGCGACCGCCGAGCGCGAGGCGGCAGGAACGCTTGATGATGGCACGGCCATCGAGGCGGTGACGCTGACCGGAGCCAATCGCGTATCGGCGCGGATCATCAGCTTCGGCGCGACGCTGCAATCGCTGACCACACCGGACCGCGCGGGCAATCTTGCCGATGTGCTGCTGGGATTTGACGATGCCGCAGATTATGCGCGCCTGCCCAGTTATTTCGGCGTGACGGTCGGCCGTTATGCCAACCGGATCGAGGG
The DNA here is from genome assembly GCF_003201955.1 of Blastomonas natatoria. Classification (GTDB taxonomy): domain Bacteria; phylum Pseudomonadota; class Alphaproteobacteria; order Sphingomonadales; family Sphingomonadaceae; genus Blastomonas; species Blastomonas natatoria. The sequence goes on from NZ_QJJM01000004.1 coordinate 191,626, forward strand.
TGGGCGTTTTTCGCTCGACGGAAAAAGCTATCAGGTCGCGCAGAACGACAAGGGCAATGCGCTGCACGGCGGGGCGATCGGTTTCGACAAGCGCCAGTGGCGGATCGTGCGCATCACCCAGGGTCGGCAGGCTTCGGTCACGCTGGCACTGACAAGCGCCGATGGCGATCAGGGCTTTCCCGGCAAGGTCGAGGCGCAGGTTACCTACACGCTGGATGATGCGGGATCGATGACGATTCGCTTCGATGCGGCCACCGATCGTCCGACCGTCATCAATATGACCAATCACGCGATCTTCAACCTGGCGGGCGAAGGTGCGCCGGGCGGGGCGCTCGGGCACCGGCTCACCATTCCCGCCGGATCGATAACCCCGGTTGATACGACGCTGATCCCCACCGGGGCGCTACGCCCCGTGGCCGGGACGGTGTTCGATTTCCGCACCGCGCGGACGCTGGATCATGGGATCCGCGACGGGCGTGATCCGCAGATCGTCCGCGCGCGCGGCTACGACCATAATTTTGCCCTCGACAAGGGACTGACCCCGACGCCGCAACTGGCAGCCAGGCTCGAGGACCCGCAATCGGGCCGGGTCCTCGAGGTGCTGTCGACCGAGCCCGGCGTGCAACTGTACACCGGCAATTTCCTCGACGGATCGGCAATCGGCAAGCGCGGCCATGTGTATCGCATGGGCGACGGCATCGCGCTCGAGCCTCAGAAATTTCCCGACGCCCCCAACAAGCCGCAGTTCGCCTCGGCAAGGGTCGATCCCGACCGCCCCTATTCGCATGTCATGATCTATCGCCTGTCGATCGCGCCCTGACTTCGCGTTGACCGCCCCTTTTTCACCGGAGCCGATTATACCCATGTCCGACACCAATTCCGCCAAGCTGCGCAGCCGCGCCTGGTTCGACAATCCCGACAATATCGACATGACCGCGCTCTACCTCGAGCGGTATCTCAATTTCGGCCTCAGCCTTGAAGAGTTGCAATCGGGCAAGCCGATCATAGGCATCGCGCAGACCGGCAGCGATCTCAGCCCGTGCAACCGGCACCATCTGGTGCTAGCCGAGCGGGTGCGCGAAGGCGTGCGCGAAGCCGGAGGGATCGTGATCGAGTTTCCGGTTCATCCGATCCAGGAGACCGGCAAGCGACCGACAGCCGCGCTGGACCGGAACCTCGCCTATATCGGCCTGGTCGAGATACTTTATGGCTACCCGCTCGACGGCGTGGTCCTGACCATCGGCTGCGACAAGACGACACCCGCCGCGCTGATGGCAGCGGCGACGGTCAACATCCCTGCCATTGCTCTTTCGGTGGGGCCGATGCTCAACGGCTGGCACAAGGGCGAACGCACCGGGTCGGGCACGATCGTGTGGAAGGCGCGCCAGATGCTGGCAGCGGGCGAGATCGACGATGCCGAGTTCATACGCCTGGTCGCATCCTCGGCCCCCTCGACCGGTTATTGCAACACCATGGGCACCGCGACCACGATGAACTCGCTGTGCGAGGCGCTGGGCATGTCGCTGCCCGGTTCTGCGGCGATTCCCGCGCCCTATCGCGATCGGCAGGAGGTCGCCTGGCGGACGGGCAAGCGCATCGTCGAGATGGTCGCGGAGGATCTGAAACCCTCGGACATCCTGACGCGACAAGCCTTCAGCAATGCCATCCGAGTCAACAGTGCCATTGGCGGATCGACCAATGCCCCCATTCACTTGAGCGCGATCGCGCGCCATATCGGCGTCGACCTGCCAATCAAGGACTGGGAACGCGAGGGCCACGCCATCCCCTTGCTCGTCAACCTGCAACCGGCTGGCGAATATCTGGGCGAGGACTTCTATCGCGCCGGCGGCGTGCCCGCTGTGGTCAGCCAGTTGATCGAACAGGGTCTGATCCACGAGGATGCGATCACCGCCAACGGCAGGACCATCGGGCAGAACTGTCGCGGCATCGCGATCGAGGACGAAAAGGTCATCCGCCCCTTCGCGCAGCCCCTGGTGCAGGACGCCGGCTTCCTGGTGCTGTCGGGTAATCTGTTCGACGCGGCGATCATGAAAACCAGCGTCATCTCTCCGGAATTTCGCACGCGCTACCTGTCCAACCCGGATGATCCCGATGCGTTCGAGGGGCCAGCCGTGGTGTTCGACGGGCCGGAGGATTATCACGCGCGGATCGACGATCCGGCAACGGGCATCACCCCCGAAACGCTGCTGTTCATGCGCGGCGCCGGGCCGATCGGTTATCCCGGAGCGGCCGAAGTGGTCAACATGCGCCCGCCATCCTATCTGATCACCGAGGGCGTGCACGCCCTGCCGTGTATCGGCGACGGGCGGCAGTCGGGCACTTCGGGCTCGCCATCCATTCTGAACGCCAGCCCGGAAGCCGCAGCCATGGGGGGCCTGGCCTTGATCAGGACCGGCGACCGTGTGCGCATCGACCTGCGCAAGGCCACCGCCAACGTGCTGGTGAGCGACGAGGAACTAGCCGCCCGCCGCGCCGAACTGGAAGCGTCTGGTGGCTATCCCTATCCCGCATCCCAGACGCCATGGCAGGAGATGCAGCGATCGGTGGTCGGCCAGATGAGCACCGGTGCCATTCTGGAGGGAGCGGAGAAATATCAGCGGATCGCCCAGACCATGGGCCTGCCGCGCGACAACCATTGACGCAGCAGCCGGACTGCCCCGTCACATCCGGGGGGGCAGGTCCATGTCTGCCAGCGCGAGGTGCAGCAATTGCGTCATGGCCTGACGCGCGGCCGCGGCGTCCCCGGCGAGAATGCCCTCATACACGAGAACGTGGTCAGGCAGCGGGTCGCGCGGCAGTGCGCGGTTGCGCTGCTTGTACTTGGTGGTCCAACTGACCGCTGCCCCGACCGAACTGGCCAGCACGGCGAGCGCCTCATTGCCTGCCGCCGCCAGGATGGCGCGATGAAATCGCTGGTCGGCCGCCCGTCCCTCGCTGTCTGCAAGGCCGAGGCGTTCCATGTCGTCGAGCGCCGAGCGCATGTCATCCAGATGAACCTGGTTGCGGCGTCGGGCAGCAAATTCGGCCGCGGCAGGCTCAATCACGCTGCGCAGTTCGAACAGGTCCTGTATGAATTCGGGATTGGGTTCGCCTTCGAAGGTCCAGGCAAGCACATCGGGATCGAGCAGATTCCAGCGATGGCGGGCGGTAACGCGGGTTCCCGCCTTTGGCCTGCTTTCGACCAGCCCCTTGGCCGCCAGGATGCGGATCGCTTCGCGATAGGCGGTGCGCGATATGCCCAGCGCCTCGCTGGCCTCGATCTCGCCGCCAAACACGTCACCCGGCTTGCGCAGGCCGCAAACGATCTCGACCCCTATGTCATGGGCAATAGCCCCATGGATACGAGGAGAAGCGCTGCGCGCGTCATCCATGGCCCCCTGCCTTCCCTTCAATCGTGAAAAGCCTCCGTAAACGAACGGCGCCCGATAAGGAAGGCATCGGCCACAAGTCGAAGCGGGCTTGCGTCCACATCGCTGCGCCGCTCTGCGATCAGCGCTGCGAAATGATCGTACATTGCCGGATATTCTGACTCACCGGGCAATGCCTGCGCGGCACCCTCCACGAACAGGCTGTTTCCGCCATCAGCCAGCAACAGGGCCCCGGCGTCGGTATGGATGGTGATGTTCCAGCTCTGCCTGCCTGTCTGCCGCCAATCGAACTCGGCCTCGACAGGGGTTCCGTTGGCCACGCGCATCTGCAGCCTTGCTGCGATCGGCGCCTGGCGGTTTGCCGGGAACTGAAGCTCTGCATCTTCCAGCCGGATCGTACCGGGCAGCAGCCGGGTGAGGATGGAAAGCGCATTGATGCCGGGATCGAACACGCCAAGACCGCCGGGCTGCCAGATCCAGTCCTGCCCCGGATGCCACTGGCGGACATCTTCCTTCCACTCGATGGTGATGCCTTCAATCCGCCTGCCGGCCAGCCAGCTGCGCGCTGGTTCGACGCCGGCAGCGAAACGCGAATGCCAGCTGGCAAACAGCGTGACCCCTGCCCGCCCGGCGGCCTCGACCAGGTCCTCGACCTCGGACAGGGTCGCGCCGGGAGGTTTTTCGAGAAAGACATGGCGACCTGCTGCCATCGCGGCACGCGCGGCGGCATGGCGGACCTGCGGGGGCTGGCAGAGCACCACCGCCTCGACAGCCTGCTCTCTGGCCAGCAGCGCGTCCAGATCAGGATAGGCGGGAACGCCATCTGCCCTCGCATTGCGGCTGGCAACAGCGCACAGAGTGAAGTCTGCGCTGCGGGCAATCGCCGGAAGATGCTGATCCCGGGCAATCTTGCCCAGACCGACAAGACCCAGGCTGATCACAGCGAGGCAATCCTGACTGGCGCGTTAGCGCCGAGCACCAGAGAGTTGCGCACCGGCAGGCTGAACGGCGCTGCCGCAATCTCGAACACGTCCCCTGGCCGGGTCTGGAAACCGTCCGAAAACGACAGCGTCGCAGTGCCGAAGAAATGGACATGGACGTCACCGGGACGGCGGAATGCGCGATATTTGAAGTGATGATGCTCCAAATTGGCGATGCTGTGCGACATGTTGGCCTCGCCCGATACGAAGGGTTTTTGCCATGCAGCCGTGCCGTCGCGAAAGATGGTGCTGGTGCCGCGAATGTCAGCCGGCAAGTCCCCGAGCAGCAGTTCCGGCCCCAGCGCGGCTGCGCGCAGCTTGGAATGGGCCAGCCACAGATAGTTGCCGCGTTCGGTAACATGGTCGGAAAACTCGTTGCCCAACGCATATCCGATCCGCGTGGGTGTCCCATCGGGCGCGATCAGATATATGCCAGCAATCTCGGGCTCCTCGCCGCCGTCCAGCGCGAAGGCCGGCATGTCCAGTGGTTCGCCGGGGGCGACGAGGATCGAGCCGTCTCCCTTGTAGAACCATTCGGGCTGCACGCCGACAGCATCGCCAGCGGGCTTGCCGCCTTCCACCCCCATCAGGAACATCTTCATGGAATCGGTCGGATCGGGATTGTCCCTGGCAGCACGGTGCATGGCATCACGCCCCTCGGCCGACCCCAGATGCGTGAGGCCCGTGCCGCTGACCAGCAGATGCGCATCATCAGGATGGTCGATCGGGCATAGCAGACGGACGGAAGCGAGATCGATCGGTGCGCCCAGTCGCTCGTCGGCATATTGCGCCAGGGTGGAACCTGCAGCGAGCGCGGCCTGCGCCAGCTCAAGCGTGGATGTCACCCCCTCGATCCGCATCGCGACGCCATCGCGGATACCCGCAACACCGCGCCCATCGTCGCTGAATTGCACCAGGCTGGCGATCATCGCGGCGATCTTTCGCGAACGCCATCGATCCTGCGCGCCACCGCAAACGGATTATCGTCTGCAAGTGCGTGGGGCAGCAGATCGGCAGGCAAGTTCTGGAACGCCACGGGGCGCAGGAAACGGAACATGGCCAGCGTGCCGACAGAGGTCGTCCGGCCATCGCTGGTCGCCGGGAACGGGCCGCCATGGACCATGGCATGCGCGACCTCGACCCCGGTAGGCCAGCCATTGGCAAGGACGCGTCCGACCCGATCGGCCAGCACCGGCAACAGCGCGTGAGCATAGGGAATATCGGCATCATCCAGCTGCAGCGTCGCGGTCAATTGCCCTTCCAGGCTGGCGATGACGTTCGCAACCTCGTCAAGGTCGCGGCACCGCACGATCATTGAAGACGATCCGAACACTTCATGGGCAAGCGCGATATCGGAAAGGAACTGCTGCGCGCTGGTCTGGAACAAGGCGGCCACCGCTTGGTTGGCGCCAGTCTCGCCCTGGCCGCGCGCAATCGTCTCGACCGCCGTGTGTCCTGCCAGTGCCGACACGCCCTTGGTGAAATTGTCATGAATGGACGGCGAAAGCATGGTCTGCGCCGTGCTGCCCTGCATCACATCCGCTGCCGCTGCGATGAAGGCGTCCAGATCAGGACCATCGACCGCGATCACCAGGCCGGGATTGGTGCAGAACTGCCCTGCCCCCATGGTCAGCGACTGGACAAAGGCTTCCGCCAGCGCCTTGCCCCGCGAGGCAAGCGCACCCGGCATCAGGATGACGGGGTTGATGCTCGACATCTCGGCATAAACCGGGATCGGCTCCTTGCGCGCTGCGGCGATGCGCATCAGCGCCAGCCCTCCGCCGCGCGATCCGGTAAAACCAACCGCCCTGATGCGCGGATCGGCGACCAGCGCTTCGCCCAGTGCATGGGTTTCGCCGGGCAGATAGGAGAACACCCCCTCGTGCAGACCACAGGCAGCGACAGCGCGCTGAATGGCGCGAGCGACCAGTTCGCCCGTACCCGGATGCGAGGGGTGCCCCTTGACCACGACCGGGCATCCTGCCGCCAGCGCCGAGGCGGTATCGCCACCTGCGACCGAGAAAGCGAGCGGGAAGTTGGATGCGCCAAACACCGCGACGGGACCAACCGGCACGTTCATCCGCCGCAGATCGGGTCTGGGCAGTGGCGTCCGGTCGGGCATGGCCGGGTCGATCGTGGCGTCGATCCAGTCGCCCTGCCGAACGAACGCCGCAAACAGACGCAGCTGACCGATGGTCCGGCCCCGCTCACCCTCCAGCCGCGGCCGGGGCAGCCCGCTTTCCTGCATGGCCCGGATGATCAGGTCGTCGCCGATCGCCTCGATCTCGCTGGCAATCGTTTCAAGAAACCTCGCGCGGTCTTCGGGATCGCTCGCCCCGAAGGCGGGCGCAGCCGCCGCCGCCAGCGCACAGGTCTCCGCAACATCATCGGCGGAAGCAGAGGAGAAATCGGGGGCCAAAGCCTGTCCGCTCGCCGGATCCTGGCTCCGGAAACGGGCTGCCGCCTGGCGTGCCTCGCTGCCGAAAAGCATCGCACCGTCAATCATCACCCTATCTCCGTATCAGCAAAATAACTCAGACATAATAGGCCATCCCGCGCCTGCTCTCAAGCGCGGGCCGCCCGTGAAAGCTGCAATCAATCGATCAGATGAAGCGATTGATCAGATTCTCGATCCGCTCCTGACGGCCGGAACGCGGCCTGGGATCGAGATTCTCGCTCACCGCCAGATCGGCAATGCCTGCCAGATCGAGCGCGGCGATCTTCTGACCGAAATCGCCGTCCCAACCTGCATAGCGCTCGGCACGGATGCCATCGATCCGGCCATCCTCGATCAGCGCAGCCGCGTTGAGCAGCCCGCGCGCCACGGTGTCGATGCCGCCGATATGGCCGTAGAACAGGTCGACCGGGTCCATCGACTGGCGGCGCACCTTGGCATCGAAATTGAAGCCGCCGGTGGTAAAGCCGCCTGCGCGCAGGATCTCGACCATCGCCAGGGTCAGTTCCTCGACCGAATTGGGGAACTGGTCGGTATCCCAGCCATTCTGGTGGTCGCCGCGATTGGCATCGATCGACCCGAAAATGCCGAGCGCGCCTGCCATTGCAATCTCGTGCTCGAACGTATGGCCCGCCAGGGTAGCGTGGTTGGCCTCGATATTCACCCTAACCTCATTCTCCAGCCCGTAGCGCTTGAGAAAGCCGTACACCGTGGCGGTATCGAAATCATATTGGTGCTTGGTCGGCTCGTGCGGCTTGGGCTCGATCAGAATGGTGCCGTCAAAGCCGATCTTGTGCTTGTGCTCGACCACCAGGTTGAGGAAGCGTCCCAAATTGTCGAGCTCGCGCTTCAGATCGGTGTTGAGCAGCGTCTCATAGCCCTCGCGCCCGCCCCAGAGCACGTAGTTGGCGCCGCCCAGCCGGTGTGTCGCTTCAAGCGCGTCGCGCACCTGCATCGCGCCGAAGGCGAAGACCTCCGGATCGGGATTGGTCGCACCGCCTGCGGCAAAACGCGGATTGCCGAACAGATTGGCGGTGCCCCAGAGCAGCTTGCGGCCCGAACCGGCCTGGAGCCGCTCCAGATCGTCGACCGCCTCGGCAAAATTGCGGCGATGCTCGGCCACGCCCTGCGCGTCGGCCATCACATCGACATCGTGGAAGCAGTAGAAGGGAATGTCGAGCCGGGTGAAGAAGTCGAATGCGGCTGCGCGCTTGGCGGCGGCCGCTGCGCTGTCATTGGCAGTGCGGTGCCAGGGCCGGTCGAACGTGCCGGCGCCGAACACGTCCGAGCCAGGCCAGCAGAAGGTGTGCCAGAAACAGGCAGCAAAGCGCAGATGGTCTTCCATCCGCTTGCCCAGGACCAACCGGTCCTTGTCGTAGAAGCGATAGGCCAGTTCGTTCTCGGTCTCGGGACCTTCGAAACGGATGGTCGGAATGTCGGCGAAATAGTCGGTCATCAGGCAGTCCAGTCAGTTGAGCAGTTGATCAAGGGGTGCGCGGGGTGATGCGCGGATAGGCATCGCGAAACACGGCATGCTTGGGCGCAAGCCGGTCGGCGATTGCGGGATCGGGGTGGAGGCTGTGGGCGACGGGAGGCGCTGCGCACACGTCTTCGGGCGAGCCGCCATCGACGGCGAGCTGCGCGAGCCGCGCCGCGCCCAGCGCCGGGCCGACCTCGCCGCCCTTGAGATAGACCAGTTCGACCCCCAGTACCGCAGCCAGCGTCTCGCCCCAATAGCGCGAGCGCGCGCCGCCGCCGATGACCGAAAGCCGCTCGACAATGGTGCCGGCATCGCGCAGCGCGTCGAGCCCGTCGGCGAGCGCAAAGGCAACACCTTCGAGCACCGCCTGCGCGAGCCGTTCGGGGCTGGTGTCATGGTCGAGCCCCAGAAAGCCGCCGCGCACCTCTGCATCGTTGTGCGGCGTGCGCTCGCCCGACAGATAGGGCAGGAAGATTTCGGGACCGCTGGCAGGACCGGTGCTTTCGGCGCGAGCGAACAGTTCGGCAGCACCGGCAGCCCCCGTCAGCCGCGCCACCCAGTCGATGCAGGACGCCGCCGAAAGATGGACCGACATCTGGTGCCACAGGCCCGGCAGGCAATGGCAGAAGGCATGCACCGCGCGCGCCGGATTGGGCCGGAACGCATCGGTGGCAACGAATATCACGCCCGATGTGCCGAGCGACAGCAAGGCATCACCGTTGCGCACCACGCCGACGCCCGCCGCACCAGCGGCATTGTCGCTGCCGCCACCGGCGACCGGGACGCCCCCGATGCCCCACGCCTCGGCCACATCGGCGCGCAGCATGCCGGAGAGCTCTGTCCCCTCGACCAGCCGAGGCATGTGCGACACATCCAGTCCGGTCGCCGCAAGCAGTGCGGGGCTCCACTCGCGCCGCGCAACATCGAGCCACAAGGTGCCCGCCGCATCGGACATGTCCGATGACTTTTCTCCGGTCATCTTCAGCCGGATGTAATCCTTGGGCAGCAGGACGGTGCGGGTGTCGGCAAATATCTCGGGCTCATGCGCAGCGATCCAGCGCAGCTTGGGTGCAGTGAAGCCGGGCATCGCGATATTGCCGGAGATTGCGCGCAGATCGGGCTCTTGCACTTCCAGCTCGGCGCATTCTGCATAGGATCTCCCGTCATTCCACAGGATCGCGGGGCGCAACGGCTGGTCGTCCCCGCCCAGCAGCGTCGCCCCGTGCATCTGCCCGGCCAAACCGATCCCGCGCACCGCCCGGCGCACCGCCGGATCAATCGCGCGGACCGCCGCCGTCGTCGCCTGCCACCAGGCTTCGGGGTCCTGTTCCGACCAGAGCGGCCGCGGTCGCTGCACGCTGAGCGCAGCCGTGCCCTGCGCCACCACCGCGCCATGTTCGTCCAGCACCACCGCCTTGACGCCCGAGGTGCCGATATCGATACCCAGGAACATGGCGGCTATTTCAGCATCGGGTTGATGGTCTTGATCGTGCCATCAGGGTTGTAGAACAGCTCGGTCACCTTGACATTGCGCAGCCGGGTGGTGCCCGAAAGCTGGGTATCGTGATAGAAAAGCCACCAGCGGCCATCCCATTCGACGATCGAATGGTGCGAGGTCCAGCCCTCGGTCGGCTCCAGGATGCGGCCCTGATAGGTGAACGGGCCATAAGGCGACGTGCCGGTGGCATAGACCAGGTAATGCGTGTCCCCGGTCGAGTAGCTGAGATAGTATCTGCCCTTGTACTTGTGCATCCAGGCCGCCTCGAAGAAGCGGCGGTCGGCATCGCCGCCCAGCAGCGGCTTGCCCGCCTTGTCGAGGATCGCGACGTCGCGCGGCTTTTCGGCAAATTCCATCATGTCATCGGCCATCGCCGCGACCTTGGGGCTCAGCGCCGGCTTGCCGGGCGCCTCCAGATCGGTCTTCGACCCCTGGGGGTCATAGGTGCCGGTCACGTTGCGCTGAAGCTGACCGCCCCAGATGCCGCCGAAATACATGTACGACTTGCCGTCATCATCGGTGAAGACCGAAGGATCGATCGAGAAGCTGCCCTTTATCGGTTGAGGCGCAGCCTTGAACGGACCCACAGGCGACCTGGAGGTCGCGACCCCGATGCGGAAGGCGCCCTGCTTGTCCTTGGCCGGGAAATAGAGGAAATAGGTGCCATTCTTTCGCGCGGCATCGGGCGCCCACATCTGCTTGTCGGCCCAGGGCACGTCCTTCACGTCGAGCGCGACCGGGTGGGTCGTTACCTTGCCGCCGATGCTGTCCATGCTGAGCACGCGATAGTCACGCATCTCGAAATGTGCGCCCAGATCGTCTTCCGGCGTCGGACCATCTATGTCGTGGCTGGGATAGACATAGATCTTGCCATCCCAGACATGCGCCGAGGGATCGGCCGTGTAGATTTCGGTCACCAGCGGCTGCGAGAGATAGCGCGAGGGATCTACCTTGGCCCGGTCGGTGCTGGCCGCGGTGTCGCTGGCGGCTTCGGGCGTGGCGCTATCGGCAGCAGTCTGCGGGCCGCACGCGGTTGTTACGGCCAGGCCCGCGAACGCAGCCCCCAGTGCCAGTGCACTCCATCGATTCATCGCAACTGCTCCTCTGCCCAAGATGCGCCCGGATCAGTCATCGCCGCCCGGAGTCTGCGTTAGCGCTACCATTTCTGGTGCAGGATGCAAGCCCATGTCCGCGCGATCATGGCTTTTGCACGGTAATGACCGCGCTTGCCGGGGTAAGCCCGTCAGCTTCTGCGCGCACCGTCACCCTGCCGAATTGGCCGGGAAGACCGCGCACGATCACCAGCGCCAGCCCGTTGAACGCGTTGCGCTGGTGCGACGGAAACGCGGTCATGTCGGTGGGGTCGCCATTGTCGGTGGCGACGATCTCGCCCGGCCCCTCGATGCTGAAGCGCACCGAATTCTTGGCCGTGCGCACCATTGCGTCCTGCGCATCCACGATGCTCAACGTCACAAACGACAGGTCCTTGCCGTCGCCGGCAATTGCCGCCCGATCAGGCTTGAGCGCTAGCGCTGCCGCAGCGCCGGTGGTGGCGACGCTGGCGGCGGCCCAGGGCTTGCCCTGCTTCCAGGTTTCGACGCGGACCTCACCTGGCGCATAGGTGACGTAGTCCCAGCGGAAACGATATTCATACTCGCGTTTCTTGATCCGGCCCTGCGACACGCCGTTGATGAAAAGCTCGGCCTCGTCGGCAGAGCTGAAGACATGTACCGGAGTCACCTGCCCCTCGCGCCTCGGCCAGGTCCAGTGCGGCAGGATATGCGCAAATTTCAGGTCGGGCCGCCAGCGGGCCTGATACAGCCAGAAGCGATCCTTGGGAAAACCGGCCAGGTCGATGATCCCCGAATACGAACTGCGCGAGGTGTAATAAGGCGTAGGCTCGCCGAGATAATCGAAACCGGTCCACACGAATTCGCCGGCAACATAGGGATGCTGGTCGTCGCTGGCGAACACCCGGTCCGGCGATGAACCAAAGTCTGCCGCGTGCATCTCATAGGCGCTCACCTGATGCGTCACCGGATCGCCGCCAGACCAGGGGCGCACCGGGCCGCTGATCGCGCCGGCCACCGGGAACAGATATTCGCCCCGGCTCGACAGCGCCGAGGCGCTTTCGCTGCTGAGGATCACCTTGTCCGGAAACGCGGCATGAAAGGCCGGATACTGGCCGATGATCCCGCGAATGCCCGCCCCCTGATAGTTGAGGCTGATCACGTCGACCTCGCGCGGCATGGGCATGCTGGCCTTGGCGAAATTCATGGCGAGCGTGGTCAGGCGGCTGGGGTCTTCGTCCTTGGCGATGGCGACCAGTTCGCGGGTCAGGCTCGCGCCCGCTTCTCCGCTATACTGCTCGCCGACCTCGTTGCCGATACTCCACAGAATGACCGATGGATGGTTGCGATCGCGCCGGATCATCGATCGCAGATCCGCCTCGCGCCATTCGGGGAAGACAAGGTGAAAGTCGAGCGGGGTCTTTTTCAGCTCCCAGCTGTCGAACACTTCGTCCATCACCAGAAAGCCCATCTCGTCGGTCAGGTCGAGCAGACCGGGCGCGGGCGGATTGTGGCTCATGCGGATGGCGTTGACGCCCATGTCGCGCAGGATCTCGAGTTGCCGCTGCGCCGCGCGGCGGTTGAACGCCGCGCCCAGCGCGCCAAGATCGTGATGGTTGTTGACACCCTGGATACGCAGCTTCTCGCCATTGACGACCAGACCCCGAGCGGGATCGAACCGGACATCGCGGATGCCGAACCGGGTCTCGTAGACATCGCTGATGCGCCCGCCGCGCCGGATGGTCGAGACCGCGAGATAGAGATTTGGCTTCTGGGTGGGTGGCGGCCCCCAGAGGCGAGGCTCGCGGACGACCGCCTCACCCCTCAAGGCAACGCTTTCTCCTGCGGGCACATCACCAGGGGAATGGTCGATGCGCGCAACGGCGCGGCCGAAGCGCTTGCCGCTGGCATCGAGCGGATAGATTTCGGTAACCGCTGTGATCCGTGCAGCTTCGCTACCGGCATTGGCAATCGTCAGCGATACATCGACGGTCGCAGATGCCACCGAAACGTCGCGCGTCGTTACCGCGCTGCCCCATTGCGCAACATGCACGGGCTGGGCCTTGGTCAGCCAGATATCGCGATACAATCCGCCGCCGGGATACCAGCGCGCGGAAGCCGGGGGATTGTCGAGCCGGATCGCCAGCACGTTGCGGCCGCCTTGAATAACGTGCTCGGTCAGGTCGAGCCGCCAGCTGTTGTAACCATAGGGCCAGCCGCCGATGATCTGGCCATTCAGCCAGACCGTGGCATAGGACATGGCACCATCGACATCGAGGAAGATCGATTTGCCCGCATCGCTGGCAGGTATATCGATCGCGCGGCGGTACCAGCCGATGCCCCAGCTCTTCAATCGCCCCATGCCGCCATAAGGGCCTTCGGTGATGAAGGGGCCTGCGATCGCCCAATCGTGCGGCAGATCGACGCGCGCCCAGCCGCTGTCATCGAACCCGGCCTGGACATAAGCAACATCGCCGCCGGGATTACCCTCGGGCGCGACGTGGCGTCTGGCGGGATCCTTGATGAAGGGATTGGCGGTCGGCAATATCCATGGTTTCAGTACCCGTGTTCCATCGCTGGCGATCCGCGCCGCCTCTTCCGGTCGCGCATCCGCCGCCTTGCCGTCGCCCGCATCGTCATAGGCCGGGCGGACGTCGTAGCGCAGATCGGTGACCTCGCCTTCCGGATCGCCCGAGGTGAAACGCCAGCCGCTGTTGATCGATTCGCGCTCGCGAACCGCTGCCTGGCCGAGCGCAGGCACGGCAAGCATCACCAGCAGAACCAGCAAGGCTGCCAGTCCCTGCCGGGCCGCACGGTTGCCGCACGCAGCCCTGCCGTAAGTGATTGCCTTCACTGCCAAACTCCCCTGCCGATCCTGAACCGGGCGGCCCCGCCATGGCGGGCGCATCCTGTCCGTCTTTCCTCCATCGTAGCAAGCGCATCGCTGCGATCAACTATTTGTCTGAGTTTTTATTTTGTGTATGTCTGACCGTGATGCGCCCTCGAGCGGCGCACGGATGGAGGATGAAATGACGGCAGCCACCGCTCTTCGCAGCCTGACGGCATCGATGATGTTCGCAGCGTTCTGGACGGCGCCCGTGCAGGCGATGTCGGCTCGCTTCGAGGAATTCCGCTACCAGGGCCGATCGCAGGAGCAGGGTGCGCTGGCCCCGGGCGAATATCGCAACCCCGTGCTGTCGGGCTATTATCCCGATCCGTCGATCACACGGGTGGGCGACGATTATTATCTCGTCACCTCCAGCTTCACCCATTTTCCCGGGTTGCCGGTGTTCCATTCGCGCGATCTGGTGACCTGGAAGCAGATCGGAAACGCGATCGATCGTCCGGATCAGCTCGATTTTACAGGGCTTCCGGTGTCGCAGGGTGTGTTCGCGCCGGACATCTCGTACCACGACGGCCTTTTCTACATCGTCAACACCTGCGTGCGGTGCAAAGACAATTTCTTCATCACCGCCAGCGACCCTGCAGGCCCCTGGTCCGACCCCGTCTGGCTGCCCTTCGAGGGCATCGATCCATCGATCTACTGGGAAGACGACAAGGCCTATATCGTCAACAACCGCGATCCCGACGAGCCCAAGCGCTATGACGGCCACCGTGCGATCTGGATCCAGGAGTTCGACTGGCGCAGCGGCAAGATGGTCGGCGAGAGCACCCAGCTGGTCAACGGCGGCATCGACATCAGAACCAAGCCGATCTGGATCGAGGGGCCGCACATCATCAAGAAGGACGGTTTCTATTATCTGATCGCGGCCGAAGGCGGCACCGGAGACAAGCACAGCGAGGTCGTGCTGCGCTCGGAAAAGCTGCGCGGGCCCTATGTGCCATTCGAGGGCAATCCGATCCTGAGCCAGCGCACGCTCGATCCCAAACGCCCAAATCCGGTGACATCGGCGGGGCATGCCAAGTTCGTCCAGACGCCCGATGGCAACTGGTGGGCGACCTTCCTGGCTACCCGGCCCTATGGCGACGATCTGTACAATATCGGCCGTGAAACGTTTCTGCTGCCGGTGACCTGGCGCGATGGCTGGCCGCAGATCCTGCCCGATGGCGAACGCATCCCGTTTATCGGTAAGCGCCCCGCCCTGCCCGCCGACCGTCCGGGCAATCCGCCGCTGTCGGGCGATTTCGGTTATGTTGACTCTTTCGACGGTCCGTCGCTCGCGCCGCAATGGATTGGCGTGCGCACGCCAAAGGCTCCGTTCCACCGGCTGGAGCAAGGTGCGCTGGTCATGAAAAGTGCCGCTGCCATGGGCGATCAGCAGGGCGTCCCGGCCTTCTGGGGCCGGCGCCAGCAGCATCATGTTGCAACGGTGTCGACGACCATGCGCTTTACGCCGGCCAGGGATGGTGAACGCGCCGGGCTGGCGGCAATGCAGAGCGACCAGTCTTTCCTGTTCTTCGGGCTGACCCGGATCGGCGGCAGGACGATGATTGCGCTGACCACCCGCAGCCGCGCCGATACCGACACTCTGGTAGCGTCCGCTCCCGTGACCACGCAAGGTCCGGTAACGCTGACGATCCGCGCCGATGGCGGGACGATGGCGTTCGATTATGCTGTCGGAGGCAAGACGCGGACGCTGAAGGCGGGCCTCGACGCACGCTTTTTGAGCACCCGGCAGGCCGGCGGCTTCACCGGCACGGTGATCGGCCCTTATGTCGGGAACCCATGATGCGCGCGCGCGGATTTCGTGCCGGGACGGCGCTGGTCGCGATCTGCCTCGCCATGCCGGCAATGGCGCAGCCTCTGCTTGACCCGGTCTTCGGCGACAATGCAGTGCTGCAGCGCGACCAGCCCATCCATGTGCGCGGACGCACCACTCCCGGCGAGCGCGTCCGCGGGCGTCTCGGCGACACGGCAAGCAGTGCCATGGCCGATCGCGACGGGCGGTTCGAACTCGTCTTTCCGGCAATGGCAGCAGGCGGACCGCACCGGCTGACGGTCACCGGGGCGAGCGGCACGGTGCAAGCCGCTGGCGTGCTGATCGGCGATGTCTTCCTGTGTTCGGGTCAGTCCAACATGGAGATGGCGGTATCGCGCGCGCAGGATGCCGACAATCAGATCGCGGCATCGGGCGATCCGTTGCTGAGACTGTTCACCATCGGGCGCCAGACCGCGCTGCAACCGCTCCGCGATCTGGACAAGGTTTCCGGGTGGCAGGCCGCCTCCCCGGCATCGGTCGCCGGATTTTCTGCAGCCTGTTTCTACATGGCGCAGGACTTGCGCCGCAGCGCTCGGGTTCCGATCGGCGCGATCCAGAGCAGCTGGGGCGGCAGCAGGATCAGCGCGTGGATGGGCGACGAGGCCCTGAACGCCAGCGGCATGGGTGCCGATGCTGGTTTGCGCAGACTTTACGCGCGCAATCCCGAAGCAGCATCCGCGCAGGCTGGCCGGATCTGGGAGGCATGGTGGCGCGCGGCCACCGGCGATGCGCCGGGTCGGGAGCCCTGGCAGCCTGATGCCGGGCTGGCATGGCAGCCGGTGCCGCAGATTGCCTATTGGGAAGACTGGGACAATCCGCAGCTTGCACAGTTCAACGGTACCGTCTGGTTCCGCAAGATCGTCAACCTCACCCGGGCTCAGGCGCAGCAGGCATCGACGCTCTCGATCGGACCGGTTGATGATGCGGACCAGACCTGGGTCAATGGCCAGCCCGTGGGAAGCGGCGGCAATCCAGGCAAGCCGCGAAACTACAGCCTGCCCGCAGGGACATTGCGGGAAGGGCGCAATGTCATCATCGTCAATGCCAATGACAGCTATGGCAAGGGCGGGATGCCGGGGCCAGGGTCGATCATGCAGATCGGTTTTGCAGACGGATCGGTTGCACCGATGGGCACCGGCTGGGACTATACGGTCGAAACGCGCAGGCTGACACGGCCGCCGCGCGCACCCTGGGAAGACACCGCGGGCGCCGGTACGATCCACAATGCCATGATCGCGCCTCTGGGCCGCATCGGCCTCAGGGGCGTAGCCTGGTATCAGGGTGAATCCGATGTCGGCCTGCCGGGCTATGCGGATCGTCTTGCGGCGATGATGGCAGGTTGGCGGCAGCAATTTGGCCATGCTCGACTGCCATTCGCCATCGTTCAGCTCGCAGGCTTCGGCGCGCCTTCGACGAGCCCCGGGGAAAGCGGCTGGGCGGCGCTTCGCGAAGAGCAGCGACGGGCGGTTCTGGCGGATGGCGGGCGGTCTGCGCTTGCGCTTGCCATCGATCTGGGTGATCCGGTCGACATCCACCCAGGCCAGAAGCGCGAGGTCGGGCGTCGCCTTTCCAGAGCCATGCAGACCATCGCCTATGGCGCAGCCCATCCGGCTTCCGGCCCCGTTATCGACCATGCTGCGCGCACTGCCGACGGCCATATGCTGCTGACCTTTGCAGGGGTTACAGGATCCCTCGAAGCCCGCAACAGCGCGGTGGCGATCGGCTTCGAACTGTGCGGCACGCAAGGCGGATCATGTCGCTATGCCATCGGCCAGGTGTCGGGTCGCACCGTCCGTCTGCCAGAGGACGGCCAGGCTGTTGCCCGCATTCGATATGCCTGGTCCGACAGCCCCGTGGTCAACCTGTTCGACGCTGCGGGCCTGCCTACCGCACCGTTCGAGATCAGGGTTCCGCAATAGTGGACTGTTGGCGGTCCTGATGATACCGGCATTTGCGCCAGCCCTGGCCGGACCGGGGCGATTGGCGGAAACCGATGGATGCAAAGCGGGCCTGTCGCAGTCGCATCAGTCCTGTTGATTTGGGACCTCGTGCGATCATGGCGACCTTTCCTCGGGAGCCAGCAGAAACGACCAGATCAGCGCGCCCAGCGCCGCGCCTGCCAGCGGCGCGACCCAGAAAAGCCAGAGCTGCGCAATCGCTGCTGTTTCCGCGAACAGCGCCGCGCCAGTGGAGCGAGCCGGGTTGACCGAAGTGTTGGTCACCGGGATCGAGACGAGATGAATCAGGGCAAGCGCCAAGCCAATGGCAATGGGGGCAAAGCCGGCAGGTGCCGTTCGGGCGGTGGAGCCCAGGATCACGATCAGGAATCCGGCGGTCAGCACGATCTCGATCAGCATTGCCGCCTGCAGGCCGTAGCCGCCCGGCGACAACGCTCCAAAGCCGTTCGAGGCGAACCCTCCCGTTTCGAAGCCCGGCTTGCCCGAGGCGATGGCGAACAGGGTGGCTGCAGCCACGATCGCCCCTGCCACTTGCGCCAGCCAATAGCCGGGAAGCTGCTTCCATGCGAAGCGGTTGGCGATCGCGAGCCCCAGCGAGACGGCAGGGTTGAAATGCCCTCCCGATATGCCGCCGACCGCATAGGCCATTGTGAGCACGGTGAGACCGAAAGCGAGCGACACACCTGCAAAACCGATGCCCAATTCCGGAAAGGCTGCAGCCAGCACCGCCGATCCGCATCCGCCGAAGACCAGCCAGAAGGTCCCGAAAAACTCGGCTGCCAATAACTTCATGCTTCCCCCCATGAACAAGGGGCCGCGGCTGTCCCGATTGCGCGCGGCCCCGACAGTCAGACTACCCCTTGCAAATCAGCCCTTTGACGGCGGATCGAGAATCAGATGCTTGGCGTCACGCGCGTTGCGCTCGACCTCGGCATGCTCGCAGAATGCCTTCTCGTCGCTCGCGGCTATCGCCAGTTGCGCGCCAAACGCCATTCCGAAGCCCATCATCACCTGCTTTTCGCGCAGGTGCAGGGCGTCGGAATCGATATCGAGCATCTTGCCCTTGTCGTCATAGTAGATGACGTTCATCTCATCTTCGAACCGCGCCTTGTTGACGGCAAAGCCGGCACAGGTGATCGCCACGGCCTGCTGGTGCGCCATCGCCTTCACGACATTGCGCTGGCCTTCGTCGAGCCCGGCCTTGGTCATCGCGGCATTGAAGGCCTTCGTCACGGTCAGGTCCATATGCACCTGATCGGCAGGCTCCCTGGTCGCGGCCTCTGCCTTGGGCGTCGGCCCTGCCGAACAGCCTGCAAGCAGGCCAAGACCGGCAATGGCGACAAGGGTGGTGGTAAGGATGGGCAGCTTCATCGCTCAATACCCCCGGTTATAGGGATCATAGCCGAATTCGCGGCTGGTCCATTCGGCCGAATAATAGCCCTTGCGATAGCATTGCCGCTGGCCGCGATAGCAGACCACGTTCTTGGCAGCCTGATAGCTGTTGCCCCAGCCGCCGCGATAATAGTCGCGATCATAATAGCTGCGGTTATCCTCGCGGTTGCGGCGACCGCTCGATGCGGCAGCAGCGATGCCGACGATGGCAAGGCCGATCGCGGCCCCGGTCGCCCTGTCCCTGTCCCGATGCCGGTGATGGTCTCTGGCCAGGGCCGGCGCAGGTGCGGCAAGGCCAGCGGTCAGAGCTGCAACGAATAGCCAGCGTGTCATCGACATGCGTGTCTCCCCCTCCTGAAGTGCAACAAAGGATCAAACATGCCGGGCCGGTGCGGTTTCGCTCTTCTGCCCGGGCGAAATGCGGCCCGTTGCCGTGCGCCCCGTCAGTCGCGGCAGGTGCGCGGCGATACGCTCTCGATCGAGACGACATAGCCGTTCTGCGAGTTGAGGATCAGGCACTGGCGCGATTGCGAGCGCCAATAGGTCATGTACCGGCCAGTATCGGTCTTCTTGTTGTCGAGTTGCAGGAAGCCCCGGCTGGCCAGCTGACCGGTGGCATAGTTGCGCTCGCGGCCCTGAAGATCGTTGAAATCGGCGTAACCGCTGTAGCCGCCACCGTAATTATATCCGTTGCGATAGCTGGTCTGGCTTGCTCGTTCGCGCACGCCCGAATCATAGCCGCTCGAATAGGCGTCAGACCGATCGTAATTGTGATAGGGCTGATTGTAGAGACCGTCGCGATGGCCACGCTCGAAATCGGCTGTGCCACGCTCGTCATAATCGCGGTCGCCGCGGTGATGCGACTTGCTGGCCAGCGCCGCGATGCCGAGCAGCGCGACCGCGCCTATCGCCACCGCCGCGGCCTTGTCGCCATTGCCGCCCTTCTGGTTGCAATCGGCATTGGTCGTCTTGTCGAGCGACTGGAAGCTGCCGTTATAGGTGACGGCCTTCACGCATTCCTTGGTGTTGCCGTTCCACCAGTAATTGATCTTGCTGTCGTCCTCGACATGCCCCGAGATTCGATGAAATCCGCGGTATTCGAGCTGATCCTCGCCCCCTGCTGCGCGCGCGCCGACCAGATCGCGCACCGATCCCGGTGGCTGTGCCGCT
Source organism: Blastomonas natatoria (assembly GCF_003201955.1). GTDB lineage: Bacteria > Pseudomonadota > Alphaproteobacteria > Sphingomonadales > Sphingomonadaceae > Blastomonas > Blastomonas natatoria. The sequence continues at coordinate 211,739 of NZ_QJJM01000004.1, forward strand.
GCCCCGAGCGGCGCCATCACCATAGCGACCATCACCATTGATGCGCCCGCGTTCCTGAAATGCGCCTTCATCCCCGTCCTCCCGAATCCGAACATTCTTTTCGATTGTTCAGCAAGTTTGACACATTTCCCACGGGAGACCATTTGACATTTGTTGCCATCTACTGTGCAATTCGTGCCAAACGCCAGGCTATTGGATCCATGGATCAGCCGGTTGCGCCAATGGTGATGGTAAAGCTGACCGTTTCGTTTCGGCGCGCTGCGTTGCGCATGAGAAACAGGTCGATCTTGTAGTCACCCGACGAAGCGATGGTTTCGGCAAAGTCGGTGCCCGATATCGAACCGATGAACATTGCCTGCATGGCACCCGGGGCCGTGACGTTGAAATTGGCTGACGCGTTATTGGCGACGAGCTTGACGGTCATCTTCTGCCCGGCGCGGAGATTGACCAGGAACGTGCGCGACTGATCGCCTTTCAGCACGCCCTTGATTGCCTTGGACGAAGCGCCCTTGGCGAACTGGATCCGTTCGGGCCTGGGCATCGGCGCCTGGGCAAGGCTGACCATTGGCAGCGCGACAGCGCCCGCAACAAGAAGCGATGCAGCGAGCTGGAAGCGTAATTTCATGGATGTGCTCCTGTGTTGATAATCGGTGGGTCGAGGCTGTCGTCCTGCCCTCGGTCGCATGGCTGTCCTTCGCGCATCCTCCATTTGCCCTCCGTTCGCGACGATCGCCGTTCAATCGCCCTTGAGAAAGGCATCCGGCACTTCATACCGTTCAGGCCCGATCGTCACGATCATGGTGTCGCCGTCACGCCGGCCCAAGACCGGATATCTGGATGATCCGTCCGCCTCGTTGGTATTGGCGGCCACGATTTTTCCGGCCTGATCGAAGATCAGTATCCGGCTGTTCACACCGTCCGGCCAGTCGATGAAGATCAGGGTCTGCCCGTCTTGCCGGTTTCGCTTGACCCCGGCATCGCAGATCGTGGCCTCCATGCCGCGATAGCCGGCACAGCGCAGCTGCGCTGTTGCATTGTAATCGGTCCCGGCAACCCTGGCGTCCCCCTGTCCATCGCCATCGCCCGGCATGGCAGCACCGCCGCCGGGAACCGAAACAAGGGTCACGCCATCAATCTCCTTGAGGATCGCTCCGCCGAGCTTTTCTGCTTCGGCTCGGCTGGGGCATCCGACCAGCGATGCGCTATCGTCGAGAAAGTCGATCGTCGTTGCCGATTCCCCGATGCGCCGGCATGGATCGCCCGTGGCCGGAAAACCATCGCCGACCACCGGAAGGCTGGCGGGCCAGACGAGCTCGATCGCGCTCTTGGCCTCGGTCGCGGGCCCGGATGGTGCCGGTGCCCCAGGCACGCAAGCCGCCAGAACCATGGCGCTTGCCGTCACGCCAAATGACGATCCGATTGCACCCATCTTCTGCATGCCGTTGATCCCTCAAATTCCAGCGCAGCTATGCTTGGTTGCGATCCGGTGATTCTGGATAGCGCGAGTATAGTGATGCATCCCGTAGGGGACGGCCATGGTCAAAGCGCGCCAGCACATGGACAAATGACGCCAAGTATCTGACGCATCACGAAGAAATTGGACCATGTCATTTTGTTTTTACTGAAGGCGCATTTGCGATAGCATGAACGGGTTGGGCCGGGACGCGCGACACGGGGGCACCACGCCATGTCGGTGGAGTTTGACAGAAGGCAACTGGAGCGTTCTGCTCCAGCGCAGCCGGGATCCTCTGGCGCTGGTCGGGAGGATGCAGCGGTAGCAATCAGCATGCTCGGGGCGAGAGCCCGACTGCAGGTTCCGACTGCTACCACACTCCATTTCGGGCAATGGCTGGGCTGGCCTGACTGGCTGCGCAACGGCACGTCGCTGGTGGGCGAAGGCCCCTTGCCGCAGACACTCAGCTTCGCTGACGATCTGATCATCATCGGCAACATCATCGACAATTGCGATCCTCTTGCGCTTGTTGCGAAGATGCTCTCGGCGCCACGCCCCGTCATGGGAACAGCCGGAACGCTGTCACTGCTCCACGCGCCGAATCTCGGCCTCGCGCTGCGCACCGTGGTCAAGGGCATCGCAATGCAGAACCCGTTCGTGCTGATGACGCTCGAGGAAAGCGAATATCGCATCGGCATCAGCCTCTCTCCGCCCTGGCCGATGGGTCCATTGTTCGAGTTTACCGCCCTGACGGCGCTGGCTCTGGTCTATCGCTCTGTGGAGGCGCTCTCGTTCGCCGACCCTGCCGAGATGTTGCTCGAAACCCGCTTGTGCGACGACCCTGCAACGCAGCCCGTGCTCGCCGGCTTTGCCTGTCGGAAGGTCCGATCGGAGGGGCCGGAAAGGCTGAGCTTTCCCAGCCAATGGCAGTCGATCACCAACCCCGATCATGATCCATGGCTCTGGGCGCTGGCGCAAAGCAAGATCGAAGCGCTGCAGAATCTTGCAAGAGAACCCGACGAGGTGACGCGGGTCCGCGATGCCATTGCCAGAATGCTCGCCAGCGACAATCGGGCACCGCGGCTCAAGCAGATTTCCAATGCGCTGGAATTGTCCAGCCGGACCCTGGTGCGCCTGCTCGCCCGGCATGGCACCAGCTTCCATGCACTGGTCGAGCAGGAACGCAAGGCCAAGGCGCGGCTGCTGATCGCTGATAGCGCCATCTCGCTGGCCGAAGCCGCGAGGGTGCTGGGCTTTACCGACATGTCGAGCTTCGGTCGGTCCTTCCGGCAATGGTTCGGCGATACACCGGGCAACGTCCGCAAGGCCTGGCAGACCGGGGTAGCCATGACCGAATGAAGCGATGACAGTCCGCCGTTGATATCGTTCCGCGTGAAACCGGGCAGACCATTGCGTGGCTCAGCGCTGGTCCACCTCGACCCCGGCGCTGGACGAACCCTGATGCACTCGCTTATATTTTCCCCCTGCCCTGCTCGGGGGGTGGAGACGCCCCGACATCCTTCCGTGCTCCATTCTGCTTCGCCCGATCCGATCAATCCTTGATGAAGGAAAATCACGGCAATGAAGGTTGTTATTCTGGCTGGCGGCCTTGGATCCCGTCTCTCCGAAGAAACCACGGTGCGCCCGAAACCTCTCGTGGAGATTGGTGGAAATCCCATCATCTGGCACATCATGAACATTTACGCCCATCACGGCATGACCGACTTCATCGTCTGTGCCGGTTACAAGGGCTATATGCTGAAGGAATATTTCGCTAATTTCGTACTGCATAACAGCGACTTCACGGCAGATTTTTCAAGCAACACCCTGCAATATCACGACAGGGGTGCACCAGGCTGGCGCGTCACCGTGATCGATACGGGCCAGAGTTCGATGACGGGCGGTCGGTTGCGCCATATCCGCGACCATCTGGATCCAGGTGAAAGCTTCTGCATGACCTATGGCGACGGCGTGGGCGATATCGATCTGACCGCCGAACTGGCCTTTCACCGCAGCCATGGCCTGATGGCGACGATGTGCGCCGTCCAGCCGCCTGCCCGTTTTGGCGCGATCATTACCGATGGTATCCGCGTCACCGCATTTTCGGAGAAGATGCCGGGCGAAGGGCCGCGCATCAACGGTGGCTTCTTCATCCTGGAACCTCCGGTCATCGACCTGATCGAGGGGGACGATACCATCTGGGAGGCAGGGCCGCTCGAGCAGCTCGCAAGCATGGGCCAGCTGGCGGCTTACGAACATAACGGCTTCTGGCAGCCGATGGATACGCTGCGCGAACGGCATCAGCTTGAGGAGCTCTGGCGCTCCGGCGCTGCACCGTGGAAGGTATGGGCATAGCGGATCCATCCTGGCCCACACCCAACTTCACGAAGCGTTAACCATAATTTTAAGGTCGCCAAATAGGTTTTGCGCATGACACCGCCTTCATGCCGATTTTGCGACACTCCATTGGAGCATATGGTCGTCGACCTCGGCGTTACGCCGCTGGCGAATGATTATCTCTCGGCCGAGCGCCTGCGCGAACCGGAGGCCACATACCCGTTGCGGGCCCTGGTTTGCACCCGATGCTGGCTGGTGCAGACCGATGCGTTCATCGCCGCAGAAGACATCTTCAGCCATTACGCCTATTTCTCTTCCTACAGCGCAAGCTGGGTTGAACATGCCAGGCAGTTCACGGTCATGGCACGCGAGCGCTTCGGCCTGACGGAAGCATCCCGGGTTGTGGAGATCGCCAGCAACGACGGCTATCTGCTGCGCCATTTCATCGATGCGGGCATCCCTGTGCTGGGCATCGAGCCGGCAGCCAATGTCGCCGATGTCGCGCGTGCGGCTGGTGTGCCGACGGAAAGCCGGTTCTTTGGTGCCGAAACGGCATCGGACCTGGTGGCTCGCGGGCTTTCGGCCGATCTGCTGATCGGCAACAATGTGTTTGCCCATGTCCCGGACATCAACAATTTCGTCGCAGGCCTGGCCACTGCCCTGAAAGCCGATGGCGTCGTCAGCCTGGAGTTTCCGCATCTGCTGCAGCTCATGCAGAACCGGCAGTTCGACACCATCTATCACGAGCATTTCTTCTATTTCTCTCTGCTTGCGGTCGAGACCGTTTTCGCAAGGCACGGCCTGAAGCTGTTCGACGTCGAAGAGCTTGCCACCCATGGGGGCAGCCTGCGGATCCTTGGGTGCCGGGCGGACAGCAATGCCCATCGCGTCGGCCCCGGCCTCGCCAAGGTGCGCGCCGACGAGGCTGCCGCCGAGCTGCACCGGGTGGAGACCTATGCTGCGTTTCAGGCCAGTATCGAACCGATCCGGCGCGATCTGAACGCGTTCCTGCATCGGGCCAGGGCCGAGGGCAAACACGTTGCCGCCTATGGCGCCGCCGCCAAGGGCAACACGCTGCTCAATTTCTGCGGAGTGACCGCCGACCTGATCGACTATGTGGTCGACAGCAACCCGCACAAGCAGAACCATTTTCTGCCAGGCAGCAGATTGCCGATCCACGCCCCGCAGAAAATGGCCGAAACCCGTCCGGACTATGTTCTGATACTGCCATGGAACATCAAGGACGAGATCATGGCAACGCATGACATCCAGGCATGGGGCGGACGGTTCGTCGTACCCGTGCCCGCCCTGGCGATCCTGCCGTGAAGCTGATCCCCACGGCGGTGAGCGGCGCGATGGGCGTGGAGGTCGATGCCCATGCGGACGAACGCGGGCTCTTCGCTCGAACATTCTGCGCCGAAGCGTTCGGTGCCCACGGGCTTGCCACCCAGTTTGTCCAGTGCAACACGTCCCATAACCGGCTGCGGGGGACGCTGCGCGGCATGCACTATCAGGCAGCGCCGAAGGAAGAAGCCAAGCTGGTGCGCGCCACCCGGGGCCGTGCCTTCGATGTCGCAATCGATCTGCGTCCGGCATCGATCAGCTATCTCCAATGGGCTGCGGTCGAACTCGATTCCGAACGGCGCAACGCCTTCTACATTCCGCCGGGCTGTGCGCATGGCTTTCTGACCCTGACCGACGAATGCGAGCTCTTCTACATGATGTCGGAGAGCCATGCGCCCGATCTGGCGCGCGGTGTTCGATGGGACGATCCCGCATTCGCCATCGACTGGCCTTTTCCGCCCCTCGTCATGAGCGAACGGGACGCGATGTACGAAGATTACAAGGGCGCATCCTCATGACCGACATCAAGCTCAGCTTCTGCATCCCGACGTACAATCGATCGGAATTTCTGGCTAAGGCGCTGACCTATTTCGCCGAGGAATATGACATTCCCTGCAGCTACGAGATCGTCATCTCCGATAATGCGTCAACGGACGACACTGCAGACGTGGTGGAGCGCTTCAAGGCTTCGGGCCTGCCCATCCGCTATTACCGCCGGTCGGAAAATGGCGGCTATGAACCCAATCTCGCCAGCGTCTTCCGCCGGGCGCGCGGCGAATACAGCATCTATCTGGCCGATGACGACATGCTGATCATCCCCGGACTGATCAAGGCCATCGGCTATCTCGATGCCAATCCGGACGTTTGCGCCGCTTATGCGCCCTGGTACATGCACAACGAGGTCGAAAGGACGGACACCGGCACCTTCTACTCGGTCGAGAGCGACACGAAGTTTGATCCGGGTCAGTTCCACGATGTCTTCGTCTTCCTGATGACCCATCATGTCTTCCCTGAAGTCTCCATCGTCCGCACATCGGCGCTTCGGGTCGCATGGGCCCCGCGCTATTTCGCCTATTGGGCGTTCGCACACCTGGCGCACTATCTGGATCTCGGCGCCGTCGCCTTTCTCAAGACGCCCTTCTATCGGGCAGTCACCGTATCCAGAATCGTCCGCGATCGGCCGCAGGCGGGCAACGAGGAGGTGATGACAGCCTGGGACCGCTATCGCGGCGGGCTGGAATATTTCCTGCATATCGGCATGAAGCGCGGCGATATCGGCGATGACCCCGACGATCTGCTCAACTACGATCAGGTGGTGAAGGAATTCACGCTGCGCCGCATGGCCGTGGCGCTGCGCTTCTGGGTCGGGAAACAGGATTATGTCCGGGCTTACGAGCTCTATGCCCGCGTGGTGCAGGGCGGTCTGCACGATCACCCCGATGTGCTGAGCGTGAAGGACCTGATACCCTTGTGTGCGGCGATGCAGACCTTGTCCTGGATGGTCAATGCCACGGCCCAGATCGACCGTCTGATCCTGCACGGGCCGATGGATTTCGAAGGCATGGTGAGCTTCCTTCGCGAAACCGGATTGAAGCCGGACGTTGCGGTCTGCCGCGATCAGGACGATCTGTCGGCAGAGGCCATCGACAGGGCAGCGGTTTTCATCGCGGACAACGCCGAGCGATCCGCCTTTCTGTCGCGTGGCTTCTCACCCAATCTGATCTTCAGCAATGACGATCTCATGCGGTTTATCCTGCCCTGAGCGCCTCGACGCACCGGGCAGACAGTCCTCCTCCAGCGCTGTGACGAATGGATCATCGATGAAAATCCTGATCACCGGAAACATGGGCTATGTCGGTGCAGAGCTGGTCCGTTATCTTCGCTCCTCCATGCCGGACGCACGGATCCACGGCTTTGACAGCGGCCTGTTCGCCCATGCCCTGACGGGAACCACCCGCCTGCCGGAAACGCTGCTGGACCGGCAGTATTTCGGCGATGTTCGGGATATGGATCCCGGCATTCTCCAGGGCGTGGACGCGGTGGTGCATCTTGCTGCCGTATCGAACGATCCCATGGGACACAGTTTCGAGCAGGCGACCCATGACATCAACCAGATGGCCACGCTGCGGCTTGCCGAACAAAGCGCGGCGGCGGGCGTCGGCAGCTTTGTCTTCGCGTCGAGCTGCAGCATCTACGGCTATGCCGAAACCGGCGCGCGGTCGGAAACGGATGCGACCAATCCGCTCACCGCTTATGCTCGGTCAAAGATCGGTGCAGAGCAGGGTCTCGCCGCGCTGGCCAGCGATGCCATGTCGGTTACCTGCCTGCGGTTCGCAACGGCGTGCGGCATGTCGGACCGGCTGCGCCTGGACCTGGTGCTCAATGATTTCGTCGCCAGCGCGGTCTCCACCGGCCAGATCATGGTGCTCAGCGACGGTTCGCCCTGGCGGCCGCTGATCGATGTCCGGGATATGGCCCGCGCCGTCCACTGGGCGATGAAGCGCACGCCCGCCGACCCCTCCCCCTTTCTCGTGGTCAATGCAGGAAGGCAGGAGAACAACTATCAGGTGCGTGATCTGGCCCATGCCGTGGCACGCCATCTGCCCGGCACCTGTGTGACCATCAACACCGATGCCCCGCCGGACAAGCGCTCCTACAAGGTCGATTTCTCGTTGTTCGAGCGGCTTGCACCGCATTTCATCCCGCAAATGTCACTGGACCAGTCGATCACCGGCCTGATCGCCGGGGTGAAAAGGACGCCGCAGATCGATGCGGGCTTCCGCCTGTCGCCCTTTCTGCGCCTGAGGATGCTGGAACAGCATCTGGCCGCCAGGGCCCTCGACGCAGACCTCAGATGGCTTGCGCCGTGACCAGGGTCCTGCTGACCGGCGCAACGGGCTTTGTCGGACGCCAGCTGCTTGCCCGGCTGGAGGAGCGAGGCCTTTTTGTGCGCGCGGTCGTGCGCGATGGCACGGAAGATCGGCTGCCCGCCTCTGGCACCGTGCGCGACGTGATTTCCACGGGTTCACTGTTCCACGAAAGCGCAGAGTGGTGGACGCAGGCCAGCCAGGGCGTCGACCTTGTCATCCATGCGGCTTGGTATGCCGAGCCCGGAAAATATCTTGTCGCGCCCGAGAATATCGATTGCCTGACCGGCACGATCACCATGGCGAAGGGGTGCCTCCGGTCCGGCGTCAAGCGGTTCGTGGGTCTGGGCACCTGCTTTGAATATGACCTTTCGCAAGGGTTGCTGTCGGTCGATACCCCGCTGCGCCCGACGGCGCCCTATGGCGATGCCAAGGCCGCAACCTATCTGGCGCTTTCGCACTGGCTGCCGCAGGCGGGGATGGAATTCCTGTGGTGTCGCCTCTTCTACCTCTACGGCGAGGGCGAGGACGAGCGACGCTTCGTTCCCTATCTGCACGCGCAGCTGCAGGCAGGCAAGACAGCCGATCTGACCAGCGGCCAGCAGGTCCGCGACTATCTGGACGTGCGCGATGCGGCTGCGATGATCGTCGATCGGGCGCTCGGTCCGGCACAGGGTGCGATCAACATCTGCTCGGGCATTCCCACCACCGTCCGTGCCATGGCAGAATCGATTGCCGACGAATATGGTCGCAGGGACCTGCTGAACTTCGGGGCGCGGGCCGACAATCTCGTCGATCCGCCTTGCGTCGTGGGCCGCCCCTGATGACGGAGTTTCGCCTCATGCCCGATCGTGCGGAATACAGGCTGCTGTACGAACAGACGCAGTTCCCGATATTCCAGAACCGGATGTATGCCAGTGCGGCACAGGCGCGCAGGTGCCAGCGGGGCGACATCCGTCTGGTCGAGGACCAGCGCACCGGCCTTGTCCATAACGCCGCCTTTCGCCCCGACCTCATGGAGTATGACGAGCATTATCAGAACGAGCAGGCGGTCAGCGCCCAGTTCCGCGCCCATCTCGATGCGGTTGCGCGCATCGTCGAGCGCAACATGGGCCTCGACGGACTGGTCGAGATCGGCTGCGGCAAGGGCTGGTTCCTGGACATGCTCGCACAGCGCGGGGCACGGATTACCGGCTTCGATCCTGCCTATGAAGGCGATAGCCCCCGGGTCCAACGCGCCTATTTTCAGCCGGGTGTCGGTATGGAAGGGCGCGGCCTGATACTGCGCCACGTGCTGGAACATGTCGTCAATCCGGTCGACTTCCTGTTCACCCTGCGGGAGGCAAACAATGGCGGCGGCCTTATCTATATCGAAGTCCCCTGCCTTGACTGGATCTGCGAGCGTCACGCCTGGTTCGACATATTCTACGAGCATGTGAACTATTTCCGCCTCGGCGACTTCCGCCGGATGTTCGGCGAGCTGATCGATTGCGGTCATCTCTTCGGCGGGCAGTATCTCTACGTGGTGGCTGACCTTGCCAGGCTGCAGAACCCGGTGCTCGATGAGGCAGAGCGGGTGGTGCTGCCTGCGGGGATGGGCGACATTCTTGTCAACGCGAACGGGCTGGAAAATGCGCCTGGCGTCGTCTGGGGCGGCGCATCCAAGGGCGTGATCTTTGCCATGATGCGCGAACGGGCGGGAAATCCCGTGCAGGCCGTGATCGACATCAACCCCGCCAAGCAGGGCAGATATCTGGCCGCTACCGGTCTGAAGGTGCAGGCGCCGCAAGAGGTGCTGCCCGGTCTGGAAGACGGCACGGTCATCTTCGTGATGAATTCGAACTATCTGGAAGAGATCAGGGCGAGCGCCGGTCCGCGCTTTCGCTATTGCGTGGTGGACCAGCGATGAGCGGCGCCACCCCGATCAAAATCCGCAATCTGGAAGCGAGCCGTCTTGCTTCTTACGTCCAGGAACAGATCCGCCGTCTGATCCCGTTCTGCGACGAAAGCGATTTCGCGCTGATAGACCGGCATCTGCCCGAAGCTCTGGCCAGGCTGGACCATTGCATCGCGGCCGTCCGTATCTGGACGCCGGGCGCGTTCGATGTGCTCCAGTCCGCGCAATATTGCACGTTCCTCTATTATCTCGCCAACACGATCTGGCGGCGCGAACGGGCAGAAAATCTGTGCACCAAGCTGTTCCTGCTCAACAAGCAGCTCAATGCCATCGAAATCTTCTATGACATTGCGCTGCCGGACATCTTCCTGATCGGTCATTCGGTCGGCATCGTGCTGGCCAAGGCCGATTACGGCAACCATCTCGTGCTTTTCCAGAACTCGACCGTGGGTCGGCATGGGGACGACAGGCCGGTCATCGAGGATGGCGTCATCCTGTATCCCAACACCGCCGTGATCGGCAGATCGCTGATCCGGCAAGGGTCCATCGTCTCGCAGGGCGTGCGGGTCATCGACCGCGAGACGGAGGCGCGAAAGATTGCCTTTCAGGGCACGGGAAATTCGCTGATCTTCAAGGAAGACCGCAACAACACGCTGGCCCTGTATTTCAGGGACGTATGATCCGGACGCTGCCCTTCTCGTGACGATGCGGGGCAGCCATGCGGGTCGAAACGCAAGCAAGTGAAACCTGGAGCGGTTTCCGCACGAACCTGCGGCATGGCCGATGAACTGCAAGTCAGAATGAAAACACGGATTGTCCCGCGCGATCCGGACCGCCATCACGCCCTGGGCCATGCCGGACCAGCACCATGCCGCTGATCCTCGTCCTGCTGAGTGCCTTCTGCGTCGGTATGGCCATCAGCGGCAGCAGCACCTGTGCGGTCACCGCCTCGCGCGAGATCGTGCTGCACCGGCGCGGTACGATGCTGCTGGGCTTTCTGTTAGCGATGGGCGTCGCTGGCGCGATCACGCTGCCGCTGCACTGGCTGTTCGGCCCTGTCGCGCAGCTGTCGGCCGAAGTGCCGATATCGGGCGCCCTGCTGCTAGGCGCGATTCTGATTGGCCTCGGCGCGGTCATCAATGACGCATGCCTGCTTGGAACGCTCGCGCGGATCGGCCAGGGCGAGGTCCGCTTTCTGGCGCTGCCACTCGGTCTGGCGCTGGGCTTCGCCATCGCCGATCGGCAAGCGCTGCTGGCAGCGGGACAGGCTCAAGGCAATGCACACGCGATGCTGATGTGGCCGGGAGTCCTGATCGTGCTGGGCTTCGCGGCAATGGCGACCTGGGCCTGGCGGCAGCGGGGCCGATCGCCCGACATGACCGGGTGGCGCAGGCCAGGGCCGCGTGCGATGATGCTGGCAATGGGCCTTTGCGGAGCGCTGCTGTTCACGCTCGAGCCGAACTGGTCCTATTCGGATGCGGTGCACGCCGTGGTGCGGCGCGGCGCGATGGACATGCAGGGCGATAGCCGCGCCTTTGCCCCTGCCGTTGCACTGCTTTGCGGCAGCCTTGTTTCCGGAATCCTTTCGCGTTCGTTCGTGCTGCAGGCTCCGCAACCGGCTGGAATCGCGCGATCGCTGGCTGGTGGCGCGATCATGGCCTTTGGCGGGGCGCTCATCCCTGGCGGCAATGACACATTGCTTCTGGCCGCGATTCCGTCGGGGACCCTGAGCGGCGTTTTCGCCTATCTCGTCATGTCGGCAACCGTGCTTGGCGTGCTGCACCTGATTGCCCATCGCGGCCGTCGATCGAAGCTGGAGCTGGCCGTCTGAACCATGCGGCGGTGCGCGTACCGATCAGCACGGCAAACCGCCAGCACTAGTGCTTTGCTAACCCTTTTTGGCTATCTGCCCTCCAATGTGCGGCATTGTTGGACTGATCTCTGCAGACGGGCCGGAGCGGCTTGCCAGCCGTGTTGCGGCGATGAACGCAGCGATCGTCCATCGTGGGCCTGACGATGCCGGGGTGCATCTTGCACCGGGTGTCGGCCTGGCGATGCGGCGCCTGTCGATCATCGATCTGAGCACCGGTCACCAGCCGATGACCACAGCGGATGGGGTCGCGCTGGTCTTCAATGGCGAAATCTACAATTACCGGTCGTTGCGCGCCGAGCTCGAAACGCGAGGCTATGCCTTCCGGACGCAGTCGGACACCGAGGTCATCCTCAATCTCTATCACGCAGAGGGCATGGCAGCCTTTGCTCGGCTGCACGGCATGTTCGCGATTGCCATCCACGACCAGCGCCGTGACGAGCTAATTCTCGTGCGCGATCAGATCGGCATCAAGCCGCTGTACATTGCCCGGCATGAAGGCGAACTGCTGTTTGCCAGCGAGATCAAGGCGATCCTCGCCACCCTGCCCTGCCGCCCCGCGATCGATCCGCAGGGGCTGTGGGATTATCTGTCGCTTCGCTTCATGGCGCCCGATCGCACGATCTGGGCGGGCATCGGCAAGCTTGGCCCTGGCCAGATCCTGCGGCGGAAGCTCTGCAGCGGCGATCAATCCATCGAAACCTTCTGGCAAGCCGATCTGACGCCCGGGCCATTCGACATCGGACGCGACTATGCCCGCGAATTTGCCGATCAGTTCGTGGCGGCGGTCGACAGCCATATCGTCGCGGCCGACGTCCCCGTCGGAGCCTTTCTGTCCGGCGGCCTCGATTCCGGAGCGATCGTGGCAGCGGCCAGCGAGCTTGGCCATCGCGCCTTCCACACTTTCTCGATCAGCGGTGACGGTGCGGGCGGCGACGACGAACTGCCGCTGGCGCGCGCCGTGGCCCGGCGCTTCGGCACTACCCATCACGAAATCCGGATGGCGCGTTCCGACTATTTCGATACGCTCGACGATGTGGTCCGCGCCTTTGACGAGCCTTATGGTGATGCGACCGGCGCGGCGCTCTATCTGCTCTCGCAAAGGGCGAGCGACCACGTCAAGGTGGCGCTGTCGGGCGAAGGATCGGACGAGCTTCTGCTGGGCTATACCCGCGCGGCGGACCTTGCGACGCTGGCCAAGGTCGAACGGCGCTATGGCCCCATGCCACGCCCCCTGCTGAAGCTGGCCGCACGGTTCGTCTCTCCAGATCGCGCCTCGATCTTCCGCGCCATGGCAGAAGGCGGACCCGGTGCCTATCGCCGCGGCATGGCCGCGCATATCGGCTGGACGATCAGCGATGCGGAAAAGGCGGCATTCTGGCGCGGGCCTGACATGGTCCCGAGCTTCGACCTGGTGCAGGGCTGGTACGGCCTGCCGGACACAGCCCATCCGCTGGCGCAGAGCCAGCAGGCCGATTTCGGCACCTGGCTGGTCGAGGACCTGCTGATGAAGGCCGACAAGATGGCGATGGCGGCATCGCTGGAAACGCGCGTGCCCTTCCTTCACCTGCCACTGGTCGAATGGTGCCAGAATACGCCGATGGAAGCACGGATCGGTCCGCCGGGACAGTTTCGCACCAAGGCGGTGCTGCGCGATTATGTCGCCACGCGGCTGCCCGATGCGGTGCTGAACGCACCCAAGCGGGGCTTTCCGCTGCCGATCTTCCCGTGGTTTGCCGAGAGGCTGCGCGATGCGGGCGGCTATGTTCCGATCAGCCGGGAATTCCACAACTGGATATCGCTTGAAGGACTGAAGCCGATCGTCGCCCGCGCCTGCAGGAACGAGCGGCGCGCACTGGAGCAGCTCTGGGGGATCGCGATGTTCGACCGCTGGTGCGCGGTCTATGCCGATTGAGCAAGGCGCTGTTCTAGCAACCCGACGATCATGGGGTGCATGGTGAAATACTGACGGCCATCCTCGCGGCTTTGGGCTTGGGCCGAGGGTTGATGATCGCTCGCCACCATCTCGGCCACCAGATCAGCAAGCGCAGCAATCTGGGCCTTGTCCACAGCCGCGCGCAGGGCGGCGACGGACCCGATACCCTGGAAATCAACCGGCGCGACACGGATGATCCGCCCGGTATCGATACCCGGATCGATCCAGTGCACTGTTGCGCCCAGCGGACCATTTTCCCACGCCGCCCATTCGGCGACATTCATGCCGCGATAGCGCGGCAGCACCCCCATATGCGCGTTGAGCACGCTCAGGCGGGGAATCGCGAGCAGCGGCGCCCGCAATATTCCGGCACCGGCATGGACCATCAGATCGATCGCCTCCCCCTTGAGGCGATCGAGCGACGCGGCCGAATTCAGGTCGGGTAGATCGAGCAACGGAATATCATGCTGCGCAGCGTAGCTCGGCGCATCAGGCGGGCGCTCGGCTTGTGCTTCATCGCGCGATGCGGCCGCGCGTGGCCTGATCAGCCTTGCAAGCAGCTTGTCGGCCAGGGCCTGCGGACCGCGTTCAAGGATCAACTGGCGCAGCCGGGCTGCGGCGGGCGGCTGGGGCTGCGCCTCGCATATGATCAGATCAGGCCGAATGCCGCGCTCCGCCAGGGCAGAAGCGATGACGGCGCATCTGGTGGCGCGCCGATGCGTCAGCAACGCAATCTTCACGACGATGGAGCGCCCGCCTGCAGGATCGCGCGCTTCGCGATCAGCCCGTCGATGAAATATTTTGCTGCCCAGTTGGGCAACGCCTTGGGAATGTAGCTGCCCCAGACCGGATCCGATCCGCCGATGCCGCCGGCAAGGCCCGGATTCGGATTGTCGCGCAGCTGCGCATGCTTGACCAGATCGAGCGCCTTGAACCCTGCATTGGCAAAGCGCCAGTCATCATCATGCCGGGTCAGGGCAAACCAGATCAGCGCCATCTGGGCATTGCCGGTCAGGCATTGCGGATGTTCGAATTCCCGCCAGCGCCAGTCGAGCATACCGGGGAGCCGCCGTGACAGTTCCAGCCGGCGCATGATCCCTTCGGCGGCCTGTCGCGCTGCGGCGATGCCGTCCTCTCGTTTCAGGACGAGGCTGCTCGTCAGCACTCCGGCGACCGTATAGGCAATGGTGTGCGTATAGGCGGTCCGGTCGCGATGCTGCTCCTTGGTAAAGCCTGCCAGATCGAACCAGCCGGTTGTCTGGTCCTGCTTTGCCAGCACCCAGTCCAGATGCCGCTCCGCGCTGGCCAGCGCCGCGCCATCGCCAAAGGCATCGCCATATTCGGCCAGCCAGCAGCTCAGATGCGCCGCATAGGTGGCAGCGACATCGAGATAGAAATGGCGGCGAAAGGCACCGTCGCCGTCCTGGACCGAGATCAGCCATGCCGCGCATCGGGCAGCCGCATCCGCCGCCCTCGGATCGCCGGTGGCCTGGACCCAATGGGTGAGACCATGCAATATCTGCGCGCTGTTGAAGGGCGAAGGCCGCGTCCGGTTCTCCAGCACTTCGCCGCCCGGAAACGCGCCATCGGGCAGCTGCAAGCCCAGCAGAAAGTCGATCGCGCGGGCCGCACGGTCATGCCATTGCGGTTCATCCCAAAGCCTTGCCAGCCTGAGCAGGGTAGGAATGATATAGCCGGTCGTTTCCGGATAGCTGGACGACCAGCCGCTTGCCAGCTTGTAGCGCCCGGAAAAGCCGCCATCTCCCTGACTGTCCTGCGCAGCAGCAAGCCAGCGGGCAGCCGCGCGCATGGCGGCGTCGTCCTGTGCGCCCGCCTCGTCGACCGGGCCTCGGCCGCTGACCTGATGGAGCAGATAGGCGCCGTGCCCTGACACCCAGGGGCGGCAATCGAGCACATGGCGGGCAGCGGACTTGACGGCGGAGAGCATGGTTTCAGCCATAGCAGACGGGCTTTAAGGCGGGGCTAACGGAGGATCTGGGCAATGGCTGCATCCACCTGTTGAAACTGGGTTTCGCGCAGATAGGCATGGGTCGGACCTTCCGGCAGGTCGGGCAGCCGGCCTGCATGCGCATCCTTCTGCGCCAGCCATTCGACCAGCTGACGCGCTATGGCGTCCGGATCGGTCATGACAAGGCCGAACGGCCCCGCGCGCACGATGTCCGCAGCTTCCCCGGTGTCCGACCCGATAGACAGGATGGGGCGGCGCGCGCCGATATATTCGAACACCTTGCCAGGAATGATGGCATCTTCCGCCGGGTCGTTCCAGCGGCACAGCAGCAGCACGTCGGCCGCCCGCTCCAGCTCGAGAATATCGCGCCGGGGAATGGGCGGGCGAAGTTCGATACAGTCCGCAACACCGAATTGCTCGGCACCGGCCACGACGGCCGATTCCTCGTCATGGAAGAACACCACCCGGATGCGCGCACGAACCGAAGCATCGAGCCTCGCCAGTGCCGCAAGCAGCATGGTCGGCTCGCGCTGCCCCGCATAGATGATCCCGGCATGGACGATCGTCAGGCGGTGCGGATCATGGGCCGCGACGGAACCGAGCGACGCAAAGTCATCTGCGCCAAATCCGTTGTAGCTGAGCGTCACCGGGCGACCCAGCTTGTCGCCGATCCGCAGTGCAGCACCGCGGGTCAGCGCGACATGGCCTTGCGCCCTGGCCAATATGCCCCAGGCGTAGCGGCGCTGGACGGGATCGAACAGGGGATGGCCGTCGTTATAGGGGTTGCCCGCCCAGAGGTCGCGCAGTTCGGCCAGCCATGGCCGTTTCAGCCGCCGTGCGATCCGACAGGCGACCACATGGCCCGAATGCGGCGGGGCCGTCGAATAGATCAGGTCCGGCTGCCAGTGCTCAGCCATCGCGACGGCTTCGTCCACCGCCGGCTCGATCCAGTTGCGATACCGATCGGGAAAATGCGCGATCTGGCGATAGAGGGTCTGCAGACTGACCAGATACGGCTTGAACCGGTTCTCGCGCTTGACCAGCAGCTTCTTGACGCTGCCGGCTGCCTGCTCGAGCGGGGGCGCGGCCCGGCTGAAGGGAATGTAGCGCACGGCCTCTGGCGCCAGACAATGTTCGATCTGCCCCTTCACTGCAGGATTCTCGAGCGCGATCACGCGGACGTCATGCCCCTGTTCGCGCCACCAGCGCACCAGCATCGGCGCGCGCACGGCACCCAGCGGAGAATATGGCGGAAAGAAGCCGGCAATGAGCAAGATACGATGGGGCACGGATCAGACCTGATCAGCAACCGGCAACCCGTCGACGAGCATGATACCCGATGTGCGATGAATCGACTTGGATTGGGACACGCGGTTTCTCAGCCTCTGTTATCAGTCTTGTAAAGTCTGTTGCCCCGCTTCGCTGTCCGCGGATCGACCGTACCCAGGGCGCGGCTGGCGTCAGCAAAGATGCGAAACGGCACTGCGAAAGCGATGAGGCGCCTGATGTTCGGGCGCATTCACATGCCCTGGACAGGCGATGCCCCGCTGGCTTCAACTGCGACCCGAAGCCATCGAGGCATCACCGATATTCCACCCCCGGCATGATCCAGTGCAAGGCATCGCCTGCTCAAAGCAAGTCCACACATTGTTTCCGCACAAGGGCACACGTACCTTCCACAGCATCGAAGCAAATGAAATTAGAAAGCGACCGGCCATGCCAATAGAGAAAAACTATTGAAAACATTTAAAATCGGGTATTCTCATGTAAATTCCGGATTCCGCTATCTTCAAATTATCATATATAATAAAAATGTCCCGTCACAATCTGGAGAACATCAGACAGGAATTGCTGCTCACCTGCGGTGATTGAGGCATTTTTTCTATGGCTTTTCAACTCTGTGACGGCCTGACACCGCCTGCTCAGCCACCAGAGAGACGGATGCCCCACCTGCCCGCGTGTTCGTCGGCCTGCTGGTCTCATCGTCCGACGCTCCCTCCCCCGTCATGGCTTGGTCGGACCGATCAGGGCCATAGCCCGTTCCTGTATTCAGCCATCGTTCAGCGGATTTCGGAAGACATCGAAGCCCAATTTGCAGGGGATAGAGGATGATATTTCGTACGACTGCAGCGATCGCGTTTCTGGCAAACATCGCCCTGCCGGCGGCAGCAAAACCCGCAGCGCCGCTGAATTCCGAACTTGCCGTTCGGGCCGATGAGACAGTCGACTTCATCGCCAATGGCCAGACCTTGCGGTTTCGCCTGGCGCCAGACGCCATTTCCGTGCCGACCCTGAATGCCGATGCCGCAGAGCGGGCAGCATTGAAGCCAAGCATGATCGGTTACATCTATGTCATCGGGCCCGAGAAGATCGGGTTCCGCACCGACAATGTGCGCTATGGAGAGGGAGAGGCATCGTTCCGCAGCCGCACCGCCTTCAGCGCACGCAAGATCGTCGAAGGCGCCGATGGCGTTGCCGGACCCGAGACGTTCCCGCACAAACGGACCACCTTCATCCTGCGCGACGGACAACCGGGCGATCAGGCCATCACCTTCCCGCTCGACAAGGAAATGGGCCGCAGCCAGACGAGTGTGCGCATGGATGTCGGAGGGCGCCCGATCTACGCCGCCTTCAGCCTCTCGCGCCAGGAAAGCCTGGTCACGGCGACCGGCGGGCGCTGGATCGCGGATGCGAATGGCGGTCAGTTTGCCAGCGGCGCGCGCGAAGCACCGATACTTTATGGCGTAGCGCGGCCGATCCGCTCGCTTTCCCTTGCCCGCCCCCTGATGCTGGGCGATCTGGAAATCCGCAATCTTGCGGTGCGGGTATCGGACATGGGCAGCGCCCAGGGCATCGCGGAAGGCCCGTCGCCCGATCAGGATCCCAACGAGATCGTGGTGACAGGCGACAGCAAGCGAAAGATTCCTACCCAGCGGCTCTATATCGGCATGGACACGATCGGGCACTGCGCCTCGATCAGCTATGATTTCGAGGCGGGGACGGTGACGCTGATGTGCCCTCCCCAGCGCTGACAAAGCGCTGGCTGGCTTTCAGTCTGCTGGCGGCAGAGCGATGGCCCTGCCGCCACGGACGACCGGCACCGAGGGCTCGGCGGCGGCATGAGCCTGGGCGATCCCCACACTGGGCTGCATCAGCCGCTGCTCGCTCTGCGCATTGGGTGGCGTCGGGGCCGGCATCGGCGGGGCGGGCCGATGCCAGACCAGCGCAGAAAGCCCCAGCCATGCGGAAAACATCAGCGCATATGGCCAACGACGTGGCCAGAGCCGGGCCACCAGTAGCGTAACCGCCCCGGTCCCTGCCAGGGCGATCAGCGCAGAGCTCGCCGCGCGTGTTCCGGTGCCCGTCAGCGCGGTCTGGATCGCCATGCTCGCCCATTGCGCCGGTAACAGCACCAGCAGCCAATCGGGCAGCGCGCCCGGCATGGCCGCAGCGGTCAGCAGCATCGCTGCTTCGCCAGCAACCACGAACAGCGCTATCCACCATCCCTTGTCGGCGGCGCTGCGCGCGAACAGCTTGCCCCGGGCGGCAAAGCTGAAACCAGCTATCGCAAAGGCAAGGACCGTGGACACGGGATGCGGCAGCAACGACATGCCCAGCGCTCCGGCGAGCAGGACAAGACCGGCAGCAGTCAGCAGTGCGAGCGCGATGCCGACCCATAGCCGGGCCGCGATGGCCGCAGCGATCATCCCGCTACCCATGAGGCCCAGAGAGAGGATCGGGCCGCCGAAAAACACCAGCGGCGCAGGCGCATCGGCGAGCATCACCATCGCGAGGGTGGGCGCTGCAATCCCGGCCAGTGCTGCAGCAAGCCAGGCCAGAGGGGATATCACCGATCGCTGCGGACGCACCATGGAACTCATGCCGTCGATACTGATCGATGCGCGCCGACTTGTCGAGCGGAGCCCCGGCCCACGGCATTCGCGTGTCAGCCGGGCGCTGTCTCGGCCGCGGATGTCAGCGCACCTGGCCGCGAACCAGGAGTGCCGCTGCAGCGATGATGGAACCCAGGCTCATCAGCAGCGCGACCATCGGCAAGCCATAGCCTGCCGCAAACAGCATTCCGGCCAGCGCAGGCGCCAGTGCGGAGCCTCCGCGGCCCACGCCGATGACAAAACCCGTTGCAGAAGCGCGCAACGCCACAGGAAAACTTGTCGCCACCAGCGCATACAGCCCCACGACCCCGGCATTGGTGACGAACCCGGCGGCTGCAGCCACCAGGGAGAGCCGCGCCAGATCGCTCTGGCCGAGACCGAAGAGAACGACGAGGACGGTGGATAGTGACATTGTGCCGATGGTCAGGCCGCGTACCGGCAGGCGCAGGGTCAGAAGCCCGAAGATCAGTGCGCCGCTTGCGCCGCCTACACTGGCCCAGACAAGCACGCCTGCGGCCTCGGGCGGCGGATAGCCCATGTCGGCGACAATCTTGGGGATCCATTTCATCACGAAATAGAAGGTCATGATGTGCCCCAGATAGGCGATTGTCATGGCTGCTGTGACCGCAAGCCATTGGGGTGCAAACAGGCGCGCGAGCGGGACCTTGCCCGAAGTGCCGCCCGATCTGTCAAGCCCTGCCACCGGGCGATGGCCCATCGCGGCAAGCGTCCGGTTGATGCGCTGGAGAGCGCCTTCTGGCTGGCGGCTGGCGAGAAAGGCGATCGATTCGGGCACCCGCCACCAGGTAATGGCGATCATCAGCCCCGACCAGGCCGCACCGAAGAGGAAGATCGACCGCCAGTCGAACTGCTCCAGAAGCTGAGCGGCAACCAGTCCGCCAAGCACCGTGCCGACCGGATAGCCGCCGGCCATCAGCACCACGGCCAGCGGACGATAGCGCGCATTGGCAGCTTCAGCCGCCGCCGCGTTGATGGCTGCCAGCATGCCGCCAATGCCGAGCCCGGTCAGCACCCGCCAGATCGACAGCGCCGTAACCCCGCCCGCGCTCGCCGCACCGATCATGCCCCCGGTCATCAGCGACAGGCACAACAGGATGGTGTTGCGCCGTCCCGCCGTATCGGCGAGACGCCCAAGGGTCAGCGATCCGATCGCCATCCCGACCAGTTCCATCGACAGCACCAGCCCCAGCACGGCGCGATCGATCTGCCAGTCGGCAGCAATTCCCGGAGCGGCAAAGCTGATCGACATGACATCAAAGCCATCGAGCGCGTTGAGCGCCACCATCGCCGCAATGATCGACCATTGAAACCGCGACATCGGCCCGGCATCGACGATGGCTGCCGGATCCTGGGCCTGACTATCTTGCTGATCCAATGCCGAATTCCTCTTCCTCTCGCCCATCCCTCCTTGCCGCGGGCCATCAGGCCTGCGGGGGGAACCGGTGCGTCGCGGTCATGCAGTAGGGAACATTGCGTGCGCTTCAGCCAGACTGCTTGTTCACGGCATAGGCGCCGAGCCCCGGCTTGTAGCTCTTGTCATCGATGAACTGCTTGATGCCTTCCTTGCGTCCGTCATTGTCGAAGCTGTTGGCAGCCTCCTGCGCCCGGATCAGGAAATCCTCGGCATTGTCATAGGTCATCTCGCGAACGCGCCGGATCGCATCCTTGGTAGCCTTGAGCGCCGCCGGATTCTTTTCCAGCAGTACCTTCGCGACCTGCTCCACCCGTGCGGGCAACTCGGCAAGCGGCAGCGATTCATTGACCAGCCCCCATTCGGCGGCCGTCTTGCCGTCGATATTCTCGCCCATCATCGCATGGTACATCGCCTTGCGGAACGGCATCAGCTCGGTCGCGACCTTGGAAGCGCCGCCACCGGGAAGGATGCCCCAGTTGATCTCTGACAGACCGAAAGTGGCCTCGTCCGCAGCAAAGGCCAGGTCGCAGCCGAACAGCGGACCATAGCCACCGCCAAAGCACCAGCCGTTGACCATCGCGATCGTCGGCTTCTGAAACCAGCGCAGCCGCCGCCACCAGCCATAGGCCTCACGCTGGGCCTGCCGCGTGGCGCACAGCCCCTGCGCCTCGGTCTCGCGGAAATATTCCTTCAGGTCCATGCCCGCCGACCAGCTGCTGCCTTCGCCCGTCAGCACGACAACGCCGACGTCATCGCGAAACTCCAGTTCATCGAGCACCCGGCCCATCTGACGGTTGAGCCGCGGGCTCATGCAGTTGCGCTTTTCGGGACGGTTGAACTTCACCCAGGCGATGCGGTCGGTCACCATAAAGGCGACGGTCTCTTGTTCGGTACGGTCGGTCATCGGTCAGAAGCCTTTCTCGGAAATGTCTGGACGAAACTTGCAAAGCGGCGCTTGCGCCCTTGCCGTGCTGCGAGGATGTGCTGGCGGCGGATCAGATCGGATAATGGCCGGGTTCGGTCTCGACCGTGATCCAGCGCAATTCGGTGAATGCGTCGATGCCGGCCTTGCCGCCGAACCGGCCATAGCCCGAGGCCTTGACCCCGCCGAAGGGCATCTGCGCCTCGTCGTGCACGGTGGGGCCGTTCACATGGCATATGCCCGACCTGATCGCCCTCGCAACCTTGAGCCCGCGCGCAATGTCGCGCGTGAAGACCGACGCGGACAGGCCGTATTCGGTATCGTTGGCCAGCGCGATCGCCTCGGCCTCGTCGGCAGCACGGACCACCGCGACGACCGGCCCGAAGCTTTCCTCGCGGAACAGCCGCATGTCGGGCGTGACGCGATCGATCACATGCGCCGGCATCAGCACGCCCTGTGCCTCGCCACCACAGGCCAGCACCGCGCCTGCCATCAGCGCGTCATGGACCAGCCCATCGACATGCTCGACGGTCTTGCGGTCGATCACCGCTCCCAGCGCCGCCTTGCCCTCGCGCGGATCGCCGACACCCAGCGTCGCCACCTTCGCTCCGAACTTGCTCACAAAGGCATCTGCCACCGCATCGACCACGATGATGCGCTCGGTCGACATGCAGATCTGCCCCTGGTTCATGAACGCGCCAAACGCCGCGGCCTTGACCGCCTCGTCCAGATCGGCATCCTCGAGCACGAGCAGCGGTGCCTTGCCACCCAGTTCGAGCAGGCAGGGTTTCAGATGTTCGGCGGCGCGGCGCGCAATGATCCGGCCCACGGCGGTCGAGCCGGTAAAATTGATGCGGCGCACCGCCGGATGATCGATCAGCGCGCCGACCACCTCGCCCGCATCCTGCGGTGCGTTGGTGATCAGGTTGACGATACCGCCGCCAAGCCCTGCCTCGACGAAACAGCGCGCAATCAGCGCGTGCGTTTCGGGGCATTGTTCCGATGCCTTGAGCACCACCGTGTTGCCACAGGCGAGCGGCATGGCAATGGCACGGACACCCAGGATGATCGGCGCATTCCACGGCGCAATGCCCAGCACGACCCCGGCAGGCTCGCGCACTGCCATGGCCAGACAGCCCGGCTTGTCGGAAGGGATCACCTCGCCGCCGATCTGCGTCGTCATGGCGGCAGCTTCGCGCACCATGTTGACCGCCAGCATATGGTTGAAGCCCGCCCAGGCGGCCGTTGCGCCGGTTTCGGCCTGCATGGCGGCAACGAACTCGTCCCTGCGTTCGACCATTACGTCAGCCGCCCGGTTGAGCGCGGTACGCCTTGCGCCGGGCCCCAGTGCCGACCAGCCCGGAAGCGCGGCTTCGGCAGCCTCGGCAGCCGCGACCGCCTCGGACGGGGTCGCCGCTGCGGCCCGGGTGGCGGGATCGCCCGTCAACGGATCGATCCGATCGAACCAGCTTGCAGCTTCGATGTCCTTTCCGCCGATCGACAAAAATGTCCTGAACATTCCGGTCATCCTCTCGTTGATTGATATGCGACATATCAATGTTGGCGAGGCGATGCAATCGGGGTAAAGCCGGTTATGGCCAAAAACGATCCACCCGCCGAACTGCAAGATCCGCTTGATGATTTGCTCGGCTATCAGCTGCGCCGGGCCTCGAGCGTGATGATGGCGGATCTTGCCAACTCGCTGCGCGAGACGGGCCTGCGGCCGGTCGAGGCCTCGATCCTGCTGGTCATCGAGTCATCCCCGGGCTGCACCCAGAGCGATATCGGAAGGCTGCTCGCCATCAAGCGGGCGAACATGGTGCCGTTGATTGCGGGCCTTGCCCGGCGCGATCTGATCTACCGCGCCCCGGTTGACGGCCGCTCCCAGGCCCTGTTCCTGTCTCCGGCAGGAGAAGCGCTGGCCTGCGATGCGCGCCGGGCCATCGACACGCATGAACAGGGTTTCCGGTCGCTGTTCGACGAGACGATCGCTTCGCAGCTGCTGGATGCCCTGCGCCAGATCCGCACACATGGCTGAACACGGGCAATAGCTGGGCGCGGATCGGCGAGGCGTGCTCGCGGACCGGAACTCAGCCGGGCTTGTCCAGCATGAAATAGAGCGCCGCGACCAGAGGCACCGTCGCGATCAGGCCCCAGACCAGCCATTGCCGGGCCAGCGCGCGATAGCCTTCGGGCACTGGTGCGCCATGCTCAAAGGCTCTTGCCATGCGCGCCTGGCGCACCTGGATCGGAATCAGCAGGCCCAGCCAGATCACGCCCGCCGCGACAAAGCAGATCTGGCTCCACAAAAGCCATGCCGGGCCGGGAAAATCATAGCGCGCCTCGTACATCGCGCCATAGCCGCCGATGATCGTCAGCACGATGCCGGGTACGGTGAGGCCGAAATCGGTGCCGGTGACCATGCGCTGGCCGAAGCCGATGATCGACGCATCGCGGGTCCGGTCGGCAAAGACCTTCCAGACCGCAGTCACCGTGATGTTGCCGAGCAGCAGGATGATGCCGAGCACATGGGCAAATTTGTAGATCGCAAATGTCGTCATGGCCCCGCCCTGCATGGCTGACCCCGTCAGCCCCCTGGGCACGATAGACTGAAGGCGGCGCGCATGTCTGCCACTTTTTCAAGCCTTCGCAACGCCCTTGGCCATTGCGAGCCCGCTTGTACGCCCCGTTGGCCAGGCGCATGAGCTCCCCAGCCTCATAGACCAGAATTGATTGGTTGCGCTTCGGGCATCATTCTGGCCTATGATATGCACCCGACACCATGGGGAAGCCTGCCATGCCCGATCGGGAACCGTTGATTGACCGCAAGTTCGCCAGCCGGGTCGACTGGAACCTGTTGCGCACCTTTGTCGACATCGTCCGGGCAGGCGGCATCGGCGCCGCCGCGCGCAAGCTCAATCGCCAGCAGCCGAGCATCAGTGCCGCATTGAAGCGGCTCGAGGAGCATGTCGGCACGACGCTTCTGATTCGCACCGCCACCGGGGTGGAGATGACCGCAGCAGGCAAGGCGATGATGGCCTTGTGCGAGGACATGCTCGAATCCGCCCGGATGATGCCGCACCAGATCGCTCAGGCGACCAAGCGCGTCGAAGGTTTCGTCCGCATCCAGATCGTCTCCGGGCTGATCTCGCCCGAATTCGACGAGGCGATAGCCAGCTTCCATCGCCGCAACCCGGACATCCATATCGAGATCCGCGTGTCGCCCTGGCGCCAGGTGCTTGATGCTCTCGAACAGGGTGAGGTCGAGATCGGGGTCAGCTATGATGCCAGCGTGCGCGGCGGGCTAATGTACGAACCGCTGCTCGTCGAACGCCAGCAGCTTTACTGCTCGCGCTCCAGTCCGCATTTCGGCCATCGGTTCAGTCGTCTCAACGAACTGCGCGACGACCATTTCGTGCTGACGGGTGACGACGAGATCGAACTCATCACGCATCTGCGGCGCCGCAACGGGCTGGGAACCAAGGTCAGCGGAATGGCTGAAGACATCAACGAGGCGCAGCGGCTGATCCGGCTTGGTGTCGGCATCGGTTTTCTCCCGGTCCTCGCGGCCGAGGAAGATGTTGCCAAGGGTCGGCTCTGGCCGATGCTCTATGCCGATATCGAGCCCGCCTATGACATCTACCTGCTCGCCCGCACCGATCCGGCGCGCGACACGGCCACCCAGCTGTTCTGGGACGAGGTTTTCCGACGGGTCAGGGCCATGCGCGAGGCATAGCTCCAGTCTATGACTTTCATCATTTTTTTGCGCCTCCCCCCATGATGCAGTGCAGCGCAGACTTCCGGCAGGATCCGGAGCTGCGTGATGACCCTCAAGAAGACGATTTTCGATCACATCCCGCCTGCCATGATCGCGCTGGTCCTGCTTTTCTGGGCCTTTGCGCCGAAGGAACTGACAAGCATTCCCTGGATGCTGATCGTGACGTCTTCTGCCATCACCCTGACCGTGCTCCTGCTCGAATTCGCGCATGAACGGCATGCAGGCTGGCGGATGAACTGGCAGGAGTTTCGCACCGACCTGTTCTATGTCGTGCTGAGCTCGACCGTCATCGCCTGGCTCAGCAAGACACTGGCCGAGGATCCGCTGCTCGCACTCAAGGACTGGCTGGGCGTCAGCACCGCCTGGATGGCACAGGTGCCGTGGCTGGTGCAGGTGATCATGGTCGTCGTCATCCTGGAATTCGGCCAGTACTGGATGCACCGGCTGATGCACAATGTGACGCCGTTCTGGCTGACCCATGCGCCGCATCATCACATCACCCAGCTCAACGCTGCCAAGGGCTATGTCGGCAACCCGATCGAGCTGTTCCTCATCAGTCTGAGCGTCCTCGCCTTTTTCGACTTCGAGATGACAGCGCTGTTTGCCGGGCTCAACACGCTCAATGTCATTTCCACCTTCGCGCACGCCAATGTGAAGGCCGATCCGCCGATCTGGTATTCGTTCTTCTTCACCACCATCCGCCACCACAGCCTGCACCATTCGACCGACTACGAGGCAACCCGCTGCAATTACGGCAATTCGCTGATCCTGCTCGATCGCATCTTCGGCACGTACAAGGAAGGCGAAGGTGTGCTGGTGGGTCAGGACGATCGCAAGCGGCTGACAATCTGGGAACAGACGATCTTCCCCTTCGTGCCGCTGCTTGATCGCTTCAAGGCGCGTCGAGACGGCAATGGCGGGAGCAGCGCCCCGGCATGATCGGCCTGCGAACCCGGCGGATCGACGCAGCGCGCGAGGCCCTGTCGCTCGGCGACCTCGAGACGACGCACCGGCTGGCGGCATCGCTGATCAGTGACAACCCGCGCGATGCCGAGGGCCATTTTCTGCTCGGCGCGGTTCTATCGAGCGCAGGCCAGGTCGTGCAGGCCATCGCCAGCCTCGAGCGCGCGGTGGCGCTCGATGCGAGAGGCGAATATCGCGCACAGCTCGCCAAGCTCTATGCGATGGTCCGGCGTGAGGGCGATGCCGCCGTCGTGCTGGAACAGGCCGAAACAGCGCTACCCGCAGATGCGCTCAGCCGGGACACCATGGGCTGTGTTTATGCGCGGCTTGGCAACCATCATGCCGCCCTCGCCCATTTCCGCGGGGCCGTGCGGATCGAGCCCGACGACGGCGAGTTTCGCTACAACCTTGCCGTCACGCTCAACTTCCTGGGCCAGATCGACGAGGCGGAGCAGCAGCTGGAAACGTTGATCGCGATGGCGCCCGATCAGGCGCGCGCGCATCATCTGCTCGCCAGCCTGCGCAAGCAGAGCGCAGCCAGCAATCATGTTGCCAGGCTGGGCCAGACCTATGCGCGGGCGCGCGAAGGCCGCGATCGCCTGCTTCTGGGCTATGCGCTGGCCAAGGAACTCGAAGACATCGGCGAACCCGAGCGCGCGCTGGACATATTGTGCGAAGCCAATGGCGAACATCGCCGCGCGCTCGATTACGAATTTGATCGCGATGCTGCCAATTTCGACGCGATCGAGGCGGCCTGGGACGGCGTGAAGGCAGCGCCGCAGACCGATACGGCTGCCGACGCACCGATCTTCATCATCGGGATGCCGCGTACCGGCACGACCCTGGTTGATCGCATTCTCTCCTCGCATCCCGCTGTGGAAAGCGCTGGCGAACTGCAGGCGATGCCGCTCGCCGTGAAGCGCGCTGCGGCAACCCGCAGCCGCAATGTGCTCGACCCGGAAACGGTCGCAGCCGCCGCCTGCACCGATATGGGTGCGATTGGCCACGATTATCTGGAGCGCGCAAGACACCATCGGCGCAACCCCGAGCTTCGCTTCATCGACAAGTTTCCCGGCAATTTCCAGTATGTTGGCTTCATCGCACGGGCACTGCCGAAGGCCCGGATCATCTGCCTGCGCCGCCACCCGATGGATACGGTGCTGAGCAACTTCCGCAATCTTTTCGCGGTCAGTTCCCGCTATTACGATTACAGCTACGACCTGCTCGACATCGCCGCCTATTACGTACGGTTCGATCGGCTGATGCGCTTCTGGGCCGAAGCGCTACCGGGCCGCGTGCTGCAAATGCGCTATGAGGATCTGGTGGCCGATCAGCAGGGCCAGACCCACCGCCTGCTCGACCATGCCGGGCTCGGCTGGTCGGACGATTGCCTGTCCTTCCATACCAACAGCGCGCCCGTGTCGACGCCCAGCGCCGCGCAGGTGCGGCGACCGATCTATGGCGATTCGGTCGCCCGCTGGAAGCGCCATGCCGATGTACTGGCCCCGGTCGCCTGGTTTTTCGAACAGCACGGCATCGATGCCGGATGATGAGGAGTGCACTGCCGATGATGCGCCTGACCCTGATTGCCGCAACTGCGCTGGCTGCCGTACCGGCGCTGGCCCAGGCGGAACCATTGCCGCGCACCAGGCTGGTCGAATGCGGAGTCGAAAGCTGCCTGCAGGTTTCGGGCCGGCGCGCAAGCATCGACGCTCCGATCAGTATCAATGGCCATGAAGTGCCAACCACCGGACGCCGTTTCTGGAAGGCGCGCATACCGGTGAGCGAGGTGCGGCGCTGGGCCGCACCCTTTGACCGCAACGTGACAGTTTCGGTGGAAAATGAA
This sequence comes from Blastomonas natatoria, assembly GCF_003201955.1. GTDB lineage: Bacteria > Pseudomonadota > Alphaproteobacteria > Sphingomonadales > Sphingomonadaceae > Blastomonas > Blastomonas natatoria. Next base: position 240,249 of record NZ_QJJM01000004.1, read on the forward strand.
GAGCATATCGCGCGATTGCCGGTCGGCATGCTGGGCACCCGCGGGGACCTCGCGATGCTGGTGGTCTCGGTCAAGTAATAACGGAGGCAACGCAAAGTAATAAAAGTACAAGATTGGGTTATATATTGAAAGTTTTCTCCCGCAGGGCTATATCAGCCCCAGCGGCCGCAGAGCTGCACCCGTCCGTTGCAGGAGAAGACCCATGAAAATCCGGCTCGTGGCGCTTGCCACTGTCACCCTTGCGCTGTCCGCCACCGGCGCTGCCGCTACCGAAAACCCCTTTGCCAAGGACAAGGCTGTCCTGAATCTCCAGGATCTCGACCTGTCGACCGCTGACGGTCAGCAGCGCCTTGCCATCCGCGTCGATCAGGCCGCCCGCACCGTGTGCGGCGATCGCCTGTCGAGCGTGCATCTCGCAGCCCAAGCCAAGGCGCAGGAATGCCGTGCGTCGGTTGCTTCCGATGTGCGTGCCCAGATCGAACAGCGTCTCGCTCGCGCAGATACCGCATCGGGCAAAAGGCTGGCCTCGCTGCGTTGATGCTCTTGACCTGATCCGCGACCGGCCAAACCTCTTGAGGGAACGCCCGGTCGCGGAAAGGTCATTGCGCCGGAGCCAGGATCGGTTCTGGCCACCAGGTCAGCGTGTGCACATCATGCGCCGAAGTCCACAGACCACCGCTGGCATAGCGCAGCGCGCCGCTGCCCTCCGCCTTGCCCATCCGCGCGACGACCGCGAGGCTTTCGGGATCGATCGCGACAAAGGTCTGGTCCTCTGTGGTGCGAAGCCACACCATGCCTTTTCCGGTATCGATATCGCCATAGGCCAGCACCTTGCCCACCTTGGCGCGCCCGGTCACCTCGCCAGTCGAAGGGTCGATCCGAGCTACCGTGCCATCACCCTGTTCCTGCACCCAGATCGCACCCTCGCCCGCCGCCGAAAAGGCCGGCGATTTGCCCATGGCAATCGTCTTTGTCACGGCATTGGTGGCAGGGTCGATCCGCTGCACGGTCCTGCCTTCGCTGCTGATCGCCCAGACGGCGTCGAACCCGGAGGTGAGGTAATGCGTCCCCGGCGTCACGGCGATGGTCGCAATGACTCTATTGGTCGCCGGATCGATGCGCGACACCACACCCTTGTTGTCGCTCGCCACCCAGATCGAGCCTGCGCCCGCCACCACGTTCAGCTCTCCCTTGGGATTGGCGATGCCGGTGGCAATCGTGGCGACCTTTTCGGCCTTGGCCGTATTGATGCGGACGAGCGCGTTTTCCTTGCAATCGGCAACCCACAGGCTCCCGGCATGGATCGCCATCGCGCCGCAGGGCCGCGCCATCTCGACCGCCGCCTGCTTGCCGCTGCGTGACCAGCGCTCGACCCGGCCCGCGTTGGTCGCCCAGACGCCGTCGCCTTCCACCGCGAGAAAATCGGCAAAGCCCGGCACGTCGATCACCTGTTCGGCCGACGCCGGCGTGACAATCAGCGCGGAGAAACCTGCGGCCACGGCAGCGGCAGTCTTGCGGAACTTGGTCATATTCAGCCCTTCCCTTCTGCGTTCAGTTCAGGCCATTTGCGCGATATAGGCGCGCCAGCCGCCCAGATGCGTGATGTCCTCCGCGCCCTCGAGCGCGCGCGGTTCGGCAACGAAACCCTTGACGCTGGAGCCGTCGGCCAGCGTCACCGTGCCGATCGCCAGCGGCGGCGGCACCTCGACGGTGAAGCTGCCGAACTCGGCCACGCCCAGTTCGTACACCTCGACCGCAATCGACGCCCCCTCGCCCGTGTGCACCAAGGCAGGCTTGGGCGGAACGCTATTGGCAATCGCATAGAGCCGGTATTCCGGCGCAGTCTCGAACGCGCCGACGAACTTCGCATCACGCGAGGTGAGTTGCCAGTGCAGCGGCATGTCCTTCAGATGCGCGCCGACGACGGCGAGTTTCACGGTCTGCATTTTGCCCTCCAGATCAAGCGGGGGTGGGGATGGAAGCGACGCCGCGGCAAGATAGGCGTCGGCCGTGTCGAGCAGCGCGCGGTCGGTATCCGCCGGGCCGATCAGCGTGATACCAAAGCCAGTGCCGTTGCCGCGCGCCCCAGCAGGCACGGCGAGCGCGGCCATATCGAGCAGGTTGACGAAATTGGTGTAGAAGCCGAGCGCGCTGTTGAGCGCGATCGGTGCGGCGAGCATCTCGCTCACGCGATAGGTCGTTCCCGCAGTCGGGAAGGCCATCACGTCGATGCTCTCCCAGAGTTGGTCGGCATGACGCTTGAGCTCGGCGAGCCTGTAAATGCCTTTGAACAGATCGACCGCTTTTGTCTCCAGCCCTGCCGCGACGATCTCGCGCACGGTGGGGTCGATGGCATCCGGGTTGCTGACGAGCAGGTCGGCCAGCGCGGCAGTCCGTTCCGCCACCCAGGGGCCGCCATAGAGCAGCTGTGCTGCTTCCTGCAGCGGAGCGTAATCGATCTCGACCACGGTCCCCAGGCCCGCGAGCACCTCCAGCGCCTTGTCGTAGAGATATTCCGCTTCGACATCGCCGAAGAACATCCGCTGGTCGCGCCGCAGCACGCCGATGGTGCGATGGCCACGCGGCTGATCGGCGAGCGGTTTGGAATAGGCGTCAGCCGCATCGAACCCCGCGACGATGGAATCGATCAGCCGCGCATCGGCGCTATCGTCGGTGAACACCGTGATGCAGTCGAGCGTGCGGCAGGCCGGCACCAGCCCCCGGTTGCTCCACCGCCCCTTGCTGGGCTTGAACCCGATCAGATGCTGGAAGGCCGCAGGCACGCGCCCCGAGCCTGCGGTGTCAGTGCCCAGCGCAAAGGCGACCAGCCCCGCAGCCACGGCGCTCGCCGAACCCGAGCTTGACCCGCCGCTGACATAGGCCAGGTTATGCGCGTTGCGCGGCGCGCCATAGGGGCTGCGCGTGCCGTTCAGGCCGGTGGCGAACTGGTCGAGATTGGTCTTGCCGACGCACAACGCACCCGCCGCCAGCAGCTTCTCGACGACGCTGGCCGAGGCTTCCGGTGCATAGGCGAAGGCCGGGCATGCCGCCGTGGTCTGAAAGCCGGCAACATCGATATTGTCCTTCACCGCGAACGGCACGCCGGCGAGCGGCAGATGCTCCCCCGCCGCGACCCGCGCATCGATTGCCTGCGCAGCCTCCAGAAGGGCTTCGGGCGACGCGCGGCTGATCCAGATTTGCGGCTGAACCGCATCATAGGCCGCGATCCGCCTGAGCGCGGCTTCGGCCTCGGCCACCGCGCTGCTCTGGCCGGTCCGCACCGCCGCTGCGATGCCCGCAGCGCTGAGGCGAAAGGCTGCGCTCATGCGTGCCTCGTCAGCGCCAGGATCGGCTCGCCAGGCTGCACTGATTGCCGCTCCTTGGCATAGAGCGCCGCGACCGTGCCTGCACCGGGGCTGTCGACGCGGCATTCCATCTTCATCGCCTCGATGATCGCAATGGCATCGCCCGCCGCGACCTCGTCGCCGACATTGACCAGCATCTTCCAGACGCTGCCGCCGAACGGCGTCTCGATCAGGTCCGCGCCTTCGGGCACTTCCACCGCTGCGCTTTCGGCAACCGGCGCATCCGCCGGATCGAGCCGGTCGAACTCGCCCAGACGCTGCCATTCGGCGCGCTCGGCATCGAACGCGGCTTGGCGGCTGGCCTCATAGGCGGCGATGGATTCGGCATTGTCAGCAAGGAAGGCGCGATAATCGGCGAGGCGGAATTCGGACGGCTCGATGCGGATCGACCGCCTGCCACTCGGGAAATCGCGCCGCCATTCGGCCAGTTCCTCGGCGCTGACCGGATAGAAGCGGATCTGGTCGAAAAAGCGCAGCAGCCAAGGCTTGCCCTCGGTGAAAGCCTCGGTCTGGCGATAGGTGTTCCACACCTGGATCGTGCGCCCGAACAGCTGATAGCCGCCCGGCCCCTCCATGCCGTAGATGCACATGTACGCGCCGCCGATCCCGACGACATTGGGCGGGGTCCAGGTGCGCGCCGGATTGTACTTGGTTGTCACCAGCCGGTGGCGCGGATCGACCGGGGTCGCAACCGGCGCACCCAGATAGACATCGCCCAGACCCAGCACGAGATAGTTGGTCTCGAAGATCAGATTCTCGACCGCTGCCGCATCGGGCAAGCCGTTGATGCGGCGGATGAATTCGATATTGTCGGGGCACCAGGGCGCATCGTCGCGCACCGTGCCCATATATTTCTCTATCGTCTCGATCGTCGCCGGGTCGCGCCAGCTCAACGGCAGATGCACGATGCGCGAGGGGATGGTGAAATCCTCGAGATCGCCGAGCCGCTCTTCGGCTGCCATCAGCGCGGCGAGCGCTGCGGCCTGGTTCATCGTGCTGCCGTCGAAATGGAACTGCAGCGAGCGGATGCCGGGCACGATGTCGATCACGCCGGGCAGCGCCATGCGCTCGAGCTCGGTCAGCAGCGCCTGCACCCGGATGCGCAGCTCGATATCGAGCACGATCGGACCATATTCGACCAGGATGTTGCGGTCGCCCTGCTGGCGATAGACGGTGCGCGGGCGGCTCGGTCCTTCAGCGATGATGCCCAGGATCGGCGAAAGTGTCTCGATCGGACGCGCAGGGCTCTGCATATGCCCCTCGCCGGTCGCCACCAGCCGCCGCTGCAGGCTGTCTGCAGCAAAGGCATCGTGCGCGTTGACGGGGACAAAGCGCAATTTGTCACCGGGCGCGAGCTGCCCGATCTTCCAGCGGTCCGCCGCGATCACCACGAACGGGCAGACGAAGCCGCCGAGCGAAGGCCCATCCGGCCCCAGGATGATCGGCATGTCGCCGGTGAAATCGACCGCGCCGATGGCATAGGGATTGTCGTGGATGTTCGACGGGTGCAGCCCCGCCTCGCCGCCATCCTTGCGCGCCCATTGCGGCTTGGGACCGATCAGGCGCACACCGGTGCGGTTCGAATTGTAATGCACCTGCCAGTCGGCAGTGATCAGCGTGTCGATATCTTCGGGCGTGAAGAAATCGGGCGCTCCGTGCGGGCCATAGAGCACGCGCAGCGTCCATTCGCTGCCGATCTCGGGCAGCGCGACTTGCGCCAGCGGCTCGGTCGTCGGCCCGTGCGCCAGATGCAGCGTATCGCCCGCGAGCAGCCGCCGCGCGGCATGGCCGCCGAACTGGCCCAGTTCGAACGTGCTGGTGCTGCCGAGATAGGGCGCGATATCGAGCCCGCCTGCAAACAGGATATAGCCGCGCAGCCCCCCGCCTGTCGCGCGACCCAGGCTCAGCGTCTGGCCTGCCGCGACATCCACCGGCGCACCGCGCGCCACCGGAGCGCCATCAATCGTCGCACCAAAATCCGCGCCCATCAGGCAAATGCGCGCATCGGCGTTGAACAGGAGCGTCGGGCCGGTCAGCGTCAGTTCGAGCCCGGACGTACCTTCGGGATTGCCGAGCAGCCGGTTGCCCAGCCGGAACGACTGGTCGTCCATCGGCCCCGAGGGCGGCACGCCGACCGCCCAGAGCTTCTGCCGCCCCGGCCAGTCCTGCACGCTGGTAGCGGTGCCGCCGCTCACCACCTGGATGCTCTGCGGAAAATAGGCCACGCTTTCGAGCGCGCGCGTCGAGACCTCGCCAGTAACGAAGGCCGGCGCGCGCACCACCTCGCGCAGCCAGCGCAGGTTGCTCTCGATACCGTCGACGCGTGACTGGTCGAGCGCGGTCTGCATCGCGGCGACCGCAAGTTCGCGCGTCTCGGCATGCACGATCAGCTTGGCGAGCATCGGATCGTACCAGCTGCTCACCGTGCTGCCCGCCATCACCCAGGTTTCCGTGCGGATGTCTTCCGGGAAGCGCACCGAGGTCAGCGTGCCCGAGGTCGGACGGTAATCCTGCGCAGGATCCTCGGCATAGAGCCGCACCTGCACCGAATGGCCCCTGGGCGCGGTCGGCGCGCTGCCCAGAAACGCAAAATCGCCCTGCCCGCCGCGCACCATCCATTCGACCAGATCGATGCCGAACACCTCTTCGGTGACGCCATGTTCGACCTGAAGCCGGGTGTTCATTTCCAGGAAAAAGAACTCCTTGCGCTCGGCATCGTAGAGGAATTCCACTGTCCCTGCCGAGCGATAGCGCGCTGCTTCGCCCAGCCGGATCGCGGCGGCGTAAAGTTCGGCGCGGATGGAATCGGGCAGCAATGGCGCGGGCGCTTCCTCCACGACCTTCTGGTTGCGCCGCTGCAGCGAGCAGTCACGTTCGCCCAGCGCCACGACGCGGCCCTCGCCATCGCCGAAAATCTGCACCTCGATATGCCGGGCGCGGCGGATGAAACGCTCGAGGAATACCCCGGAATCGCCGAAATTGCCCTGACCGAGCCGCGCCACCGTGGCAAAGCCTTCGCGCACGTCGTCGGCAGTCTCGCACACGCGCATACCGATGCCGCCGCCGCCCGCCGTGGCCTTTAGCATGACCGGAAAGCCGATGCGCTCGGCCGCCTCGACCGCTTCGGCCTCGTCGGTCAGCAGGTCGGTGCCGGGCGCGAGCGGCACATCGTGCGCCGCGGCGAGCGCGCGCGCGCTATGCTTGAGACCGAAGGTGCGGATATTGTCGGGATCGGGCCCTATGAACACGATCCCCGCCACCGCGCAGCTTTCCGCAAACTCGGCATTTTCGGCGAGAAAGCCATAGCCCGGATGGATCGCCCCTGCCCCGGTCGCCTTGGCGGCGTCGAGAATGGCGGCAACGTTGAGATAGCTCTCGCTCGCCCGTGCCGGGCCGATGCACACCGCCTCATCGGCGAGCGCCACATGCAGCGAATCCTCGTCGGCCTCCGAATAGACCGCGACCGAGCGAAGCCCCATCTTGCGCAGCGTCCGGATGATCCGCGTCGCGATGGCGCCGCGATTGGCGATGAGAACGGTGTCGTAGCTCATGCGGTGACGATCATGCGCACAGGCGTGGGGTTGAAGCCGTTGCAGGGGTTGTTGATCTGCGGACAGTTGGAAACGACCACGGTCACGTCCATCTCGGCGCGCAGATCGACCGTCAGGCCCGGCGCGCTGATACCATCGACAATGCCGAGCGAGCCGTCGGCTTCCACCGGAACGTTCATGAAGAAGTTGATGTTCGAGACGATGTCGCGCTTGCCGCGCCCCTCGATCAGGTTTGCCTCCAGGAAATTCTCGACACAGGCATGTTCGGACTTGGTGTGATGACCATAGCGCAAAGTGTTGGATTCACACGAGCACGCACCGCCGATCGTGTCGTGATAATCGACTGCGGTGCCGACAATCTTCATCATCGCTCGCCCCTCGTTGGAGCGCAGCACGCTACCTTTCCGCAGGAACAGGTTGCCCTGCGCGGCCACCGTATCCTGCGCGCTGTAGCGTTCGGCATCGTCGGCGGTGGAATAGAGCAGGAAATCGACCGCCTGGTTGCCTTCCAGATCGACGATGCGCAGCGTCTGCCCGGCGGCGATATGGTGCAGCCAGGGCGCGCGCGCAGGCACGATCTCATCGTGAACGATGGAGCCGGACAGGCCAGCGATATGGGGATCGGCGCTCATTCGGGCAAACTCCTGCGATCAGCGACGGAAATAGTCTTCGACGTTCAGAAAGCCGCGCTGGCCCTCTGGCGTCGCATTGCGAATGGGGTCGGCTTCGGGCGTGATCGCCCCGCGCCAGGCGGTGACGCGCAGCGGCGTGACGGTATATTCCGGGCGCGGGTCGAGCACGTGCGGGACGTTGGCGATCACGACGATCAGATCCATCTCCGCGCGCAGAGTGACGCTGCGCCCGCCCTCGAACGGTCCGACCTGTGGCACGATGCTGCCATCCTCGGCGATGGTCGCGCCCTTGAACAGGTTGATGCACGGATGCACATCGCGCCGCCCCAGCCCGTGCTTGGCGGCGCCCAGCAAAAACCGTTCACGACCATTGGGATAGGGGCTGTAGTTCGCACCCTCTCCGTACTTATTGGCATTGGTCTGAGCGTTGGAAGTGCCGCAAAAGGCATCGTGCGTGCCTGCGCTATCCCCGACGATGCTCGCCAGCACCCGGCCCATGTCCGAAAGCAGCAGCTTTCCCTCGCCCAAATAGGCGTTCCACTGCACCTTGACCGTGTCCGCCACATTCAGCCGCTCGGTCGGCATTTCGGCGTTGAACAGTTGCAGCCCGGCACAGGCATCGCCCTTAAGGTCGATCAGTCGAAGCCGCGCACCGCGCGCGAGCTTGCGCGTGGCATAGCCGCCCGGCGCGATGGTCTCTTCCCAGAGCAGGTCTTCGCTCGCGACGCCCTCGGGCAGATCGTCGGCGACGGGCGGCAGCACCGGCATCGATTCTACTTTCGTCCCGGCCATGCTCCGCGCATGGGCGCGGGCGGCGGACGGATCGCTCAGGACTGCGGTCATGCAGCGGCTCCCTTGGCATGTTCGCCCGCATCCGGCTCATAGAGCGGCGGCAGCAGGGCGGTGGTGGTGACGAGTTGCAGCTGGTGCACGCCGCGCACCCGGCGCAGCGCATCGCATAGCTCGTTGAGGCGGACGGCAGGCCCCTGGACCAGCAGCACCTCGAGCGACTGGTCGTCCTCAAGGAACACGTGCTGCGAGGAGATGACCTCCTTCAGATATTCGGCCTGGGTCTGCGCCAGCTGATGGCGCACCCGGCCGCGGTCGCCGCGATAGACGATGGTCAGCGTGCCCGCGAGCATCTCGTCGGGCCGCGTCGTCGCCTCGTGCGCGGCGAGCGCATGGCGGATCAGCTCGGCGATCAGCTGCGAGCGCGAGGGCAGCCCGCGTTCCTCGACCATCATGTCGAGCTGGCGGAACAGCTCGCTCGGCAGGCTCATCGACAATCGTGCGACGCTGGTCGGTTCGGTTCCCATCATGCGTTCTCCTGGGTCTTGGCAATCTCCAGAACCGCCGGTTTTTCCGGGGCTTCCGGGTTGCTCTTCTTGTTCAGTGTCAGATCGTAGACGGCCGTCGCGCCGAAGCGGTGCGGCGCGTGCGGATCGTGCCGGCGCTTGTCGAGCGCAAGCACACGCGTGCCCAGCGTGAACGCCTCTCGAATGTCGTGCGTCACCATGATGATGGTGAGCGCATAATCGCTCCACAGCTGCTGGATCAGCACGTGCATGTCGGCGCGGATGCCGGGATCGAGCGCGCCGAAGGGTTCGTCGAGCAGCAGGATGCGTGGCCGCTTGATCAGCGCCTGCGCGATGGCGAGCCGCTGCTGCATGCCGCCGGAGAGCTGCGCAGGATACTGGTGCATGCTGTCGGCCAGCCCCACCGCGACGAGCATCGCCTCGGCCCGGTCGCGTGCCGCCTTGCGCGCTCCGCCGAACAGCCTTGCGCTGAAGGGTGCCTGTTCGCATTCCAGCCCGAACATCACATTGCCCAGCGCGGATAGGTGCGGAAACACCGAATAGCGCTGGAACACCACCCCGCGATCCGGTCCGCATTCGGGCGCAAGCGGCTGGCCGTCGAGTTCGATCACGCCGCGCGTCGGGCGTTCCTGCCCCAGAATGACGCGGAGCAGGCTCGACTTGCCCGCGCCCGACGGGCCGACAATCGACACGAACGAGCCGGGCAGGATATCGAGATCGACCTTTTCCAGCACGATCTTGTCGCCATATTCGACCCAGACATTCTGCAGGCTGAGGATCGGTGCAGCGCTCATCGGCCCTGCCCTTCCGCCCAGGGGAACGCCTTGCGGCTGGTCAGCGCCAGCGCCCAGTCCATGAGAATCGCGAGCAGCGCGATCCAGGCGACATAAGGCAGGATCACGTCCATAGAGAGATAGCGGCGGACCAGGAAGATGCGGTAGCCCAGCCCCACATCCGCCGCGATCGCCTCGGCCGAGATCAGGAACACCCACGCCGGTCCCAATGCCAGCCGGACGGCATGGATCAGCCGTGGCATCGCCTGCGGCAGCGCGACGCGGATCATGATCTGCCAGGAACTTGCGCCCAATGTCTGCGCCTTGATCACCTGTTCGGCGGGCAAGGCCGCGATATAGGCGGCGATGTCGCGGATCATCACCGGCGCCACCCCGATCGCGATCAGCGCGACCTTGGCGGTTTCGCCCAGCCCCAGCGCGATGAACAGGATCGGCAGCAGCGCGATCGGCGGGATGACCGCGATTCCTGTGACCAGCGGGCCGAAAGTGGCGCGCACCGGCGGCAGCACGCCCAGCACCAGGCTGACGACCAGCGCGGTCAGCGTCGCAATGCCCAGCCCCAGGCCCAGGCGATACAGGCTCGCCAGCGTGTCAGCCCAGAAAGTGACCTGCCCGGTGAGCTGATCCGCCTGAAACATCAGCGCCGACATCGCCTGCCCCATCGCCCCGGGCAGCGGCAGGATCTTGTCGAACGGATTGTCGGCATGGCGCTGCGCCGCGACGATCAGATAGGCGATCAGCAGCACCGCCACCGGCAGCGCGCCGAGCAGGATGCGTTCGCCCTTTTTCGGATGTCGGTTGACCCAGCGCATGGTTGCTCCCCAGCCCCGATCCGCGCTTACAGCTTGCCGTCGGCGGCGAGCTTCATGAACGTGTCGTCGAAGCGCAGCGTCACACGCGCCGGATCGCCGAGCACCTTGCCGCCGGGAAAGGCGATACCCACCGCATCTGCGCTGCTCGCGCCCTTGAACAGGCCCTTGGAGAAGCTGAAATCGCGTACCTGGGTCATCGTCGTCACCAGAGAAGGTGAAGTCGCCGCCGCGACCGCCGCCTTGGGATCGGCGTACAGGAACGTCGTCTTGAGCTGGCTGTCGAACATCTCCGGCGTCGCGCCCGAGAGCGTGGCCATCGCGGCGCGCGCGGCCTTTCCTTCGGCGTCATCGCGCTGCATCAGCGCCACCGTCTCGTACCAGATGCCCGCGAGCGCCTTGCCCAAATTAGGATTGGCCTTGAGCGTCGCGGTGTCGACCACCATCAGGTCGAGGATCTCGCCGGGAATATCGGCAGAGCTGAACACCTGGGCGACGCCCGGCTCGCCCTTCATCACCGACAGCTGCGGGTTCCATGCGACGGCGGCGTTGACATCCGCCGCGCCAAAGGCTGCGACGATATCCGCATCCGAGGTGTTGACCGTCTTCACGTCGGTAGACTTGAGCCCCGCCTTTTCGAGGGCGCGCGTCAGCAGATAATGCGAGACCGACAGTTCGACGAGATAGACCTGGCGGCCCTTGATCGCGGCAAGGCTGTTTGCGCCTTTCAGCAGCACGCCATCATTGCCGTTGGAATAATCGCCGATGATGACTGCAGTGGTATCCTTGCCGCCCGCCGCAGGAATGGTCAGCGCGTCCATATTCGCGACGGTGACCCCGTCGAACTTGCCCGCCGTGTACTGGTTGACCGACTCGACATAGTCGTTGACCTGCACGAAGTTGATCTGGATGCCGTATTTGTCGGCCCATTTCTTCACGATGCCCGCCTGCTGCGCATAGGGCCAGGGCATCCATCCCGCATAGATCGACCAACCGATATTGAACTCGGTCTTGGGCTTGGCAGGTTCGGGGGAACCGGAGCAGGCGCCGAGCGCAAGAGCGCCTATCATTGCCAGAAGGGTGGCCATAAGGGCGGAAAGCCTGTGCAACAGCCTCGTCATGATTCGATCCCCTTTCGCAGTGCAGCATCACCACGAGGGACAGCCTTGTCCACCAAAAAATATTACGAAGGTCAAAAAAAGTAATAACGCCACGCATAGCAGGAATCTCGCCACAGCCTCATCGCCTTGGGAGCGTCGATCGCTCAACTTTCATCAAGCCCCTGAAATTCCTTCACATTATCGCGCATGCTGGGCTCGGGTGATTCGTGGACCAATCGTGCCGAACCCCGGGGTCGGCGACTCGACGCGATGTTGCGGCACAACAAGCTGAGGATTTCTCACCTGGACACAGTGCCGTGCCGAACAAGCTCAACCTGCCAGAATTGCTGGATATTTTGCAATGCAGCATGATTTCCGTTCATACTGAGCAAGTGCAAAATTATTACGCTTGACGCAATCCGTAATATCCATACCGTAATGGATGTTGCTGCCAGACCGGCAGCGGCGCACTTTAATTTCGTCAGAGCGAGAGTTCGTGAACCGAAAGCCTGCCTGTTTGAATTCTTGGCTAGGCGCTGCGCACTGCGCAGGCGGCAACACGACCCTGCACTGCACGATCTTTCATCCCGCAGGCATCACCGCCGCGCGACGGGCAACAGCCCGCGCGCACCCGATGCGGCGCGTGCGGGGCTGTTCAGGGAGAACAGGCCGGAAAACCGGCGATCAAGGTGTCGGCATGGCCAGAACACCAGGGGAGATGGGTGTCATTTGAAAAGGCTCACCAAGAATTGGGGGTCTGATGATGACGAAGAAACTGTTCCGCGCCACCTTGCTGGGCGCCACCATGTTGATGGGCATGGGCACTGCCCCGGCCTTCGCGCAGGATGCCGGAGGCGATGCCGCGCAGGATTCCGAGCAGGAAAGCGGCAGCAATGTCATCGTCGTCACCGCGACCCGCCGCGCAACTTCGCTCCAGGATGTGCCGATCAACATTTCCGCGATCGGCGCCGAGCAGCTTGCCGACCAGCGTCTCAACGACATTCGCGATCTGGGCGCATTCACGCCCGGGATCACCATCACCGACACGGGCCCGCGCGGCGCAGGGACGATCGTGATGCGTGGCCTTTCCGCAGACGATTCCAGCACCTTTGCTGATAACAGCAACAACGCCATCGGCATCTATCTCGGCGAAGTTCCGCTCTATTTCGACTTCAAGCTGATCGACATGGAGCGCGTCGAGGTCCTGCTGGGACCGCAGGGCACCCTGTACGGCCTGGGGACACTGGCTGGCGCGCTGCGCTACATCCCTGCCCGTCCGGATTCGACCAAGGTCAGCGGCAGCGCCCATGTGCGCGCCTTTGCCATGGAGCAGAGCCAGGACATCGGGCATGTCATCGACGCGACGATCAACCTGCCGATCATCAGCGACCGGCTCGCCTTCCGCAGCGCGACCGGATATTTCTATGATCCCGGCTTTATCGACTATCCCTTCACGGTGCAGCAGATCGGGGTTTCGCTGCCGCAGCCCGGGCCTGCATCCAACCCGCTCGGTACGCCGGCCCAGCGCGCTGCCAACCTCCGCCGTCAGAAGGATGTGAACTTCGGCAAGACGTTCACGACGCGCAACCAGCTTGGTCTCACGCTCGAAAATCTGAACGCCTATCTGACCTATGCCTTTCAGGAGGTTCGCACCGATGGTCGCCAGGCCAATGGCGGCGGCGTGCTGGGCGAGGGACGCTATGAAGGGCCGTGGCGCGTGCTCGAGCCGACCACCCGGCGCGCCCATCTGGTCAGCCTTGAGGTCGAAGCCCAGCTTGGCGAGATTGCCCAGCTCGTCTCGTCATCGGGCTATACCAAGACGACCAACAAGGGCTCGGTCGACGTGACCGATCTGCTGCTCGACCTCGATTACGGTTATGAAGGCTTCCCGGCCTTTACCGGCTTTACCCGGTCGCGCGCCCGGACAACGCAGTTCAACCAGGAACTGCGCCTGGTTTCCACGCATGGCGGACCGTTCAGTTGGGTGCTCGGTGGTTTCTACAACGAGCTGAAGACCCGCAACAGCTATCGCGAGTTCATTCCCGGCTTTGCTGCCTCGCCGACAGGACAGGCCTTTGGCGTCATCCCCAATGCCGACGACAACGAATACGCGTCATTCGGCCGGAGCACCGTCAAGGAGCGCGCCGTGTTCGGCGAGGTGACCTTCAAGGTCACACCCGAATGGCAGATTACCGGAGGCCTTCGCTATTATGGCTATGATCTCGACCGCATCGGCGGTTCGACCCTGCCCTATTTCGACGGTCCGGTGGCCAGCGATGACGACATCCCGTCCAGCAGCGGAACCGCGAGCGCCTCGGGCTTTGTCTACAAGGCCAACACATCCTACAAGATCACCGACAGCACCCTGGTCTATCTGACGTACAGCACCGGATACCGGATCGGCGGTGCCAATACCGGCGCGGCGCCGTGTGTGCTGCCGCTCAATCTCAACCAGCAGAATATCTGCGCACTTCCGGAAGAACTGTTCTACGGACCCGACGAGACCGAGAATTTCGAACTGGGCGTGCGCGCCGGGTTCTTCGACAACAAGCTGAACATGAACCTGTCGATCTTCCAGGTAAACTGGGATGGCATCCAGCTGGCCAGCGCAACCCAATTCGGTGGCATCGGCATCCTCACCAACGGCGGTACAGCGCGCAACCGGGGGCTTGACTACTCGTTCACGGCCCAGATCACGCCAGAATTCTCGCTGCGCGGCAACTATTCCTACCTCGATGCGCAGCTGACCTCCGACGTTCCCAGCCTGTTGCAGATCCGCGCCAGCCAGAACGAGCGGGCCCGGCCCAAGTTCGTTCGCGTCGGCGTCTTTGACGGCGACCGGCTGCCCGGTTCGGCCAAGCACAGCGGGTCGCTGGCGGCAGATTACCGGGTGCCGGTCGGCGACAATGGCGAGCTCAATCTCAACTGGACCGCCACCTATACCGGCAACATCCTGAGCCGGGTCGGCAATCGCGGCTTCGGTGAGACGCTGCCCGACTATCTGACCCATCGCGCTGCGATCACCTACCGGCTGGGGAACAGTTACGAAGTCTCGCTGTTCGCCAACAACATCACCAACCAATATGCGGTGACGGGCATCAGCAACGATCGCAGCCGCTTCGGCTTCGTGAACGGCGGCGTCATTTCGCGCTATTACGGGCGCTCGGTGCTGACGCCCCGGGTGATCGGCATCGAAGCTCGATACAGTTTCTGACCATGTCGGCGTTGCGAAGCCTGAAATTGCCCGTCAGGTTTTGCTCGGCGATCCTTATGGCGGGGTGTCTGATCGGCATCCCGCCAGCGGGAGCCGGAACGGATGCCCTGCCCCGCCTGTTCGCCGAACGATGGATCAACGGCGCTGACGGGGCGGAACCGGTCGCACAGGTCCAGGAGCTCGATGCCGACACCTTCGTCATCCGTCAGTCGGTCGCCACCAATTTCGAGGCTCCATTCCTTTATCTGCTGTTTGGGCGCGACAGGGCGCTGCTGATCGATACCGGTGCGGAAGGTGGGGTCATCCGTCCGGTGGTCGACCGGGTGATCGCCGAATGGCTCGCCGCGCATGGGCGCACTTCGATCCCGCTCGTCGTCGCGCACAGCCACGCGCATGGCGACCATATCGCGAGCGACGCCGCGTTTCGTGACCGGCCCGATACCGTGCTGGTCGGATTGAAACCGGCCGATGTCGCGGCCTTTTTCGGCATCGATCCCTGGCCGGGCGATGTAGCAACATTTGATCTCGGCGGCAGGGCCCTTTCCGTGATCCCGACACCGGGTCATCAGGCCGCCGCGATCATGGTCTATGACCCGCGGCTCAAGATCCTGCTGTCGGGCGATACGCTCTATCCGGGGCGGCTCTACATTCCCGTCAACTTTCTGGCCGACAATCGCGCAAGCATCGACCGCCTGGCCGCCTTTGCTCGCACCCACCCGATCCGCGCGGTGCTGGGCGCGCATGTCGAAATGACGCACACGCCGGGCCGCGACTATCCCCATGAAGCCCTGACGCATCCCGACGAGCACCCGCTGGAGCTTCCCGCCTCCGCCATTTCCGAACTGCGCGAGGGGCTGAAAGCCAGGCTCGACACTCCAGGGCAGAATCAGGTGCACGACCGCTTCATCATCGTCCCGGTGGAGCCGCGCGATGAATGACCGCATAGATCATGTCTATGCCGACCATTTCTCATTGCCGTCTGGTATGATGGGCCGGTTTCCTCAACCTTTCGACCACTGCGAACCTCAACCGTTTCGCCGCCTGCGCTGCTGTGCATCAGGGCGCCGAGACCAGCTTGCGAGTAGATAAGCCATGAACGGAGTCCGCGTCGGCAACCGCATCATCGGAGCGCAATCGCCGGTAACCATCGGCTGGGAAAATGTGCCCAAGGTCGAAGGCGGGCCTTTCAAGCGGCTGTTCTTCACCTGGTTCCAGCCGGCCGTGCTCTTCGCGATGATCGCATTCTGGTACTATGCGCCCAATTCGATCGCCAAGGCCTCGACTGCCATCGGCATCGGCATTGCCTTCCGCGCCTTCCTGCTCGCGCTGGAATGGGTCAATCCGCGCTTCAAGAGCTGGGAACTGACCTGGAAGGAATGCGTGACCGATCTGTTCTATGTCGGCCTCGGTTATACCATCCTCAATCTTGTCGACAATTTCATCGGCAGCGACGTGCTGATCGAAAACCTGCTCGCCAGCTTCGACTGGGACAAGTTTTCGTGGTTTACCGGCCTGCCGCTGCTGGTCCAGGCCTTCCTGATCCTGTTCATCTTCGATTTTGGGCAGTACTGGATGCACCGCGGGATGCACAACTGGTACCCGCTCTGGCTCACCCATTCGGTACACCACTACATCACCCAGCTGAACATCAACAAGGGTGCGGTCGGCAACCCGGTCGAGCTGTTCCTGATCGGCCTCGGCATCGGCGGGCTCTTCGACTTTTTGCCCCGTGCCGCCCTGCTGGCGGGTGCGATCGGCATGTCCATTGGCGTCTATCAGCACATTAACGTGCGCTTCAACACCCCGGCCTGGTGGCGCTTCCTGTTCAACACGACCGAGCATCACAGCCTGCACCATTCGCAGGATTTCGAGGCGACGCGCAGCAACTATGCCAGCAATTTTATCTTCATCGACCGCATCTTCGGCACCTGTGTCGACGGCGAGGCGGAACTGCTGGGCATGGAAGGCGGCCGCCGCATGTCGATCCGCGAGCAAATGCTCTTCCCCTTCACCGAGGGCTGGAAGACGATGAAGGAAAAGCTCGGCAAGTCCGACGAGACCCATGCGGTGCCCGCAGAATGACCGGCCAGGCCCAAAGCATGAAGGGCGCAGGTGACATGATGCCCGGGGTCGCGCCGACCGGCGACGGACGCAGCTGGATGCGGCTGATTGACTGGATCTGGACCGTGCGGGGCGAACTGACGCTCCCTGCCGGTCAGAGCGCCGACGAGGCCTTTGCACGGCTCGAACCCTTTTTTCGCGAGCCCGGCACCAGCTTCGATCAGGCAGCGGGAAGCCTCAGCTTCACCAAGAAGGACCCGATCGCCCAGGACAGGATGTCGATCTACGATGCCGGCGAGTTGCGCGTCGAGCAGCGCCCCGATGGCGGCATCCTGCGCTACTGGATGACCAGCAGGTCGCTCCTTTTCTGTTTCCTTGCCCCTCTGCTGTTCGTGGCCTTCGGCCAGATCATCGTCGGTGTCGGCATGCTCGTCGGCCCGGAAACCGAACAGGCGGACAAGAAGAAGAAAGAAGAGAAGGAAAAGGTTCGCGAATTGCACTGGATCGACCAGATGCTTGGCGCGCCTGCCCCGGAAAAGCCGAAAAAGGACGAGAAGGACAAGAAGAAGGAGGAAGGCAAGAAGAACCGCTATTCGCCGACCTCTGCCTATGTCTTTGCCGGTCTGTTCGCGCTGCTCTACATCATCGGCCGCATCCTCGAAGACCGGCTGATCCGCAAGCGCTTCCTGCGAAGCCTGGCTGAAGGCTGACCTGGAGCCGGGCTGCACGCGATTGCCGAGCGGCTCGGCGCGGTCTAAGCGGTGCGCCATGAGCAGATGGCCTTTCGATGCGCAGACCGATGATATCCGCCCGCTGCTGATGGCGGCTCAGGGTGACCGGCTGGACCTTGCCATCGCCACGCTCGTCGAAACCTCAGGGCCCGCGCCGCGATCCATCGGCGCACAGATGCTGGTCACCCGCGACCAGCATTGGGGCTATCTGTCAGGCGGATGCATCGAAGCTGATGTCGCGCGGCATGCGCGCGAAGCCATGGCCGATGGCGCGCCGCGCCTGCTGCGCTATGGCGAGGGCAGCCCCTGGATCGACATCCGCCTCGCATGCGGTTCGGGTATCCTGGTGCTGGTCGAACCGGTTTCGGTGGACGAGCCTGCCATCACGGCCCTGATCGAAGGCATGCAGGGACGCTATCCAATCCGCTGGTCCAGCGACGGCAAGACGCGTGAAGCCCGGGCCTGTAACGCGAAAGGCGAATTTGCCTGGGACGGAACCCGCTATGCGCAATGGCATGAACCGATCCTGCGGCTGGTGCTGATCGGCGAGGATGCGACGACACTGGCGTGCGCGGCACTGGGCCAGACCATGGGGATGGACGTGGTGATGATCACCCCCAATGGCCCGCAAGCCGCGCCCATGCCCGGCATCGCCTATCACCGCTCTGCCGCGGCGGCGGTGCTCGATGCGCTGGACCTTGACCGCTGGAGCGCGGTTGCGGTGCTGTCGCATGACCGCGAGGATGATGAAGCGGCGCTCGCTGCGGCGCTCCGATCACCCGCCTTCTATATTGGCGCGATCGGCGCCAGGGTGCGCCTTGATGGCCGCATTGCGCAACTGCGCGCGCACGGCGTTGGCGAGGCCGACATCGCCCGGTTGCGCGCCCCGATCGGGCTTCAGGGCTTTGGCAAGGCCCCGCGCGAGGTCGCACTGTCCGTCGTGGCAGAGGTCGCGCGCGATTTCCATGCGCGCTCGGCAGCGGCCAATCCTTCGGGATCATCGATATCGAGCACCGCGCCGCCATCCTGGATGTCGAGATAGGCCACCGGTCTGCCCCTCAGCACATCGCCCGCGCCGCGATCGCCCGAAAGCGCCATCAGATCCGGCAGTGCGCTGGCGACAAAGCACACCGGATGCCCGGGTTTGCCCGCCACTCTGGGTCGCGCGGCATAGCCCGACTGCCGGGCGAGCCGTGCGAGTTCGCCGCACAAGCCATGCGGCACCAGCGGCATGTCGCCCAGAAACAGGAATGCGCCGAGCCCATCGTCCGGCAGCGCCACGATCCCTGCGCGGATCGAGGCAGCAAGGCCCTCTTCCCAACCAGTAGCCTCGACCAATCGGCATGGCAGTCCATCGAGCACCGCGCCGATCTCGCTTCCCAGCGCGCCGGTGACGACAATGGTCTCGTCGAAACCCGATGCCACGACCGCGTCGACCGTGCGTCGTATCACCGGCACGCTATCAAGCGGCGCCAGCAGTTTTGCCCCGCCAAAGCGCCGTCCTGCCCCCGCTGCCAGGATCAGCGCGCGCCAGCCGGTCAGCGCCGTGGCTGACGGGTCGCTCAGACCTTGGCCTGATCGCGCAGCGGCAGCGTGCGGACGCGCTTGCCGGTGGCGGCAAACAGTGCATTGGCGAGCGCAGGCGTCGCCGGCGGCACGCCCGGCTCGCCGATCCCGCCGATCTTCGCGCCGCTCTCGATGAAATGCACATCGATCATGGGCGGCGCATCGGCCAGCCTGATGATCTCGTAATCGTTGAAATTGCTCTGCACCACCGCGCCCTTGTCGAGCGTGATCTCTTCGCCGATGGCCGAGGAAAGCCCCATGATCAGCCCTCCGGCAATCTGCGCCTCGGCATTGAGCGGATTCACCGTGGTGCCGCAATCGACCACCGCCCAGGCCTTGAGCACCTTGGGGCGGCCGTCTTCCTTGACGGTCGCTTCGACCACCTCGGCCACGATGGTGCCGAAGCTTTCGACGATCGCAATACCGCGCCCGACGCCTTCAGGCAGCGGTGTGCCCCAACCCGAACGCTTGGCGACCGCGTCCAGCACCGCGCGATGCCGCGAGCCTTCCGCCAGATGCTTGCGGCGGAACTGGTACGGATCCTCGCCCGCTTCCTTCGCCAGCTCGTCCATGAAGCTTTCGTTGTAGAAGCCGAATTGAGTCGAGTTGACCGAACGCCAGGGCCCATCATTCTGGTTCGACTGATACTTGAAATGCCGACGCGAGACGGCGGGAATGTCGTAGATGAACGTCACCTCACCCTCGGCGGTGTCGCTCTGGACATAATCCGCCTGCCAGGCTGCGATCCTGCCGTCCTTGTCCAGAGCCGCCTTGAACTGGCTTGACGATTGCGGGCGATAGGTTCCGTGCCGCACCTCTTCCTCACGGCTCCACACCAGCTTGACCGGATAGGGTACCTGCTTGGCAATCACTGCAATCTGGTCGACAATCTCGGTAACATTGGGAAAGCGCCGCCCGAAGCCGCCGCCCATGATCATCGGGTTGAACGCGACCGCATCCACATCGAGACCAGCCGCCTCGGCCGCGCGCGTCCGCGTGGTCAGCGGGTCTTGCAAACCGCCCCAGAGAGTGAGCTTTCCGTCCTTGTAATGGCCGGTCAGCGCGAACGGCTCCATCATTGCGTGGTGCAGGAACGGCACGCGATAGTCGGCGGTAACCACTCTGGCACCAGGCGCTCCAAAGGCTGCTGCGACATCGCCATCACCGGCCTCGCCTTCGGGTTTGCCGGTCTCGCGCAACTTGACCTGCGCAGCGTGCACGGTCTCGCTCGAGAGCGCACCATGACTGCCATCGGAAAATTGCGGGCTGAGCGCCTGCAAGCCCTTGAGCGCCTGCCAATAGCGCTTCGCCACGACGACCACGGCATCGTCGAGCCTGATCACCTTCTCGACCCCCGCGACTGCCAGGGCCGGCTTTTCATCGACGGAAACGAGCTTCCCGCCGCGCACCGGCGCGGCTGCGATGGTCGCGACGCGCATGTCTGGCAGGATAAGGTCGATGCCGTATTTCGCGCTGCCATCGACCTTGGCGGGGATATCGATGCGCGGGATCGGCTTGCCGATCAGCTTGTAATCCTTCCGCGTCTTGAGTTCGGGCGATCCGGTCAGCGACCGTTCCGCGGCGCCGGCGGCCAGTTCACCATAGCGCAGCGACTTGCCCGACTTGGCATGGATCACCTTGCTGTCCGAAGTGGTGAGTTCGCTCGCAGGAACGCCAAGCCGGTCGGCGGCCTCCTCGATCAGTGCCAGCCGCACCGAGGCTCCGACGACGCGCATGCCGACCTGACCGGTGAAGCGCACGGCAGACGAACCGCCGGTGATCTGCAGCGGCATCGATCGCGCGAGCATTGCCATCACCGCATTGGGCAAGGCGTTGATCACGCCTGGAACCCCCGAGGTATCGGCAAGAAAGCCCCTGCCCAGAGCCGCATTGGCGAAGGCGAGATCAGCAGGCGCCTGCTCGACCTTCACCTTGCTCCAATCGGCATCCAGCTCATCGGCCAGCATCTGCCCCATGGCCGTATGCGTGCCCTGGCCGAAATCGATATGCGGCGAATAGACGGTGACGGTATCGTCCTCGGCGATCTTCATCCAGCTGAGGAAATTGTGGTCGTTGCCCGTTTCGGTCAGCGCCTTGGCGCGCGCATTGGCCGACCTGTCGGACCAGTGGACGCCGAATACGCCGCCGCCGACCAGCAGGGCGCTACCCACCAGAAACGCGCGGCGCACGATGCCGCGCTTCTTCCTGGGCGGAGCCGCCGGTTCGATCACGTCCATGTCGGGATTGGGATTGTCCGCCATCACGCGTCTCCCATTGCAGGTGCGCTGGCAGCCGCCGCCTTGCCGGTGGCAGCAAGGATGGCCTTGCGAATGCGCGGATAGGTGCCGCATCGGCAGATATTGGTCATCGCCTCGTCGATCTGCTCATCGCTGGGGCTGCCGGTGCGCTCGATCAGCGCGACCGCCGCCATGATCTGGCCCGACTGGCAATAGCCGCATTGCGGAACCTGCGCTTCGATCCACGCCTGCTGCACCGCGTGCAGCGTACCATCGGCAGACTTGAGTCCCTCGATCGTGGTCACGGACTTGCCTGCAATATCGGCAATCGGAACGCTGCACGAGCGTGTGATCTGGCCGTCGACATGCACCGAACACGCCCCGCAGGCGGCAATGCCGCAGCCGAACTTGGTGCCGGTCATTTCCAGATCTTCGCGCAATACCCAAAGCAGCGGCGTGTCGGCATCGGCCTCCACGCTGACCTGCCTGCCATTCACCTTGAAGTCGATTGCCACGCCCTGTTCCCCCGGATGATCGCTGAAGTGTTGCATAGCAGCAAGCGCTGCTCGCCGCCAAGCGAAACAGGCTGATAACCGGCCTCGCTGGCAAGAAATTCAGGGAATCCTGATCTTCCCGCCGGTGGTCCGCTCGACCAGCCCCACGGCGTTGCCAGCCGGATTGCCCAACCGCGCGAGCAGATGTCGATCAGGATCCCAGAATAGCCAGACTCCGCCACGCAGGGGGGCATCCGGCTGGCATTCCCAGTATGTAATCATGGCTTGACGCCCGCAATGACATGTCAATTTTTCATACAATTACTTGGCGTCAAGTATCATGGACACCCATGCACACCACGTATCGACTTGATGCGCCCGTACTGCTTTTGCGAACAGCGCAAAGGGTGCATAGCCCCGTAATGCAACAGACCACCCGTATTTACGAAGAGCTGCAACGCTACGCGCATGGCGATGCCGCATGGACCGGCATGTATGATCGCTTTGTCGCGCGGCTGGCTGCGCTGGAAGCCGGAAACAGCGCGCCGCGGCCCGGCACCACCTTTCCTGATCTGCATCTGCCCGACCATCTCGGGCGATATCGCAGCCTTGCCGAAATCCGTGCCGCCAGTCCCGTCGTGCTGAGCTTCGTGCGCGGAACCTGGTGCCCCTTCTGCCGAGCCGAGCTCGCCGACTGGAGCGACCATCTGGCTGCCTTGCGGGCGGCGGGCGGGCAGCTGGTCGTCGTTGTCGGCGAGATATCGGGCGGCGCGGACCGCGTTCATGCAGCGCTTGGCGAAGAAGCGATCGTGCTGTGCGACGTCGACCATGGCGCAGCGCTTGACCTGGGGCTCGCCCACCATGTCGGCACCGAACTGCTGCGGCGCTATCTCGATGCCGGGCTGAACCTGACCGATGTCTATGGCACAGACAGCGGCATTCTTCCGATACCAGCCACGTTCCTGCTCGATCAGACCGCTATGGTCCGCGAAGCATTCGTCGATCCGGACTTTCGCGTCAGGGCCCGGGCCGAGACCATGGTCGAGGCGCTCAGGCAACTGTGAAACGCGCGCGCGCCGCAGAATTCTCCGGCTTCATGCACAACGCGTATCGAATCCATGTCCGCCTGATACGTTCTCCAATGGTGGAGGCGCGGCGATAACCGGTCAGCACCAGCGGTATCCCCCGCGATGCGCCGGAGACCGACCATGGCCCTCGACAGCATGCCCGACCAGCTTACCGAGGCTGCATCGCCCCTGGACGAATGGGGGCGGCTGATGGCGGCAGCGCTTGACGGACACAAGGGGGCGTACAACCGGCTGCTGGGCGAGATCCAGCCCTGGCTGGAACGATATTTCATGCGGCGCCTGCCGATGAGCATCGCCGAGGACCTGGCACAGGATTGCCTGATCGCGGTCCATCAGAAGCGCCATACCTACGAGCCCGGCAGGCCTTTCCGCCCATGGCTGGCAACGATCGCGCGCTACAAATGGATCGACCGGCTGCGCGCCATGGGGCGCAGGCCGACGGTATCGATCGAGGACGAGTTTGCCGAACCACATGTCGAAGGCCATGAACGCAGCGTCACCAGCGCGATCGTGCTGGAAGAACTGCTGACCCGGCTGCGTCCTGCTCAAACGGCGGTCATCCGGCTGGTCAA
The DNA here is from genome assembly GCF_003201955.1 of Blastomonas natatoria. Lineage (GTDB taxonomy): Bacteria > Pseudomonadota > Alphaproteobacteria > Sphingomonadales > Sphingomonadaceae > Blastomonas > Blastomonas natatoria. The sequence goes on from NZ_QJJM01000004.1 coordinate 263,779, forward strand.
GCTACAGGGCTTCAGCATCGAGGAAGCTGCAGCGATGACCGGACAATCGGAGTCTCTGGTCAAGGTCAACATCCATCGCGGTCTCGCCAAGCTGTCCGGTCTTGCCGCCGCCTCTGCCGAATGACCGTCTTCAGGGACGAAAGCAGGCAAGATCGTCGGCAACGACCATCGGCCCCTTGTAATGTTTCCGGATCGCCGCTTCGCCCTCGGCCTGGCGCACCAGCGCGCGCTGCATGTTGTGCGACAGGACCAGCAGGCGAGGATTGATCGCCGCTGCCATCTCGCCGAGCGACGAGGGAGGCCGGTGAAGACCGCGCGGCTGCCCCTCGCCTTCCGGGATGACGTTATGGGCGACCAGTATGTCGGGCTGCCGCCCGGCCAGCGCGGCAACAAAGCCATCGCTCATCGCGTTCTGGTCGCCGGCAAAGACCATCGCCTTGCCCGCGATTTCGACCAGATAGGCGAGTGCAGGCACCACGCCATGCTCGACCGGAATCGCCGTTACCCGCAGTGACGCAACAGGGTCGTCCAGCACCTGAACAGGCCCCTCCGAGCCGACGTCCACCGGCAGGAGCTTCGCCTTGCCTTCGGTTCCATCACGATACCCGGACAGATACCGATAGGCGCCCGTTTCCGGATCGATCAGCGCGCGTAGATGATCGCGCACGCCGGGGAAATAGTCGCTGCCCGCAGGTCCGATTACCGGCAGGTCTTTGGTCCTTTCGGAAAAAGCGCCGCTGTTCAGGATGGCATCGAGATCGGCGACATGATCAGCATGAAAATGGGTGATGGCAATTGCCGCATGGTCCTCGAACCGAGCGGCGGCCTCGCCATAGCGCACGAAGGCGCCGCTCCCGGCATCCACCAGCAATACCGCCTTGCCATCGCGCCAGACCAGCGCGGAGGCACCGGCACGGCTGCCTTCGGCAATGGGCCCTCCCGATCCCAGAATCTGCAATGCAACCGGACCTTCGCAGGCAGCCCGTGCTTCCGGCGCTGCGCAAAGCAGCAGTGCCAGGGCCTGCACGCCCAAGCCGATCGATCGCACCATCGTCCACCTTTCAATCTGCCATAACGGCGCATGCGACAGCCTGGCCTTCGGGGTTTCGGGGAACGGATGGGCCGAAGCTGCCGCATGATGACCCGAAACTTGCCACCGGATCATGCAGGTGATTTCGCGCGGCAATGGGCATCGGTTACGCAGCCTTTGGCCTCGGGGTAATAATTCCGCCGTGCCGGAATGTAACCGATGCGGACCCATTCGCGTAATGCTGCCGGACAGCCTGAGCCGTCGAGTGCGTCTGCAATCATGCGATGCCTGTTGGACCCCGGACAATCTCATGAACCAAGCCGCACTCATTCAGGCGCTATGCGATGACCTGACGCCGGTCAGGCAATCCCCGCCGATTTTCGGGTTGATGCGCGCCGCGCTGGTCGGCGCGGGCGCCTCGCTGCTGGTGCTGCTGGAATGGCTGGGCGTGCAGGCCGGGCCAGGACAGGGCCAGGCCTTTGCCGCTCTCGTCCTCAAGGCGGGGACGATGTTGACCCTCGCCATGCTTGCCATCCGCAGCCTCGCTGGTCTTGCACAGCCAGGTATGCAGCCGGTGGCCGTGATGCCCGGCCTGGCCCGGATCATCGGAGCGACTGTCTTTGTGGCGCTCGGCCAGATGCTCGTCGCGCACGAGAGCGGTTCGGCACGGCTGCTGTTCGGCACGTCGTGGCAATCCTGCCCCTGGCGCATAGCCATCCTGTCCTTGCCCCTGCTCGCCGGGCTGCTCTGGGTCGTGCGCCAGCATGCTCCCGTGCAGTTGCGACGTGCCGGCGCGGTAGCGGGGCTTTGCGCCGGATCGATGGCAGCGGCCCTCTACGCGCTTGCCTGCCCCGAGCAGTCTGCCGCGTTCATGCTGACCTGGTATGGCCTCGGCATCGGTGCGAGCACGCTGGCGGGCATGGCTGCCGGCCCGACAGTTTTGCGGTGGTAGCGATCCGCCCCTGTAACCAGCGCAGGTCCGGGCGCGAACGACACTGTGCCAGAGAGGCATTGCAACGACCCAATTCCCGAAGGACATTTTCATGAACAGCGCAAACAAGACAATCAGCCTTGCCGCCACCGCCGCCATGCTGGCGATGACCGGCCTCAGCATCAGCGCCCATGCCGCCGAAAAGGCCAAGCCGAAGGATCTGGTGCACTGCTATGGCATCAACACCTGCAAGGGCACATCGGACTGCGCGACGGCCAAGACCTCCTGCAAGGGCCAGAACGAGTGCAAGGGCAACGGTTTCATCGCAACCACCGCCAAGGAATGTGCGGCCAAGGGCGGCAGCCTGACCGAGCCGAAATGATCGCCTGATCCCGCGCGAACCGACCCGACACGCCCGCCGGGCGTGCCGGGCACGGACCCCACCCGGACTATGGTACCAATGGCCGAAACATTGCTGCCCCCCTTTGCCGGCTTTGGCCTTGGCATGCGTCCGCCGCATTATGCGGCCTATCTCTCGGGCGAAGCACCGGTCGACTTCGTCGAGATCATCTCCGAAAATTTCATGGGCCACGGCGGCCGACCACTGCACACGCTGGACAAGGTGCGCGAAATCTATCCCGTCGCCATGCACGGCGTATCGATGTCGATCGGTTCGGCCGATGGCCTGAAGGCCGATTATCTGGCCCGGCTCAAGCGTCTGGCCGACCGGATCGAGCCGATCTGGGTTTCGGACCATCTGTGCTGGACCGGCATTGACGGCTTCAATTCCCACGATCTGTTGCCGCTCCCCTATACGCAAGAGGCGCTGGACATGGCGTGTGCGAACATCGGGCTGGCGCAGGATTTGCTGGACCGCCCCATGCTGATCGAAAACCCGTCCAGCTATATCAGCTTTGCCGATGACAGCATGCCCGAATGGGATTTTCTGGCCGAACTGACGCGCCGCACAGGCTGCTATCTGCTGCTGGACATCAACAACGTCTTCGTCAGCGCGACCAATCACGGCTTCGATCCGCTCGCGTATCTTGATGCCATTCCAGCAGACCGCGTTCGTCAGATTCACCTCGCCGGGCACAGCGCCGGGCGCGACGGGCTGTTGATCGACACCCATGACCACCCTGTACCCGATCCGGTCTGGGCGCTCTACGCCAAGGTCATCCGCCGCTTCGGCGAAGTCGCGGTGATGATCGAACGCGACGACGACATTCCGCCGCTGGAAGAGCTGCTCGGCGAACTCGAGTTGGCGCGAAGGCTGGCGGTGTCCAGCGAAAGTCTGGCAGCATGAGCCTCCGCGCCTTGCAGAGCGACTTTTGCGCATTTCTGCGCAAGGACAGCGCGACCACGCTTGCGTCCGTTCCGACGTACGCGCAGCGCGGCCTGAAGGTCTATCATTACGCCCACCGCACGACACTGGCCGACGCGCTCGCCGATGTCTTCGAAAGAACGCATGGCTGGCTGGGCGATGCGCGCTTTGCGAGCGCCTGTCGCGTTCACATCGCCAGCCATATGCCGACCAGCTGGACGCTGGCCGATTATGGCCGGGGGTTCGAACAGACTCTGGCCCTGCTCTATCCCGACAATCCGGAACTGGCCGATCTGGCCTGGCTGGACTGGTCGCTGCGCGAGGCGTTCAACGGGCCGGACAGTCCAGAGATCGACCTTGCGGCGCTGACCGAAATCGATTGGGATCGCGCGCGGTTGTCGATCAACCCGACGCTCGCCTGTCGGCGCGTCGGCACCAATGTCGCGCTGCTCTGGCAGGCCCTGGAGGATGGCCGCAGCGATCCGCCCGAAGCGCAGATCCTGTCGACGCCTGCGGTCCTGACTGTCTGGCGGCAGGCGCTCATGCCGCGTTACCAAACGATCGAGCTGGCCGAACATGCTGCACTGTTGGCGGCGAAAAACGGTGCTTCCTTCGGCGAAATCTGCCAGGCCATGGCTAGCAGCGCGGCCGACACGGACGCCGCTGCGGCCACTGCCGGAGCGATGCTGGGTCGATGGATCGCGGAGAATGTCGTTGTCGCGATCGGCTGAGCGCGGGCGGAGCATGCTGAGTGGCTATCGAACCCATGCGCCATGCCGCTCTTTGCAATTGACGGGACAGGGTGCATGTATCTGCAGATGAATGCCCCTCCCCCCAGACAGCCTGCCAATCCCGTGGTCGATCCCTGGGAACAGCCCACTAGGGAACTGATTGCACGCCTGTGCCGCAGCGGGGCTGGCAGCAACGCCCCTCGCATCGGCGCGGCTTTTCCTGATTTCGCCCTGACCGACTCGCACGGCCAGCATGTCGGACTGGCGCAGCTGATCGAACCCGGCCCGGTGGTTCTAAGCTTCCTGCGGGGCCGATGGTGCCCCTATTGCGCGCGCGAGCTGAAGATGTGGCATGACGCCATGCCGCGGCTGGAAGCCGCAGGAGCCCGCTTTGTCGCGATCAGCGCCGAAGCTGGCGGCAGAGCCGAAGAATTTCGTCGCGATATCGCGCCAGCGGCCACCATGTTGTGCGATATCGACCATGGGCTGGCGATGCTGCTGGGTCTGGCCTTTCCGATGGGCGAGGATCTGCATCAGCGCTATATCGAGGCCGGTCTCGATCTCGGCGCGATCTATGGCAATTCGGGCCGCATCCTGCCGATCACCGCGACCTATGTCATCGATCGCGGCGGTATCGTTCGCTATGCCCATATCGATCCCGATTTCCGGGTTCGCGCCGATGCCAATGTCGTGATTGCCGTCGTCGAGGGGATCGCGCGGCAAGGTCATTAAGACGCTTGCCCTTATCCCCAGGCGCGCGCACGGATAGCGCGTACCAGCGCATCGGTTGCCACCGAGCGCTTGCGCCCGGCAACGGTGGCAAAAACCGTCGTCCGGCTGAGCGAGACGCCATCGACGACGATCTGCCGAACCCGATCGGGCAGGTGCAGCCCTTGCGGCACCCAGGCGCAGCCCAGACCATTGGCGACAAGATCGATCAGATCGCCCTCCACATTGGCGCTATGGCGCATTCTGGGCTCGAACCCCGCTTCGGAGCACAAGGCCAGAAACGCTGCAGTGACATGGGCATCGCCATCGATCCATTCGAGCCTGGCAAGATCCTGCAATCCAACGGTCCCGTCGACCAGCGGTGCGCATCGGGTCGAGGTGATCAAGCAGAACTGCTGGTGCGCGAGCACCAGAGTGTCCAGCCGCTCGGGGGGATCGGGCGGCTCGGGGATTACGGCCGCATCGACATCGCCCTTGAACAGGCTCTGCATCACGCTGGCCGCATCCGCCTTGACCAGCGACAGCTGAAAACCCGGCAGCCCATCGGCTACCTGCGCCAGCGCCGCCCCGAGCGGGTCCGACACGGTGCCCGCTACCCCCAGCGTCACCGGCGCGTGCACTTGCCTTGCTATGCCCTTGGCCAGCAGCTTCGCCGCCTGGGCGGCATCATAGGTCCTCTGCAGATGTGGCACCATCTGGCGCCCCAGTTCGGTCAGATGCGTCAGCGAACGTTCGCGCCGGAAAAGCTGGCCGCCAAATTCCTCTTCCAGCTTCTGGATGGCGCGGGTGAGCGAAGGCTGGCTGACATTGCACTCCTGCGCCGCGCGCGTGAAATTGAGCGTGCGCGCTGCCGCCAGAAAATATCGAACCTGATACATTTCCATCGATAGCGCTCCGGGAGGTACGGACAGAAACTCCAGCCCCGTTCCGACCTGCCTGTCGTTTTCGCAGCCGAACCAAAGTGATCTAACGGCAAACACGCGTCAATTGCGGCAATCGGACTTTCATTTAGTCTGCATTAGAATTAATCTCGGGTCGCATTTCCAAACGGAGGGGGGTGAAGCGCTGGCCGATATCGCGATCTGGATGAAAAGCTTTGCGGCGGTGACCGATGCCGGCAGCTTTTCCGCTGCCGCAGCGCGTATCGGCAGCAGCCAGTCGACGCTTTCGAAGCATGTCGCCGCGCTCGAGGCGCATCTGCAGACCCGCCTGTTCAACCGTACCACCCGATCGCTGACGCTCACGACCGATGGCGCGCGATTCTACGAAAAGGCGATGAGCGCGCTCGACACGATCGAGGCCGCCGAAGCCTCGGTGGGTCTGGAAGGCGAGGCCGAGGGCATATTGCGCCTCACCGCACCGCTGACCCTGGCAGAAAGCCGGTTGGTGGCGATGCTGACACGCTTCATGGCGGACAACCCCAGGATCGAGATCGACTTCACCGCATCCGACCATGCGCTCAATCTGGTGGCGGACAATCTGGACCTTGCGGTGCGCGTCGGGCAACTGGCGGACAGCCGCTTGATCGCCCGCAAGATCGGTGTTGCGCGCCGTATCGCCGTTGCCTCGCCAGCCTATCTGGAACGTGCGGGGGAGCCGCGCCATCCGCACGATCTCGCCCAGCATCAGTGCATCGTCTATTCGCTGCTCGGCACAGGTTCGCGCTGGACCTTCGAGGATGGCGGGTCGGTCGAGATTCGCGGCAATTTTCGCGCGGACAGCCCCAATATGGTGCGCGCCGCCGCCATGGCCGGCCTGGGTATTGCAGTCAACGCGCGCTGGCTTTTCGAGGATGCGCTGGCAACGGGTGAACTCGTACATGTCCTGCCCGACCACGAGCCGGTGCGCATGCCGATTCATATAGTGCTGCCGCCGGGACGGTATGTCCCTGCCCGAACGCGCAGCCTGATCGATTTTCTCAGCCGGGAATTTGCCGCAGACCCGCTGCTCGCGCCCGATCAATCCGGCATTCCCGCGCCCTGACGATGCGATGCGGCGAGCAGGCCTCGGCTCTGCCCTGACCCCGCAGCACATCAGGCAGCGCTTGCCAGAATTTGCGTCAGCAATGCGTTGAAATCGTCCGGCTGTTCGAAATAGGGGGAATGGCCCGCTTTCGGGATGACGAACTCTCTCGCCCCTGCCTCGTCCAGCATGCCGGTCAGGCTGGCAGGCGGCCAGATCGGGTCGTTCTCTCCCATGATGAGTGTCACGGGAAGCCCGAGAGCAGCCAGGCGTGTGCGAGAAATCAGGACATCGGGCGCAAACAGGCTTTGTGCCAGAGCAGGGTCAAGCGGGCGGTTGGCCGCGCTGATATGGCGATAAAGCAACGCGCGGGCGGGCTGCGCGGCCTCGAATGCAGGCTGCAGCCCAAGCGCTGCCGGACCGCGCGCATCCATTCGCGCAGTGGCATCGCGAAATGCAGCCAGGCCCGGCGGATGCGCCACGCCCGCCAGCGTGCAGCACAGCACCAGCGAGTGGACAAGGTCGGGACGGTTCAGGGCTGCACGCAGGCCAGCCCATCCGCCCAGCGACTGGCACACCAGATCGGCGCTCCGGACCCCGTTCTCCGCAAGGACATCGATGACGGCCTGCACCATCGCCGCGACGAAATCGCTGCCAGGCGCAAGCTGTTGCGAACAGCCGAAACCTGGAAGGTCGATGGCAAGGACATGCCGATCCGCTGCGAAAACGTCAAACTGCTGCCACCAGCCGGCACTGTTGCCCCCAGCGCCATGGATCAGCATCAGGCTGGGCTTGCAATCCTGCGCAGCGCCACGGGCGATCCAGGCAGTGCCATTCACATTTCCGGATGTGTGCATGGTCAATACACTATCGGCACGAGCGTCGCTTCCGAGCGAATTTCCGCGTTGTCCAAGGGACATTTCGACGCACGGCACGTTTGCATATCGGCTCCCAACTTGTAACGATCAGGGTCAGGGACAGGATGTTCGGGTTGCGACCCCCCAAGTTTATGGGAATGTAGCACCTATTACAAGGATGATCATGGCAGACAGGCAGGCGCAGCGCGAAAAGGTGATCCAGGCCCTGGCCGATCATCTTCTTGCCAATGGGCTTGGTCAGACAAGCCTGAGGCAGCTTGCTGCAGCATGCGATACCAGCGACAGGATGCTGCTCTATTATTTCACCGACAAGACCGAGATCATGACGACGGTGCTGGGCCGCGTGACGGAACATTTTTCGGTGGTGCTCGATCAGGCGCTGCCAGCTCAGGAAATGGCACCGCATGACCTGCTGCTCAAGGCGACAGCGCTCATCAGAACACCCGCCATGCGACCGACGATGCGCCTTTGGCTCGACATGGTCGCCGCCGCAGCAAGAGAGGAACCTCCGTTTCCGGCCATCGCCAAATCCCTCCTGCATCAGCTTATGCACTGGATCGAGGTCCGGCTGGAAGGACCGTCAGGCGATGCCAAGCGGCAGCGTGCGGCCTTTCTGCTTGCCGTGATCGATGGCATCGCCATGTTCGACATGAAGGGCGGGGTGGCAGAAGCCGATGCTGCTGAGGCTGCCCTTACCAATATCGCGATGCTTTGAGGCGCGCCTCCCGTCGCCATCTTCCAAAAGTCGACAGCTTGATGTAGCGCTTGCTACACAGGTGCCGTTGATTGATTCGGAGGTGGATACGGATGACTCAGGCGCAGCATCGCCGCTGGTTGAAGTTCACCGCAATTGCCGTAGCAATCTTCGGCCCGATCTTTTCCACCGGAACCATGGAAGCCATTGCCGATCCGGCGCGCTGGTCGCTCGATATCCTGGCCTGGCCGATGGACGGGGAACAGGATTTTGCGGCGCCGACCACGCGCTTTCTGGCAGCACTGACCGGTGGATTTCTGCTCGGCTGGGGGGTGATGATCTGGTTTCTGGCCACCCGGGTTCACCGCCTCGCCCCCGAACCCGTCCGCCAGGCGGTTCTGGCAGGGCTGCTGGCCTGGTTCGTCCTCGATAGCTGCGGCTCGATCGCCTCCGGTCAGGCCGTCAACGCCGTCTTCAACATTGCGGTGCTTCTGATCCTGGTCGGCCCGCTTTGGCTTCCGGCCACGGATAGCTGATGCCGCCCCTGCCGCTCGACCATCTGACAATCCTGAGCACCAATGCTGACGCCAGTGCAGCATGGTATGGCGCACTGCTTCCACGGCTGGGTTTCGAGCGGATCAAGACCGGGATCTGGCGCAATGCAAATGGCCTGTATCTGCAATTCGCAGCCGCGAAGCCTGATACCCATCCCTATGAACGCCATGGTGCGGGACTGAACCATCTGGGGTTCACCGCGCCAGATCCGGTCTTTGTGCACGCTCTGGCCACGCACATGCAGGACCTGGGCCATGAGGCGCGGCTGCAGCAATTCGGCGATGGCGTTGTCGCGCTGTTCCTGCCCGATCCCGATGGCCTGCGGGTCGAGGTTTCCTGGTATCCCGAGGGCGTGCCCCCGGTGGACGGGAAAGCCTAGCGCATCGTCCTGACCTCGTCGTCCCGGCCCGTCATCTCCCAGCGGATCAGCGAGATGGGAATCGAGCCAGCGGCGCGGAAACGGTCGTGGAAGGCCTTGATATCAAACGCTTCGCCCTGTTGCATGGCGACGTCCGCCAGCAGCTTTTCCAGTTCCACCTTGCCCATGTAATAGCCGATGCCATAGCCAGGCTGGCGCAGGTACAGTTCGATATCGAACTGCGCCACGGCATCGCCCGGCTTCATCCATTTGGGCGTTCGCGCGATCAGCGATTCATTCGCCTGTTTCCATGTCCATTCATTGGCCTGCATGCGGATTTCCGGGACGACGCGCGCCGCGCGCTTGGCCCCCAGGATATAGTCGATCTCGCGCGTCTTGGGCCGGTCCTCGAGCATGCCCGCCTGCAGGATCATCTCCTCGAGATAGAAGGCCCAGCCCTCGTTGCGCAGGCCGTTGACGAAGAACAGCCGCGGCTTGCCCCGCACGGGACGGGTATCGCGCGCGGCCTGCAGGCCATCGAACATGTGCCCAGGGAGGTTATGCGCGCGCAGCGGAAGCCCATCGCGAAACTCGGCCTGAAAGAAGAAGTGCAGATTGAGTGGGGGATCGAACAGCCCGGGCTTCGACGGGTCGCGATCGAACGGAAACTGATAAGGCCCTTCTTCGGGATCGTGCTGCACATAATCGGGAATGGTCACCCATTGCCCCTCGCGCAGCAGCTTCAGCAGATGCTCGTCCTCTGCCTTGCGCTTGGCATCGAACTCGGCGCGCGTGGTTACCGGCTCGGGCATCGGTATCGCGCGATTGCGATGCTCCTCGATCTTCAGGAACGTCACCTGCCGCTGATATTCGCGCTCGCCGATCGTCTCGACCTCTTCCGGCGTATAAGGCAGCAGCAGGACGTTCCTGAGATACCAGGCGTAATTGTCCTTGCCGACCCCGCCATGCGCGGGCAGCCCCGCCTCGATCGATTCGAGCCAGGCCTTGAACTCTGCGGCTGCGGCCTGCGCCTTGCGCGCAGGTTGGACCAGTTCGGGTTGCAGCCTGGCGGCTGCCTGCGCCAGTTCGCCGAACACGTTGACCTCGACCTGCTTCTGCACGATCGCCAGCCGCGCAAGGTCGCCGCGGGCATCGGTCAGGTTCGCCCGTGCCTGCTTCAGCGCACCGGGGACGGCATTCAGCTTTGCGCGCAGCGCCCTGGCCTCGTCCGGCTTGACCGGCAGCTGCGGAATGCCGAACGCGCCGTGCATCTTCGGACCAAAGCCCAGATTGGTGGTGCTGTAGAACGCCGGATCGCGTTTCCACGGCTGCATCACCCGATGCTGGAACTCAAGGCCGCGCATCTCGGCCAGCACGACCATGTAATCCACGCGCTCGCTGATGGGCCAGGAACTGTCATCCATGGCCTTCAAACGGGCCTGGAAGCCCTGCAGCCCCTCGTACTGGCGCGCCATCGCCGCCGGGGAATAATCGGGCAGGCCATCGATCATGTCCGGCGCGACGAAGGCACGAAACTCGTCGTACAGCCTGACCAGATCGGCATGGGTCGCCCGAGCGGGCGCCGAGATCTGCGCCTGCGCCTGAGCGATGGGCGGCAGGACTGCAGTCGAAGCCATGGGGAAAGCGAGCAAGGCCGCCAGAACACGCGTCTTCATTTTCACAGGTCTCTCCCCATTCTGGCCTTTCGCAGCGACGGCAGACTGTTACAGCGCGTTGAAGAAGCGGCTGAGCCGCTCCATTGCTTCGGTTACGCGCGCCTCGGATTCCGATCCGAAGCAGACGCGCAGATGCCCTTCCCCGCCCGGTCCGTAGAAGCTGCCCGATTCGACCACCACATGCGCCTCGTTGAGGATCGCCATGGCAATGTCCTGCGAGCTGCGGCCCGTGCCGCTGATATCGGGAAAGGCATAGATGGTCGCTTCCGGCGCTGCGCAGGTCACGCCCGGCATCTGGTTGAGCGCCTGCACCACGATGTCCCGCTTGCGCCGGTCGGCCTCGACCATGGCCAGCATTGCCTCTTGCGGCCCCTCGACCGCAGCGCGCGCGCCTTCCTGCACGAACACGTTGACATGGGTGACGTCGGTCATCGCGATCCGCAGGATGGCGGGCATCAGCCGGGCATCGGCGGTGAGATAGCCCACCCGCCAGCCGTCCATCGAATAGGCCTTGGTAAAGGCAAAGCAGGTGATGGTCCGCTCGCGCATGCCCGGCAGGCTGGCGATGCTGATATGCTCGGCCTGATCATAGGTGATATATTCATAGACCTCGTCGGAAAGCACCAGCAGATCATGCTCGATCGCCAGATCGGCGATATGCTGCAGTTCCTGACAGGTATAGACCCGGCCTGTGGGATTAGCCGGATTGACCAGAACGATCATGCGCGTGCGGTCGGTGATCTTCGCGGCGATCGCGTCCCGCGTGATGGCAAAGCCATTGGCCTTGTCGAGATGCGCAATCACCACCTTGCCGCCTGCAAGCTCGGTCTTGCCGATATGCTGAGGATAATAGGGATCGAGCAGGATGACCTCGTCGCCCGGATCGATGGCCGCCATGAAAGCCGCGAACGAGGCATGGGTGAGGCCGTTGGTGACCAGCACCTCGTCGATGCCATAATCCAGCTTGTTGAATTCGCTCAGCTTCCTGACCAGCGCCTGGCGGAACGAGAGAGTGCCGCGAAAATCGCCATAATGGACGATGCCGGCATCCAGCGCCGCCTTGGTCGCCTGCTTGATGTGGTCGGGGGTGTCGGCATGCGGCCGACCGAACTCCAGATGGATCAGATCGACCCCCGCCGCATCGAGTTTTGCCGCCTCGTCGTACATGCCGAAGCTTTTCTTCGATCCCGATGCGAGGCGCTGTGCCGGCCATTTCATTCTTGCTCTCCGCTGCTGTGCAGACATTTGCATAATTGCGTGATATGTAACATTTCAAGCCCTAATTGATCGCGCGTGCAGAATCCCTTGGGGCAGGCAGGTTCAAACGGCAGATCTTGCACTCCGGGCCCACCGATCGCGCCGGACCGAAACTGGCCCGGAGCCTATTTGATCAGCAGGATGCGATTGTTGGGCGGCGCGGTCCATTCAAATCCGCGCTCGGTGACCACGCCATTGTCTTCCAGCGGAATCTTGATCTTGCGCGCACCCCATTCGGGCACAGGCGTATAGAGGAAGAGTTCGATCGACAGGAAATTTCCGGGCTTCAGCGTATAGGTCATGCGCAGCGGATTGAACTCGGCCATCGACGGCCCTGATCCATGGCCCAGATCGCCGACCGAATGGCTGCCGATCACGACATCGGACACTCTGGGATCTGCCACCGGGTCGTCATATTTTCCCAGCGCAAGACCCGGCGTCTGCGCGACCCGCTGATTGACTGCGGCCAGAGCGGCGCCCGCCGTCACGCCGGGGCGGATCACGTCGAGGATCATCCGGCGGATCTCGCCGGCCTTGTCAAAGGCGCGCTGCACGCCGGGCGGCGGCGCATTCTCTCCCGGCTTGAGCACATAGGCCATGCGCTTCATGTCGGTATAGACGGTGAGAAAATTGACTCCCCAGTCCATGGTGATCAGATCGCCAGGCTGGATGACATGATCGCCCGAAACCGGTCCGCGCGGACCCGGGCCAAGGATATAGATGCTGGGTATGCCGAAGCTGTTGCCCAGCCCCTGCTTGTGCAGTTCCTCCATCATCCACCAGGCAACCTCGCCGGTCGTGGTCTTGCCCGGCGTGATCACCTCGTTCGACAGTGCCCGCTCGGCGATGGTGCGCGAATATTCGCCGGCGCGTGCAAAGGCAGCAATCTCGCTGGCGGCATGGCGCGAGCGGAAATCGGAGACGAGCTTTTCCGCCGAAACCAGACGCTGCGAAAGGTCCGGCCCCAGAGCCTCGACAAGCTTCTGGTGAAGCGAATGGCTGAGCCCGTCGGCGGTGCCGATTTCCGATGCGATGTTGATGCCGATACGTCGGGGGTTGCGCTGCTTGACATAGGCGACAAGGTCAGCGGGAGACTTGCGCACATCATAGAGCGGACACTGATCGAAAGCCGCGCCCCCGATGCCGAATGCGGCCCGTTCGACCCGGCCAGCGCCGGAATCAGCAAATACATAAAAGCCGACATCGCCGACATAGCCGCCGCCGAGCAGCATGGCATTGGGATCATCATGGCCCTCGCGCGAGGCGACAATCCACATGTCGATCTGATTCTCGCGCATCGCCTCGGGCAGGATCAGATCGAGCTTGTCCTGCCGGATCTGGCACAACTGCTCCCAGCGCTGCCGCGCTTCCTGCGCTGCTGCAGGCATTGCGAGCGCCAGCAGCGCCGCCGCCGCAACACCCATTCTCAGCCCCAGATTCCTTGCTGCCACGCGCTGCCTCCCTGCACCATTCGATCGGAACGATCTTCGATCCTGCTCGCCACTTCACAATATATTCAACTTCACGCGATTTTTGTCAAATTCATTGCGCGACGGCAAGGCAGGATCGGAACCGGCCGGCAACGGGAACGGCCGTTCCGTGGCGCCAATGATCCGCCCTGGTCATGCGCAGCAGCATCCTGGCGAACTTGCAGGCACAAAACTATTGGCAGGCTATCGCATTTTCTTGCACACGCACGTCATAACTCAGTGCAAATACATATGTATTCGGCTAATTCGCCGCGCACGACGGTCCCCTGCCGCTGGAACCGCTTGATCAATCGAGGCTTTTGAGAAACACATGAACACAAGGTCGGCCACAGCATCGACGAAACAGGAAGGGGAACACGTGGAAAATCGCGGTGAATATGACCCGAGCAATCCGACATTCCGCCTGGAAAATTCGCCCTTCTATCTGATGGCGCATGCCGACTTCAAATATCATGAAGACATGGACAAGGTGCTGCACAAGCACGGAGTGTCGAAACCCATTTATCGCGTGATGACCGTGCTGCGCGAGCGGCAGCCGGCCAGCATCGGCGCAATCGCAGAAGCGGCGCTGACCAAACGCTCGACGATCAGCCGCATCATCGACCGCATGCTCGAGCAGGGACTGGTCACGACCGAGCCCAATCCAGAAGACAACCGCGTGACCGAGGTGACGCTGACCCCTGCGGGGCAGCAGACCCTGCGCAAGCTGACCCCGATTGTCGGCCGCCAGTTCTCGCGCGCGATGGAAGGGATCAGCAATCGCGACATCGCGCATCTGCTGCGCACGCTGAAGAAGATCAGCGACAATCTGGGCAAACTGCCGATCGAATGACATCCACTGCCGGTCATGTCAGGTCGGTAATCGCGTGCATTTACACATGATTATCAGCCTGACTGCGTTGACCTGATCGGGCAAAGCTGCTGTCCTTGGCAGATACGGAGGCCATGCCAGCCAGGGGAGCCGCGGTGCAACAGTTTCGATCCACGCCCGGACTTGCCGATCAGCTCGGCCAGGCCATGCAACTCGCCCGCTCCGGCAGGCTGGACGACGCTGAGGCCGTCCTGCAGCGCGTGCTGGCAAGCACTCCCCGGCATCCCGATGCGTTGCAACTGCTCGGCATGATCGCGCGGCAGCGCGGCGATCAGGCAGCCGCTGTGCAGCTGTTCCGCCAGTCGCTCGAGGCACAGCCGCATCAACCGCATGTGCTCAACAATCTCGGAAACGCGCTGGCCGCCCTGGCCGATCACGCCGGCGCGGCCGAAGCCTATCGCCAGGCCCTCGCGCTGCAGCCCGGATATGAAGATGCACGGATCAATCTGGCGCTGGCCCTGATCTCGAGCGGCGCACCGTCTGAAGCAGCAGCGCTGCTTGTTCCGCTGCTGCGTGCGCAACCGATGCTGGCGCGGGCCTGGGCGGTGCTCGGTCAGTCCTTCGCGGCCTCGGGCGACCAGGCCCAGGCGATCCGGGCCTATCGATCGGCGCTGCGGCTGAAGCCGGATCACGGGCCCTGGCTGCACAATCTTGCCGTCGCACTGCGGCTTTCGGGCCGTGCAGACGAAGCCATGCCGCTGTTCGACCGCTGCGCATCCCGGTCGCCCGACGATCCTCGCATCCATTACAACCGGGGCCATTGCCTGCAGGATCTCACCCGGATGAACGAGGCCGCGAGCGCCTATCGCCGGGCGATCGCCCTCGCCCCCACCGAGGTCGACATGCATGATTCCCTGAGCCGGCTGTTATGGCAGCAGGGCGACAATGCCGGGCATCTGCGCAGCTATCGCGAGGCGCTCGCCCACTTTCCCGACCATCCCGGCCTGCTGGCCGCGCTGGCCGAACGGCTGACCCTTTCAGGGCAGGCGCACGACGCCGCGGCGCTGCTGAGCGGACCGGCGTCGCGCAGCATAGGCGGCGCGACCATCCGCTACAGGCTGGGTCAGGCCTGCTGGTCGGCGCAAGACCCTGAGCGAGCTTTCTCTGCCTTTGATGCCGCGCTGGCCATCGACCCTGATCATGCGCCGACACTGCGCGAATCGGCGCGCTGCCTGATCATCGCCGGGAAGTTGGAGGCAGCCGCGCCGCGCATCGCCCAGGCGCTGAAGATCGATGCGGCAGACCAGCAGGCCCTGGCGCTGCAGGGGCTATGCTGGCGGCTCGAGGGTGACCCTCAGGCACAGTGGCTGCTCGACCCCGCGCTGGTCGGAATCGCGCAACTGATGCCCGACACAAGCATTCGGCAAGGGTTCAACGCTCAGCTGGACGCCGCGCTCGGACGTTTGCACACGTCGCATTCGGCGCCGCTCGAACAGACTCTGCGCGGCGGAACCCAGACGACGGACGACCTGTTCGCGCGTGATCTGCCCGAGATCGTCGCGATCCGCGACATCATCCGCAAGGGGATAGAACGCTATATCGCTGCACTGCCCGATGATCCGAGCCACCCGTTCCTGGCGCGCAGATCCAGCGGCTTTGCATTTTCGGGCTCCTGGTCGGTCCGCTTGTCGAGCGGCGGGCACCACAGCAACCATATCCATCCCCAAGGCTGGATCAGCGCTGTCTATTATGTCGCAGTGCCCGAGGCGGTGAGCGATGGCCGCAGCGGCTGGCTGAAGTTCGGCGAGACGGGGCTCAACCTTGGCGCACGCGAACAGATAGCGCAGATGGTCCGGCCGGAAGCAGGTCTGCTGGTGCTGTTTCCGTCCTATTTCTACCACGGTACCGTGCCGTTCAGCGACACGCAGCATCGCACCACCATCGCCTTCGACATCGTGCCGACCGGTTGAAGTGAACTAGCGCGTCCGTGCCTGCGCGGCGATCCAGTCATCGACCGTCTTTTCCAGCAGCGTCATCGGCAACTGGCCCTGCGCCAGGATCAGATCATGAAATGCCCGGATGTCGAAGCGGTCCCCCAGCGCCTTCTCGGCCCGCTCGCGCATCGCGATGATGCGCAATTCGCCGACCTTGTAGGCGACGGCTCCGGCCGGGGCACCGACATACCGGGCGAGCTCGGTGTCGATATTGATATCGGCCAGCGCCGTATTCTCCTCGAAGCACAGGCGCGCCGTGGCATAATCCCAACCCATCACATGAATGCCGGTATCGACCACCATGCGGCATGCACGCCACATCTCGGTCGAGAGGCTGCCGAAAGCCTCGTAACCATCCCGGTACACGCCCATCTCATGTCCCAGCCGCTCGGCATAGAGCGCCCATCCCTCGCGAAAGGCCAGCAGGTCCCGGGCGCGGCGGAACGAGGGAAGATCGGGGTTCTCGCTGGTCAGCGCGCCGTGCGTATGGTGGCCGGGCGCCGCCTCGTGCAGGCTGAGTGCAGGCACCTCATACAATGGCCGCTGGTCGAGATGCGACGTGTTGACGACAAACGTGCCGGCAAAGCCCTTCGAAAAATCACCGCCGCCCCCGCCCCGTGCGGTGGTATATCCCTCTTCCAGCTCGGGCGGCACCGGAACGATGGTGAAGGGCTGACGCGGCAGTACCGAGAAATAGCGGGGAAGCACGCCATCGATCCGCTTCGATGCCGCCGCATATTTCTCGATCAACCCCTCGCGGCTGGTAGCATAGAAGCGCGGATCGGTTCGCAGGAAATGCAGCCAGTCGGCAAAGCTGCCCTCAAAGCCGGTCAGGGTAATGACCTTGTCCATCTCTGCCCGGATGCGCCTGACCTCAGACAACCCAAGCGCATGGATCTGCTCGGCCGACAGGTCCGTCGTCGTGTAATAGCGCAGCAGGAAATCATAATAGGCCCGGCCGCCCGGAATCGCCGCAATGCCCAGTTCCTTGCGCGCTGCGCCGCGATAGGGACCGTCGATATAGTCCAGCATGCTGGCCTGGACCGGTCGGATGTCGCGCGCGATCAGGGCCTGCGCCTCTGCCAGTGCCACAGGATAGGGCCTGAGCGGCGCCAGCATCGGATCATCCGCAACCGGCACCGCGACCTGCTTGCGCAGGATTGCGACTGCCACATCGATGACCAGCCCGGGATTTGTCCACGCGCTGGCTACCCCGCGCTCCAGATTGGTGCGCTGCTCAGCAAAATAGCGCGGGATGCCGCGCATCCGCTCAACCCAGGCCATGGCCTCGGCTTCGGAGCGGATGTCGAGCCCGCGTGCCACTGCATAGGGCGTGTTGTAGAAACCTTCATGCGCGACAAAGGCAAAGCGGCGTTCGTCGAAATCGATTCCCTCGATGCGCCAACCGATCAGCGCACGCAGATACTGCCTGTCGATGCGCTGCGCATGGGTAAGCCCTGCATCATCCAGCCGGTCGAGCTGCTCGGCCAGGATTTGCAACTCCTCGCGTCGCTGGGCCATGCCGCCCAGCGTCTCGTCCGGCCAGCCATCGCGCGATCGGGCGGGGTCCGACCGCCCTGCTTCCATCGGATGGTCGACGGAGAAGCGCTCGTATCGTGCAACGATATCAGGAAATGACTCTGCACTGGCTGCGGGCGGCGTCAGCCATACCGATCCCGCCAGAACCAGGGCGCAGGCAATGCGACCCGCCCGCGCCCTGGCCGACCATGTCCTTCCACCAAGGGGTGCTGGAAGGCGCATGAAGCTCAATTCGTCAGATACGCGAGCGACATCAGCAGGCGCGGCAGCAAGGCTGCGCCCGCGTGAAACCGGACCGGAACCGGGGGCCGCGGCGTCACCGACAGGGCGCCCGCATCACCCGTCGCCAGCATCTCTGCGACTTGCGAACCAATCACCGTGTTGGTGGCAAGACCCCGCCCGTTACAGGCCTGGATCGCGATGGCCTCATCACCCAGATCATAGATTTCGGGCAGGAACGAGGTGTTCACCCAGGCCAGGCCGTGCCACAGATAATCGATCTGCGGTTCGGGCATGGTCGGGAAATACTGTTTGAGCCGTCGCTTGGCCTCACGATAATAGGCCTTTTCGCCATTTACCGCGAACGACATCGGAAAGGCGGAAACGAGGTGTCCCAGCCCGTCGAGCCGCGCGGTAAACAGATAGGGCATCTTGTCGGTAAACGCGCCGCCGCGAGGCAGGATCACCTGGCGCTGCGAGGGATCGAGCGGCATCGAGGCAAACTGGAACACGTTGAGCGGCAGCGACGTCCGCCGCATCGCGGGATGCAGCGCGGCATTGCCGCCATTGGCGGCGAGCACCAGCCGCTGCGCGCGCATCGTGCCGCTGGGCGTGTAGCAGAACCAGCGGCCATCCTTGCGCTCCAACTGGCGCACCGGACTGCCAGCGAACAGCCGGGCGCCATGACGCTGGGCCACCCGCGCCACGCCGCGGACAAACGCAAGCGGATTGAGGCCGCCCCCATCTTCGAAACGCAGCGCACCGCAATAGCGATCGGTGCCGAACAGCGCCCGGGTCTGCGCCCCTTCGACGAAGCTCACCTTGTGGCCGCGCGCCTGCCATTGCTGTGCCATGGCGCGCTGCTGCTCGGCCAGCGCCTCGGTATGCGCCGGGGTATAGAAACCGTCCTGACGCATATCGCATTCGATTTCGTGGCGACGTACCAGATCGAACACATGCGCCCCGGATCGGCCGATCATGTCGGTCAGCCTCTCGCCTGCATCCGCCCCCAGAACATCGCGGATCGTTTCAGGCGTGTGGCGAATATAGTCCGGCGCGATGATCCCGCCGCTCTGGCCGGTCGCTCCATCCCCGAACTGGCCTGCCTCGATCAGGGCCACATCGATATTGCGCTCGGCCAGGTGCAGCGCCGTGGTCGCGCCGGCGATGCCGCCCCCGATGATCAGCACGTCGACATCGTGCACGCCGACCAGGCCCTCTGCCTGCGGCGCGGGCGCTGCATTGGCGGTCCAGACCGGATTGGTAAGCCCCTTGCGGCGCTTGCTGGAAGAGATCGGCTGATACTGCATCACGGCCATACCGTAACTGGCGGCATGCAGGGGATCACGGCAGGCGCGCGGAAGCGAACGTCCCGCTTCAATCCTGCCGATAGGGTCAAGGTCATGGTGGCAACTATCCTGTTCGCCCAGGAACGGGCGGTGAAACGGTCAACGGGTCAGATGGCAGCAGGTTGTCGCTCGGGCCCAGGGCCAACGCGCCGCGCTATGGCGACAAAGGCCAGCACGACGCACAGGGCGACGGGCGTGTTCATGATCATCGGAAGCGACATCTCGTTGTTGCCGACGATCGAGACGGCAATGAAGATCGCTGTGCCTTCCTGGCGCATCAGATGCTCGATCCCGATCGCGACATTCTCGCGGTGCGAGAAGCCGGCAAAGCGAACGATCGAGGTGACGACCGCCACCATCAGCACGTTGAGCGCAACGGTGATCCAGAACAGCGCGCCCAGGTTTTCGCGCAGCACAGGCACCTGATCATAGAGGATCACGGCGAACGAACTGAACAGGACGATGGTCGCAATGTTCTTGAGGTAACGCTTGAACCACAGGGCGAAGTCGGGCCGCCACGCGCGGACAGCAAAGCCGGTGGCCGCAGGCAGCACGGTGATCGAGAAAATGTCCCAGAAAAACGAGGCGAGCGGCACGTTCACATCGGCTTCCAGCCCCATGAAGTGCAACAGCGCGAAATGGGCATAAAAGGGCACGACGAAAATGTAGATCATGCTGAGGATCAGCGTCATCGACATCGACAATGCCAGATCGCCCTTGGCCATGTCGGTGAACAGGTTCGACAGCATGCCCCCCGGCGTGGTCGCCAGCAGCACGAAGCCGACGGCCAGCGCGGCCGTCGGCGCGACGGTCAGCGCGAGCGTGAGACCGATCGCAGGCGGGACGATCAGCATCGAGCACACCCCGAAGATCAGTGCGCGGCGGTTGCGGAACACCTGGCGGAAATCATCGGCGGTGAGCGACAGGCCCATCGACGCCATGATCGCGATCAGCGATCCGGGGAGCAGCCAGTTGCCCAGCAGGGACATGAGGTCGGCATAGGTCATGCAATCGGGCCCTCAGGCGATCTCGAGCGAGAGCGTGCACACGCCGCTGCGCCTGATGGTGCGACAATCGGCCTGCGCTTTGGCAAGATCCTCGTCGAGAATGCGCGCGCAGACATTGGCCTGGATCCAGCCGAATGGCATCAGCAACCTGCCGCCATTCCCGTAGAACAGGCCAATATCGTAAAAATCGCCGGGCGGCAGGCCCTTGGTGCTGCCCGCAGCAAGATAGGCGAGAACGATGTCGCCGGCTTCCGGATAGGAGGTGGCGTTCTCCGCCGGAATGACGGGCTGAGCCATGCCCTGCGGCAATGTGCTCGCCGGCATCGGCACCGAGATTTCGGGGCCGGTCCAGATTGCGTGCATCGCCTCGAACCCGGCCTTGCGCTCGGCCAGCTCCCACAGGAACGCCGCCGAAATTGGCGCCGCGTCGTCGAGCAGACGGCAGCGCGCGGACAGGCCCGATTGCGGCTCGACCAGTTTGATGATGCGCATATCGCTCCCCTATTGTCCTGCGGCCATGGCCAGATATTCTTCCTTCTGCAGCGCGATCGGCACATTGCCGTTCAGCCAGAGAAAATCGTGAAAGCGCTTGAGGTCGAAGGCCTTGCCTTCGCGCACGCGCGCCTCGGCCAGAAACTCCATCGTCTGGATCTTGCCGATCTGATAGCTGATCGCCTGTCCAGGCGAGGCTGCGAAGAACGTTGCCTCTTCCTCTGCGGTGGCACGGTCCATCGGCACCATCGCGCGGAGATAATCCGCCGCCTGATCGATGGTGAACTCGCCGGTCGCCAGCTTCACATCGACTTCGACGCGCAATGCGCGCAGCCGGGCAAAATTGTAGATGATCTCGCGCGACTTGGGGGCATTGTCCCAGAGACCCGCCTGCAGCATCATCTCTTCGGCATAGAAGCCCGTGCCCTCGTTCGCCCCGCTGTCGTAATAATGCCTGCGCAAGGGGTTGGGGTGCTTCCATCCCAGGGTCAGCTGGAAGAAGTGACCCGGCACCCCTTCATGCACGATGATCGGCCGGGGATCGCGCGCGATCGACAGGTTGAAATAGCCGAGGTTAGGCGATGGATCGGGCAGATAGACCGTCGCATTCTGCCCCACTCGGGTGCGATCTGTGAGGTCGAACGTGCGCCCCAGCCATCCGATCGGCGCCAGATAGGCCGGAAAGGGCAGCGCATTGTAATGCCCGGCCCAGTCGGGAACCGTCAGCAGATTCTGGTCCTTCAGGAAAGTGCGGATATCGCGCTCGTCCGCAGCAAGCTTGGTGACCACGGCATCGATGGAGGCCCCGATCGGAAGCTCTGCCACACCCGCATTGCGGTTGCGCTCGAGCTCCTCGAACAGCACCGAGCGCGTCCATTCCTGCCGCCCCATCAGCGCCAGCTGTTCGGGCGAATAGGGGTAGAGAGCTACCTTGCTCAGGAAAAAGCGATAGCTCTCTCCCCCCACCGCCGTCTGGCTGGGCAATGCCTCGCGACGATTCTTCAGAAAGGTTTCGAATGCGGCGAACGCCGTGATCGACCGGGCAACAGCGGCGTCCAGCCGCTTGCGCTGGGCAGCACTGGCGGAAGAAGCAAGGCCGCTCGCCATGCCGCGCAGGCTGTCAGGCACGATGGCGATCTGCGCGAGCGCCGCGTCGACAAAAGGCCTGCGCATGTCATCGAGATTGGCCTGGCCTGCGGCCAGAACCGCAGGCGCATTGTCGAGCAGCCGGATGACCTGATCGACCCGTCCGGCCTCTACCGGTGGCGGTGGCAGCAGCACCTCGAACACCGGATTCAGCGCCTGTGCGACATAGAAATGCGGCTGGCGGCGCCAGGCGGCGACATGATCCAGCTCCCAATGGACGCGCGACAGCGCAGAACCGATCAGCCGGTAATCGATCTTTTCGCTGACCGTTTGCGGCTTGTCGGCCAGAGCATTCCACCGGGCTTCGAAGCGCGCGAGCGACCGGCGCTGCTCTTCCACCGCCTTGGGCGACCAGTCCGGCGTCCAGCCTGCGGGACGCACGATCCGCGGGATGTCATCACTGGTCGATGGCTGGGTGGTGGCGCGCCAGGCCCAGAAGTCTGCGCCCAGCTTCTGCACCTCGGCCTGTGCCATCGCTGCCGGCGCAGCTGCCAGCATCGCCGCCCCTGCCACACTGAGAATGAAGCGCTTCAGCATCCTACTTCCTGTCCTTGACGTTGCGGTCAAAGAACTCGGCCATCTTCTTGAAGGCAAATCGGGTCTGGCGCAGGTTGTCGCTGGCCCAGGCGTGATTGCCGCCGGGCAGCGTCACCAGCTCGAACATCTGTTCGCGGTCGATCATCTGCTCGGCCAGCGCGATCGTGTCCGAATAGAGCACCACCGGGTCGCGCGTGCCGTGAATGATCATCAGCGGATCCTTGATGCCCTTGGCCTGATACAGCGCCGATTGCGCTTCGTAGCGGGCGGGCATGTCCGGGCCATCGGGCGGCCCCATGATCCACATCTGCGCAGGATAGGCATGCCAGACATTGGTCGCAGGGGCGCCGGCAATGCCCGCCGCATAGACGCCGGGCTTCTTGGACAGCGACATGATCGTCATCAGCCCGCCATAGCTCGACCCCCAGATGCCGATGCGCTTTGGGTCGGCATAGCCCTTGTCGATCAGGAAGCGGACGCCGCTTTCGAGATCGTTGATGTCGGTCTCGCCATAGCTGTGCAGCTGGGTCTGGTTATGGTCGCGCCCCTGCCCCCACGACCCGCGTACATTCACGTTGAGCACGATATAGCCCTGAGAGACGAAATACTGGTCCAGCCCCCAGGTCGGATGCGCGCGCCGCCCGCCCCATTGGTTGCGTACCGCGTCCGAATAGACCGAGCCGACGATCACCGGATATTTCTTGGCGGGGTCGTAATTGGCCGGGAGGCTGATCCGCGCGAGCAGGTTCACCCCATCGACATGGCTGGGGAATTCGGCATAGCCGATATTCGCCCAGGTCTGGGTGTAGAATTCAGGACGCGGTGATTTTGTGACCTGGGCCGGCTTGGCTGGCCTGGCGGTATCGATCACGAACAGTTCGGGGGGTGTGGTATCGTTGCTGTACCAGTCGGCAATATGGCGGAAACCGGGCGCATAGACCGGCTCGTGCGTTCCTGCCGCCGCCCCGCTCACTTGCTCCACCGCGCCGCCTGAGACGGGCACACGATAGATCTGCCGGTCGGACAGATAGGATTTGTTGGCCGTGAAATAAATCTGGCTGCGGGCTGCATCGACCTCGAAACTGGCGATCTCCCATTCGCCCTTGGTGATCTGGCGCGGTGCCTGTCCGGCAGCGCGCTGATGATAGAGATGCAGCCAGCCGTCGCGATCGGTGAGGATGATCAGGCCATCGTCCTTTGGTGCCCAGGCCACCTGCCAGTCCGGGCGCAGATGCTTGTCCTCGCGCAGCTGGTAGAACGTCTCGCGTGCCCCTGTCGTCACGTCATAGACGTAGATGGTGTGTTCCTTGGCCTGCATGTCCGATCCGCTGACGAACAGCCGCTTGCCATTTGCGGAGAGGCCGAAGCCCCAGATATGATGCTTCGCATCGGGCCGCTCGAACATGCGGACCTGGCCCGATGCCAGATCGACATGGCCAACGCTCGCCCTGGTCGTCTCGTCGCCGGGAAAGGCGCGGATGACACGGTTGTTCTGCTGCTCGCCCTTGGCATGATAGAAGATGTCGCGCTCGGGCATCGCGCGGTCGTCGGCCTGCTGAAAGGCGATCGCCCTGCTGTCATCCGACCACTGGTAATCCTCGATATAGATTTTCGGATCATCCGCGCCTGCAACCCGCCGCGCGGCCTTGTCCTGGCTCGCGGCGCTCGGCCGAACCCACAGGACGCCGCCGCTCGTGACCCGGTTGCGCGCATCGGAAGGATTGCCCGCGATAAAGGCCAGGCTCTTGCCGTCGGGCGACAGGATAAGCTTGCGGATGGCCTGCTTGTCGCTTTCGATCCTGGTGACGGTGCCGTCGGCTGCGCGGACATGCAACTGGCCGCCCAGCGTGAACGCGACCCGGCCATCATCCAGCATCACCGCTTGCGATATGCCCCTTGCCTCTGCCTCGGGCTTGCTGTCGCGGCCGAGAAACGTCAGCTGCGTCTTCTTGCCGGTCCGGGGCGAATAGGACCAGACATCGCGGAAAGAATAGCCCGCGTCATTCCACAGGAACAGCACCGTCTCGCCATTGCGCGACCAGCTATATCCTTCGGGCGACGTGCCGACCAGGCTCTGGGGCTGGTAGAGCTGATCGATCGACAGCGAGGTTCCGGCGACATCGGACCCGCCATGAACCGGAGCGTGCGGCCAGGGCCGGTCCTGCGCCATGGCCGAAGACGCCATCAGCAAGGCCGCCACTGCCGTGGCCATCCGCAACGCACCCATCATTCTCATCAACCCAACCCCAGTCTGGATTTGCCAGTATTGTCGGTCTGTCTCAGGCCGCAGCGGCATGATGCCGCCGCGGCCCGATCAATACCATTCAGAAGTTGGCGCTGAAGCCAACCGTGAACCGGCGTCCGATCGCGTCGAAGGTTTCGCGTTCGAACAGATAGAAGGGCGGATCGCGATCGAGCAGATTGTCGATCGAGGCAAAGAACCGGACCTTCTCCGTCACGTTCAGGTTGGCGCTGAGGTCGAAATAATGGACATCGCCGGTTTCAGGCCGTGCCAGCAGCGGGCGTGGCGTGCCCGATGCGATTGCCCCTGCGATACGGCCATCCTTGGTCGACTGCAGGAAGCGGTGACGCAGCGAGAGCTGGAAATTGTCCACATCCCAGGTCAGACGCTGGGTAATGCGCCAGGTCGGGTTGGCCGTGGTACAGCTGCCGCCGCCGATATAGCCCGCGCAATCGACCGGAGCCGCCACCGGGCTGCCCTGCGTGATCGCCTCGATCAGATAGCTGCCTGCGATGAAATAGTTGAGGCTGCTGCCTTCGCGCAGATTGTACCGGTAATCGAGCCGGAAATCGACGCCCGAGGTTTCCAGCTTGGCGATGTTGGCGTTGAGCAGCGGCACATCGATCAGCTGGCCGTCGGGCGTGCGGTTGCGCAGCGGCTGGCAGAAGATGTTGGTCAGCGACAGGTTGGCGTTACACGCATTGATCACCGACTGCAGACCGCCACCGAACGAGCCGATCGCATCGTCGATCTTGATGTTGTAATAATCGATCGTCAGCTGAAGGTTCGGGATGAAATCGGGGCGAATGACCGCACCGACCGACCAGGTGTCCGACGTTTCTTCCTGCAGATTGGGGTTGCCACCGGTAACGGCGCGGATCTGCTGGTTTTCCTGCTGGAACACATTGATCACGCTCGCCGGGACGCCGAGCGAATTGACGCAGAAGTCACGCTCTGCCTGGGTGCGTCCGGCATCGGCATTGCAGAAGTCGAGCGCCTGCGGTGCCGTATTGGTGGCGCCGGAGAACAGCTCGACCACGTTCGGTGCACGCACCGCGCGCTGATAAAGGCCGCGGAACTTCAGGCCACGGAACGGCGACCATTCACCGCCCATCTTGTACGAATAGACCTTGCCTGCGGTCGAATAATCCGAGAAGCGCGCGCCGCCCTCGAACGCCAGCAGTTCGAAGCCCGGGGTGTCGGCCAGGATGGGTACATAGACTTCGCCATACAGCTCGGCCACGTCGAACGAACCGCCGGTCGGGCTGAGGCCTGCCGAACGCGACAGCGCCTTGCCCTGAACGTAGAGCTGATCAGGATCGAACTGCGAGCTTTCCTTGCGATATTCGGCACCGACCGAAATGCCGACATCGCCTGCGGGCAGTGAGAACAGGGTGCCGGTGACGCTCGCGCCGATCTGCTTCTGCTTGAGGTTGGTGATGTTGGTCAGGTCGGTCGAGATATAGTCGATCATCTGCTGCGTGAGCGACCCGAAACCGAACGGATTGATGGTGACGCAGCGCGGATCGGCAACGGCGCAATCGAACGGATTGGCCGGGTTGGTGAGGAAGCTGTTGGCGAAATTGTCGATCAGAACGCCGCCGCCCTGCCGGTCGACGATCTTGTTCTCGCCCTGATTGTAGAAGACTTCCCAGTTCAGCCGATCGGTGAGCGCGCCCTTGAGACCGAGCACGATCCGATAGAAATCGCGCGTCTGGTCGCTGGTGCGGTTGCCGCCGTCGAGCAGGCGGCGGTTGATGTTGACCGGCACCAGGTTGTTGCCGTCGCCATCCAGATTGACGCGCAGGAACTCGCGCAGGCTGGGGTCGAGATAGGGGTTGCGCAGGTCGAGCTGGAAGCCGGGAATGAAGCCCGAGCTGCTCATCGGCACAGCACCCAGCACCGAGTTGATCTTGTTCTGGACGTAGGAACCTTCCCAGAAGGCCGTGACGGAATCGGTGAGATCGTAGTGACCGAGCACCGATGCCTGCCAGCGCTTCATGGGCATCTGCAGGTTGGTGAAGACGCGGTCGTTGAAGCCGTCCGATGCGCGATAGGCGCGCCAGCCTTCAGGCGCAAAGAAGATGCCTGCCGTGCCGATCGCCGTGCCGGCGCGGTCGCGCAGACCGACGAGCTGGGGCGAGAAGATCGTGCCCTGCGGAGTTACGCCGTTGCCGGCCGGGACCAGCGTCGGCTGACCATTCACGATGGCATCGGCCAGGAACACGATGGCATGGTCGCGCTTGGCACCCACCAGTTGTGCACGATCGAAATAGCTGCCGTGGAAGACGATGTTGCCGCGGCCATCGTCGAAATTGCCGCCAGCGGTGAATTCGAGATTGTAGCGCGCAGCATCGCCTTCATCGCTGATGCCGTAAAAGCCGCCAACCTCGAACCCTTCGAAATCGTCCTTCATCACGAAGTTGACGACACCGGCCATCGCGTCCGAACCATAGACCGCAGAAGCGCCGCCGGTGACGACTTCAACCCGCGACACCAGCGAGGGAGGAATGAGGTTAAGGTCGACCACGCCATCCTGCGACGCGCCGACGATGCGGCGACCGTTCTGCAGCACCAGCGTGCGCACCGCGCCCAGACCGCGAAGGTTCACAGTAGCAGACAGGTTACCCGAGTTGGACTGTGCGCCCTGCCCCGCCACGGCCTGAGGCAGCGCGTTGAGCAGCTGCTCGCTTTCGACGGTGACGGAGAGCTTGATTTCCTCCTCGCCGATCACGTTGACCGGGCTGTTCGATTCGACATCCGGGCGCGGAATGCGCGAACCGGTGACGACGATCGATTCGGTCGCTTCGCCCTCTGCCTGATCCTGATCCTGGACCTGATCCTGCGCAAAGGCTGCACTGGTCACCGCCATCGTGAGAAACAGTGCAGACCCGCACTTCAGCGCTGCCCTGTGAATTCCAACCCGCTTCATACCCATTTCACACTCCCTGATTTGAACGCTCGCCTGCGAACGTCACGACGCCGATCTGATGATCGATCATTCCCGTGAACAGTTGCGTGATTTTGAGCATATTGTCGCAACGCCGTCAATCGCCCTGAAAGAAAAATATGTTTCAGGCGCTGATCGAACAATTTTCGGACTGCCCACCCACGCCGATCCGACATCGGCGACGGCGAGAGCACAAGCAGCAAGATATTGGCAGACGTACGATTTTCATCGACAAGTGGACAAAAGTCAGCGGGCTTCGCGGAAGATTGGCCCGCCGCGCCTGGCGTTGCATCAGAGGGTGAGAGCCGTTGCCCTGAGCGCATCAAATCGGCGCTTGACGAAGGCTCAGGCTGGGCACATCATGCGCAAATTCATGCATTTTTCGGTATAATTGATCATTTGCACGGACGCCCGGATGGCGCTCTGATGGTAATGCTGGAAGGAGACGGACCCCATGCGCTTGGCATCCCTTTTGACCCTGGCCATGCTGATCGCAGCACCATGCGGACCGGCGCTCGCCCAGGCGCCTGCCCTTCCCACCGCGCAGCAGCCTGCCGGGCCGCCCGACGGCACCGGGTCCTACGCGGATTTCGTGACCCTCTTCACCACGTTCAACGACTGGAAGACGCCCAAGGCGGTGGGCGGCATTGTCGATTACAGCCCTGCCACGGTCGACAGGCGCCGGGCCGAGCTTGCGGCCTTTCAGGCGCAATTGCCCGGCTTTGCGGTCGCGCGCTGGGACAGGCATCAGCAGGTCGATTATCTGGCGGTCCGCGCCCAGATGGACCTGGCGGATTTCACACTGAACATCACCAAGCCCTGGGCGCGCGACCCCGGCATGTATATCGATGATCTGCAGCGGCTGGCTTATACCGACCTGCCGCTGAAGCCCGACCAGCGCGAGGCTTTCAAGGCGCGGTTGCGGACGATCCCTGCCTATCTGGCTCAGGCGCAAATCAACCTCGATTCGGTCGCTGCAGACTATGCCGATCTGGCGATCCACAGCCTCTCCAACGGCGATGGTGTGGGCCACGGGATGCCCTATCGCGCGGTCGAGCCAGCAGGCCTGATCGGATGGTTCGCCGACCTGCGCGCGCGCGCCACCACGCAGCAGCCCGACCTGTTGCCCGATATCGATGCTGCGCAGGAAGCGATTGCAGGTTTTCGCGACTGGCTGGTCGCCGAACGGCCGAAAATGACTGCGGCCGCCGGTGTCGGCAAGCCGGCCTATGACTGGTTTCTGCATCATGTCCGGCTGATGCCCTATGATTCGGACGAGATCGTCACCCTGGCCGAACGCGAACTGGAGCGGCACTGGTCCAATTACGCGACCGAGCGGCACCGCAACCGCAAGCTGCCCGAACTCAAGCTGCCTGCCAGCGCCGAGGAATATGAAGCGCAACTGGCCGGAACCGATGCGAAGATCCGCAAGTGGCTGAAGGACGAGCAGATCATCACGATCCCGGATTATATTCCCTCGACCTATCAGGAGGTTGGCTTCAACGCCCCGTGGGTGGTGCGGCCCAAGGGGCCGATGTTCTGGGAGCAGGTGCAGTTCCGCGACGCCTCGCCCGATCATCTCCACGCGACCTTTCCCGGCCATCGCTTCGACGGTATGACCGGGGCGCGGGTCACCCACCCGATCCGCCGCCATATCAACGACAGCGGACGCACCGAGGGCTGGGGTTTCTATCTGGAGGAACAGGCGCTGCAGCTGGGCCTGTTCGATGATCGACCGCGGACCCGCGAACTGATCTATATCTTCGGGCTGTTCCGTGCCGCGCGCACCATCGGCGATGTGAAGATGCAGCGCAACGAGATGACCGTAGGCCAGGCCATGACCTTCTGGAAGGAATGGACCCCCTATCTCGACGATGATGTCGCGCGGGTCGATGCCGGGATCTATATCCGCCGCCCGCCGGGCTATGGCATGACCTATACGATCGGCGCGATCCAGATCCAGAAGATGCTGGTCGATCGCCGCCGCCAGCTCGGCGAGGCATTTTCCATCAAGGACTTCCACGATTACCTGATGAATACGGGCCGCCTGCCCGTCGCGCTGCTGCGCTATGACCTGACCGGGCTGGATGACGAAGTGCGCAAGCTATGGGCGCATGTGCCGCTGGCCAGGGCGGTGGGAACCGGCGCCACGCCGGTTCGCTGAACGCACCTTTATCGGCCTGATTCGCGCCGGGGATGGAACCATAAGCTGGCTGACGCCTTTCTGGTCGAAAGGAGGCGCGGATGGCCAGTGAATTGATCGTGAATGGCAGACCTCATCGGCTGCCCGATGACCCGCGCGTGTCTCTGCTCGACTATCTTCGTCACGATCTGGGCCTTACCGGAACGAAAAAGGGCTGCGATCACGGTCAGTGCGGTGCCTGTACCGTCATCGTGAACGGGCTGCGCATCAACAGCTGCCTTTCGCTGGCCGTGATGCACGATGGCGACCAGATCACGACCATCGAGGGCTTGGGCACGCCCGAAGCACCCTCGCCGCTGCAACGTGCCTTTCTGGCGCATGACGGCTTCCAGTGCGGCTATTGCACACCGGGCCAGATCTGCTCTGCCACCGCCATGCTGGACGAGATTGCAAATGGCTGGCCGAGCGATGCCAGCGCTTCGCTGGAGGGCCGTTTCGAGCCGACTGGCGAAGAAATCCGCGAGCGCATGAGCGGCAATCTTTGCCGCTGCGGCGCCTATGCCAACATCGTAGCAGCCATTGCCGACGTCGCCACCGAGTCGGACGCATGAGGGCGTTTGATTATCGCCGCGCCCATTCTCCCGAGGATGCTGCCCGGCTGACCCAGGCGCCTGAAGCCATGCTGATCGCAGGGGGCACCAATCTGCTCGATCTGATGAAATTGCAGGTCGAGACGCCCGAATTGCTCGCGGATATCGGGCGGATCGGATTCGCTGAAATCATCGATACGGATGATGGCGGCCTCAGCATCGGGGCGCTGGCGACCAATACTGCCGTAGCGATCCACCCGCGGGTCAGGCGCGATTATCCGGTCCTTGCGCGCGCCATTCTGGCCGGAGCCACCCAGCAGCTGCGCAACAGGGCGACCACTGGCGGCAATCTGTGCCAGCGCACCCGTTGCTTCTACTTCACCGACATCGACCAACCCTGCAACAAGCGCGAGCCCGGCAGTGGTTGCGGCGCCATTGGCGGGGTCAACAAGCTGCATGCGGTCCTGGGTGCCAGCGACCATTGCATCGCCACCTATCCCGGCGACATGGCTGTCGCGATGGCTGCGCTCGACGCACGCGTGATCATCGGTGCCGCCGATGGGCAGCAGCGATCGGTGCCGGTCCGCGATTTTCATCGCCTGCCGGGCGATACGCCCTGGCGCGACAATGTGCTCGATCCCGGCGAGGTCATTCTGGCAGTCGAGCTGCCCGCCCCGCTGGAGGGCATGCAGATCTATCGCAAGGTCCGCGAGCGCTCCTCCTATGCCTTTGCGCTGGTTTCGATCGCGGCGGTGATCGCGGTCGAAAACGGCGCTATCACCCGCGCCGAGCTTGCCTTTGGCGGACTGGCGCACAAGCCCTGGCACGATCCCCGGATCAGCGAGCTGCTGGTCGGCAGCGCGCCTTCTGCCGAATTGTTCGATCGGGCCGCCGACCTGCTGCTCGAGAGCGCCGAAGGCCAGGGCGACAATGATTTCAAGATTCCGCTTGCCCGCCGCGCTCTGCACGCCGTGCTGGCCCAGGTGATGGAGCAGGCAGCATGACCGTGCATTTCAAACAGGACCAACCCGCCACCGACAACCGCCTCGATACGATGGCACAGGGGGTCATCGGCAAGCCCTTGCCCCGCATCGAAGGCCTGGCAAAGGTTACCGGCACTGCGCCCTATGCGGCGGAATATGTCTGCGAAAACTGCGCCGAGGGCGTTCTGGTCACCGCAACGATCACCCGCGGCACCGTGGTCCGCGTCGACATCGATGGGGCAATGCGCATGCCGGGTGTCGTGGCGGTGATCGAGGATGATCGGTTGATCGCCCGCCCTGCCCAGGGCACCGCCAACGAGGCGCCAAAGCAGCAGCCGCGCACCGTCTGCTACTGGGGCCAGCCGATTGCGCTCGTGGTTGCCGAGACATTCGAGCAGGCACGCGATGCTGCGAGGCGCATTGCGGTTGAATATCGCGACGATGGCGACGTTGCGGTGACACCCGCAGAGGTCGCAGCAGAAGAGCAGGAGGACGAAACCGTCCGCGAAGGCAATCTCGACAAGGCCATGGCCGATGCGGCTTTTGCAGTCGATGCAACCTATACCACCCAGGGCCATGCGTCCGCAGCGATGGAGCCCCATGCCGCAATGGCGCAATGGGACGGGCGGACGCTGACAGTGCACGCATCGCTGCAGATGCTGAATTACAATATCTGCGAACTCGCCGATGCGATCGGGATTGGCGCGGAGAACATTCGCCTGATATCCAGGTTCGTCGGCGGCGGTTTCGGTTCAAAGCTCGGGATCAGTGAAGAGGTCGTCGCAGCATCGCTCGCTGCCATGCAGCTGCAGCGGCCGGTACGCGTGGTCATGTCGCGTCAGCAGGTGTTCCAGGGGATCATGCGTCGGTCGGAGACGACCCAGCGCCTGCGCCTCGCGGCCAATTCGGACGGCGCTCTCACCGGCTTCGGGCACGAGGCCCTGGTGTCCAATCTCCCCGGCGAGGAGTTCGCCGAACCGGTGCTGCAATCTTCGCACTTTCTCTATCCCGGCGAAAATCGCGAGCTGGTGCTCAAGCTGGCGCGGATCCACCGGATGACCGCAGGTTCGGTCCGCGCGCCGGGCGAAGCAGTGGGCATGCCAGCCCTCGAGGCGGCGATGGACATACTGGCCGAGAAAGCCGGGATCGACCCGGTCGAGCTGCGGCTGCGCAATATTCCCGATAAGGATCCCGAACGCGGCCTGCCCTTTTCATCGCACAAGCTGGCCGAATGTCTGCGCCAGGGCGCCGAAGCCTTTGGCTGGGATCATGGGTCGCGCCTTGCCCGCCAGCGGCGCGAGGGCGAGTGGTGGATTGGCACCGGCATGGCGAGCGCTGCGCGCGTCCACAATGTCGCCGAGGCCAAGGCGCGCGTGACCTTGAAAGCAGATGGCACCGCAGTCGTCGAAACCGACATGACCGATATCGGCACCGGCACCTATACCGTCGTCGCGCAGATTGTCGGCGAGATGCTGGGCCTCCGCCCGGAACGCATCCTGGTCGATCTGGGCGACACCCGCCATCCGCGCGGCCCCGGATCGGGCGGCAGCTGGGGCGCCGCTTCGATCGGATCGGCGGTCTATGTCGCCTGCATGGCGATCCGCGAGAAGCTTGCGGCGCAGCTGGGAACAGACGAGAGCCAGTTGCGGCTCTCCGACGGCAAGGCTGGCGATGGACAGACACTCGTTGAGCTGCTGGACGGCAGCGACATTGCGCAGACCGGGCATTACGAGCCGGGCAGGATCAAGGATGATTTTGCGGCATCGGGCTTTGGAGCATTTTTCGCTCAGGTTCGGGTCAATCACTATACGGGCGAGACCCGGGTCGACCGCATGCTGGGCGCTTTCGGATTCGGGCGGGTTCTCAACGCCAAGACCGCACGATCGCAATGCCTCGGCGGAATTACCTGGAGCATCGGCATGGCCCTGACCGAAGCGCTTGAGTTCGATCCGCGCGACGGCCATCTCGTCAACCGCGACCTCGCCGAATATCATGTGCCCGTGCACCGCGACGTCCCCGACCTCGACGTCATCCTGATAGAAGAGCGCGATCCCGCAGCCAGCTTCATCCAGGCCAAGGGCATCGGAGAACTGGGCATGTGCGGTGGCGCAGCTTCGATTGCCAATGCGATCTACAATGCCTGTGGCGCGCGAATTTTCGACTATCCTATGACACCCGCCCGCGTACTGGCAGCAATGCCGGACTGATCGCGGCAAAAGTCGACGGCGTCACGCGCACGCATTTGCACAAGGCGGCTGCAATGGGCTAGACCGCCGATACCGTCCCTCAGCGAGACCTGTCAAAACCATGAAGAACCGCACCATGCCTCGCTCTGGCGGATTGGCGAACAGATGGGCCATTGCCGGGTTGGTTGCCGGGATCGGCTTTTTCCTGCTCAGCGCGGGGATCGCCTATCTCAATATCGCCAACATGCGCGCCAGCGACAAGGCAATCCGCAACACGCATCTGGTGCTCAATGCGCTCGATGACCTGCTTGGCGCAGCGCTGGACGCAGAGACCGGACAGCGCGGATATCTGCTTACGGGGCGGGACGCCTATCTGGAGCCCTATATCGAAGGGACGGCGATCGCTCGCGCCAAGCTGGCGGGGCTCCAGAGCACGATGCAGGGCGATGACGTCCAGTCGGACAATCTCGAGCTCTTGGCGCGCAATGTCGACCAGAAGCTGCGCGAGCTCGACCGAACGATCCAGCTGCGCCGCAATGTCGGCTTTCAGCAGGCACTGGCCGCGCTCGATTCAGATCGCGGCAAGATGGCCATGGACGCGATCAGGGCCCAGATCGCCAGCATGGCGCGCGAAGAATTGCGCAAGCGCCAGGTCCATATCGCAGAAATGGCTGCGGCCTCGAACACTGCAGTGGTCAGCGCTGCCGTGACCAGCCTCAGTGGCATTGCGCTCACCATCGTCATCTTCCTGCTGATGATCCGCGGCATGCGTCAGCGTGAGCGGCAGCAATGGCTGCAACAGGCGCAGGTCGAGCTGTCCACCGCCATGATGGGCGACAAGTCGGTCGCGGATCTCGCCGATGCGATTCTCGCCTTTTTTGCCGAACGGACCGGCAGTCGCGCAGGTGTGCTGTTCAAGGGCGAAGGCGGAAGCTTCAACCGCGCCAGCACGCTGGGCGTACCGCAGGCTGCCGATGTGCCTTTGTCCTTCGGGTTGAACGAGGGCCTGCTGGGCAAGGCTGCGGTCGATGGTCAGCTGATGGTGCTCAATGATGTGCCGCAGGGATATCTGACGATCGGTTCGGCGCTGGGCAGCGATGCCCCCCGCCATCTGGTAATCGCGCCGGCCAAGGCCGACAATATGGTAAACGGCATCATCGAGCTCGGCTTTTTCGAGCCGGTCGACGATCTGGTCATCGAACTGCTCGAGCAATCGGGCAGCGCGATCGGCATTGCGCTCAGGTCTGCCCGCTTCCGCACCCGGCTGCAGGACGCGCTGGAAGAGACGCAGCGCCAGGCGGGCGAGCTTCAGGCGCAGAGCGAGGAGCTTCGCGTTTCCAACGAGGAACTGGAAGAACAGGGCGCAGCACTGAGGGAAAGCCAGGCCCGGCTGGAGCTGCAGCAGGTCGAACTGGAACAGACCAACAGTCAGCTCGAGGAACAGGCCCAGGCACTGGAAGCGCAGCGCGACGATCTGGAACGCGCATCGGCTGCGCTCGAGCTCAAGGCACGCGAACTTGAACAGGCAAGCCAGTACAAGTCCGATTTTCTCGCCAACATGAGCCATGAGCTGCGCACCCCGCTCAACTCGCTGCTGATCCTCTCGAAGCTGCTCGCCGACAATCCAGACGAGAGACTGTCCGAAGAGCAGGTCAAGTTTGCGCGCACCATCCATTCCGCCGGCAACGACCTGCTGGTCCTGATCAACGACATTCTCGACCTTTCGAAGATCGAGGCGGGACATGTCGAGATACAGGCGGCGCCGGTGCTGACACAGCGTCTGGCTGGCGACCTGCAGAAGATGTTTCAGCCGATTGCCGACGAACGGGGCCTCGCGCTGGACATCACCATCGGGGCCGAATGTCCGGCCACCATCACCAGCGATCGGCAGAGGCTCGAACAGGTCATCAAGAACCTGATGTCGAATGCACTCAAGTTCACCGAGCGCGGGAGCGTCAGCGTCAGCCTCAGCCTTTCTCCGCAGGGTGAAGACCGTCTGGCGATCACGGTCGCCGATACCGGCATCGGGATTGCCCAGGAACAGCAGGACAGCATCTTCGAGGCCTTCCAGCAGGCCGATGGCACCATCAGCCGCCGATATGGCGGAACGGGCCTTGGCCTCTCGATCTCGCGCGAACTGGCACGACTGCTGGGTGGCACGATCAGCCTGGACAGCACTGTCGGCAAGGGCAGCCGCTTCACGCTCACCATCCCGACCGACTATGATCCGGCCATCGTCCCTGCCCGCCAGCCCTCCAGACCCGTTGCCGAAGAGGCACCGGCGCAACCGTCGCTGCCCGCCAGCATGACCAGGCGGCCCGCCGCCCCGCGTGTCGCCGAAGACGATCGCAATGCGCTGGCCGATGGCAAGCAGCTGCTGCTGGTGATCGAGGACGACGCCAGCTTTGCTGAGATTGTCTGCGATCTCTCGCGCGAGATGGGCTTCCAATGCATCGTCGCGAGCACGGCACAGGACGCGATCACGCTCGCCTGCGAATATCGACCCCATGCCATCGTTCTTGATATCGGCCTGCCCGACCAGTCGGGCCTCACGGTGCTCGACCAGCTCAAGCACAAGGACGAGACCCGGCATATCCCTATCCATGTGATCTCGGGCGCGGATCAGAGCCAGACGGCCATGGCGCTGGGCGCAATCGGCTTTCTGGGCAAGCCGGCCCGACGCGACGAGCTGGCCGACGCGCTGAGCACGCTCCAGGCCAAGCTCGCCTCGCGCATGCGGCGGGTGCTGATCGTCGAGGACGATGCCGTGCAGCGCGACGCGGTCGGGCAGTTGCTGAAATCGCAGGATGTGGAGACGGTCGGCGTCGGCACTGCGGCCGAATGCCTCGAACGGCTGCGCACCGAGTCTTTCGATTGCATGGTTCTGGACCTCTCGCTCCCCGATGCCTCGGGCTTCACACTGCTGGAGGAACTGAGCGCCGACGGCGATCAGGCGTTTCCGCCGGTCATCGTCTATACCGGCAGGGACCTGACCGCCGATCAGGAACAGCGGCTTCGGCGCTATTCGAGCTCGATCATCATCAAGGGCGCAAAATCGCCGGAGCGCCTGCTCGACGAGGTTTCGCTGTTCCTGCATCAGGTGGTTGCCGAACTGCCGCCAGAGCAGCGCAAGATGATCGAGAAGGCGAGGCATCGTGATGCCGCCCTCGAAGGACGGCGCATCCTCATCGTCGAAGATGATGTCCGCAATGTCTATTCGCTCACCAGCGTGCTCGAGCCGCGCGGTGTCATCACCCAGATCGCACGCAACGGACAGGATGCGCTCGATGCGCTGGAGGCCGCCAGCAAGGGTGAAGGCAAGACCATCGATCTGGTGTTGATGGACGTGATGATGCCGGTCATGGACGGGCTTACGGCGGCACGGTCGATCCGCAGCAATTCCGAATGGAGCCGCCTGCCTATCATCATGCTGACAGCCAAGGCGATGCCCGATGACCAGCAGAGCTGCCTTGATGCCGGCGCCAACGATTACATGGCCAAGCCGATCGACGTCGACAAGCTGCTGTCGCTGATCCGGGTCTGGATGCCGCGCTGATGACCGACGCCATCGAAGACATCGAGATCGAGCTGCTGCTCGAGGCGGTGTATCAGCACTACCATTATGACTTTCGCGATTATGCGCGAGCCTCGCTCAAGCGCCGGCTGCTCCATGCGCGCAAGCAGCTCGGTTATGACAGTATCTCCGCGCTGCAGGCCGATGTGCTGCACGATCGCACCATGCTGCCGCGACTGCTGAACTTCCTCACCGTCCAGGTCAGCGAAATGTTTCGCGACCCTTCCTATTTCCGCGCGCTCCGCGAGAAGGTGATCCCGCATCTGCGCACCTATGCCTCGCTCAAGGTCTGGGTCGCCGGGTGCAGCAATGGCGAAGAGCTGTATTCGCTCTCCATCCTGTTCCGCGAGGAAGGGCTGGCGCACATGACCCTGTTCTACGCCACCGACATAAACCCCCAGGCGCTCAAGGCGGCGGAAACGGGTGTCTATTCGCTCGACCAGATCCGGCTGTTCACCGAGAACCATCAGAAATCCGGGGGGCTGACCTCGCTGTCGGATTATTACACCGCCGATTATGGCCGCGCGGTATTCGACAAGTCGCTGCGCAATCAGGTGGTGTTTTCGGACCATAGCCTCGTGACCGACGCGGTTTTCGGCGAAATGCACCTCATCTCGTGCCGCAACGTGCTGATCTATTTCAACCGCGACCTGCAGAACCGGGCGGTCGGACTGTTCCGCGATTCGCTCGCCCGGCGTGGATTTCTGGGGCTTGGCTCGAAAGAGAGCCTGCGCTTCACCCAGCATGCCGATGCCTTCGAGGAATTTGTGCCCAGCGAGAAAATCTACCAGAGGGCGCTGGGATGACCGGCAGGGCGATCGTCATCGGCGCATCAGCCGGCGGTGTGCAGGCGCTTTCGCGTATCCTGCCCGCCCTGCCCGCCGATTTTGCCGTACCGGTGCTGGTGGTGGCGCATATCCCGCCACGCAAGGAGAACGCTCTGGTTCAGTTGTTCGCAGCAAAATGTGCCCTGCGGGTCAAGGAAGCCGAGGACAAGGAAATGCTGGCGGGTGGGACGGTCTATTTCGCGCCATCCGATTATCACCTGATGGTCGAACCTGGCGGATCGGTCGCGCTCTCGTCGGAAGAGCCGGTCAATCATTCCCGTCCTGCCATCGACGTGCTGTTCGAGACGGCGGCGGATGCGTTCGGCCCGAATCTGGCAGGCGTGGTCCTGACCGGCGCCAATCATGATGGCGCCAGAGGGCTGAAAGCGATAGGGGATGCGGGCGGCATCGCCATGGTCGAGGATCCCGATACGGCAGAAGTCGGCACCATGCCCGCTGCCGCGCTGGCCGCCTGCCCTGCGGCCAGGCCCATGAGTTTCGAGCAGATCATCCACCAATTGCAAGGCTGGGCCATTTCATGACGGCTGCGGACGAACCGATCAAATTCCTGCTGGTCGATGATCTTGAGGAGAATCTGATCGCGCTGGAGGCGCTGCTGCAACGCGATGGGCTGGTCTGTCACAGCGCGCGCAGCGGCGAAGAGGCGCTCGAACTGTTGCTGGTCCATGACTATGCACTGGCGCTGCTCGACGTGCAGATGCCGGGCATGGACGGGTTCGAGCTGGCAGAGCTGATGCGCGGCAGCGCCCGGTCCAGTCATGTGCCGATCATCTTCGTGACCGCCGGGACCGGCGACACGGCGCGGCGCTTTCGCGGCTATGAAGCGGGCGCAGTCGACTTCATCCAGAAGCCTATCGAGGCCGATATCCTGCGGTCCAAGGCCAACGTATTCTTCGATCTCCACCAGCAGCGGCAGCAGATCGCGGCGCAGCGTGACAGCCTGGCCGAAATGAGCGCTCAACTGCAGGCGGCTGACGCGCAGAAGAACCGGTTCCTCGCCGTGCTTGCGCATGAACTGCGCAACCCCATCATGGCGCTGGTTGCAGGGCTCCGGCTTCTGGAACGCCGCGAAGGTACCGATGCGGTGGTAGAGATCCGCAGCGCCATGAACCGCAGTCTCAGCCACATGACCCGTCTCGTCGAGGACTTGCTCGACATATCCCGGATCGAGCAGGGCAAGATTTCTCTGCGGCTCGACGATCTGGTGCTGCAGGACGTGATCGGCTTTGCCATCGAGACGGTGCAGCCGTCGATCGAGGCTGGCGGACACAGCCTGCATCTCGATATGCCCGCCAGCCCGGTGCAGATGAAGGGCGACGATGCCCGGGTCACGCAGATCATCGGCAATCTGGTCAGCAACGCTGCGCGTTACACGCCCGACGGTGGCACCATCCAGGTCACACTGCGCGTCGAGCAAGGGGCCGCGCTGATCGAGGTTATCGACAACGGGCACGGGATCGCCCCC
Organism: Blastomonas natatoria; assembly: GCF_003201955.1. Taxonomy (GTDB): domain Bacteria; phylum Pseudomonadota; class Alphaproteobacteria; order Sphingomonadales; family Sphingomonadaceae; genus Blastomonas; species Blastomonas natatoria. Next base: position 303,469 of record NZ_QJJM01000004.1, read on the forward strand.
GAGCAGCAGGGCCGCATCTTCGATATCTTTGCGCAGGTCGCGGCCGACGGCAGGATGAACCGGGATGGCCTTGGCATCGGGCTGGCTCTGGTCAAGCAGCTGGTCGAGCTGCACCGTGGGCGGATCACCCTGAAACACAGCGCACCGGGCCAGGGCAGCACGTTCGAGATCTGCCTGCCGCTTGCGCACACATCGCACTGAACCTGCTCGCGTAGGCCGGGCTTCGTCCATTTCTCAAAATGCCTGCTGCGGAACCAAAATCGCGCCGTGCGGTAGAAGGGGGAACGAAGGAGAACCGCAATGATCAAGAATATCATCGGAGCCGTTATCGGCGCCAAGCTGGCCGGCAGGACGCCCAGGGCCGACAGCGCGGCAGGTGCAACGACCGGCGCGATTGCCGCTTCGGCTATTCCGTTCATCATTTCCCGTCTCAGCCTTCCTTCCCTGATCGCCATTGGTGCCGGCGGCTACTTGCTGAAGCGTCACCATGAAAAGCAGGAAGCTGCGAGGAACACGCTTGCGGGACGCACGGCCGCGTAAGCCAGGCGCTCCCCTGGCCTGACGCCAGCGCAAGATTCCACCGACACATCCTTGAAAAGGCAGCGGCCTAGCCCCGCTGTCTTTTCTTCTGGCGTCGGGATGCCGAGCCTCAGCGGATTCCCGCTACGCAACGTGCGGGGGGAACGTGATCAGTGCCTGTCGTGCAACGAGAGACCGTCCTGTTCTGGCCAAGCAGAAAGACGCCCTGAGGTTGACCTTGTTGCTCACCACTGCGGTGGTTGCCGCTGTCGCCACCACCATCATTTTTCGATCGCACAGCCGGCGTTCAACTCGGTGGTGTTCGGGTTCGTGCATGCGCTGCTGCCGAAGCGCATGGCGTGGCCGCTGCCGAGCCTTCGCCGCTGGTTGCGCTACTTGATCTGGGCCTTGCCGACCCCGGCGGATTAGAGATCGTGCCCGAGCTTGCAGCCCATGGGCGGGCGGTCTTCGTGCTCATTGCGCGCGATGCTACCGATGTCTGGGGACCAGCGCATCGCCAGGATCTGGACTATCTCCGCGTCGCGGTCCGGGCCTTGCGCCGAAAACTGGAACGCGACCCTGCGCACCCGAAGCTGATCATCAACGAGCCCGGGATCGGCTATCGCATCGCCGTGAGTTGACCGGACGCTGGCCGCGCTGGATGGATAGCGGTGACTGCCTCACGTCGACTCGGTCCTGCCGTCAAGCGACAATCCTACGCAGTCCTTTGGCACACGACCCATCTTGCGAAGATGGAGATTCCTGATATCTAAATTGCGGCAACATTTTCCATTCAGTGATCATCATTTGATTATAATATCTATCGGTTCTCACTGCGACGATCCAAATTATATTCTCAAATGATTGTTTAATCATGTTGAACAATTGGAATTCATCCCTTTCAAGTTGAGATGAGATTTATGATTGACACATCGAGCACCGTATCCATCAGATCAGGCCTTATATTTTCAGAGATGGACGGCGATTTCATCATGCTCGATGTAGCGAGCGGAAAATATTTTCACCTCGATTCCATCGGCTCTGAAATTTTCCGAGAGTTGGGACAACCCCGCAGTTTCGCTGACTTGTGCGCGGTAATGAATACACGATTCGAATCAGAACCGGGTCAGATCAAAACCGATCTTCTGGAATTCTTGAATCAAATGGAGGCCAAAGGCCTCGTCGAAGTTTCAAAATAAAAATCTATTTATAAAAAATTTTTTCGCACTATTTATATTACCCAGCCTTTCGTTGTATCAAATACTATTATTCACTATTTTATTGAAAACTTAGTCAAACGATCATGAATGCTAGGCAGAGATCGCTTCCGGCTGATCCACGGAGAAATTTTGCCCCAATTCTTCTACTCTCTCTACGGGCTGATAATTGGCTGCGAGCGCCCATTGCCTTTTCTTCCCTTATCGGCCGCAACGCGTGCCGACGTGACAATCCGTTTTGCTGCCCTGGAAAATCGCCAGGAGACGCCGGTAGCTCTCGCAGGCAAATTTTCCATTTTTGCCGACAAGGAAGCGCGATTCACTTCGGAACTGGGGTTTGCTGCTGCCATTTCATCGGGTCGCCTCATAACCGTCGAGGCGAGCCCCCATCTTTCTCAGGCAGGATTGCACGCGGCACTTTTCGGGCCCGCCATGGGCTGGCTGCTTTTTCAGAGAGGTCTGGTGCCGTTGCATGGCTGCGGGGTTGAAGTGGCTGGAAGACTGATTGCCATCGTCGGACACAGCGGAGCAGGCAAATCCACGCTTGGCAGGGCCCTGGTGGCGCGCGGACACCGGCTTGTGGGAGACGATCAATTGCTGGTCGATCCAGTGACCACCCGCGTCCCTCCGGGCATGAACGTCATGCGTCTCTGGCAGGATTCGGCGTACCGCCTTGGCGATGGCGTTTCAGAAGAAGCGCGCATCGCCGCAGGATATGATAAATATTATGTCGATCTGGGCAGCCCGATACCGGGAGATAGCCTGCCTCTGAGGCTGGTACTGGCCCTCGGCTGTGATCCGAGCCGCGACCGGCCGCACTATGTACCGCTCAACAGGCAGCAGGGCGCGGCTATGCTCTGCAACCATGTCTATCAGCGCCCTGTTGCTTATTCAGCCGGTTACGCGCCAGCCGTGCTCGAGTGGAGCACGCAAGTGGCCGTCAGGGTCCCGGTCATGGCACTCGATCGACCGGACAATTTCGAGGCCCTGACTGACATCTGCGAGGAAATCGAGCGCCTGGTTGCAATCGAACAGGGGACGCCACGATGAGTGCCATCTGCGGGCTATGGCTTGAGAGGGGTCATTCTGACGCCTCCCAGGATGTAGCGGCAATGCAATCGGCCCTTGCGATATACGGCCGCGACCGGGCTGCCAGATGGGAAAGCGACGATGGCACCGTTGCCATTGCCTGCCAGCTCATGCGCCTGGTGCCGGAAGATCGCTTCGATCGCCAGCCATTGGCGGACGAATCGGGTCGCTTCCACCTCGTGGCGGATGCGCGGATCGACAACCGCGCCGATCTGGCAGCAGAGCTGGCCATCCCTGCCGAGCGATTGCAGAACATGTCCGAGTCGGCGCTGATCGTTGCCGCGTGGAGGGCCTGGGGCCCTGGCTGCATCGATCGGCTCTACGGCGATTTCGCTTTTGCCGTCTGGGATGCCGAAGAGCGGCATCTGCATCTGGTCCGCGACTTTCCCGGCGGCAGACCGCTCTTCTATGCCCGCACAAGCAACGGGCTTGCCTTCGCGTCCATGGCAAAGGGTCTTCATGCCCTGCCCGATGTCGCCTACGCTGCGAACATCACCACAATTCGCGATCTTCTGGGATTTGTGCCGATGAAGGGCACCGGGAGTTTTTTCGCTGGCATAGACCGTGTCGAGCCCGGCACCCATGTCTGCTTCGCGGCAGGAGGCGAGCGGTCGATCAGGCACTGGTATGCCCCGCCTCCACCATTGCCCGACAGCGCCGATCCCCGGCCACAGATCGAAGCGTTTCGCACCCTGTTCGACCGCGCCGTTGCTGATCGGTTGCGAGGCATAGCTGGCTATGCGTCGCTATTGAGCGGCGGGCTGGATAGCACCGCCGTGACAGCCTCCGCTGCATTGCAATTGGCTGAAACGGATCAGCGGCTCACGGCGATCACCCATGCTCCCCACCCGGATGCGCGGGTTCTCGAAAGTCCCAGCCGTTTTGGCGACGAGAGTGCGCACGCCCGGCAAGTTGCAGAGCGGTACCCGAACATTGACCACATCATCGATCATGCGCCTGGCCGGGCAATCGGCGACGATCGCGATGCAAGGTTCCATTATCAGGAATATCCGTCTCTCAACCTCTGCAACGAGGTTTGGATGACGGAGCTTGCACGCCGCGCGGGAGCACTTGGCCGAGGAACGGTCGTCCTCACGGGCTTGTGGGGCAACATGACGATCAGCGATCACGGCTTGGAGCGGCTGAATGCACTGCTTTGCCGCGGCAAGCTGTTGCGCTGGCTGATCGAGGCGTTCGCCGTGCTGCGAAGCGGCGCGATGACCCCATTGGGGCTGGCCAACTGGAGTCTGCGGCCTTTCTTGCGACGTGAGCGTTTCGAGGCATTGCAGCGACAGTTTGGACGGCAGACGCGTCATCCGCTCAATTTCTCTTTGCTTCGCACCGATCAGCTGTCCGAGGATCGATACGACGAGACGGGGAAGACCGCGCGTGATCGACGCCATCGCATTCTCGGACTGTTCTGGCAGCAGGAACTTGTAGCCTTGTCCAACAAGGGGCTGCTGGCCAGATTTGGGGTCGATTATCGTGATCCCACAGCGGATCGACGCCTGATCGATCTGTGTCTTGCTCTGCCGGACTCGCTGTTCCTGCGTCAGGGCCAGCCGAAGTGGCTGTATCGCCGGGCGTTTCAGGATCGATTGCCAAGCGCAATTCTGGAGGAGCGCAGGAAGGGACTGCAGGCAGCCGATTGGCTCAGCCGAATGGCAACTGCGCGGGACGACCTGCTCGATGAAGCTGTGCGCGCTCGATCGAACGTGCAGGCCGATACGCTATTTGATCTTGATGGTCTCGAGTGCCTCGGTCGCTCGATGCCGGACCCGGACAAGGCATTGCCATCGGATGACCTGAAGTATCGATACCAGTTCCTGCGCACCCTATCGGCGACGCATTTCCTGCGCAAAGTCCAGCGCGACAATTCCTGATTGGCGATCGGGTCAAGTCAGAGACCGCAACGAGACGCTGCTGAATAATGCCTGGTCCGGCCCGATTTCACCAAACAGCAGATATGCGGGGATTTCGACAGGCTCTATGTCGCTGAGCCTGCCCTGACGCCACCGGGGAACAGGCCGTTACGACATTTCAGTGGACAAATATGCGGGGACTCTGCCTGACTGCAGGCTTGCCAAGCCCCCGCAAAGTTGAATTCAGGACAGAATGCCTGAGTCCGAAACACCAGGGCCGCCGGCCATCGTCACACTTGCGATGTCGACCTCGTTCAGGGTGGGCTTGCTCCAGGCACGACGAGCTGCATGGTTTTCCTGTTCCGCCGACTGAGCGACAACATCGTTCGCCCCGCCGTCAACTTCTGGCGCATTCATAGTCATGACCACATTCCCCTATCCATACTGTTCCTAGCCTGGCGACGCTAACTAGCCCATATCATGGTCGTGTCCGTCAACGTGGTGTAAATTCGGTTGTGGCCAGCGGGCTGCATTTTCAGGCGGCCTTTGGTGTAATCTGTAGCGGCTGAGCCTCCTC